>NVXV01000004.1 GCA_002734085.1 Fluviicola sp. | reverse complement strand
AATGGATCAATCGCTGGTGTAAGATTAATGGTTACATCAAAGGTTTGTTCATCAAAACAGTTGGGAACAGTACCTGTCTCATCATAGATAAATAGAGTAGTTGTACCAGCTGTATTAATTACATCACCAGGGTTCATTTGTGTTCCTGTACCACCAGCACCAGTGAAGTATGCTTCATTTCCTGTAAGGTTTGTACCAGTAATAGCCGGAAGTGTATAAGAGTCACATTCTATTTGATCTGCTAGCGGATCAACAATAGGAGAGACGTTAATGGTTACATCAAAAGATGTTTCATCCGAACAGTTAGGAACAGTGCCTGTTTCGTCATAGATATAAAGTGTTGTCGTTCCAACAGCTGTAATATTGTCTCCAGGATTATACTGCGTTCCACCACCATTTGGTGCATCGTAATAGGCTTCATTTCCTGTAAGGTTTGTACCTGTAATAGCTGGGAGAGTATAAGATCCACACTCTTCTTGATCAGCCAAAGGATCAATAATAGGCTCTGGATTAATCGTTATAATAAAGTCTTCGGTATCAAAACAAACGGGGTCTGGTGTAGTATACGTAATGGTATAGGTTCCAGTTGCGGAAGATAAATCTACTTGTCCAGAGTTGGGGTCAACGGTTAAACCACCTGGGTTGACAGTAAATGTACCGCCTGGTGTTCCTGTAATGTTTGCAGAAGGATCGAGTTGCGTTTCGCAATAAACATTGTTAGGATATGTGAAACTTGCATCTTCTATACCGGTAAAAGTTCCAGAAACAGAAATTGGACAACCATTATCATCCACAATATCAAATGACCAGTTATCTCCATCTACTAAACCAGAAATCGTAATTGTACCTCCATCATTAGCTGTGGTGTTATTAAAACTTGCTGAGCCAGGAGCGAGGTTGGAGGCGGTGAATTGAGAGCCGTCGAAAGATGGCATACCACCATTTATGGTAACAGTCGCTGTACCTGCTTGACAGTCTTGTGTTTGAGAAGTTGTAATCGGATTCAAATAAGTTGCAGTAACCATTTGATCAATGGCAAGATCATAGCAGTCGGCTTGATACGTTAAGTTACTAACAGAACCTAAAGTCATTGGAACGATATAGAATTCGTCACCAGCCCCAATTCCAATTGAATTTAGAAATGGATCCGCATCACCTCCATCATTTAATAACGAAATATCTTCAGAAGTTATATATCCTGCAAGACATGGGTCTGCTCCAGGATCTACTCCGACACCTCCTGGAGTCGGAGGACAAGTATAGATAAAATAAACAAGTCCAGGATCATTACCTGGAGCAATTGGTGGAATTGCCCAGTTATCATCTGAAGTAACGTCCAACACATCGCCATCACAAAGAATATAGTTGTTTGTAGCATTTCCTGTAAGATTTGGTGTTACTGTACCAGCTTCATCTGGAGGAGTAATTGGAGGTAGATTAATCGTCACTGTCTGCGTACAAAGAGGATCTGCAGAGAAATAAACTGTAAAATCACAATTCCCTCCAACTAAATCACCTAGGGGTCCTGTATGGTTATAGTTTATAAGGCCAGGATTTGCAAAAGGTGCAGAAGCGATGATTGTTTGATTGCCATCACAATCTTCAAAAATTAAATCGCCACCAGCAGGGGGAGTTGTAAATTCAACAATACCATCTATTTCCCAGGTATCAGAACAATTATCTAAAAATGCATTCACTTCGAAATTAGTGATAATACACGTGTTACAGTTGTTAACTTGAATTGTAGTTTGCCCTTGATCATCACAAGGCGCAGAACCAATAGTATAGTCAATAGTATGAGTACCAACACCGGCTGCAGCAGGATCAAATACACCTGTTGGACTAACTCCAGGGCCAGACCATGTACCACCATTGTTAACGGCATTCAGTTGAACCGTGCCATCATCATCACAAAAAGGACCAACGGGAGTAATTGTAGCATCAGGAGGACCTGTTTGAGCACTACCTGGACCGTTATCTAACTGCAAAGTAAAACTTGTTTGACTATCACTCCAGTCTTCAACTAAAATCATAATAACGTCTCCTGCTTGAACAGTAGGTGCAGCTACACTTGCAGCACAACCAAATGTAGTACCAAATTGAGCACAACCAGATGCTGCAGAGGCATAGTTACAAGATAGCTCGTTGCCGACACCTATGCTACTACAGGGATCTCCTTGGTTTGTAATATCAAAAACAGCTACATCTAAAAAACCACCTCCAGTATTTGCGTCAACCAATAAATTCAAATCTCCTCCTTGAGTAATATATAATATAATATAAGCATAGTTGGCAGAGCCCTGACCATTCCAATAATCTAAACAAGAAGAAGGGTTAGCAGAGGCAGGTTGGAAATTAAAAGGTCCTGCTAAAGAGTTATTATCACAAATTGTTGTGTTGGTATTACATTGAGAATAATAGTATGTGCTAAACCCAAAGAATAACGTAATTAGTAGTATTAATTTCTTGAAAAGTTTCATAGTAAATTTTATTTTATTTCAATAGAGTAGTTGTATACATTGAAGTGATTAAGTATACCATCCAAGTCCTCTTTTTCAATCTCAGTTACATTTAAAGTAAGTATGAATCGATTGTCATTAGAGTCATAATTGATGTCATCTAACTCAGTATAATAATTTACAAGCCTTGATTTAAAAAGAGGAAGCTTATTTTCATTAATTTCTCTCTGATTATCAAAACTCAGAGTCATTGAATTTTGAGAAATTATTTGATCAATAGTGACTTGTGGTTGGTTGTTATTGTTTTCTTGAGTGTATGAGACTGACAGGAAACAAAAAAATAGTAGTGAGAGTATTGTTGTTTTTTTAATCATAGTATTCATTTGTTCTTAAAACKAWCAMTKTANRRWCTKANKTTSYMTYTWGGWAAAATTARWAWKTAANNSATTATTTTTTATTCTTTTTAAATCGATAGCCGTAAGTCAGCCTTAGGTAGTAGTAGACTTGCTGATACTGAAACTCATTAAAACGGATACTTTTATTATCAAAAGATGAAGTGAGCATAAGGAACCAACTGTCCACGTTGTAGCCTCCCTGTACTTTTAAGTCTAGACGTGGTGCTAAGCCAAGAAAACCTCTATTAGTACCGTCGAATGAATAAGTTTTTGTCTGAATTACTCCACCCAACCCTGCTAGAATACCATATTGCCAACCATTTATATTATTGATGTGTGCCCATCCTGGCACGGCACCAAAGTCAAAGGCACTTATATTGTTGGAACGATGAATTGCTTTGTCATTTTCGAAATAAGTGTGAGGCATTATTTTGTTTGCAGCATCAATTCCATGAATATTAGTAGTGTATTTTATATAAAAACTGGAAGATTTTTTGAGATACCTACCAACAATTCCGAGTGCCGGTTTCATTTTAAAACCTTTTTTATGAAATCGATAACCATTGATACTAAAAGAAAAGGTGTTTAATTGGTCATTCAATAAGATATTCCGACTAGACACGGGAAGGTTCTCTGAAATTAAATTTGCATCTTTAATTCCGAAACCTCTATACGCGTGTAAATCAATATTGAAAAACCATTTTTTTATACCGAACTTCATAGTAAGGTCTAGATAGTTGGTTCGACCATAATTGGTCGTGTTTCTAACGTATCCGGGTAGTTTAAAATTGACATTCAGTGCAAACCATTTGTAGGCAACACCAAGTCCCATGATGGGGTTGAGATTAGCCCTGTATTTTAGCTTATTAACTTGTCCAAAATCGCCGGTTAATGAAAAAGGAGCAGCATTATAGCCTAGAGAACTGTGAATCACCAAGTTCTCTTTATACGAACGAAACGGCAGGCTATCTGTTTGAGAAACACAAACTTGAGCAAAAAAAAGAATTAGTATGAATAGTTTTCTGTTCATTGGATGGTCAAATTTACGTTATTCCTATTATTTCGTTTCAATTTACACTGAACTTTATATTTTTGTAACATTCAATTTGATGGATTATTGATGACCAAAAATGTACGTATATTTGAATAATGAAAAAATTATATAAATTCTTACTGAATAAACTGCCTAGACCATTGCTAATTCGATTGAGTTATGTTTTTCGAGTTTTTGCTCCTTTATTATATAAAGGGAATAAAGTGGAATGTCCGGTTTGTGAAAAATCTTTTAGCAAATTTCTGTCCTACGGTTCAAATGTGGCGCATAGAGATAATGTTCTTTGTCCTTACGATTTGACCCTTGAGCGTCACCGACTTATGTGGCTCTATTTAAAAAATGAATCTAATTTCTTTACAGAAAAACATGACTTACTGCACATTGCTCCTGAACAGTGCTTTCATAAGACATTTAAAAATCAAAAGAATCTAAATTACCTTACCGGGGACTTAGTTTCACCTATAGCGGACATGCATTTTGATTTGCATAAGATTCCATTGGACGATAATAAGTTTGACATTGTATTTTGCAATCATGTTCTAGAACATGTTGACGATGCTATGCAATGTATGAGTGAGTTACATCGTGTTATGAAAAGCGGTGGTTGGGGAATTTTCCAAGTTCCTCAGGATATGAATAGAGAGAATACTTATGAAGATGCATCAATAACTTCCCCTGAAGAAAGAGAAGTGCATTTTTGGCAAAAAGATCATGTTCGACTGTTTGGAAAAGATTATCCAAACTGGCTGAGAAAGGCTGGTTTTGAAGTTGATGAATATATTCCATCTGACCATTATTCCAAAGAAGAAATCGAAAGATATCGTTTGATGGAAAAAGAAATTCTTTATATCGCTAAAAAGAAGTAACTTGGTTGTGTGAAGAGGATTCTATATATACCAGTTTTTTTCATAATCTTCAGTTGTAGTCAAAATGAAAATATAGAGAAGATAAGTGAATTTCAACCATTGGATTCTCTTCAATTCCAGAAGGATTTAAAAAAATTAGGAGAAAAACTCTTTTTTGATCAATCACTTTCAATTGATAATTCTATTTCTTGTGCTTCCTGTCACATTCCAGCCTTGGCTTTTACTGATGGTAAAAAAAGAAGTATAGGAATTCATAATCGCACCGCTAAACGAAATTCACCAACATTGATTACTGTTGCTCATCAAGATAAGTTTATGTGGGATGGAGGAATAAAAACACTAGAACTCCAAGCGCTAGTTCCTCTCCAAGACACCAATGAGATGGGAAGTAAAGTAAGTGAACTGATTCCCGAATTGCAAATGAACCAATGGTATGATAGCTTGTCAAGACGATTATATGGTCACGAATTTAATGCGTTTACACTTACACAGGCACTTAGTTGCTTTCAAAAATCCTTGTATTACGAGAATAGTACTTTCGACGAATGGCAAAATGAAGGAGTAGAGGTCAGTAAATCGATCAAAAATGGTTATGATTTATTTAAAAACAGGTTGAATTGCGCAGCTTGTCATAGTGGGAAAACGTTTACGAATAGTTCTATCGAAAATAATGGACTTTATAAGACGTTTTTAGATCCCGGACATTTTTTAATTTCTGCAGACTCTTCGGATATTGGAAAGTTTAAAGTTCCAACACTTCGTAATATTGAAATTACAGGACCTTATATGCACGACGGAAGCTTTGAATCTCTCGAAGAAGTAATTATCCATTACGAAAGTGGTGGTAAAGATCATTTTAATAAAAGCAAATTGATACAGCCCTTTGAACTCACTGATGAAGAGCGTAAGGACTTAATTTCCTTTTTGAAGTCGCTTACAGATAAGCAACTAAAATCCCAGTGGGAAAAGGTTTTTAATTAAGGTATACTTTTTGTAACTTACTGGTTCAAAGAAATTCAAACAATTAATTTTATTTTTTTTCGTTTAAAAGTGTAACGAACTTTTTTTAGTGCGTTATATGAGAGGAAAACGTTGTCTGCAAGCAATGTTTTCTGCTAAACCCCAATAAACCCAAAACTATGAGTAGAGTAAACCCCATTTATCATCATTCCGAGAAGAAGCTCGATCAAGAGCTGGAATGGATAACTCTAGCGAAAAGTGATCCAAAGCATTTTGCCCCCCTTTATGAAAAGTATCATGAACAAATCTTTCGATATGTAAATCAAAGAATGGATGATACTGAATTGGCTTTTGATGTAACTTCTCAAGTTTTTCTTAAAGCGCTTAAAAATTTACATAAATTTGAATACAGAGGTGTTCCTTTGGGGTCTTGGTTGTATCGGATTGCAAAAAGTGAATTGAATCAAGCGTTTAGAGATAGAAAAGCTAAACGAGCAATAAATATTGAAAAAACACATGTTGCGACATTCATGGAAGTCTTTCATGAAGAGGAGAATAAAATAAATAAAAAACGCTTATTTAAAGCTTTAGATTTGTTAAGTGACGCAGATTTACAGTTGATTGAAATGCGTTATTTCGAAGAGCGTCCTTACAAAGAAATGGGAGAAATCCTAGAAATCACTGAAAACAATGCTAAAGTGAAAACATTTAGAGCACTGGAAAAATTAAAAATTCATTTTAATAAAATATACGGGAATGAATAACCGAAAAATAATATACGAGCCCGAAAAAATAACTTCGGAAGAAATCAAACAAAGAAGAGACTTTGATAATGTTATTTCAAGCTTAAAAAAGCCTCCTTCACCCTTTTGGAAACTTACTGGTTTCTGGGGTACGATAGGAACTTCTATCGTTGCCCTTTTGATTTATAATAACTATTTTTTAAATACTGATGAAAATCAAAATAATGCGTATGATGAAAACATTACTCAAACGATAAACAATCAACCCAACCAACTACCTAATGATACAAAATGTCTTCAACCGGTTAGTCATGAAAATGACGTTCCATTTGAAACATTTGAGATTGTAGCAAATTCTGACCAAACAATAACTTTGGAAGATGGAACTGTAATTTCTATTTCATCAAATTCATTTTTGACGAAAGATAACGATCCGATTGAGATTAAAGCTAGAACGTTTAGGTCTAAATCAGAAGCATTTCTTGCTGGTGTTCCTATGGATTACAATGACGAAGCATTCGAATCTGCTGGCATGGTGGAGCTTCGTGGATACCAAAATGGTGAGGTTGTAAAAATCAACCCAGAACATCCTATTGAGGTTAGTTTGTCGCTCTATAAGGACCCAAATACGTTTAATTTCTACCAATTAAATGATAATTCTGGAAAATGGACTGAATATCCAGTTGAGTATAAAAAATCAAATAACTCTAATGAAGAGTTAAGTGAAATGACTCAGTTAGAATTGGATATAAATGTAGCAAGTGCTAAAATAGAACGAATTGATAACGAGATAGCATCAATAGAGTTTCCGAAAAGAGAAGATTATAATCTTCCAATGGAGAATAGTAAAAAGTTTAACCTGAAATACGACCCTTTTGAATTCCCTGAATTAGAAGAACTGGGTAACGTACAGTTTGAAGCTCTTCCTGGTCAAAGTAACTATAAGAAAGTGTTACAACATGTTTGGTCTGACTTTGAACTAATAGATCTTAAGGACGGAAACTATGAAGTGATATTTTCAAATAATCGTGGACTACAAGAATCGCTGAATGTACGTCCAATCCTTCAAGGTAAAGAGTTCGATAAAGCATTTACTAAATACTATAATCAACGTCAAGCTAAATTGAAGGAAAGAAAACTTTTGGAAGAAGAGAAAGAGGAGTTGATCGAAGCGAATAAAAAACGCAATCAAAAACTCATTGAACTTCAAAAGAAGCATGAAGAAGAAATTAAAGAAGCTAGAATCAATACAAATCTTGAAAGCAGTGTGAGGGGTGATCAAAGAAGTGACTTATTAGAAGCTTCAGCAGATTTTCAAACTTCTTCGTGGGGCTTGTTTAATTCTGACAAGCCAATTGCATATCCAGACCCAATAGGTACTCCTTCAACCTATACGCTGGCGGGACAGACAATAATACCGAACGAAATTTATGTTTTTGATCTCAAAAAAGATGTACGTTATTCTTACGGTGTTGGGAATCAGTTTGTAGAAAGTATAGGGATGAATAATAACGAAACGATCTTTATTGTCATGGGAGAAAATAATGAGATCGGTTATTTTAAAGCGAGCAGTAAAAAAGAGTTTCAGCGTAATAAAGTGAAGGCTCTAACTACTATAAAACATGATCAAATAAATGTGGACTTCTTTAAACGTTTACTGGATGAAGAGCGTGTTCGTGCTTAGTTTTTTAATCTTTTGCACGAGTACTTACTCTCAAGTTGATCAAGTTGAAATTAAAAAGGATTATGGTGAGATGGATTTCGCCCCTCAAATTGCAGGATATTTTGATGGTGAAATCCCTGTGGATGAAATATGTGATACAAGAGGCTTAATAACTAGACGTGGCTTAAAAATTATCGTATTTGACATTGATTATCACGATGGTGATGAAAGCAAAAAGGTGCATGTCGTTGGAAATCAAATCCCTGATTCTATTTGTGTTTATATTAGAAAGTATAAAATTGGAAACGAAATATTTTTCACAAACATAAAAGCAGTAGATCTTGATGGTAGTATTAAAAACTTATCTCCGTTGCGTTTAGTGGCAATTAAACAGGAAGACAACGAATAATAGGGCTATGTTAAAGCCTTTTATTAAATTTACACTCATTTTAGAATTTAATAAATATTACATGAAGTTATTAATCACATTTTCTGTTCTGGCAATAAGTTTTAGTGCACTAAGTCAAGTTGATATTTTGGTAGAAAATTTTGATGCTACTTCTTTGCCGACTGGCTGGAATGTTGTAGACAATGATGGAAATACTCCTGATGAATCTGTCGATGAATATACTGAAGCATGGATTTATAAAGAAGATCCATTTGATGCGAGTAATGGGACTTTTTCAAGTACATCTTATTTTGATCCCGTTGACCGTGCGGATAGATGGTTGATCACTCCGCAAATAACGTTAGGGAGTGAAAGTAACTACATTTCATGGATAGGGTTATCCGCTGATGCCTCTTTTCCAGATTCATACAAAGTTATGATTTCAACGGGTACAAGTGACATTTCTGACTTCACTGATACATTAGTTGTTATTTCAAATGAACTGCCTGAATGGACTGATCGGTTATTCAACTTGGATGAATATGCCAATCAAACAATTCATTTGGCCTTCGTAAACACAACTTTTGATGGATTTAAGCTTTATATAGACAGTGTTTATGTTCGCGAGCAAGATCCTTTGTCAGTAGATGAATATATATCTGTAAATAAGAGTACTAAAGTTTATCCAAACCCAACGGAAAGCATTATTAATATTTCAGGTGAAAATATTGAAAGTACAACGATTCAAAATCTTGCTGGAGAAATTGTTTTCAAGGGAAATTCAACAATTAACAAATCTATAGAGATTAGCGAATATCCGAGCGGTATTTATATCGTATCAATTTTACTTTCTGATGGTACAATTGAGAGACATAAACTCGTTAAGAAATAGTCTGTAAATTAAGGTTCTAATTTGCAGTTGACACCTTTTTCCCCTCTTTCTTTAGTTGCATAAGAACAGAAAACGCTGCGTCAATATCATCTGAATGAACGACAACCGTAAATTCGTTTGATGTTGATACTACTTCAACTATATTAATACCTTCCCAAGCTAAGTGTTTTAAGATGTAATAATAGATTCCTGAGATTTCAGTATTGACAGTTGGAAGTTTTATAGTAATAGAAGCTAAATCAGGTGTATGTGATTTTAATTTCTCTTGATGAAAAATCTTTTTCAATTGATCCGTTACTGATACACTTGTAATGATTGTTGACTCACCCACACCATGACAAAATGTATAGAATGGATCTTGTGTGTCATTTAAGTTTTTCATCATGTCAGCTTGACGTAAAGTCAAAGTAGGAGAGTTTTCAAATGTAAAATCCTCCAAGTCACTACGAACAAGAAAATCCCCAAGTGTTCCCATGAAGTTTTTAATCTTGAGATTAATTCTATGATAATAGCCAGGTGACATACGTTTAATTGACATAATCACCGCACCTTCTTTAACGGGCTTTTTTAGAATGTCTTCTATTTCTGGCTTTATTTTACGTGCTAAGGCTGAAACGTTAATTAAGTTCTCGGTCAGCGACTCTCGCAAAAAAGGAGATCGATTGATTATTTCTTCGGTAACTTTTCCTATAGATGACATAAACTTGTTTTTTAAAATAATGTTGTAAAATTAACCAAAACTAATTAATAATCAACAATAAACTAAAAATTCAATTAAAAAAAAACACCTCCCGTAGGAAGTGTCTTCAATTATTATGTATTCAGGATTAGTCTCTTATCAACTTGAATCCTGGAAATTTCTGTGGATTGTACACAAATTTACTATCAGAAATTTCTTTGTTTTTCTCAAATTTAGTAATCGTGTAGGTCATTGTACTCCCATCTTTTGTTTTCATGACAGCTTTCATTAATTCGTTATTATCAACGCCAATATACAATGTAATTGTGTGATAAGAAACCTCACCTGGATTAGTAGGGAATAAATTTATTACGTGTACACTTTTACCGTTTAAAGTTTCTTTTTTAGCGTATTTACTTTTAAATCCAGTTTCCCAGATTGTCATTAATTTTTTAGGGTTGATGCTTTCTTCGTCCTCCTCATCTGCATCACTTTGATAAGTAACTTTCTCTTCTTTAACTACTGTCCAGTTTTTCTGCGCATTAGAAATCAGAATATTCTGACCCAAAGTAGCATAATATTTTTCACCTTTTACGTAACCAGTGCCCGTTTGTTTTGAATCTTCACCTGTAGTCGAATTCTTAACATGCATTTCAAACTCAACGTAAAAAGAATTGAGTTTCTTAATTTCACTTGACATACTGTTGAGAATCTTTTCAGACTTCTCATCATTTTGCGCAAACAAAGTGCTTGTTGCGAGTACTATAAAAATCATTAAATATTTCATCTTCTTTTAATTTGATTCTAGTTTTGCAGAAACTGTGCCAAAGATACTAAATTAGACCTTTTGAAGAAAGATATTCGTCTAAAGCTGCTTCATCGGCTATAACAACCTCTCTTGCTTTACTTCCTTTAAAAGGACCAATAATGTTATGTGCCTCTAATTGGTCAACAATTCTACCTGCTCGATTGTATCCAAGTTTCAATTTTCTTTGTAATAAACTTGCAGAACCTTGTTGGTGTATGACAATTATTCTGGCAGCTTCGACAAAATTTTCGTCTAGTTCGTCAATTTCAGCATCACTGCCACCACCTGCATTTTCATCTGAATATTCTGGAAGTAACAGCGCGTCTGGATAAGCGCGTTGATTACCAATAAAGTCACAAATTTCCTCAACTTCCGGTGTATCAACGAATCCACATTGGAGGCGAAGCATATCGTTTCCAGTTGAAATGAGCATATCCCCTTTACCAATTAATTGATCTGCACCAGATGCATCTAAAATCGTTCTAGAATCAATTTTAGATAATACTCTAAACGCAATCCGAGCTGGGAAGTTCGCTTTAATCATACCCGTGATTACATTCACTGAAGGGCGTTGCGTTGCAACAATCAAGTGAATTCCAATTGCTCTGGCTAGCTGAGCTAATCGAGCTATTGGATGTTCAACTTCTTTACCTGCTGTCATTATTAAATCTGAGAACTCATCGATTANTACTACAATGTAAGGCATGTAGCGGTGACCTTTTTCGGGATTTAATTTTCGTGCAATGAATTTAGCATTGTATTCTTTAATATTTCTGGTGTGAGCCGCTTTTAATAGGTYATATCTTTCATCCATCTCAACACAGAGTGAATTAAGTGTGTTTACAACTTTTGACGTATCAGTAATAATCGGCTCTTCTTCACCTGGAAGTTTTGCTAAAAAGTGGCGTTCAATTTTATTATAAAGCGTTAATTCAACTTTTTTAGGATCAATTAAGACAAATTTTACCTGAGCAGGATGTTTTTTGTAAAGTAGTGAAATTAGAATTGCATTTAAACCAACTGATTTACCTTGTCCTGTCGCTCCAGCTACAAGCAAGTGAGGCATTTTTGTCAGATCAAACAAGAACGTTTCATTGGTAATTGTCTTTCCTAAAACAATAGGTAGCTCAGCGTCTGAATTCTGGAATTTTTCAGAAGCGATCAAAGAACGCATACTAACAATTTCAGGCTTACTATTTGGAACTTCAATTCCAATAGTTCCTTTTCCTGGGATAGGAGCAATGATTCGGATTCCAAGTGCGGCTAAACTCAAAGCAATATCATCCTCTAGGTTTTTTATTTTTGAAATACGCACACCTGGAGCTGGAATGATTTCATACAATGTAACTGTTGGTCCAATTGTCGCTTTTATTTTCGAGATTTCAATTTTATAATGCGCTAAAGTCTCAACAATTTTATTTTTATTCCCTTCTAACTCTTCCTTGTCTACACCACCTTTTGTAGATTCAAATTTCTGTAACAAATCGATAGGAGGTAAGGTGTAACTTGCTAAGTCTAGTTTTGGATCATATGCTCCGAATTCTTCTAATTTTTTGTTTAAATCTGATTCAGACAACTCTTTCTCTTCAGGAGCAACCTCGACAGAAAATTCTTCATCACTACTATCCTCTTCATCATTGTCCTCTTTTTCAGAAGAGTCATCATCATCATCGTCAATTTCTAAAGTTGAGTCATCTTCGTTTTCATCATCATCGTCATTATCAAAATCAATTTCTACAGGATCGTCTTCCTCCTTGATTTCATCTTCATCTATGGTATTGACAATATTGATGTCTTCGACCGACAAACTGTTTTCGGCTTCATCATTCTCATCTGAACTTTCTTTTCTGGATAAAAATTTGTCAAACAAAGCCTTGAAATCAGGATTGAAAAGAATAACCACAGCAACAAATAATATTACGAGCACGAGTAAAAATGCACCGAATCCACCAAAACTTGCAGTCAGCCATTCGTTTGTAATAAAACCAAAAGTTCCACCTAAATAATTAACGTTTGCAGAAAAGAGTCCCAGGAAGATAGACGACCAAATAATTCCAACCAAACCAATTCCAAGTGTTCTTCTTAATGGTAACAATCGAATATTGAGCAATAAACGTGTTCCAGTAATAAAAAATAAAAAGCTAAATGCAAAAGAAGCCACACCAAACCATTTGTAAATGAAAATATGTGACACCCAAGCCCCAAATTTACCGAGCCAATTTGACACTGGTACATCTGTATCTCCGAACATAAAATCAAAAAAGCTTGTTTGTAAAATCAAGTTTTGATCAGACTTCCAAGTGAAAAGGTAGGAGGTAAAAGCAATAAATAAATAGATTGAAAACAATAACAAAATAGAGCCAGAAATAGACTTTGCTTTACGCTTGTCTATTTTCGAGTAAAGTCCAGATAGTTTAAAACCCTCTTTACTTTTAGTGGATTTCTTAGAACTTTTCTTGTTTTTTTCTTTTAAAACGTTTCCTTTTGCCATTTTCTTAGCCCAAATTATTCTACGAATATAATGAATGAATAGATGGTTATTCGACAGAATAGAAAAGGGTTTCCACAGTCAACTGTTAGTTTTGCATTATTTTCATAAACTCGTCAAGTGTCATGATTTCATGGTCGCTAGGAATTCCAAATTTATCTTTAGAAATTTCTCGTTCTTCAAAAGAAATTAATTCATAAGTAATCCATAATCCCTTTGAGTATACGCTATATTTTACAGGTAAACCAGGGATTCCTTCAATCGCTTCGGTATATTGAGGTGAGATGTCTTCGATGTAGTTCATGACTATAGTTGTATCTAGTTCGTTAAACGTAACAGCTATGTTCTTCGCTTTTTTTCCTGCAAATGTTTTACTTCCCATTTTCGATTTGAATGAGTATTTATCTGATCGATCAATAGTGTCCGTTATGGTTTGGATAGCCACCTTTTTCTCGTAGAGATCCATCAAGATATAAGCTCTTTCTTTTGGGATGTGTTTGATGTAAATTTGTTTGCCAATTGGAGTAAAGCTTTCGATTCTCAATAGCGAGTCCTTTGCATAAACTACTTGATAATTAATGCTATCTGCATCATTCGGGTTGTTTTCTACAGAACTAACTGAATAGACTAGTTTACCTTCAAAAGGGGTGTTACTTTCTTTTTGTACTCCACAACTTACAATTAGAAGTAAGCTAATCATTGCTATTGCTACATATTTTATTTGTGTCATTTCAGTTTTTTGATGATTCTACTTTGGAAAACGATTTTTGCTCAATAACGTTACGAAGATAATATAAAATTTCACGGATGTTTATCAATACAAGTACTTCTGGTTTTGTTGTACACAAACTATTCTTTGAATTAGAATGCTTGAGAACATGAATTTTTTATCTTTGTTTCACTTTATATAAAGCTTTACAAATTATAGTTATGGGAAAGTCAATTACATTTATTATAAACGAATCTGAAATTTCTGCAGGCACCAGAGGAGCAAGTCTCGGACCTGGAGCGATGCGAGTTGTTGACCATCAAAGAGAACACTTTATTTTTGGAAAATATCCGAATATTTTTGTTGAAACAGAAAATCATTTGTTAGACCAGCCAACTGATTTAGTTTGGGGTAAACGGGCAAATGGATTGGCTACAGTTTATAAAAGAACAGCTGATATTGTGAAAAATGCAAGAAATCAAAATGATTTCGTTCTAGTAATCGCAGCTGATCATGGTTCTGCTGGAGGTACTATTGCGGGATTGAAAATGGCAAATCCAAATAATAGAATCGGTGTTTTATGGGTTGATGCTCATGGTGATTTACACACTCCTTATACTACACCTTCAGGGAATATGCACGGGATGCCACTTGCTACAGCTTTAAATGAAGATAATATTGAATCCAAGCAAAATGACCCCAAGGAGGAGACTATTAAATACTGGAATGAGATGAAAAATATTGGGGGAATCGCTCCAAAAATCCAAGCTGAAAACTTGGCGTTTATCGGTCTAAGAGATTTAGAAAAGCAAGAAATCGAATTGATGGAGCGTACCGGGTTGAAGAACATTTCAGTGGATGAATTGCGTGAAGCAGGAGTTAAAAGCATCATTGATCAACTAGAAAAGAAATATGAGAATTGTGATGAGATTTATCTGTCTTTTGACGTAGACTCTATGGATCCAAAGCTTGTGTCTCATGGAACGGGGACTCCCGTAGATAAGGGACTCTCTCCAGAAGAATCAAGTCAGATTTTGAGGCATTTTGCCAATCACCCAAAAGTACGCTGTATTGAATTTGTTGAAGTAAATCCATGTTTGGATGAAAAAATAAATAAAATGGCGGAAGTTGCCTATGACTTAATGAAAGAGGTTGTAGAAACAGTTGAAAATAAAGCGTAGTCAATATATAAAAAATGGAAAATCAGATCATAAAACTGATTCTGGATCACAGCACGGAGCTGTTTGGACAAGAAATTAGCGAAAGTCAAATTCAATTTCAAAAGACAAGGAAAGATGTTGAAGGAGATTTAACGTTGGTGACTTTTCCTTTTGTGAAAATGATGAAAACTTCTCCGGAAAAGGCCGGTGAAAAAATAGGAACATTTCTTCAGAAACATTTGTCTGAATTGGAATCTTTTAATGTAATTAAAGGGTTCTTGAATATTATTTTAAAGTCCGAATATTGGCTAGAAAGATTGAAAATATTTCACAAGGATGAGAACTATGGTTTGGCTTCAAGTCCTTCTGGAGAAACTTATATGGTTGAATATTCTTCGCCGAACACCAATAAACCTTTGCATTTAGGTCACTTGAGAAATAACTTCTTAGGATACAGTGTAGCCGAAATTTTGAAAGCAAATGGCCATAAAGTCATTAAAACTCAAATTATTAACGATCGTGGAATTCATATTTGTAAAAGTATGTTGGCCTGGCAAAAGTTTGCACCAGTAGACGAAAAAGGAAACCGCGAGACTCCAGCATCTCTTAACATGAAAGGAGATCACTTCGTTGGTAAATATTATATTGAGTTTGATCATCAGTTAACAAATGAATCGTTTCAGATTGTGAAGGAATGGAGAGATGAGGGTTTTCGCGAATGTGACGAAGAAACAGCTGCAAAGCTTAAAGGATTGTTTAAAGTTTATGAGGAAGAGACTGATGAGAAGAAAAAAGATAAACTTTATCGAAAATTAGCGGAATTTGGAAAGGATGAAGCTTCATTGCTTGAAGAAGCTCAAGATATGCTTATAAAATGGGAGGCTAGAGATCCTGAGGTATACTTGTTATGGACAACAATGAACGGTTGGGTATACGAAGGATTTGAAAGTACCTATAAAAGAATGGGAGTTGACTTCGATAAATTATATTACGAATCGGATACTTTCCTCATTGGAAAAGATATTGTCAATGAAGGATTGGAAAAAGGCGTTTTCTTTAAAAAAGAAGATGGTTCTGTTTGGGCTGATTTGACAGACGAAGGCCTCGATGAGAAACTAGTACTTCGTGGTGATGGAACGGCTGTGTATATGACACAAGATATTGGTACAGCCATAGATCGTTTCAAAGATTTTCCAGATTTAAAAGGAATTGTTTACACTGTAGGAAATGAGCAAGACTATCATTTTCAAGTGTTGTTCTTGATTTTAAAGAAATTGGGTTACGAATGGGCAGAGAACTGTTATCATTTATCTTATGGGATGGTTGACTTACCTGACGGTAAAATGAAATCAAGAGAGGGTAGAGTAGTGGATGCTGATGATTTGATGGCCGAAGTTGTGAATATGGCAACGGAAAGTACGCAAGAACGTGGTCACTTAGAAGGAATGTCTGATAAAGAACGTCGTCAGTTATATGAAATGATTGGAATGGGTGGATTAAAATACTATCTATTGAAAGTTGATCCGCATAAAAGAATGAAGTTTAATCCAGATGAGTCTATTGAATTAAATGGAAACACAGGACCTTTTATTCAGTATGCACATGCTCGAATTCAGTCACTTATTTCTAAATTTGACACTGTGGAATCATTGAATTCTCTTAAAATAAATGCACCTGAAAAGGAGTTGATAAAATTACTTTCGGAATATCCAGAAGTAGTTAGTGAAGCGGGAAAAAATCATAGTCCGGCACTGATTGCAAATTATGCTTATGAATTGGTGAAATCATTTAATACTTTTTACCAATCTCATAGTATCATGAATGAAGAAAATGAATCATTGAAGAAAGCACGAATCGTTTTATCATATAATATTGGTAAAGTAATTCATTCATCAATGAAGATGCTTGGTATTGAAGTGCCGAATAGAATGTAAACTAAAACACTTGGAAATGAACATTATATTACAGGATTTAGAGAATCATTTAACATTTGCTCCACTCACTTTTACGAGACCTGTGGGAAATTTAAGGGTTGGGATGTTTACAAATGATGAACGGTATAAATTGTATTTTCCAAAAGCAAAAGTTTCATACGAAACAGAAGATTATTTAAGTGATAAATTTCCATTAAAAAAAGAAGAGGATAATTATTGGATCAATGGAGCTGTTATACCCAATGAAGAGTTGGTTAATCTCATTCAAACGATTAAGATAGATGAAACATTGGTTGTGAATGGTGTATTTGTTTGCCACCGTGGAGCTGAATGTTCAACTGAAAACAAAAGATACGAGGCACTTAACTCTTTAATTTATATGAAAGAAAGATGGAACTTGTATCAGTGTAATGATATTGTACTTAAGGCAGATTTTGCTTTTTACACGAAAGAAAAACAAAGCTTTATTCTCAGTAAATCAAATATACTTATTGGACCAGAAGAAAATCTCTTCATAGATGAAGGAGCAACGATTGAGGGGGCTATTATCAATGTGAAAGATGCTCCGGTTTACATCGGCAAGAATGCAGAAGTAATGGAAGGAGCATTAATTCGAGGCGGTCTGGTACTTTGCGATAATGCAGTACTAAAAATGGGAGCAAAGTCCTATGGGTGTACTACAATTGGACCTCATTGTAAAGTAGGAGGGGAGGTGAATAATGTTATTTTTCATGGTTACTCAAATAAAGGCCACGAAGGATTTATTGGAAACTCCTTGATTGGTGAGTGGTGTAATATTGGAGCAGATACAAATTGCTCGAACCTAAAGAATAATTACGGTACTGTTAAAACACATGATTACAACCTGAATCAGCTAGAGCAAACCGATGTTCAATTTATGGGGATAACAATGGGAGATCATGCGAAAACAGGAATTAATACAATGTTCAATACAGCTACAGTAATTGGTGTTTCAGCAAATGTTTTTGGCGCTGACTTTCCTCCAAAATATATTCCGAATTTTAGTTGGGGAGGCCATAAAAATGCTGAAAAGTTTGATTTTGACAAGTCAATAGAAGTAGCCAACAATATGATGATACGTCGAAAAACAGAAATGAGTTCAGACGATATTAAGATATTTCAGAAACTATATGCTTAGTTACTGATCCCTAATAAGCAAACACCATTTTTTTCGTTTGAAAAGGTTTGTTATTTAAATATAGCGTGTACGAAAACGTACCTACTTTTTTATAACCGTGATTGTAGAGAACTTCATTGATTCCTTTTTTTGCAGTAAAATCAATTCGTTCTACTTGTTTACCAGTTAAATCTGTAATTATTATATAAGTGGATTGATATTTCTGTGGATTTTCGATAAAAGCACTTATAGTAGTTGCTTCATCAAAAGGGTTAGGTCGGTTTTGAAATAATTCAACTCCCTTTTTTTCTTCTAGTATTTCTCCGACTCCAACGGTAGTAGTTATGAATTCTTCTCTTGAAAACAAGCTTTCTATTCCATCTTCATCAACGGAGCATACACTTGCTCTGTAAACATCTTCAGGCAAGCTAACCGTATGTGTCAATGAACCGGAAAATGTAAATACAGTATCGAAATCGTTCATGTTAGACCTTATTAATAACATATATGTATCATATTGTGTTTGATCAGTTATTTCTACTGTAATATCTTCGTTAAAGCTACTTATTGCGAAATCAGGTGTCTTAGGACCAATCGCAGCCATCGCAACAGCATTTCCATTTATTGTGGTATTTCTAGCTAAGTAATTGAAGTCTACAAAAAAGCTATCTAATATCATATCTCCTTCTGTGTCAACTCCGAGTATATCATCAGTTGTATGTTGTCTGTCATGATAATCGGGGCCATTGGAAGCATTGCCATGTTCATTTGCTGACGTAAATCGAATCGCTGGGAAACCAGCTTGTCTGAAAGGAATATGATCTCCCCCTCTCCCTGTTCGATCTTCCGCCGACATGATAGAGATCATCATGGGCACGCTCACGATTGGTTCGAGTTCGTCTTGATATTCCATTTTTGTAAAACGTGCTAGTTGTTTTGAAGGAGAGTTAAATGAACCTCCAGAGAATATTCGCACTTGTGTACTATCAATATGGTTTTCACCTGGGCAACTTGGCGCAGAAGAAGTTTCACCACATATTATTCCACCAATGACATCATTATTGAAAACAGCCTTAATGGGTATATTTTTATCCAATGCATAATCAGCAAAAGCATCCGCACCATACAGACCTTGTTCCTCTGCTGTAGTAGCCATAAAAACAATTGTATTATCAAGACTCAGTTTGCCCATAACTCGTGCTAATTCCATTACTAAGGCTGTCCCACTGCCGTTATCTTCCATTCCATGCGCATCACAAAGAACATCACATACATTTTCACAGCGACTATCAAAATGACCTTCAATAATAATTACTTTGTGGTCAGAGTTATTTGTTCCAGGTAATACAGTGAATACATTTCTATGCTGATCCATACCGCAAATATCTCTGTCAAATTGTAGGTAGGAAGTGACAAGTCTATTCTCGTTTTGAGAGGAAAAATCCTGGAATTTTTGATAAATCCATCTTCTTGCAGCTCCAATTCCATAAGAATTAGATACAGTATCGGAACCTGAATTTCGATTGGTAAACGTACTGAGTACTTCTAAGTAGCTTTTAATTGAATCAGCATTTATTGAACTGTAAATTGTATTTACAATGTCTGATGGCGCATCTATATTTATAGTTGGATTGTAATCATTCGGATTATAATTCCCTTGTAAAATTTCTTCGGCAGTTGTATTCGTGCTAACAATATTAGTCTGAGAATGAATACCAAAAGACGTAATTAAAGAGAAGAAAAATGTTGTGATAGTAGCTTTTAGAACTTTCATAGTGTGTTGCAAATTATTATAAATCAAAAGTATGTGAAATTTTGATCAAAACAAAAATAATTTAACACGATATAAATTAATGTCTTTTAAAGCAATAAGTTTAGTCAATTCAAAAAAATCCGAATGAATGTTTATTTAACGTTTAAAGAAAGCAATTGCTCATCTCCAATAAAACCTTCTAAATGATCTCCAATTTGAACTTCTCCAACGCCTTCAGGAGTACCTGTAAAAAGTAGATCTCCAATTTTGAGAGTCATGAATTGAGAAACATATTCAATGAGCTTATTAATTGAGAAAATCATGTCTTTTGAGTTCCCGTGTTGAACAATTTCGCCATTCTTTTTTAATTTAAATTCAAGTTGATTTAGGTCAAGGTTTTTAACTGGGAGAAACCTATTTCCCATCGGAGCGCTGTGGTCGAAACCTTTGGCAATTTCCCAGGGATGTCCTTTCTCTTTACACTTGCGTTGAAGATCTCGTGCAGTAAAATCAATGCCTAAGCCGATTTCATCATAGTATTGGTCTGCGAATTTCGCCGAAATATTTTTACCTACTTTATTGATTCGGACGACTAACTCACATTCGTAATGCAGCTCTTTTGTAAAGTTAGGGTAAAAGAATGGATTTTTTTTAGGAAGAATGGCTGTATCTGGCTTCATAAAAAACATGGGAACTTCCGGTATTGGAGAGTTCATTTCTTTGGCATGATTCACATAATTTCTTCCAATACAAATGATTTTCATTTTTAGAAAAGTTTAGAGTTCTAAATTTAGAATTTACTTTCCAAATTTACTTTTTAAGGCTTCAATTTTATTTTCCATTTTTTCAGCTTCTTTTTCAGCTTGTATTTTCTTTTGTTCCTGACGTTTGGCTTTAATGCTTTCCATTTCTTGCTTTAAAACAGCTTTTGTGTAGCGAGGAAAATTACCATTAAGCATCCAGCCATAATAACCAGGTTCAGATTCAGCTATTTCTGCAATTGTTTTTCCTTTATGCTTTCCAAAGTTATAAATAGCTTCACCGTTTTCATTTTGTGCAATTCTACCAGCAAAATCCAGAATTTTATTTTTATTTTGAGTTGAAAATTCAGCTAAAAAACTGACGTCATTTTCAACTTCTTCATAACGTTCTATTTGTGCTTTAAGCACCTCATAAGTAGCTATAACATCTGCATCTGCACTGTGCGCATTTGTTAGGTCTTTATCACAATAAAACTTATAAGCAGCCACTAGTGTTCTCTGTTCCATTTTATGAAAAATGTTTTGAACATCGATAAATTTCCGCTCACCAGTTTTAAAAGGGTGTTTTACTCGTAAAAATTCTTCTGCTAATAGAGGTATATCAAATTTATTAGAATTAAAGCCGGCGAGGTCAGCTTCCCCAATAAATGTAGCGATTTCATCTGCTAACTCAGAGAAAGTAGGGCAATCTTTCACATCTGCATTAGATATACCATGTATAGATGTACTTTCTCCAGAGATATTCATTTCTGGATTAATACGCTTTTCGTACTTCTCTTCTTTGCCGTCTGGAGAAACTTTCAGTATTGCAATTTCTACAATGCGATCTGCCGATATATCTAAACCAGTTGTTTCAAGATCAAAAATGGCAAGCGGTTTTTGAATATTCAATTTCATAAAGAATAATATAAAAAAAGCGGGTCAATCAACCCGCTTATATTAACGTTATACAAATATCAATTCTTTCAATTTAAAATCCAAGCAGATTCAGCAACTTCTTCACGTGCTCGACTTAAAATAGACTTAATTTCACCGAAAGAGTTCGACGATCCGACTGAAACTACGTGAAGCCCATTTCTCTTGCCTATTATTTTGGCGTCAAATCCTTTGTTTTTTGCGCTGCGTACCATTCCTTCAGCGTTATCAATTCTTCTAAAGACTCCAGTAATTACGTTAAATCTATAATCGCTTTCAACCATTTGACCACTCGTAAACGTATCACCGTTGTTATCTGTAGACGTTTTTCCTTTACTGATTGTTTTACTGAGTGCTGCAACATGTGTAATGTTCTCATCTTTTGACTCCAGAGTAACCATATCTTCAGAGACACTATTAACGCCCTCTAATGAAATACTAACATATTGGTAAGGAATGTATTTCTCAACATCTCTATAATCTCGATGGTAATCAGGTCCTGATACCTCTACATTTTTAATGGAAATGTCAATTGAGTCTGATAATCCCTTTTGATTAAAATAGATATCAAGTAAAGTGTTTAACTTTTCAGCTCTGGTTCTTGCTAACTCCTGATTATCCTTATATCTCCTTGTAGTTACTTTCGAAGCAGAAGAATTAATGGTTAGTGTAACATCTGTTCTACCATTTTTAATTTGATTCTCTAATGAATCAAGAAATATCTTGAGGGAACCTTCATTCGGATCTAACTTGTTTTTGTTATAACCAAAATAGTGTTTCATTGATATTGGAGAGTAAGAGGATAATAGCTCTTGAGGCTCTATAACTGTCATTGTTGGGACATCCAGCATAATATGTCTGTAGACCTCCTCAAAATCTTCACTGCACTCAGTACTAAATGTTTCCTCATGTATTTGAGTTTCTCCCTTATTGTGATGAACAAAAAGTTTGTACTCATGACATGGTATTAAAGAAGATATGAATGAACCATCTGAAATTCTAGGAAAAAACTCTATATCAAATTGTTTTTCGCAGTCCACACATCGCAAAGTAAACGCTACATCTTCTGGTACTGGTTCCCCTGTCGTTGTTTCAATTTCCCCTCGAAGTACAGCAACATTGTTGATTCCTAAATGCGTATTTTTAATCTCATAAATATCCTTTTCTCCTTGTCCATCAGGTCTGAATGAGGTAATATATCCAGTAAAACCATCAACGGTTGTAGTATAGTATATGTCGTCACTTGTAGTATTAAGAGGATAACCTAAGTTGACTGGCTTACTCCACAGATTATTTTCATCTCTAACAGTCATAAATATATCATATCCCCCCATGCTTTTAGGACCGTTCGTAGCGTAATACATCGTTTTGTTATCTACCGCTAAAAATGGCGCATCCTCATCATATTCGGTATTAATGTTTGGACCTAAATTTTGAGGTTCGCTCCATTCACCATTTGGTAACTTTACAATTCTGTAAATATCTCTCCCTCCAAAACCACCTTCACGGTCAGAAGAAAAATATTTTTGTTGACCATCTGGAGTAACAGTAATATGTGGCTCCCAAGCATCTGTATTTACGCCATCAACATCTAATTTTTCAAGTTCTTTAAATTTACTTCCTTCAAAATCAGAAAAATATATATCTCCATTTCCTGTTTCATCTTTATATACGTAAATCCTCCTTTCATCTGTACTAACTGCTACAGTAGCTTCGTTATCTTCTGCCTTGCAAAACTCCATCAGTTTTGGTTCTTGCCATTCACCATCATTATCTTTATAAGAAACATATACATCCTCTAAGTGTAAGTTTGTACCAGGCTCAATAATTTCAAGATTTGAGGAGTCTTTTCTGATTCTTCTTGAAGTATAATAAATGGCATAACCATCTAGAGATATAACAGGACTATATTCTGGATAAGAGCTATTGATAATTGGTCCTAAATTTTCAACTGTATAATCCTTCTTTTCATTTAAGAATTTAATTGCAATATCACATTGTTGAAGTCTCAATTTAGCATCTTCAATGTGATCTGATTTTTTAGAGGCAGTTTCAATGTATTTATTGTAGTAGTCTTTAGCTTTTTCAATTTCATTATTAAAATGATAGGATTTTCCCATATGAAAAAGAGCATCGATTGGCGCTCCTGGTTCTTTTTTGGAAATCATATCATAGTTCTTAGAAATATTTTTTACAGCTTTCTCCAAATATTCTTTCGATTTGTTGAAATCTACGCTAGAGTTGAGCATAGCATATCCAAGACGATAATTGTAGTTTGCACTCTCTGGTTGAAACTCTAGTAGTTTAGCTGCAACTTTCCTTGCTTGATTGAAGCTCCCCTCTAAATTGAGTATTGTATTTATTTCGACTAATTCATCTTCTGACGCATTTTTAACTAACTCGTCAATTTGCTCATCTGTAAATTGTTGTGATAATAAATTGTTGTAACAAAAGCTGAATAAAACTAACAGTATATAGAATACTTTCATGTCAATAAGTATTGAGTTAACACTAACTAATACCAATTAACTGGTAATTAGGTTACATAAAACGTACCTTTTTTTTACTATTTCAATTCAGCGTCCTTTGATTTAAGTGTTTTTGTTTCAACATTTTCACCTAAGTCACCATTCACTTTTATTTCAACAAATTGGAAAGGAACATATTTTTCAATGTCTTCATGTGTTCCATATTTATAGGCCGGACCATTCACACCAACTTTGTTCGTCTTAACTACAACTTTACCTTTTAAGGTTTCATTACTGTCAATAAACTCCTTCAATAAGGCTGTCATGTTATTGGCACGAGTGTTAGCCAATTCCATATTGTTCTTAAATGTTCTTGTTGGAACTTTAGATGCAGAAGCATTAACTGTTATTTCAAAGTTTTCTCTTCCAGCTTCAGCTTGACTAATTAGTTCATCGAGTAATGCTTTTAAAGATCCTTTTTCTAAACTAAGCTTATTGTTGTTGTAGTCAAAGTTATGTTTAAGTACAACGGGTGCATAAAGGAATTCTTCCTCTTCCTGTTTATCTTCATCGATAACTGACATTGTAGGAAGGTCTAACAGTATATCTTTAACCACTTCTTCATAACCTAAATCACATTCTGTGTCAAAAGTTTCTCTATGAAACTCTGTTTCACCATTATTATAATGAAATACCATTTCGTACGTTCTGCACGGTTGTAGACTAGCAAAAAAACCACCATCACTAACTCTTGGATAGATTACCCTTTCATAATCATTCCCACAATTAAGACATTTTAGAGTAAAAGCTATATCTTCTGGAATAGATTCGTCAGTAGTAGTTGTTATTTTACCTGTTAGAACGGCAACATTGTTTAGACCTAAATAATCATTCTTAATTTCGTAGATATCTTTTTCTCCAACGCCATCTTCTCTGTATGAACTCAAGTATCCAGTAAGACCATCTGCTGTTGTAGTATAATAAATATCATCCCCCATTGAGTTTAGAGGATATCCTAAATTAATCGGATCACTCCATTCATTTTCGTCTCCTAAAACAGTAACAAAAACGTCGAATCCGCCCATACTTTTCTCACCATTATGAGAGAAATATAAGGTTTTATTATCAACAGAGATAAACGGAGAATCTTCGTCATACTTTGTATTTATTCCGGGTCCTAAGTTTTGAGGTTGACTCCAATCACCGTTTGGTAGCTTCACAACTCTGTAGATATCTCTACCTCCAAAACCTCCCTCTCTATCCGAAGAAAAGAATTTTACTCGACCATCTGGGCTAACGGTTAAGTGCGGTTCCCAGGCCTCTGTATTTATACCTTCTGTTTCTAAGGGTTGTAATTCCTTGAATCTACTATCCTTAAATTCTGAATAAAAAATATCACCGTTTCCAGCGTCATCTTTAAAAGCATAAATGAATCTTTCATCTGTACTTACAGCTACGGTAGCTTCATTTCGTTCTGGTAAACAAAAATCCATAAGTTCTGGTTCTTGCCACTCTTTACCGTTTTTCTTATATGAAACATAAATATCTTCCATATGCATATTATCTTTAGGGTTGATAATATCTTCGTTAGATTTATCTTCTCTAAGTCTTCTTGATGTATAGTAAAGGGCTTGACCATCAAGGGAGATGATTGGTGAATGTTCAGGAGCACTAGAATTAATCATTTTACCGAGGTTTACCATTTCGTAATTTCTAGGGTTTTCAAGGAAATGTTCTGCTACACCGCATTGAGCTAGCATTAACTCAACATCTGGTAGTAGTTCTGAAACACTTGGTGCTTTGTTTTGAAACAATTCATAATTTTCTCTGGCTTTAGGTATATTACCATCTAAGTGATAACATCTTCCAAGATAATAATAACTATCAATAGAGGAGTTTTTTTCTTTTGGAGAAAAAACATCATAAATTTTACTAGAATTGGTAATAGCTATTTCTAAATGAGGAATAGCTTCTTTAAATCCTCCTACCGCTTTGAGGAGAGCATATCCTTTTCTATAATTAAAATTAGCATTATTTGGTTCGATTTCTAGGAGTTTATCAGCTACGATAAGTGACTTTTTAAAGAATCCATCTAGTAAAAGAAGAGTGTTCTTCTGTACTAACTCTTTTTGTGATGCCGATTCAACAAAAGCCTCTAATTGTTGATCCGTCATTTGTGAGTACAAATTCGAAATTGCAAATAAAATTGCTGCTGAAAGTAATGCTAGTTTTTTCATGTCCGTAAAAATAAAAAAATCTCGTTTAAAATTCATTAAACGAGATTATTATGTTTTAAATAGTTTTCATTTTATAGTTTAGTTTCAGGATCAAACCCTTCTAAATACTCGGCTACTCGTTTAACAAACATACCGCCAAGTGCACCATCTACTACTCTGTGGTCGTAGGAATGAGAAAGGAACATCTTGTATCGAATTCCTATAAAATCTCCCTCTGGTGTTTCAATAACTGCAGGCACCTTTCTAATTGCTCCTGTTGCCATAATAGCGACCTGAGGTTGGTTTATAATGGGTGTCCCCATCACATTACCGAATGTACCAACATTTGTCAACGTATAAGTTCCACCTTGAATATCATCGGATGTTAATTTGCCATCTCTGGCGTTATTAGCTAGTTCATTTACTTTTTTAGCCAATCCATAAAGGTTTAAACGGTCTGCTTGTTTTATAACTGGAACTATTAAATTTCCAGAAGGTAAAGCAGCAGCCATCCCAATGTTTATATCACGTCGCTGAATAATCTTGTCCCCATCAACACTAATATTTATTTTTGGAAAGTCTTTAATTGCTTGCGCAACAGCTTGAACAAAAATTGGTGTGAAGGTGAAGTTTTCACCTTCTCTAGCTTTAAATTCTGCTTTTATTTTATTTCTCCAGTTCCAAATATTTGTAACGTCCGCTTCAACAAATGAGGTTACGTGTGGTGAAGTTTGTTTAGAAGAAACCATGTGTTCAGAGATCATCTTTCTCATTCTGTCCATTTCCACGATTTCATCTCCAGGCATTGAAGGAACGCTTTTAGCTTTAGGAGCTGAAGCTGGTTTGCTATGAGAATTAGACTCACTAATAGCTGTAGAGGTTTCTGTTTTTGACGCTGCTGGAGCAGTTCCATTTGCTCTATTCTCAAGATACCCGAGTACGTCCTTTTTCGTAACTCTTCCATTTTGACCAGAACCATCAATTGATTCCAGCTCTTCCATTGAAATATTCTCTTTGGAAGCAATACTTCGAACCAAAGGTGAGTAAAATTTTCCGCTAGGGCCATTCTTGTCCATTTCGCTAGCAGTGCCAGTAGAAACAGATTCAACAGCAGACTCCACTGAAGCAGAAACTTCTTTTACTTCCTCAGGAGTGTTTTGTGCAGCAGACTTGTTTTCAACTGCAACATCTCCATCCGTCGAAATAATAGCAATCACATCTCCAACCTGAGCAACTTCATCTTGATCAAAAAGAATTTTTGTAACCGTCCCAGAAACTTCTGAAGGAAGTTCGTTATCGACTTTATCAGTTGCAACTTCAACTAGTGGTTCATCCATTTCAATGCTGTCACCGACACCTTTTAACCAATTGGTTATCGTTGCTTCGGTAACACTTTCTCCCATTTTTGGAAGGCGAATTTCTACTTGTGACATATTATATATTATAGAATTTTAGTCTAAATTTGAGATGCACAAAAATAAGGGAAAAATCGGTAAAAGCAAGTGAATTATCTCTATTATCGGTCTAACTTACTCCAATTTGTAATGACAATTTGTAAGTCTGTAAAGATAGAATAATCTCTCGCGTAAATTAAATTTAGCTTAGCACTTAATGAATAATCACTTTCATCTTTTTCATTTTCAGTTGGAGTTAAAATACCGTCTTTAATTTTAGGTAATTTAAGCATGTGATTTTTAGGATCTAAAGAATAGCCAACCAAAGATTTTTGTCCGATTAAAACTTGCCATATATTTTTAAAGTACTTTGACTTATTGTTAAAAAACCAAATAAGTATTGGAGTAAGTAAAAATGAAAGCAAACTCACAATAAAATCGAAAGCACGTTTGTTTCGTTTATTTGAGCTTTTCGTAATCTTGTCAATTTCTAATACATAAAGGTCTCCAGAAGTGTCAATTGAATTACTTCCAATTAAATAGAGACTATTGGGTTGGGCAATTTTAAACTCAATATCGGATGATGATATATGAGACATCCACTTAATTATGACTTCAGCTGTATTGTTTTTAGCACAGAAAATCACTTCTTCAATTTTATGAATATGAATGATTTGATCAAGTTGTTCAATTGATCCGCTGTCATTTTCGTTCTTCTGCTTTGTAGGCGAAACGCTGTGAATTTTATTGACTTTTTGAGTGGTGTTGATCAAGATTTGTTTTACACGCTCAACTTCCTGTTCATCTCCAACAATTGCAAAACTTTTACTTTTTATACCTTTTAAGTCAAATTTTTCATTCAAAACAAAGTGCAGAAAAACTCTGGAAATTAAGTAATAGGAAATAACCCAACCTGCACCAAGTAGTATGTATAAGCGAGAAAACTGAACTTCTTTTGGCAATAAGGCATAGACTATTAAAATCAGTCCCGTACCAATTAATCCACCTTGGATATATGTCTTTAGCTTTATCGGTAGGTCGTATCCTCCAGAGAATAATACAGATAAAAACCAAACTACAGCGTATCCAGGAATTGCAAATTTCAGAATTTCAATGGGAAATTCAATATGTTCTCTTTCCCAAATCTTAGTCAATAATATTAGCCCAAAAATAATAACTGTTATATCGACGGCGGGAAGAAATGTCTTTTTAATAAAACGACTAAATAGGGCCAATCCAGCTCTGAAATAGATGGCTAAATTGATGAAAAAAGAAAAAAGTTTAGCATTTTTTTGACTAAAATGTTTTTGTGCAAAAATGACCATTGCACGATAGAACACAAAAACATAATTAATACTGCTTTTTTTTGTACTTTCTCCTTTATAATGTATGATTTGAGCCTCTGGAAAATAGTAATTCTTAAAACCTCCTTGTGTTATTCTGTAGGAGAGATCTATATCTTCTCCATACATAAAGAAAGCTTCATCTAACAACCCAACCTTTTCAAGTGCATCTTTGCGCATAAACATATATGCACCACTCAAGATTTCAATTTCATTTGTATCGAATTCATCTAAATATCCTAAGTGATATTTGCCAAATTGCTTGCTTTTAGGGAAAAGTCGAGATAAGCCAAAAATCTTATAGAAAGCTACTGATGGTGTGGGTAACCCTCGTTTACTTTCTGGTAAAAACTTTCCTTTACCATCAATCATTCTAACTCCTAACCCTCCAGCATCTGGATGATCATCCATGAAGTCAATACATTTTTGAAAAGTATCCTCTTCTACAACAGTGTCTGGATTTAAAAGTAGAATATATTCACCTTTAGACTCCCGCATTGCCTGGTTGTTGGCTTTTGAAAATCCTAAATTCTCTTGATTATCATACAAAATAACTTCTGGAAACTTTTCCTTAACCAAATCGACAGAGCCATCAATAGAGTTGTTATCTACTACAAAAACTTCAGCATCTATATTCTTAGTAGCTTTTAAAACGGAGTTTAGACATTGCTCTAAAAAATACTCAACATTGTAGTTGACAATGATAATCGATAATTTTTTGCTTGTCTTTTTCAATATATTCTAATTGATAAGTTTAGCATCAACAAAAAAATTAGTATAGATATTAATGTCTATGTCTTGAGTAATAACTTCATCAGTTACTGTACGGATTCGAATTTTAAATTTATCATCTTTTACAAACTTTTGTAAATCTTGCCCAACAGAGTTACATACAATTTCGCTACCAATATCATTTGAGATGTCGTTAGCAAAGGCAACTTTCTCTTCGGCGTGATTTGTTGAAGATAAGTAGATCTCCAGACTACTAAGAAAAGAAAAGTCTTCACCTTCTGGAGCAAGAATAGTAATTACAAGATCTTTGAGTACAATTTGCTGTATTTTGTCTTTACGTGTATCGTGAGATTCAAATTCCGCCTCAGAATTTGTTTCTTGCTCTTGTGTATGAATTGTAAATGGAATATCAACCGGACTAGAAGAAGGAATTGTTGTTTGAAAATTATCGTCTAAATTGAAGTTTGTTAATTTCTTTTTACATCCAAACAATATGAATGGGATAATTAAAATAAGTAATATGTGAATCTTTGTCATAATAATGAACTAACGTTGAGCAATACAAGATATTTCAACAGGTACGTCTAAAGGTAACTTACTTACCTCAACAGTTTCTCTGGCAGGTGGGTCAGTTTGAAAATAACTTTCGTACACGCGATTTACCAAAGTGAAATCATCCAGTGATTTTAAGAAAATTGAGCATTTTACCACATCTTCCATTTTAAATCCAGCTGTTTCAATTAATGCGGTAATATTTTTCATTACTTGCTCTGTAGCTACCTCTATAGAGTTGCATTTCAGTTCACCGTCAAATGGGTCAAGTGGGATTTGACCACTTACATAAAGTGTATCATGTTTAAGTACGGCTTGACTATAAGGTCCAATCGGAGCAGGAGCATTTGGTATTTTAATGATTTTCTTCATTTTTCAATTAGCTTTGCACAAGTTTAATAATTTTGATTTAAAAAGCAGCTTGAAGATACTAATAATCGATAATTATGATTCTTTTACGTTTAACCTAGTTCATTATGTCGAAAGTCTAAATGTACAGGTAGATGTTTTTAGAAATGATGAATTTAGCTTTTCATTGTTATCTTCTTATGATAAAATTATTCTTTCTCCAGGTCCTGGTCTACCTAAAAATGCAGGTGATTTGCTAAAGTTAATTCGAGTGGTTGATGGAAAGTGTCCTACTCTTGGTGTTTGCTTAGGTATGCAGGCGCTAGCAGAAGTCTATGGTGGTAAGCTTTATAATATGAAAGAAGTGAAGCATGGCGTTTCATTACAGTGCAAAAGAGTAAAACAGCATTTTTTATTTAAAGGACTCCCAAATCTTTTTGATGTTGGATTATATCATAGCTGGGCTGTTGAAACACCCTTGCCAAAAGAATTCGAACCCTTACTTTTTAATAATGAAAATGTTCTGATGGCTATGTCTCATGTATCACTCCCTTTATTTGGAGTTCAATTCCATCCTGAGTCTATACTTACACCTCATGGTCGACAAATAATAAAGAATTTTATCGAATATTAGAGGCCTTTATTACGGTTGGATATATACCCATTTTACTAAAAAAAAAGCGACACTCAAAGAAGTGCCGCTTTCTAATGCTAATCGTTAAAATTTGATAATTCTAAAGCTTAAATTTCTCGTCATCAATCTTAACATTAATATTAATTTCCTTCACAGTGGCAGTCATACCTGCTGATTCAATCATTTGAACTGTTTTGTGAGGAAAAAGTATTTTATTATGTGCTTCGAATTCACTAAATGTCGCTGAGGTTGCCTGTGGACCTTCTTCAGTAACAGTAAGTGTTTCTGTATACTTCTTTGTATAGCTATCGACATGATAATAAGATTTTGTTGTTGTTTCACCAGATCGGTATTCAACCACGTAATATTTTTCATCATTTTTGGTTTCAATCCCAAGTAATTCGAAGTCAACTCCATTGTCTAATAATCCAATTTCAGGGAAAAGACCAGCTAACTTTTTTTTCTCTTCCACTTCTTCTGGAGTTAACTCTGTTTTATCTGTTCCGCCCTGTTGGTTCATTTGTTTTGTAACACCACCTTCTCCATTAAACACTTCTTGCTGTACTTTCATTCCGTTGTACTCCATACTTTGAGCAGACATGTTTGGTGCTTTGTAATAGCGCTTAAGTGTAAATTCAACAGGAGCTTGCTGTGGTTCAACACCAATAATCTGTTCCATAGTTTTAACTTTATCCATCACTTTACGAGCTTTCTTCATTTTTGAAGTTTGAGTAACAGCCATTAGATAGTTTTTGATAACTTCTTCTTTGGCAATATCAGCAGGAAGATATTCTTTCTTCTTACTAGGATTTCCAAATGCATCAAAGATTTCTATTTTACCATCAGCATCAAACTTTTTGAGTTTCTCTAAAATATCTCCATTACCTACAACTACAATGTTTAAATTATTTGGTTTGAAATATTCTTTTGCTACTTCTAAAACATCTTCTTTTGAAACAGTGCTTAATTTCTTAAGATAAGTTTGGTAGTAGTCCGCAGGTAAATTATTTCTAAAAATATTGAGTGCAAAGTTGGCAATAGTTCTTGGAGATTCAAGACTTCTCGCAAAACTTCCAGCCATTGATGCTTTATTTAATTCTAATTCTTCGTCGGAAACTAATTCTTCAGTAATTCGTTCGAATTCATATAGAAACTGAACAATCGCTGAGTCCGTAACTTCATTTCTAAAACTACCTTCAGCAGATATCCAACTACCATGACGATTTATATTTGCCCTCGAATAAGCACCGTAAGTGTAAGCTTTATCTTCACGAAGATTTTGCATTAAACGCGTACCAAAACCGCCACCACCGAATAATTTATTCAATACGCTTAATTTAATTTGATCCTCATCTCCTGGCTTCATTTTTACGGGGAATGATACGTTGATTACAGATTGAACCGCACCTGGTTTTTCAACAAAAATCACTCTGTTTCCTTTTGGGACAAACCCTTGATTGTATGCTTTCTCAAACGGTACACCACCTTCCCAGTCACTGAATCTTTTCTCTGCAACTGCCTTTGCTTTTTCAAGTGTAATATCACCAACAATCACTAAATAGCTTCCTGCTGGAGTAAACTGTTTTTTGTAAAAATCTATGACATCTTGACGAGAAATACGTTCCAAAGATTCGTCAGTCATTACTTCACCATAAGGATGGTTATTTGGGAAGTTCGCTTTTGACATAGCATTCGATGCCATCGAGTTTGGATTTGTTTTTACAGAAAGTAAATTAGACTCGTACTGCTTTTTAATACGAGTGAACTCATCCTCTGGGAAAGAGACGTTCTTCATAACATCCGTCATGATGTCTAATCCTTTATCCATATGCTTAGTTAAACAGCTTAAATAGATGCTAGAACTGCTTGCAAAAAGAGAAGCACCGATAAAATCTTTTTCTTTATCTAATTCGTCTTTTGTTCTGTTTTTAGTTCCTGAAAGCATTAAATCACCAGCTAATTCTGATAATCCAGCTTTACCTCCTTCTAGTCGCGGGTCAGAACCCATAACAAGGTTAAATGAAACTTTTGGTAGTTTATCGTTTGTAGAAACAATCACTTTCATTCCATTGTCCAGTGTAAATACATCTGGATCGGCTATATTGATTTCAGGAGCGGGTCCTGGAACAGGCGCTTTAGAACGATCAACTTGTCCGAAAGAGACGATAGTTGATAGTGCTAAAATTGAACTTAAAATTATTTTTTTCATCTGTATAAATTTATTTTAAAGATATTTTTGAATGCCTTTCTTACTAGACATAGAATATCTAATTTTTATTGTTCGTCTTTTGGTAAATAGTAAAGTATAACTCGAGCATCTTCTTTGAAATACTTTTTTGCAACTCTCTGTAAATCTTCTCTTGTGATGTCTTCATAAACACTCAATTGTTCATTTACAAGGTTTGTATTACCGTAGTATACGTAATTGTTGGCTAAGCTTTCGGCTTTACCAGCTACTGAACTATTTGAAGAATAGAATTGATTTTCATATTGGTTTTTAACTTTTTGAAATTCCTCTTCCGTGACTAATTCTGTTTTAGCCAATTCGATTTCCTTATCTAATGCATCTTGTAGTTTCTTAAGATCAACGTCTTTTGCAGCAATTGCAGCAACTAATGCCATTCCAGGATCCTCTAAAGGAAAGTTGAATGAAAATGCAGTAACAGCCAGCTCTTTTTCTTCTACGATTTTCTTATTCAGTCTAGAACTTGTTCCACCCGCTAATACGGAGTTTAACATTTCTAGCGCATAAGAATCTTTTGTATTCTGCGCTGGAGAATGGTAAGCCATAAATACTGCTGGAAGTTGAATGTTGTCGTAGATCGTATCTACTTTAGCTTGTTCTAGAGCAGGTTCCTTTACTTCTGGTCTAGGTATTTTTGTTGGCATTGCCTCATACTTCTTAATGGCCTTTAATCCTTCTTTTGAACTTTTATTGAAGAATCCTTCTTTGCTGAAAATTGATTTATCAAGATCATGTTTAGCTTTGAATGCCTCGTCGTCTAACATTAAGTAATCACGATATAGGTTTATTGCCTGACCTTTTGGAATCGATCCAAAATATTTATCGATCATTTTCTTTGCTTCTTCAATGTCGATATCTCCTGCAATTGACAAGGTAGCATTTGCTGGTACATAAAAAGTTTGATAGAAGTTTACGTAATCTACTTCCTGTGCAGCATCTAAATCTTTCATGTAGCCAATAGGAGTCCATTTGTATGGATGTTCTTCAAATAGTCGATCAAACGCTTCTGCCATAAAAGAACCGTATGGTTGATTATCGACACGCTGACGCTTTTCTTCTTTAACTACTTCACGTTGTGTTTCAATTCCTATTTGTTCTACTTTAGCGTGTAGCAATCGTTCTGATTCTAACCACAGACCTAGTTCTAAATTATTAGATGAAAATATTTCATAGTAATATGTTCTATCTTGGGAAGTGTTAGCGTTTAAAGTACCTCCATTTCTTTCAACATATTCACTGTACTCACTTCGACCTATGTTTTGTGACCCTTCAAAAAGTAAATGCTCAAAAAAGTGAGCAAAACCAGTTCTGTCTGGATCCTCATTTTTAGACCCAACATGATACATCACAGAAACAGCAACAATTGGTGTACTGTTGTCTTCGTGTAAAATAACATGCATTCCATTATCTAAATCGTATTCTACGAAGTCGATTTTTCGCTCTTGGGCGCTCGCCGAAAGGAAAAACGCAGATGCGACAAGTATTGAAAAATATTTTCTCATATTTATTTTATTTGTTTTGAACTGTAAAGAAAAGAAACTTTTTTGAATTTTTCACTTCTACTAGGACTAAAGGCAGTGTGATAGTAGCAACGGCAATTTTCCGTTTTTAGTAATACCTAAAAAACCTCTTATTTGTTTGAAGTATTTATTGAAACCCTTATACAGAAGCTTTTTTAAAATTTATTAAATTCGTAGAAAATCAATAAATATGAAACTCTCAATATGTCTTTTGTTTATTTCTTTTTTCTTGTTTTGTAATCTTCATTCTAAAACAAATGATTCACTGATTATTGGTTACAGTCCTGCAGCTCCATTTATTTATGAGGTTGATGAAGACCTTAAAGGACCAATGGCTTGGCTATGGAGTGAAATAACTAATCAAAATGAATTTCACCATGAAATGAAAAGTTTAAAATCGGAGCAATTACTTGATGAATTGAGAGAAAACAAAGTTGATTTAGCGATTTATCCACTTTCGATTACTAGTGAACGTTCCGAAAAGATGAATTTCACTGTCCCTTTTTATTTAGCTCATTCGGGTGTGATGGCTAAGAATGTATCTAGCTTTGAAAGTTCAATCTTATTTTTAAAGTCATTTTTTTCTTTGAATTTTTTTCGTGCCTTAGGAGCATTGACTTTGGTGATTTTGATTTTTGGTTTTTTAGAGTGGCGTTTTGAAAGAAAACTGAATCAAGAAGAATTTGGAGATGGTATTAAAGGATTGTGGAGTGGATTCTGGTGGTCTGCTGTAACAATGACAACTGTTGGCTATGGAGATAAATCCCCGAGAACTACTGGTGGTCGAATCGTTGCTCTTATTTGGATGTTTACCGCGATAATCATCATTTCAGGTTTCACAGCAAGTATAAGTTCTTCTTTAACTGTTGATACATTAGGTTCTAGTAGTAATAAGATTGAAGATTTTAAAGAAAGGTCTATTGGAACAGTTGAATTTTCAGGAACACATAATTGGTTGAGAGATAATTTTTATGAAAACAAAAAACTGTATGATAACAAAGAGTCGCTCATTGAAGCGTTGAAAAATGGCGAAATTGAAGCTGCTGTTTATGACTTACCTCTTTTAAGAGAATTTAGTAAAAATAAAGAACTTGATGATTTTAGGGTGTTAGATATAAAATTCAACCCACAATACTATGCGATTGGAATGAGTAGGAATGTTTCAGATTCATTGAGAAAGAATATTAATACCGCGTTATTAACTGCAACGGAGAGCTACAAATGGAATGTGATACTGGCAGAATACGATTTAAAAGATTAATTCGATGTTTACTCCTTTAAATCTTCCTAAAGTTTCATTACAACTCACAAAGTCTGATGAGAAAGTCTTTGTTTGGGATATTTTTCGTAAAAAAAAGCTTCAGTTAACTCCAGAAGAGTGGGTGAGACAACATTTTTTACACTTTTTAGTTAATGAAAAACAGACTCCTCTGGGGTTGATTGCTTCTGAATATAATATTGAAGTAAATAAACTCAAACGACGTTGTGATGGTGTCATTTTTAATAAAGAATCAAAACCAATTGCTATTATTGAGTGTAAAGCACCAGAAGTAAAACTCTCCGAAAATACATTCTATCAAATTGCTCAATACAATTTTAAGTTGCAAGTAGATTGGTTGATATTAACCAACGGACTGAATACAATAGTGGCAAAAATTAATCATCAGGAACAATCGTTGGATTATTTTGAAGACGTACCAAGCTTTGATACGTTGATTGGATAAAGGCTTATGGCTATTGAATGTCTTCAATGCTCCAATGAAACTGCTCTTGAAGTGCAGGGAGCATTTTATGGTCTATTCGAGTAAGCCATAACTTTCTCAAACCGAAAAGTCCTTTTAAGTTTAACTCCAATTCTTTGGAGTTATGTTTTATTAATTCAATTCGAAATGCTTTTTTTTCATAATCAAATAGGATAAGACTATTTGTTTCATTATCCCATTCATAATAAAAGTCAAGTTGAGAGTCATCTTTAAAGTGGAAAATAATGTAATTATCTTTGTGAAAATAGATTCTTTTTAGCTCATTTCTTTCTAAGATTTCATGTTTCTCATTAATAGAGAATGCGCCTTGAACCTTATATTGATCATTATTGGTGAGCGTGTAGTTATAAGTAGAGATATGTGAGGCAAGTCCTTCTGAAACGATTAGAAATAGTATAGAAATAGATAAAGTGACTTTCGTTCTTGGGTGGAAGAATTGAGGCATGATTTTATAAACGGAAAGTTGATTAACTCCTTTTCCAGCCATAAATAAAATTGTTCTTTTTAGAAATGGATAAACCAAAGCAACATTTATAATGAGTAAAAAGGAAGAAAATAATTTTACTGAAATATCAAAACTGAAATTAATTACAACGATATGAACAAAAGTAAACAGGGAAATGAAAAGCGATAAAACTCTCGTTTTTTGAAAGAGTAGACCAATAGCGATGAACACTTCAGTAACCCCAAGAAACAAAGAATACTTCCAAGACAAGCCCATAACAGACCAGTATAAAATATCTTGATCGAGTTTCCCAAAATTTGTATAGAGAATATTTGGTTCTGGAGTATAAAATTGAGCATGAAAAATTTTGTCACAACCATATTTGAACAGAATAAGTGAGAGGTATATAGTTGAAATAGCTTTTACGAATTTTATGAAATTTGTCTGAAATTGTACTCTTGTAAGCTTCAATATGATGAAGGATAGAATCAGTGACATAAAAATGATGATAATAAATAGTACATACATACCGATTGAATCTGATGTAATTGCAGTAACAATCTCTTGATTGGAGTAACTATTCCAAATCCAATTTATAATATCACTAAACAATACTTGTCCAATACTGGAATCAAATGGAGATAAGAAAAAAGTAAAAGGAACAAGTATTATTGCTGTAATAATGAATGCATATAAAAATAAGCTGCAGTTAATTTGACGCATTGTAGTTGTTTTACCACCTATTAAAAACACCAGTTGATAAAGTAGAAATAACAATTATTGCTATAGTTACCCAGATTCCTTTAAAAATTTCACTTTTAGCCTTTGGTTTCTCTCTTTCTTTGTTTTTATTTGGATTTCTTTTTTCTAGCTGGTTGTTTGCGCTTAAATCTTCTTTCTGACCTATTGACGAATCAATAAAAACTACACTTTCAGGTCTATTTACAAAATTGTACTTCACTTTTAGCGTTTTTTTAATACTGTCTATTGGATTTTTGCGATTAAAGTCAGGGTGATTTTGAATGACGACCTTACCCGGACGCCAAAGTGTAGAGTTGTCAGTATCTCGGTTGCTATAGTCTGGAGAATTATTAGGTCTTTTTGGAGCTCTATTAAATCGAGATCTATCTACACAATATTCTGAGGTAATCATGATTGTGGTAGAATCATCTAAGAATATTAAACTATCTAGCTCAGCATTTTTAACAATAGTTGTGGGTGCCATTCCAAAATTAGATGCCCCAATATCAAATAGACTCTTTTCATATGCCATCTTGAATGACTTGACACTTCCACTATGGCTTTTGTGAAAAATAAGTTTTGTTTGAGCGAAATAGAATGAAGTATTCAATATTGCTCCAAGGACTAATAATATAACTAGATGCGTTGTTTTCATACCATGTGTTTTTAAAATTCATGGTGTTGTACAACTTTTATAGATATAGGTTCATGTTGTAAGTGAAGATCTTTTAGGTTGAAGCTTTTTTACACTGTAGGGACTAAATAAAATGCTTACTTATGTCGTCCCTACAGTGTAAAAAGAATAGTATGTTATCCCTCCAAAGCAGAAATGTATCTCTCAGCGTCTAGCGCAGCCATACAGCCTGTCCCAGCAGCTGTTACTGCCTGACGATATACTCTGTCGGCTGCGTCACCTGCTACGAATACTCCGTCAACATTTGTTCTAGAAGTACCTGGTTGTTCGTATTTGATATAACCAACCTCATCTAGATTCAAATATTCTTTGAAAATATCTGTATTTGGTTTGTGACCAATGGCTAAGAAAAAACCTGTACAAGGAATTTCAATAGTTTCATTGGTTTGGTTGTTTACTGCTCGAACTCCTGTAACACCATTTTCATCTCCTAGTACTTCTTCCGTTTCTGTATTGTAAAGGATCTCAATGTTTTTTGTGTTTTTAACTCTGTCTTCCATGATTTTAGATGCACGGAACTCCTCTCTACGAACTAACATTGTCACTTTTGTACAAAGTTTTGATAGGTAATGCGCTTCTTCACAAGCAGAATCACCAGCACCGACTATCACTGTTTCTTGTCCTTTATAGAAAAAGCCATCACAGACAGCACATGCAGAGACACCACCACCCATTTTAAGGTATTTTTGTTCTGACGGTAGGCCTAGATATTTTGCAGAAGCTCCCGTTGAGATGATGACCGTCTTCGCATGAATTTCTGTTCCGTCATCTGCCCAACATTTGTGAACTGATCCAGAAAAATCAACTTTTTCAATAAACCCTGGACGAACATCTGTTTCAAAACGCTCAGCTTGTTTTTGTAACTGCATCATCATCTCAGGCCCAGTCACTCCATCAGGATATCCTGGGAAGTTTTCTACCTCGTTGGTTGTTGTTAGCTGACCTCCAGGCTGAAGTCCTTGATACATTACAGGGTTCATATCAGCTCGTGCAGCATAAATCGCAGCAGTATATCCAGCAGGACCAGAACCAATAATTAAACATTCTACTTTTTGTATATCGCTCATGTCTTAATTTTATTTCGAAAGCCAAAAATAATAATATTCTTTTCTAAATGGTGTAACAAAAGTTTCACTTTTCGACCTTATATTGGAAGTCTATCTTTTTAGTGACGATCGGAATAGTGACGGCGAATGGGCAAGCCTTTCTTAGTGACGAATTAGGAGTGGTAATCGTAGGGCGTGAAGCTGTCCACACTTGTGCTGAGCGAGAGCCGAAGTAGATTTTTAGAATTAGTTGAATTTTATGGTGATTGTAGGGTGTGGTTTTGTCCACAGATTACTTGGATTAGTGGGATTGTAGGGCGTGAAGGTGTCCACAGATTTTTAGGATTTTTTGGTTCGCTTTACTCACTTTTTGAAAACAAAATGATACTTGAAAATTTTAGTACAAATAGTGGGAGCGATTAAAAAACTTTCTTATCTTTATTTAGCCAGTTGAATTATATAATTGTTATATCAAACCTAACTATGAAGAATTTTCTATATAAATCGGAAACGTTCAAAATAATTGGAGCGTGTATGGAGGTTCATAAAACTTTAGGACATGGCTTTGCTGAAAAAGTCTACCAAGAAGCTTTATCCAGAGAGTTTTAATCCAAAAAAATACCTTATTCAATTGAAGTACCTCTCCAGATTGAATACAAAGGGAAAATTCTGGATAAACATTACATCGCTGATTTTGTCTATATTGATAATATAGTGCTAGAGCTAAAAGCAGTAAATCAACTATCTTCTGCTCATATAAGTCAAGTGCTTAACTACCTTAAAGCTACAGATAAAAAAGTAGGTCTATTAATAAATTTTGGATCAAAGAGCTTAGGCTATAAAAGAATAGTTCTGTGACATAATAATAGCACAGGTTAAATACTCTATTTCCAAAATCCAACTAATCTGTGAACATCCCATTGAGCGATAGCGAACCCTAATCAATCTGTGGAAATCTGAGTAATCTGTGGACAACCCCGTGAGCAAAGCGAACTAAAAAATATCTGAGGACAAATTCACGCCCTGCGAGATGATGTTACTGGTCACTATTTCCAATTAAAAACCTTATAAATCCTATATTATTTGACAATAATTTTTTTCTTCAGGAAAAAGAGTGTACTTTTGTAGCCCAATTTTTGAGAATAGTTAGTATGATAGACGAAGCCCTTTTTGAACCGAAAACCCTTTATCCTTTTCAGAAAAAGACTGTTGAACAAATAATAAAAGAACTAAAAGAAAACGGAAATGACTTCAATTTGTTATTTCAACTTCCGACTGGTGGTGGTAAAACTGTAATTTTCTCTGAAATTGGGAAGCAATATATAGATGACTGGGGAAAGAAAGTGCTTATTCTAACACATAGAATAGAACTATCTGTCCAGACTTCAAAACAACTTTCAGCAATTGGTGTTTCCAACAAGATTATAAATAGCGAAGTAAAGACTCTTGATGATCAAGACGAATATAGTTGCTTTATAGCAATGGTGGAAACGCTCAACAATCGACTTCAGGAAGATGAAAACTTTATTAAGAAAATTGGACTTGTAATTGTTGACGAGGCCCACTACAATAGCTTTAGAAAGATTTTTCAATATTACGTTCAAGCAAATATACTGGGTGTAACAGCCACTCCTTTGAGTTCAAATAAAGCACTACCACTTAATGATCATTATGATGAATTGAAAGTAGGAGAAAGTATTTCATCGTTAATAGAAAGTGGGTACTTAGCTAATGCCGAAACATTTACTTATGACGTAAACCTTCATGGGTTGAAAATAGGTTCGAATGGGGACTTTACTGTAAGTAGTTCTGAGCAAGTTTATGGGAACTACTTCATGCAAGAAAAACTCTTGTTTGCTTATGAAGAAGTCGCAGTTGGTACAAAAACATTGATTTTTAATTCAGGAATTGAAACAAGTGTACGTGTTCAGGAAACTTTTGATAAAAGAGGGTACAAGATAAGACACTTAGATAGTACTTTCTCTGATAAAGATCGTAAAGAAATTTTAAAATGGTTCAAAGAAACGCCAGATGCGATATTGACTTCTGTTGGAATATTAACTACAGGATTTGATGAGCCAACAGTTGAAACGATTATTTTAAACCGAGCAACTCGTTCACTTACACTTTATCACCAAATGATTGGACGTGGTTCAAGACGTTTACCAAAAAAGGACATGTTCCGTTTAATTGACTTAGGGAACAATGTTCGTAGATTTGGATTGTGGCAAGATTACATCAACTGGAAGGATGCATTTCATTTCCCAGATCGATTCCTGGAATCTAGACTTTCTGAACAGGAAGATATAACCTTTGAGGCCGAATATAAGTTGCCGAAACATATTCGTGAAAGAATTGATACTGAGGTACTGGATCAGTTTGCAATGAAGAAAGTATACGAAGATTGCATCGATAAGGGTGAAAAAGGTAAAATCGCCGTTGAAAAATCCTTAGAAAATCACTTTGAAGCAATTAGAAATAAAGCAGCAGATTTTTATGATGGATTAGACCTCATGGAAGCGCTACAAGAACATATCGAACATCGTTTAAAGCAGTATACAAAATGTATTGCAAAGTCAACTAAAAATTACTTTAAGTACTTGATGGAGACGTATAATAGACAGTTGCGTCAAAAGTTGAGAGCGGTGTTGGATGATGAGTAGAAAATAAACTATCTTTGCACAAAATTTAGAATAAGCGTATGATTGCAGTTAATAATTTAACCTTACAATTTGGTAAGCGTGTTTTGTTTGATGAGGTAAACTTAAAGTTTCTTCACGGGAATTGTTATGGTGTTATTGGTGCGAATGGTGCTGGTAAATCTACCTTTCTTAAAATATTAACAGGCGATCAAGATCCAACGAAAGGACAAGTTTCACTTGAGCCAGGCAAACGCATGGCTGTATTAAAGCAAGATCACTTCGAATTTAATGATTTTGAGGTACTCCAAACAGTTATTCGTGGTCACAAGCGTTTGTTTGAAATAATGATTGAGAAAGATGCATTGTATGCAAAACCTGATTTTTCTGATGAAGATGGAATGAAAGCCTCAGAATTAGAAGCCGAGTTTGCAGATATGGAAGGATGGAATGCTGAAACAGATGCTGCAACGTTACTTTCAAACTTAGGGATAGGAGAGTCTTATCATAATCAACTGATGAAGGACGTTCCAAACGATATAAAAGTACGCGTTCTATTAGCGCAGGCTTTATTTGGGAACCCTGATGTACTTATTCTTGATGAGCCAACGAACGATTTGGATTTGAAAACAATCGAGTGGTTAGAAGATTTTTTGTTGGACTTTAAAAATACTGTAATTGTTGTATCTCACGACCGTCACTTCCTAGATACGGTTTGTACACATATTTGTGATATCGATTATTCTAAAATCAATTTGTTTACTGGGAATTATACGTTTTGGTATAAATCTTCTCAGCTAGCGACTAGACAAAGAGCTGATAAAAACAAAAAGGCTGAAGAAAAGAAAAAAGAATTACAAGAATTCATATCTAGATTCTCTGCAAATGCTTCTAAGTCGAAACAAGCTACAAGTAGAAGAAAGTTATTGGATAAATTAGACTTAGACGAAATTCAACCTTCATCTAGAAGATATCCAGGAATTATTTTCGAACAAGAAAGAGAAGTTGGAGACCAAGTTCTACATATCAATAATTTATCATGTGAACAAGATGGGGAGGTTCTATTTAAGGATGTTAATATTAATGTTCTAAAGTCTGATAAAATTGCATTTATTTCAAAAAACTCTAAGGCTTTGACAGCATTTTTCGAGGTGCTTAATGGAAATAAACCTGCAAAAACGGGAGACTTTAATTTTGGAACGACAATCACTTCGGCTTATTTACCAAATGATAACCACGCCTTTTTTCAAAAAGACGAAACGCTTATCGATTGGTTAAGAACTTACGCTCAAACAGACGAAGAACGCGAAGAAGTATTTATTCGTGGTTTCTTAGGTAGAATGTTATTCTCTGGAGAAGAAGCTACAAAAAGTGCAAAAGTACTATCGGGTGGTGAAAAAGTACGTTGTATGCTTTCAAGAATGATGATGAAAAAAGCAAACCTCCTAATGATGGACGAGCCGACAAATCACTTGGATTTGGAATCGATTACAGCATTAAATAACGGGATGGCAGATTTTCCCGGAGTAATTTTATTCACATCCCATGACCACGAATTAGTGCAAACAGTTGCTAACCGTATCATTGAACTGACACCAACAGGTATGATTGATAAAATGATGCCTTATGATGAGTATTTAAAAGATGATAAAATTGCGCAACAGCAAGAGGCTATGTATGTTTAATTTGGGAATTGATTAATTAGCTAATTTCCAAATTGAACAATTGTCAAAAAAAATATTTGGAATGACTTTCTTTTTTGAATAGTATAATTTAAATTGTATGGATATAACCTAAACACTTAAATCTATGCAAGGGAATAAAAAAAATGTAGTAGTCGAGAAATCGTTTGATTTTGCTTTAGAAATCATCTCTTATTGTGAAATTCTAGAAGAGAAAAGAAAGTATGTCATTGCCCGTCAATTATTAAAATCAGGAACATCTGTCGGTGCAAATATACGAGAGGCTCAAAATGCTGAGAGTAAAGCGGACTTTATCCATAAATTAAAGATTTCCGCTAAGGAGGCTGACGAAACGGAGTATTGGTTGTTGCTTTGTCAAGAATCTAAAAATTATCCGAATTCTGAATATCTCCAAGCTAAATGTAGAGAATTAATTTTGATTCTTTCAAAAATTATTAGTTCAACGAAAAGGAGGGGGTAATTTGGAAATTGGTTAATTGCTTAATTTTCAAATTGAATCATTTCCAAATTAAAAAACTATTCCCTAATTTCGTTGTCGTTAATTTAAAATGATTCAATGAAATACACACATATTCTACTACTCGTCATTACGTCTATTCTATTATTTAACTGTGATAAAAGTAAAAAAGAAGAAACGGTTTGTGAAGATTCAGATCCAAACCCAACTGGTTGCCAGCTGCAAGCCATATCAGCCAGTTCTAATGTAGAAGGATTTGGAATCATGGATAAATTACCAGGAATCTGGAATGGACCAGTGATGTCTCCAACACCTTTAGGAAGTTTTAATGAATGGATTGTAGACTTTAGACCAATATCAAGTGCTCAAGTCTCTGCGAAAAATGAGTTAGATTCTATAAATGATATCTTCATGAGTTTCTTTGTAGTAAAGTACGATTGCAGCTATAAAATTGCTTTCAGAAATGGTGGAGGTTTTGCAGGCCAGCAGCGTAACTCATATATGATTATTGATAGTTTAAGCGAAACACAAAATGAGTCATTCTATCGTTTTGTAGATCCAGTTTCCGGTGGAAATAGAGTATTTACGGATGTTACTTTTAAACAAGACAGTTTAATCATGCACACTTATACCAATCAGTATAATACATTACAAGAACCAGAAACACACATGATTTGGAGGTCTGTTTTAAAAGATCAAACAGCTACCGAAGAAGCTATTACCTTATTTGATTATCCAAAAAAGGAGCTTGTTAAAGATTTTAGCACAACATTCGACGGACTCACTGAGGCGATTTTCTATTCTCCAGCGGCAGATCCTTACCCAGAATCTCAACAACCTCACCTAGGCGTTTCCGAAGTTAATATTACTGTTTCCAATCCACCAACAGTTGATGTGAATAAAAAGATTGTACTAATAATTACAACAGAGCCACTGTTTGATGGATTTAATTTTAATCCGGCAAATTTGGATTTTAGATCTCGTTATGTTTTTGTTAATGCTGATCAATCAACATCTTTTGATTTTAATTATATGCATCCAGGAAATTATTATGTAAATGCAATATACGATGATAATGGAGATTATAATTTCTCAAGTGGTGACTTTATGAACGGTAGTTTTGATGTGCCGTTCTCTCTTTCTAGTGAAGAAAATCAATCTGTGGCTGTAGATATAAACTTTGAAATCCCTTAAAAAAGTTGATTGATTTCACGTTAATAATCATTCATAGTTAGAAATAGCTATATAGAGTTTGTATCAATATTTTGTCGATATTTGGGACAATGAGAGTCATATTTATTATTTTATTAAGCATTGCTTTTTTTATTGGTTGTAAAAGCGATAAAGGAATGAGGTTTTCGGATTTTGTTGATGTAGACAAGATCAAAAAAGTGAAAATCATTAAAGACTCTACGTCTTTTACATTGTCTAAAGAGCAACTTGAAAAATTCAAAAAAGATATTTCTTCACTTCAACATGATTCAAGTGCATTTATTAGCGATTCATCTATAAGAATTCGTATTACAATAGAGGATAAAGACTATTATATCTCTAGTGATAAAGATATCGAATACTTTGATGTTAGTAGGGAATTAATTGCAAAGAACAAACCTAACTTCAACACGAGTATATTTGAAATGGGGAATTTTGACCTTAAAGAATATAAACCAAAGAACAAACTCAAACTCTATGCAATAAGTGGCTTAGGTGTCGATAGTAGGGTTTTTAAAGAGTTAGAACTAGAATGTGAATTAATCCCGTTAGAATGGATAGAACCCTATGAAAATGAGTCGCTTCAGTCGTACTCTATGCGATTGGCTGAATCTATTAACCAGTCTGAGGAATACGGTATTTTAGGAGTGAGTTTTGGAGGATTAGTGGCAACAGAAATAAGTAAGAAATTAAATCCGAAACTTACTGTATTGGTTTCAACAGCCGAGACCAAGGATGGGTTAACCAAACTTTTTAAATTGATCGGAAAATACGATATGAATGATTATTTATCAACTAATATGTATGATCCACCAAAACGATTATCTTATTTTATGTTTGGTACAGATAATAAGCAAGAATTAGATGCAATACTAGATGATACAGACCTTAGTTTTACCAAGTGGGCAGTAGATAAGCTTGTAAATTGGGAGAATGAAACGAAACTTGAAACGGTAATCCATATCTGTGGTACAGACGATCGAATATTCCCTCCAACCGAGAGTAAAAATCTACACCTGATTGAAGATGGCGGACATTTCATGATTGTTGACAAAGCAAAAGAAGTAAGCGCGATAATCAATGCCTTTATTGATCAGAAAAGTCAATAAGCGAACCGAAAAAAATAATTACCTTTAAAAAAGTTGATTTTCTTCAATTAAAAAAATGATAAAATGGTTCTATTACTAGTATACTTATTTATAGCTTTATTTACCTCGGCGCTGTGCTCTATTATGGAAGCGGTACTCTTATCTACTCCTGTTTCTTTTTTACGTGCTAAAGCAAATAAAGGAGATAACAATGCTAAAATATTTTTAGGACTAAAGAAAGATATTGATAAACCACTTTCTGCAATACTATCCTTAAATACAGTAGCACATACTGTCGGTGCAGCTGGTGTTGGTGCTCAGGCAACTATTGTATTTGGAGATGCTTATTTTGGAGTGGTTTCAGCTGTCCTAACACTTTTAATACTGATTTTTACTGAAATAATCCCAAAAACGTTAGGAGCAAATTATAGCCGTGAATTGATGGGGGTTACAGCTCGTATTATTAAAGTGATGATTTTTATTACCTATCCACTTGTTTTTCTATCAGCAATATTGACAAAAATTTTAGCAAGAAAAGATAAGAAATTGAGTACAAGTCGAGAAGAAATTTCTGCGCTTGCGAGTATTGGAACAGCAGAAGGAATTTTTGGAGAGAAAGAGAATAGAATTATTCAAAACCTGATTCGATTGAAAAGCATTAAGCTCTCTGAAATCATGACACCCAGAACAGTAGTTGTGATAGCAGATCAGGAGATGATGCTGAAAGATTTTATGGATGATGAAAAGTTTATATATTTTTCAAGAATCCCTATATACAGTCAAACACGAGATAATATTACTGGGTTTGTTTTCCGGTCTGATGTATTTGAACAATTAGCTCGGGATAAATTTGAACTAAAATTGAAAGATATTAGTAACGATGTATTGACCTTTTCAAAAGAGACTACACTTTTTATTGCTTGGGAAGAGTTGATAAAAGAAAGGCAACAAATCTCTATAGTAACTAATGAGTATGGCGGTATGGATGGAATTGCAACACTGGAAGATATTATTGAAACTTTGTTAGGTTTTGAAATTGTAGATGAAAAAGACAAAGTTGAAGACATGCAAAAATATGCCTTAGAAAAGTGGGAAAAGAAACAAGCTGAGAAAGCGGCTTATAAAGCTAAAAAAACTTAATGTTAAGAATTCCTTTATGAAAAACAATTGTAGGTTTAATTTTTCTTATCTTTGAAACATGTTTAAAACGAATAATACAAAATGGTGGAGTCTTAACGCTTTGAGCGAATAGGAGTCTATTGAAATTATATAAGTCCCATTCGCATTTGTGAATGGGATTTTTTTTGGAACAAACTCTAGGAATAGAGTGTTATTTTAAAGAGATGATACTAGATTTAAATAATACTGCAAAACAGTACAAAAGACCTTTTCTAATTGCTGGTCCTTGTAGTGCTGAGACTGAAGAACAAGTTCATAGTGTAGCTAAGGATTTGGCAGAAAAATCAACTACGGCAATTCTAAGAGCGGGTATTTGGAAGCCAAGAACACGACCAAATTCATTTGAAGGAGTGGGCGAAGAAGGGTTGAACTGGTTAGTTAATGCTGGAAAGAAAAATGGTTTACCTACTACAACAGAGGTAGCTAATGCTAAACATGTTGAGTTGGCTTTAGGTGCGGGAGTTGATGTTTTGTGGATAGGAGCTAGAACTACGGTTAACCCATTCGCTGTGCAAGAAATTGCTGATGCAATCAAAGGAACAAAGATTACAGTAATGGTTAAAAATCCAGTAAACCCTGATTTAATGCTTTGGATTGGTGCTTTAGAACGTTTTCAGCAGGCAGGAATAGATGATTTGATTGCCATCCATAGAGGGTTTTCTGTGTACAATCACCCAAAGTATAGAAATGTTCCAAACTGGGAAATTCCAATTGCATTGGTTGAGAAAATGCCAGATATCCCTTTGATATGTGATCCAAGTCATATCTCTGGTCGGCGAGATGGATTACAAGAAGTTGCCCAAAAGGCAATGGATTTAAATTTCGCAGGCTTAATGCTTGAGACGCATAATAACCCTGATCAAGCATGGTCTGATCCAAAACAACAAGTGACACCCGACGGATTGGTTGATTTAATGTCAAAACTAAAGTTGAGAAAAGAACATCTTTCCAAAGATGAAATGAGCTTTATCGGATTGATGCGAGGCAAAATTGCTGATCTGGATGATAAAATGTTTAGTATGCTTTCAGAACGCATGAAAATAGCGGAAGAAGTTGGGATTTATAAACGTGAGAACGACATAACAATTCTTCAGCAAGAACACTGGAAAGAGATTATTGAAAAACGTTTAAGTCAATCGGAGGAGTTGAGGTTAACACCAAAGTTTGTTCGTTCAGTAATGGATGCTATTCACCAGGAGTCTATTCGTCATCAAACGAAAGTCATGAACCCTGATTTGATTGAGTAAGTTTTTAAAGACTGACTGGAGTATAAGAATTAAACCATGTGATTTTTCTTCATTCTATTCGGCGAAATCTTTAAATTTCAGCTTGATTACTTTTTTGCGATTTAGATTAAACCCCAACAAGCTTAAGAATATAAGACACAGTCATTGCCAATACTGTAACTGAAAAGCTAGTGATTATGGTTTTAAAGGAGTATTTCGGAAAATATTTGCAAACCAAGAAGCTAATGAGGAGAGTCAAAAGTATCAATAGAACCCCTGGATTATAAATAAAAGATTGAACAACATCTCCCTTCATTAAAGCCAAAAAAGACCGCTGTGTACCACAACCTAAACATTCAATACCTAAATGTTCTTTAAATGAACACTTCAGTAGGTGATCATCGATAGATAAAAACATAAACTAAAATCTAGAAAAAGGACCAGCGCTTGTTATTACAGTCCCTACAATTATTAAGTAAGCAATAAGAAACAAGAAGAAAAGAATTGATAAGCATAATCCTATAATTGCACAGATTCTTCCAGCTTTGACTAATTGTTTTGAACTGTCATCATACATTCCAGGATTAGCTTGAATAAGCTTGTTAGCCTTAGTACTCAATACAAGTGCAATAATACCACAGACAATACCTGGAACACCATAGCATACACATCCGGGAAAAATAGAGCATATCCCAAGAACTAATATTCCAACATTATTAGGGACTTTTTTTGTCTCGAGGTTGTTGATTTCTATATTATCGTCTAGTTCTTCCATAATTGTGTTTTTATCTGTTGTCAAAAATACTATTTATGTCCAAAAAGTAATTGTTTTTCTTTAATCTTTTTAAAATCATTGAGTTTAGTGGTATTATCCATCCCATTTTAAATTAAAACGTCATGAATTGCAACTGGATTTGTCTTTAAAATCATTGAATTCTGCTTATATTTGCGAACGTTCACAGAAGAATATTATGGAAAAAATTGCCCCTTATAAACCAAAGAATAAAGTAAGAATAGTAACAGCGGCATCGCTTTTTGATGGCCACGACGCTGCAATAAATATTATGCGCCGTATCATTCAATCCACTGGATGTGAAGTGATTCATCTTGGTCACGATAGAAGTGTCGAAGAGGTTGTGGATTGTGCGATTCAAGAAGATGTACAAGCAATTGCGATGACATCTTACCAGGGGGGACATACAGAATATTTAAAATACATGCACGACTTACTCCAAGAAAAAGGAGCGCCGCAAATCAAGATTTTTGCCGGTGGTGGGGGTACAATTCTGCCAGAGGAGATTAAGGAACTTCACGATTATGGAGTTACGCGTATTTATCACCCTGACGATGGTCGTGAAATGGGACTTCAAGGGATGATTAATGACCTTGTACAACAATCTGATTTTCCAGTAGGCGAAAATGTGAAAGTAGACGTCTCTACGCTCAAAGAAAAAAATGATGCGAATTTAGCTCATGTTATTTCGGCTGCGGAGAATTATCCTGAAGAGTCTAAAGCATTACTCGAAGAAATACATCAACTTGCGGATAAAGTAAATACTCCTGTTCTTGGAATCACAGGAACTGGTGGCTCAGGTAAATCTTCACTAGTGGATGAGTTAGTTAGAAGGTTTTTAGTGGATTTCGATGATAAAAATATTGCAGTAATCTCTGTGGATCCATCTAAGCGTAAAACAGGTGGGGCATTGCTTGGGGATAGAATTAGAATGAACTCTATTTCCAGTAATCGTGTGTATATGCGTTCTTTGGCTACGCGTCAATCGAATTTGGCTTTGTCAAAACACGTTGCAGAAGCGGTTTTGGTGCTTAAAGCGGCTGAATACGATTTGATTATCCTTGAAACTTCAGGTATTGGTCAGTCTGATACTGAAATTTTGGATCATTCAGATGTAAGTCTCTATGTTATGACACCTGAATATGGGGCAGCGACACAATTAGAGAAAATCGATATGTTGGATTTTGCCGATGTTATTGCATTAAATAAATTCGATAAACGAGGCGCACTTGATGCATTGAGAGATGTACGTAAACAATACCAACGCAATCACAACTTGTGGGACACAAATGTAGACGAAATGCCAGTTTACGGTACAATTGCTTCTCAGTTCAATGACCCTGGAATGAATACGTTGTACACGGTATTGATTGATACGCTGAATAAAAACACAAAAGCAGAGCTGAATTCGACATTTGAAATTACCCAAGAAATGTCTGAAAAAATCTTCGTTATTCCACCCGAAAGAACCAGATATTTATCTGAAATAGCAGAAAATAATAGAGCCTATGACAAATGGGTAGATCAGCAAGTGGAAGTGGCAAATAAACTTTATGGTTATCAAAAATCAATTGACAATCTAGCGGCAAGCGAAATAGAAGATAAAGATCGTTTGATAAAAGGTTTGACTGAAGCATTTGAAAATGAAAAGATGAATTTGAACCCTCACAATTGGGAATCAATTGAAAAATGGGGAGAAACAGTTGAAAAATATAAAAATCCAGAGTTTAAATTTAAAGTTAGAGACAAGGAATTAAGTATTAAAACACATACAGAGTCTTTATCTCATCTACAAATTCCAAAAATATCTTTACCAAAATATACTTCTTGGGGGGATACTTTAAGATGGATTTTACAAGAGAATGTACCTGGAGAATTCCCTTACACGGCGGGACTTTTCCCATTCAAAAGAGAAGGGGAGGATCCAACAAGAATGTTTGCAGGGGAAGGTGGTCCAGAGCGTACAAACAAACGTTTTCACTATGTGAGTTTGGGAATGCCAGCGAAGCGACTTTCAACAGCGTTCGATTCTGTGACTTTATACGGAAATGATCCTGACAAACGTCCCGATATTTACGGTAAGATTGGTAATTCAGGTGTTTCGATTTGTTGTTTAGATGATGCCAAGAAGCTTTACTCAGGTTTTGACTTAAGTGATCCGAAAACGTCTGTATCTATGACGATAAACGGTCCTGCTCCAATGTTGCTTGGATTTTTTATGAATGCAGCGGTCGATCAGGCTTGTGAGAAATACATCAAAGCAAATGGTTTAGAGAAAGAGGTGAAAGCGAAAGTGGCTAAGATATTTGCGGATAAAGGAACAAAGCAGCCAGAATATCAAGGAGATTTACCCGAAGGAAATGACGGTTTAGGATTGATGTTACTAGGAGTAACTGGAGATCAAGTTTTACCTGCTGATGTTTATTCAAAGATTAAGGCTGAAACAATGGCTGTTGTCCGTGGAACCGTTCAAGCGGATATTCTAAAAGAAGACCAAGCACAGAATACTTGTATTTTCTCTACAGAATTCGCACTGCGATTGATGGGAGATGTACAGGAATATTTTATTGAAAAGAAAGTACGAAACTTTTACTCTGTATCAATTTCAGGCTATCATATTTCTGAAGCAGGCGCAAACCCAATTACACAATTGGCACTTACGCTTTCCAATGGCTTTACGTATGTTGAATACTACCTGAGTCGTGGAATGGATATTAATGACTTTGGTCCCAACTTATCGTTTTTCTTCTCCAATGGAATCGATCCGGAATACGCTGTGATTGGACGTGTAGCTCGAAGAATTTGGTCAAAAGCATTGAAGCAAAAATACGGAGCGAACAAACGTGCTCAAATGCTGAAATACCATATTCAGACGTCTGGGCGTTCACTTCATGCGCAGGAAATCGATTTTAACGACATTAGAACTACATTACAGGCACTCTATGCTATATATGATAACTGTAACTCATTGCATACAAACGCATACGATGAAGCGATTACAACGCCAACAGAAGAGTCGGTTCGTCGAGCAATGGCAATACAGTTGATCATCAACAAAGAGTTTGGTTTAGCGAAAAATGAAAACCCAATTCAAGGTTCTTTCATCATTGAAGAATTAACAGAATTAGTAGAAGAAGCAGTACTTGCAGAATTTGATAGAATCACTGAAAGAGGAGGAGTGCTTGGAGCTATGGAAACCATGTATCAGCGTTCTAAGATTCAAGAAGAATCATTGTATTATGAAACGCTCAAGCACAACGGGGATTTCCCAATCATTGGTGTGAATACTTTTAAAAGTTCAAAAGGCTCGCCAACCATGCTTCCAAAAGAAGTAATTCGTGCAACTCCTGCAGAAAAGGAATATCAAATCAATATGCTTGAAGACTTGCATGTAGCAAGAAAGGAAGAAGCTGATAAATGGTTGAAAGAAGTGCAAGAAGCAGCCATCAAGAACGAGAATATGTTCGATAAATTGATGGAGGCTTGTAAATATTGTTCTTTGGGTCAGATTACCACTGCGTTGTTTGATGTTGGTGGACAGTATAGAAGGAATATGTAAAGGATTTATCCTTTACACTATGGGTGGGGGATTAATCCCCCACTTTTTTATTCCTGCTATAACCTGCTATAACTTTTAATATAGTTTTCAGTCAAGAATACTCCCCCCACAAAGTTGGATAGTAGAGGTTCGTCATTTGTTTTTTTCTATGGGATTACGTCTGAACCAGTGTAACTTCTCCTCGTTATCATTCGTCGAAATGATTTGGTTCCAGACTCAAGTAGTCGTTTCGACGATGGCGAAACGTAGCAGAAAATTGCATAATCAATAAATACGTATTATATTTACAAAACATAAATATAATTATCAATGGCAACATTTACCAGTTCACTTCCCAATCACCTCTTGAAGCTTTTAGAACAGAAGGCAAAGGAGCTGGGTATGCCTAAAAACAAGTTGATTGAAAAAGCGTTGAGTATTTATTTGGACCAATTGAATCGTGCGGATTATGTGAAGTCGTATAAGAGAATGGGGAATGATGAAGATATTACTCAAATAGCAGAAGAAGGGATGGAAGATTATCTTTCTCAATTAGATCAGGAAGATGAAGAAGGTTAAGCAATGTGAAATATGGTTGGTAAATCTGAATCCAGCGAAAGGAAGTGAGCAAGCGGGAACAAGACCTGTATTAGTGGTGAGTGGAAACCTGATGAATACACATTTAAATGTGGTAATTTGCTGTCCTTTAACGAGTAAAATCAAAAATTATAAAGGAAATATAATTCTATCGCCCAACAAACGAAATAACCTGACAGCTAAATCTGAGGTCATGACTTTTCATATTCGCTCCATTTCAAAAGACCGTTTGATTAAAAAAGTGGGGGAGATCAACGAATCCCAATTAAAAGAGCTTAAGCTCTGTTTGGATGATATCTTACGGTATTGAATTTAACTTACTTTACGGTGTTTTTATCTCAGCAGACTCGATGCACGCATTATCAATTGAACTGACTTCGTTTTAAATTATGTTGATGAAGGATGATTTGAAATGGCTAAAAGCTTAAACATCCAATCCCATGCCGAAAAGTGTTAACACCTGTTAAATCAAGGTACTGTGAGTGTAAACTGTGCGACTAATTGATTGAAATGTAGCATTGAGTAATCCGCTAACACACCTTTCAAGTGCATCTGAAGACCGTCCAAGTGGATATGAACACCTTCCAAGTGCATCTGAAGACTGTCCAAATCGTTATGAACAATGTCAAAGTGGTTATGAACACCTCTCAAGTGTATCTGAACGACTCCCGAGTGCATCTGAACGTTGTACAAGTCCGTCTGAACAGTTCACCAGAGCATCTGAAGAGGCTTTGGGTGCGTCTGAGCGATGTACGCCCTCATCTGAAGAGGTAAACGATGCGTCTGAATGGATGCTTAAGTAGTAAAGAGAAGTGTTCAGCAGGATCTGAGAGACGAATGAGTGTTTAATTTTGACTCTTCATTTCGAAGCAGTCGACGTTGGTCTCTAAATCGGGATAACTTAGTACTTAAATAGCAATGCGATATTTAAAAGTTCGGGATTTGTCGAATTAAGTCTTTTTAAACATAGTAAAATAAAAGAGGGAATGAACGAGCGTTCGATTCCCTCTTACTAATCAACCTAACCTAACCACCTAATACAAATGTAGTTAAAAATATTTGTTGTGCAAAATGGTTTGGTGAGGGGATATGAAGGAAGATTCAACTGGCAAATGCGACATTACCGTTTACTAAATTATAAAATATATTCTTAGGGCAGTCATATTCTAACTTTTCCCTGGGTCTGTTATTTATTTTGTGTTGAAATTCAACTAGTTGTTCTTTTGTGTAAATGCTTAAATCATCTTCTTTTTTCACATATTGTCTAATTAACTTATTTGCATGCTCAATAGATCCTTTCTCCCAAGAACAGTAGGGATGAGCAAAGTAGATAGCTGCTTTTATCTTTTTACTGATTTGTAAATGCTGAGCGAACTCAGGACCATTGTCTGTTGTTATTGTATGCACAAAATCTTTGTATGGAAGCAAAAGATTTATGATTTGATTTTTTAACCCTTCTGCATTTTTTCCTAAATCAAGCTTTTCTATGAAGACAAAATTGGTCATTCTTTCTGTGAGGGTTAGAATAACACCTTTTTGGTTGGCGCCTATAATTGTATCCATTTCCCAGTCACCAAATCGAGTTTTCATGTTTACTATTTCTGGTCTTTCTTCAATCGTGGTGCGATTAGCAATAGGAAAATGTTTTCCGACAGCTCTTTTTCTATATTTGAGTTGATGCCGAAGATTGGTGTACAACTTTCCTCCTTCCTGTTTGTCTTTTCTAATCAGCTGATAAATCCGCTCATGACTAACCATTTCTATCTTGTTTCTTGCACAATACCCTTCAATTTGTTTAGGAGACCATTGTTCATTGAGGTATTTTAAGGCTACCTTTTGACACTCTTCAGTAAACTTTCTATTTGTTGAAAAGCGATCCTTACGATCTCTGTAATATTCATCTGCTTTTGCAGCAGAATAATTTCCGCTCTTTAACTTATTTCTCTTTATTTCTCGATAAATAGTTGAGCGATCAACCCCAAGTTCCCTAGCGATAAAATCTTTGGTCTGTTTGAGCTTTAAATAGGCTTCTATTTGATACCTTTGCTCAATAGATAAATGTTTCATATGCAACTTTTAATGTGGTAATTAAAGGATAAAGAAACGAATTTATCTACTGAGTCCAGATGTGTAGTTTTAAAATATTACACACTGGACTTTCTAGTTTTGAGATAAAAAGTTATTTCCAAAGATTTTTTCTGACCTCTTTTGAGTGAGGTCAAAAAATCTTTAGAATAACTTTCTCAATTACCATTCATTTTAAACCTTTTGTTGCATTTACTAATTGAATATTCAGAATGGAAAGCTGTCAGTATTAAATTTAGAGATAAAGTGATGGTGGTAAATGATTTGAAAAATCTGAATAAAAAAGCCCCCTGATTATGGACAAGGGGCGACCCAAATGTTTTCACAACGGAATAATCCTTATTGTGAATTGCTTTCAAAATTGGACTACTAAAGTAAATATTATTTCTAGTTAAACAAAACAATACTAAAACTTTTTACTACGTAAATAGATTACGTTCATGAGGTTTAATTTTATCAGAAAATTAAACGATATGCAAAGAAAAGAATTTATTCGAGCTGGAATACTGACAGGTGCAGGACTCTCTATAGCTAAAATAGTAAGTGCTTCGGAAAGGAATAACTTAAACATGAATCCGATTTGTATATATGATAATTACTTAAAAGGAACAATCTACTACCAAGAAGCACTGCAGAAAATTGATTTTACTGAACCTTTATCTCCAAAATTAGAACGAGAACCTAATAATAAATATGACCATTTTGCAATTGCAGTTTACGTTCAAGGTAGAAAGATTGGTTATTTACCAGCTTATGAAAATGTAGTAACTGCTAAAATGTTGGATGCAGGAGTTGAAACACAGGTTTTTATAAATATTAATCAATTGAAAGAAATTAAAAATAATGATTATATTCGAGACACCATTTATGTCCAACTCTACACCGAATTACTCACTTCTCGTGAAAATGTTCTAAATGCGGACCTAGATAATAGTAGATCTGATGATGCTGTTGATCGGTATCGGCAGGGCTTTAGGATTGATGTATAGAAATTAAATATTATATAGATGAAAGAATTTAACAAGATGAAAACAGTTTTAGGACTTGATTTGGGAACTAATAGTATTGGGTGGGCATTGGTGAAAGAAGCATCAAATGATAAAGAAAAGTCAAGTATCGTTAAACTAGGTGTAAGAGTGATTCAATATGATACATTTTCTAAGATTGATAAAAGTGGAAAAGTTTCTGAATCAAAAAATCCTATAGAAGATTTTGCCACTGGAAAAGGTCTTTCACCTAATGCAGCAAGAACTTTGAAGAGAGGTGCCAGAAGAAACCTACAGAGATATAAGTTAAGAAGGAAAAACTTACTAGAAATTTTATTGAAAAATAACATTATACAAAACGACACAGCACTAACTGAGGTAGGAAAAGACACAACTCATCAAACTTTAAAGCTAAGAGCTAAAAGTGCTAAAGAGAAAGTTGAATTAGAGGAGTTTGCACGTATTCTTTTGGCCATTAATAAAAAACGTGGCTATAAAAGTAGTCGTAAAGTTTCGAATGAAGATGAGGGACAAGTTATTGATGGTATGTCCATTGCTAAAGAACTTTATGAAAGAGAAATCACTCCAGGGCAATATGTTTTAGAACTACTAAATAATGGGAAGAAATATATTCCGGATTTTTATAGGTCTGATTTACAAAATGAATTTGATGCTATTTGGGAATTTCAAAAACAGTTTTACCCTGATATTTTAGATGATAACCTATATAACTCTTTAAAGAATCAAGGTAAGCAAAATACTCAAAAAAGATTTTTAGCAATTAAACAAATTTATACTGCTGAAAACAAAGGAAGTCGAGATGAAAAAAAAATAGAAGCTTATGGATGGAGAGCAAATGCTATAAAAGAAAACCTGACCATTGAACAAGTTGCTTTTGTCCTTGTTGAAATTAATAATGAGTTAAAAAAGTCAAGTGGATACTTAGGAGCGATTAGTGATAGAAGTAAAGAGTTACTCTTTAATAAACTAACAGTTGGAGAGTATCTTTATAATCAAATTCATGAAAACCCACATACTTCTTTGAAAAGTCAAGTGTTTTATAGACAAGACTATTTAGATGAGTTCGAAAAGATTTGGGAAATTCAAGCAAAGTTTTATTCAGTTTTAACAAAAGAACTTAAGGAACAAGTAAGGGATGTTATTATTTTCTATCAGCGCAAATTGAAATCTCAAAAAGGGCTTGTTAGTTTTTGTCAATTTGAAAGTTGGGAAATTGACAACAAAGATAAGTATGGAGAATTAGTTTTTAATAAGTTAAGTGGACTGCCGAAAAAAATAACAATTGGTCAGAAAGTAATTCCTAAGTCTTCCCCTTTATTTCAAGAGTTCAAAATTTGGCAAAATATCAATAACCTTGAGTTTAGAAAAATAAAGGGTAAACAAACCAATGATAAAGATTTTTATGTGTTAGACGAGGAAGATAGAAATCTACTTTTTCAAGAGTTGAATGTTCGAGGGAAGCTTACCGAAAAAGAATTGTTTAAATTGCTAGGATTGAAATCAAAAGAGTGGAAAACTAATTATACTGAAAGTGGATTAGAAGGAAATAGAACGAATGAAGCTCTTTACAATATATATCAAGCTATTGCTTTAAATGCAGGATATGGACATGATTGGAATAAAAAAAATGCAAAAGAAATAAAAGAGGAATTAGAAGAAGTTTTTCCAAGTTTGGGGATAAACGTAAATATTTTAAATTTTGATGCTCTTATTGAGGGAAATGAGTTTGAAAAGCAAGAAAGTTACCAATTGTGGCATTTGCTTTACTCTATTGAAGAAGACGATAAAGTGAGCAAAGAAGATCGATTGATTTATGGTAATAATAGTGTTACACTAAAAAAGAATTTATGTAAAAAATTTGGGTTTACTCCTGAACAAGCAAATCTTTTAGCGAGTGTTTCGTTACAAGATGATTATGGTAATCTTTCCACTAAAGCTATAAGAAAGATTATGCCTTATTTAGCTGAGGGTATGAATTTTTATGAGGCTAGTAAAGAAGCTGGATATAATCACTCAAACTCCTTAAGTAAGGAGGATAATGATAAACGAGTTTTAAAAAACAAGTTAGATATACTACCTAAAAATAGTCTAAGAAACCCTGTTGTTGAGAAAATTCTTAATCAAGTTATTAACTTAGTGAATCAGGTAGTGGATAAATATGGAAAGCCTGATGAGATTCGTATTGAGTTAGCTAGAGAATTAAAGAAATCTGCAAAAGAAAAGGCAGATGCTGTTAAATTTATAAATTCAAACACCTCATTGAATGAAGATGTACGAAACATCATTAAAAAAGAATTTGGATTTGTTCCTACAAGAAATGATGTTATTCGCTATAAGCTTTGGATGGAATTAAAAGATAATAACTATAAATCACTTTTTACTAATAAATATATTTCAAAAGATAAAATATTCTCAAAAGAAATAGATATTGAGCATATCATTCCAAAAGCGTTATTGTTCGACGATTCTTTTTCGAATAAAACACTTGCATATAGAAATGTAAACCTTAAGAAAGGTGATAGAACTGCTATTGACTTTATTACTGAAGATTATGCAAGTGAAAAAGAACAGTATCTGGGAAGAGTGGAATCACTTTATCAGTCAAATGCAATCTCAAGAGGTAAGTATAAAAAATTGCAAATGACAAAAGAAAAACTACCTGAAGATTTTATAGAAAGAGATTTAAGAAACAGTCAATATATTGCTAAAAAAGCAAAATCTATCCTTCAGGACTTAATTAGAAATCCTATTGTCTCAACAACAGGAAGAATAACAGATGAACTTAGAAATGATTGGGATTTAGTAAATGTTATGAAAGAATTAAATTTACCTAAATACCGATCACTTGGCTTGACAGAAAAACAAACTAGATGGGATGTTGGTCAGGAAAAGGAAAAAGAGGTTGAAGTGATTTCAAGTTGGACTAAAAGAAATGACCACAGACATCATGCAATGGATGCATTAACTGTTGCGTTTACTACGCACAATCATATACAATATATTAATAACTTGAGTGCTCGAAAAAATCAAAATAGTGATATGCATAAAACTATTTTGAATGTTGAAAAGAAAATAAAGCATAAGAACGAAAATGGCAAGAATGTTTTTATATCTCCTATGCCTAATTTTAGAAAAGAAGCTAAAAGGCATATAGAATCGATTTTAATATCGTTTAAACCACGAAATAAAGTTGTAACGCAAAACATAAATAAAACATCAAAGAAAAAAGGAGTTAACGAAAAAATTCAATTAACACCTAGAGGGCAGATGCACAAAGAAACAGTTTATGGAAAGATAAAAAGACCTTTGTCCAAGCCTGTAAAAATCTCTAAAAAACTCAACTTAGAACAAGCTGAATTAATCATTGACAAGCAAATCAGACAACTTGTTTTAGATCACCTTTTAAAGTATAGAAATGATCCAACAAAAGCGTTCGATACTAAAACCTTAAAAAAGGACCCGATTGTTTGGAATAATAGTGAATTGAAACATATTAAATGTTTTGAGGAAATTTTTACTATTCGCAAAGATATTGGTCCCGATCTAAAAATCGACAAAGTTATTGATCCTAAAATTAAGTCAATACTGCAAAATAGAATAAAAGAAATGGGGAGCGCTAAAGATGCTTTTACGGATATAGAAAAAAATCCAATTTGGATAAACAAAGACAAAGGTATATGTATAAAACGAGTAACTATTACTGGTGTCAGTAATGCAGAAGCCCTTCATTCTGCCAAAGATCATTTTGGTAAAGAAATAATTGATGAAGAAGGGAGTACTAAAGCAGTAGATTTTGTAAGTACTGGGAATAATCACCATGTTGCTATTTATGAAGATGAAAATGGTGATCTTCATGAGGAAGTAGTTCCTTTTTACGAAGCTGTGGCTCGAGTAAATGCAAACTTACCAATCATTAATAAAGAACATAAAAATGGATGGAGATTTTTATTTACTTTAAAACAAAATGAAATGTTTATATTTCCTAATGAAGAGAAGATGTTTGATCCTAATGGAATTGATTTAGAGGACGAAAAGAATTATTATGAAATTAGCCCTAATTTGTTTAGGGTGCAAAAGATTGGAAGCAAAGATTATTGGTTTAGGCATCATTTAGAAGCAACGCTAAACGACATTGAAGATGTGACCTATAAAAGAAAACGGAATCCAAAAAGTATAGGTAATATAATTAAGGTTCGTTTAAATCATTTGGGTGAAATAGTCAGAATAGGAGAGTATTAACGCTCCCTTATAAACTACATTAATGTCGTATCGTATTGAGAAGAGTAAGTTTTGGATTTATCAAAACATCTCCAGCTGTTGACTAGGCTGCTCCTTTTTAACCTCTTTAATGCCATGGAATAACTCCATCATTCCAAATTGACGATCAGTCACGTGTAAAATGCCCACTTTTCCTTTTTTAGGGAGTAGCATTTTTACGCGCTTTATATGAACCTCTGCATTTTCTCTACTGGCACAAAAACGTAGATAAATGGAAAATTGAAACATGGAAAACCCATCGGTAATCAATGCCTTTCGAAATTTCGAAGCCACACGACGTTCTACTTTCGTCTCAGTTGGTAAATCAAAAAATACAAGAATCCACATAGCTCTATATTGATTTAATCGGGTTAAAAATCCATCGTTACTCATAATACGGGGTATAAAATTTTTCGGGATACACCTGCATAACATTCGTACAAAGAGTGAGTAGTTCGACTCATTGCTACCATTAAAGGGCTTTTCTTGCCATCTATTTTTACATCAATTGCAGGGATGATTAATAATTGTTGCTTTATTTCTTTTGTTAGTTTTTCTATGTTCTCTGTTTGTTCAACAATGCTGTAAACCACTTGATCCACAAAAGGGCGATAAGGTTCCATAATATCATCCGCCAAACAATATGCATTGTATTTATTCGCATGATGAATACCTAAGGCGGGTAATAATCCACTTCCTATTAAGGAACGTGCACAAATTGCCCTTAAAATAGCATAACCGTAATTCAACAAATTATTTGGTGCCATTGCTTTTTGACCTCTGTAAAAATCGGAAATCTCAAAAAACCGTTCCCAATAAAAAGCAGCAGCATTGGCCTCTTTGTTTGTTGCGTCACCAGACAATACTTCCCTCGACCACTTTCGCAACTTGTCATTCTGTTTATTGAGAATCGCCAATCCATTCGCCTGATTATTAATTTTAGCCTGTATTGTTTGTTGCCATAAGTTCTTTTTTAATGGAATGGAAGCTTCTAATTGAAAACGAAGTCGTTCATTAAATTCTGAATGACCACTCAACGGAGAAATTAAACTTAAAGGCAAGTGCTGCTGGTTACAACAAACAATGGCTGCATTTTGATACGTCAACTTTTCAATTAACCGATTGGTAAAAGTAATTTGATGGTGTTCTAATATAAGCATACCAATGTCCTCTATCGGAACTGTTCGAACTTCGTCTTTATCGGGAAACTTTACAATAAGTTGTTCATCTTTTGTGCTAAGGTAAGCAGGGTTTTCAAAGAAAAGTGTGCGTTTGATCATGGTGTCATAAAATTAGTAGTGTGAAAAGGGTACGCAATTGACTATCAAAAAGTTTCAAAAAATATTTTCTAAGTACATCATTAGAAAAGAAATAATGGTCAGATTGTTCAAGGTGTTTATACGGAATGTTTTAATTTTTGATTTCTAGTGAATCCCTATAAACGAGAAAAACCGCCCTTTTCGGGGCGGTCTCCTGTGAATCATCACATAAAAATACCAATTTGAAAGCAATTCACAACGTCTACTACCAACATGTCAAAAGGTAGGCTCCTGTGAATCATCACATAAAAATACCAATTTGAAAGCAATTCACAACCTGACAGTTTTACGACCTTCCAGGGTAAGCCTGTGAATCATCACATAAAAATACCAATTTGAAAGCAATTCACAACCGAAGAGTACGCAGCCTGTACGGCCTGTATCCTGTGAATCATCACATAAAAATACCAATTTGAAAGCAATTCACAACTACCTCTCCCGACTCATCTATATCTACGAACCTGTGAATCATCACATAAAAATACCAATTTGAAAGCAATTCACAACTCTCTTCCTGCAGTATTCGATTTTTGTCGACCTGTGAATCATCACATAAAAATACCAATTTGAAAGCAATTCACAACAGTTGCACCTTCTGCCGCTTTCTCAGCTTGCCTGTGAATCATCACATAAAAATACCAATTTGAAAGCAATTCACAACTGCGTCCTTTCAAGCTTAGAGCTGACGGCTCCTGTGAATCATCACATAAAAATACCAATTTGAAAGCAATTCACAACTATAGACCTTAATCTCGTGCACGTCGTCCACCTGTGAATCATCACATAAAAATACCAATTTGAAAGCAATTCACAACAAGTTAATTCAACTATTCTAGATTCTTCGACCTGTGAATCATCACATAAAAATACCAATTTGAAAGCAATTCACAACGGCGGTAACGCGGGTTGCGATTGTGAAAATCCTGTGAATCATCACATAAAAATACCAATTTGAAAGCAATTCACAACTAGCCGGGACACAGGCGGGACAAAGTAATTCCTGTGAATCATCACATAAAAATACCAATTTGAAAGCAATTCACAACCACGAACCCCTTGTACATTTGTAACTATGGCCTGTGAATCATCACATAAAAATACCAATTTGAAAGCAATTCACAACCAGGTCTGGCCAACTGCGCCATTCTAGAAACCTGTGAATCATCACATAAAAATACCAATTTGAAAGCAATTCACAACCAAAGAATGATTCATACGCCAAAGAAAAACCCTGTGAATCATCACATAAAAATACCAATTTGAAAGCAATTCACAACTTATCAGAAAGAGTTGAAATTGAAAATAGGCCTGTGAATCATCACATAAAAATACCAATTTGAAAGCAATTCACAACGTAGCGAATTCACTAATGAAAGAACTCATGCCTGTGAATCATCACATAAAAATACCAATTTGAAAGCAATTCACAACCGTGGCTGGTTTATGGATCTCAATATAGAACCTGTGAATCATCACATAAAAATACCAATTTGAAAGCAATTCACAACCGCTTGGTGCTTCACCTAACGAAAAAGACACCTGTGAATCATCACATAAAAATACCAATTTGAAAGCAATTCACAACACTCAAAAACAAAAAATGGAAATCGCTCACCTGTGAATCATCACATAAAAATACCAATTTGAAAGCAATTCACAACACTATTAACCTCCAGCCTTGTAAATGTTTTCCTGTGAATCATCACATAAAAATACCAATTTGAAAGCAATTCACAACACTTTAGTATAGTGGTACTTATCACTCATTCCTGTGAATCATCACATAAAAATACCAATTTGAAAGCAATTCACAACTTATTTAAGTGAATTAATTGCCGACTTTAACCTGTGAATCATCACATAAAAATACCAATTTGAAAGCAATTCACAACTAATGGGAGAGGTTGCACCCTCCCTTGTTTCCTGTGAATCATCACATAAAAATACCAATTTGAAAGCAATTCACAACTAACATGTAAAGAATCTTTTCTCTAACTGCCTGTGAATCATCACATAAAAATACCAATTTGAAAGCAATTCACAACTGTTGTCAAGGTAGGACATTGCATAGTTTTCCTGTGAATCATCACATAAAAATACCAATTTGAAAGCAATTCACAACAACCCTACTGTTGGTGGCTCTCTTTACCTTCCTGTGAATCATCACATAAAAATACCAATTTATGAATATACTATCTGTTTTTTTCAATGGAGAACACGTTTTTATCTTCTCCCTTTGCCAAACCCACAATCCTAACTATATTAGAGCATTAAATTGGTAAGATGAAACACTCAAAAACAATTGATGGTCATACGCACATATTATATGATCACGAAAAAGTAGATACACAAGAATTGACGCAACGCAGTCTTGACTTTTATAACCAAATGGATAAAAGGCGCTCTGTGCGTACTTTTTCTGATGAGAGTATTCCACAGGAAGTAATTGAAAACATCATTAAAACAGCTTCCACGGCACCTTCCGGAGCGCACAAACAGCCGTGGACATTTTGTGTGGTTTCTAATCCTGATTTAAAGAAAAAAATTAGAGATGCAGCTGAAGTAGAGGAACGCGAATCTTACGAAAGTAGAATGAGTGAACGATGGAAAGACGATTTAAAACCTTTAGCAACAGATGCAGTCAAACCTTTTTTGGAGGAAGCGCCTTATTTAATAGTACTTTGTAAGAAAGCCTACGATTTTGATGCGGATGGAAACAAAGTCAATAATTACTACGTAAACGAATCAGTTGGAATTGCTGCAGGAATGTTGATCACAGCCATTCATAATGCGGGATTAGTTACATTGACACATACGCCAAGTCCAATGAATTTTCTTACAGACCTGCTCAAAAGACCAAAAAATGAGCGAGCGTTTTTACTTTTGCCCGTCGGCTATCCAAAAGATCCGACGTATGTACCTGAACTAAAGCGTAAGAACTTGGAAGAGATTGCGGTTTTTTATTGATTGTATCGTGGAATATAATAAATGTACGTGGGAATATGTAGGAACGTTCCTACATATTCCAAACGTCTCTAGATTCTCTTCTCCAAGTCTAAAGTCTAACATCTAACATCTCAACTCCCTAAAACTCCCTATGTAACGTTTCCCAAACCTTATTCACAGGTAATCCCATGACATTGTAAAAACACCCTTCAATTTTTTGCACCCCAATTTGACCAATCCATTCCTGAATACCATAAGCTCCAGCTTTATCGAAAGGTTGAAAATGTTTGATATAATAATCAATTTCAGCAAGTGTCAATGTTTTAAAAAAGACCTTTGTTTTTACTGTAAAACTCATTTTTTTATCAGGATTATAGAGGTGAACACCAGTAATGACTTCGTGGTTTTTTCCTGACAGATCGAGTAACATGTCTTTTGCTTCTTTGGCATTTTCAGCTTTTTCGAGAATACGATTGTTCAAAACTACAACTGTATCAGAAGTGAGTAATACTTCATTTGTTTGGATTGCGTCTTTTAAGGGTTGTGCCTTTAATTCCGATAAATATGCTGGTACTTTTTCTGCGTCCATGTCAGAGGGGTAGATTTCTTCCACCTCCTTTTTTCTGACTTCACAAACAAATCCTAAATTTTTGATTAATTCAATTCTTCTGGGTGAAGAGGAACCTAAAACAATTTTTTTGTTGAACATATATAAGTTAAAAATAATGAATCATGATGGCCCAATAGAGTGGAAGTAAAAGTCCAAATATCATTGTTATTTTGACCCATCCATGACTTCTTTTGAATTGTGATTTAGTTTTAGCTTTGAAAAGAAGGATAAAAGTAATTATTATCGATACTGCACTGAGAATTAATGGTGAAAAGGCTATATAATCAATAATATAGTTTCTTCCAGCAAAGAGAAAAAATGACAGACCAATAGTTATAAGCATTAGTGTCATTGACATTCCTTTCGTTTTTCTCACTCCCCAAATAATTGGAATTGTTCTAGCCTTAATCATTTTGTCACCTTTGATGTCTTCAATGTCTTTGATAATTTCACGTGTCCAATTGAGTATGAAGGCAAAAATCCCTAAACTAAAACCAAGGTATATAGGATATTGATAAGCGCTATTAAGTGTAAAAGGGAATGTATAAGTTAATTCATTCCCATCTACCTGTTGATTGTAAAATATACCTACTAAAATTGGAACTAATGCAGTGAGTACTGCAATTATTATATTACCTACGACTAAAGTTCTCTTCAATTGCATCGAATAATACCAAAGTAAATTAATAGACAGTAAATGAATAAAAACATACCAAAAAGTACTATTTCTATAGCTAAGGTAGATAGCGAGAGCAAAAGCAACAAAGTTAATTACCCAATGTAAGAGTATCGCCCATCTTCTCTTTATGTGTTTAGAGATAATGATTCTATTAGGTCGATTTACTCGGTCGGCTTTAATGTCAAAATAATCGTTAATGATATTTCCAGCAGCAGCGATTAGTACAGTGGAGAAAACAAGTAAAAAGAAATCAAATGTTCCTAAATAGGATTGTTTACCAGATGAAAGAAAAATACTATCGAAGTACCAGGCTAAGCTGTACATCGTAGCAGCAATAATCAGCAAGTTTGCTGGACGTATTAATCGAATGAAATATTTCATTTTACAATTCGATATTCTGTACGTCTGTTTTCTTGATGTGCTTTTTCTTTGGCTTCTTCAGATTCAAGCATTTCAATTTCTTCGTCAGTATAGATGGGTTGAGATTCACCATATCCTTTGTACGAAAGACGACTTTTATCTACGCCTTTCTCAATGAGGTATTCATAAACAGCTTTTGCTCTATTCTCTGATAACTCTTGATTCCTTTGGTCGTCTCCTCGGGTATCTGTGTGCCCTCCAATTTCAACTTTTACAGATTCGTTTTCTTTTAAAAAACTTACTAACCTGTTTAGCTCGTTAAAAGACTCCTTTCGAATGATTGCTTTGTCTAAATCAAAGAAGACATTCGCTAAAGTAATTGACCCTTCCTTTCCTGTAGGAATTAAAGGAACGTCCATATGGATAGCTTCTTCAGGTTGCTCTATCATATCAAAATTCTTACTAAAAAATGCATAACCTGGATAGGATACATTCAAAGCATATTTTCTTCCTGTAGGTAAAGCCACTAAAAATTCACCAGAAATATTATCAGCTTCAGCTTCAATAACTTGTTTCCCTGTTGAAAGATCGACTAATTCAAATTTACCTCCTAAAGGTTTTTTATCTGTCGCATCATAAACTAAACCTTCAAAGTAGGTTGTTTTGACAGGACGTAATTCTTCTGGCATTTCGAAGTAGTAAATATCCAACTTTCCATAACCTCCAGGACGATCAGAAGCAAAAAGTGCTATTTCTCCATCAGGACCAACGAGTAAAGAGTTTTCATCATTTTCTGTATTTATTGGGTATCCTAAGTTTACAGGATCTCCCCAATTTCCAAGTGGATCTTTTCTCGACATGTATATGTCATAACCTCCCATTCCTATATGTCCATTAGAAGAAAAATAAAGCGTTTGACCATCAGGGTGAATCAAAACAGAGGACTCCATTGATTCTGTATTGATATTTTGTGGAAGAGGAGTCGGTTTCCTCCACGATCCATCATCGTTTTTAATACTCATATAGATATCACTTCTAAGCGTTCCTCTTCCTCCAACTCGTCGGATAAAATAAAGTGTTTTACCATCAGCTGATAATGAAGGCTGTGACTCCCATCGAGCAGAGTTTACGCCTCCGGGTAAGTTTTTTGGATTTGTCCATCTACTTCCTAACTTTTTAGTGATAAATAAGTCACAAGACCCATTTCCTTCTCTATTTTCACCATAATTATATCCTGTTCTATCGGCACAAGCAACAAAAATCAATTCGCGTCCATCAGCTGAAAGTGTTGGAGCCCCTTCATTGTTGGATGTGTTAATGTTATTTGGCATTGGTATAGCTTCCATCCAGATATTCTTTTCACTCAGTTGAGAAACGAAAAAATCTTCTTGTCCTCTTGGTGTATTGTCGCTATTAGGAATCTCTCTTGTGAAAAGTAAAGTTCGACCGTCAACAGTAATTGTTGGAAAATATTCTGGATGTTCCGTATTGATACCAGGACCTATATTAATTGGTTTAATATCTAAAGGGTTTTTCATCGCTTCAATTGCAAACTGAGCATTATCTCTCAATCTTTGAGAAGCGCGCATGAGTTCAGGTGAAATTGAACGGCTATTACTATTGAGCACCATATCAAAATACTTCGTAGCATCTTCATAATCTCCGTTACGCATTTGTAACTCACCAATGTCTAGATATAACAGACCGTTGAGGTTAGCATTGGGATTAATCCTAAGTGATTTTTTATAATGTTCAACCGCTTCTTCGTAATCCCCATTTAAACGATAAAACTCACCTATCAATTGATGTGCCTCTAGGAAATTCTCATCTTTATCGAGGGCTTTTTGTAGTAAGTCTATTCCAGCTTGAAAGTCAGGTCGCCCTGTATCTAAGTCTATGTTTTCCTGAGGAGCATTTCGAGCTTCGTTAAAAAGCTTTATGGCTTTTTTGTTCTTTGTGCCATAACCACTTTGGGCTGTTGCACAACCTGAAAGAAAAAATGAGAATAAGAGTATAGAAACTGAAAATAATTTCAACATTTTGTATGTTTTTATGGGATATTCATGAATTTATGAGTCTGTTGAGAAATTCTCCACTTTGGATTTTTCTTGACGTATTCAATTATTTCTGGCAAAAACTGTTCCTGTTTTGACCATTCTGGTTGAAGAAACAATTCACATCCCTGATTCACACGTTCGGCATGCGTCTCAGCCCACTCAAAGTCACTTTTATTGAAGATGACAACTTTGAGTTCATCGGCTAGGTCGTAAGCCTCCTCATCAGGAGCTTTAAATTTTTTTGGTGAAAAGCAGTACCAATCCACATTTCCTATCAACGGATAACATCCAGAAGTTTCAATTGCTATTTCCTTACCTTGTTTCTTTAATTCGTCTACTAACGTTGTCAAGTCATACATTGCGGGTTCACCACCTGTAAGGACAACGAAATTCGTTGGGGTAGCTTCAACAGCTGAAATCAACGTGTCTAAATGAACTTCAGGATGTTTTTCTTTATCCCAACTATCTTTGACATCGCACCAGACACAGCCAACATCACAACCACCAAAACGTATGAAATAAGCTGCACGACCAGAATAATACCCTTCACCTTGAATCGTGTAAAAGGATTCCATCACTGGCCAACTTTTGGGTTTTTCTTTTTTCGCTTTTTCCATTAGCTCAAAAGTAGTGAAAACCTTTTAAGAACCTTCATCTAAAATAAAGAATTCAATTGAAATGATTTGTGTTATGGTAGGGTTTGAACTAACAGAGTGATTAATTCATCAGCGTTGTATACCAATTTTGTTGTAAGCGCTTATACTCAATTTGAAATTCATTGAGGTATCGACGTGCCTTCAATTCATTTTCTGATGATCGATTTTTAAGTGTATCATACACTTTTGAAATTAAGGCAATAATGTTTGAACCTAACAAAAATTCACTTGTTTTTGGATTGACACTATACGCTTCATAAACAGCATCTATTTTTTCTTTTTCTTCGATTTTTTCAATACTGTGTGGTTCGTTTCTTGTGATGCGCTCGTAGTGCGGTAACAATTCTGCACTTAACTCAACAAAGTGACGCATCACATATACTGCAGAGTTTAATGATTTTATGTTTTTTGACTTCATAGCTTTTCACTTTTCTATTATTAAAACGTTTTTAAATGGTAAATGGTTGGTTTTAGACTTTGATATATGCTATAAATACCACATTTATGGTATTGTACTTAAGTTGCTTTAGAGTTAATTTTGTATTATGAAATTGATTGAAAAAAATCTGGTTAATCTTAAAAAAGGGGATAAAGGAATTGTCGCTAGAGTAGAGCAGAGCGCTATTTCCCAAAGATTAATAGAAATGGGTCTAGTTCCAGGGACTCATTTTGAAATTCGCTCAATTTCACCATTTGGTGATCCAATTGCCATCCGATTGAACGATTTCGCTATTAGTTTACGATTAACAGATGCTAAGAATATTTTTGTTACTGAGCAGTAACTAAATCTTTTTCTTTTAGTTCAAGCCATTTTACTTTACGATTCAAAGGTTGGTAAAGAGAATAATTCCATTTTTGCTTTATTTCAGGCTCAAATAAATCACTCCACAATAATTGATTCAGGTTGTTCTTTGTGGCAATGTAAATGAGTTTTGTATCACCTACAAATAGTTGGAATGCACCTTTATACATCCATTTTGACTCTCCAATCCGGAGAGATTTACATTTTTCTCCAAAACAATCCATCCAGTTATAAAATGCATTTACGGTGTGAAGACTATCTTCAAATTCCCAAATTGCTAATTCATAAAGAACACTATCTACGGTAAGCTCGTGATAGTATTTTTGCTGAAAATCTAAGCGATCTGGAAAATGCTTATTGTTGCTTAACTGTTCTTTTTGAACAAAAACGGAATTACTTATTCTTGACTGTATAAAAAGTTCTATCGAATCGGGAATATGTTCTTCGGTTTGCACTACAGTGTCTTCTTTATAATTATATTCTTTCTTCGCCTGTGGCAAAAACTCTTCAAGATCAACAGTTTCACTTTTGTTGGAATCGTTTGTACACGAGAAAACAAATGATAATATACTAATGAATAATATTATTTTTGAATAGAGTTCTTTCATTAGATAGATTGAATCGTGTTAATTACATGCTGAATTTGTTCGGGAGTATTATCTAAATGCGTCACCATTCGAATCATATTACCGCCAAATGGCATCGCGAGGATTTGATTTTTCTCAAGTTGACTAAGTACTTCTTCAACAGATTTACCATTATTCAAATTTGCAACTATAATGTTTGTTTGTGTTTCTAGGACATTTTCTACCCAAGAACAGTTTTTGAAAGCTGATTCAATTGCAATTGCTCTTTCATGATCTATCTTTAATCGGTCAATGTTGTTTTTTAACGCGAAAAGTCCACCAGCCGCAATAATTCCAGCCTGTCTCATACCTCCACCAAAAACTTTACGTACTCTTCTAGCTTTTTTGATAAATTCTTTACTACCAATCAAAACAGATCCTACGGGAGCTCCAAGACCTTTTGAAAGACAAATAGAGATGGAGTTAAATAGGTTTCCGTACTCAACATAGTCAACCTTGGTTTCTACTAAGGAATTAAATACTCTCGCTCCATCTAGGTGGAGTGGAAGTCGTTCATTTTTACAAAGTGTTTGAATACGTTTGATTTCATCAATTGAGTAAATAGCGCCACCACCTCTATTCATAGTATCTTCAAGAGCGACTAAAGAAGTTAGAGGATAATGAACATTTGAGGGATCCATTATGGCACTTTTAACTTGCTGAGCAGTAATTCGTCCTCTGTCTCCCTCAAGTAATCGAACAGATGCACCACTGTTTTTTGCGATTCCTCCACCTTCATACATATAAATGTGTGCATCTTTATCACAAATAACCTCATCTCCTGGTCTGCAATAAACATTTATAGCAATTTGATTGGTTTGTGTTCCCGATGAGCAATAAAGTCCAGCTTCTTTACCAAAAATCTTTGCAGCGTAGGCTTCTAATTCATTGATTGTTGGATCTTCTTCAAAAACATCGTCGCCAACTGGCGCATTTATCATAAACTCCTTCATTTCTTTTGAAGGTTTAGTCACTGTGTCTGAACGTAAATCAACTATCTCCATATTACTATTTTTTTCGAATCACCATCAAACCATCTCGTATTGGAAATAAAACATTCTCCACTCTAGTGTCATCTTGAATCGTTTTGTTGAAAATGCTTAACGCTTTTGTATCGGGGTCATTCATTTCTTTTTCATTTAAAACTTTTCCAGACCATAGTACATTATCAGCTATTATATAGCTATTCTGAGGTAGTTCATCTATAAGGAGATTGTAGTAATTAAGATAATTAGTTTTGTCTGCATCGATAAAAACCATATCAAAGTTCTTATCTAATTTTGGAATCTCTTCTAACGCATCTCCAATAATCATTTTTATTTGGTCTTGAAATCCTGCTTTTTTAAAGTAGTTTTTCGCCATATCTTCCAACTCATAGTTCACATCAATTGTAAATAGTTCACCTTTTTCTGTAAGTCCTTCTGCTAAGCAAATAGCTGCATAGCCAGTATATGTTCCTATTTCTAAAATTCGGTTTGGCTTAATCATATGACTGAGCATACTTAATACTCTGCCTTGAAGATGTCCGGAAAGCATTCTTGGTTGGAGCACGTTAATATGCGTTTGACGATTCAAGTCGTACAAAACATCAGATTCTTTAGAGGTATGTTTTACAACGTATTCCTCAAGTTTTTCATCAATAAAATTCATGCTTTCAAAGTTACTAAAATGCCTTAATTTTTTATCTTTTAAGAGTTCTAAAATAGAAAAAAAGGCAAATCATAAGCCGGGTCCTGTTTCCCAAATTAATTGGGACGTCTGTCATTTATCTAGTTCCGACTTCACAATCGGAATCAATCGACCTACCCTCCGAGTTGAGCGAGCAGCCCTTTAACCCCGGTTTACATGGTCTTTCAGTCCGTAAGGTTTACCTAGCTCCCTGCCTCACGACGCGGGACGGTGAGCTCTTACCTCACCTTTTCACTATGACCCTGATGTTACAATCAGGGCTACCTATTTTCTGTTGCACTAGCTGTTCCTGATAATTCAGGCCCTTCCCGTTAGGAAGTACGGCGCTCTATACTGCCCAGACTTTCCTCTCTTCATCAAAAGATGAACAGCGACAAACTGATTTGCCTTTTTGCAAAGATACTGATTTATTCTACAACAAGTTTAGAAATGTTTAACCCTTGGGTCGTCGAAGTGTATACTAAATATACTCCTGAAGTCAAATCGTTGACTGATATTGTAGCAGAAGTACTATTTACGTCTTTTGTAGAAGATACAACTTCACCGCTTGTGTTGTAAATTTTTATACCTTGAATGTTACTTTCAGTTTCGATAGTGAGTTCAGTTTTAGCAGGATTTGGATACATAGAAAGTTCGATACTTTCATTTGTGATCCCAGCATCAAGTCCTAAGTATTCATCTCTGTACGATATCTCAGTAACTGTTTCATTCCCATTAATCTCTTCTGTTTGAATTTGCATTACAGGTCTAAGTTCATCAGAACTCCACCACTCGTAAATATGAGTTGTTCGGTTTATAGGGATCCATTGTGAGAAACCTGAAATATCGACATATAAAGAATCTTGTTCTTGAATTTCATGATGAATTCTTAATGTATTAAATAATCCAAAAGGTGTTTCTAACGTGCCATGACCATCTATAAGACTCTGTCTTTGTCTGTATTGAATAAAAATACCATTAAAAAACGGGTTGAAATCAATGTTAGAGTAACCTCTCGAACTCCAGCTATCTTGATAGTTCATTGGGAACTTATAACCAGTTTCAATCGTATCGCTTCTAAATGCAACATCATTGCCATCAACCGTAATGATATAGCCCGTTAATGTAAGCGAATCGCTATTGATTTTTGTGACACGACTGACATTTTCAATATTGACTGGCAAGAATTGCCCTAACTGATCAAAAGGAAGGCCGTCAAATGGTCTGTAATAACTAGATTGATAATCAAGAGGAGCATTAGGTCCAAATTGAACATTAACTAAAAAACCTGCGCCAGATAAATCAAAAGCTTTTTCTAGCCTTTGACTGTTTGCTTCTAAATATGAATAATCCCAGACACTGTTAGGTCCAGTTGAAGTAAAGTCGATATTTTGATCCATTGCAATTGAAACTCGAGCGGTGTCATTCGTATTCATGAAATCTGCTGAGTCAATAATTGGTTGGGCAAATGAAAAAAGCTGAACTATTAAAAACGTGCAGAGTAGAGTTAATTTTGTCATAGTAAATGTTCTAATTTAAAGGCAAATATAATAAAATCTAATGCGCTATTCCAAAAGAAAATTCAAATTCACCATCAACAATTTCTTGTGTCTCAAGATCAATAAATGAGCAGTTTAAAGTCCCTTTGAATATCGACACTTGCTCACCAGATGAGTTATTGTTAAATGAATCTACATCATTTATTGTTATAACAGCAGAATTAGAACCATTTTGAATTGCTCTGTACTCTCTTTGATTATGTCGAACAATGACAGTCGCTGAATGATCCCAATGTTCAGTGGACTGATTTTCTAGTACACTAAAATCACCTACAAAATTATTTGGACTCAGCGTATTTACAAAAATTTCTTTTTTCCTATTTACTCCGTTTTCAAAAGTGATATTTGCTCCGAGCCTGTATGCGTTTAAATTTAAATAACCAGTTTTGTAATTTTCAGAACTTGAAGTAGCAATAACACTATCATTAATCAACCAATCGATTGATGCTATTGGTTCATTAGGACTATCTAGATAGGCGATAGTATTTAAGTCTTGTGTAATTATATGACGAAGAACGCTATGTACGTTTTTCTGATAACCAACAATAACTTCATTGCATGCAACACCTTCAGTACCGTCAGTGTAAATAATTGAAGCACAAACTTCAAATTTTCCAGGTTCATATATTTTTAATACATTTCCAGGTTGAACTTCTCCATTGATAGACCATTCTAGATCGTATATATATTCACTATTCGGGAAGTTTTCGCTGGAATAAATAGCTAGTGGCTCACCATTAGTGTAGGGGGCAATTTTGAACGTCTCAAAATCTTCAATAGCTGAATTAAATGATGGGATATCGATCATCCCATCTGAAAAACTTATAGAGAACTCTGTTTGAGTGTTTTCTAGAGATCCATTGAAATGTTTTACATTATTTTTTGTAATTGTAGAAGTATTCATAAAAGCACCACTTTCTCCAGCATTGATTGAAAAAGCATTTCCATCAATCTGTCCATTAACCTTAAAAATAGGACTGTTCTCTTCAGGTAGAGGTTCTATGACGTCTTTGGTACAAGCGCTCAAAAAGATAAGGACTAAAAAACCTATTATGTATTTATTTGAAATAATCATTTCGTTAAATTATATCTTAATGTTAATTGGCCGTATAATGGATTAGTAGTAGCAGATTCATTAAAGTAACGACCTTCATTAATTCTACTATTTAAACTTGTTCCAATCTTAATCCCCGCAACAAATCGATTTGAAATTTTTTGCTCCAACCAAATATATCCTTGAGCAGTAAAGGAGTTTAACCCTTCTTTAAATCCTTTAAATTTATCTTTTTCTACAACATTATTATTTTCTAATGACTCATAATTCATTGTTGTATTCAGTAGATAATTTAATTGGGTACCAAATCCGAAAGAAGTATTGTTTAAAGAATATCCAACCTCAATTGGGATATATAGATCATAAAGCGACTGATAAGACAAATTGTTTTGATAGGTTGTGAGACCAAAACCAAAAACCTTCGCTCTCTGACTTACTACCAAATCAGCTCCTGAAGTAGCCTGTAAACCTAATCCAGTTCTAAATAGAACTTGATCTTTATCGAACTCAAGATTTAAAGATAAATCAAATAGACTTGATTGGAAAGGTCTACTTGTTTCATAGTTTTCCATCAAACCAGCACTTAATTTTGTGTAAACCTTGAGTAGTTTATTATTTTGAAGCTTAAAAGGAAGGAGTTCCTTACTTATTTCAGGACTACTTAGATAAACGATTTTAGGAGACAATGATTCAACTATATAATTTTCATCTAGTCCTGATTTAGTTGTATTCTCTTTTTTTATTGCATCAGATGCTGGATTTTCTTTTGTATCTCCATTGCGTTCAGCTCTATCATTGAGGGGTAATTGTTTTGTGTTTTCAGTTTTTATAGAACCTTTATCCATCAACCCCTTGTTAGTTTTGCTTGTTGATGGTGTATTATTGCCACTGTCAATTAAGGTATTTGTTTCAGCTAAAGGAGTTGGGTACTCTGATATATTATTGTTGGTTGTATTTGTTTTATCTATATTTATTTGACTCTTGCCAGCTTGAACCGTCTTGTTTTTCTCACTAATACTAAGTCCACTATTAATAGATTTATCGCTGCTACCATCTGCTAATTGAACATCAGAATTTTGATTATTCACTACAAACAAAGTAGAGACAAGTAGTGCAACAATTACAGATCCACCAATAGACCAAAGAAGAAACCCACGCTTGCGCTTATCCTCGTTGTTCAGCATTGAATTAACTTCGTTCCAATATGAATGATCATATCGAGGCGCGTCACTATTTTGAGCCGCATCGCGAAAAAGTTGATCGATATTTTTATCGTTTAAATTCATATTGCAATGTTAGATAACGCTATTTGTTCTTGTTTCGTTAACAATTCTTTTAATTCTTTACGGGCTGTAGATAGGTGCCATTTTGAAGTACCTTCTGACATATCCATGATTTCTCCTATTTCTCTATGGTTGTAGCCTTCTATGACATACAGCATAAAAACTCTTTTGGTTGAAGGTTTCAAACGATCTAACAACTTCATGATGTCTGATTCTCCAAAATCACTTTCAGCATGATTTCGAACTCCCTTAGAATGGAACTCTAATTCACGTTCATTATCTCGTTTGCTTATTTGTTCTCTATATTTTTTATTCTTTCTATACTCATCAATCAAAGTATTTGTCATTACGCGTTTTGCCCATGCTGCAAAAGGAACTTTATCAATGTCGATGGTGTCGAGGTTTTTCAAAATTTTCAAATAAGCTACATTATATATAGCACGTGCATCCTCCTCATTTTTGTGATATCTCATACAAACAGGCATCAGAAATCTAAAGCAAGCCTCATAAAGCTGCTCCTGTGCCTTTCGCTTGTTTTTCATACAAGCTTTAATAAGATCTGCGTCTATGTGCATGTAATCTCTTATTGTTCGTATGTTACGATTATCTTGCAATTTAATGAAAATTAGTTGTATAACCTCAAATTATATATACAAAACGAGAATTAATTAGAAAGCGTTGGTGAAATTTCAACTTATTTTGTAAGTTTTTAGTATTAGTTATCTCTTTTTATATAAGAAATCTGCCATATCACTTGATAAATTGAATGACGTTTATTATCTTAAAAGAAAAAATTATGTCAAACACAAATGGAAATACTGGAGAAGTTTTATTGTCGATTGTAGCAGGTGCAGCAATTGGAATTGGTGTTGGGATTCTAATAGCACCAGATAAAGGTTCTAATACTCGTAAAAAAATCAAAAATAAATTTAATAGCACCAAGGAGGGGGCTGAAGAAAAAATCGAAGAGCTTATGGCTTACCTTAGTCAGAAATCAAATGATGTCACATCTGATATTGATGAAGCCCTTGATGAGGCCATTTCTCAGGATAGTGCAAAAAAGGAGGAATTGATTTCATACCTCGAGGAGAAATTGAAAGCTTTGAAAAAGGCGACGAAGTAATTATTAAAATCAAATCAAAAAAATGGCTTTTAACGAAATAAAGGATGATGTTAATGACCTCAAAAGTGAAACCAAAGCTTACATTGATAAGAATGTAGAGTACTACAAACTCTTAGGGTTTAAAATTGTAGCAAAGACTACCACAATGTTTGTTAGTTATACATTGACTCTACTTGCTTGTGCTTTTGTTTTACTTTTTGGTTCTATTGCGGCTGGATTCGCAATTGGCAATTCTATTGGGAGTACTGCATTAGGCTTTCTGATCATTGCGGGCGCTTATTTTTTGATTGCAATATTTATTTTATTGCTAAAAGACAAGCTTATTGAGTCGAGAATACTTAAAGTTTTTTCCGAAATGTTTTTTAACGATTAAAAAAGATAATATGAAAAATAGAATTTATAAATCGTTCACTGAAATTGATAAGGATATCCAAATTGTAAAACTAGAAAGGGATATTCATCGGGAAAAGGTTTTTCTTCAAGCAGAAAAAATGAAGAGTAATTTTTCTTTGTCGGCCATAGTGAAAAACACATTTGGTGGAGGGGAGAAAAGCTCCTCTTCCTCTTCAATAATTATGAATATTATTAATATGGCATTACCTTTTATTTTCAAAAAATTCAAGAGTTAATTTATTAGTTACCTTAACACAAATTTCTAATCTAAGAAAAGTGAGGCTATTCATATTGAGACATGCGAAGACAGAGCAAAAATCCCACTCAGGTAAAGATATTGATAGAGACTTAAAGTATAAAGGAATGCGGCAACTTGAGTTAATGAGTGATTTTTTTGTTTCTAATTTTAGTGAATTAAATTTTCGTGTTTTTTGTTCTAATGCTACACGAACGCGCAGTACTTTTAGAGAGTTGGAGCCTATTTTAAATATAAAAAAAGAACTTACCTATCACGATGACTTGTACCTGCCTAGTCTTAATCAGTTACGGCACTTTTTAGGAGAACAATCTGATAATAGTGAGAACATTTTACTGATAGGTCACAACTTTGGGCTATCTGATTTATGTACGTATTTATCAGGAGAAACCACTTTGCTTCCAACTTGTGGTTTAGTGGTTTATGATTTTCCAGACTTTTCAAATATCAATGAAATAAGTAAGGAAACAGGTATTGAGAAGTACCGTTACTTTCCTAAAGTATGATTGATATCATTATTCTCAGATGACTGCATCTAGTTCTTCTTTACTAAACTTTAACATTCAGCTAGTTATTCTCATCAGTAGCACTGTAGTCTGAAAGTGTTTGTTCGTCTGCATAATAGAAAATCCGAACCGTTGCGGTATCGTTTAAGAAGTCAATCTTCCCTACTTCAAACCGATTAATGTTCAATCCTGTCCGTTTTTCCAAATCCTTTAGCATCTCATTGTACATTTCGGGCTTAATTAAGTCTATCTTTTCGTATACGACCGTTTTACGAGTTTCGTGCTTTAAAAGCCATACGTATTCTAAACCACCAGTTAAAATTACTACTGCTCCGTTGAGCATCATTACTTCGGTAATACTAATTTGTTTTTTAGCAAGTGCGTTCACTACTGACATACCAATTACTATGAATAGATAAGTCATCTCTTTTATTTCTATAGGATTAGTACGGTATCTAATTATACCAAAAATGGCGAATAGACCTAGTCCCATACCAATATCTATATCGAGCTTTTTCAATGCGAAACAAAGGAAAAAGGTAATTAAACCAATCAGGTAATAGGTAAATAAATAATCTTTACGTTTTGTTTTGGGGTAATATATAAAGCGAATGATTATTGTCGTAAAAAACAAATTGAGTATCAAACGATACAACAAGGTATATACATCCTTATTGAAAAGTTGAAGATCCAACATGTCGATTATACTCTCAGAGGTTTCAAGTAGCATTGTTTATCTTTTTTAATTTTAAGAGCTTCTTTTTAAAGCGATTATATTTCAAGTTTCTTGTGTCGTATAATTCTATAGCCCCTATACAATATTTACTAATACGATAAGGACGAATCCCTTTTAATCGCATCAACTTGTAAAAGGGTGAATTTCTGTTTTTTCTTTCTTGTTTTAGTTCAGCAATTACCAAAGATGGAAATTTTTTCTCTTCTTCCCCCCATTTAAATTCTAAATTAATATCAAAAGTAAGTCTTTCATTCAATTCTTTGTTCACAAAAGTAATTCGTTGATATTGATTCCATAACTTTGGTACCAGTTCGTCTTCATCTTTGAGGTATTGTTCTACAAAAGATTTAGAGCTGTCTGATAACTCATGTTCAAATTTTTTAACTGGAACTCTTCGTTTTACCATTCGGCCTTTTCTTTTCTCTTTCACTTCAAGAAAATGTAAACCACTATCTACATATTTTCTAAATCGTACTTTAAAACGATGATTTTTATTGTTGTGATGGTCTTTGTAAAAATCAAATTCACTTTTATCAAAATAAAGACTTTCATACTGTGAAATTCTTTTATTGTCAACTTCTAGAACGTGGAAATGTGTTTTTAAGTCTTTAATAATCTCGGGAAGTTGGTCTCTGTGAAAGGCAAATTTAGTATCGACACGATCCATTAGTTTGGTTCGGTCCATTTCCTCGAGTTTAATGACAGGAAATTCCGATAAGATGTTTTGTAGTTCTTTCATGGACAAGGTCAAATTTACTTTTTTATTTGTTCATTGAAATGGAAAAAATAAAAAAGATAGCACAATAGTTTCGTTATACTGTTATTTTAGACGACTCAAAAGATTTGATTTCTGAAGATGTTTATGATAATTAAGAAGTCTTATCTATTTAAATGGATTGAATATGAAAAAACAATTTTCTTTTGAATATGATCTTTTTATATCTATTAATGATTTAACATCGGAGCAAAGATCCTTAATGCTAGAGGCTGAAAAAGCCATGAAAAATGCCTATGCACCTTATTCTAAATTTAAAGTTGGCGCAGCATTATTGTTAGATAACGGCAAATATGTGTATGGAAGTAATCAAGAAAACAAAGCTTACCCTTCAGGATTATGTGCGGAACGTGTAGCACTTTTCTCTGTTGGTGCTCAGTTGCCCGATAGAAAAGTTACGAAGATTGCTATTGTTGGCGAAGGCGCATTGTTAGGAAATAATGATATACTGACTCCCTGCGGGAGTTGTCGACAGGTGATGTCGGAATTTGTTGAAAAACAAGACGAGAAGTTTGAAATACTGATGAGAAATCACGATGGCAGTGTATTAGTTTTTGATAGTATAGACAAATTATTACCATTTACGTTTGGTTCTTAACTATACTTTTCGCATATTCTCAGAAAAAAAGGGAATGTTTCCAAAATAAAAAATTCTATATTTGTCCAATTGAATTAAAGAGTTGAAAGAATGACTGCAAAAACATCAAAAGAACCCAAGAAAACAACGCGTAAAGCGAAGTCTACGAATAAGCTTAAATTTCCGAAAGAAACTTATATCAAATGGTATAAGGATATGCTATTAATGCGAAAGTTTGAGGAGAAGGCAGGTCAGTTGTACATCCAGCAAAAATTTGGTGGGTTTTGTCACTTATATATTGGTCAAGAAGCTGTGGTAGCTGGAACAGTTAGTGGTTCTAAACCAACAGATTTACATATGACAGCATATCGTGATCATGCGCACCCAATTGGTTTAGGGACTGATGTTCGTAAGTTGATGGCTGAATTATATGGTCGTAAAACCGGCGTGTCAAAAGGAAAAGGTGGCTCAATGCACTTTTTTGATAAGGAGAAGAACTTTTTAGGTGGACATGGTATTGTTGGAGCGCAAATTCCAATGGGTGCTGGTGTCGCTTTCGCAGAAAAATATAAAGGTACTGATAACGTAGTATTTGTTTCCTTTGGAGATGGTGCAGCAAGACAAGGAGCGTTGCACGAAACATTCAATATGGCAATGTTGTGGAAAATCCCAGCTATATTTATTGTAGAGAATAATAATTATGCAATGGGGACTTCAGTGGAGCGAACAACCAATGTTATGGATTTATCTAAACTAGGTTCATCGTACGAAATGCCTTCATATACAGTTAATGGAATGTCACCTGAAGAAGTTCATGATGCTGTTCAGATGGCTGCAGAAAGAGCTCGAAAAGGAGAGGGACCAACTTTGTTAGATATTCGTACTTACCGTTATAAAGGACATTCAATGTCTGACCCTCAAAAGTACAGAACGAAAGAGGAGGTGAAAGAATATCAATCAAAGGATCCAATTGAACATTGCTTGAAAGTAATTAAGGACAATAAATTTTTGAAAGAAGAAGAAATCAAAGAAATTCAAGATTGGGTAAATAATGAAGTAATGGAAGCAATTGAATTTGCCGAAAATTCTGAGTATCCAGCTCCAGAAGAGTTATACGAAGATGTTTACAAAACTGAAGATTACCCGTTCATTAAAGAATATTAAAATTAAATCAAATGGCTGAAGTTATTTTAATGCCGAAATTATCAGACACCATGACTGAAGGTGTGGTAGCAGAATGGCATAAAAAAGTTGGCGACGATGTAGAGTCTGGTGAATTGCTTGCCGAAATTGAAACGGATAAAGCAACGATGGAGTTTGAGTCGTTTTACGATGGTAAATTATTGCATGTTGGAATTGAAAAAGGGGCTACTGCTCCTGTAAATGATATTCTAGCAATTATCGGAGAAGAAGGTGAAGATGTAGAAGCTATTCTGAAAGAACACGAAAAGAACGGTGAGGAGAAAGAATCAGAATCAAAGCCTAAAGATAAGGAAGAGGATAAGTCAGATAAAAAAGAAGACGATAGCTCTGATAAGAAAAAAGAAGAGAAGGATTCTGAATCTGATAAAGATGAGAAGAAGGAAACTAAATCTTCTTCTGATAGCAAAGCATCGCCACAACAGCAAAGTAAAACTACAAATGATGGTAGTAGAATTTTCGCCTCTCCATTAGCTAAGAAAATGGCTAAAGAGAAAGATATTGACTTAGCCAATGTAAAGGGAACTGGTGAAAATGGAAGAATTGTAATGCGTGATATAGAGAACTATGTTCCTTATGATCGTCCAGAGGGTTCTACTCAAGCTCCTGCAATAACAAGAGGAGCAGCTATGGAGGAGTCATATTCAGAGGAGAATGTATCGCAAATGAGAAAAACGATTGCTAAACGATTAGCTGAAAGTAAATTTACTGCGCCACATTTCTATCTTACTTTAGATATCGATATGGATAATGCTATCGCTGCCAGAAAAGCGGTTAATGCTCAGGATGGAATTAAAATTTCATTCAACGATATGGTGATTAAAGCATCTGCAGTTGCGCTAAGAAAACATCCAGCTGTAAACAGCGCATGGATGGGGGATAAAATCCGACGAAATGATCATGTCCATATTGGGGTAGCGGTAGCGGTAGAAGAAGGATTGTTGGTACCCGTTGTACGTTTTGCAGACTCAAAAGGCTTAATGGCAATTGGAGCAGAAGTAAAAGAGTTTGCTCAAAAAGCAAAAGACAAAAAACTACAGCCTCAAGATTGGGAAGGAAATACATTTACAATTTCGAATCTGGGTATGTATGGAATAGAAGAATTTACCGCAATTATTAATCCCCCAGATAGCTGTATTATGGCAATTGGTGGAATCAAACAAGTACCTGTAGTAAAAGACGGTCAAGTTGTTCCAGGGAATGTAATGAAAGTAACTCTTTCTTGCGACCACAGAGTTGTAGACGGTGTTACAGGTTCTGAATTTTTGAATACTTTTAAATCATACATGGAGAACCCTATGTTGATGATAGTTTAATTGAATAAGGAATTATTATGAGGGAATGACTTTAGTAGTTATTCCCTTTTTTTATGTGGAATTAATTTTTAATCATGATTGCTTTGAAATTTTTTTATTTGCACTTTTTCTTTCTGACGTTTTTACCTTCGAATACACCAGAGGTGGCCAAGAAAGTTTCTTCTTGTGAATTTGAAAACATGTATATGGTTAGCCATGAACTATACCGTTCTGAACAACCTTCTCGAAAAGGATTTGAAGTAATTGATAGTTTGAGAATTGAAACCGTGTTAAGTTTGAGAAATAGAGTTAGCGACAAATCAAAGGCGAAACGAAGTGGGACAACACTTAAAAGGGTTAGGATAAACTCCTGGAAAATGTCTCATAATGATATAGTTGAATCACTTAGAGTAATTCGCGACTCTGAAAAGCCTGCCCTAGTTCATTGTTTACATGGATCTGATCGAACGGGAGCTGTTGTTGCTGCATACCGTATGGTTTTTCAAGAGTGGTCAAAAGAAGATGCAATTCAAGAGTTTCTTTCAGCTCAATATGGTTATCACCAAAAATGGTTTCCGAATATACTTATCCTGTTAAAAGAGTTGGACATAGAGAGGCTTAAAGGTGAATTGAACAAGTAAACCTTGTTGAACTTGACATTCCACAATTTATTAATTATTTTAAGCGTGTAGCGTAAGATCAAACAACATAGAACGTTACAATTTTAATAATTCAAATAAAAATTATAATTATGAGAAAGATTCAAACAATTTTATTGAGCGGATTAGCAGCAATGATGCTTTTTGCATGTAAAAATGACGGAGAAGATCAAGCAATGAATAAAGGACCTGAAGATGAACAAGTAAAAAAAGAGATTAAAGAAGATCATCAGAAGGAAGAGAAAGAAGAATGCAAAGTGTTGGTAACAATGAGTGCCAAAAGCGGAAGTACTGCTGCAGGTCATATAAATCTTGTTGAAAAGGACGGAAAAGTTAAGATGAAAGTGGAGATGAATGGATTAGCGCCTGGTAAACATGCAATTCACATTCACGAAAATGGAGATTGTAGTGCAGACGATGGAAAGAGCGCTGGAGGTCACTGGAATCCTAAAGGACATGATCATGGTAAATGGGGTAAAGATGCATACCACATGGGTGACATAGGTAATCTTGTCGCTAATGACCAAGGAGAAGTTTCTTATGAATTTGAAACGGATAAATGGTGCCTTGAGTGTGATGATGAAACAAAGAACATTATTGGTAAGTCGTTCATAGTCCATGCAGGAGCAGATGATTTTAAATCACAGCCTTCTGGTGCTGCAGGTGCAAGGGTTGCATGTGGAGTCATCGAGAAGTAATTTATATAACCAATTTTTACAATTTTGCATCGGTGTTTTATACTCAAAATACCGGTGCATTTTTATTTGACGATTTGTAGTTGCGACCTTTGATGTTTTTAAAAAAGTACTCAACCTTTGAAAATAGAAGAAACAAAATCAATTTAACATTTTGATTGATTTAGATTTAATGTTAAATTCGTTCCCTACTCTCGAACTATGAAAACTTTAACTATAATGATTTCCTTGTTTTTAGCAGGATTTGCTAGAGCTCAAGATTACCACCATTGGTCTGAACATTTTGGCGCACGAGCATCGCTCCTTGGAGGGGCTGCGACTGCTGGATTAGGCGATAATGCCACGGCATATTATAATGCTGCTGCAATGTCTTATGTTGGAGATCCTTCTCTTTCTATTTCAGTAAATGCTTATCGTATTAGAATGCTGAAAATAGAGAATGCGCTTGGTGAAGGTTTGCATTTAGAAGAAAGGGGCTTTAGTATGATGCCTAATCTTATAGCAGGAGTATTAGAATTGGAAAAGCACAAACGCATTAGATTTGGCTATACCGTAATTGCCCGTAGAGCAATGAACCAAAAGTTTGATTTTTTGCACGAGGAAGATGATGAACTTTTATCTCAGTTTGATGGACCAGAACGTTGGGTTAACTCCTATAATCTTCAACATAATTTAATGGAGTACTGGGCTGGAGTATCAATATCCTATGAACTATCTGATCATTACTCTATCGGACTGTCACATTTTGGTATTTACAGGGATGTAAAATATTCCAATAACTATGGAATAACAGTTTTACCTCAAGATTTTTCGGGATCACAAGTTTATGAGTATTCAAATGTACAAAGCTTTAATTACTTTAATGTGAAAGGTGTTTTTAAACCTTCAATTGCTGCAAATTTTGAAAGTTTTAAATTTGGTTTAGCCTTGACCACACCTTCCTTTAATATGATGGGAAGGGGGAATGCTTTTCGTGAAATCTCTTATATCAACTTTCATGAAATAAGTGACGCAGTAGATATTGATGTGAAAATCGTTGACCGGGTTGATGGGTTTAAAGTGACGCACAAAGAATTTGGTTCTTTGGCCATGGGAGTTAGTTGGCAGGCTGGAACAAAATCTTGGTTTCATTTTTCAAATGAGACATTTTTCGGTGGAAAAAGATATTATATTTTTGATGTAGATGAAAAACCAAGTATTTATCCCGATGCATTTTCAGAGGATGATTTAGAAAATGAAGTACTTGGAGGTCAAAACTTTTTATCTCTTACTGAGAAGACACATGCGAGAACAAACATTGGTTTTGGATTCGAAACTGTACTTACAGATCGGTGGCAACTTTATTTAGGTTCGCGAACAGACTTCCTATATAATGAAGTTCCACAAATTCAAACAAATGCAATGCGTGTAGAATCGAGTAAATGGAACCTTATGCATTTCTCTCTTGGAATAGTTCATGTGACAAAAAGCAATAAACGATATACGGTTGGGGTGGAGTATGGAACAGCACCATTAAATATAGTTGGTGCGACGGAAAATGGAATAAAAACAACATCAAATTCCTTTAAACTATTACTAGAAATTGTAGTTGGTCAAAAGGAAAAGATCTAATTATCCCTTTTTTCAAAGTTTTCAGCTTCTTTATCCTGAACTCGTTTGACAATAACGTAGATTATTGCTGCTAGCATCAGTGTTGCTACCAAACTTATTAAAATAATTAATGCAATTGCTAAAAACCCCATCATATCATTTGTCTTTAGATTCTATTCTTTGAACTTTACAGCCGTGCCATACGCTAGTATTTCTGAGGCACCCTGCATAATTGTCGACGTAGAGAATCTAACATTCACAACAGCATTTGCTCCTAATCGCGAGGCATCATCTATCATTCTTTTAAGAGCTTCTTCCCTAGATTGAGCTTGAAGTTTAGTGTATTCACTGATTTCCCCTCCTACTAGGTTTTTTAGTCCCGCAAATATATCTCTCCCAAAACTACGGGCTCTAACTGTACTTCCTCGTACAATGCCTAGCACTTCTTCTATTTCTTTTTTTGGAATATCTTCTGTCGTTGTAATTATCATTTATATTTTTGTACCGAATTTAAGAATTATTTGTTCTTTTTGAGCAATTGAACGTCTGAATTATTGATTCTTTTTACGATCTCTAATCTATTTTAATTTTATGAATAAAATATATTTACTTCTAATTTCATTCTTTTTTGTTGCTTTGATTCGGTCACAATCTGATTTTGGAGCTTGGTATATGTCTTTTAATACCGTTAATCTTGGAGAAAATTGGCAAATTCAAAATGATATCCAATACCGTAGCTATAATGCTGTAACAGATATGGAGCAGTTGATGCTGCGTGGAGGAATTGGCTATAATTTATCTGAGAAAAATAATAATTTGCTCCTAGGATACGCTTTCATAAGATCGGGAGTACTGGGGCTGGAAGACCAAGACTTAGAAAATCATTTTAATGAACACCGAATCTACCAACAGTTTATTACCAAGCAAAGATTTGGAAGGTTCTACTTTTCCCACCGTTATCGTTTAGAGGAGCGCTTTTTGAAAGATAATTTCAAGGTAAGATTTCGCTATTTTTTAAATTTAAGAGTAGCTATTAATAATAAGAGTCTGGTAAAAAATACTTTCTATTTTTCAACATACAATGAGATTTTCATAAACGGTCAGGGGTTGCTTTTCGATAGAAATCGTCTTTACGGGGCTTTTGGTTTTCAAATAAGTGACAGTTTTAGAGTTGATGTTGGTGCAATGGCTCAAATCTATCAACAAATCTATAGACCACAGTTTCAACTTGGAATATTTAAATCATTTTAACTAGACATAGTCTATTACTTAGCTTCTGTATTGTTTTATTTGATTATTGAGTAAGGATTTTAAATGAAAACGATCGAGTTTATTAAACAATAAAAAGACTATCCAACAACGAGATTTATCTTAATTTTGGTCTTATGAAAGCATTGGACCAAGATTTTTGGAATGATAAATATATAAACAATCAAACAGGGTGGGATTTAGGGCAAGTATCTCCTCCAATCAAAGCATACATAGATCAGCTTGAAAATAAAAGCACCAAGATTTTAATTCCTGGTGCTGGGAATGCTTATGAAGCAGACTATTTATTAAAAAAAGGGTTTAAGAATATTACAATTATTGATATTGCTCCAAGGCTAGTGGAGAAATTAAAAGGTAAATGGAAAAATAACTCTAACGTTCGAATCCTACAAAGTGATTTTTTCAATCACAAAGGAAAATATGATTTAATTATTGAACAAACTTTCTTTTGTGCAATTGATCCTTCTAATCGTAGGAATTATGTGAAAAAAATGAATGGACTCTTAAACCAAAATGGTAAATTAGTAGGACTCCTTTTTGATCGGTATTTTGAGGGGGGACCTCCTTTTGGGGGAAGTAAAGATGAGTATGAAAAGTTATTTACAGAGAGATTTGAACTGGATGAATTCGAAACAGCTCAAAATTCAGTGGAACCAAGATTTGGAATGGAATTATGGATAAATTGTAGGCCTAGGCATTAATTAATCGGAATGGTTAGTACTGGATAGCTATCAATGTAACAATAGTAGCTGTAAACTCAAGAGTAATTTCCGATTTTTGCAATGGTAAATGATAAAAGATTAAAAATATGAACGTAGAACAAATTTATACAGGATGTTTAGCACAGGGTGCTTACTATATAACTAGTAACGGAGAGGCAGCAATCATTGATCCGTTGCGTGAAGTAAAACCTTATTTAGATAAATTAGATAAAGATGGTGTAAAGCTAAAATACATCTTCGAAACTCATTTCCATGCAGACTTCGTATCAGGTCACGTGGATTTAGGTAAAGCAACAGGAGCAGATATTGTTTATGGTCCAAATGCACAGCCTGAATTTGATTGTATCGTTGCCAAAGATGAACAGGTATTTGAAATTGGTAATGTCAAAATTAAAGTGCTGCATACTCCGGGACACACAATGGAATCAACCACATACTTGTTGATTAATGAAAACGGTAAAGATTACGCGATCTTCTCTGGAGATACATTGTTTCTAGGAGATGTTGGCCGACCTGATTTAGCTCAGAAAGCTACGAGTATGACTCAGGAGGAACTAGCAGGTCACTTGTATGATTCATTGATGAACAAAATTATGCCGTTAGCGGATGATGTAACTGTTTATCCTGGTCATGGAGCAGGTTCTGCTTGTGGTAAAAATATGTCAACTGACACAGTAGATACTTTAGGAAATCAAAAGAAAACGAATTATGCTTTAAATCAACCAGATAAAGCAGCATTTGTTGAAGCTGTCACAGACGGTTTGCTTCCACCACCAGCTTATTTTGGTGCCAATGTAGCTATGAATAAAAAAGGATATAAGAATGTGGATAGTGTTATTGAACAAGGTCTAACAGCACTTTCTCCAAAAGAGTTCGAAACCGCGGCAGAAAGCACAGGCGCACTAATTTTAGATACTAGAGATAGTGCTGTATTTCATAAAGGATTTGTACCTCAGTCAATTAATATTGGTATCAAAGGTGATTTTGCTCCGTGGGTAGGTGCACTCATTGGAGATGTCAAACAACCACTTCTTTTAGTGACGGAAGAAGGAACGGAAGAAGAAGTTATTATCCGGTTGTCTCGAGTAGGTTTTGATAATGTAGCTGGTTATTTGAAAGGCGGTTTTGATGCTTGGAAAAGTGAGAATAAAGAAATAGATACAGTTAATCGAATTTCGGCTGAAGAGTTTAAAAGTAGGTTGAATGTAGATAAAGACATCGTTTATGATATTCGAAAAGAATCAGAGTGGTCCGCAGAACATGTTGAAGAAGCTTATAATAGACCACTAGCAAGTATCAATAAATGGGTGAAGGATATAAATCCAGACGAACATTTTTATGTGCATTGTGCAGGGGGATATAGGAGTATGATTGCCTCAAGTATTCTTCAAGCAAGAGGTTATAGGAATTTTACAGAAGTTGAAGGAGGGTTTGATGCCATCTCAAAAGTAGGGATTCAAAAAACTGATTTTGTTTGTCAATCTAAAGTGATGAAAGAGTAATTATTCTTTGTCTAGTTTTGATAAAATGTAATTTTTTCTATGATTAGAATTTATAGAATTGACTTGTTTGGGTAACACAACCAGAAAAATGAAAAAATATTTAAAGGAAACAAAGCATTTAGATTATTCTTCAGAAGCTATTCAAGAATTAATAAAGCCTTATTTAGCTCTTTCGTCTGATAAAGAAAAAGCCGTGAATTTATATTATAATGTACGAGATCGTTTCCTTTATGATCCCTATCATTTAAATCTTACCCCTGATTTCTTAAAAGCAAGTGTTATTATGAAGAAAAACCGTGCTTGGTGTGTTGAGAAATCAATTGTATTAGCTTCTGCATTAAGAGCTCTTGGTATTCCTACTCGATTGGGGTATGGCATTGTTGTAAACCATATTGGAGTAGAAAAACTTACAAAAATGCTCAAAACGGAAGAAATCGTATTCCATGGATATGTCGATGTACTTTTAAATGATAAATGGGTGAAAACAACTCCTGCTTTTGATAAAACGGTTTGTAGAATGTCTGGTGTACCACCACTAGAGTGGAATGGAGAAAAAGACGCAATGTTTCAGGCCTATTCAGGAGATCAGAAGTTTATGGAGTACACTCATTTTTATGGTACTTTTGATGATGTTCCCGTAGAGCTGATGAATGCAGAGATGAAAAAATATTACCCTCACCTATTTGAAGAGGAGTATAATACCAGAAAGTTTTCTTTCATTCATATATAGATAAGTATTATGTGTTAGAACTTACAATAGAGGACACTTTGAAAAAGAATAGACTGCTGAAGTGATCTCAAATGATGGGTAATTTGGTTTGTTTTAAATGAATTATTCCAGCAATAGAAGCTGATTCAGAATCAAAAAAATGTAAATCATTTGGAATTTTGACGAACAATTTGTATTTTAAGGACGTTACGAAAGTAGATTTATTAACAAATTCAAACAAAATTACATGTTATCACAAACAAACGCTATTAAAAACGGACTATTAATATTCGGACTGGTTGGAGTCTATTTTATAATTCTGGAACTCCTAGGATTAACTAACAATGTCTTCCTAAAGTTTATAAATTTTGCTTTTGTCCTGATTGGAGTAAATAACACCCTTAAATCTGCATCGAAAGCTGGTGCAAGTTATTTGAAGAAATTGGTGGCAGGAGTAGCAACTGTTTTTATAGGTATTTTACTCAGTGCAATAGCACTTCTAGTATACCTAAATGTAAATGATTCTACTGATCTTACGGCTTATGCCGTGACCCTTATTCCAGCAGGAACAAATATGGAATTTGCTGGAATAATATTTGTCGAAGGCTTTACATCTTCATTGATGATTGTATTCATCATGTTACAATATTATAAAAATGTGAATACTCCTCAAGAAAATCATTAATATTCAGTGAGATTTAATTTTTCAAGTATTTGGTCAAAATACTTGGGCAAAGGGACGGCTAAGGATAGCTTTTTTTCTGAATAAGGATGTTCTATTTTCATTTCTTTTGCGTGAAGGAGCATTTTGGTCAAATTCCATTTTTCTAAAAACAGTTTATTTTGTTTATTACAACCATGTGGTCGATCACCAATGATTGGATGTCTAAGATGATTTAAATGTTTGCGAATTTGATGCATTCTCCCTGTTTTTGGTTGTGCTTGAATTAGAGAGTATCGCGATGTATCGAATTTACCAAGAGGAACATCTATTTCTGTCGTTGAGATTAGTTTAAATTCAGTAATTGCATTTTGGGTTTTTCCTTTGTCATTCGTTAAGTCATAATCTACTTTTGCTTCATCTGGAAAATAGCCTCTAACAAGTGCAATGTATGTTTTTGTACTTTGATCTGATGAAAGTGCTTTTTGGAATAATTGAACAGACTTCTTATCCTTTGCAAAAAGTAAAATTCCAGAAGTTTTTCTGTCAAGTCGGTGAATTAGGAAAACATAATATCCAACTTGATCCCTCAATAATTGTAGTGCGTAAACATCTGTATTTGTAGCAATAGAACTTCTGTGAACCAAAAGGCCAGCAGGTTTATTTATGGCAATAACCCAATCATCTTCATATAATATTTCTAATGGTACGTATGTTTCCAAACTTCAAAAAGTGCTAATTTAGCTTTTTATACCGATTGTAATTTTAATTGGGTTTAATAAATATCAGTAACACTATAAAAATAAAGATTGAGTTTCATGAAGCCGCTAGTCTCCATATTAATTCCTGCCAAGAATGAAGCTGCTTTTTTAGAAGAATGTCTAAAATCTATTCAGAACCAAACTTATCAAAATTGGGAATGTATTGTGATCGATGATCATTCGACGGATAAAACAATTGAGATTATTCAGAAGTTCTGTAAACTTGACAAACGATTCAAAGGATTTAAAAATCAAAACAACGGAATTATTGAAGCTTTGAGATTGGCTTATAGAATTAGTTCAGGCGACTATATTTCCAGAATGGACGCCGATGACTTAATGACAGAAAATAGGGTAGAAGTGCTTTTGGGTAAATTATTAGAAAATGGTTTAAATCATATTTCAGTTGGTAAGGTGAAATACTTTTCGGAAAATAAGCTTGGCGAGGGTTTTAAAAACTATGAAAACTGGTTAAATGAACTTACAGAAACAGGTGGTAATTTTAGAGATATTTTCAAGGAATGTGTCATTCCATCGCCTTGCTGGATGGTTCATCGCAAAGATTTAGAGGCAGTAAATGCTTTTGATGAAAATCGTTATCCCGAAGATTATGATTTGGCTTTTCGATTTTACGAAGCAGGCTATGAAGTGGTGCCTTGTGACCAGGCTTTACATCACTGGAGAGATTATCCAACACGTTCCTCAAGAACGGATGAGAATTATGCAGATCATACATTTACTGAAATCAAGGCGCATTACTTTTTCAAGTTGAAAAGAAATAAAGATAAAGAACTTGCTATCATTGGTGCGGGGCATCGTGGAAAGAAGTTAGTAAAGAAATTACTCGAGCTACACGAATCATTTATTTGGATAGATCAAAATCCCAATAAGATTAGAAAAGATATTTATGACATACGTATCCAGCCACTTAAAGATGTAGTTGATTTAAAGGGTAAACAGATTATTGTTACGTTGTCAAATGAAGAAGCAAAAAGTGAATTATGTCAAATTTTTAAATCTCATAAGCTAGAAGAAATGAAAGATTTCTTCTTTTTTGCATAGCACCCAAACCCAAACCCAAACCCAAACCCAAACTCTCTCTCTCTCTCTCTCTCTCTCTCTCTCTGCGGACTTTGCGCCTTCTCAGCGACCATTGCGGTTAAAAAACCTCAATCGCACTCTCCTTCTTCACAACATCCAATACGAAGGTACTTTTTATTTGACTCACATTATCTAAAGCAGCAAGTTTTCCTGACGAGAACTGATGGTAGGCATTCAAATCATTCACATGAAGTTTAAGTAAGAAGTCATTTGCCCCTCCCATTAAATAGCATTCCATTACTTCTGGAATTTCAGAAATCTCGGCTTTAAATCGTTCAATATGTTCTAGTTTTTGAACCTCAAGAGAAACAGAACAAAAAACAAACATTCCGCCTTTTAATTTTTGACGGTTTACAATCGCAACATATTTTTCAATGATACCTTCATTTTCTAGCTTTTTAATTCGTTCGTATATCGGCGTTTTAGTCATATTGAGTTGGTCTGCAATAGACTTCACGTTCGACTTCGCATCTTTCTGAAGAATGGCAATAATTTGCTCGTCAATTTTATCAATTTTCATGTTGTACTCGTTTTATTAGGAATATTTCCCTTTCTATTCAGTAGACTAAACTTTTATAGTAATAAATTCCTTTATTATTTCAAATATCGGGAAAATACACTAAAATTATGTACGGTATATGTCTTTTGTGTTATTAAATATAACTTTGCAAGAAATAAAAAACGATTAAAATGAGTCATAAATTCAAGCCAGAAAGTTTAATGATGACACATGGTTACAAGCCAGAGTTGTCTGAAGGAGCAATCAAATGCCCTATTTTTCAAACATCTACTTTTGCATTTAAAACGGCAGAGGAAGGGAAGTCCTTTTTTGAGGTAGCCTATGGTTTGCGTGAGAAAGACCAAGACGAAGAGTTGGGTCTGATTTATAGCCGAATAAATAACCCGAATTTAGAGATTTTAGAAAATCGTTTGTCATTATGGGACAAAGCGGATGATAGTGCTGTATTTGAGAGTGGTATGTCTGCGATATCTACGGTAATGCTTGAGTTTTTAAAGCCAGGTGATGTTATTCTTTATAGTTCTCCAACTTATGGAGGAACAGATCATTTTATTCAGCATTTCTTGAAAAAGATTGGTGTAGATTATTTAACATTTCATCCAGAAGATTCTAAAGAAGAGATTCAAAAAATCATTGAAGATTCTGGAAAAGCGGATCGTTTAGGGATGATTTATATCGAAACGCCAGCGAATCCAACAAATACAATCATTGATATTCAAATGTGTCGTGAGTTGGCAGATCAGTATTCCACAGAAGAAACGCCAACTTTTCTATGTGTTGATAATACATACATGGGGCCGGTATGGTCTAAACCTCTTGAAGCGGGAGCTGATTTAGTAGTTTATTCTGCAACTAAATATATCGGTGGACACAGTGATTTGATTGCTGGTGCAGTGCTTTGTAATGCTGAATTGATGGTTCGCGTTAAGACGCTAAGAACATTCTTAGGGAATATGGTGAGTCCACATACCGCATGGTTAATGTTGAGAAGTCTTGAGACACTTAAACTAAGAATGGAGAAACAGTGTCTAAATGCACAAAAAGTTGCTGAATTTTTGAATAATCATCCAAAAGTGAAAAAAGTATATTACCTCGGATTGATTGAAGAGGGTACACATGCACATGATATATACAAACGTCAATATAACTCACCTGGAGCAATGATTTCTTTTGATATCGAAGGTGGAGAAAAAGCAGCTTTCAAATTCCTAAATGCATTAAAGTTGATGAAGCTAGCAGTAAGTTTAGGAAGTACAGAAAGTTTAGCCCAGCATCCACAGACAATGACCCACTGCGGAATTGACCCAGAACAGCGCGACCGCATGGGAATCTCAGAAGATCTCGTTCGTTTATCAATCGGTGTAGAAGATGCAAAAGATATTATTTGGGATGTTGAACAGGCGCTCGCAGCGATATAGAAAAACCTTCTTGAATAGATAATATTTAACCACGGACTCCAGTCCGTGGTTTTTTTTAATTATCAACTTCAAATCACAAGAATCAATTCAAAGAAAGTCCCATCGGGACGACATTTCTGTAAAACCCCTATCCACAACCAAGAACTTTTTGGTGCGTATTCTTGACCCAAGAATCGTGACAAAAAGATTTTTGAAACACAACTACCAGTCCATGCCTCAACACAACTCACTCCAAAAAGAACTTCCGCTCCTCCTCACTAGGCATTGCACATAAATCTGGTTGAATCTTATGCCTTCTTTTTGCTACGAAGTCATATACCCAATCTCTCATGAATTTAGGAAAAATAATCCCTACATAATAAAGAATAGGATATCCCCCTTTCAAACCTCTGGAAATTCGTAAAACCGCGGTTGATTTTTCGTAAAGTTTTCCATGGTCAAGATAATACAATGTGTTCATCTCAATCTTCAGACCTTCTTCCTGTTCAATTTTCTTCTTAGCAAAATCAGATTGTAATGGAGCAAAGTAAAACGTCTTTTTGCGATGATCTAAAATAAATTGAACGGAAGAATTGCAAAACCCACAATCTCCGTCGTAGAATATTATTCTTTTTTCTGAAGTGTTACTTATTTCATCCATTTGTAAAACAAAATTAAAACTTTATATTAGATGCACTTTAAAATTCAAATATTAAGAATAAAATAAATTACAATGAAAATAGGAGTTTTATTATCAGGTTCAGGGGTTTATGACGGCGCAGAGATTCATGAATCAGTATTGACTTTACTGGCCATTGAAGAAGCAGGAGCAGAAGCAGTATGTATTAGCGTGGATAAAAAGCAGCATCATGTGATTAACCATATCACAGGAGAAGAACAAAACGAAGAGCGCAACATGATGGTTGAAGCAGCTCGAATTGCTCGTGGAGATATTAAGGCAATCACAGATGTCGATCCCGCAGATATCGATATGCTGGTAATTCCAGGCGGATTTGGAAGTGCGAAAAACTTTACCACATGGGCATTTGATGGTCCAGAAGGGGAGGTGCTTCCTGAAGTAAAGTTAATGCTTGTAAATATGGTAAACATTGGTAAACCAATCGTCGCTTTGTGCGTGAGTCCTGTTGTTGTTGCAAAGGCATTTGAAGATTCTGAAATCAAACCTTTTATGACAATCGGAACAGATAAAGAAGCTTCCCCTTATGATATTGGAGGTTTTACTGAAGGATTAACTGCAACAGGTGTAAAAACGACAATGAAAAAGGCCAATGAAATCAATGTAGATAGAACCAATAAGTTGGTGACAGCGCCATGCTATATGATGGAGACAAATTTAACAACATTGAGAAATAATATTTCTGATGCGATTAAAGCGGGAATTGAATTAGCTTAAATTTTCGCAGAAATAATGAATTTCACCGAGCAGCTCAAGCAAATTACATTAAACTATTTTCCGTTTACTCCCTCGCTTGAGCAGGAACAGCTATTGAAGGCGTTATGTGAATTCTATACGCTTGAAAATGACAAGAGCCTTTTTATTTTAAAAGGTTATGCTGGTACAGGTAAAACAACTCTACTGAGTTCTTTCGTTAAAGGTCTTCGAAGTTTAAAAAGAAAAACAGTGCCCTTAGCACCAACGGGTCGAGCCGCAAAAGTATTTTCTCAGCGTTCAATTCAGCCTGCATTTACGATTCACAAGAAAATCTATCGTAAAGAAAAAATTGCGGGTGGAGCGATTCAATTGGGTTTAGCGCCAAACCTTCATACCAACACGCTTTTTTTAGTGGATGAAGCCTCGATGATTGGAGATTATACCAAACAAAGTGACGGTAGTATTAATCCACGGAGCTTATTGGAAGATTTAGTCAATTTTGTCTACGGTGGAAAAAACTGTAAACTTATTTTTATTGGTGATGAGGGACAGCTTCCGCCTGTTGGGGCAGACTTTAGTCCAGCCTTGAATTTAGATTATATGAATAATTTCTATCCGAATTTGTTGATTAATCACTTTCAACTTTCCATTGTTTTGCGTCAAGCGACTGATTCTGATATTTTGTCCAATGCTACAGCTTTACGTTCTGCGCCAGATAATACCTACCCTTCTTTTTTCAAAACCAAGAACAGTGATTTGGTGCGCCTAATGGGAGAAGACTTAGAAGATGAGTTAGACTCTGCTTTCTCAAACTATGGTGCTACAGACACAATTGTAATCACAAGGAGTAACAAACGCGCTAACTTATTCAATCAGCAAATTCGATCACGTATTTTTTGGTACGAAGATGATATCGTTGCCAACGACTTACTAATGGTTGTTAGAAATAATTACTTCTGGCTAGACGATCAATCACAAGCAGGATTCATTGCGAATGGTGAAACAATGGAGGTCCAGCGCATCCACGGTAGAGAAACGATGTATGAGTTTGATTTTGTCGATGCTACAGTGCGACTCATTGATTATCCAAACATGGAACCTTTCAAGGTAAAAATCATGTTGGACGTACTTGATGTGAATTCCGCAAATCTCCCTCGGGAACGCATGAAAGAATTGTTTTTCGCCGTTGAAAAAGATTATGGTTTCGAAAAAAACAAAAAAAAGCGTTACGAATGCATAATGGCTGATCCTTATTTCAATGCACTACAGGTGAAATATGCATACGCAGTAACCTGTCACAAATCACAAGGTGGTCAGTGGCCCTGTGTTTTTGTCGACCAAGGCTATTTAACCGATGAAATGTTGGATCGTTCTTATTTTAGGTGGCTATATACTGCATTCACCAGAGCAACAGAGAAATTATACTTGGTAAACTTTAACGAGCAGTTTTTTGATACGTCTTATCAAGAGTAGACTCTCTTTTGACCAAATGAAAGTATCGTAGAGACGATATTTAGTTCAAAATAAGTCTACTAACTAGAACCAAAGTACCGTAGGTACGAAATTCTCTAAACTCACACTCAAATCCATCACTCCTCAAACTCCTTATACTTAAAAGAAGTCTTTCCCACAGAAATCCTAGCCTTATCAATTGATTTATTAATTCGATCAATCGCAGTTTTAGCTTCTGGACGGTCAAGGTATTTTCCTGCCAAAACATTCAATTCCTGTTTTAACGTTTTTAGTGTCATGTATGTTCTGTAGGCACTGAGCATATCATTCTCAGATAAATCATATTGCTCCATCATCTTTTTTAGATCCTCGTTGGGCGGTGTGAAGTTACTTTTAACAGGATCCGTAAAACTATTTACTTCCAATGTGATACAACGATCAATCAAAACTTTGACTTGTGTTGTCCTTAATCGTTTGAAAACACTGTCGTTTTTGGCTTTATTTCGCTCTTCTTGCGTTTTTCCAGGATAATTATCCATTTCAACCGGATCATAGTACTTTACAGGCTCAAAATTCTTCCACTTTGCCACTCCAGCACCTCGGGCAATGATATCGAAATAACGCTTATTATCCTGCAAGGCATCAAAAAGCTCCTTCACAGGAATAGAGTCCTCAGCGGTAAATAACGTTTGATTTAAATCATATTTATCTACTTCAAAAACATCATTTAGATTCAGTTGAACTTGGGCGTTATAAAGAGGAACTGCGTCTACAATGTTGATATGCAACATAACTTCATCATATTGATCGCTTGTATGAGAGTAGGGGATAGCCAGTAATCGAATTTCAAAATCTTCTTTTTCTTCACTCGGTGGAAAAGTGAATTCTTGTGTCAATAAATCAAAATGTGCGGAGTCTTTAAAAATAAACAGTCCGTCTTTTTCTTCATAAGGGATCCATTTTGTACCGATGAGGTCGTACATGCCTTGTTGTTGTCGAACAAGTGCCTGTTTTTTGGTTAGGATCATCTCTTTTTCTTCTTTAAGCTCTTTTATTTTTCTTTTAATTGCAGCTAATTGTTCATAATAAAGAACGACTTTTTCTTGGCGTTTTTTCCTTTTTTTACGCTTTGAGTCTGTAGTGTACTTCTTATCGTTCGTAATTATTGTACTATAGCGGATATCATTTAATTCCTTTTCAGTTTTATCAATTTCCAGAAGTTTATCTTGTTTTCTTTCTTCATGATATTCAATCCAATAATCAATGCCTTTTTTACCTGTCACCATTTCTTCGTAAGCAACAATATCTGCGCGCAAACGATTAATCATTGTATAATAGGTTACACCTTCGCCGAAAGTAGAGTCTGGAGATAAAAAACGCGTATCATTTGAGCCAAACAATGGATAAATATCTCCACCCTTATCAATAACTACAGTAGTTTGTTTCTCACTATTATATCCCCATACATCAACGTGAATATTTGTTTTTTTACCGCCACCAACAGTCTGGAATAAATGAGCTGTATGTCCCATTGGTATAACTTCTGGCTTCTTCTTTTTAGCATCTTTCTTTATACCGATATAGGATTCATAAGGAAATAATCCAACGGCTTTTGGTAACCCTTTATTCCATCTTCCGCGTTCGTCTTTTTCGCGTTCTTCGAATAGTCCTGAAGTACTTGATCCGTCTCCAGCCGCTGTTAAAACATTGTGAAACACATCGGCCTCGCCACCAAGTTTTCTGTAGATTTCTAAGGTTCTTTCTTTTACCCATTCATTTATAGCCACATTGTAGGCATCAAGTGTTTGTTTCTTTTCTTGTTCGGTCCATGCACCAAAACCGTCGAGTGCTGCAGCTTTGTCATTGAATGTTAAACTCGGGTTATTTAATTTTTCAACTTTAGGGTGTATGATTCGTTGCTCTTTCTTCGTTTTTAAAGCACACTCTGGAAGTTCCCGAAACAAAATAACTTCAAACTTAGTATAGTCATTTACATAACCTCCTTTCTCTAATTCATTTTGACGATGGGCAACAAGTACTTTGTTCAAATGCCATAGAGCCATTTTATTTGCGACCTCTGCAAGAATCCCTTTGGGGGCTTTGCGAATTTCGTCTGCGTAGATAGTAAGTAATTCGGGCTGATTTACAATGACAAGTTCGATGGAATCATAATTAATCTCACCGTTAGGCAAAGTGATTTCCTTGCCTGTATATTTGATGTAACGTCCAATATTCTGCTCTAAAATTGGGCTTTTACGAACTGTATGGAATAAGTAAGCCTTGTCTTGAGGGGAAAGCATAAAGTTCCCTTGACTCAATAAACCTGATCCAAAAAACAGTAGAATGAAAAAAGAAATAAAGATGTTTTTCATGTATACAAAGATGAGAAAAAGTTTAGACTTAAATGGAATTTTGTGTAGTGCATTGCGTTAGTGACCAGTGACATCGATTGGACACAGGTGCCGATGGATTCGGTAAGCCAATCTTAGTGACGAATGGGAAGGCGTGAGTAAGAATTTAAAAATCAAAACATACCTATGCCCTACTATTCGTCACTAAATCTCGCCACGCGAGATGTCGTCACTGATCACTAAAAAAAACTACCCCTTATAAAAAGGTAATTTCGAAACCTTCGCCTTTAACATCTTATTTCGAACCCCAATATAGATTTCAGTTCCTTCTTCTTTCATTTCGACAGGGACATAACCTAATCCAATTGCTTTGTCTAGAGAAGGAGACATCGTTCCAGAAGTAACGCGACCAATTTCATTTTCATTAGAATCGAATATTGGATAGTCTTTTCTCGGAATTCCTTTGTCGATTAATTCAAAAGGAACGAGTTTTTTCTTGATTCCTTCCTCTTTTTGTTTTGCCAGACTATCACTATTGATAAAGTCTTTTGTGAATTTAGTAATCCATCCTAATCCTGCTTCAAGCGGAGAAGTTGTGTCGTCGATATCGTTTCCATATAGACAGTAACCCATTTCTAAACGCAACGTGTCTCTGGCTCCTAAACCAATAGGTTCAATTCCAAAATCTCTTCCTGCTTCAAGAACAGCGTGCCAAACTCTTTCTGCTGATTCATTTGGAACGTAGATTTCAAAACCACCACTACCTGTGTATCCAGTTGCTGAGATGATGACATCCGGACAACCTGCAAAGTCACCCACTTCAAAAGTGTAAAATTTGATATTTTCAAGGTCAGTTTTAGTCAAGGATTGCATCGCTTTAGCTGCTCTTGGTCCTTGAATAGCAAGCAAACTCCATTCATCTGAAGCATTTACCATTTCAGCACCAACGTTGTTATGTTTTTTAATCCACTCCCAATCCTTTTCAATGTTTGAAGCATTCACAACCAATAAAAATTCGTCTTCTTTCGTTTTGTAGATAATTAAATCATCAACGATTCCGCCATCTTCATTAGGCATACAGCTGTATTGCGCTTTACCAACAACAAGTTTACTCGCGTCGTTACTACTGATCTTTTGTAACAACTCTTCTGCTTTTGGTCCACGAAGAAAAAACTCTCCCATGTGAGAAACATCAAAAACACCGACTGCCGTTCGTACAACTTCGTGTTCGTGTTTTAGACCTTTGTATTGAACAGGCATGCTATATCCTGCAAATGGCACCATCTTCGCGCCTAATTCTTCGTGTACTTTTGTAAGAGCTGTTTCCTTCATAGAATGCGTTTTTATGAATTGGTAAAATTAATCATTCATAGTAATGTAGAGAAGGAATTTTATTGAGAAATTTATCTGTACAAAAAATTATTAAGTGACCTTAACATACCTTTAAGATCCTGCGAACGGTGTCCCAAATACTCCAACTGCAAGTTCTACCCACACAAGAAGGAATAGAAATATTATAATTCCAGAAACCATTAATCTGTATTTGACAGTTTTTATCTTTCTTAAGGAAAATTCTAATAGTAATCCTGTTCCAGTCAAAAGAATCCCCATTATGACAAAATCCGATGAACTCCAATTTACACCGTTGGTAAATTGCATCGCCACAAAAGGGATGAGTAGTAGGATAATAACTGCTGATAAAATGATGATTAATCTTTTGTTTTTCATTTTGCTCTATTTTTTTATGTAAAAGTACTTTGAAATACAAAGTAAAACAAATTAATTATGTTAAAAAAATCTATCAGACACCATTTTATATTGGAGTGTTCGTAATTCTCCAGATCTTTTTGATTATTAAGAGTTATAATTTTAGAAGCAAAGACTTTAAATATTGAGTTCCCAATAATGTCAATGCAACTAACTCCAGAAAAAGTAAAACCTCAGTACCTGGCCAATGCATGATATTAAATAAAACGCCTAAACCAAGAGTCGCAATACAAGCACCTTTAGCCAAATTAATTTTTGATAAATTAAATTTGTTTTTGATAAATGAAATTATCTCAATTATTGCTAGTACAAATATTGATACTAAGAATATGTAAATGATCAAGTCAATATTTGTCATATTTAGATAACTAATACCATTTATGAGTGCCCAAGAAACTACAGTGATTAATTTTACTTTGTCTTTTATAGAAATCCGCTTAGAGGTGAAATATCGAACTGTGAAAAGTAGACCAGTACAAAAATAAATGATTGCAAGTTTTGATTCTACTTCAACGAACTTTCTAACATCAAGAAACGTCATTATCGCGATTAGAACTAGAAAAAGTCCAAATAATACTGTCGCAATTTTATTGATTTTTTGCATTTGATTAGTTCTTAATAATGTGCCATTTTTCATCAATACTATACTCAACTACCGTTTCTTCGTATTCCTTATATTTAGATGTGCTATAAGTCAGGTTGTCTTGCGCAATTTCGTAAATAGAATCGGGTAGTGTTTCACTGTAAGTAGTTGATTGAATAACATTGTTAGACATTATTTTATAATCTGTATGTTCATAGTTTAAATTGGGTTCAGGGTTGTCACAAGCCCTACCTATTTCTACTGAACTTATAGGATCTTTTGACTGAAAAGTAAATGCTGAGTCCACTACGCATAAACCATCAGACCAACTTGTGATAATCAAATGAACTTCGTTGTTTAAGTGCTTAAAAGTGGTTATTTCGTTTGTTGTAAAACCATAAGAATAATCAATGCTAATTGAGTCGGGAAAACGTTGTTTTAACCATGTAGGTAGCGTATCTCTGACTTTGTTTTGATTTTTTGAGTTACTCTCAGAATGAATAATAGTTTCATTTTTGTGAAAGGTATCTGTTTTAACTTTATTCTTAATAATGCCATGTTCTTTATGATTGCTGGAGCAACCAACTGTGGTTATGGACAGGAGGAATAAAGTGAATAGTGGTTTTATCAATAAATCAATCATCATTTATTTTTTAGTTAGCTCTTTTCGATAATAATTTTATTCGTATTTCTTTTTCATATCTTTATCTAACAACGACATTGAGAGGAGGTAGATAACTAGAATAAATGGATAAGAAAAGTTGTAGATAAAGATATAACCGTGATATTTACTAGCGTGTTCACCAATGAATGAATCAATGATATCGTAAGAATAAGAAAACCCCATTAACGCAAAAAGTGGAACCAAAAAACTTCCAATAAGAAAAGGGTAAGAAAATTTACTTCTAGGATTTTTTTGTCTATATCGTTTTATAATAAAATAGTGAATCACCGTAAGTAATATTCCGAGAAGAATAGAAGTAAAAAAAGGTATAGATTTTAATGTGTTTTCTGAAAAACTCTTAGGTTTATAATTGATCTCCAGGACATCTTTAGGAAGAGAAGAGAACTTCCAATAAGCTTTTTGGCTTAATTCGTCTACTATTGGATCACCGAGGTTTGTAGTGAGTTCACCCTTAAAGTTTGATCCGTCAATAGTTACCTCCAATTCTCCGAAAGATTTCCAGTATTTTGCGGGTGAAAGAGCGTATCGGAAGCTATACTGTTTTATCCAACCACTGTGGTCTACCCATCTATTTGCTTTATACTCAACTCGCACAATATGATACGTTTTAGTTATTTCAGTCTCAAAGTATTTCAGATCTTCTATGTTTAAGTAATAATTGTTCCAACTACCATAATTTAAAAACAATTCATTATCCGAATAACTATTGTAAGTAGAATCAAATAAATGATTGAAGTCAAAAAGTAAACTACTATCTTGAATTAACAAATCTTCTGGAATGTTCTTTAAGTGTATCTCCTGATCATCAATCCAAACTTTAAAATCTTCTCTGAAATCTAATGCATAGAATAGAAGTGGAATTTGCTGCCCTTGTTTATCCGATTTTATATAATACTCAATTGTAAAAAGAGCAGTTTTAAAATTCTTATCAGGCTTAATAAATATTCTCTCTTTTATTATGTCGATACTGGCGCTCGTAAGCGGAGATGCAATTTTAGTTCCAGGGGATACAGGTGAAGCCATATTCGCAATTAACGCGAAACTTTGAAGTAAGAGAAATACAGTAGAAAATAGTTTCAAAATAAAATGACTTGAAGTATCAGTTATTTCAAATTTACAATAAAATTCAAACTCTTAAGGGTGAATTCCTTTATCAAGTTTTCAAAGAAAATAAGTCCTAACATTTTTAATGTCTAAATATCTTAAAACCTAATTGTCACAATCTATTAACGTCTATTACCCATAATTAACTATTTTTGATTCAATGCAAATTCTCAGATACATATTATTGCCGTTTTCATTCCTGTATGGAGGTATTTTGTATTTGCGCAATTTAATGTTTGACCTGGGGATTAAGAAAGTTGAAAAGGTTGAAGCAACAGTCGTTTCTATAGGGAATCTTTCGATGGGAGGTACAGGCAAAACGCCCCATGTTGATTGGGTCGTGTCAAAAATGAAAAACGAAACTCTTACCGCGATTTTGTCAAGAGGCTATGGAAGAAAGTCGAGAGGTTTTTTATTGGTTACAAAACATTCTCAAGCAGAAACGGTGGGAGATGAAGCACTTTTTTATAAAAGAAAACACAATGATGATGTTCAGGTAGCTGTAGCTGAAAAAAGAGTAGAGGGAGCACAGAAATTACTAAACCTAAAGCCAAACTTAGAACTTATTGTTTTGGATGATGCGTATCAGCATCGGTATATTCATCGAGATTTAAATATTCTTCTTACAGACTATAGTCACCCTTTTTACAAAGACTTTGTTGTGCCTTCTGGTCGATTGAGGGAGTTTAGATCGGGAAAGAATCGAGCGGATGTTGTTATCGTTACCAAATGTCCCTCGACTTTAGATAGCGAAGAAAGAAGTAATTTGAAAAAGAAAATCGATGTTTCACCCAATGCATTAATTTGCTTTTCTCAAGTAAAGTATGGAGAAATACTCCCTATAAATTCAGGTGAGTTTACTGTTCCAGAACAAATCCTACTTGTAACGGGAATAGCAAATCCACAGCCGCTTTATGAACACTTGAAAAAGCTGGCGAAAGTTGAATTAATGTCGTTTCCAGACCACCACGATTTCACAACAAAAGATATACGTAAAATTCACAATTTATTTGATACATTTGCAACACAAAATAAGTGCATTGTGACCACTGCGAAAGATGTTCCAAGACTTTGCAGTAATCTGGTAAAACCTTTAATTGAAAATTATCCTTGGTTCTACCAAACAATCAATGTAGAGATAGATAAAGAACAAGAGTTATTAAAGAAAATAAAAGAACATGTTAAAAAAGATTGAGGAAGCGGTTTCCTTTATTCAATCGAAAACGGAAGTAAAACCTTCGATTGGTATTATACTGGGAACAGGACTTGGAGGATTAGTAAATGAGATTGAAATCATTGATACGATTTCTTATGAAGACATTCCAAATTTTCCCGTTTCAACAGTTGAAAGTCATAGCGGAAAATTGATATTTGGTAAACTGGGTGGTAAACATGTCGTTGCCATGCAAGGACGTTTTCATTACTATGAAGGATACGATTTACAACAAGTGACATTTCCTGTCCGGGTTATGAAACAATTGGGAATCGAACGTTTAGTAGTGAGTAATGCTTCTGGTGGTGTTAATCCAGAGCACATTATTGGAGAAATCATGATTATCGATGATCACATAAATCTTTTCCCAGGAAATCCACTAATCGGTAAGAACATAGACGAATTAGGCCCTCGTTTCCCAGATATGAGTGATGCTTACGACGTAGATATGATTGCAATAGCTGAAAAAATAGCAAAAGAAAATGAGATTCGTATTGCAAGAGGAGTTTACGCTGGATTAACGGGTCCAACGCTTGAAACACCAGCTGAATATAAAATGATTCGCATTTTAGGTGCAGATGCTGTGGGAATGTCAACGGTACCAGAAATTATTGCTGCTCGCCACATGGAGATTCCATGTTTTGCGATTTCAATTATCACAGACCTTGGAGTTGAAGGGAAAATTCAAAAAGTAAGCGTTCAGGATGTGATCGAAGTGGCAAGTCGTCAAGAACCAAAGATGACCAAAATTATTTCTGAATTAATTGCGAGAGTATAATTAGTTGCAAAAGAGAATGACAAAAGAATTATTAGATAAATACGAGGCTGTTATTGGATTGGAAGTCCACGCGCAAATGTTGACTAAAACAAAGGCGTATTCCAATGATGTAAATGAATATGGTGCTCGACCGAATACAAATATTAGCGCAGTCACTTTGGGACACCCAGGTACTTTGCCTAAGATGAACAAAAAAACCATTGAGTTTGCTATTAAATTAGGTTTATCGCTCAACTGCGAAATAGCAGATCATCAGTATTTTGCCAGAAAGAACTATTTCTATCCGGATTTACCAAAAGGATACCAAATTACACAAGATAAAACCCCAATTTGTACCAATGGTCACGTTGATTTGAAAATGGGTGAAGGTGTAGTTAAGAAAATTGGAATCACACGAATTCACATGGAGGAAGATGCTGGGAAGAGCATTCACGATGTAGATGTGTATGACACGTTAGTGGATTTGAACCGAGCTGGAACACCATTGTTGGAAATTGTAACAGAACCTGACTTGCGAAGCGGAGATGAAGCTTACGCTTATGTGACAGAGATTCGTCAATTAGTTCGTTACCTTGAAATTTGTGATGGAAACATGGAAGAAGGAAGTTTACGCTGTGATGCGAATGTTTCCGTTCGATTGAAAGGAGCAGAAGAGTTTGGAACTAAGGTAGAGGTGAAGAATATGAACTCTATCCGAAATGTACAACGTGCGATTAATTTCGAGATCGAACGTCAAATAGAAATGGTGGAAAAGAATGAGCCTATTGCTCAGGAAACGCGCTCTTTTGATGCGGTGAATACACGAACCATTTCAATGCGTACAAAAGAAGCAGCGAATGACTATCGTTACTTTCCTGAGCCTGACTTACAACCATTATCTGTGACAAAGGAGCATGTTCAAGCAGTGAAAGATGAAATGCCTGTTCTTCCAAATGCATTATTTGAAAAGTACACGAAAGAACTGAGCTTATCAGATTATGATGCTAGTAACATTATTTCAACAAAACCTTTTGCAGCATATTTTGAACTGCTTATTCAGTACACAAAAAACTATAAAGCAGCAGCAAACTGGATGAATGGTGATGTACGTTCATACTTAAACCAACAAGGAAAAACAATTGAAGAATTTCCGATTACTCCAGAGAAACTGGCGGCTTTAATAGCCTTGATTGATGAAGGTAAAGTATCGAATACAATCGCTTCACAAAAATTATTTCCGGCACTACTCGAAAATTCGGAAAAATCACCTCAGGCAATTGCTGAAGAGTTGAATTTGGTTCAAGATTCAGATGAAAGCTCGATAAAAGGATTTATTGATGAGGTAATAAAGCAACATCCTTCGGAGGTGGAACGTTATAAAGGTGGCGAAAAACAATTGGTCGGATTTTTTATGGGACAATTAATGAAAGTTTCTAAAGGTAAAGCCGATCCAAAAGCGGCCAATAAGTTAATGCGCGAAATGCTAGAAAATTAAATAATGAAGAAAAATATATTACTATTATTAATTGGATTTGGACTTTTGTCTTGTGGCAACGAAGAGTCTAATTTGGATGAAAACACTCAGAAAGAATCAACAGTGTCAGAGAATAAAACTGACTCTACTTTGGTTCGAGATCAAACAGACTTGGAACCCAACGTTTTGGTTACAGGAAATATTGAAAATGGACCAAAAGTAGCTTTAGTCTTAGAGGCTAATACTGATAGAGGAGCAGTCGTTATTTCTAAAGCTGTGACAGATGGTAGCGGTGATTTTTCTATGTCTGGAGCAATTAGGGGTATGGGTGTTTATCAATTGAGAATTGAAGAAAATCTTCAGCAAAATCAAGAACCACGTATAATTACAATGACACTTGTTCCAAATGATACTGTAAATATTCAAGCGCAATTCAATAACTTTAATCAGTCTCCTGTTTTTTCAGGTACTGAATGGTCGGAGCCTATGAACGGATATATGCGGGAATTTAAGAAGTTTGTAGATTGGCAAAAGTCAGTAAAGAATCCTCGTCAATATGATCAAGCTGTATTGACAAAAATGGTAATGGAGAATAAAGAACCAATGGATGACTTTATTATTAAATCAATCAAAAAAGATCCTTCGAATCCGGCAAATATGTTGTTGATGACAAACTTAATGCCGATGATGGGGTATGAAAATTATGATGTAGAACAGCTCGAAGTACTACAATTAATGCATAAAGCGTATGAAGAAACATACCCAGAACATCCAATGACTAAAAATATTGGTGCTCAAGTAGCTCAAGTTGAAACGGGCTATAATGAACATGTAGAATTTGCTAAAAATAAAATAGCTCCAGAAATATCTTTACCTAATCCTCAAGGCGAAATCATTAAGTTGTCTGATTTGAGAGGGAAATATGTATTGATTGATTTTTGGGCATCATGGTGCGGACCATGTCGTAAAGAGAATCCTAATGTTGTGAGGTTGTACAACAAGTATAAAGATGAAAACTTTACGATCTACAGTGTTTCACTAGACAAGGATAAGACAAGGTGGGAGATGGCTATAAAAGCAGATGGATTGATTTGGGATAATCATGTAAGTGATTTGAAATACTGGGATTCAGAAGTTGTACCTAAGTATAAAATTAAAGGAATCCCACACACTGTTTTAATAGATCCTGAAGGTAAAATTATTGGAACTAAGTTGCGAGGTGCAGCTTTGGAACAAAAGTTGAAAGAACTATTTGGGAAATAAAAAAGAGATAGGATTATGATAAGATTTACGATTGTATTTGTTACATTTTTATTCACGAGTTTGACGTTTGGACAGGAAGAGATTAGTTTAAAGCTTTCTGGTCAAATATTTAACTTTCCTGAAGAAGGAGACAAAATCGAAATAGTACAAAACAAAGGAGATAATAATGATACTGTAGTTTCTGAAATTAAGGTAAATAAAAAAGGTAAGTTTAGTTCGGAGTTAACGTTTGCAGATTCTGATTACTATTTATTACGCTTGCCTGATGGACAACAAGTTAATATTATTGTTACAGGAAATGAAGAAGAAATAAAGGTATATGGTGATGGAAAAAATATTTTCTTTCACGCTAATATTGTAGGGTCTGAAGCTTCTACAAAACTACTTGAGCTTTCCAGATATAATTATGAATATAAATCAAAGCTCGATTCAGCAAATCAATACTTAAGAGCAAACCCAGATAAACAAAGGGAAGTAAACCAACAATTTACTCCCGTATTTGAGGCTTTTAAAGGGTATCGCCAAAGATTTATGAATGAGAATGCTACTTCTCCAGCTTTAGTTGGAGTACTTAGTACGTTTAATATACAAAACGAATTTGCTTTGTATGAAAAAGCAGTTAAAGGCTTAGAAGAAGGGTTTGGTGAGAGTCCAACTGTTCAACGTATCGTAGAAGAATATGCGGTGAATAAAAAGAAAGTGGAAGCAAATCAGCCACTTTCAGTGGGTTCTGAAGCAATAGAGATTGCTCTACCTAATCCAGAAGGAGAGATAATGAAGCTGTCTGATTACAGAGGAAACTATGTGTTAATCGATTTTTGGGCATCTTGGTGCGGACCTTGTCGTAAAGAAAACCCACATGTTGTGAATTTATATAATGAGTATAAAGAGGATGGTTTTGAAATATTATCAGTTTCTTTAGATAAAGATTCGTCTAGATGGGTGTCAGCCATAGAACAAGATGGATTAATTTGGGAAGGACATGTTTCTGATTTGAAGTTTTGGAGTTCTGAAGCGGCACAAGACTACAAGGTACGTGGAATTCCTTTTACTGTTCTAGTTGACCCTGAAGGGAAAATTGTCGCAACACGTTTGAGAGCAGCACAATTGGAGCAACGACTTAAATCGATCTACGGACATTAAACAAAAATGAACTCCTCCAGCGACAAAAAAATATACTTTGCGTCAGACTTTCATTTAGGTGTTCCTAATCATGAAGTAAGTTTGAAGCGAGAAAAATTGCTGGTGAGATGGTTAGACGAAATTAAAAATCAGGCCGAAGCTATATATTTAGTTGGTGATATCTTTGATTTTTGGTTTGAGTACAAACATGCAATCCCAAAAGGATTTGTTAGACTTCAAGGGAAAATAGCTGAATTAACTGATAGTGGTATTCCCATTCATTTTTTTACAGGTAATCACGACATGTGGATGTTTGGTTATCACGAAAAAGAGTTGGGTGTAACATTACATCGAGATCCAGTCATAGTTAAATCACAAGGAAAAAAAATATTTGTGGGCCACGGCGACGGTCTTGGACCAGGTGATAAAGGATATAAGTTCATCAAAAGGGTTTTTGCAAATCGTTTCTTTCAGTGGTGTTTTGCTCGACTCCATCCGAATTTTGGAATTGGAATAGCCAATTTTTCCTCAAGAAAAAGTAGAGCAGCTACCGGTAATGATGATGAAGTATTTCTCGGAGAAGAAAAAGAGTGGTTGGTGCATTACTGTAAAGAAATGTTGGAAAACGAACATTTTGACTACTTCATTTTTGGTCACCGTCATTTACCATTGGATATTAAAGTAGGAGAAAATTCACGATATATAAATCTTGGGGATTGGTTAAAATACTACACCTATGGAGTACTTGAGTCAGGAGAAATGAAATTAAAAACTTATCCTTCCAACGAACCCTTTAAATCAAACGTTTAATTTTTAGTCTTGATTTATTGAATATTAAATAAAAATATTAATATCTTCACTCTATGAAACTAACAGTACTTATTGCGTCTATCGTTTTCATTTTTAATTTTAGTATTGGTCAGGAAAGTGCTGAATCAGTACCAGATAATTCTAAAAACACTGAAAAAACAGAGGCCACTGAATCGAAAAGAGATATCACAATCACTAAAGCAGATTTAATCGGAACATGGAGAGCATGTGGTGATGCGAAATGGGATGAGACTGCTGATACATTAACGTTTCAGCATCCAACCCCAGACTGCAGAGACAATGATTGTGGTGAGCACAATTGGTCTTTTCGAGAAACTGGAAGCGTTGAGTTTATTTTTACAGATGGATGTGATATAGGTTTTCATTCGGTTTCTAAAAATCCGAAAAGATGGATTTTTGTCGAAAAAGACAATAGAATCAAAATGATTACAAATGATGGATATGTTGAGTATTTCGACATATTAAGTCTTGATGAAAAGTTGGTCTTATTACACAGAAAGGATTTAGAACTAGAATAACTTAACTTAATTAATATGAAATTAAAACATTTATTTTTTGGAGCACTATTTTTAATAAGTGCTCAACCATTCGCCCAAACGCAAAACTCGGCATATACTGCAATAGGGAAAGGTGTAGCAACTACCTTTTTATCGGATTATCAATGTTTGGGGATCAATAACTCAGCACTAGGCTGGGGAACAGGGTTTGAAGGAAAGCAATTCACAATGGGTACTTCTGAGTTTGCTTTTGGATTATCGAGTCCAACATTGGATAAAGAAAGATTGAAGAATGCATATAAAGCAATCTATAATCAAGTAGCGGACAAAGAGAATGAAGATTTTGATTACGCCGCCCAAAGGGATGCAGCTGCTGATTATGCAGAAGCTGGAATGGCAATAAATGTGAATTATAATTGGTTTGGCGCTTCTTATCAGAATGAGAAATTTGGAGGAATAGCTGTTTCAGTGAGAGAAAATTACAGTTGGTTTTCTCAACTTAATGAACAAACAACAGATATTATTTTTAGAGGTAGACTATCCAGTTATTTTGATTCCTTGACAATTGCCATTGATGGTGATACAACGACAATAGGTAATACTGAGAATTTATCTCAGGATACGTTGGCAGCTGTAATTAGTGGGAGAATTAATGATCCATTGTTGTTGAGTGATATTACTAACGGTTCAAGAATTAAATTTGTTTGGAATAGAGAGTATAACTTCGGTTATGGACGAAAAATATTTGGTTCGGACAGTACTTTTGCTTTGTATGGTGGTATTGGTGGTCGCTATATTCAGTCTATGGCAATGTTTGATCTTCAATCTGATGAAAGCGGAATAAGTGTTAGGTCTGCCATTTCACCTTTTTATGATATTAATTATGGGCAAACTGCAGGAACATCTCCAACGTCGGGATCCAGTTCAGGGTTTTTACCAAGTGCGGTGGGGCAAGGTTATGGCGTGGATTTATCTGCGAGTGTAATATTACTTGGAAAAATTCGACTTGCCGCTTCTGTGAATAATATTGGAAGTATTACCTATAACCGAGAAGTGTATTCTGTTCGTGACACTCTTGTAGGAGAAATGTCATTGCCAGGTTTAGACGATTCGAACATTACTGAAGCCTTGACTCAGTTGAATGAAGAAGGAGGGTTGTTGAGATTAGAAGGAGAACAAGAGTTTGTAGTGACTAATCCAGCTAATTTTAGACTTGGGGGAAGTATGCAAATGTTTAAGAAGAAATTACATATTGGATTTGATGTAGTAGCACCTTTTAATAAGGATCATCCTGGAAGTTTACAAAATGCTATTGTTTCAGTTGGTGGAGACATCAGACCAGTAAAGTGGTTGCAGATTAGTGCAGGTTACTTTGGAGGAGGAGTATACCAACATAATATCCCAGTAGGTATTAATTTTATTCTAGGTGGAGGCACGTATGAGGTTGGTATTTCTTCTCGCGATGCATTGTCATTCTTCTTGAAAGATGCGAATAGTATTTCAACAGCATTTGGATTTGCAAGATTTAGGTTCTAATCCTGAAATTTAATATTCTTTTTCAGTTCCTCAATGACTTCTTCTCTAAATAAGTCATGACCAAAAGGTAGACTGATCAAAGATTCAGGTATTCCTATTTTACCCAAGAACTTCTCAGCACTCGATTTAGGTATAATTTGATCATACTCTCCAATGATTAGTTTCATCGGAATGTTCTTTTGTTCAATTACATTGCGAATCTCATCGGTGGATGGACGAAGATTTCGAAATCCAGCCCACGTGCTGTAGGCAAGTTTTAATCTTTTTTTATCCTCAGCGTAATATTGAAGGAAATCAACAACCTTTGGACGAATAATTTTTCCTTTTACCAATGCTTTGGAAATACCAAGTAACTCATGTGGTTTTTTAGTCCATCGCCTGAATAACTTTCGTGCCCACCACCTACGTTGCGACCAACTGTAGAAATTTTTATCGTTTAATCCATCGGGAGCTAAAAGATGTATACTCTTTACACGACTTCCAAAATAGGGGAGTGTCGTTAATAAAAATCGCCCTCCTTGACTATAAGCCACCCAATGAAATTCACTTATCTTTTCTTTAAAAAATAATTTTTCTAACAATTTTTCAACATCTTTTGAAGTAAGCAAATTAGTTGTTATTCTAGACGCATCGAAAGTTGAATTTCCATGTAAAAATAGATTTACAGAAACAATTTTTCTATCCTGACTTGATAAAAACTCAAAGTCATCAGCACTCTTTCCATGTCCGTGAAAGCATAAAACATGGGTGTTTCCTTTACCATAGATATGGTATTCGAGTTTGAGGTCATCAAGTACGATTTCTTTTATTTCTTTTTCAACATTCATTAATAACGATTCCTATATTTTGTTTTTTATTCAAATTATCATTTTAAACTTCAATTCCAAACAAGGAAATTGGTGCAATCAGTAGCTAAAAAATATTATGCACGCCCATAAAAGTAGTAAATTTCAATTACATTTGTGTCCAATTTATAACGAGCTATTTTCTTTAGCTAAAAACAGAAATTGGAATGCCTAAAAACGAGAAGATTAAGTCTATTTTAATCATTGGGAGTGGTCCCATTGTTATTGGTCAAGCATGTGAATTTGACTACGCGGGTTCACAAGCATCACGTTCTCTCAGAGAGGAGGGAATTGAAGTAACATTAATCAATTCGAATCCTGCAACAATAATGACCGATAAGGTGGTTGCAGATAACGTTTATTTGGAACCGCTCGAACCTGAAAGCATTTTAAAGATTCTTGCCAATCATAAGATTGATGCGGTATTGCCAACGATGGGAGGACAAACAGCATTAAACCTTGCAATCAAATGTCAGGAATTAGGTATTTGGGAAGAGCACGGTGTAGAAATGATTGGTGTCGATATTGAGGCAATCGAAATTACTGAAAATCGTGAAGCATTTAGAGATTTGATGGAACGTATCGGTGTTGGAATGGCGCCTCAGAAAACAGCAAAATCGTTTTTGGAAGGTAAGAGTGTTGCACAAGAATTTGGTTTCCCTGTTTGTATTCGTGCTTCTTATACTTTAGGTGGAGCAGGTGCCGGGGTTGTTTATAATGAAAAAGATTTTGACAACTTGCTCGATCAAGCGCTTCATGTTTCACCGATTCATGAAGTTATGATTGATAAAGCCCTAATGGGTTGGAAGGAATATGAGTTGGAGCTTTTAAGAGATGCAAATGATAACGTAGTAATTATCTGTTCGATTGAGAACTTTGACCCAATGGGGATTCATACAGGAGATTCCATTACTGTTGCTCCCGCAATGACTTTAAGTGATACGGCTTTTCAAAAAATGCGTGATATGGCAATCCATATGATGCGTTCGATTGGTAACTTCGCTGGAGGATGTAATGTTCAATTTGCGGTTTCACCGGATGATAAAGAAGATATCATTGCTATAGAAATTAACCCACGAGTTTCTCGTTCTTCTGCATTAGCATCTAAAGCAACGGGATATCCGATTGCGAAAATTGCTGCAAAACTCGCGATAGGGTATAACTTAAGTGAATTAAAAAATCAAATTACAAAGACAACTTCAGCGCTTTTTGAGCCGACTTTGGATTATGTAATTGTAAAGATTCCTCGTTGGAACTTTAATAAATTCCCAGGTGCTGATCGCTCGTTAGGACTTCAAATGAAATCTGTGGGAGAAGTTATGGGGATTGGAAGATCTTTCCAGGAAGCATTGCAAAAGGCGTGTCAGTCATTAGAAATTAATAGAAATGGACTGGGTGCCGACGGCAAAGAAATCACTGATCAAGATAAAATATTAGATAGTTTAGAGAATCCTAGCTGGAATCGATTATTCCATATTTATGATGCTATTAAACTAGGAATTCCTTTCAAACGTATCTTTGAAAAAACAAAGATTGATGTTTGGTTCTTGAAACAAATTGAAGAACTAATTAAACTTGAAAGAAGAATTGAGAAATTCTCGATAGACGACTTACCAAAAGACCTCTTCTTTGAAGCGAAACAGAAAGGTTATGCCGATAGACAAATCGCTCATTTGGTGAAATGTTTAGAGTCTTCAGTACACAGTAGACGTGAAGAGCTCGGTATTAATCGTGTTTATAAACTTGTTGATACTTGTGCAGCGGAATTCGAAGCGCAAACACCCTATTACTATTCTACTTTCGAAGAAGAAAATGAAAGTGTTGTAACAGACAAGAAAAAAATAGTCGTTCTAGGTTCAGGTCCTAATCGTATTGGACAAGGGATAGAATTTGATTACTCCTGTGTACATGGTGTACTTGCTGCAAAAGAATGTGGCTACGAAACGGTAATGATCAACTGTAATCCTGAAACTGTTTCTACGGATTTTGATACGGCTGACAAATTGTATTTTGAGCCTGTTTTTTGGGAACATATTTATGATATTATTCGCCATGAAAAACCAGAAGGAGTTATTGTTCAGCTAGGTGGTCAGACGGCATTGAAGTTAGCAGAAAAACTGGAGAGATATGGTATTAAAATCATGGGTACAAGTTATGATGCTTTAGATTTAGCAGAAGATAGAGGACGTTTTTCAGCATTGTTAAAAAAGAACAATATACCTTATCCAGAGTTCGGAGTAGTTGAAAGTGCAGAACAGGCACTTGAATTATCAGATACTTTAGGATTCCCTTTATTAGTGAGACCATCATACGTTCTTGGAGGACAAAAGATGAAAATCGTTATTAATAAAGAAGAGCTTGAACATCACGTGGTAGATATATTGCGAGATATGCCTGAGAATCAGATTTTATTGGATCACTTCCTTGGTGGAGCGATTGAAGCAGAAGCAGATGCGATTTGTGATGGTAAAGATGTGTATATCATTGGCGTAATGCAGCACATCGAACCAGCGGGAATCCATTCAGGTGATTCTTACGCTGTTCTACCTCCTTACAATTTAGGGGATTTAGTTATGCAACAAATTGAAGATATTACTAAGAAGATAGCTGTAGAATTAGAAACAGTGGGTTTAATGAACATTCAGTTTGCAATTAAAAATGATAAAGTATATGTAATTGAAGCAAATCCAAGAGCTTCACGTACGGTTCCATTTATTGCAAAGGCCTATGATGAACCTTATGTGAACTATGCTACAAAAGTGATGTTAGGCGATAAAAAGGTGAAAGACTTCAATTTCAATCCTAGAAAAGAAGGATATGCGATTAAAATCCCAGTGTTTTCTTTCAACAAGTTCCCAAATGTGAATAAAGAATTAGGGCCTGAAATGAAATCGACTGGAGAAGCTATTCGTTTCATTAAAGATTTGAAAGATCCATTCTTTACTAAGATTTTCTCTGAACGTAACTTATATCTTTCAAGATGATGTTTTTAAGTATTCCGGGAACACTGCGTATGATATTGATTATCATCGCAGTGTTTGTTATCATTCGTTTTTTGGGCAGGGTTTTTATGGCTAAACGAAACATAGACGAGGAACGCCGCTACAATCAAAACAGTGAGAACTTCCGTAAAGAGAAAGAGCGGAGTGAGCGCGAAAAAGGTAAAACCAAAGTGATGAATAAAGGGTATACGGATGCTGAAGATGTCGATTTTGAAGAAATTAAAGATTAACCTTTACAGTAGAATTACTTGCTGTCTCATCAGAAACTAAATCATCGAGGAAAACAACTTGTTTAACTCAGAAAACAACCTTCTCGACTAAAAGTTGTTTTTATTGATTTATGTTTTTAATGATAGAAGTATTTTTATAAACATGTACAGAAAGCTGAAAACCTACTTTATAGGAGGATGTATGTCCTTATTAGACTCTGTACATGATAAATCTAGACTGACACTTCTATATAATCTAACATTTGCAGTTTTAATAATTGGGGTTGTATCAACTATAGTTTCAATATTTTTGGGGACATACTCCATGCTTATTCCTTCTTTTGCAAATGTCTTTTTTAGTCTAACTATACTTTATGTTATACGTTTGACAAAAGACTTTTCGATAGTTGCAAAGATCTATTTCATGCTGCTATTTGTTTTGATTTTTGGGAACTTAATCTTTAATGATGGTACCATGCATGTTGGAGCACCTTTTTGGATCATGCTTTTGAACATTGCAGTGATGTATATAGTAGGTGTAAAATGGGGAATAGCTTTTATCGTAGTATCGTTAGGAGTCTTTTTGTATTACTTACATTACATTTTTCCCTATCATAATCGTATACTAAAGACACTTTCAGATGAAGTGTACTATTCTGTCTATTATGAGTCGTTTTTTGCTTTATTTCTTTTAGGATATATTATTTATACAATTCTTCAATCTAGTAAGGCTTCAGATGATTTGTTGAAAAAGAAAAACGTAGAATTAGTCAATCAGAATAATGAGATTTTATTAAGAGAAGAGGAAAAAACAATCATGTTGAAGGAAATTCACCATCGCGTTAAGAACAATCTTCAAGTGATTACGAGTTTGTTAAGATTGCAAATGCATGAGTTGGATAGCGATTCAGAGGTAGAAAAATTTAATGATAGTATTAATCGTATTTTAACAATGGCTCTGATTCACGATAGAATCTATCAAGCAGAGGAATTCTCAAGAATAAACCTTGAAGAATATTTTATGGGGTTATCGAATGATTTAATGAACTCATATCAAATCAACTTTAACGTCGACTTGTCATTTAAATTTGAGATTGAAAAAATCGGTTTAAAATCGATCGTGCCTTTGGCTTTAATCTATAACGAACTTTTTTCAAATTCCTTAAAGCACGCGTTTACAAATACAGAGGTACCGTCCATAAACGTGATTATATCAGGGTTCGACGATGAATATTTTAAGTTTACGTACGAGGATAATGGTAATTGGAAATCTTCTGAAGGTAAAAGTACTTTTGGTAGAGAACTAATTCACTCCTTAACGCAACAATTAGATGGGGAGGTGGATTTTAGCACAACTGCAATGACGAAATACTCATTTAAGTTTAAACACTTGGATTTAGATTAAGTGTACAACTGTCCTATTTTCAAATCACTAATTGATACAAGCAAAAAAAGTTAGTTTTTTTTCAAAAAAATGTTGCACATTCAAAAATACCCCCTATATTTGCACCCGCCTTACAACGGTAGCGCGATTTGAAATAGAATAATAACTTTGCAATTGCAAAGATGAACAATACAAAATAAAGCAACTTCGGTTGTCGTTGACTGTTGTCAATTAACAAGTTTATTTTGGTTCCCGAATTTTCGGGATTGGTAGAATACCAATAAAACCAAAATTTATTTAAAAAGTTTATTTTGGTCTGGTAGTTCAGTTGGTTAGAATACCTGCCTGTCACGCAGGGGGTCGCGGGTTCGAGTCCCGTCCAGACCGCTTTGACGGAAGTCAAAACAAATCAAAACCCTTTAAAACGAACGTTTTAAAGGGTTTTTTAATTAATACCCCTCACAAAACATTCAAATAATACACCCAAGTTGGTACCATATTCGGTACACCCAATATTATTTTTGAAAAAGTGTACCGATTAACCCAAAACTCTTTATTAACAAAGGGTTTGGAAGATTCATTTTGATATATTTTATAGCGTTTTACAAGTTAATCGGTACACTTTTAAAACAGGATAATATGAAAACAAATCAAACCTTCTCAATTCTTTTCTGGTTGTATAAATCCAGAATTTATAATGGACAGGCTCCCATTTATTGCAGAATAACAATAGATGGTAAACGGACACAATTTTCATTAAGAAGAAAAATTGAACCAGAAAATTGGAGTAAAGAAATAGAACGCGCAAAAGGGAAAACTGAAGATATCCGTACGCTTAATATTTACTTAGATCATGTAAAAGCAGAAATTCAAAAGCACTACAATATATTGTTGTCGAAAGGAGAGCATATATCGGCTGATGTGGTTAAAAATAGTTACCTCGGTATTGAAGAGGTGAGTAAAACCCTTTTTGAGACGTTCACATACCATAACGACAGTATGAAAGAACGAATCGGAATTGATGTTGTCAAAGCAACACACACGAAATTCGAAACAGTCCTCAAAAAACTTCAACTTTACGTTAAGAAGAAATTCAACAGATCCGATATCCCCTTAGAGTCATTAAACCACCAATTTATTACAGAGTTCGAATACTTCTTAAAAGTTGACCAATCGATCGGTCACAATACCACCATGAAATACATCCGAAACCTAAAAAAAGTAATCAATATGGCAGTAGCTAATGATTGGCTGGCCAAGAATCCATTTGCAGGTTTCAAATGTTCCAATAAGAAAGTACAACGACAAATTTTAACAGAAGAAGAATTACAAGTGTTAGCCGAAAAAGAATTCGCTATCCAACGATTGGAGGAAGTCCGCGATATTTTCCTATTCTGTTGCTATACAGGCTACGCTTTTGTAGATGTAGAGAAACTTACCTCACAAGACTTATTTCGAGGCATAAATGGCGAATTGTGGATTTATACCAACAGAAAGAAAACTGGAACAGCTTCTAACGTTCCATTGCTTCAACCTGCTTTGGAAATCCTTGAAAGATACAAAGGACATCCTTATTGCGAACTAAAGGATAAGTTACTCCCGGTAAAATCGAACCAGAAGATGAATGCATACCTAAAAGAAATTGCAGATGTTTGTGGTATTACAAAAAAGCTAACCATGCACATTGCACGTCATACCTTTGCAACAACCGTAACATTATCCAATGGCGTTCCTATTGAAACCGTTTCGAAATTACTAGGTCATACTAAGCTAGCCACAACACAAATTTATGCCCAGGTAATGGAACATAAAGTGAGTTCTGATATGGAGCAGCTTAGTGATAAGTTGTTAGCTAAAAGACAACGAGATAGTTCTAAATCTCAATCAAAATCGGGCTAATTACGTAGACGTAAATGTTAACCATAATATTTATGTCATATGAAAAGTATAAATCATATCGTCATTCAACTTGATGATGACTTAAAAGAAACAGGTTATACAGACCTAACTACTAGTTCTAGTAACCTAAAAGCATTGGAGCTTATAAAAACAGCTCTAAACAACCTAAAAGAAATAGTCTTAGTAAAGAAGTTTTCTTCTCTTGAAGAAGAAATTGAATTCTTTAAAGAGATAAAACCGAACCTGCTTTCTAAGTTCTATCTTACTTCATTTGTAGTCCAGTACAAGAATCAACAATTCATTTCTAAAGATGCAGTAAATAAATTAGTTGAAAGTAATACTGAAGAACATCAATCTTTTTTAACTGAATATAAAACTTACATTCTTCAATTGATGGAGTACAATAAAGATCAAGAAAAAGAATATTTCGTAAGAAAACAGTTTTCTCCTCCGATGAGCGGTATTTTACAAAAAGTACTATTAAATCCTGATTTTTGTACATTTCACAGTGAGATTCTAGCTGTGTTCAAATCTCAGAAGCTAATTCAGAACTACCTAAATCTAGAAAATGAAAAAGATAGAAACCCATTCAACCAAGTATTTAATTTGAAATGGACGCAAAATAAATCGTCCTTAATTGAATTAATGTATGGACTATACTATTCAAATGCAGTCAATAACGGGCAATGTACCATAAAGGATCTTAAAAATGTTTTCGAGTCAGTATTCAATGTAGATCTTGGAAATGTGTACCGAACTTACCACGAGCTTAAAAATAGAGACATAAGAACTCCATTTATTGATAGTCTGCGAGTTGCAGTCGAAAACAAACTTGACGAGGACGATGCATTTAAACCTTAATTCACTTTTTTTTCATACCCAATATACACCCAAGTTGGGTGTGAAATCCCTCAATTCAAATCATTTTTGTTGCCACTAACATAAAAACAATCAATTTATGGCAACATCAGTTTTAACAACAGAAGATCTGAAACACTTCAAGAGTGAGTTACTGGATGAAATAAGAAACCTCATCCGCGAAGAAAAACCGGTACAAAAGAAATGGTTAAAATCTCCCCAGGTTAGAAAGATGTTAAACATCTCTCCCGGGACTTTGCAAAATTTAAGACAGAATGGAACGCTACCTTATTCAAAGATGGGCGGTTCCATTTACTACGCTTACGAAGATATCATCAAAGTACTTAAAGAGAACAAGGTAGTAAACTCTTAAGTGTGGAGGTAAATTACATCAAGCAACTCACAGCAGCATTGATGAGGATTTCAGACGATGATCGTTTAAACCCTTCTCATGTCAGCTTGTATTTAGCTTTGTTCCAATTTTGGAATATGAATCGCTTTCAAAATCCGATTTCAATAAATCGGTCAGAAGTCATGCGTATTTCTAAAATTGGTTCGAAGTCAACATATCACCGCTGTATCAACGAACTAAGTGATTGGAATTATCTCGAGTACAGACCTTCAAAAAATCCAATGAAGGGAAGTGCAATCAACATGTACATTTTTGGGACAAGTAGTGGTACAAGTGGTGATCAAGTAGTGGACTTCAAGAGTCCCAAAAATGAACAAGTTGTGGGACAAGTACTGGTACCTTCTATAAACAGTATAAACAATACAAACAATAATAAAACAAGTAAGGGCGAATTGCATTCGCCCCAAACTCAAAAACGAAAAACGCAAAAGCGTTTCTCTCCTCCAACCCTAGAAGAAGTAATTGAATTTTTTAATGAAAAAAAAGCAAGTACTGTAGATGCAGAAAAATATTTCAATCACTTCCAATCCAACGGGTGGAAAGTAGGGGGGAGGACAAAAATGAAAGATTGGAAAGCTGCAGCACGAAATTGGATCATGCGATCCAATGAGTTCAAAAAGATAAACGATCCAACCTCATCCAGGCTTAACGTCAATGAGTCAAAGAACTATGATATTCCACTTTAGAACAAGAAACTATGGAAAAGCCATTTGTAATAAAAAACGGTCAGCGTGTTTTTAATTTCCGAAAAACATTGAATTACATCCAGTACCTTGGTCAAAAGCAGTACGGTCCTAACTTCAAAATTTATAGTGAAGACATACTAGTTTTACGCAAATTAATCCTCTACACCATACATGAGGTAGATCAATGCAAAAAACACAATATAGACCTCAACAAAGGCATTCTACTTATCGGTCCAGTAGGTTCCGGCAAAACCTCCCTCATGAACATCTTACGCATCTTCCTATTTAGAGACGAATACTACCAAATCAAATCCGCCCGGGACATTGCCTTCGAATACCAAAAAGACGGTGTTGAAATCATACAAAAATACGGTAAAAAACATAATGCTCTTTGCATAGATGATCTTGGAGTAGAAAACAATAGTAAATTCTACGGCAATGAATGTAATACCATCGCTGAAATTCTGTTACAACGCTATGAGTTACTTACGAATTTTAATATCAAGACACATACCACAACAAATTTGAATGCGGATGAGTTAGAGGAACTGTATGGGAATCGAGTGCGATCAAGATTGAGATCAATGTTCAATTTGATCTCTTTTCCTGCGTCCACTTTAGACAAGCGGAAATAAGCTAATTAAATGAATCTATTCAATTCCCAACCAATTTACTTCGGAGGTTTAATTTAATCTGTTTTCCTAAGAAACGATAGATAAGAGAAGCTAGTGTATAAAAACACAAGAGGAAACGAACGGGCGTTCACTTCCCCTTGCAATCAACCTAACCTAACCACCTAAATCGTAACTAAATTAATAAAATTTTTTAGTATCAAGTAGGTACTAAAAAAATAACCTACCTCTCTAAGTTCAATTTTCATCGGAAAATGAATTATTTCTGATTAACTGTCCAATTCTATTCAACAGTTAAATTTGATTAATTATCATTTTATTTTTAGCCTTTTATGATATAAAAAAAACTAACTGAACACACCGTATATCAAGGCGTATAATTGTTAAATAAACAAGCTCGAAAAGCGTTTTTTTAGCTAGTAGTGTTCATAACTGTATTTTTTACTGTTGATAAAAAATTAAAAGTGAGTACGATATAAAAGAGTAATATATTTCTATATCAATTATGCCGTGTGTTTATAAAAAAATGTTATGTAAAATATTTATCGAATTTTCATAAATTTTGATGTAAAAAGTTAAGTTTTGACATTTAAATCTCATATTATTTCGTAAATTGTCAGAAGTTTTATTAGGAAATGGTTCGTTTTAATACCTATTACTGCCTATTCCAAACTTGCTGAACCAAATCTTAGATTAATTGTACCGTTTAGCATTTTAAAGTTGACCTCACGGAATTCAATCGCCTGAATGTCTTTTATTTTTCTTGGGAGATACTATGAGTAAAAGACTATTTAAAAATAGAATATCGTTGAAATAATATGAATTTGATTACGACAAAATATTATCCAATCAATTTATCAAATACTTTTTATAAGTGTAGTTTATGCTTATTGGTTCTATTTTTATTAATTCTTTCGCAAGCATCGACTTTTGCACAAACAAGGGTAGTCAAAGTGTTTAGAGGTAGTATGTTTGATGATAAATCAAAGTGGGAGGTCGTATTTGATGCAAATGTAACTTGTAATAACTCTCTTTTATCTTATTCTGATAGTCTGAAAGGTTTTCATATTGATTTTAAATCAGATACTTTTCGTATAAATGTAAAACATGATGAGCTTAAAGACCATAAAAGAATTATTTCAAGTGATGATGTGAATTCTTATCAAATATTTTTCTTCCTAGGAGAGAAAACAGATGTTTACGTATGTAATGGAGATATATACTCACCCGTTTATGTAGAGAAAAATTCTTTCGCTGTACATTTTGGTATTACTGATAGAAAACAAGTTGTAGAAATAATTGAGTCAATTCATAAAGGTAAATATGACACTATTAGGACTTCTTTCAGCAGTCATGGTACTGAGGGTTATCTAGCTCTTATACATTCTGAATCTTACGTCGATTCATTGTACAAATTTAAACTTAGTCAATTCCGTTCAGAAAAGAGCGTATCAGTTGCAGGTCCTTATATAGGTGATTTTTATGAAATGACAATTTTCCAACAAACTCTTACTATTAGATTCAACAAATATGTTAATCACTCTGAGCGGAAAAAGATATTAGCTATGTATGATACCCATGAGGCGGGCAGAATTCCAGGAGGTGATTTCAGATGGATAAAATTAGCTAACAACTCGGGATTAGATGTATTCGAAAAATCTATAAAGCTATATGAACATCCTGAAGTTAATTTTGTCAAAATTCATTATATACAATTCAAATACCCATATTAAAGAGATCAAAAGATGAGCGAAAACGTACACCAGTTAAAAGTTATTGTCAACTCGAATCAGGGAAAGTTAATTGACTGTCAGGTATTATTAAGCGATGAAGGTAATAAAACAAAGTCATTGAAATATGATTATGAAATTGGCGGATATTTAGCATATGATATGATTGTGGGGGACTACAATTTACGTATCTCAAAAACAAATTATCATCCAATTGATGAAACCATACAAATCACAGACCCAGCAAATCAACTTGAATTGGAATATACACTTCAAGCCGAACATGAACTTATTGTAAGTATCAATAAACAAGAAGCTTCCTTTGCGTACAACCCCTCTCAGATTGGAATTCTTCCAAATTTAAAAACCTTGAATGATTTAAAACAGCTGGCTATCCTACTCGAATTAGATTATTTGTCAGATGACAATTATCTCAGTTTTCTTGAGTCAAATTATAAGGACCCATTAGATCAGTTTAAATATTTTGTTTACACCAAGCGAAATTCAGATGGTATGCCAACTGATGTAGCTGCAAACGATGACCAAATACTTGCCTTATTTCGTCAGAGTCCATTAATTAGAGAAGCAGGATTGATATTGGAACAAAATGAAAATTCAATTTTGGTTTTAACAAATGAAGTTAAGGTTCAATTTAAAAGGAATATTCTTAGAGATGAGATAAAGGAAGTTATTGAATCACTAGGGTTGAAGCTTACTCATAAAGCATTAGGGTCAAGTCATTTGTATACTTTTCGCAGTGACTTTGGAGTTGGTATAGGAATTCAAAATATTCTCGACCAGATGAAAACTTCAGAAAAAGTTGAATTTGCGAATCCTGGAATAGAATCAGTAACTAAAAAGGATGGAGAAGTTCCTAATGATTTTTTGTGGCCATACACATGGAGTCGAAAACGAGGAAGGCTTGAAGATGCATGGGAATTTATCAATTTAAATGTCAATCCTGAAAGCAGTGTTGATAAAACGTTCGGTGACCCAGATATTGTCATAGCAGTAATAGATGATGGAATTAATTCTATTGGTGGTGTGCCAGAAAATGAAGAATTTCAGGGTTTAGTTGGAGATTCTGCTTCAGCTGAGTTTGTTGGAAATCTTAATCCAGCAACTTCAATATTTCAGGTAAAACTTGATTCATTTAGTATTCTTAGTCCTGGTGATCAATTCTTTTTGGGTAGAAACAAAGAGGGTTTTCTTGAGGTAATAACGGCAACACAAATTGGAACATCTAATTCGTGGACAATTGAAACGACTCCTACGCAAATAGCTCATCCTCTAAATACTCCATTGTTTTTATTTGATTTAGGAGGAGGACTACAGATTTTTGGTGTAACTGAGGAAATAGTGCCAGCAAGTGAATCATCATTTGATGTAACAAATGTGTCTGGCACTTTCAAAGTGGGTCAAGTTGTTTCAATTGGCACACAAGGTCATTCTGATACGGAGGAAGTTATTATTAAGCATATAAATGGATCCACTTGGACAACCACAGGACTTTATAAAACACATTCCTCAATAAATAATGTAATTGAATCACGTAGAAAAATCTATAAATATGGAAAATTTGATGTAATATCTTTTTTCGCAGATAATGACACTTCACAAAGTGAAGATCATGGAGTTTCTGTAGCTGGAATACTTGGAGCAAAAAGCAATAACGGAATTGGTTCGAGTGGTGTTGTACCCAATTGCCAACTCATGGGAATTATACCCCGTAATCTTAGTGGGGTAAATACTTCCATTAAAGAATATATCTGGACTGCAGGATTAAAAGGTTTCCCCTTTGAAAGTAGCGATCTTGAAGTCCCAATGATTGTTAAAGGTGCAGATATATTATCAATAAGTTTATCTATTGGGGGAATAGGTACAACTCCAGATCCTGAGACACAGTCATTCATTGACTTTGTGACTAGGCGTGGTAGAAATGGAAGGGGTACTATGTTATTTATGTCAGCAGGCAACGAAGAGATTGCACAACCAATTGCCCGTTGGAGTTCGTACGATAAGACTTTTGCTTGTGCGGCCACAATGATTCAGAAATTAACAAATACTTTTGGGATAGGGAAATTTGAAACACTTGCTAATTATAGTAATTTTTCAAATGATTCTGGGTCAGAAGATGTTGGGAAGATTGAATGGGCAGGATTCGGTGGAGGAAACTTTGTAGAATCGCATAACCCAGATCAAGGCTTGTTAAGGATAATTAGTACTGTAGCTAATGGTACTGGAAATATATTGTCAGAAGGGGTTGAACATCAATTTTTAGCGCCAATATCTATATTAGATTTGAGGGTAGAACAAGAGTTCTATGCTGGAGCTTGGCCGGGTTCTGGCTTCATAGTCGTTGATCAAAATGTTGATATATCGATTGGTGATTGGATAAAGATTGGACAAGCAGGAGATAAAGTTGAAAATGAGTGGTTATTAGTTAACAATATTACAAATGAAACCATTCATGGCGCAACATATTGGAAGCTTGCATTAGACGTATCTACTGTATTTTCAAATGTGCATATTCCTTTTCCAGAAATTGGTTACATAACAACTTCATTGGAACAACCTACTTCAGGAGATATTGAACTTTTAGTGGATAACTTATTTACATCAGAAGAAATTACAAACAGAACACCAATTAAAGCTGTAATAAAAGTTGGTACTGGCTCTTCTTTTGAATATGTAAATGTATTTGGAGTAGAAGAAATAACATCTGGGGCGCATGCCAATAAGACCAAAATTTTAATCTATCCTCCATTATCTAGCACTTATGGTTCAGTAGAAACGATTAATATTTTGAGCAGTAATTCATCTGACCTTGTTGTCGGATCTACTGAAATAGAAATTGACGACACATCTAATATTGCTACCAATCTTACAACTAATCGATGGATTTTTATTGGCCCACCTGATTCACCACATGCTGAAGCTCAACATGTTCAGTCTGTTATTGATGGAACTAAAATTAGAATTTCAGGTCCACTAAATACACATAATGATGGGATTTTTGGAGATAGAGTTTTTAGTGGAGCAAATAATCATTATACAAACAGGTTTAATGGAACTTCGGCAGCTGCTCCATATTGTGCAGGAATTGGCGCACTGGTATTAACAGTAAAACCGACGTTGACGTGGATTGAAGTGCGAGAAATTTTAAGAAATTCTACAATTAAAGTACGTTTGAACAACTTTAAAGAATGGAAAGACAATCTTTCTCAATCAATACTTGACAGTTTTGATAATATTATACCAGTGGGATCTCCAACTACTTTAGCTGTTCAAGCGTCCCAAGGAGATACTGTAATAAAAGTAACTTCTGGATTAGGACTTAAAGAAGGACAGGGAATCCAAATTGGAACTTCACCGAGAGATTTTTCAGTTATTATTGATAAGACAGGAGATTTTCTTACTATTGAACCACTACTTTTTGATCATGCATCTGGGGTAAATGTTCAGGGAGGAAGATCACCCGTTTGGAACTCAGAATTTGGTTATGGTCGCTTAGACGCTTTAAAAGCTGTCAAAAATGCTTTTGAATATAGTCATGATCATCGAGATTTAATGCTAAGAAATTTTATAGGAGACAGTGGTACAGTGATTACAAATTTAAGTGTAAACCCTATTAGTAGTCCTGATATCTGGCTGACAAATGTAAATGAAGCCTTTGAGGGGTTAGACATCAATGATGTTCCTCATGAAAACCCCAAGAGCGGAGTTGCTAGGCCTTCATTCGTAGGGGGTTCGGGTGACTTGAATGATTTGAAAGTAAAAGGAATTTCTCAAGCTACAAGTGTACAAGAATATGAAATAGAGATAGATGGGGTGGGACCAGATACATTTAAATGGAGTAAAGATGGTGTTGAGCAGAATAATGGGCTTGCACTCTCAGATTATACTAGCTATAAAGAGATTGAACTTATATTGGTCAAGTTTGAGAGTTCATCAGGTCACACGTTAGGTAATAAATGGATAATCCAATTGGATCCTTTAAGTGATCGGTGGATTTATATCAGAGCTATAAATAGAGGTAATGAACTTACAAGTCTTGATGCACAGGCAAGGTTTTATGTTGCATTAAGTGAAGGTGAACCATTAGTTGGACCCACACCGTTTCATTTTCCGCAGAGTTGGGATGATTCAGTTCCATTGACTGACATGGTAGAACCTTTTTTTACTGATTTAAGTGCTTGTGAGATCTATAATGTAGATAATGCTGATCTTGAGTCAATTAATCCTGGAGAGAATCAAATTGTTAAAGTTTTATGGCCTAGTAGTATAATACCAAAGAATGATAATGAATGTAGAATATTTTTGATTGGAGAAATCACACCCCATGATGGTGTTGTCGTTGATGGTATTGGATCTCCTATTGAAATAGGGTTAGGTCCAGAAAATAATAATAATATCTCCTATAGAGAGATTTTTTTCAGTGAATTTGAATTTAAAGACTCTACAGGATTAAACGAACTGGAAGAATTGATTGAAGTTGATGAATTTGGAACAATTGTACAAAAAGGATTTAAAATTAATATCAGAGCAAATTTTGGCAACTTTATTACTGAGGATATTATTGTAAAGGCAACCATATTTGATAAAGTGAATACTCCTCAGAGTGCTAAGTTCAGTTTTAACGGAAGTGCTTGGGTTTTATTAGATGAATCATCAGTAAACCCTGATTGGCTTGATATTAATACACCCACACTGTTTGGCTCTACTTCAATAGCAACAGGCGTTCAGGATGATATTTCTTTCGAAGGAGACTTTTTTGTTTCTAAATTATACTCGAAGATTATTTTAGAGCCCATTATTAACAAAACTGTTGGAAGTTCTGAGAAATACTCCGTTGCAGAAAGCTCAATATCTGTGAATATCAATGAATCAGCCCTAGAATCAAAAGGACTATTGTTGGGAGCACCCCCACTTTTTCCAAAATCTTATGCTTTTGCTGATATGGATAATCTTACACAGATCCAAGATCATGCTTTTGGTCCCAAACCGGATGAAGAAACTGATATATTTAGAGTAACAAGCCGATTTACAGCAACTGTAGATACAAGCGCCTATGCAATTGTAAAAGGAAAAATGATGGTGCAACCGGGTGTTGTTGCAGGTACAGTTAATTTAATTCTAAGACCATTTACTCAACCAATACCTGGTTTTACACCAGTTAAGTACATTATTTATAGAGGTCTAAAAGAATCAGATTTTATAGATACAAGTACTCCAACAGAGGTTACACCAAAAGACCCTTCCAATTCAGAATGGATTGCAGAGCTTTATAATATACATGAAAGTCAAAACGGTACAGGTGCTACATTCTTGAGTAAAGCTATTGGATATGACCCTACTATTACTGGAAGTACTTCCATAGATCAGGAATTCTTTAAGGTCGATCCCGATTTTCAATTGCCAATGGCCCTAAAAGGAGTGCGATTGGGAGAGTTTGATATCAACCAACCTTTCGGGATTGATATAATACTAGAAGAAGGTGAATTTACCCCTGATTTTGATTTTGTACGTTCAAGTCATGAAGAGATAGATATTAGTGGAATTAGTGATGCGTTTTTGAATAAACTCGAAAGAGAAAAAATTCTCAACTTCATTGATCCAGCTGCTTTTTATGGATTGCATGTAAAGGAAAATGGAGTAGTAGAGTATCGAGATTCTTCCAACAATACAGTCGATAAAAAAGAGCAAGACATTTATGATGATGTAATAGAAAAATTTCACACAAAAAACACAACATATATTGATATAAGAAATGAACTCGGCAATTCATATAATTTTTTCGAACATTATAATGATGGCTCTGTTGACGAGTTTAATATTCAAGTAAAAACTGATCCTTCGGGTAGTTTCAACGCTCAGAAATATGGTATTGAAGGTTGGCCGATATTGATTTTAAATTCAATTTCATTGGCAACTACAAATGATACTCATGATTTCTCTTTTAAATTACGTGCTGATGAGAATCCTAAACCAATTCTCTACATAGAACATGGAGGCTTACAAGATTTGACGAAAGCAGAAGGCGGTCGATTTATTGAAGGAAATAATTTATTACAGTCAGGCAACCTTGAAACAGAAGAACTCACTTTTGAACAACCTAATACGGATGATCCTGATGTTAGTGGTAATAAACAAAACATTTCATGGTTATTGAAACTTCATTATTCTAGACAAATTGATGCCTCGGTTAGTTGGACTTCAATTCCTAAGGCAATTAAAACAGAATCATACCTCGACAATGTTTTTGGTCCTGTAAATTTGGATATTATTCCATGGAATTCAGATAATAACATCAAATGGATAGGAATTCAGGACAAAAAATATATTGATGCCTCAGTAAACGATTTCGGTTATGTAGCAGAAAGAGGAGTTGCAGTTGAAGACACTTCTACTCCGGGAGGTGGACGTGTAATATTTTACGCTTCTGCTTTAGATTCGTTCAAAACACCTGTTTTATTTCCTCCATTAAACGGTTTAACAGGCGGTACCAGTAAAAAATCAAGCTTCTTTGAAGAAGCAATGAGTTTTGCGGGTTATCGATTGCATTTTGATGTATTAGATGATGCAGGTACTCCAATCACATCCCTAAAGCTTGAACCTACTTCAGTGGAATCTGCACCTGCTCAAGCTATGATGATTTTAGGGTTGTCGAGACCCGAATTTGATATCTTAGAAGGACTTTCTGGATTAAGTAATGATTACCCTGCAACAGCAATTTTAGATGAAATTGGATCAGGATTAGGTTTTACTAAATATAAAGTAGGTATGCAAGGATTAGACACAAATGGCGAGTATGCAAATGTGTTCCCTTCTACAGATATTGAAGTTTATTCAACTGATGGATTATTGTTTTTTACAGATGCCTTTTCCGTAGACGAGCCTCTTCCGACTGTATATATTAGAAGCTGTGAAGAGAATCACGGGGTCACTGATCGTCCCACGTCAACTGGTTCATTCCCGAGAAATATTGACAATGTAGATACTGGAGCGAACTCGGTTACAATTACTGGAGATAAGTTGGATTATTTAGCTATAAATGATAATGTCAAAATTGCTGGATCAACAGGTAATGATGGTCTATATACAGTTGTTAATCTTTCAATAGTTAGTGGAGATACTGTGATAGAAGTCTCACCTGGTATTTCAAATTCTACTGTTGATGGTAAGCTACATTTAACTAAAAAGTCTTGGGAAGATCACTTCATTGATTTGGATAAAGAAGGTTCAATATCAGGTACTCTACCAATGCGTACTGTTGTTGACGATTTTACGAGCGATGTATCTGCGGTTGTTAATGATGTAAATTCAAAATCCAATCTTGAAGGACACATTAATGACTATGCACCAAAAATATTAGATAGGGCAAGGGAATATGTGAAAAATGTTAGACCTGACGACCGTATCTTATATTGGGCAAGGATTAAAATGCTTGTGACCTTAAAAAGTCACCCATTTGTTCTTCAGTCATTATCAGCAAGAAATGAACTCGTACGTCTTTTTGAAAAGTTGTCTCGAGGTTATAATGATATTGATTTTGGTTCAACAACTAATAAGAAAATCTTGGTTACTGGATATGATCCTTTCTTTCTTGATGTGAATATATTGCAAAGTAATCCTTCTGGAGCTGCAGCATTAAAACTACATGGTGAAACAATTCCTGGATCTCCTAATGATGCAGTTATTCAATCTGCGATTTTACCTGTGAGGTATCGCGATTTTGACCAAGATAATGGTGAAGGCATAATAGAAGAGTTTTTTACCCAGTTCATAGACCCTTCTCATCCAGGTTATACTCCAGTTGATGAGATTGTAACTATGAGTCAGGGTGGTGTTTTTCGATTTGACGTTGATAGATTTGCATCAAGAACTAGAGGTGGTACTAGAGGAAATGAATGTATAAGAAATATACCTTTTCCTAGTTCAGTTCAAGGAGATGAGTTTTATGAAAGTGAACTGCCTGAAGACAAAATGGTTCCGACAACTAATCCATCTGGAGCGAAGTACAGGATTTATTTCAATCAAACTTATGAATATGAAATAAAGTTTAGTGGTGTTGTAGAAAAAAATACTAATGATTCGATACAAGGTCATGTTGAGCTTACAGGATCCAATTTACCTATAAATCAAGTTCAGGATCAAATTAAAGCAATCAGAGGTTCAGGAGGTTCTTATTTATCTAATGAGGTTTTTTATCGTGTATCACGAATTAGAGCTAATACTAATTCAAGCTTACCCACAGGTCATTTGCATGTTCCATTGATTCAATTTAAGAGACCTTTAAATAGCCATGGTCAAACCACGACGAATGATTTTTCAGCTACGAATACAATTGATCTCATTAATGAAATAGAAGTAATTTTAATAAATAGTATACAACCATGATAGTCATAAAGAATATAACCGTTTTAATAATAGCAATTAATTGTTTGGTACTTACTACGAATATATCATTATCACAGCAGACTTCAACCTTAAAATTGAAGTTTAGTTTAAGTGACGCAGGTGGTAAAATCATTAAACCAAACGATTCAAGTTATTCCTATGTGGATTCTTGGAATGGGGATGAAATGTCCCTAAATGAAAGCAATGATCTGATTAGATATGATACTGTTTGTAGAATGTTCATTGTATCAATTAAAGTTCCCCGCTACAATGAATATTCTTTCATTCTAAAAAATAAAAACAGCAAAGAGTCGATGGTCTTCAAAATATTTATGGATGGAAATTTAAGTGAGCAGCTTATAATTGACGAAATTCGATTTACTCCCGGAACTTATGAATTTAATTTAGCAAAGGATGTAAATTATTATCATCGAGGTGATTTAGAAGTGAAAAACTGTACAGAGATAGAAGAAAAGGACTCTTGTATCAAAATAAAAGGAGTTGATTGGGATGCATCTCATATTAATCAAAATAAAAAATGATACAAGGATAGACATATTAATTCAGATAGATAAGTCTAATAAATACAACCCTAAAAAGACAATTATGGCAGGCGAAACATTTTATCAACCAATTTCAAATATACTTGAAGTAGAAGCACTTCCAGATCAACTGGGTTTTGTAAAAGACGGCATAAGTAATCTTTTAAGTAATATCCATTACCGAGACCTTCAATATTCAAAGAATGCACGTGGTGATGCTGCTTTTTACAGTCTTAGTATTGTTAGTAAGCAACGAATTGATGTTGAAATACCGGGAACAGGAATGTTTTTGATATTAAACCCTTCTCATGATCCTTTAGCACCAGATATTTCTGAATTTCCAATCATTGTGAGTTATGAATGGGGCATACTTGCTTATTTAAGGAGTTTTAACTTAGCTAATTTTTCGTTTAAAGGAGCAGATTTTTTTGATCTTGCTACTAATGTTCTTGGCATATCTGAAACTAACCTTATCAGTCATGCCTTGAGTGTCTTTGGAATAAGCATCAATGATTTTGTTGATGATCTAAACACATTTTACGGAACAACTATCCCTCACCCCACAAGCTCCGAACCAATTCAGGAGGTTGTAGGTTTAATTAATTCTGAACCAAGTCTTGAAGATGCTGGGGTTATTGTTTTTGCAATTTATATTTTAGACGGATTAAGTGATGGCAACACACGCACTAATTTAAACAACTTTTTTTCAGGATTTTTTGGACCATCTACTGAAGAGTTTATTAAAGATCTTGTAACACCAAAGATAAATGCTTCACTTGAACTAGGTGTTGGTTTGGAGTTTCCTAGAAATATTTTAGTACCACTTGATGGTATAGGTGGTGAGCCTATTCCAGACGAAACAATTAAATCAACTCTTGTATTTGATGCAGCAACATTCTCTTATAGTTCTGAAACTGGAATTGGGTATGATCTTCAATTGGTAGCAAACTTAAGCCACCCTTCCATGATTGGTAATACTGGTTTTGAAATTGATTTTTCAGGAGCTAAACTTGACATAAGTCGAACAGAAAATATTCCTGAAGCAACTGCAGATGGTCGTCCTGATGATTTTGTTGGTGTATATATTCAAGAAGCAACGATTAAATTACCTCCTTTATTCAATCAGGGAGCTGGTTCATCTGGAGTTATTAAGGGAAGTAATTTAATAATTGGTACAGGGGGTTTTTCAGGTACAATTGGTATAGAGGCTATTAACCCTAATGATCCAGACCCGGCTTTAATTGAAGCTAATTTTGGTGGTGGGTTTAATTCATCATTGAACACAGTTGATGTTACATTTCAACAAAACTCAATAATAGCTTCTAACATAAACGGAACACTAAAAATCCCCGGCTTCAAAGACACAACTGGTGACGATGCAGAAATAAATATTAATGTCAACATAGGTACAGACGGCGAATTCTCCGTAACAGCCTCCGAAGACCAAGGAATAACAGCATTAAGCATCCCAAATATCCTAGATGTTAGAATAGACAGTCTGACTGTGGGAAGAAAAGAAGACCGATTCTTTGTAGCTGTTTCAGGTGGGATTGAATTTAAAGACCAGGGAGGTACAATTGGACAATTCCTACCGGATGAAATAAACATACAAAAACTAATTATTTGGCAAGACGGTGAAGTAGAACTTGAAGGTGGAACATTAGTATTGCCCACAGCACTTTCACTCAAAGTTGGACCAGTAGAACTATCCATTACAGCAATCGGATTTGGTTCACACACCCAAGTTCATGAAGGAGATGAAAGAAAATATAAATTCTTTGAATTCAGTGGAGGAATCAGCGTAAATCCTGGAGGTGTAGATGCAAGAGGCGATGGCATTAAATTTTACTTCACAGTTGATAACGATGAAGATCCTAGTTATGATCCTCACAGATTCGTAAGAATTCAAGGAATAGGTATAGATATCATAATCCCAGGTAATGCAAAACCAAAAGACGCTGCTTTACTCTTAAGCGGTTATTTAGCAATGAAAGACCCCGCTCCGGGTAACGAAGCAGCAGGTACGGAATACGCAGGAGGAATTGAGTTTGTACTTCCAAAACTTAAAATGGGTGGAAGTGCAGCCATGCGATTAAACCCAAAAGTGCCTGCATTTATTGTTGATATCGGTCTTGAAATTTCAACTCCAATTCCTTTAGGCCCTACAGGTCTCGGAATTTATGGTTTCAGAGCATTGGTAGGTCAGCGTTATGCAGCAACAAGAAGTGCAGCAGGAGTAGCAGACGATGGTAAATGGTGGGAGTATTATAAGGCTAAAATTGCTCAGGATTATAAAGAAGGAATTCAAGTTTCAAAGTTTGATCAAACCAATGGCTTTTCATTGGGTGCAGGAGTCTCGTTGGCAACAGCCAGTGATACAGGAAAAGCATTCTCAAGTAAAATATTCTTCTTGCTTTCACTTCCGGAAGTATTCCTTTTACAAGGACAAGCTCAAATGCTCAAAGAAAGAATTGGATTAGATACCACTCAAGACCCACCTTTCTTTGCTATGCTTTCAATTAGCAGTCAATCTGTCGAAGCTGCATTTGGAGTAAAATATAATTTACCGGATGACAAAGCTACAATAGGTAGTATTGCCAAAGTAGATGCATTAATAGAAATGGGCTTTTTCTTTAATGACTCATCTGCTTGGTATATCAACATAGGTAGAGATTTACCGGAGTCAAGTCGAGTTAATGTTCGTTTATTAGAACTATTTGATGCTTATTTCTACCTGATGTTATCGGCGTCGGGCATTAAAGCAGGTGCAGGAGCTAAATTTGAATTTGATGAAAAATTCGGTCCTTTAAGAGCTGAGTTAAGAGCATACATAGATGTTGCAGGTAGAATAGCATTCAAACCTAAGCAATATGGCGCATCCATTCAAATGGGTGGAAAAGTTGGTCTTTACATCTTTAAGTTTGGCTTTAGTGTAAGTGCCGATGCAGGATTAGCTGCTGAAGCGCCAAAACCATATATTATTACAGGTTCGGTTAAAGTATGTGTCGAAGTACTCAAAAAAGAACGTTGCGCTAAGTTTGAATTCTCGTGGGTAAAAGACAATTCACTAGATCAAAGTGAAAATGAAATAATGGATCGTCCGTTTGCAGGGAAAGCTGTCAATATGTTATCAAGAGAAACGTTTGATTTATTCACCTCATCATCTGCACTTTCAAGTATCAATAAATCATCCATGGACAACTATGTTATTCCAATGGATAGCTTTTTAGATTTTGAATTTTTAAAAGGTGTTAAACCTTCAGCGAATGTGAAAAGTGAATTTGGTGGAAACACACAAACATCAAAATATGTAGATTATGTTTCTCCCCAAAAAGCAAAAAGTTCAAGAGTGCGCCATGAATATCACCTGCACAATATTAAAATACATGCGTGGGACGATAATGCAAACTCATGGGTGCCCTACGATATTTATGATGCAGCAACACAGTTGTTTTTAGCTCCCTTTATTACAGCCGATCCTGCTACACTTAAAAAAGGGTTTTGGCAATATCAAACACCTGGGCTACACAACAAATTAAGAGTTTTGGCGCAAAGCCCATTAAGCTTTTTATCTCAAGGTTCAGGTCAACCTGGAGATATTGTTGTAGAAGGTTTGGGAATAACAACAGAAACAATATACTGTCCACCGGATCCTGTTGAGAAAACGTGTATTGATTTTACTGATTTAGGAAAAGGAGCTCAACCTGGCGATATTGTTTTAAATATTCCTGCAGATCAAATCATATTTTATCAGCAGTTTTTATTCAAAATCAATGGCAATGATGCTAATATTGTCTTTTATCCCCACGATGATTTTATCAATGCTTTGGCGCTAAGAGATAATGACGAATTGGAAATGGTATTTAATGAACCCATGACCTGCATTACATTTAAAATCAAAACCATTGCTCCAAACGTAAAAATTCATTTTTATGAGAGAGTAACGCTCCCTGATTTGGCACCTACAAATATGCCACAGTTCGCTTATGAATTAGTCGAAACCAAAACAGTAGCATCATTAGATTTAAGTAATCCTGTTATTTATGATGACATAAACAAACCCATTGATAAAGTAATTGTAGAAGCTTGTGAATGTGAAACACCAGAAGATGATACTCCATTTGTTTGCAATGCAGATATCACAAAACAAGCTAAAGATTTAGAAAACTTCTTGGATCAATTAGCGATAAATAAACATCATACAGCCAACATCAACTTATATCCAACTCACAATGATTTATATGATGGTGTTTTTCAGAATACATCTTTATACCCTGATGTTATTCAAAAAAGACTGGTTCTACAATCAACAGTAGATACAATAACTGAAGATCAATTAATTTTATCCATAAAAGATAATTTTGGATTTCAATGTTTTATCTCATTACAATCAGATAATCCACCTATAAATTGGAACTCCATTATTGGATTTACAAACTTAAGACCCTATAACACGTCTTTAGGTCAAAATTTTGAATTTGAAATCGATGCAAACCTCTCAGATGGCTCAACAATTACACTAACTGGTAAGAGTTGTTATCCAATTATCGAATGTTTTGATGATTGTACCACATTCATCTATCAATTCTGTTTCCTTTCGTTAGATGATGCTGTGAACAATGATAATTTACCCGATACAAATGATGTGCAAGATGATTCTGATGCATACACAGAAGGGTTTAATAAAATGATTCAACCTGTATGGAGACCGAATACCTATTACGCTATTGAAATAGAGGTAGAAAATAAATTGTTTGAAAATACACCAAGTAATTCACTTACTAATTATTTAAGAAAACACATATTTGGATTCAAAACGAAAGGACCAATTGGTCATTTTCATCAGGGTAATAGTAGATATGATGATCTGGAAAGTAAAGACAGGGAAGCAGAATTTAAGCTTGCCAACTTACAGCATTACATTGATTATGAAAAGTCATATCCCAATGCAGATGGAGCGTTGATTAAAGCAAAACCGCTGTTTTATATAAATCCGAAGCTATCTTTATTCTACATTAAAAACTATGTCTATGAGTTTTATCGCAATTGGGATGAATATTTGAATAACACAGAAGTAGAAATTGAGTTGGAATCATTAATCCTTGACCCTGCTCCAGATACTTCTCAACCACCATTCCAAGCCATAAGTGTAGCATGGTTGGCAAACAACCTTCCAAGTTTTGCTTTGGATGTAAATACGTTAAATAATTTAGCCGAAAATGGTGAGGCATGTGTTAATACCACTCCACTTTCACCTATGGGTATGAATTCAGAAGTAGCGATTGATGAACTAAAACCATTAAAATTATATACCGCTATTTATAATGCCAAATACACGATTGATAGCAATACAGATTTAGAAGAAGTACATCGCCATGTATTTCAGACATCAAGATATGGAACATTTGAAGAGCAGATCAATAGTTATATTTTGGAAACGGACCCGGATGACAATTCAATCATTACAAAGTCTGCAATTTTTGATGTAGAAATTGATAATGTTACTCCGGCAATGATAACAACTGCTAGTGAAATTCTATCAGGTACATTAGATGAAAACGATCCGTTAGTTCAGGAGTTTGCTGATTCTTATGATCGTCTCTTAGACGGAGTATTAAAAACAGGAGCACTTCACCCAGCGGTTACAACAGAGTTTAACGTCATAAAAAATGATTCAGGCGATGTTTTAGGTGTCTTAATCAGAAATCCTGAACCATTTAATGATCCTAAAATCCCTAATGCTGAAATATTAGATACGATTGAAGCTACTTTGGGAGGAAACACATTGGATAAGAAAATCTTTTCAAAAGATTATAAGAATGTATTCCTTTCGAATGGAACGATGAACATTACAACGGGCATCTATGAATTCGTATTCGATTACAAACAATGGGATGGAGCCCAATACACATCATTGGTAACAGTGAACGTATCTATTGAAATAAATTAATAAAGAAGAAAATCAGATATTATGTCTCAAAAAATAAACTTAATAAATCCGTTATTTCAGTCTCCATACACTTATCTTCAAGCTGCGGGTTCGTCAGGAAAAGATGGTAGCGCACGAGGTATTCATTTAAGATGGGATTTTTTAAGACAGCTCGGAAATGAACACCTTCCAAAAGGAAATCTTTCTGGAAGTAATGGAAACTATCCGAGTACTCAAGGATTTAATAAAGACAACGATTTTGTAAGAATATATCGAGTTCCTTATAATAAAGAATTCAGTGTTGAAGTAGATTTTTCAAATTCACCTGATAGCCTCACCGAAACAGGAAATGATAGAATCTGGCATTACGATAATTTTATCCCTGTGTCATTTGATTCAAATAACACTACAGATGTGTTTGTGAGATTTATGGACATTGATGAATATGATACAATCAGAAGTACAGTTGATCCAAATAGTGATCCTTTAGATTTCTTAAAAGCCTACACAGGTATAATCGAAGCAGGAACTTCTTCAAAATTAAAGTTCAAGGGAGTATTTGAGTTAGGTGTTTCAGATGCTGACAACGAACCTTTTGGAGAATTTAAAGTTGAAGCAATTTCTTTAATTCACGACAATTTTGACGCTCAGGATGCTGAGGATAAATATTTTATCTCATGTAGAAAAAGAATTGCCCGATTAGACCCACTAGCAAGCAGAACATTTTTGTGTGAGAACATAGAGTTTTTCAGGTTTAGTTATTCAAACTTTTTCCCTCAAAAATTGACTTTTTCCACTTATCAAGATCACATTATTGGTGAAAATGGTGAAGGAGATAACAACGGCAATTTTGTACATGTAGGTGATTTTAGTTTAGACGATGGTGAGTCAGATAATAATGATTTAGTCTATAAAAGACTGGAAGACATTACAAAATACCTTATAGACAAAAGATGGCCAAAGTATAATGATATAGATTCGGGAACAAAAGAATTTACAGTCAAAGTTCAAAATTATAAAGACAAATGGGAAGATCCTGAAGGATTAAAACAAGCAGTAGAAACCTACTTGGATTTAAGTAAAACAGATAATCAGGCAATTGGTTATTTACCTTCAGATACACCGGGAAACACTGCTTCATCTGAAATCAGTTATTTAGACATGTTAAAATTGGTTTCATTAGATTTTCATGTTGCCCGAATGTTAGGCCTTGGCCATATTGACAAATCTAGAGGTCGTGCACCGGGAATCCTTGATAGTGGTCTTGATGCACAAGTATTAATTGATTTTATCAACACTCCAGGCAATTCTTCTTCTCAAGTAAGAGATTATTTGGTTGATAAAGCTCCAAATTCAGAACCTGTATTAATATCTGCTGTGAACAGGTCAACTCCATTAAGTGGAGGTCATTTAAAAGATATATTGAATGCTACCCCAGATTTGAATGATGAAGTGTTGTTAGCTGCAATCAATCGAAACCCACCGCTATCATCAGGTATTATAGAGGATGTGTTAATAGCAAACAGTCCATTATCAGATCAAGTGCTTTTAGCGGCAATTAATAGAAATCCACCTTTACCCGCAGGCAAAATAAAAAATATAGTAGAAGAAAGTTATCCTTTATCTGATGAAGTCTTACTTGCAATAGCGAATCGTAGTGTTCCTTTACCTGCTGGTATCATCAAGTCCATAATGGAAGACAATAGTCCTTTAACTGATGAAGTATTAATTGCTCTCTTAACTAGAAGTACACCACTTCCAGCAGGAATCATTAGAAAAATCTTCTTAGAAAACACCCCTTTATCACCGATCGTAGAAGATACGCTCTTAAATCGGCAACCACCTTTACCAAATAATGTAATAAATGCCATCCTCAATAGTTCAAATATAGCAGGTCAATTCAGGCGCAGAGATTGCATTTACGTAATGGAGTACATTACTCAAGTCGATATTGAAGGAATCATTCCGCGAGAAACAGCTACTCATCTTTATATGAGTTTACCTACTTCATTTAACGATTTTCGTTTACCACCTGCGCCGGAATTAAAACAAATTTCTTACGGATTGTTCATTAATAATGCCACAGGTAATCCCACTCAGTTAACAGATGATGATGGTTACACACCTTATGCTGATGAAAGGTTTATAAATCTTAAACGAAATCGTTTTCTGTATGAAAATAGCTTTGAAGATTTTTTCTTTTCAAGAATTGAATTTTGCATTTGTGATGAAAGCCATACAATTGGTTTTGGAATTGAATATAAGTTAGACAGTGAATCTGTATTTAGAAGCCCTGAAATAAATCATGATTCTGAGTTTTCAGACCATGCAGGTACACCCGAAACTATTTTTGTACCAAATAATGGTGCTGAGTTGGTGTTTAACCACCAGGAAACAGAAGAAGGAATTCACGATTATGCACTTTACAGTATAAATTGGTTCTCAAGAGCTTCAGAAATAAGTAATATTCAGCAAACAGATTTTACGAAGTTCAAAAAAAGAAATTCCATACTTCCGCCTTTCAATTTTGCGGTGCAATTAATTCAGGAAGAAGTACCTTTAATATTTACAGCACAGCACGAACAAGATAAATTAAATGCTTTAACAACAACTGACAAAACATTAGTTCGAGCAACCTTTGATTGGAATTACAACCATAACAAAGCATACCAAGTAGCGGATTATGCAGAACTGTTTTTTAGAGCAGGTCCACCAATGGCAGCTAAAGGGAAAGTGGTTAATGTTAATCAATTGCCAAACAACAGAGTTCAGGTTACAACAGAGTCCTACAATATTAATAGTTCTAGCCCTGCTCAATTGGTACAACCAAATATCGCCCCTTCTGAAATAGGACGATTTGTAGGGAGCTCATTTGTATCTGGTCAACAAACATTTTTAGTTGAAAGTGTTTCGTCTTCCGGTAGTGGAGATAATCCAACATTTATTCTTGAACAGATCAGAGAAACAGAAGCCGTCGACTTTAATCAAGATAATAACTTCACAGTAACGGAAAGTTTTGTCAGCCCTGAAACTGGAGATATGTTCTTAGTAATTGAAAACCTTTCTGAGCCTTCAAATTGGGATGCTACATTGGTTGAAAAAGTATATTTAGAACACTTTTTTAAAGTAATTAACTTAAACATTCAATTCTCCGACAATCCTCAAAATGATGGTACATACACAATTGATACTTTAGATGTACAGGGAAGTGACACGATTATTTCATTAATTGAAGAAATAGCAGATGATACAATAACAAATCCCGGAGAAATACTTTTTTCTAAAAAAGTAAAAGTAGTAAGTAATGATGATGTAAATAAAACATTTACTGTTCAAGGTGATGTAACTAGTGAATTGGCAGTTGGAGAAGTAGTTTTAATAACGGCATCTAACACTATTGATAATAGTTATACAGTAATCAATTTAACATTAAGTGGTTCAGAGACGGTAATAGAAGTTAATGAACCGTTTACAGCGGTAGGTCATCCCTTTTATTTATCTTTTAATAAAACAGTTTCCATAGCATCACTTGATGCAAACAATAATACCATAACAATAAACGGCGATCTCTCAGATGAAATCATTCCTCCTTATCGTGAAGAAGTGATTAATACTAATGGGAACCCTGAAAAGGTCATTGTTGGTGGTATATTTGAGGAAGCTACTATTATAGAGAAAGAAGACGTTGATGACACGGGTACAGCAATCCCAAACTCTAGAACTGGTGTTTATGAGATAGAGTTCACAAACTACCAATTAGAAGATCATGTTAAAGAATCAATAGATTGGTATAGAGGTATGGTTCGGATATTAGAAGACGCCTCATTTTTACCCACACCATTAGACCCAAATCGTACAGACCCTCAAATGAAGTCACTCGAAGTATGGGAAATAGATAATTCAGGTAGTACTCTGAAATTGACAGTTTATGATAGTTTAGTTGAAGTGGTAGCTAATGACCCCGCTGATCCCAATTATCCGGATTATACACCAACGAATGAATATGTACCAATTCAAACTTCGGGTACAATTAACGTAAACTTCCACCCTTCATACAGAACATATTTAACAGCTGACACAACTGGTTCAAACAATTTCGAAGAAGGTACAATCTTACCTGGTTTGGGAGAAGGAACAAGACAAACATTTATGGGGATTCGAGCAAAAGACATCAAAGAATCTCCTATAATTAGTTCTCGAATTACAACTCCTGTCATTTTATTGGCACAGGAAATATTAGAACCACTCCCACCGGGCGTTCCTACAGGTCCTACTTTTGCTACAAGACCTGACTTTTATGGAAAATCAACATATACTTTTGATGTAGAAGTAAATACAACAGGAGGTCGTCAACCACACATGTTAGTATTTTATCGTGCGAACGAGAGAAAAATATTAGATCAACTGTATACACCTGATAAAGTAGCCCAAATCCTCAATGAATTAGAAAACCTACAAAGCCCCGATGCAGATTTCTTTACAGATCGTTGGAATGATTTAGTTAATGTCAATTTAGACACGAGTACTGGTCAGTTTAAAGAACATACACCAGGTGGTTTCAGGTTTCCAATTCCTAACAATGACAAATATGCAATTCCACAAGCAGATATAACGGCTACTCCGGTATTTCCTTTTGCAGGAAGTAATCCTCCACCTCCCGGTCAGGATGCACAAACGACAGAAATTGTAAAACAAGCTATTGATGGTGCTTTCTTACCTTTAACAGAACAGCCGGTATTATATCAATACATTCAAGAAGGCAAACAGACAAGAGGAACAAAGCCAAAAATTAGAGATCAACAAGGACAATTTTTAGATCCTACAGATCCGGGCTCAGGTTTTGATCCCGTGCCAATGGCATCAAAATACGATGATGCTGGAGATGTGTATGTGAGATTTACAGACTACTCATTGGATGGAGCTGCAAAAAACTTCTACTTTTATTATGGAGTAGAATTAACCAATCAATTAAAAGTAAGTGGAAGAAGTCCGGTTTCTGGTCCGATAAAACTTGTCAATGCATCTCCTGCTGAAGAACCTGCAATTAAAAAAGTCACAACGCAGCTTGCAAATGAGTTGTTAGAGACACCACCTGCTGTTAATTTTGAAGTAAATGACTATATAAAATCAGAAGGGATTAAAAAGATAGATGTTTACAGAACTTCAAACCCATCTGATTCTTTGTCAATTCGAACTATGAATTTGGTGAAATCTGTTGAGATAGGAGAAACAGTATTAGACGATTTTGAAAATGATCCTTTCCCTTTATTTGGCGATCCTTTGTTCTACAGAATTGTAGCACAACGTCTTATTAAAAATGAAGATAATCAGGATGAATTAGTTCCTTCAAAACCGTCAAATGTAGTATTAACCAACGTGGTTGATAATGTTAATCCTGAAGCACCAGTATTATCATTCACATCAGATCCTCCTACAACTTCAACACCAATAACATTAAACAATGTAGCGTTATCTTGGCAACCAACATGCTACAATGGAACATATTATTTATACGTAATGACAAGTTCAGGTAATTGGCAAAAGATCTATCAAATAAAATCAAACGACCCAACTATTTCTGTGGACTTAGTAGATACAGACCTTCAGGATGGGAGTATTGTCAAGCAAGATGAAGATGGAAATACTATTTATAAAAGGTTTAGAGTGCAAGTAGAAAACTCTTCAGGCCTCTTAAATTTAACTGAAAATGAGCTGACTATTTAATGAAAGAATAAATATATGAACACTAATAAACTCACTACTGTACTCTTACTCAGTCTTAGTCTTTTATTTTTTTCATGTGGGGGGGGAGAAGAAGAAGGGAACGATAACAAGAAAGCATCTGACAATACTGTAAAAGAAAAAAACAATAACGTTGAAGAGTATGACTCTCTGAATGAAGAGCGAATACATAAGAGTGAATCTGACGAATTAATAGACCTAATTCCTGGAAAGCTTGCTTTTGATTTTCCAAGAGAAATGAAGGTTGGCAAACGTTATGATGTCACATTTTCCATAACTAGATCACTAGATAATGAAGTTCTTTTTAAGGGATTGGATTCATCAAAATTTGAAATTAGAGATATTGAAGTAAGTTCAGGAATGAGGGTGCTTTTATATGATCCGGAACCTGAAGGAAGTAAAAATTTTGATATTAGTACTAAAGATGAAGTTCTGTTTGTATCAAGTGATAGGAATACTAAATGGTTGTGGCACGTAAAGCCATTAAAAAAAGGAACTCATACGATTATTATAAAAGTGTTTGCAACAGTTTATGATAAACGGGGCACTGAAAGAGAAATAAGTCAAGAAGTATTCAAAGAGAAAATACAAGTTGAAGCCACACCTTCATTCACCTTTACTAAATTTTTCAAAGAACATTGGCAATGGTTATTTGGTACTCTACTCATCCCAATATTTGTATATTTCTATAGAAAGAGGGAGAAAAAAGAATAATTAAGTAGCTTTAATATTTTAAACACTTCAAACTATGGCACTAAATTTTAACCTAAATGAAATTACATTCGAACATCAAGAATACAGCTTTCTTAAAATTGGAGGAGAAGCCAAAAGTACTAAGCTAGGAATCTACGATTTTAAAAAATCTAAATACAAAAAAATAAATGAAATCTGGGGAACCTTGGGCTGGGCAAACGATAAACATTTAGTGGCATCAGGTAAAATAAAATTTTCAGAACAAGGTAACATTGATCACAAGGGAGTAACAAAAGAAACCGTTGATTTATTAAAAGAGCAAAATGTTGAAATCGAAAAATATTCTGACATACGCGAACGTTTTATAGATTTTTCTGCAATAACGTTTTTAAATATTCCAGAGAGAATAACAAGCGAAGAAGAAATTCAACTAAGATTTGATTTGTTTCTTGAGAAAGATGAAGGAGCCTTGGTTTATTTGGAAGAAAATCCCATCGATAAACATAATTCTAAAGATGCCGAAATATACTTAATAACACCTGAGTCAACAGATAAAAATTATAGCCAGGATCGATTTTCACTATCGTATAGATTTACCTATAATTTCAATAAAAAATTTGAACGCGAAAGTGATGCAATCAAATTGGTTGAAAAGGATAGCAAAAACAAAACTCAATTTGCACTTAAAGTTCTTACGTTTCCTAGACACGAGTCAGATCTAAAAAAGTACACAGAAAAAGTCACAAAGAACTTAAATAAAGCAACCGACTTAGGTACAAATTTAGCACATAAAGCACTTAATAAATTGGGTGAAAAGAAATACGGAATTTACAAATTTGTTTCATCGAAAAGCAAAGATGAATTTTTAGAAATAGATCAGAAGAATCAAATAGTAGAGAGTGAAAAAACATTGCTTTTAATACACGGAACATTCAGTTCAGTGAATGGTTCTTTTGGTGATTTATTAGAATCAAACTCCTCTAATAAAAGCGGTCATAGCTTACTCAAAGAATTAATAAAAAGTAATACCTATGAACAGGTTTTAGCCTTCAATCACCCTACTGCTTCACATTCCGTAAAAGAAAATGTAGATTGGTTACTAAAACTTTTAGGAAACAAAATGTTTACTGAGCCAGTAGATGTGATTACAACATCCAGAGGTGCATTAGTTGCAGAAACTTTATCTTCCTATGATAAAGCCTATCGAAAGATAAAAATCAATAAGCTCTTAACATTTGCACCGGCCCATGGTTCAGATTTATTGAAAGTAGCCAAAGGATTAGATAGAGTGTTAAGTATGCTCAAAAAGACATCTTCAAAAGCAGGATGGGGTTACGTTTTAGCCATTTCTCAATTTTCGATCAACGCAATACGCACACAACCCGGTCTTGAAGTAATGATGCCCGAATCCAAAGAACTAAAAAAGATACTTTCATCAAACCCCATAGATCAAGTAAGAATTAAATCAATGGTAGGAGATTACGATGGATCGTTAATAGATAAGAAATTTAAAAGATGGTTAGCCAATGGGTTTGACAAACTACTCTGGCTAGCCTTTAAATCTGAAAACGATTGGGTAATAGGCTGCACCGAACAACGCAAACAAATGTCCGGATTCAATGCCAAATATGAAAAAAACTTCGAATACAACTGCATCCACGGAAAACAATTCGACCCAAACCACCCAAAGAAAAACGGCAAAAAAGCAGATGTCCGAAAAGTTATTTTTGAATATTTTGCTAAAAACTAGAATACCAATTAAAAACTAACTTAACAATCACAAAATATGCAGTTAAAAAAAGCAATAATTCACCTAATAGATAAAGAACAAGGGCAAGGGCCAAGAATAGATAAGTCAAGCTCAACTTTGAATATAGATGATAATACTAAAGATTTAGTTGAACGCCTAAACGAAGCATTTAAAAAAGATGAGAAAGTATTAAAAACAGAATTTGTAGAAGAAAAAAACGTATTTCAATCTACAGTTGAGGTTTTTTCTAAAGATAAATCTGTAGAAAAATTTATGGATTTTGCCGAAGCATCTCTTATTCGAATGGCAGACTTAATGACTGGTAATAATTTTGCAACAGGTGGCTACTTTGTTTTTATGGAGTATGAATATAGAAATGTAAATTACCTTGGAGTTTTTATGGTTCGCGATAGCGAAGAAATAATATTCAAAAAATCTGATTCTAATAATTACACTGTTAATACTACTACAATTGTAGACACAAGTAAGTTGGCAATGGCAGCTCGAGTCAACCTTTCACTATACTCAAATAATGAAACGAGATATTTACATTACACAAAAAGACAACAACACCAGTCAGATTATTTCATTGATTGGATAGAAGCTGACTTAGCTGAAAAAAGCGTTGATGACACAAAGGCTTTACTTAGAATATTTAATTCATTAGGACCTAATGAATTACCTTTTAAGCCAAATTCTGAAGAAAGATATGGTTCAGAAGAGTTTCGAAATCGTTTATATGATCATATAAATTCTTCGGGAAGACTCGTACGAGTCAAAGATTTAAGCAGAACTTTTTGGGATGACGAAGACTTTCTAGTTAATAGGGCAGAAGCTGAAGAAATAGATATAAATGGAGAGTTTCAAGCTGCTCTTAGAATCCTTAAACAATTGAAAAAATATGAAATAAAATCTGGTAAGATTAAAGTTTCCTTTTCAAAAGCTGATAAAGAGGACGCAAGAGTTCGACCTGGAAATAGAAATCAAATAATAATTGAATCACAAGAATTAAGAGTTAAATTTGATGAACTTGAATGAGTGTATTAAATATACATATCAGTTTGGTTAAATTTGGTTATTCCTATGACATAGGTGATACCAAAAACTTGATATTTGAAATTAACGAAGAACTTATCTCATTTTTGAGATCTTCAAGTATTCTTTTTGAAAAAAGAAATCAATCCATAATTGTTGAAAAAGAAAACCTTCCTTATGCATATTTTCATAACGAAGTTGAATTCTATAACGTTGTTAAAAAAAAACACTTTGAAAAAAATGTAGTGATAAGTAATTATAAGGTAGAAAATCAATCACTTATATTAGAAGATGAGAAGGTTTATCTGAATGGTAAAGAAACCCAAAACTTTTTATTCGCCAATGCGTTAGCATATTTTGAGGCCATACAATTTTTTAAGAACTGTCATGACAATGACGATCAAGAAAATTTTGAATTTGTGGATTTTTATTCTGAAGCTAATAATTCAATTATATTCTCATCCATATCGGAAAAAAGACGTCTTAAATTAAAATTTAAACCAGTAGGCACCATTCCATTAAATACTGAAGTGAATTACTTTAGTAAATTCTCCGAGTTCAAGGACACTTATACTAAAGAAAGAAATCATTTCCATACATTTCTTAAAAACGCTATGATTTCTAATATAGCATCTTTTTCAGGGATTAAATTTGAAGCGTTTTTTTACAAAATTGAAAAAATTCTGAATGATGCGAAACTAAATTTTAACGTATACTTACAAGGCTTGTCCTTAGAAAAAATTCAGACTGAATATTCTGAATACAAGCAAGCTTATTTTAAAAATCAAAATGAAATACTCAGCAAAATTTCTAACCAGGTAGTTGCCTTTCCTTTCTCAATCGCTGCCATCTCTTTTTCATTATTTAAACTGAGTGGAAATGATTTTCCTTTACTATTAATCGTTTTAGGTCTAGTTGGCTATGTATTTTACACTTCATTTTTAGCCCGTTTATTAATGCTTGATTTACAAAAATTAGATAAGGGTATTCATCATGATTTCAGTAATTTATCGAGTCAAAAATTCTTTGATGATCATCGAAAAGAATTAGAATACTTTACCAGTATAAAAAATGACTTAATAGAAAGAATAAAAAAATTGAAATTAGGATTATTCTTTTTTGTTACAATAGTTTGGATAGTAAGCTTCGGTTTAGTTATATACGCTTCAAAACTCATTTTTAAATGGGAATGGTCTGACCTGAATGCTCGTTACTATATATTCATTCCTTTAGGGTTTCTTTTATTGTATATAGCGATTTATAAATTCCTAATTATTTGTAAAAAGAAAAAGAACTAAGTATGATATTAAGACTCAACTCTCGCGGCGAGCAAGTAAAAGTAATCCAAGAGTTCTTCGGTCTAATAACAGACGGAATCTTCGGTCCAATAACACATCAAGCAGTTCTTAAATTCCAAAAAGAAAACAATCTTATAGTGGATGGCATCGTCGGCCCACAAACATGGGCGGCTATGGCAGCAGCCACGACAGATAATACCGAAACAACTGACTATACAGATTCAGGATTAATTATTCACGAACACCATTTAGACGAAGACCAATATTTTTCCCCTCCCGCAATTTCAGAGACGCTTACTGAGCGGCGGCCACTGAGCGAAGTCGAAGTGAGCCGAAGCAAACAATGGATCTTCCTCCACCACACCGCAGGTTGGAACAATCCCTACAAAGTAATAGACTCTTGGGGACGAGATAAACGAGGTAAAATAGCTACAGAATTCGTAATAGGAGGACAAAACATCAAAGACAATAACAATGATTACGACGGAGAAATCGCTCAAGCAATGCCCGAAGGATCTTATGCATGGCATCTTGGAGTAGGTAATAACGAAATGCATCGTAACAGTATAGGAATAGAACTTTGCAACTTCGGTTACCTCACCAAAGGAGGATATTACACCCGAGTCCAAGGAGAAAAAAAGTGGATAGAAAAAAATAAATCAAAACACTACACTTACGTCGGCACTGAAGCCCACCCCGATCAAGTAGTAAAACTAAAAACAAAATTCCGAGGATATGAATACTGGCATAAATATTCAGAACAACAATTAACATCTCTAAAAGACCTCCTCATCCATATAGGAAACAAACACAACATAGACATCAAAAACGGTCTCCAAAACCTCATCAATAATCAAGGCGCAAAAGCCCTAAACAAAGTTGACCGACAAATGTGCATCAAAGAAAAAGGAGTTTGGTCACATTCAAATGTCTCAGCCGTGAAGTTTGATGTATTTCCTCAAAAGGAGTTATTGGAGATGATTTTAGAATTATAGAAAAACTAGTGTAATGAAAAAAATAAGAATATTATCAATAGATGGTGGGGGGATAAGAGGCATACTTCCTGGGACAATTTTAGCTTACATTGAAAATGAGCTCAAGAAAAGAGATAAAGAAGCTTCCATAGGCAAGTATTTCGACTTTATAGCCGGAACGAGTACCGGTGGAATATTAGCCCTTTTATATTTATTTGCGGATGAAGAAGGAAAATATAAATACACAGCAAACGAAGCCTTAAACTTATACTTAAATCATGGAGGAAACATCTTTGATGTTTCATTAAGAAAAAAGATAACCAGCGTTTCAGGATTAATTGACGAAAAATATTCCGAAAAAGAATTAGAAAAAGCACTTTCATCATATTTAAAAAATGATACTATTTCCCAATTATTAAAACCCTCCTTAATTACGAGTTATGACATGCGAAATAGAAAAGCACATTTTTTCACAAGTCATGATGCTAAAGACGATATTAACAACTTCTATTTAAAAGACGTAGCCAGATCAACTAGCGCTGCGCCAACATATTTCGAACCCGCATGTATTAATTCTATTTACGGCACACCATACACATTGATAGACGGTGGTATTTTTGCCAATAATCCATCTCTTTGCGCTTATTCAGAAGCAAGAACAATCAACTTTTCATCAACTTTAAAAAACGAACAAAAACCTGATTTACCAAGCGCAAAAGACATGATCATCGTTTCCTTAGGTACAGGAACAATAAAGAAACCCTACGAGTTCGAAGACTTCAAAAACGCCAACAAAATCAAATGGATCAAACCCACCCTCGACATGATGATGTCAGGAAACTCCGAAACAGTCCACCATCACCTAAAACAAATCTACAGCACTCTGGACAAAGAAAACGAATCCAACTACTACCGCATCCAACCCGACCTTAACCACGCCGACAACGAAATGGACAATGCAACCCCAGAAAACATAATCGCCCTCCACAACGACGGCAAATTAGCAGTTACTGAACATAAAAATACGTTAGATGAAATAGTAGAAAAACTGATAGAGAATAGGTGATTATAATTTAAAACATAAAATTTTGATAATGGACGAAACTCAACAGCTAATAAATGAAATTCTAGATAGTAGAAACCGTATTTCAAGTGGATTTAAATTAATATCACTTCAACTTGAAGAAAATCCCGTTCTAGGTAATTTGTTTTTGAAATTTTGTGATGATTTAAATAATTTAGAAGATTACCCTTTTAACACAGTGGTTATTGGGCCTAATGGTACAGGTAAAAGTAATATTCTTAAAACAGTAATTAATTTATTTCGAGAAATTCATGAGTTAAAACAAAATGACAAAAGAATTAATAAAGTACCGGGGAAGTTTGTTCTCACTTATCTTTTAAATGGGAAACAATTTTCATTCGGGAACTTTAAATTGGATAGTGAACATATGGCAGCTAGATTTTCAAAAGGTGTATGGTTTACGGTTGATAATCAAATAGAAGATGATTATAATAAAATACTATTGCCGAATAATATTATTGCCAATTCATTAATGATTACAGATAAATTCCCATTTTTAAAAGAAGAAGATTTCCCACGTTATACCTATTTAGGAGTGCGCAGTTCAAGAGCTAGTTCAGGTACAAAAGCTTACATTAGGAAAACAGTAGAATTGATTACTACTTCTATAGAAAAAAAAGGTTTTAAGGCTAAGCTTAAAGAAATTCTTAGTTTTCTGGATTTGGAACCAACAGTAAATATTTACTATAAACCTGTATATTCAAGAGAGTTTTATAAAGAAGATATTGACGTTGATGAATTTCATCGTATTTTTAATCATCAAAAAGAATATTTTCCTAAAAGAGAAACTGAAATTTGGGGAACAACATATTATGATAGCATAAAAGAAAACAACGAATTAGTTTCAAGCATAGTCGATTTTTTGCAACATGTGGCAAAAAATTTTTTAAAGGATAATTCTAAATTACTTCATTATGATGTCCTTTCTGATGCAAATATTGTTGATGATTTTAAAATGATTGAACAGTTGAAAAAACTTGATTTAATTAGTTATCCATCTATTGATATACGTAAACAAAACTCCGAATTCAACCTTGTTGATAGTAGTTCTGGTGAATACTCCCTTCTTTCTTCTTTAATTGGTCTTGTGGCTAGTGTTGAGGAAAATAGTCTTGTTCTTATTGATGAACCTGAAGTGAGCTTACATCCGAATTGGCAAATGAAATATATGGACTATTTGCGTAAAATGTTTGAAGGATATAAGACTTGTCATTTTATTGTTGCTACTCATTCTCATTTTTTAATCTCGGATATTCAGGGTATGAACTCCCACGTCATTGGTTTGGTGAAAAATAGAGATATAGAACCTGTTCATTTTTCAGATGTAAACACATTTGGATGGTCTGCAGAACAAGTACTATTAGACGTTTTTGATGTGCCAACAACTAGAAACTTTTATTTAGCAGATAGATTCGCTAAGATCATGAAGAAAGCAAGTTTGAATGGCTTAAAGTCGATTGAAGATAACAAAGATGAATTATTATCATGGGAGGAGAGTCTCAGTGAAGGAGACCCAATTAAATATGCAATAACAAAATTAATCGAAAAGGCAGAATGGCGAGATTAAGTAAAAGGCAACGAAAAAATATAGAAAAACCTTTCAAGTTAAGTGTGCTTGATCATCAAGAAATTAGAGAAAATTCTTATGATTGGTCAAGTACAAACTTAAAACCTTTGAAAGATCGTATTCGTAAACACTATAAAAAAGAACAAAATGGTCTTTGTAGCTACTGCAAATTACCGTTTCGCGATGTAATCCAAGTAGAACACATGGTTCCAAAAGGTGATTTATACGGAAGGTCAGAATTTTCTTTTTTGCCTACTAATTTAAGTGTTGCTTGTACAAGTTGTAATACCAAGAAATCAATAAATAATGATATGATACCTTGGGATCGTACAGATTACCCTAAAGCGGGTTTGTTTTTTAAAATTATCCATCCCCATTATGATCCATACTTAATGCACATTGAAATTGTGGATAAATCGAGATATACACCTAAAACAGTAAAAGGATATAATACGATTAAAAGGTGTAAACTTTATGAGTCTAATATTACAGAACAGCTCGTAAAGTATATGAAGTATGAAGATGATCCATTGATTCAAGGAGTACTTAGAATACGTGAACTACAAGGTGATTTGAGTAACATTAAAAATAAAATAGATCGTTTTTTTAGTTTACTTTTCTAGTCCTTTTCTATTTGCATAGAACTTCACTTAACTCCCATATATAAATGATTGTAATGTTATTCTGAACATTTCAATCTTTTTTCTCAATAAATATTATATGTTTTCATATCTTTACATTTCGTTATGTCATAAACCCCATTTTTTAGGGTTTATTTATTGATAAAATGTAATGGCAAGAAGCACCTATATATCCGAAAATCTGACACAATCCCAAATGGATATGATGCTACTACTTGATGAAAATGAGATAGACATATTTTCCTTAGCAGATTTAAGGGTGTTGACTAATGATTCATCAATGGACATCAATGAAATTATTGAAAACTTAGTGCACAAGAAAATCATTTCCCGAATTGAAAGAGGTAAATATTGTCGTACCAACTTTAGAGATGAAAAAGTAATAGGATGTTTTCTTGTCGCGGATGGAGTTATTGCATACTGGTCAGCATTGAACCTACACGGTTTAACCGAACAAATTTCAAATAACATTTTCGTACAAACCACTCGAATAAAAAAAGATAAAACAGTATTTGGAGTTAATTACCAATTTGTGAAAATAAAAGATTCCAAAAGAGCAGGTATTATAACCGAAGGCTTCGGAAATCATAAATACAAAATAACTGACATAGAAAAGACCATTGTAGATTGTTTCGATTTACCGAAGTACTCAGGGGGATACTCAGAGTTAATTCGTGCTTTTAACCAAACAAATATTGATCAGGTCAAAATGATTCAATACTGCAGAGCTATCGGTAATATTTCCGTTATAAAAAGATTAGCTTTCCTAACTGAACTTTTAGAAAAACCTAAAATGACCCGCTTTCTAAAGTATGCCGAAGGAGAAGTAAACCCGCGTTATGTATTGATAGACCCTTTTGGCGAGGAAGAAGGTAGCTTTAACAATGACTGGAAATTGAGATTAAATATAACAGAAGAAGAAATCCTTGATATTTGTAACAAGCAATATTGAATGATACTAAAAAAGGAAATAGAAAAGACAGCTGAAGCACAAAGTGTTTTAAAAACAACTGTTGATAAAGACTGGGTGTTAGGTCATTTCATTGATGGAATATATTCTATTCCTGAATTAAAAGAAGCGCTCATATTCAAAGGAGGAACATGCCTCAGAAAGTGCTATTTCCCAAACTATCGTTTTTCTGAAGACTTAGATTTTACTTGTACCAATCCCAAATTTGAGTTAACTAAGAAAATCCTCAACGAATTAGAACAAGTTATAACCGAAAGAACTGAAATTCCATTACACATAGAGGAACTAAAACCCCTCAAACACAAAGAGAAGTTAACAGGCTACAAAGCAATAATTAAATTTTGGGGTGCCGATCACCCAAGAAATCAAGCCCCACCACCTTCGGAAAGATGGACCACAAGCATTAAAATAGAAATCATTCTCTATGAGTTGATGATCTTTCCTATAGTAACGAAAGAAGTAAATCACCCTTACTCTGATCAACTCTCACAAGCCCCACTGAAAGTCCCCTGCTATGATATTCACGAAGTCCTTTCAGAAAAATTAAGAGCACTTATTCAACGTTCATACACAGCTCCCAGAGATTTTTACGATATTTGGTATTTATCCAACAATGTGAAAGACATTAATTGGAGAAAAGTAAAAGATGCCTTCTACGAAAAAATAAAATACAAAGGTCTTGAGTTCATAGGCATAGAACAAATGATCAATGAAGAAAACGACAAACGCCTAAAAGCAGCCTGGAAGAATAGTTTGGGACATCAGATTCCTGAAGAGCAGCTTCCGGGTTATGAAGATATAAAAAAGGAGTTGGTTGAATTAATTAGTGATGTATTATAAATAAAGCCCTTAACCATGAAAGAAAAATTTAGTGAATATTACCAACTTGGAAAAGTAGAGCTAAAGGAACACTGGAAGAATGATATTTTTTGTTTTGATGCTAATGTTCTACTGAATTTATATAGATACACACCCAAAACTAGAGATGCTTTTTTCAATTTGTTTGAGCAAATAAAAGCGAGAATCTGGATTACTTACCAAGCCGCATATGAATATCAAAAAAATCGTCTTGTTGTAATAAATGCACAAAAAGAGGCTTATAAAGATATAAGAGAAACTTTGTTGAAGAAGAAAGGAGAAATTGAAGCAAAACTTAATGGGTTCAAAAAACATCCTTATCTGCAGACTAGTGAACTAAAAACACAAATTGATTCAGCTTTTCAATCAATTAGAAAGGATTTAGATAAACTTGAAAAAAATCACCCTGACTATATAGACAATGACCCCATTTGGGAACGATTAACGCCTTTATTAAAAGGAAAAATAGGAGATGATTTTTCAAAAGAAGATTTAGAGAAAATATATAAGGAAGGAAAGAAAAGATATGATGAGAAAGTTCCTCCAGGCTACATGGATGCTAAAGAAAAACAAAATGAGGCTAATCAATCTTTGTATGGCGATATTATTGTTTGGAAACAAGTAATTGCCAGAGCAAAAGAAATTGATACATCAATAATTTTTATAACAGATGATCTTAAAGAGGATTGGTGGTATAAATTTAAAGGAAAGACGATTAGCCCAAGACCCGAACTCATTAAAGAATTTAGGGATGAAACTAAAAAGAGAATTAATATTTATCAAGCTGATTGGTTCTTAGAACTAGCAAATAAAAATCTTGCTCAGAAAACTGCTAAAGAAGCAATTCAAGAAGTTCGAGATGTAAGACTTGCAGATGAAAGAGATATCGCTAAAGAAATTAGAGAATTAGAAATGCTGCTTGAGGATAATGGTGACCCGGATTATAAGAAAAATGCAAGAATTTTAGCAAACATTGAAAAAAGCCCTTTTGAAAAAGCAATTGAGGAAAACATTGAACGCACAAAAACTGATAAAGAATGAGTGAATTTGAAAACACAATAAACGACTTTCACCAAGATAAACCAAAGCGAGATGCAAAAGAATGGTTTTCAAAATTGATTCAAGAAGAGCAATATGTTGGTGATTTGTACTCAACAAATTATGAGCAAGCTAAAGTATTAGTTCATGACACATATAGAGAAAAAGTTGGAGGTATCCCTAGTTTATGTTTTTTAATTGCCAGCAGAGTCAATACAAAAGAAGATATTGATTTTAAAAGGGAAGATTCTTCGATAATTCTATTGAGAGTAATGGACTCAACTGCCATTCCACAAGATCGAGAAGTTGAGAAGGTTCGAGTCCAAACTGCACAACGTGTTACAGGGATTACAGAAAAAAACTGGGATGACAAAGACTTTATGGATGAAAAAACAAGATCCGTTTTCGGTTATGCTGGAATATCTTGTCGAATTGTCGGCACTTTCTTTTTGGAAGAAAATGAAAAGAAAAAACTTGGGCTAAAATTTGGTACAGATTTATCTAACTTTTATTCCAACATGGCATTAAAAGTATATAAACCCAAAGGAGATTCTTTAAGAACTTTAGTAAATTATATAGATCCTAAAAATCTCGAAGATCATAAAGCTGAATTTGGAAATGCAGAAGCGGTTAAGCTAGGTAAAGTCAGGTACGCATCAACAAATAGGTTGCATCAGGGAATAGATGATGTACCCACATACATATATCCTGCAGACTTGCTTTCCCAAAAATCAGCTCTTTTTGGAATGACTCGTACTGGTAAATCAAACACAACAAAAATTATAGCTAAATCCGTCTACGAACTAAGGCATCCTAAAAACCTACCTGAAAACAAACCTCTCCCCATAGGTCAAATTATATTTGATCCCAATGGAGAATATGCAAATGAAAATACACAAGATGCTTCTAGTGGGGAAGAGAATCCAACGGCATTAAAAAATATTTGGGAATTACATTGTAAAGAACCTGATGCAGTTAAAAGGTTGATTGAGAGAAGTAAGAATGTTGTGATCTACGGGTTACATCCTCATTCATCAGATATTTTGGGTCAGGAAAGGATGATTATGAAATTGAATTTTTATGACTACAATATGCTAGAGAATGGTAAGTCCATTGTCAATATAGCTCTTGATGGGCAAGAAGCTCAGTACTTTAGAAATTTTAAACAAGTTGAATTACATAAGCCTATCAAGGAGAATTTTGATTTAGAAGAAGAATTTTTTGAAGAACTGAAAAGATTTTATCGTAGAACATTGGCTTATTTTGCTTTACTCAAAAAGGCAGGGCTTGAACCTCCAAAAGCTTTCAAGCCTAAAATGAAGTTTGATGCTACAAAATTTTTATTCAGCACGGATTTAAGGACTGCTATGAGTAAAGTTGAAATAAAAGATAAGCGTAAAGAAGGGTTAATTAAAGCAGCGGCTGAAAGTTTAGGAAAAGAAAATGCGAATTGGGATAGTTTGCCAGCAGCTTTCGAAGGTCTTTTTTATTTTCTGGAAACAGATGCTGGAACAGCTTACAACATAAATTACATCAAAAAATCTAAGACAGGTCAGTCTTTTGCTGACTCCGACTTTGAAAGAATATTAGAAATGTTTAAATATTCTAAAGGGTCAAATTTAATTGGAAAAATAAATGAACAACACGATCCAAATTCAAAAGCTGATTATGCAGATGAAATCTATCAACACCTTTTAGAAGGAAAACTTGTTATTGTTGATCAGTCAAGTGGAAACGAAATGCTAAATAAAGCCTCTGCAGAAAGAATAATGAACAAGATATTTAAAGGTAATCAGGAAGTATTCCGCAAAGGTAATCGCCCAAAAGATATTTTAGTTTACATAGAAGAAGCACATAATTTACTTCCAAGTGGAAAAGACCTTGACACATCGGATATTTGGGTACGAACAGCTAAAGAAGGTGCAAAATATAAAATTGGTTTGGTGTATGCCACCCAGGAAGTTAGTAGTATTCAAAAGAACATTCTTAGAAATACGGCAAATTGGTTTATTTCACATCTAAATAATACAGACGAAACAAAAGAGCTTACGAAATATTATGATTTCATTGATTTCGAACCTTCAATTCGAAGAGCTCAAGATAAAGGATTTCTAAGAGTAAAGACATTGAGTAGCCCTTTCATAGTGCCTATGCAAATCGATAAATTTGAAATAAATACCTTATGAGCGATTCAAGTCAAATATCTGGTAATTCATACGAACCATTACGAAGATTGCTTTCGGATTCAAAAATGGAAGAGTTACGTAAAAAAATTAAAATTCGTAATGATATTCAAGAAGTAAATTGGAATGAAGAAACAGTTCCCTTTTCAGAGATTGAGCAATCTGGTTGGGAACCTCAATTATTAATTGCAATTGATGGTGATTATAGTAAACAAATTATCAATAATGGATTTCCAGGTGCAGAAGTAGGGTACATAACAATTTCAACCGTAGTAATTTTAGTAGATAAGCTTAAAGAACTTGAGAAATCTCGTTTTGTTGACCCTAAACTTTATAGGGAAACAGAAAAACCAACATCGATTGATAGTTTAATGGTTGGATGTAATGTAGTTCTAAATGGAGAAGTTTCAGCTAAATCTACAATGAGAAAATTGTTTTTTGAAAAACTTAGTGAAGAAAGAGTTTTTTCTGATACAGAAACTTTACTGGAAACCTATGAAGAATTACTCAAAATAAAAAGAGCTCAAGGTAGTTCAAATCCACCTGATTGTCCGCATGAAGGATGTAATTCTCCACTAAAAGAAGGTTATGGTGAATATTTCTGTGATGAATGTGGAGGAAAACTATACTCAACAGACGCATTAAGGCTACACGAGTTAATGAAGCCATCAGGAACCAATGGTGAAATGTACGGACAAATACAAGAAACTATAAAAAAAATACAACTCATTCATCTACTTAGATCCTTTGAACAAAAACCAGATTGGTTTAGTACATTGGGTCATATTGCTTTCTTTATGGAGGGTACTTTAGCTGTTTTTAGCGCGTCGTCTTGGCTCGCAAAATGTATAAGAATTGAATTATCAAGAATTAATCAAAAGGTAAAGGAAGACTGTGGTCTTGACTTACTAATAATGGGTATTGAAAAGACAGGGAATTTTGTTAATCATTTTGCTGATATAGATACTAAAGAGAATGGAGGAGAGGATAATTTCCCTTGTCAATCAGTTTATTTATTAAACAATGATTACATAAAAAAGAACATTGTCCTAAATGATGGGAACGATTATGTTTATTTGAAGGACACCTCATTTGGGCGGAAATTATTTTACAAAACAAAGTCAGGTTATCGTGTTGTACCGTCAATTGCTACTTTCAATAATTATCAGTCTGAAGTAACAACAGCATTCCCAGCTCAATTCCCTAGATTATCAGATTGTTTATTGTTATTAGAAAAATTAGTTTCAGCACGATACAATAATTCAGTAATGCCTTTGGCTACAGCTCATGCAGAAGCAACAATTCCAATAAATCTCGGAAAAACAATTTTTGATGAAATTGCACGTGAAATGAGAAACTCATCTACTACGAAATGATTGAAATAGAAAACATAGTAAGAGGATTTAAATCTGCAGAAGCACGCTGGGCAAGATTTGGTCCATATTATGCCATGTTTCCAATAGATTTTGCTTTTAAAGTCGTAGAGAAATACTCAAAGGAAGGAGATTTTATTTTAGATCCATTTGCAGGCAGGTGTTCGAGTATTTATGCAGGTGGAATTTTAGGAAGACATAGTCTAGGTATTGAAATCAATCCTGTAGGCTGGCTATACGGTTCTGTGAAATTAAAACCTGCAGATAAAGATGAGGTTCTTTTTCGGTTACAAGAGATTTATAACAATAGAAATTATTTCTCTCGTTCAATAAAAAAAATGCCTGAATTTTATAGAATTTGTTACTGTGATGAGGTATTAAAATTTTTGCTTTCAGCTCGAAAAAATTTGAATTGGAAATCTGATAATGCAGACGCTACATTAATGTCAATAATACTTGTTTATCTACATGGGAAAATAGGAGAAGGATTGTCAAATCAGATGAGAATGACTAAATCAATGGGAATGAATTATTCTATCAAATGGTGGAAGAAAAATAATTTCAAAACTCCTCCTGAAATTAATCCTTTTGAATTAATATCTGCGAAAATTAATTGGAGGTATAAGCAAGGAATTCCAAAAGTATTTGATAGTCAGGTAATTTTTGGAGATTGTTCGAATGAATTATCACAGATAGTTGAAAAATCAAAAGACACTGGAATTAAGTTTTCGTTACTATTCACCTCTCCACCTTATTATGCTTTGACAGATTATTATGCAGATCAATGGTTAAGGTTATGGATGTTAGGTGAAAATGAAATTCCAGAATTAAATAAACACAAGCATAAAGGACGATTTATTTCGAAAACTGATTATTACAAGTTACTTGACAGAGTTTTTGGAAATTGTTCAAGTTTAATGGAGAAAAATAGTACAATATACGTTAGGACTGACAGAAGAGAATTCACTTTTAACTCGACCTTGGAAATATTAAATAAACACTTCCCAAATCATACACTAACAATTTCGGATAGTCCATTTACTAAAAGAACTCAAACTCAATTACAYGGTAATACCTCAAAAGAGTCAGGAGAGGTTGATATTATCTTAACAAATTGAAAAAATTAAAAGAATGCCAATTTATGATTTAAATCAGACATACTACCTCTGGCAAGACATTGAAGAAATAACTAATCGAATAGGGTTACTGTATTCAATAGAGAAAGATAATGGTAAACGATTTATTAAGAGTAAAACCACAATAAACTCAAAACACCATTGGACATCTGAAGAATGCAATAACACTTTCAACAAATTAATACCAAAAATAAAAAGTCTTCACAAAGATATGTATAGTTTGATAGAGGCGATTTATAAATACAATAACAACAATAAATTTAATCGAATTATTTTGGAAAAAACCTATCAAAATTTTGAAGAGTTCAGACTTTTAAATAATCAGTTTAAACATTACTCTTCTGGTGAAATTGAAATAAATGTTATACCAATAACAATGCTAGAAAACGATCAAAATATAATTGATATTTGTTGTAATTTCAAAAAAAATGACGAAAACATTAAACCAATTCGTTACCCTGACTTTATTGAATTATTTTTATTATTTTTAAAGGATAATGGCTTGATAACGTTTAGATGACGTAATTAATCAATAGTAGCCAAAGAATAAGCGCACAGCCCACGCTTCCAGTCAATACCTCTTTCATTCGCTCAGTTCCTACGCTACTTCAATCGGCATTCACTTCCAGCTCAACACAAAAAGCACCCTTTACTAAATTTCTATTTCAGAAAACGATCCCTGAGTAAGATTGATGAAACGAAGTGAAATCAATCTGTATCGAAGGGAACTTTTTCAGCCATCTCTGGCCATCCCACTTTTGGTAAACAATCTATCGATTAATTCTGGTAAACAACTAAAGTCTAAATTGGAACAGGAAAAATGGTCTTCACTCGTCATCGCTTCCCTGTTCAGAAAGCATGCCTGCAAGGGTATACAAGCTCCTATCGTCGCCCTTGCAGTCACCGTTCTGCTCGGTCGTGCTCGGAAACTCCGCGCGCCCGGCTCCACTTGCTTTCTTCTCGAGGGGCTCTTCCTCACTCAGTCGCGGCTACTCTGCCACCCCAAACCCCTTCAAAGGTTTCCGCAAAGCGGAGTTAATTAATGGGGTGTCACCGCCGCTTGTTGTTAGGCTCGCCTGCTAGTCGCTCAGGCTGCGGGCTACTTCCAGTTTTTGAACATCTTCGAACAGATGTGCCAGCTTCATTCATTCCGAGTATTCGGAATCCATTCAGCAGGCACTTAAACATTACTTCCATTCAACCATTCGCGCAGACAAGAGTGGGCTTATTTTTCTGCTCCGTTCCTCCACAGAAAAAACACCCACACTTGAACCAACATTTTCCCTTCGATTCAAAAACTTCCAGCACCCCTTGTGTTCAAGAAACATAGGTCACAACCTGTCTGCTCCCCATCCATCTGTTGCTCCCACCTTCGCTCCACTCGCAGGACGGCTCGCGTTCTTCGTGTCTAAGCTTTTTATTTAAAAATTAAGCTTATCTCTTCGTACTTGAATTGACTGTAAAGGCTCAAGGCTGTTTTTTCCTGTCCTATTATTCAATCATTAAGTTTCAATTTTCAATGGATTAAAAATAACCTAGAGCATTTTAAATTAAACTATTTTGAATGTTCCGGACATCTCCTTCCAATAGCGTGATCAACTATCATATTCCCAGGGATACCAAAACAAAAAATAAAACCAAAGATAGGGCTGCTCCATGGTCTGGTAAAGGTCAAGCCCTGCGGGTTTTAATTAAAAAATTGGTACACCGAGCGGAGTCGAGATGCCACCCATTTAATCAGAAATTACTTTTGAAATAAACTCCTCCCAAAAAGCAAATTTTTGAATCAAAAACCTTGACAAGCCCATTCCTCAGCCCTGTAAGAATGGGCTTTCTTTTTTCCTTTTTTTCGGCCTTTTGAGGTCATTTTTTTCACTTTTTCTTTTGGAGAATGTGCGAGCGAAGCGAGGAAATAGAGACTTAACTTTTAAAACCTATATTATGCTTAATCAAAAGATTAAAACGTACAAAGGAGGGCGATATGAGACAAAAGACCTCTTTATCCTATCCAAGGGAATGAATAGCGGTAAACCTCTCGAAAAACCCTGTCCAAATTGCTTTATTTGCCATTGCGATAGTATTCAGGAGAAACAAAGAATCTATTGGCTACTTTACGCACTTTGGCAAGGAAAAAAGTTTCATGAATCACTCGTTGGATCCGTGATCCCTTTCATTCGAAAAAAGGACCTCATCAAGCTCTTAGAAGTCGGTTTAAAATCAACTCTGGAACAACCTTGCCAAATTGAAGAAATCTTCAAAAAGCTTCAAACGGTAAAGCAACAAGAGCTGAACTACATCAAAATTCAAAGCAGTCTCGCGCAATTGAAATGCGTTCTGGCCAATCAAATAATCAATAACTGAAGAACTTTTACACTGAGTTTATCGAAGTGCTAAACTCTTAATTCAAAAATTAAAACATATGTATCATATTAATCCAGCATGTACAAAAAGAATCCTGGCATCTATGCCAAAAAGTGAAATCCCTGCAGAGATGGAAAAAATCAAACAGAAGGTTATCGAAACTCCTCCAGGGAATGAAAGAAACAAATTCATCAGACTTTACCAATGGTGCGAAAAACTCAAACCTCCGCGATAAGCGGAACAAAACACCAAATAACACAAACGGCGTTCACTGGGTGGCCCGTTGTGGTTCATTTGGTTAGCTTTTGTCAGCAGCTCGCTTCGGCGGGCTGTTTTTTTCAAATGAACTATATTTGTATTAAAACGAAAGATTATTAAATTCTCCATTAAAATAATAACCCTACTGATTTTCACTTTTCAGTTATCTGACACTTTAAGTCAAAGAAAGGAGATTGACTATATTAAAAGAATATTTTATAATAATGCTGATTATCAAAATCATTCCGAAAATACCCCTGATGCTATTGAACTTCAAAATTTTGAAAATGATACAGTAATATTTAAAAGTGTCGGTTTTAACAATAGCATAGAAGTGTCTCATTATAGGTTAAACTACTACAAAGATTTTGAGTCTTTAGATATTTACTATTCTAAATTGGACGATTTTCATCTTGAACATTCCCTTGTAGATACAACTAACTCAACAGAGTTTAAAATTTCTATAAGTATCAATTCAGATGATGAGCTAAAATCAGAAATAAAAGAGATCTATTATCATTCGAAAAATCATAAGGTTGTATACTACGATTATGACAGAGAAGTAGTTGATTATTATCGAAGATGGATTTCTGAAGATGCTAAACTTGAAAATTCATTCGAAAAACCAAATATTTATGATAAACACATTTTACAAAAAAAACGTGTAAGTCAAAAATATGAAGAACATGACACTTTAAAAGGTGACACGAGTATTCTTATTAAATATCATATTGACACTTTATTCTCTAATAAATCTTTAATTCGTGATAGTATATTCATAAGTCAGCGAAAAGATTACAAGACTTCAATTAACGGTGTCAGTTCAAGTTACATTGAATTTAGAACTCCAGATAGAGTTAAAATAGAATCATTTAAATACGATTCGATAAATGAAAAAACAGAACAATTTTTAACTGAAATATATAAATTAGATACTCTTTATGTGATAAACCTTAATTCTAGTTTAGAGAATAGTAAATTAGTATCAAGTTATCGTGTACAAGGTAATCATCCATCAGAATTCAAACTTTTTCCATTTAGAGATTATCAAAACTATTACCCATTAGACACTTTAAGCCAAAGATTTATTCACTTAGTACGAGATTCATCTGGGGTTATAGAAAAAGGAACAGGATGGGGAATTAGTTCAATTGGGGACACGGTTAGATTTAGAGCTTATCAACAACAGTTGACACTTCGGGACATGATAAAAATAAAAGAAAGTAATACACCTTACGTAATAGAAATAAAAACTTCTAATTCAACCGAAACAAGAATGGTTCAAATAATTTCTGTTTATCCTAACATTGATTTACACCCTTTGATTGACATTCAAAAAATTGATGAATATGGACGAATAAAAGTTCCGTTATCTGATAAAGCAAAGCAGCGGGAAAGAAGGATAAATAATTTCCTTTCTTTTTTTAATTTTAGACTTCCTGTTAATAAAAAAAAGCTGTATTTACCTTCTGATGTTACAAAAGTTCGCTCTAATGAGAAAAATGTGAAATGCTGGAGAGAGGATGGGTATGATTCATATATTATTTATGAGTATCATTATAAATAAATATTATTTAATCCTCCTCCAAACCCACTTACAAACAACAGAAACAACAAAACTCACAGCCGCACCAACTGCAGCCAAAACAATCGTCTTTAAATAATCTTGGTGATCTATCGTCACCCCAACACTTAACAGTGTTCCTGATATCGTTCCTATGATTGTAGTATTGTCGCTTGTGTGTTCCATTTTTTCTTGAAATTAAAAAGCCCCTAATGCAGCCAAAGCTTTATCAGGGGCTTCTATTTTTACTTGCTAGTTGTACTAGCAGAATCACCTTTCACGATGCATCCTTCAGAACGCAAGTGAAGTTTCAAGTCGAGCACTATATGCTCTCCTTCAACAGATTCATCCCAGTCTAAATCAACTAGGTTTACTGCTTTTGACAGGTCCGCACCTGCCTTAAATCTCGGTCTGCGTGATTTTACATTTAAGATTAAATCACTTGTTGCACAATCGTGCTTTACAGCTTTTTCCATTTTTTTACAATTTGTGTCCAGGATCCACCTGAACAAATTCAACAATTTCCCTATTAGGGATTTAACTTTCTTCGATTTCCTCACAGTCCTCTTCATTCACTGCGGCTTGACTTACAGCGGTCATAATTGAGCCACCTAAAATCATATAACCGCCAGCGGTAACAATTGCTGCAGGAATGGCTACTGGTGAAGCAACGATTGTTGTACCAACCGCGGCCACAATCATACCTATCGTGCGCAACTTCTTAAAGAAGGGCGGTGTTTTCGCTACACAGCGTTTTCCTATAGACTCAAGGAAATCTTGTTCACGCTTTTCTATCTTCATAACTATTCAGATTTAAGCAACATCAATGACCGTAAGTGCATTGTAAAGACCGTCATTCAAGCTATACTGATTACCGTTTACTTCTTGGAAGAACTCGATCATCAGTAAGAAGATGTCCGTTCCAGTTCCCGTCGGCGCCTGTGGAGGTGTCAACGTTACTGTACTTGGAGTAGCATCTATCGGAAGGTTTTGAGAAGGAGACATCTCAACAGAGAAGGTCCCATCACCAAAATTCACTTTCCCCCATCCAGCTGTCAATGCAATGTTCGTAGCACCCGAAGGAGCTGCCACATGATTAACAGGAATAAGATCTGTGATTGTAACCTCACCAGTAGTGTTGTTCACCGCAAACGGTCTGAACAAAATCGCCTTTAACAACGCACGGTTATTGAAATTGAAATCCTTCAACGCATCCTTTGCTGGTTGGTTAGCAATTGCAACAGCCACACTTCGTTGACCTCTTGCACTTGTCGTATCCAACTTACGAATGTCAGACATCTTTTTCGTCAAACGAGAAACCACTCGACGATCAGACGCTTTCATCATCATTGGACGAAACGCATCACGCAAAAGTTTTCCTGTACTAGCTGCCATCCCAAACTCCTGACCATTCTCACGAGTTCTAGCAAACCGCGGATCATTCTTGATACGATCACCATCAACACCACCTTTTTCACGAGCCAAGTAACCATCACCAGACTTATAGAATGAAATGTCTCCAATCGTCCCTGCAAGCTTGATTATTCCTTTTTGCTTTGCCATGATATTAAAGTTTTAATTCAAAAAATCCCACCGAGACTTTCCCGATGTTCGAACCAAATTTTCGTCGCGACTTGAAATTGAATTCGAATCAAACTTACAGGCTAGGAGAGGAGCAAACAAATTTCCCGTTCCGCTCATTCCGAAAGTGAAAAATTGTGCCGATAAATGTATAGATGAGGTAATGATAAAGTATAGATAGTGTATAGATAAAGTATGACCTATACCAAAATAGTGCAAAACCTATCAACCTAGTTATAAATGCACTTATACAATCAAAATCTGTATCTTTGAACATCGGTATTTGACATGAAAACAACCCGAATTTGCATATATCCAAAGGATATCCAGCGAATCACCGGAAGAAGTGAAAGATATGGCAGAAAACTATTGGAAAGGATAAGAGAGCATCTAAACAAAGAACAGCACCATTTCATCACAATAGATGAATTCTGCGACTTCACCGGAATCAGCAAAACGGATGTCCAGGAGTACCTTAAACATTGATTTCAAGGCGCTTCAAGTTCAAATGCTTTAGAATCATTCATTTTGATGCATTTTGTTTAAATTTATAATGTGATATAGTAATAAAGTTGTATCTTTGTAATCAGAAAACGTTCATTAATATCATTCAAAACGAATCAAACTTTATTGTATCAACATCGGTACACTTTGAATTTGTGAAGTTTTAAAGTATTGATTGTCAATATAAAGAAACGCGACGGTTAGTCCCGTCCAGACCGCTTTGTAGAAATACAAAACAAATCAAAAGCCCTTGAAACGCACGTTTTAAGGGCTTTTTCATTATTGCCCCTTACAAAAACATTCAATAAATCACACCCAAGTTGGTTACCTATTCGGTTACCTCCGAGTTACCTTTGAAAAAGGTAACCGAACTATTTCGAATCACCTATTAATAGGGCGATTCAAGAAGTTAGTTTGTGCACTTTTAATGGATTTTGATAGCGAAAATTAATTTTTATCGGTTACCAAAAACTTAAAAAGCATGAAAACAAATCAAACATTCACAATTTTATTTTGGCTTTTCAAAGCCAAAATGAGAAATGACAAGGCACCTATTTATTGTAGAATAACAATAAACGGTAAACGAGCACAGTTCTCACTTAAGCGCTCAATAGAGTCAAGCAAATGGAACTCATCATCAGGAACAGCCAAAGGAAATGCTCAAGAAGCGAGGATCTTAAATAGCTATCTCAATAAAGTAAGAAACGAACTACACCGACATTTCAACTTGTTAGAAGCAAAGGACGAGTTTATTACAGCCGATACTATTAAAAACAGCTACCTAGGAATAACTGAAGAGGAAAGAAGCCTAATTGATACATTTGAGTACCATAACAATCAAATGAAAGAATTAATTGGTATAGATGTAGTAAAAGCTACCCATACAAAGTTTGAAACAGTACTTAAAAAGCTTAAACTTTATTTGAAGAAACAATATAAGCGTTCAGATTTATTCCTCCGTGAGCTTGATCATAAATTCATTGTTGACTTCGAGTACTTCTTAAAAGTTGACCAAAACATCGGCCACAACACCACTATGAAATATATCCGGAACCTAAAAAAAGTAATCAACATGGCAGTAGCCAATGATTGGTTGGCCAAGAATCCATTTGCAAGCTTCAAATGCTCCAATAAGAAAGTAAATAGGCAGATACTAACAGAAGAAGAATTACAAATAATAGCCGAAAAAGAATTTGCCATCCAACGTTTGGAAGAAGTGCGCGATATATTCTTATTCTGTTGCTATACAGGCTACGCATTTGTAGATGTAGAGAAACTTACCCCACAAGACTTAATTCGTGGTATTAACGGTGAGCTATGGGTCTACACCAACAGAAAGAAGACAGGAACTGCTTCAAATGTTCCATTGCTTCAACCTGCATTGGAAATCCTTGAAAAATACAAAGAACATCCCTTTTGCGAATTAAAAGGAAAATTACTTCCGGTAAAATCCAATCAAAAGATGAATGCTTATCTGAAGGAAATAGCAGATGTATGTGGTATAACAAAAAAGTTAACCATGCACATTGCAAGACATACCTTTGCAACAACCGTAACTTTATCCAATGGCGTTCCTATTGAAACCGTTTCAAAATTATTAGGACATACCAAGCTGGCCACAACTCAAATTTATGCTCAGGTAATGGAACACAAAGTAAGTGCCGATATGGATGTTTTAAATAAAAGATACAAATCCAGTTCAAGTTCTAAAGGACAAGACTTGAACCAAAAATTAGGGTAACTCCGTAAGGGTGGTAAGTATAAATCAAAAACTTATCACTATGAAACGTATAAACAAGATGGTGAGTCAGATGAATTCTGACTTAAACGGATTAGGTTATGCGGACCTAACCGCTAATATCAACAGTGAAAAAGCATTAAACTGTGTGACCGATACATTCTTTAAAATACGAACGTATGTTACACAAAGTGGGTTTAAATCAATTGAAGACGAAATTCAGTTTTTCAAAACAGTCAGACCAAAAGTAGCTTCGAGAATAGGCTTTATTGCTTTTGTAATAGAATATATGCACATTAGTACTATCTCAGTGCAAGTGAGAGAAGATTTAATAAACCAGAAAAGTAGCTATTTCAAGTTGATCATAACTGAAAATAAAAATCATATAGTTAGGATAAATCGGGACATGAAAGAGGATGATGACAAGTTCTACATACGAAATAAATTTACTGCGCCTACTAACATGATTGGAAATGAAGTTCTTTTAGATCCAAATTTTACAACTTTCCATAGCCTTTTAAAAGAAAAGTTGCTGACTTATGAATTAATTCAAAAATTCCTAAATAATGTGAGTGAATCAGCTGAAAAGTACCTATCTCCACTAGTTTGGACAGGGAGTAAAGCAGCATTAACTGAGCTTATGTACAGCCTTTATCATGCACAATCGTTGAACAACGGTAATCTTGATATAAGACTATTGACCCAAACTTTTGAGAAAATATTCAATATTGATTTAGGAGATGTTTACAGAACATTTCATGAAATTAAGAATCGCAATGAGCCTACTATATTCTTAGAAAAGCTCAAATCTGTAATTCTAAATAAGGTTGAAGAAGACGATAGATTTCATCCTGAATAGACAAATTTATTATACCCAACTTGGGTGTGTACTCGGTATTATTCTGTACAAAAACACACAAATTTGCCATCAGTAAATCAAAAAACGATAAATTATGGCAACATCAGTTTTAACAACAGAAGATCTGAAACACTTCAAGAGCGAGTTACTGGATGAAATAAGAAACCTCATCCGAGAAGAAAAACCTGTACAAAAAAAATGGTTAAAATCTCCCCAGGTGAGAAAAATGCTAAACATTTCTCCTGGTACTTTACAAAACTTAAGACAAAATGGAACATTGCCTTATTCAAAAATGGGCGGCTCCATTTACTACGCTTACGAAGATATCATCAAAGTGCTTAAAGAGAACAAGGTAGTAAACTCTTAAGTGTGGAGGTAAATTACATCAAGCAACTCACAGCAGCATTGATGAGGTTTTCAGACGATGATCGTCTAAACCCTTCACATGTCAGCTTGTATTTAGCTTTGTTCCAATTTTGGAATATGAATCGCTTTCAAAACCCGATTTCCATAAATCGATCAGAAGTCATGCTCGTTTCCAAAATTGGTTCTAACGCTACTTACCATCGTTGCATCAAGCAACTCGATGAGTGGAGTTACTTGGAGTACATTCCATCTTACAACCCCATGAAAGGAAGCAAAATCAACATGTTCATTTTTGAGACAAGTAGTGAACAAGCTCTAAACGGCAACCATCCCAAAAATGAACAAGTAGTGGGACAAGTACTAGTACCTTCTATAAACAGTATAAACAATACAAAGAATAATAAACAGAATAAGGGCGAATCAAATTCGCCCAACTCTAAAAAACGAAAAACGCAAAAGCGTTTTTCCCCTCCATCCCTAGATGAAGTAATTAAATTTTTTAAAGAAAAAAAAGCAAGTACTGAAGATCCAGAAAAGTTTTTCAACCATTTCGAATCCAATGGATGGAAAGTCGGAGGGAAAACAAAAATGAAAAACTGGCAAGCTGCAGCTCGAAATTGGATCTTGCGCTCCAATGAATTTAAGAAAGGACAAAATCAAACCTCATCCAGACTCAATGTCAACGAATCAAAAAACTACGATATACCACTTTAAAAACTAGAAATCATGGAAAAACCATTTGTAATAGAAAACGGACAAAGAGTTTTCAATTTTCTTAAAACACTAAAATACATCCAGTACCTTGGCCAAAAACAATACGGTCCAGATTTCAAAATTTATCGCGAAGACATATTGATACTGCGAAAACTAATCCTTTACACCATCCACGAAGTAGATCAGTGTAAAAAACACAACATAGATCTCAGCAAAGGAATTTTATTAATCGGCCCGGTAGGTTCAGGTAAAACATCCATCATGAATATTCTCCGGCAATTTCTCTTCAGAGAAGATTACTACATCATCAAATCCGCACGAGACATCGCCTTTGAATACCAAAAAGACGGAGTCGAAACCATCCAAAAATACGGCAAACAACACAACACCCTCTGCATCGATGATCTTGGAGTAGAAAACAATAGCAAATTCTACGGCAACGAATGCAATACCATCGCAGAGATTTTACTGCAGCGCTATGAGCTACTTACAAATTTTAAGATTAAAACACATGCTACTACAAATTTGAATGCTGATGAGCTAGAAGAACTCTACGGTAATCGTGTACGTTCTCGCTTACGTTCAATGTTTAACCTGATATCATTTCCATCTTCCACGAAGGATAAACGAAAATGAAACAACCATTAAATCCTTCTGTATTCCTTTTTCAGTGATGGATCATTTAGTTGATATAAATAAAATATTTCTATTGGAATCTCATAAACTAAAATAGTTTTAAAGAAAATATCAATACCTAAACTGACATTTATCATTTTTCAATTACAATAAAATTTGTAAATTTGAGTTTTTAATTGTATGTTTAAAAAAGTATTCGCCATATTAATGTCAATAGTAATTCTCGTGATGAACATGAGTATTACTTTTTCTACGCATTATTGTGGTGGTAAAGCAGTCAAAACTTCATTCTCCATTTTTCAACAGGATTTAAGCTGTGGAATGGCTGAAGACGAAAAATCTTCAGATTGTGAAGTCGATTATCAAAAATCAAGTTTTTCAAAAAAAAATTGTTGTGAAAACAAGCATTTTACATTTCAGTTATCAGAGGAATTTGAAAGCAATAAAATTTTTAGTAATTCTGAGATAGTTTCAATTGACTTTATAACTTCCCTTCCAACTATTTTATCTTTTATAACCCCATTAGAATATATTTCGCACATAGGTTATTCACCACCGCAGATTCTCAAAGATTTTTCCATTATTTTCCAAATTTTTAGATTGTAGAATACATACATCTTGAGATTTATTATCTCAAGGATTTAGTAATGTAGCTACTTTAGGTAGCTACTTTAATGTGAATATTTTATTTATTCAATTGTATGTATTTATGCTTAATAATGTAATTCGGTATTTTCTTAATAATAAACTGGTTACCAGTCTTGTATTAGTTGGATTTATTGCATGGGGTGTTGCTACAGCTCCATTTGGATGGGATGTTGCACCACTACCTTCAGATCCTGTTCCAGTTGATGCTATACCTGACATAGGTGAAAACCAACAAATTGTTTTTACGAAGTGGAATGGGCGATCTCCACAGGATATTGAAGATCAAATTTCTTATCCATTAACGACTTATTTACTTGGTATACCAGGTGTTAAATCGATCAGGAGTTCTTCCATTTTTGGTTTTTCAAGTATTTATCTAATTTTCGACGAAGATGTTGAATTTTATTGGTCAAGATCTCGAGTACTTGAAAAACTAAACTCAATTCCTTCCGGACTTTTACCGAATAATGTACAACCGACTCTTGGACCTGATGCAACAGCACTTGGACAAATATATTGGTATACTCTAGAAGGCAGAGATAAAGAAGGAAATCCCACAGGTGGTTGGGATCTTCACGAAATAAGAAGTGTACAAGATTACTATGTCAAGTATGGATTGAATGCGGCAGAAGATGTTTCAGAAGTAGCTTCAATTGGTGGGTTTGTTCAAGAATATCAGATTGATGTTAACCCTGATGCTCTAAAAGCTTACGACATTCCTCTGACCAAAGTAATGAAAGCGGTACAAAACTCGAATCGCGATGTGGGGGCTAAGACAATCGAAATCAATCAAGCTGAATACTTAGTTCGTGGACTCGGCTACATTAAAAAACTCAGTGATATCGAAAAAGCAGTTGTCGCAGTTAAAGACAACGTTCCGATTACAATCAAAGATATTGGAGTTGTAAAACTCGGTCCTGCAACTCGAAGAGGCGCCCTTGATAAAGATGGTGCTGAAGTCGTAGGTGGTGTTGTTGTCGCTCGATACGGAGCTAACCCAATGAAAGTTATCCAAAATGTAAAGGACAAAATCAAAGAAATTGCTCCCGGTTTACCTAAAAAGACATTAGCTGATGGTACAGAAAGTCAATTAACGATTGTTCCATTCTATGATCGATCTGAACTTATAAATGAAACACTCGGAACTTTAGAAGAAGCCTTATCGCTTCAGATATTAATTACCATACTTGTTGTAATTGTAATGATTTACAATTTACGTGCTTCCTTGCTTATTTCAAGTTTACTCCCTATTGCAGTTCTTATGGTTTTTGTAGCCATGCGCTATTTCGGTGTGGATGCGAATATTGTTGCGCTTTCTGGAATTGCTATTGCCATTGGTACTATGGTCGATCTAGGCGTCATACTCTCCGAGAACATTGTAAAACACATGCAGGAAGCACCTGCCGATCAAACATTACAAAAAACGATTTATAAAGGTTCCTCAGAAGTTTCAGGTGCGATTTTAACTGCTGTCACCACAACAATCGTCAGTTTTATCCCTGTTTTCACTATGGAAGCAGCTGAAGGGAAATTGTTTGGTCCCTTAGCTTTTACAAAAACTTTTGCATTAATAGCAGCACTAATTGTTTCGCTCTTAATCATGCCTACTTTGGCCCAATGGTTCTTTGGTTTTAATCTCAAAAAGAACAAGTTCAAGTTTTTTGGGAATATAGTACTGTTTGTGACAGGTGTTTTCGCCTTGTTTTACGGGCTTATTTGGGCTGGTTTACTTCTTCTATTCTTCGGCGTAAGTGCAATCCTAAAAGTCTACATCAAGCAAAATGAAATTGAACTAAGTAAACCACTCACATGGATAACAAAGAACCTTGAATTATTGGTCGTCTTAATTGGCGTTTCATGGTTGCTCGCCGACTATTGGTTACCACTTGGACCTAGAAATTCAGTTTTTATCAACTTTGTTTTTGTCGCATTGATTATCGGAATTATTTTGGGCGGATTCTCCTTACTTGAGTACTATTATAAAAATATCCTAAGATGGTGTCTAAATAATAAAGGCACGTTTTTGATTATTCCGTCTTTCCTCATTCTATTGGGATTGACCATTTGGTTAGGGTTTAATACGATTTTTGGATTTATTCCGATGAGCCTTGAACCGGTAGGCGTTGATGTCAAATCTACTAAGGTTTGGTCGTCACTTGACAACACTTTCCCTGGAATCGGAAAGGAATTTATGCCGGCACTAGATGAAGGAAGCTTTTTATTGATGCCGACTTCTATGCCTCATTCTGGGATGGAATACAACAGAGAAGTACTTGGTCAACTAGATATGTTACTAACTAATATTCCTGAGGTTGAATTAACTGTTGGAAAGTTAGGTCGTGTTGAGTCAGCTCTTGATCCTGCACCAATTTCAATGTACGAGAATGTAATCAACTATAAACCAGAGTATATTCTCAATAAAAAGGGACATCGTCAACGCTTTAAAGTGGATGATAATAATCACTTTATAACACGTTTTGGAGATACACTTTCAAATAAAGAAGGACTGGAAGTGGATTTAACGATCAAAGATTTAATCCCGGATGATAATGGAATATTCTATCGTAACTGGAGAAAAAATATACATTCTGCAGATGATATTTGGGAAGAAATTGTAAAAGTGACCAAGATACCTGGTGTCACTTCCGCTCCCAAACTACAACCCATAGAGACACGTTTGGTGATGCTACAAACTGGAATGAGAGCACCCATGGGAATAAAAGTTTATGGCCCGGATTTGGAAACCATTCAAAGTTTCGCTAACAAACTTGAAGTCATATTAAAAGAAGTGAAGTCAGTAAAATCTGAAGCTGTTTTTGCAGATGAAATAGTAGGTAAACCTTACTTACATTTGAATATCAATAGGGATGAAATAGCTCGTTACGGCTTAACTATCGACGATGTACAACAAACCATCGAGACAGCCATCGGAGGAATGAAGATCACATCAACTGTTGAGGGGAGAGAACGATTTCCAGTTCGAGTTCGATATCCCCGTGAGTTGAGAGATAATCCTGAAGCGATTGAAAACATCCTGATCACTTCGGCAGAAGGAGCTCAAATTCCGTTAAGTCAAGTACTAGATGTCGAATATATTCGAGGCCCTATGGCCATCAAAAGTGAGGAAACATTTCTAGTTGGTTATGTACTTTTTGATAAAAATGATGGTCATTCAGAGGTAACCGTAGTGAAAGACGCACAAAAAGCAATTCAAGATAAAATTGACAGCGGTGAGTTAATTGTTCCAGAAGGAGTCAATTATAAGTTCTCTGGAAATTATGAAAATCAAGTACGTGCGGAAAAGCGCTTGTCTTTAATCGTTCCGGTTGTTTTGGTGATTGTCTTCCTCATACTCTATTTCCAATTCAAGTCAGTTACGACAGCATTAATGATTTTTAGTGGAATAGCACTCGCATTTAGTGGTGGATTTCTAATGCTTTGGTTTTACGGTCAAGAATGGTTTGGAGACTTTTCACTATTTGACACTAATTTCAGAGATCTATTCCAAATTGGTACGGTGAATCTGAGCGTCGCCGTCTGGGTTGGTTTTATTGCCTTATTTGGACTCGCAACAGATGATGGTGTTGTTATGGGAACCTATTTAGATCAAAGTTTCAAACGCAATAAAACAAAAGATCAAAAAGGAATTCGAGATGCAGTTGTCGAAGCAGGAAAGCGAAGAATCAAGCCTGCTATTATGACATCAGCGACAACGATTATTGCGCTATTACCGATTCTCACCTCAACAGGACGAGGTTCAGACATAATGATACCAATGGCAATTCCTGCTTTTGGTGGGATGCTTATGGCTGCAATCACTTATTTCGTGGTCCCTGTACTTTATTCATGGAGAGAAGAAATTAAACTAAATAAAAACAAATAGTATGAAAGCAATTGTTTTACTATCATTCGTATTGCTCTGTATCGGAAACACTTCCTTTACTCAAACCTTGGAGGAATACTTTCAAATTGCAGCGGAAAACAATCCTGAGCTAAAAGCAAAATACAAACGAGCTGAGGCAGCCATGGAAAAAATTCCTCAGGTAAGTACATTACAAGACCCCTCATTTTCATTCGGATTCTTTATTTCGCCTGTGGAAACACGTGTTGGATCTCAACACGCTAAGTTCTCCTTAACACAGATGTTCCCTTGGTTTGGAACACTTAAAGCTCAGGGAAATGTAGCTGCATTGAACGCAGAAGCACAGTTTCAAGTTTTTAACGATGCTAAAAACAAACTCTATTATAAAGTAGCTCAAGCATATTATCCTTTGTTTGAACTTTACCAAATTGAAGCGATTGAAAAGGAAAACAAAGAAATTCTTGAAACTTTGAAAACAATCGCCAATTCAAAATATGAAAATGGTAAAGGTTCAATGGTAGATCTTTTAAGGGTTGATATGATGATCGACGATGTGAAAACAAATTTATCTATTCTAGAGAGTCAAAAGAAGCCCTTAAAAACGAGGTTTAATAAACTATTGAACAGAGATCAGAACGACTCTATTACAATTCCTACAGAAGTCCCTTCCATTCAAGTACAGTCTTTTGAAGAGCGTGATTCTTTATTTGCTGAACATCCATTGATGGAACAATTGAATCTCCAAATAAAGGCGAGTGAAGCGAAAGTTCTGGCGGTCAAAAAACAGGGACTTCCAAAAATTGGTGTTGGGTTAGACTACGTAATGGTTGGAAAGCGAACAGATATGGATGTTCCCGATAACGGTAAGGATGTTTTAATGCCTATGGTCACTATGACTATTCCAATTTTCAGAAAGAAATATAGAGCTGCCGAGAAAGAAGCCAATTTAATGCGAGAATCTTATCAGTTTCAAAAAGAAGCGCTTGACAATCAGTTGACAGTACAATATGAAAATACACTTTTCAAGCTTCAACAACAAGATGAACTTATTGAGTTATACGAACAACAAACGCAACGCACAGAACAATCCATGCGACTTATTCTAAAATCCTATCAGAACACAGGGAAGGATTTTGAAGAAGTACTTCGCATGCAACAACAATTATTGAAATATCAAAAACTCAACATCAAAGCACTTGTGGAATATCACATCGCTGTTGAGGAAATTTATTATATCACTTCAAAAAATAAATTATGAAAAATATATTGAAAAACAAATATGTATTAGCTGGTTTAGTGCTCCTTGTTGGAGTATTTATTGGCTGGATCATCAAACCTTCGGGAGAAAAAGATGCGGGTGAAGAACAAGCCACCGAAGAAAAAGATCAAATCTGGACGTGTTCAATGCATCCACAAATCAAACGAAATGAACCTGGAGATTGTCCTATTTGTGGAATGGAATTGATTCCATTGGAAAGTGCGAAAAATGACATTTTAGATCCAGATGCCATTCAAATGTCGCCAACAGCAATGAAAATAGCCAATGTGCAAACTAGAAAAGTGGGTAATGAACTATCTGATAAATCTATTCGGTTAAATGGTAAAATTCAAGTCGATGAGCGTTTAAGAAATACACAATCATCTCACATACCAGGAAGAATTGAAAAGTTGTTAGTTAATTTCACGGGAGAATACGTTAAAAAAGGACAGATTTTAGCTTATGTTTATTCACCTGAGTTGGTATCCACTCAAGAGGAATTATTGGAAGCACAAAAAGTGAAGGATTCTCAACCTCAACTCTTTGAATCAGCCAAGAGTAAACTAAAAAATTGGAAAATTTCTGAAAATCAAATTGACAAGATCTTGGTCCAGAAAAAACCTGTGGAGTCATTTCCAATTCGAGCAGACTTTTCAGGCTATGTTACCAAATTGCTTTCTGCACAGGGTGATTACATTAAGCAAGGACAATCTATTTATGAAATAGCAGATTTATCTAGTGTTTGGGTTATGTTTGACGTGTACGAATCAGATTTACAATGGGTGAAAGAAGGTGATTTAGTTGAGTACACAGTTGCTTCAATCTCAGGTAAAACATTTTCAGGTGAAATATCCTATTTGGATCCAGTAATTAATCAAAAAACAAGAGTTGCTAAAGCTAGAATAGAAGCAGTTAATAAAGATCTGATGCTTAAGCCAGAAATGTTTGTTTCGGGTACCATCAAATCAAACATAGAGAACAAAGAAAATCAATTGATTATTCCGAAATCTGCCATTATGTGGACGGGTAAGCGATCAGTGGTGTATGTTAAAAATGAAACCGAGAATATGGTGAGTTTTAAAATGAGAGAAATTGAACTAGGCTTAGGTCTAGGAGACTCATATGTTGTTGAGTCAGGATTAAGTCCGGGAGAAGAAATAGCAGTGAACGGAACCTTTAGCATAGATGCTGCTGCGCAATTAGCTGGCAAACCGAGTATGATGAACCCTGAAGGAGGAAGTAAAATGCAGGGGCATAATCATGGAAGCTCAAGTGGTAATGGGCCTTCAATTAATCATAATTCAGATGCTACTAAGATAGAGATAAGTACAAAGGCTAAGAATGAATTAGGACCGTTACTCTCTTACTACCTAGACTTAAAAGATGCTCTTACTCAAGATAATCTTGAAACCGGCCTTTCTGCAATAAAAAAAATGTCTTCAACCTTGAGTAAAATAAACATGGATCTTTTTAAAGGTGAAGCGCATAATGTTTGGATGCAACACAGCAGTCAATTAGAAAAGGAACTAAGTAGAGCTGTTGAATCTCAAAACTTAGAATCTTTAAGAAACGTATTCAAGTCTATTTCCAAACAAACAATAATGATTTTCAAAACCTTTGGAAGTCCAAATGACACTTTGTTTGTTGAATTTTGTCCTATGGCTGATAATGATCGTGGCGCTAATTGGCTAAGTAAAAATAAAGAAATTAAAAATCCATATTTCGGTACCTCAATGTTGAAATGTGGTGAAGTGAAAGATGAAATTAAGTAACAAATAAATCATAATTATGAATAGAAATATAATATTAATAGCCTTAAATTTCGTTTTCATTAGCTGTTTTAGTCAGCAAGAAAATGTTGATAGACCTTGTTTGTTTGATGAAATAACTAATAATAAAAAATCATTATTAGAAGTAGAACAAAAGATACAGGCAAAAGTGCAGGAAAACAGACTTACATCTAACCTCAAATCTTCTGATACGAATAGAGTAATTCCTATAGTAGTTCATATTATACATGATGGTGGGGTTGAAAATATTTCAGAATCACAAGTTCAAAGCCAAATAGAAATACTCAACGAAGATTATGGAAAACTAGTGGGAACCAATGGAGATGGTAATGGTGTTGATACTAAAGTAAGGTTCTGTTTGGCAAGAAAGGATCCCAATGGAAAGTGTACAAATGGAATTGTACGTATTCAATCGTCACTTACCAATCATCAAACATATCAAAGAGCACTTTTGAAGGAGTTGAGTTTTTGGGATAATACAAGATACCTGAATATTTACTTGGTTAAAAGTATCAATGGAAATGTTGGTGGTTATTCATCTTTCCCCGGTGGGCCTCCTGATGAAGATGGAGTAGTAGTCAGGCATAGTTTATTTGGAAACATAGGAACTGCGTCCTCAAGTATGGGGCGTACAACTACACATGAATTAGGACATTGGTTTGGTCTTTACCATACTTTCAATAATGGGTGCGGTACAGATGTTTGTAATGACGGAGATTATGTATGCGATACTCCACCACAATCTTCACCAAGTTTCAACTGTAACACACTCAACACTTGTTCTAACGACGTTCCTGATTTAAATGACTTAAAAGAAAATTATTTAAACTATACTCCCGATGGCTGTAAAGATATGTTTACTGAAGGACAAAAGGAACGTATTCAGGCTACTCTTGATACTATTCGAACTCAGATCTGGACACTTCCTAATCTAGTTTCAACTGGCTGTGATAGTAATTATGTTGCCCCAAATAACTGCCTTGTTGTTGCGGATTTCGTGACACTTACTTCGAATATCTGTGTAGGGAACAGTATATATTTCATGGATAAATCGTTAAATAACCCTACAAATTGGCAATGGTCGTTTCCTGGAGGAACTCCTTCTAGCTCTACAAGTCAAAATCCAATAGTTAGTTATAGTTCAACTGGAACATATTCTGTAAAATTGGTTGTAGAAAACAGTAATGGAAGTGATAGTTTGGAGATTACAAATTACATAACAGTTAATCTTCCAGGTACGGGCAACCCACTACCCTTCAATGAAAACTTTGATACTGGTGTATATCCACCTAATAACCTAACGATTGTAAATTATGACGGTGGTATAACATGGGAGTTGGATTCAATATCGTCGGTTTCAGGAAGCTACTCTATTAAAATTAACAACCTAATTAATACAAACTATGGATCATCTGATGAATTAGTGTTACCCTATTTGGATCTTACATCTGCCCACCCTGATTCTAATATTTACATGCGATTTAAATGGGCATATGCCAAATCTGACCCTACATTTTCTGACGAACTGTTGGTTTTGCTATCAACTGACTGCGGTGTAAACTATAATCAAGTGTTTTACAGAACACAGAATGCATTAGCTACTGGACCAGTTCAAACAACACCTTTCGTTCCAGACTCAAGCCAATGGAAACCTGCTTCTATATTATTAAATAATTATAGAAATTCTGCTTATGTTCAACTCAAAATAGTCAATGTCACTGATGGTGGTAACAATCTTTATTTAGACGACATATACATTGGTGATGGCACTGGCACTTTAGCCAATTTAAAAGAAACAGGATTAGAAGATGATTTTTTGGTTTACCCTAACCCAGCTTCGGACAAAATCACCATGAGATTTATTAAAAAAAACAAGGGTAGTATTAATGTTACTATTACTGATATAGGTGGTAGAATATTAAAAAAGGAACTCGTTCTCATAGATAATGACGACTTTCAAAGAACATATTCACTAGAAAATTTTTCAAATGGAACCTATTTTATAACAGTAGTTGGAAATGGGGTATATAAAACACAGAAAATTTTAGTGAAAAGATAAGTGTTTTATATTCTAAAAATAGAACTAATAAAGAATAATCAATTAAAATTAATAGCATGAAAAAGAACATTATAAAAATTGGATTACTCAGTGCGTTATTTTTTACTGGAGTTTACAGTCAATCTAAAACTTCAAGTTATACTCATATTTCTTCATCGGCTCAAGAAGACTTGAAAACCGAAAAATTTAAAGTTTATGGAAATTGTGGGATGTGTAAAAAAAGAATTGAGAAAGCAGCTTTAAGTGTAAATGGAGTTAAGTCGGCAAATTGGGATATAGAATCCAAAATAATAACCGTACAATATAATGACCACTTATTATCAAAACAAGGTAAAAGTATGGATAATGTCTATATGAAAATATCTAAATCTGGTCATGATACTCAGTATTACAAAGCCAAAGATGAGGCATATAATGCTCTGCCTGGTTGTTGTCAATATGAAAGAGCAGAAAACAGCCTACAAGACGATAGTCATAATCACAATCATTAATTCATGAAAGAATGTTGTCAAACAGGAAAATCAACATCGCCATCACACTCAAAAAAATGGTTCAAAAGAGTGTTATGGGCTATAGTATTGGTATTTCTGGTAATTATCGTAATTAATAATTTGTAATCAATTAAAATAAATATATATGAAAAAGTTCAGATTAAAACTAGTAGTTGCCTTTTTAGGCGGAAGTTTGCTTTTAGCAAGTTGTGGAAATAAATCCGAATCGGATAAAGATGTTCTTCAACATGATGAGGGAATGGCGCATGATCATGAAAATCATAGTCATGGCGGAGTGAATGAAGATAGAGAGGTATCGAAGAATGTTGGAGATGTTAAAGGTGACCTTTCGTTTATCTTGGATGATTATTTTTCATTGAATAAAAGTCTTGTTAAAGATGATGCTTCTGGAGCAGCAAAAGCATCAGAGGGTTTAATAAGTTCCCTAAAAGACCTTAAAACTTCTGGATTATCAGAAAATCAACAAAAAGAGAAAGATGAAATCATGGAAAGTGCTGTGGAAAATGCAGAGCATATTTTTGAAAATGCAGAAAATATTAAACATCAAAGAGAGCATTTAGTTTCACTAAGTATCGATATTAAAGATTTGATCGCTATTGTTGGTACTACTCAAAAATTATATGAAGATTTTTGTCCAATGGCTGATGACAATAATGGTGCAATTTGGATTAGTAATAAAGAAGCCATTCGCAACCCATACATGGGGAGCAAAATGCCCGAGTGTGGTAAAATAAGCAGGATCATTAATTGATATGAAAAAGTTAACTAAATGGGGTATGCTAATTCTACTAATCCTATTTATAGGCGTTCAATTTATCCCAAAAGACAATAATAGGCAGTTACATATATCTAAGTACGATATACGTAATTTATATATTATTCCAAAAAATACATTGAAAATGATAGAAAAATCATGTTTTGATTGTCATAGCAATAACACAGATTATCCTTGGTACAGTAAAATCCAACCTGTTCGTTATTTTTTAGATAATCATATTCGTGAAGGAAAAAACATGTTAAATTTCAGTGAATTTGGAAATTATTCCGAGAGAAGGAAAAGAAATAAAATAAGATCAATTATTAGTCAGATTCAAGAAGATAAAATGCCTATTTCTACATATACTATCATTCACAGAGAAGCTGATTTATCAAATCAAGATAAAAAAATAGTTATCGACTGGTTTAATAGCATTAAGTAATCAATTAAAATAAATATATATGAAAAAGTACAGATTAAAACTAGTAGCTGCCTTTTTAGGCGGAAGYTTGCTTTTRGCAAGTTGTGGWAATRATTCCGARAGTTCAACTRAAACWGARCASACAATGGGAAAAGAGCAYACMTCTKCMTACGTTTGCCCAATGCAYTGTGAMGGYAGTGGKAGTGAKGAAATGGGKWMYTGTCCTGTSTGYGGAATGGATTATGTAAAAAATGARGATGTTCAMCATGAAGARCATCATRATCATGGAGGACATTAATCATTTATTTTCTGGAGCTTATCGGTAGAACAAGATGTCTACAAACTTTTAGTAAATGAAAAAACAATAATTCAAATAAAAAGTGAGATAGCTCCAGTTTTTAACTTTTTTTAATAAAAAATGTTCTTTTAGAAAAGAATAATTGAAAAATTAAGTTGTTTATTAGAATAATTTATAGGATAGATTAAAAAGCGTTTAATATCAGCTCAAATAGTGATAATAGTCATTATTTAAAGAAGGTAATAAAACTATATTTGAACAAGAATTAAAACTTTAAAAAAAACATAATTATGTGGTATTTTAATGGACATCATTTTTTTGGAATGCATTGGGTCTGGTGGATTCTATGGCTTATTTTTATATTTTGGGTTTTTGCTATGCCTTATGACGTTCCAGGGCAGAGAACTAAGAAAGAAACTCCGCTAGACATTCTCAAAAAGCGATTTGCAGCTGGAGAGATTGATAAGGTAGAATATATAGAACAGAAAAAGGAACTCTTAAAAGATTAATAAAAAATCATACATCATGACGGATAATAATAAAGAAAATACAAAGCAAACTTATAGTGTAAGCGGTTTAAGTTGCGGAGGGTGCGCAAGTACAATAGAAATCAGGTTGTCGTCAATTCCCAAAATTAAATCTGCTAAAGTTGATATGCACAAGAAATAAGTGGATATAGTATCTGAAGCTAAAGTTGAACTTGGCCAGATGCAACGTGCGTTAGAGAACACAAGTTACCAAATAACAGAACTTTAAAACGATAACTGAAATTAATTTTTTACTATTATGAAAAATCATTTGTTTTGGATGTTGCTAGTGTGTTTAGCTCCAATCTTTCTAATTTTCTTACTTCCTTCCTTTGGAGTAACCTCTGATACAACTCTCTTTTTATTTGTGGTAATTTTCTTTATTGCTCATCTTTTTATGATGCGAGGACATTCACATGGTCAAATTAATAAGCCTGATGATAAAAAATCAAATAATTCACCCACTAATAAAGATTGAAATTATGGAAAAATTAAATATTAAAAGATTGGGAATGGCTTTTGGTTTAACTGGAGCTTTTCTTTATTTGGGTTGCATAATAGTTATGGTGACTGCAGGCCGTGAAGGAACTATTAAGTTCTTTAACAGTTTGCTTCATGGACTAGATACTTCTAAAATAATCCGGATGGATATCCCCTTATGGGAAGCGGGAATTGGCTTGGTGCAAACCTTTATAATGGCTTGGCTTGTAGGCGCTTGTATTGCTATGTTTTATAATATTTCATTTAATAAAAAATGAATGCGTAAAGGTGGAATCGTTGGTGTTACTTGTCTTTTTAGATAAGCATCTTTCCAACTTTCAAGTTGAATGTATTCTATTCTGGTTCCTACGTATAGAAGTATGAATTAAATTAATGAAATCAAATACAATTACTGATGCAAGCATGTAGAACTGAAAATGAAATTTGCCTTCCAGACAGTGACTTACCAAGAGTAGTAGTGATTGGAGGAGGTTTTGCAGGTATTTCGCTTATCAAACAGCTCAAAAATAAACCTTTTCAAGTTGTGGTTTTAGATAAAAATAATTTTCATCAATTTCAACCATTACTTTATCAAATAGCGACAAGTGGTATAGAACCAGGCAATATTGCATTTCCACTTAGAAAAATGTTTAAAGGATATTCAAATGTGTACTATAGAATGGCCTCAGTAAACGAAATTCAATCAGAATCTAATACAGTCCTTACAGATATTGGAACAATTGAATTTGACTACTTGATTATTGCCACGGGCAGTGATACGAATTTCTTTGGTCTTAAAGATGTGCAGAAGCACGCTTTAGGTATGAAAAGTATACAAGAAGCTTTAGATATTCGAAGCATAATTTTACAAAATCTTGAAAAGTCTGTTGTGACATGTGATGATGTAGAGCGTGATGCACTAACTAATTTTGCTGTTATTGGAGGAGGGCCTGCAGGGGTAGAAACGGCAGGAGCAATTGCTGAATTTAAAAAATATATTCTACCGAGAGATTATCCAGAGCTAGATGCTTCCATCATGTCTGTTTACCTAATTGAGGCTGATGACGAATTATTAAAATCTATGTCTAGTAAGTCTTCAGAAAATTCTTTGAAATTTCTCAATAAAATGGGGGTTGATGTGCGTTTAAACAATATGGTGAAATCCTATGATGGATTAAATATTAAAACAAATAAAGGAGCATTACTACAAGCAAGAACAATGATTTGGACTGCGGGAGTGAAAGGAAATGTTCCAACTGGCATCAAAAAACAGAATATTACCAACGGGAACCGTATTTTAGTGGATGATTATTGTAGATTAAAGGGATACGAAAATATTTATGCCATAGGAGATATTGCAGCAATCTTGTCTGAGAATTATCCCAATGGTCATCCAATGGTAGCTCAGGTAGCAATCCAGCAAGGTAAAAACTTATCATCCAACTTGTTACTTCAATTAAAAGGGAGAGGTATGAGTGAATTTAAGTACAAAAATAAAGGGTCACTTGCTACTATAGGTAAACGAAGAGCAGTTGCAGATATTGGGAGGTTAAAATTTGGTGGTTATACTGCATGGCTGCTCTGGTCTTTTGTTCATTTGATTTCAATTAGTGGGTTTAAAAATAAAATTTTGGTAGCCATGAATTGGGCATGGAGTTACTTCACCTATGATAAAGGAAATAGGTTAATTATTAGAAAGTTTAAATAAAAAAATAACATGAAAAATATCTTAATACCAACAGATTTTTCTGACTGTGCAAGAGAAGCCGAACAGTTAGGACTTGAATTAGCGAAAAAATATAATTCAGAAATTCATTTTTTACATTTATTACACACACCAGTAGACTGGGTGAAATTACCCCTCGAAAAAGAAGAATTCTATCCTGAAGTAAAAAAGAAAATTGGATATGCTCAAAGTGAACTTTCACGACTAAAAAGAGAGGCTAAAAAAAATGGGGTCAATGCACAAACATTCCTGGTTTATGATAAGGGTCAGGAAGAAATTGACTTTCATATTAAACATCACGAACATGATTTTATAATTATGGGGTCTTTTGGGGCTAAAGGGGTAAAAGAAATTGTAGGCACGAATACCCAGAGAGTTGTGAGATACTCCCCCGTACCTGTATTAGTAGTAAAGAAAAAGCCCCAAAACTTTGAAGTTAAAAATATAGTATTTGCATCTACATTTGAAGAAGAAGTTAAAAAGCCATTTCAAAAAGTAGTCGATTTTGCACAATTTATGGGAGCAAAAATTCATTTGTTAAATGTAAACGTTCCTTTTAATTTCAAAGAAACCGACGAAATAGAAGCTAAAATGCAGTCTTTCTTAAAAAGTTCGAACAAAAAATCGTACACTACAAATATTTACAACGCTCTGAATGAAAAAAGAGGAATTCAAAAATTTGCTGAATCAATAAATGCTGATGTCGTAGCATTAACTACACATGGTAGAACTGGCTTTATGAAAATGATCTCACCTAGTATTACAGAAAGCCTCGTGAATCATTCAGAGATTCCTATTTTCAGTATAAATATAAATTCCAAATAAGACGATGAAACAATTACTAAAACATCATATTGAAACGAATCAATAATAATGAAACAGTCACAAGCACATAATGAAGTCTCCATTATAAAAATGAACGGGGAAAAAGCCAAGTTTGATCAATCAAAGTTGAGAACCTCATTGGAACGTTCAGGGGCAAATAATTTGGTTGTTCAAAAAGTGATTGATGAAGTAAAGGCACTGTTATATGAAGGTATGACTACCAAAGAGATTTATAAAACTGCTTTTAAACTGTTACGCAAAAGCTCACGGCCTACCGCAGCAAAATATAAATTAAAAAATGCCATTTTAGAACTTGGACCAACTGGATTTCCTTTTGAAAAATTTGTTGGTAAGATTCTGGAATATGAGAATTTTAAAACTAAAGTAGGTGTAATCGTAAAAGGTCATTGTGTTAACCACGAAGTTGATGTTGTTGCTAAAAAAGAGAATAAACATTTTATGGTGGAGTGTAAGTTTCACAGCGAACAAGGTAGGAAGTGCAATGTTAAAATTCCTCTGTATATTCAATCTAGATTTATAGATGTAGAAAAACAGTGGAGCAAGAAAGACGGGCATGAAACGAAATTTCATCAAGGTTGGATTTACACCAATACTAGATTTACATCTGATGCCATCCGATATGGAACTTGTGCAGGGTTGATGCTTGTTGGATGGGATTATCCAAAGGTGGACAGCTTGAAAGAACGAATTGATCTCTCTGGTTTACACCCTATAACTTCTCTAACGACATTAACAAAAGACGAAAAACAAAAGCTACTTTCAAAAGAAAACGTATTATGTATGGAGTTGTGCAATCAACCCGAATTATTAAAATCAATAGGGGTGAGCCAACGACGACAAAAAAATATTTTAAGCGAAGCTCATCAATTGTGTGGGATTTAGTAATTTAATAAATAGGAGATAATGAAAAGAGATAATATTAAAATCCATTTTTTAGGTGCAGCTGGAACAGTTACTGGCTCAAAATACCTGATAGATACGGGACAATATAAGATCATGGTTGACTGTGGATTATTTCAAGGGTTAAAAAAATTACGATTACTGAATTGGAATACTTTGCCTGTTAGCATAGATGAAATAGACGCAATATTACTCACTCATGGTCACATGGATCACACGGGATATTTGCCGAGACTGGTGAAAATGGGATTTAACAAAAATATATACGGAACTGCTCCTACGCTAGATATAGCAGAAATCATTCTTCTTGACAGTGCTAAAATACAAGAGGAGGATGCAGAAAAAGCAAACAAGGAAAACTACTCTAAGCACAACCCAGCAAAACCATTGTATGACATAAAGGATGCAGAGAGGGCTATAGCTCAGTTTAGTCCTGTTTCTGAAGGTAAGTGGTTAGATATCTTTGAGGGAATTAAAGCAAGGTTTCAATACAACGGACATATAATCGGAGCTACATTCATTGAGTTGGATATTCACGGTAAACGATTTGTATTTTCTGGTGACATAGGACGGAAGAAAGATTTACTTATGAGACCATATAAGAAACCCGAAAAAGCAGATGTTCTTTTTATTGAAAGCACCTACGGTGACAGGTTACACTCCAAAGAAGATTTGGAGTCAAAACTAAAAAAAATTATTCTTCACACCGTAGAAAAAGATGGAACGCTTATAATTCCGAGTTTTGCTGTGGAACGTACTCAAACATTAATGTATCTGTTGTGGCAGTTACATGAAAAGAGAGTTATACCCAATATACCAATGATTATGGATAGTCCAATGGGAGCTAATGTGCTTAATGTTTTTCACATCCATAGGGAGTGGCATAAGATATCTAAAGAGGACTGCATAAAAATGTGTAACTTATTCCATATTGTAAAAGAATATAAAGAAACTTGGGAGGTAATCGATGATAAGCGTCCCAAAATTGTTATTGCTGGTAGTGGTATGATGAGTGGTGGGCGAGTGCTTACATATCTTCAACAATATCTCAGTAGATCAGAAACATCTGTACTTTTAGCAGGTTTTCAAGCAGAAGGTACAAGAGGACGAAAGTTACTGGAAGGGGCTTCAGAATTAAAAATTTATGGTAAACACTATGATGTTAAAGCTGAGGTCTTTAATTTGCAAGTACTTTCGGCACATGCAGATCAGTCAGAGTTACTCGATTGGATGAGTGATATTAAGAATACTCCAGAAAATGTATTCATTATTCATGGAGAAAATCAATCAGCTGACACCCTAAAATTAAAAATAAATGATATTTATGGATGGAACTCCACAATACCAGAGTTATACAGTATTGAAGACATCCCATTGGAAGTAAAAAAACAAAATATAGATGAACGGTCAAATAAATAAACTAATATTTAAAAATCTAGGGATTCATACTCAAAACGAGCATCATGTTTATATGAGAGAGGATTGTCACGTCTGTATCTCCGAGGGGTTTGAAGCCTTAACTCGTATTCGTATTTTCAATGGTGAAAAATCTATAGTAGCGAATCTAAATGTCATTAGATCCGAAATATTACAGCCAGGAGAAATCAGTCTTTCAATAAGTGCTGTTACTGCATTAGAAGTGAAAGAAGGAACAACTATTTCTGTCTCACATTTACATCCAATGAGCTCTTTGAGTCATGTTAGATCAAAGATATATGGTAATACTCTTTCGTCTAAGGAGATGAAAGAAATTATTACAGATATTGTTCATGGCGATTATTCTAATGTTTTCCTCTCCGCATTTATTACAGCATGTGCAGGGAAAGGTATGGAAATCAATGAAATTATTTCACTGACTGAAGCTATGATTGCAACAGGACAACGTATCCGGTGGGGGTCAGGAATCATTGTTGACAAACATTGTATTGGAGGTCTACCCGGTAACAGAACTACACCAATTGTGGTGTCTATCGTAACAGCATTTGGATTAATCATGCCTAAAACTTCCTCAAGAGCCATTACATCACCTGCTGGAACAGCAGATACAATGGAAGTAATGACGAAAGTGAATCTTTCAATGGAAGAAATTATAAAAGTCGTGGGGAAAGAAGGTGGTTGCATAGTCTGGGGGGAAATTGCAAAATTAAGTCCTGCCGATGATATACTGATTAAGGTAGAAAAAGCCTTAGATATTGATAGTGAAGGACAATTAATTGCTTCGGTATTGTCAAAAAAAGTAGCGGCTGGATCTAATCACGTCATCATAGATATACCAGTAGGTGAAACTGCCAAGTTGCGGAGTACTGATGCAGCTAATGAGCTTAAAATAGCAATGGAAAAAGTAGGTGATGCTATTGGCTTGAAACTGAAAGTAATTATAACTGATGGTTCACAACCTGTTGGTAGAGGGATTGGCCCAGCATTAGAAGCAAGGGATATTTTAGCAGTTCTAAGAAACGAATCTCATGCTCCCCAAGATTTAAAAGAACGTGCTTTGTTGTTGGCAGGAGAAATACTAGAGCTTTCTGATTCAGTTCAAACTGGCGATGGTATTAATATGTCAAGAGATCTGTTAGAGTCAGGTAAGGCCTATAGAAAATTCATGGCTATATGTAAAGCTCAGGGAGGATTTTCTGAACCTGAACTAGCAAGATACCAACATGAAATAAAAGCAGAACGTGCAGGTTCAGTAACTAAAGTAGATAATCGTAAATTAGCTAAAATTGCCAAATTAGCAGGTGCACCAGAAAACAAAACTTCTGGAATAGATTTTTTAACACCTATAGGCACGATGGTGGAAAAAGGACAAACACTTTACGTTATTCACGCTGAATCAGAGGGTGAACTTAATTACACATTGGAATACTATAACTCACAAAAAAATATTTTAACAATCCAATAAATAAGAGAAATGAAAATAATACTTTTTGGACTAGCTGGAAATGAAGAGCTTACCGCGAATCTTGCCAATGATCTTGAAGCGGAAATAGGAGAAACTACGATTAGGCAATTTCCCGATGGAGAAACGTATGTACGTATACTTTCAGAGGTTAAAAACAAGTGCGTAGTATTGGTAGCGACATTACATCAACCCGATGAAAAACTACTACCAATTTATTTCCTTTCTCAAACCGCCAAGAGTTTAGGAGCAAAATGCACTTGCCTTGTAGCCCCTTATTTAGCATACATGAGACAAGATAAGGTATTTAATGCTGGTGAAGGGGTGACTTCAAATTATTTCGGAAAGCTAATTTCAAGTTTTGCAGATAGCTTGATCACAGTAGATCCTCACCTTCATAGGAGAGAGTCGCTCACCGAAATATATAACATTCCCTCAGAACTGGTTCACGCTGCAAATGCAATTTCAAATTGGATCAAAGAAAATATAGAAAACCCCGTGTTGGTAGGTCCTGATAGTGAGAGTGAGCAATGGGTTTCTAAAGTAGCCAATAATGCAGGTGCACCGTTTATCGTTTTGGAAAAAACACGTCGTGGTGATAGAGATGTTAAGGTCTCTATACCAAAGGTTGATGACTACAAAAATCATACGCCAGTACTGGTTGATGATATTATTTCAACCGCTCATACAATGATCGAAACTGTAAATCATTTAAAAAATACTGGATTGAAACCTCCAGTTTGTATAGGAGTACATGCTGTTTTTGCTGGAAATGCATATGAGGATCTTCAAAAAGCAGGTGCACGAGTAATCACTTGCAATACCATTCCACATGAAAGTAATCAAATAGATTTAAGTAGTTTATTAGCTAGCACAATAAAAAAAACGATGAAACATGATTAAAATCTCCCTACTCTTACTGTTCATTTTTATTGGCATTCTTGTCAACGGCCAGGATATGCTTATTGAGCAAATTGCCGGTAAAAAAATAATCCGTAAAGCGTTCAATGATGATAAAGAATTAATTTCTAGACAAGTTTTTATAGTTGGAGAATTACAAACGAACGATAAGGTTCTTACTGTAGATATAGAAGTCAATCTTTTTGATGAAGAAAATACACTTGATGAGAAGTACTTTACCCAATACACCTGTAATCCCGATAAATCTGATGTAATTTTGGCTGTATTTCCATTTGCACGAAATAGAAATGCCGAATATATGATAGAAACTACTTCTACTCGTTTTAAAAAACTCTATGATTTCAATTCTGAAGACAAAACATTAAACGACCTGAGCATTTCTATGTCAATTGAATCAGGAGTTCTTAGTTTTTTTGGTTCGACAAATATTTTAACTTTTACCAATAGAATACTAATTAAAAACGAAGATGGGTTTAAACTTAAATCAACGTTAACCATTGAAGCCTATTTATGGGGAGTTAAAGTAAAAACTAAAACTTTTCAGCTTATAGAAAACTTTGATCATAATAGAATATTGAATAGTCAATTATTTAGAACGGAAAATGAGGGCTATTTCATGGTTCATTATCCTTAATAATACAATACTTTAAACAAAATAAATTATTAGAAATGAGCGATTACATTAAAAACAGTCTAACACTTACAGGATCAGTTGCCTTAGGTACAGGGGTAATGATAGGAGCTGGGATTTTCGCTTTACTCGGCCAAGTTGCAGAACTATCAGGAACTTGGTTTCCATATATATTTATTTTAGGAGCTATTATATCAGCTTTTAGTGCATATTCCTATATCAAAGTTTCAAATACATATCCTTCCGCGGGTGGTATTGCTATGATTTTAAAGAAGGCATATGGAAAAACAACCATAACAGCGTCAGCATCGCTTTTAATGGCGTTATCAATGGTAATCAATGAAAGTTTAGTAGCCAGAACATTCGGTTCGTACACATTACAATTATTTACTGTGGAAAACAAAACTCTCTGGATTCCAATCTTGGGTGTAGCATTATTAATTGTTGCTTTTATTATTAACATCTCTGGGAATAAACTTATTGGTAAATCTTCGCAATTCATGTCCTTTATTAAAATTGTCGGAATTATCATTTTTGCCCTTGGTGCTTTATGGGTTGTAGGTTTTTCATTGGATGGATTAATTCCCAAAACAGCTGATAATGTTGATTATTCCACGACTAGTTACATAGGTGCTCTCGCGCTCTCTATTCTAGCCTATAAAGGGTTTACTACAATTACAAATAGTGGAGGTGAAATAACCAACCCTAAAAAAAATGTAGGCCGATCTATAATTATTTCACTATTGATTTGTACAGTGGTTTATTTTCTTGTGGCTTTTGCAGTAAATTCAAGCCTTACTATTTCAGAAATCATAAAAGCCAAGGATTATTCACTCGCCGAGGCAGCCAAACCTGCTTTTGGCGACTTCGGATTGTACTTTACTGTTGGAATTGCAATTGTAGCCACTATTTCTGGAGTAATTGCTAGTATTTTTGCAGTTTCACGCATGACAGCAATGCTTACCAACATGGATCTAATTCCACACAGTCATTTTGGAATGTCTGGACGTATTCAAAAACACATGTTAGTTTATACGGTTGTTGTTGCCATCATTCTAACTGTTTTCTTTGATCTCTCCAGAATTGCTTCTATGGGAGCTATTTTTTATTTGGTTATGGATATGATTATCCACTGGGGTGTTTATAAACATTTAAGAAGAGAAGTAAACGCTAACGGGATAATCATATTGTCCGCTTTAATTTTAGATTTTATTGTTTTATCAGCATTTTTATGGATAAAAGTAAAATCTGATATACTTGTTTTAATTGTTTCTGCATCAGTAATGCTTTTGGTTTTTATGGGTGAAAAATGGTTTATAAAGAGAACAAAGGAATAATATATTTTAAACATGAGATAGTATGAATAAACAAAACTCAAATTTTGACACATTAAGCCAAGCTATAAATGAATTAAGAAATCAAGGATATACCGAAGATTTTAATTTAAAACCGTATTGTTTAGAATGTGCCAGTTCAAAACTACAACTGTATCCAGAGGATTTCAAAATAGATAGCTATTACCGATTCGAAGGTGAAAGTGACCCTGATGATAACAGTATTCTTTTTGCTATTAGTGGTGAAAAAGACATAAAAGGAATTTTAGTTGATGCCTATGGTATCTACAGTGAAAGTTTTAGTGAGTCGATGATAGAAAAACTAAAGATGAGAAAAGATGATTGATCTGGAAAACATATCGGTATTACCTCCATCGGGAATTAAAAAAGATGAAACAAAGAACCAACTAAAATTACTAAAGAGAGAACTTTTCAAACTTCAAAACAAGTTCTATGCTGACGGTCGATTCAGTCTGTTAATTATATTACAGGGACTTGATACTTCTGGTAAAGATGGAATAATCCGTAATGCATTTAGCAGTATGAATCCTCAAGGTGTTCAGGTAAAATCTTTTAAAAAACCAACTGAAGATGAAAAAAATCATGACTTTTTATGGAGGATTTATCCTCATTTCCCAGAAAAAGGAATGATAAAGGTATTTAATCGCTCATACTATGAAGACATTTTAATGCCAACTGTAAATAAAAGTCTTTCTAAGGATGTCTTGCAGCATAGAACTGGTCTGATTAACGAACTTGAACACCACCTTCTTACAAACAATACGGTGATTGTAAAGTTTTACCTTCACATATCAAGGGATGAGCAGATTAATAGAATTGAAGAGCGAAAGACTAAGCTTCACAAGCGCTGGAAATACTCTAAAGAAGATGATCTCATACCCAAACAATGGGAAATATACAGAAAAGCGTATAATCAAATACTGAACAATTGTGATCATATTCCTTGGCAAATAATCCCTTCGGACAAACGTTGGTATCGAAATTATTTAGCAGCTAAAATCTTAACTAAACAGTTAGAAAAATTAAATTTAAAATATCCTAAATAAAATAAACATTATGAAGAATCACGAGAAGCATCAACATGATAAACACAACCAAAAACAAAACGAGAAACATAAAGACCATTCAGCTCATGGGACTCATAGTGGACACAACCCAAGCCATGGTCAAATGGGACACGATCATCACAAGATGATGATTGAAGACTTTAAAAAGCGCTTTTGGATATCAACTATTTTATCGATCCCTATTCTAGTTTTTTCTCCTATGATTCAGGGCTTTTTTGGTTATGAGTGGCTTTTACCAGGAAATGCCTATATTATTTTTGGTCTTTCATCTATAGTATATTTCTGGGGAGGGTGGCCTTTTTTAAAAGGTTTCTACACTGAAGTAAAGTCAAAAGGCCCAGGTATGATGACCTTAATTGCAATGGCTATCAGCGTAGCGTATTTCTATAGTTCTGCAACTGTTTTTGGATTAGAAGGTGAAGATTTCTTCTGGGAATTAGCCACATTGATTGATATTATGTTGCTCGGTCACTGGGTAGAGATGAAATCAGTATTAGGAGCCTCTAAAGCACTACAGCTTTTAGTTAGCATGATGCCTGCAGAGGCCCACCGTGTAAATGGAGATCAAGTAGAAGATGTTAAACTGGAAGAACTCCAGAAAGATGATGTTATTCTCATCAAACCAGGTGAAAAAGTACCTGCTGATGCTATAATTGTTGAAGGTGAAAGCTATTTGAATGAGTCGATGCTTACTGGTGAATCAAAACCTGTAAAGAAAGGTGTCGACCAAAAAGTAATTGGTGGTTCCATTAATGGTAATGGTTCACTCAAAACAAGAGTAGAACATACTGGAAAGGATAGTTATCTGAACAAGGTCATCAAGATGGTTGAGGAAGCCCAAAAGACAAAATCAAAAATGCAAAATCTCTCAGATAGGGCTGCCAAATGGCTTACTTATGTTGCAATAACTGTTGGCTTTAGCACCTTGGCAATCTGGTTGTTTTTAGGTTTTCCTTTTGTTTATGCTTTAGAAAGAATGGTAACCGTCATGGTGATTGCTTGTCCGCATGCACTAGGTTTAGCTATACCGTTGGTAGTAGCTATTTCTACTGCCGTTTCAGCGCAAAATGGATTGTTGATCAGAAATAGAACTGCATTTGAAGAGTCACGAAAAATATCTGCATTGCTTTTTGATAAGACTGGTACACTGACCAAAGGAGACTTCGGAGTGACAAGGATTGAATCAGTCAATACAGAATATCCTTCGGCTGAAGTGTTAAGACTCGCTAGTGCTTTAGAGCAAAGCTCCGAACATCCTATTGCTGTAGGAATTATTAAAAAAGTAAAGGAAGATAATCTAACTATTCCAGCACTTGAAAAATTTAACGCAATTACTGGTAAGGGGGTAGAAGCAAAAGTAGAAGGGAAAGAGGTAAAAGTAGTAAGTCCTGGTTACTTAAGAGATGAAAAAATAGACATTCCAAAAGATGCATATAGTGATGCCGCTGAAACAGTTGTTTTTGTGATTATTAATGGGGAATTAGCTGGTTATATCGCTCTCGCAGATGAAATAAGACCTGAATCAGCAGAAGCTATTAACATATTTAAAAATAATAATATAAAAGTTTTGATGGCAACAGGTGATAATGAAATAACAGCTAAGGCAGTAAGTGAAAAACTTGGGCTGGATGGTTATTATTCTGAAGTTTTGCCTCACCAAAAAGTTGAGATAGTTAAAAAACTTCAAGAGAAAGGTGAATTTGTAGCCATGACTGGTGATGGTGTAAATGATGCGCCTGCACTAGCTCAGGCTAACGTTGGAATTGCTGTAGGTTCAGGTACTGATGTGGCAGCTGAAACAGCAGATATAATTTTAGTTAATAGTAACCCTCAGGATATTGCTCACTTAATCTTATTTGGTAAAGCAACATATAACAAAATGATTCAAAATTTAATATGGGCAACTGGGTACAATGCTTTTGCAATCCCTCTAGCAGCGGGAGTTTTATACTCTAGCGGCTTTGTTTTAGGGCCTGCAATAGGAGCTGTTTTCATGAGTTTAAGTACGATTATTGTTGCAATCAACGCACAATTACTTAAAGGAAAAATGAAGAAAAAATCAAATGAAGGTAGTTAATCAAACATACATTAAATTCAAATTATAAGTTGAAAATGAATAAATGGAATGTTAATTCAAACCTTCTTTTACTCCTAATTTGCCTTTTCGTGGTGATGATGGGCTATGGTGTATTATTGCCCGTTTTACCATTTTTTCTAGAACGTATTATTTCATATCCGATAGACCCCGAAAATATTGTTTTTCACTTTGGTGTACTCACTGCTATTTACCCTATAACACTGGTGTTCACCGCTCCACTCTGGGGGAGAATTTCTGACCGAATCGGTTCTAAATGGCCTATAGTAATAGGTCTTGTCGGATTTACATTAATGCAGGTAATGATTGCTTTTAGTACTAGCCTGACTATGCTTTATGTAGCCCGAATTGTAGGGAGTCTGTTCTCTTCCTTCTTAGTACCAGTCATCAATGCTTTTATATCAGACATCACAGATGAAGCTAACCGTACTAAAGCCATGGCTTGGGCTGGAACAGCGGTCAGTGCTGGTGTGGTTACCGGTCCCGCTATTAGCGGATTATTGATTGGTAATAACTGGCATTTGAGATGGGAACCTTCTTTTCATCTTTTAATTGACCGCTTTAGTGTTCCATTTATAATACTTGCTATCATTGGATTGTTGACACTTATACTTACATTGGTCTTTTTAAAAAACAACAAGAAAACCCATTTAAATCAAACGGTCACATCATTTGGTGCATTGTTTCCAAAAGGAAAATGGATTATCTTCGGAAAGCTACTATTATTATCCTCTATTTTACAACTTGGAATCACTTCCTTTGAAACAGTCTTTCCACTTTATGTTAAAGACTCCGGTAAATATTCAGCTGCTTTTATTGGCGCAGGTTTATTAATCTGCGGCTTGGTGATGGCCATCATGCAGCCAATTGTAGCAAAATACGGAAAGCTATTTATCGCTAATCCTGAGAAACAAATGGCTTTCGGTTTTTTGATTGCAGGGCTTACATTACCCGTATTTGTATTGATTCAAACCCAATGGATTATTCTATTAAATATAGGTGTTTTTGGTTTAGGATCTTCTTTAATTGTTCCAAATCTTCTTGCTCAGATCTCCCTTAAGGAACCAAAATCATCAGGTTGGGCGCTTGGAATGCAATCTTCTTTTAGTGGTATAGGTCAGATTATTGGTCCCTTAGCAGGGACAGCATTATATATTTTGAGTCCATATAGCCCGTTTTATATAATTAGTGGTCTATTGGTTATTACTTCAATTATTGTGTTTAAAACCTTGTACGAGAATAGTACTAACACTATTTCGTCAATTAATGACATAGAAATATGAAAAATAAAATAGATCATTTCTTTACTCAGTTTCTAAAACAGCTGAGCCCAACACTTCTGCTAGTGCTATTAGTAATCCTTATCTATGTTTACCTTATGAGGTTTTTAGATCATGAGCAAAGCTGGGTGCCTTACTTTATAATTTTATTAGCACTTATTAAGACAAGTTATTTTACCTTTTTTACTTTCAGACAAGTTAATAAATCAATTAAAGAGTGTCATTCTTATAGCCAACTCTTATGGGTTTTTGGACTACTAGTATTCTTAATTATTTTCTCATATGCAGCAGACTTCACTTGCCTTGCTTCCTCAAACTCATCTTCTTTTCTAGGAATTAGTTCATTAGATAGTGTTAATTATCTAGAGTACTTATTTGAATCATTTTATTTCAGTGTAGTAACATTTGCAGCTATTGGGTATGGTGATATTGTACCTATTACAGTCCCTGCAAAAATCTTAGTGATTCTGGAGATTGGTCAAAGTTTTATATTAATCGTATTTGGATTATCAAACATAAATAATATTCATACAACAATTAAAAAGAAATAATATGAAAAAGAAAGTAGCAATTATTGGATATGGTGTTATAGGTAAAAGAGTTGCTGATGCAGTAGCAAAGCAGGATGATATGGAGTTAACGGGTGTGTGTGATGTAATTAGTGACTGGCGTATTCATTCTGCTATAAAAAAAGGATATGCAGTTTATGCAGCCACCAGCGAATCAAAAAACACCATGCAAAAGGCAGGTATTCCATTGGCTGGTGATATGCATGATCTGCTGGAAGTAGTCGATTTGGTAGTCGACTGTACCCCCAAGAAAATAGCCGAACAAAATCTGGAGGTTTATAAAGAATGGGGAGTTAAGTTCATCCTACAAGGTGGAGAAAAACATGAAACTACGGGTCATTCTTTTAGTGCCGAGAATAATTATACTACTGCCATTAACCGCGACAGCACTAGGGTTGTCTCTTGTAATACTACTTCGATTTTACGTACACTTACAGCTTTAAAGCGAGCAAACCTCTTAAAAAACGCTCGTGGTACATTACTTAGAAGAGCTACAGATCCTTGGGAAAGTCACCTCGGAGGAATTATGAATACGTTAGTTCCAGAAAAAGACATTCCTAGTCACCAAGGACCAGATGCAAAGAGTGTAGATCCTGAAATAGATGTAGTAACGATGGCTGTGAAAGTACCTCAAACACTAAGTCATCTGCATTATTGGAATGTTCGTCTTACACGGGAATCATCTAAGGAAGAAGTTTTGAAAGCTTTTAAAACATCAACAAGGATATGTTATATGAATTATTCAGATGGTTTGGTTTCCAATAATACAATCAAAGAAAGATATTTGGATATGGGACGTCCTTGGGGAGACATGTATGAAGTTGCTCTTTGGCAGGATATGCTGAAAGTAGAAGGAGACGAGTTGTATTATGCGTATGTTGTAGATAATCAAGCGATTGTAATACCTGAAACAATTGACGCTATAAGGGCTTTGACAGGACTAGAAAAAAATGCCGAGAATTCTATTCGCAAAACCAATGAAAGTTTAGGAATTAATTGAAAGAAGGTATGAAAAAATACGAAGAGATAATACATTTATTAGGAGATAAAGCAACTTTCTACCTTGATCACGTTTGCGGAAAAATCAATAAAAATCAATTGCAGATCCCCGAAGTGAATATTGTGGATAAAGTATTTATAAACAGTGATAGAAATACACGAGTCCTTGGAAGTCTATCACAACTCTACAACCACGGAAATCTTAGTGAAACTGGTTATCTTAATATTCTCCCAATAGACCAAGGTGTTGAACATGGTGCCGCAATTTCTTTCTATAAAAATCCTGACTATTTTAATCCTGAGAATATAATAAAACTGGCAATTGAAGCTGGATGTAATGGAGTGGCATCCACATTTGGTGTTATGGGATTGAATGCTAGAAAATATGCCCATAAGATTCCATTTATTGTGAAAATAAATCACAATGAACTTCTTACATATCCAAATAAGTATGATCAAACGCTCTTTGCGCGAGTGAAATCAGCATGGAATTTAGGAGCTGTTGCTGTAGGTGCTACGATTTACTTTGGTTCCAAAGAAAGTAACAGGCAACTCAAAGAAATAGCAGAAGCCTTTGAAGAAGCGCATAGTTTGGGAATGGCTACTGTTTTATGGTGCTACTTACGCAACGAAGCATTTACCACTGATAAAGAGGATTATCATGCGTCGGCTGATTTAACATCACAAGCAAATCATCTTGGTGTCACCATACAAGCTGACATAATTAAACAAAAAATCCCTGAAAACAACTATGGTTTTAAGAACATTAAATTCGGGAAGTTTAATGATGCTATGTATAAAGAATTGACAACAGATCATCCTATCGATTTATGTAGAATGCAAGTGGCTAATTGTTATATGGGGAATATAGGGTTGATTAATTCTGGGGGTAGTTCCAAGGGAGCGTCTGATTTTACTGAAGCAGTAATAACAGCAATTATTAACAAAAGAGCTGGAGGGTCGGGTTTAATTCTCGGAAGAAAGGCATTTCAACGACCTTTCAAAGAAGGTGTTGAATTGTTAAATACAGTACAAGGGATTTATTTGGAAGATAAAATAACGATAGCTTAACAAATACTAAGAAATGTTTGGTTCTGAGATAAAATCATTAAAATCACTCAATACATACCTACAAAAGCTGGTGAAGGGAAAACTATGGTTAAAGGTAATCATAGCTCTGTTTCTAGGCGTGAGTTTCGGTCTTTTATTAAGTCCACAAACAGGATTTATTGAAAAAGATACTGCGGATACATTAGGTAATTGGATGGCACTACCAGGTGTTCTTTTCATGAAACTAGTGCAAATGATAATGATACCACTTATAGTGGCATCAATCATTACAGGAATTGCAAGTAACGATAAAGAAAGTCTTAAAAAACTTGGAGGTGGGGTATTACTTTATTTTTTGAGTACTACTACTATTGCTGTTACCATAGGCTCAGTTATAGCAACTTTTTTTAAATCGGGTAGTTATCTACATGATCAGGCACAAGTAGAACATGCAAATCAACTCGCTAGCTCAGTAGTTGTTCAGGCAGAATTTTCTTTTGGGTTGAATAGTATTCCAGGTGCAATATCAAACTTACTACCAGAGAACCCACTTGCTGCAATGGTTAGCGGTGAGATGCTTAGTATCGTTATTTTCACCATTATTATTGGTGTAGCAGTACTTTCTTTACCAAAAGACTTAATACGTCCAGTTAAACTTCTTCTTAGCGCTATTCAGGAAATTTGCATGACAGTAGTAAAATGGGCTATGAGATTAGTGCCAATAGCAGTATTTGGGCTAATGGCACAGTTAACTTCCAGTGTTGGTCTCAGCTCTTTGGTTGGATTGGGTTATTATGTGGTTGTAGTATTAGCGGGGTTACTGATATTAGTTGGCGTATACCTTACACTAATAATTTTACTTGGTAAAAGAAATCCTCTTCATTTCTTGCGTAAAATAAGAGATGTTCAGTTACTTGCTTTTTCAACCACTAGCTCGGCAGCGGTAATGCCATTATCTCTAAAAACAGCAGAAGAGGATCTTAATATTGATAAATCTATTAGTAATTTTATTATTCCTATTGGTGCTACGGTAAACATGGATGGTACAGCACTTTACCAAACCATTACAACACTTTTTATTGCACAGGCGTATGGTCTTGAATTGAGTATTCTCAACATCATCGTTGTAGTGGTGACTATAGTAGCGGCATCTATTGGCACCCCTGCCATCCCAGGAGGAGGTGTAGTTATTTTAGCTTCAGTACTAAGTAGTGCCGGGATCCCTTCTGAGGGTATAATCATAATTATTGGAGTTGAACGTTTGCTCGGTATGTTCCGGACAGCTGTAAATGTAACTGGTGACCTTACCGCATGCATAATTTTTGACCGCTGGTACGGTAAAAAACAGAACCTTAATTGAATTATAAAAATGAAAACAATGAAATTGAGCATAATTGCAATGATAATGCTAAGTGCTTGTACAAATAATCAAAAAAACGAAAATAAGAATCCTAAACATCATGAAGAAATAGTGACTAGGGATAAAAAAAATAATCATTCAAAAATAGAAGAACAAGACAATAAATTATTCCAGAAAGAAATTGATCATCAGCAACACGAATCCCTCCAAAACAATTTTTCTCATAAGGGCATCATTATTCTCGATAATTCTTACGAAGTAGATTCTGCATTAAGCTATAGTTTAAAAGAGTTGATGAATGCTTATTTAAAAATTGTTGATGCGTTAGTAGGTGGCGATTTGTCTGGAACTAACAATGCTGTTGAAATGATGATTGAAAAAGTTAATGCGGTTGATAGCTCTTCGTTTAATAAAAAAGGAAAAAAAACATGGGTTCAACATGCTTCACTCTATTCTGATAAATTGACTGAAATGCAACACTCCGAAACTTTAGCTGAAAAACGTTCCTATTTCAGTCATATATCTGAAATTATGTATTGTACAGTGAAAAGTTTTGAACTAAAAGATTATTTAACATTGTATGCTGCCTATTGTCCCATGGCTTTTGATGGAAAGGGTGCCTATTGGTTAGTCGAAACAGAAGAAATTAAAAATCCCTATTTCGGTTTAAAAATGCTAAAGTGTGGTGAAATAAAAGAGAAACTGTAACTGTAATGTAAAAAGAGAGATAATAAAATGATTTCAATTTTTAAAAAAAAGTATTAATTCGACATAAAAAAGTTACAATTGCAAAATGTTCTACATATAAAAATGAATTTAAGTGATGACCAAATCTGAAAATACTTAGCTAAAATGAAAAAATATAAAACAAAGAAAACCTTTTATAAGATACATACAGGTAAGCCACTTACAAGAAAAAGTCCTAACTTATAATGAGCCCGAAAGCTGAGTTTACCGTAACTCATCATATTTAAATAGCTATCCATCAAAAATCAATTTTAGGCTAAATTCCTCAAATAGTTTTTAAACGAAGCCCAAGTTCTATTTACCATACTTATCACTATCCACTAACTCATCTCGTTTTTTACGAATACTCTTTGCCCATCCTCTTGCTAAAATAAGTACTATTATAGTTACAGCTGTAATTATAAAAGCAGTTGTAGAATCCCAAAAGTTTTTCTGCTCATCATCTGTTTGAGTAATATTTTGAGGAGCTTGGGCTATTGTGAATAAATTTACCCAAATTGAAATTAAAATTAAGTATATTACCTTCATAATTTCAAATATAATTATTTTTATTGATTCCGTTTTAAATTGTTCAAATAATTAGGGTATCATGTAAAAGCACATAAAATTAAATGAAGTGTTTTAATAATAATATAATAGAATTAAGGTTGTATTTTTTTTCTAAAAAGAAATGAGCAAAAATAAATTACACATCAAAAACATGGTTTGTCCCCGCTGCATAATGGCAGTAAGGGACAAGCTCAACGAACTCGAAATTCAATTTCAGGATGTTCAATTGGGTCAGGTCATTCTTTCAGATCCTATTGACAAGCAAAAACTCAAATCGCTTAGCAATCAATTGAATACTTTAGGATTTGAACTGCTCGAGCCAGGTAAATCAGCCTTGATTTCACAGATCAAAACATTGATTATAGAGCAGATTCATCACAAGAAAGAACCGCTATCCATCAACTTTTCTTCATTGATTGCTGGTAAGTTGCATCACGAGTACGCCTATTTAAGCAGATTGTTTTCTTCCGTTGAAGGGGTCACGATTGAGAAATTTATCGTTTTACAGAAAGTTGAGAAGGTGAAGGAGTATTTGGTTTACAATCAAATGACCTTATCAGAGATTGCCCTAGAAATGAACTACAGCAGTGTAGCGCATCTTTCTGCTCAGTTCAAGAAAGAAACTGGGATGACACCTACTCAATTTAAACGGCAAAGTGATCCATTGAGAAAACCCTTGGATAATCTCTAAGCATAATTTCATAAACCAAAGTCAAGATTGTATAATACCCTATGCTGACTTCTTTGCGATATTTGTAATGTCAATAAAAAAGGAAGCGCATGGAACAATCAAACATTTTAGAAAAGACGGACAAATCCAAGTCAGTCCAGCCAATCACAAATAGTTTCCCCGTAACAGGAATGACTTGTGCAGCCTGTGCAGGAAGTGTGGAGTCTATTTTAGGGCATACGGATGGAGTGAAAAATGCCAGTGTCAATTTTGCTTCCTCATCTGTATTGGTAGAGTATGATCCAGTACTTCAACCTTCCGATTTGCAAAGTGCTTTGCAATCTGTAGGGTATGATCTGATCGTAGATAAAGAAAACCCTTCAGAAGCTCAGGAAAATCTAAAAAAACAACACTATCAAGATGTAAAGCAAAGAACCATTTGGTCAGCCGTTCTTACACTTCCAGTCTTCATCATCGGCATGTTTTATATGGATTGGGAACCTGGAAGATGGATCTCCTTGGTTTTGACCATACCTATCTTGTTTTGGTTCGGTAGGAGTTTTTTTATTAATGCCTTTAAGCAAGCCAAACATGGCAAGGCCAATATGGATACTCTGGTTGCGCTTAGCACTGGGATTGCCTTTCTTTTTAGTATCTTCAACACCTTATTTCCTAATTTCTGGCATGCCAGAGGCATACACCCCCATGTTTATTACGAAGCGGCCACAGTGATCATCACCTTTATTTCATTGGGTAAGTTGATGGAAGAAAAAGCCAAGTCCAATACCTCTTCTGCTATTAAGAAATTAATGGGATTGCAACCCAAAACACTTAAAGTGATCCAGAATGGTGAAGAAATCGAAATGCCTATTTCATCGGTTCAAAAGGGGGATACTATCGTTGTTAGGCCAGGAGAAAAAATACCTGTAGATGGTGAAGTTTCCGAAGGAAGTTCCTTTTTAGATGAAAGCATGATTACTGGTGAACCTATTCCTGTAGAGAAGACGAAAGGCGCAGAAGTCTTTGCGGGTACAGTGAACCAAAAGGGTAGTTTTCAATTTATCGCCAAAAAAGTAGGTGGTGAAACCTTACTATCACAAATCATCAAAATGGTGCAGCAAGCTCAAGGAAGCAAAGCGCCAGTTCAGAAACTAGTCGATAAGATTGCTGGTGTTTTTGTGCCTGTCGTAATTACAATAGCCATTTTAACCTTCATTACTTGGATGTTGATAGGTGGAGATGATGCGCTTACCCACGCACTGCTTACCTCTGTCGCAGTGTTAGTTATTGCTTGCCCTTGTGCTTTAGGTTTGGCCACACCAACCGCCATTATGGTTGGTATTGGCAAGGGAGCCGAAAACAACATTCTGATCAAAGACGCTGAGAGCTTGGAATTAGGTCATCAAACCAACGCCATCGTATTGGATAAGACAGGCACGATAACAAAAGGTAAGCCAACAGTTACTGATTGGCATTGGGAAAAAACTGCTACGTACTACCAACAAGTGCTTTTAGCAATTGAATCTAAATCAGAACATCCCCTGGCAGATGCGGTAGTCGCAAAACTAAAAAATGAAGGGTTGAATCCTGAAAGCATCCAGAACTTTGAGAGCATCACAGGCATGGGGGCAGAAGCTCGTTCGATAGATGGTGAAAGGTATTACATAGGTAACCAACGCCTTTTAGAAAGTAAAAACATCCTTCTTTCATCTTCAGTACAAAGCCAATCGAGCAATTGGAGTAACGAAGGTAAAACCGTCATCTTTTTTGCAAACGAGTCTTCCGTGTTGGCTATCCTTGCCATATCAGATGAAATCAAAGAAAGCTCAGCTTATGCGATCAAAACATTGCAAGAAAGGGGTATTGACGTTTACATGCTTACAGGTGATAATAAGCAAACGGCAAAAGCTGTTGCAGAACAGGTAGGCATAGATCATTTCAAAGCTGAAGTGATGCCTTCTGACAAGGCCGATTTTGTGAAGGAATTACAAGCCCGAGGTAAAGTAGTAGCTATGGTTGGTGACGGAATTAACGATTCCCATGCACTTGCTCAGGCAGATGTGAGTATAGCTATGGGCAAAGGCTCAGACATAGCCATGGACGTGGCTAAAATGACTCTGATCACATCCGACTTACAAGCCATTCCCAAAGCATTGAAACTATCCGAACGAACAGTACAAGGGATCAGACAAAACCTGTTCTGGGCATTTATTTACAACATCATTGGTATTCCCATTGCCGCAGGAGTCTTGTATGCCTACAACGGATTTTTGCTTGACCCGATGATTGCAGGAGCAGCTATGGCATTTAGCTCAGTCTCGGTAGTTGCTAATAGTCTGCGACTAAAAGCAGCAAAACTTTAATTTACGTTTAATTCAAAAACAAATATAATGAAAACACTAAAATTCAAATCAAATATTAACTGCACTGGTTGCTTATCCAAGGTAACGCCAATTCTCAATCAAGAAAAAAGAATCGAAAAATGGGATGTTGACCTTAAGCACGATGATCGCATTCTAACTGTTGAAACAAACCACTTGAGTATAGATGAAGTAAAACAAACAGTTCAAAAGGCAGGCTTTAAAGTGAGCAAAATTTAGGAGCCGTACTTTTCAATTTTGTGAAGCCCTTGTTCATAATTATTGAGCAAGGGCTCTTTCATGTTTAAATCATATTGAACAGAATTATATAAATCAAAGTCAAAATAATGTAAAATTTTAATCGAAAATATTCTTTCATTCTATTTTTTAAGTTTAACTATTGTTATGACTCTGATTATCTCTTTGTCTAAAACCAACATATGTTTTACGTGAGTATTCTTACATTTTGTTCTAAAAAAGTAATATTCATCTTTTCACTAGGATTATTAAATCCAATTGTCTGGATGGAAGACATGGTTATAGATTATGAAGAATATAGATGGAATGTTTAAGCCGTTTCTGTCGATCATCATAACTAATAATTTGTAATCAAATAAAAATAAATAAATATGAAAAAGAATAAATTAGTTCTAGTTACTGCTTTACTAGGCGGAAGCTTGCTTTTGGCAAGTTGTGGTAATAATTCCGAGAGTTCAACTGAAACAGAACACACAATGGGAAAAGAGCACACATCTGCATACGTTTGCCCAATGCACTGTGACGGTAGTGGTAGTGATGAAATGGGGTCTTGTCCTGTCTGCGGAATGGATTATGTAAAAAATGAAGATGTTCAACATGAAGAACATCATGATCATGGAGGACATTAATCACTTATTTTCTGGAGCTTATCGGTAGAACAAGAAATCTGCAAACTTTTAGTAGATGAAAAAAACTATAATTCAACTAAAAAGTGAGATAGCTCCAGATTTTTCTCTCTTAACTATATAGAATGTTGTAAGACACCGAAAAACAATCTGAAACTCTATATCCTTCTTTCTAATTTGATACACCCTTAGGTTTATCAAATAATGAATCGTAAATCACTACATCTTTTCATAATTAACCACTGACTTTATAACAGTCAGTCTACTATTTTTCTATAGAAGATAAAAAGTAAATAAATTAGTGTTTTTTGTTCTATTAGATTTATATTTTAGATAAACCTAAATAAATATTATGGTAAATCTAAATAGATGTTATATTTGTGCAAAAAAATACAATGAGGAGTTTAATATTAATTGTTTCAACTGTAATAATTTTAATATTAATTATTCAGTCTTGCGAAAAATTTCAACCCGCAGCACCATCTGAGGATGAAATACTAGACGGTCCTATAGAAGGATTGACAAACGCAGAGAACATTCAATTTCTAAATGGAGACAGAGCATTTAGTGAAGTATACACATCTTCAAAAGGACTAGGTCCTTTATTCGTAACTAACAGTTGTGTCAGTTGTCATTCAGGTGATGGAAAAGGACATCCTTTTTCAACTTTAACAAGATTTGGTCAAAGTGATACTTCAGGAAATCAGTTTTTAACGATGGGCGGCCCACAGCTTCAGCATAGGGCTATCCCTGGGTATGAACCTGAAAGCATTCCCGAAGGAGCTTCATTTTCAAGATTTACTCCTCCGGCCGTAACAGGTCTTGGTTATCTTCAATACGTTACTGATGCTGATATATTGGAGATGGCTGATCCAAACGATATGGATAATGATGGTGTCTCGGGTGTCCCCAATTGGATGCCATTAAAAGATTTTCTACAACCTTCTACTAATGCTATTTCTCAAAACGGAAAATACATTCACCGCTTTGGAAAGAAAGCATCAGCTTATGACCTACTAGATCAAACCGTGGGTGCTTACAATCAAGATATGGGAATAACTTCTACTTTCTCCCCCATAGATACTTATAGTGGGCTGTCAATTGATCCTGAAGTCTCAGATAAAGATGTCAGAGATGTAGTATTTTACTTAGAAACACTTAAAGCACCAATACAGCGAAATAAAGACGATCCTGAAGTTGTACAAGGTAAAAATCTATTTGTAGACATCAATTGTGCTGCGTGCCATAAACCAACATTAACAACCGGTTACTCTCCAATCGATAAGTTGTCTAATAAGACTTTTCATCCCTATACAGATCTCCTACTGCATGATATGGGAAGCAATTTAGATGATGGTTATACTGAAGGAGCTGCTCAGACTTACGAATGGAGAACACCACCGCTTTGGGGGCTTGGTTTATCTCCTACAACACAAGGGGGACAATATTTTCTCATGCACGATGGTAGAGCAAATACTATTGAAGAAGCCATTTTAATGCACGGAGGTGAAGCTCAGAGTAGTAAATTGCTTTATGAAAATTTAGCAGAACAAGAAAAAAACGCGTTGATTAAATTTTTAGAATCGTTGTAAAATGGACAGAAAAGAATTCATCAAATCATGTGGATATGCTTGTCTCGGAGTTACGATTTTGGCACCAATATTTAATAGTTGTGTATCTACAAAGTCTATAAATGTTTTAATAGAAGGAGAAAACCTGATAATACCAAAATCCGATTTTATAAGAGATGAGAAGTGGCTGAAGTACCTTTTAGTTAACAATGTTCAGTTAAAGTACCCCATCTATGTTTTTCGAGAGTCAGAGCAGAATTTCACTGCTTTATATCTACAGTGTACTCATCAAGGCAACGAATTGAATGCTTATGGTGAAAAGCTGGTTTGCTCAGCACATGGCAGCGAATTCGATAATCAGGGAAATGTTACAAACGGTCCTGCAAAAAAACCGTTGCGATCTTTTCCTGTCAGAACAGATCATCAAAATATTTTCATTTCACTCAAAAAATCATGAAAAAAAGAATTACAATTGTTTTCGTTTTATTATCTGCACTTTCTTATAGTCAGATAGATTCTACTTTATTCAAAAGAACTGAAAAAGATTCGAGTCTGCAACTCAATATGGATGCGGTATATGACCGACCATTTCTAAGTTATGGTAAGTTTCCTGTATCTCTTGGAGGGTATGCCGAAGTCAACTGGCAACATATCGGTACAGACGGTGTTTCTGAAGGACATCAATTTCAAATGAGAAGGATGACGTTATTTGTTGCTTCAACAATTTCAAGGAAAATAAAATTCTTGAGTGAAATAGAATTTGAAGAAGGAGGCAAAGAGATTGCTATTGAATTTGCTTCTATCGATGTTGAATTTCATCCACTCTTCAACCTCAGGAGTGGTATAATAATGAATCCAATTGGAGCATTTAATCAAAATCACGATGGTCCGAAATGGGAGTTTACGGATCGCCCCGTATCGGCAGTACAGTTACTTCCTGCCACTTGGAGTAATGCAGGGTTTGGGCTGTTTGGTAAAACGTATAAAGGCGACTGGATGTTTGGATATGAATTTTATCTATCAGGTGGTTTTGATGATGAAATCATTGATAATGATTTAGGAAAAACATTCCTGCCTGTTTCTAAAGATAATCCGGAAAGATTCACCGAATCTGCTAGTGGAAGACCTTTAACTACAGCAAAGCTGGCCATTAGAAATAAATATGTTGGTGAGATAGGTCTATCGTATATGGGAGGCGTATACAATACTTATCAAGACGATGGTATTATCCTTGATGATAAGCGTAGATTAAACGTTTTTGCAATAGATTACAATACCACTATTCCTAAGATCAATACATTTATTACCGGAGAGTTCGTTTGGATCCACGTGGAAGTACCAGAGAGTTATACCCAGCAATATGGAAATATGCAACACGGAGGTTTTATAGACGTTGTCCAGCCCGTTTTACAACGGAAAATGTTCGGTTGGGAAGATGCAACTTTGAACTTGGCCTTTAGACTAGAATACGTTGATTGGAATGTAGGAAAGTTCGATGAAACAGGCGGAAATATAGCTGATGATTTATGGAGTGTAATGCCCGCTATTAGCTTCCGTCCCTCTCAACAAACTGTTTTCCGACTAAACTACAGAATTCAAAGACAACAAGACTTTCTTGGAAATGTTCCTGCAAATACAGCAGGCTTTAGCTTTGGAATATCTTCTTATTTTTAGAGGCCAATCCATTCTTTTGCAGATTTTTTCTCATCTAATTCAAAATATTTTACCTCCGATTCAGAGAAAATATCTGTAGCTTTTGCTGCCCATTCATGCCATTTTCTTTCACCGACAAATGCCATTTTACCGTAATCAGAAAAATGCGCGATATCTATCTTTAAGTCTGCCCACAAACCATCAAATTCATATCCTTTGAAATCTTTTAGCTCAAAATAAAAGTCTACTTTTTTAGTATTATTCAAAATTTCATGGATCAATGTATGTATCCTTTCTACATCTTCTTTTTGAATTTTGTCAGTAATTTCTAAAGCAATCAATTTTTTATTTTCTGTGTTTAATACATGTATCATATATTATAATCGTTTAATTTTTCTTGTGGTCAATTGGGTCACTTTTGTAATTAGTATTTTATTAAAAACTGATCCAATAAATTTATGAAAGTTGAATAGACTATCAATAAAGCATCGATTTTAAAAGGGGTAGCTAAATATAGTGATATTTATGAAGCCTTTTAGTTTGTTGGTAAATTCACTTGTGCTTATTTAAATTGATAAGAAAATGTATAATTTGTTTGTTTTATTTACTCATATTTGAGCAGTTTAGCTTGCACAACAGCTTAATTTTGAAACATCTTTTCCAAAGGTTATCGCTGCTAATTTGACACCTTCCCCTAAAGTCAAATAAGGGTAAAAACTATCTGCCAAATCTTTCACCGTCACTCCGTATTTGATTGACATACTTAATTGTTGAATAAGTTCTCCGCCTTCGGGTGCGACTACTCTTGCACCTATCAGTTTGTCAGTTTCGGTGTTTCGAATGAGTTTGATAAATCCCCTTGTGTCGTTTGCTACAATGGATCTTGGTACATCTTTCAGTTCCAATCTGGAAACTTCAAATGGAATTCCTTTTGCTTCCGCTTTTTCTTCATCTAAACCTGCACCTGCAATTTGAGGATCAGTAAACACTACCCAAGGCAATGAAGAGTAGTCGGCTTTATTTTCTGTACCTGAGAACGCATTTTCAATGGCTATTTTACCTTCAAACGCTGCAGTATAAACAAATGTAGGGGTGTTAGTTACGTCTCCTGCTGCATAAATGTGGGATAAACTGGTTTCCATCTTTTCATTTACTGTAATTTGTCCGCTTTTGGTGAGTTCCAAATTAAGGTTGTCTAATCCCAATCGATTTGTATTCGGAACAATTCCTGTTGCAACAACCATGTGACCGGGTTCAAAAAATTGAAAAGGCTGACCTGTTGTAGAAACTGTTCCTGAAATAATAATTTTGTTTTCATCCCTTATTACCTTATCGATGCGATAATTAGGGAAAACCTTTATTCCTTCAGCTTCAAACTGTTTTTGAATTTCATTACTCACATCTTCGGTTTGTGATCTTAATACACGATCTGTGAATTCTAAAATTCTCACTTTTACACCTAATCGTGAAAATGCTTGAGCCATTTCTAAACCTATATATCCGGCTCCCAGGATAGTTAAACTCTTAGGTTTTTCTTCTAAATCAAATAAAGAAACATTGGTTAAATAACCAACTTCTTTTAATCCTTTTATAGTCGGAATGTTGGTAGTAGCTCCTGTGGCTATCAAAAACTTTAGGGCTTTATACTCTCTACCGTCCACTAAAATGGTTTTATCGTTTTTGAATTTTGCCCAACCTCTGAGCATAGTTAGGTTTTCAAAATCGCTCACCACATCCATATATTTTTTCTCTTGAAGGGTATTAACTAATACTTTCTTGTCCTTGATAATCTGAGCAAAATCAATATCAACTCCTTTTGGTTTAATGCCTTCGAAGTTGGAATGTTTAGCGTGATAAGCCGTTTCACCTGCACGAATAAGATTTTTAGAAGGCACACAACCAACATTGACACAAGTACCGCCAAAATCTAAACCATCGTTAACCATTAAGGCCGATAAACCTAAACTTTCGGCTTTGATTGCTGCCGAAAATGCAGCTGAACCACCACCGATAATGATTAAATCAAAGTGATTATTTTCGCTGTTTTCGTTTTCAGGGATTTCGTTTTTTACACGATATTTTTTTGTGTCGTTGATAGTGTTGATGATTTCTGCTTTACTGGTTTTTGAGAGGTCAAAAGAACATTCACAAGTAGCTTTTGGATAGCTCACATTAGCTTCTTTTATACCTTCATTTTTAGAAAGTAGTTTTTCAATGCTTTTGGCACAATGGTCACAGGTCATACCTGTGATGCCAAGTTTTATGGTTTCTGTATTCATTTTAATTATTTAATTAAGTTTTCAATTATGAAAAGCAAAAAAACACTATTTCTTGCCAACTACTCTGTAACCTGTACCGTTGATTGCTTTTTCAATTTCCAGTATACTGGTTTGTGTGCTATCAAATTCGATCACCGCATTTCCTTCTGAATAAGAAGATTTTACATCTATAATTCCAGGCAATTCGTTTACCGCATGATTAACATGGTTTTGGCAAGCATCGCAAGTCATTCCGTCTACCTTAAAGTTAATTTTTTGGATATTGTTCTTATCCGCGACAGTTACTTCTTTTTTATTGTCTCCAAAAAAGATTCCTGAATAGTAAGGGAAAGTGATTGAGATAGCAGCAAACAAGGTTATTGCCACCAAGAAGCTTTTGGTTTGATACCATTTTGGTTTGGCTTCAATATCACAGCAATCCTCTTTTTTTACTGGTTTAAGATGGTTATACCAAGCATAACCAATAGCTACAACTGCTAATCCGATTAAATATGGACGTAAAGGTTCCATCCATGATAAACTACCTGCAGCGCCACCAACTCCTGCAATTGCTGCAATCACTGGTGGAATACAACAAGATGACGCTGCTATTGCAGCAATAATACCTGTAGCTGCAACTCCTCTTGAGTTTTTGTTTTTATTTGTCATAGAGCTACTTTTTTTGAATTATTAATGATGTGTTTAAAAAATGGACGAAGTATAGTGAGTTGCTCTTGTTTTAAAGAATAGAAAATGGTTTGTCCTTCTCTTCTGCCTTCAATGACGTTTCCATCTTTTAGTTTTCTGAGATGCTGCGAAACTGCAGGAATGCTCATTCCGAGAATATCTGAAAGGTCGCAAGGACAAAGTTCGTTTTCTTCTTCTAAGAGAAATAAGATTTTTAACCTTACTTCGTTTCCCGCCAATGCTAAGAGTCTACTCAGTTGGTTGAATGATTTATCGTTGGCTTTAAGTACTTCCCTACAATTGTCTATTTGAACCTGGTCAGCAAATACTCGAATGCACGATTGATTATTTTTCATAATAGTCCTTTTTTCGATGTTAATAACGCAGCAAAGTTAAACAAACTTCTTTATTTAAGCAAATACTTAAATATCGTACTGGAAGTTTATTTATCTAATACATTGGATTTGGAGTTTCTGGTTCTTTTGGAGATGCTTAAGCATATATATTAAACTAAAATTTTTTATTCAGCTTATGATTTTCAAGACTGATGAATCCTACTATTCTACTGTTTTGCAACCCCATTGCACTGATATTTTATTACTTTTGCAGGGAGATGAGATTTTTATCATTCATATTAGCGTTGCTAGTCACAGTATTAACTTTAGTACCTTGTGATGATATTAATATTGATAACACCAAAAGCGAGACCTCTTCTTTATCAATAGATACAGAACACAATAATCACCATGATGATAATCACTCTGATGATTGTTCTCCTTTTTGTTCATGTAGTTGTTGTCAAACCCATTCTGTCATTAATACCTATTCGAGTATAATTTCAACTATTGTGTTCGCAGACAAACAAAAATTTGACTTACCTAGTGATACGCCTGATAAATCTATAGCTAACTCGATTTGGCGTCCCCCCCAAAGTGTTTAATTGACAAGAGTTAAACCTCTTGTGGAAACTTTCTGGTTTCTGTTTTAACGTCTTATATTTTAATTACTATAAAAGTGGTAATTGATTGAAATTTAAGCCTCAAAAAAATACGAGATTTAATGATCAATCACCTGTAGGGCATTTCTTTTCGTTATAAACCAATTAAACATTTTTAAACATGATTAATAAAATCATATCATTTTCGATTAAGAATAAGTTTATTGTAGGCTTGCTTACATTAACTATTATCGTAGCTGGTATATATTCTATGAAAACAGTTAATCTCGGGTCAGTGCCTGATATAACTAATAATCAGGTTCAAGTGATTACCGTATCAGAAAATCTGGCAACAGAAGATATTGAGCAATTTGTAACTTATCCTGTTGAACTAGCAATGGGTAACCTTCCAGGTGTGGAGGAGATTCGGTCCATTTCTAGGTTTGGACTCTCAGTAGTCACTATTGTTTTCAAAGACGATATGGGTACTTATCTGCCAAGGCAGTTGGTACAAGAAAAATTAAATGATTTGAAAGAAACCATTCCAAAAAAATTTGGTAATCCCTCAATGGGTCCCATTTCTACTGGATTAGGTCAAATTTACGAGTATACCATCAGACCTAAACCAGGTTACGACACAGTGTATAGCCCAATGGAGCTTCGAACAATTCAAGAGTGGGTCGTGAAACGACAGCTAACCCTCCTTGAGGGGGTGGTAGAGGTCAACTCCTTCGGAGGATACATCAAACAGTATGAAGTAGCCATAAACCCTGAAAAACTTAATGCTATGGATATTAGTATTTCAGAGGTGTACGATGCCCTTTCTCGTAACAATGTAAATACAGGTGGTGCATATATTGAAAAAGATCGGATGTCTAATTTCATTCGAGGGGAAGGCTTGGTACGTTCTCTTGATGATGTTAGGGATATTGTAATCCGAAATGAAAATGGTATTCCTATCACTGTTGATGATGTGGCAGAAAAGGTTCACTTTGGTCATCAGGTACGATACGGTTCTTTTACGCAAGATGGGGAAGAAGCGGTAGGAGGCATCATAATGATGCTTAAAGGTTCCAACCCCAATGCCGTTATACAAAATGTTAAAGAACGCATGGAAGAGATTGAAAAATCTCTTCCTGAAGGCCTTTATATCGATTCGTATATAGATCGGAGTGAATTAATAGACAGAACAACAGATACTGTAAAAAATAACCTGATTGAGGGTGCACTTATAGTTATTTTTGCTTTAGTAATACTCTTAGGAAGTCTTCGTGGAGGTATTATTACGGCTACAACTATTCCATTATCACTGTTATTCGCTTTTATTTTAATGAAACAGTTTGGAGTCTGGGCCAACCTGATGAGTTTGGGTGCTATTGATTTTGGTATTATCATTGACGGTGCTGTTATTATCATTGAAGGCACAGTCTATGAAATCCAGAAACGCATCCGATCTGGAAAAATTAAATTCAACCAGGGAGTTATGGATGAGGTAGCTTTCGATTCAGGCAGTACAATGATGAGTTCAGCCTTTTTCGGTCAAATTATTATATTAATAGTATTTGCTCCAATTCTTTTCCTTACTGGGGTCGAAGGGAAGATGTTTCAACCAATGGCCTATACATTTGGTTTTGCCATGATCGGTGCTATAGTCTTGTGTCTGACATACGTTCCAATGATGTCAGCCCTTTTCATGAAACCCATTCAGAACAAAAAAAATTGGTTTGGAAAATTTGAAAGATGGCTGGAAAGAGTTAGCAATAAAATCATAAATGGTATTCATTGGTTTTATCTGCCATTATTAAAAAGTGCACTTCGATTTAAAATGATAGTAATTATTACTGCTGTCGTTCTACTCAGTATGGCAGGCTATACCTTTTCCCGAATGGGAGGAGAATTTGTTCCGCAGCTTGATGAAGGTGATTTGGCCATGCAAGCATTAATACGCCCTGGAAGCTCACTTACTGAATCCACGGAATTATCCTATAAGATTGAGAACCTTTTACTAGAGAATTTCCCCGAAATTAAAACAGTTACAGCTCGTATTGGTGTGGCCGACATTCCTACTGACCCTATGCCAATGGATATTGCCGATATGTACCTCATTTTGGAAAAAGACCGCGATAAGTGGACTACGGCAGAAACCAAGGAAGGGCTTATTGACGAAATCAAGGAACTGCTTGAAGAGCGATTGACTGGTGTCAACCTTGTGTTCACACAACCTGTGGAACTTCGATTCAATGAACTTTTGGAGGGAGTGCGCGAAGACATTGCCGTAAAGCTCTATGGCGAAGACCTCGATGTATTGGCCACCAAAGTTCAGGAAATGGCCGATATTATTGAGACCGTGCCGGGTGCCGGGGATGTGAACCCCGAAAGGACATCCGGACTACCTCAAATGACCGTGCGCTATAACCGCAAGAAAATGGCGCAATACGGATTGGACATTGAGAAAGTAAACGAGTACATCAGTTCTGCTTTTGCAGGCGGAAAGGCAGGGGTGATTTTTGAAGGTGAAAAACGCTTTGATCTGGTCATACGCTTTGATGAGGCACACCGCCAAAGTATCGATGACCTCCGTGCATTGTACATCGACCTTCAAGAGGGTACACAAATTCCCATCAAAGAAATAGCCGACATTAGCTATAAACCTGGTCCAATGCAAATAAGTCGTGAGAACACTTATCGTAGAACCTATGTAGGTGTGAATGTTCGTGGGCGAGATGTTGAGTCAGTAGTAAATGATATACAAACGAAATTAGACGAACAATTGGACTTACCATCTGGCTATTACATCACCTATGGTGGAGAATTTGAAAACTTACAGAGTGCCAAAAGTCGTCTGGCTATTGTAGTACCCATTGCACTCTTTCTCATTTTCGTTCTTCTTTATTTTGCCCTCAAATCTTTCTCTCAATCCATTATGATTTATATTGCCATCCCTCTGGCAGCTATTGGAGGTGTATTTGCGCTTTGGTTACGTGATATGCCTTTTAGTATTTCTGCAGGAGTAGGCTTTATCGTACTATTTGGTGTGGCTGTTCTCAACGGTCTGGTACTCATTAACCGCTTCAATACATTGAAAGAAGAAGGTGTTATGAGCATTAGGGAAAGAATATTAACAGGAACCAAAGAACGAATAAGACCGATTATGCTTACGGCAACCACCGATATTTTTGGTTTCCTTCCAATGGCTTTCTCTGCCTCTGCGGGAGCGGAAGTACAAAGACCATTGGCTACTGTAGTAATTGGAGGTATGCTTACTGCAACCTTACTTACACTGGTTGTTCTTCCAGTGCTATACACTTTTGTAGAAAAGCGAAGTGAAAAGAAACGCGAGAAAAGTGGGCGCAAAACAGCTCTGAACACCATTGTTCTGCTGATTGGTATAGGTAGTTTTCTCGGATTTTCTCAACCTTCTCAAGCACAAGTAATAAACACGGATACCTTGCAAAGCATTTCCCTTGAAGATGCTCAGCAAAGAGCGGTTGAATATTTCCCGCAGGTGAAGACCAAAAGGCTGCAAATAGAAAGCGAAGAAGCCCTGAAAAAAACAGCTTGGAATTTTGGTAATACCCAAATCTTCACAGGAGCGGAAGAAGCAAGCAGCAATACTGATGGAGTCTATACGCGCATAGGGGTGCAACAACAAAACATTGATGTTTTCGGCATTGCTCCACGTTTACGTTTGCAAAAAGAGCGTATAGCTCTTGCCGAAAGCGCTCTTGACTTATCATTAACAGAACTTAAAAGGGAAGTGAAATTGGCTTGGGGTCAGGTATACACCGCCAAAAACTCCTATCAGGTGTACCACCGTTTGGATTCGCTCTTTACCGATATTGAACGAGCGGCAGATGTAAGATTGGAAGTAGAAGAAACTTCTAAACTAGCTTATTTGGCTACTAAAAATCAGGCCAACGAAGTACGCATCCAAAAAGAACAGGCCTATCGCAATTACATGGGTGCCTTACAGAGGCTCAATTTATGGCTGGTCAGCGATACACTTTACACCGTGACCGATGTGTCCAGTGAACAGTTAACGGGAATACTCAATTTTGAAGTGGATTCCTTAAGCTCCCATCCTTTACTTGATGTGTATCAACAGCAAATTCAAGTGGCCGATGCTCGAATAAAGGAAAGGAGATCGCAGTTTTTGCCAAAGTTACAAGGTCAGTACGGGTGGCAAGAAGTTGGAGGGCAAACTGGGTTTTACACCTACCAAATAGGCATACAAATCCCCTTATTTTTTGGCCCAGAGCTTGGTCGCACACAAGAGGCTAAAATACAGAGAGAAATCGCTACTGAAAACCTCAGACAAAATCAACTACAACTCAATGCCCAATACCAATCCATGCGTGAGGAATATTTAAAGTGGCGTAACTCATGGATTTATTATCGAGACCAGGCATTGCCGCTGGCTCGCGAGCAAAGGAAAGGTTCGATAACGGCTTACCGCGAAGGTGCCATTGATTATGTCACATTTTTGCAAAACATAAGGGACGCGATCCGAATAGAAGTGGATTCATGGAATGCTTTGGGCAATTACCTGGACAGCCGCTATGAACTTGAGTATTATTTACAAACAACAAACTAAAACCGGTAACGGATAAAAATAAACGACATGAAAAATCAGATCATAAAATTATTTGTACTGCTATTTATAGCAGGTATTGTTTCGGCCTGTGGCAACAATACAGAAGGTGATGGGCACAATCACGAAGGTGGTGAGGAACACGAATCGCATGAAGGCCAAAATGAAGAAGGCGGGCATGAAGGCCACGAAAAAGAGGGTATGGGCGAAGTTCATTTGTCCAACCTGAAATTTAAAAGCCTGGGAATGAAAGTCGACACTATGCCCACTCGCCCCATATCGGGCGTGGTAGAAGCCAATGGCCAGTTGGAAGTTCCACCACAACACGAGGCTACGGTTACCGCAATTGTAGGAGGTAACGTAACTTCCATCAAGGTGATCGAAGGGGACAAAGTCAACAAAGGCCAGGTGCTGGCATACCTGTCTCACCCTGACCTCACCGAAATTCAAACCAAATACATCACCGCATACAATCGAAGTGAATACCTGGAGCAGGAATACAACAGACAAAAGAAGCTGTTCGAAGAAAAAGTAGGATCGGGCAAAACCTTACAGGAAATAAAGTCTGACTATTTTTCTATTAGAGGTGAAGTTAAGGGATATGAGGCCCAACTGCGCCAGTTGAACCTGAAGGTAGAGAAAATCAGGAATGGCGATGTATATGAGCAGGTGCCGGTGGTAAGCCCCTTAGATGGCTACATTGAAAAAGTGTTGATCCAGTTAGGTCAGTACATTCAGCCGCAAACGGGAATGTTCAAAATTGTCAATACCAAACATATTCATGCTGACCTGATGGTATTCGAAAAAGATGTGTACAAAGTGAAAGAAGGACAAAAAATTTCATTCACTGTAGAATCCGTGCCCGGTTCCCGCCTTACGGCCGAAATTTATTCGGTAGGCAAACAATTTGAACAAAACCCCAAAGCGGTTCACGTCCACGCAGAAATTGAGCAAAAGAAGGAGTTCTTGATTCCGGGCATGTACATCAACGGTAAAATCCACACAGAAAATAAGGCTGTAAAAGCCCTGCCGGAAGGAGCCATTATTGAGGAAGAAGGCCAACCCTATATTTTCATTGCCGAACAGCACAATGAGGATGGTGAGACGGAGTGGGCCTTTAAACCCGTGGAAATACGTACCGGTATTACAGACGAGGGTTGGGTGGAAATAAACTTGTTGGAACCACTTCCCAAAGGAACTAAGGTAGCCTGGAACAATGCCTACTACCTTATTTCCGAAATGAAGAAAAGTCAGACATCGCATAGTCACTAAGTGAGTTGGCAAGAACTATAACAATTTAAATATCGTTCAAAATGAAATTGAAACATTTATGTATAACAGTGGTCATGCTAAATTGCATAGCGTTCCAAGGATATGCGCAAAATCCTGTCATTCAGAATATACTGAGTGATGTTGAAATAGACTCCATGACCCATTTCGTCAGTCAGCTTACAGGTGAGGAACAAGTCATGATAAATGGTGTGTCGGAAACCATTCTCTCCCGGCATAAGGATCAACCAGGCAATGAAATGGCTTACCAATTTGTTAAGCAAAAATTCGTCACTTATGGTTTATCCGTGGATTCCTTACAATTCAGCGCCTCTGGTAAAAATTTATTTGGCATTAAGACAGGAACTTTGTTTCCAGGCAAAAAATTTATTCTCGGGGCTCACTACGACAATATGCCAGCCGGAACAGTCGCTCCTGGCGCTGATGACAATGCCAGTGGATCGGCAGCAGTTATAGAGGCTGCACGGATATTTTCTAATTATGACTTTCCGTTCACTGTCGTTTTCGCGCTGTGGGATGAGGAAGAACAGGGACTTGTAGGAAGTAATGCCTATGCTTCAATGGCGGCATTAAATAACGACACCATTCTTGGCTATATCAACATGGATATGTTAGGATGGGACGGCAACAATGATTCTGTGGCAGACTTGCACGTGAGGCCGGTGGCAAATTCAATTCAATTGGCGGACAAAGCCATTGAAGCCGATTCAGTTTATACCATTGGCTTAGGATTGCATATTGTAAACCCAGGCACTGGAGCAACAGATCATGCTGCTTTTTGGAACAATGGGTTTACGGCCATCGGTATTGACGAAGAGTATGGCAATGACTTCAACCCGTTTTGGCATACCCCGGCAGATTCGCTGGGCCAGTTTAACCTTCCTTTTTATGAAAAATGCGCCAAGCTTGCTTATGCAACACTGGCAGAATGTGCCTTAGATAGCTCCACAGTGGTAACGGTAAATGAACAGCATTTCGAAAAAGAGGCATTCAGGATTTACCCCAATCCCGCTGATCAAGTTTTAACAGTTGAGAAAACTAACTTCGGGCAAAATGAATATAACATTAAAATTTATAATGAAAATGGACAATTGCTGAATTCCCTCTCAACAAAGGAAACAATACGTATAAATGTATCGGGTTACCCTGCTGGGGCATACACACTTCATATCATTTCACAAAACGAACAATTTTCGAACATAAAAAAATGGATAAAACTTTAATTCAAAAATAATGGAATCATGAAAGAAATAAAAGCATTTATCAAGCCCAAGCGGGCACAAGCAGTAATTGAAGCCTTGAGCGATACCGGGTTTCAAAGTATGACAATCTCACAGGCAGAAGGCACCGGAGCCCACAAAGCAAAGGGCGCCTCCCCTTCCCTTGATTTTCATGTTATCGATAGCCCGGTGGTAAAGCTGGAACTGGTGTGTCAAAATGAAGAAATGGAGAAAGCCATTCAGTTGATAATCGGCAAGGCCAAAACACCGGAGCCGGGCGATGGGATTATCTACGTTTCGGAAATTGAGGATGCGTTTCGGATAAAAACGGGTGAGTCGATCCGAAAACAGGTCTAAAGCGATTTTAAGATGTTAATGCGTCCAGTTGAAATGAAACACCGGTATGTGGAGGAGGGACATGCTGCAAACAACAATGATTTGAACATAAACAGACTTAGAAACCCATGAACAATTAGTAAGATGATGCAGATAATGGAAACAAAAGAGGAAAACTTGATTGCCGCTAAAATCAGCGGTAAAATCTCCAAAAAAGACGTGGAAAGATTCCACCCGCTCATCCACAACACTATTGAAAAAGGCCAAAAGGTAGATTTTTACTTTGAACTGGAAAACTTTCACGGCTACAAGCTGGAAGGTTTATGGGAAGACCTAAAGGTAGATACCGCACATTTATCCGATTATGGCAAAATGGCATTTGTAGGAGATAAAAAATGGCAGGAATGGGCGGCCAAAGCTACTGACTTATTTACCAGTTCAGAAGTGAAATATTTTGATTCTCAAGATAAGGAAGAAGCAAAAAACTGGATACAAAGTGAACGATGAAAAAACTACAAATAAAAATACCGATTCTCCTGCCCGAAGTAGCAGACGATAAAGATCAATGTGTGGATAAACTGATCCAACAGCTTCAAGACAAAGAAGGCCTGGAAAAAGTGCATGTGGCTGACGAAACAGACAGTGGTGTGCCTCAGCTTTGTTTTCATTACGATCCTGAAGTCATTTCTATTGACCGCATTCAGTCGATGGCAGAGCAAACCGGGGCTGAAATCACTCAGAAATTCGGACATAAACTCATAGAAGTAGAAGGCATTCGCCATACACGCCACGCCCGTCATGTAGAGCGTGATCTTCGGGGGATAGCCGGTATTTTGGAGGCCTCCGTATCGGCATCCGGCATGGTGCGGGTAGAGTATGATACGGCCAAGGTGGATGAGGCGGAAATCCTGAAAGCCCTGAGAAAAGAGGGACTTGATATACCCGATACACAGGTGAGTGCCGAACGTTTTCTTGATAAAGTAAAAGAAACAAAAAAAGGCGAAGAGCAAAAAAAAGAAGCTGACAAGGGACATGACCATGAGGAAGGTGAAGATGATAAACATTCGCATGGCGGTATTTTCGGTAAAAATACGGAGTTGATCTTTTCTATCATTTGTGGAGCATTGCTCGGAATTGGCTTTGGATTATCTTATGCAGAGGCTGTGCCTTCTTGGGTGAGCTTGGCATTGTATATAGGAGCGTATTTCTTTGGCGGATATTTCACGGCCAAAGAAGCCATTCAAACAGTGGCAAAAGGAGGTTTTGAAATTGACTTCCTTATGCTGGTAGCAGCTATTGGAGCAGCTATTCTGGGCGAATGGGCAGAAGGTGCCTTGTTATTATTCCTGTTTAGCATGGGGCACGCGCTGGAGCACTACGCCATGAACAAAGCCCGTAAATCCATTGCTGCTTTGGCAGAACTCGCTCCTAAAACAGCATTGCTTAAGAGAAATGGTAAGACCGAAGAAGTCGGTATTGAGGAATTGAGCATCGGTGACATCATCGTGGTGAAGCCCAATAGCAAAATCTCAGCCGATGGTGTGGTTGTAAGCGGTACCAGCAGTGTTAATCAAGCCCCTATCACCGGGGAAAGTGTGCCGGTAGATAAAGAACCGGTAGATAATCCCGATAAGGACTGGTCGGAGGAAAAAAACATCAAAGACGAGAAACGTGCTTTTTCTGGTACTATCAATGGTAACAATACGCTGGAAATCAAAGTGATTAAAGTAGCGAAGGACTCAACACTCTCCCGCCTGGTGAAACTGGTGAATGAAGCACAGACTCAGAAATCACCTACGCAGCGGCTCACCGACAAATTCGAGAAGTACTTTGTACCTTCGGTTTTGGTACTGGTCGTGTTGCTCAATTTCGCTTTTCTGGTCATAGATGAGTCTTTTAGTGAAAGCTTCTACCGTGCAATGGCCGTATTGGTGGCAGCCAGCCCTTGCGCTTTGGCCATAGCCACCCCGAGTGCAGTGCTGAGCGGAGTTGCAAGGGCAGCCAAGAGTGGAGTGCTTATCAAAGGTGGTCGTCCGTTGGAAGACCTGGGTGTACTCACCGCCTTGGCTTTTGATAAAACAGGAACACTAACGGAAGGCAAGCCCAAGCTCACCGAAGTAATTGCTTTGGGTGATGTAAACGAGGAAGAACTGTTGAAAATAGCAGTAGCTGTAGAAGCCTTAAGCGACCATCCACTGGCAAAAGCCGTGGTTCGGGATGGGAAAGAGCGATTGGATGGTGTTGACATACCCGAGGCGAAAGACCTGGAAGCGGTACTTGGGAAAGGGATCAAAGCTTCGCTGGGCAATAATAAAGTGTATATAGGCAATCTGGACTTGTTTGAATCTTTGGATGATAATAAGCCAGAGAAGGAAACAGAAGAAAAAGTAAGATCACTGGAATCTGACGGGAATACCACCATGCTGATCCGTCAGAATGATGACTACATTGGCATCATTGGCCTCATGGATACGCCCAGAAAGGAAGCAAAAAACACGCTAGAACAATTAAAAAAACTGGGTATCAAGCGAATGATCATGCTCACCGGTGATAACCAAAAAGTAGCCGATGCGGTAGCCAAAGAAATTGGGCTGACAGACGCATGGGGCAGTTTATTGCCAGAAGAAAAAGTGGATGCCATAAAAAAATTGAAAGAGGAAGAATCTAAAGTAGCGATGGTAGGTGATGGTGTAAATGATGCCCCGGCCATGGCGAACAGCACAGTGGGTATTGCCATGGGAGCAGCAGGCAGTGATGTAGCCCTGGAAACAGCCGACATTGCCCTGATGGCCGACAAGCTGGAAACCTTGCCTTTTGCCATCGGTTTAAGCAGAAAGGCCAAAGGTATTATTAAACAAAACCTGTGGATGAGTTTGGGAATAGTTGCATTATTAATACCATTAACCATTTCCGGGCTGGCCAACATCGGTGTAGCAGTACTCATACATGAAGGTTCCACCTTGGTGGTAGTCTTCAATGCGTTGAGATTGTTGGGTTATAAGAAGTAAGGAAATTGAAGAAATCCACATTTCATATTAGCAAAATGGATTGCCCATCTGAGGAGCAGATGATCCGTATGAAGCTAGAACCTTTTTATGAGGTAAAGCAGCTTTCATTTGATATCCCCAATCGCAAACTGGAGGTTTATCACATCGAAAAAGTTGAAAAAATTCATCAAGCACTCAGTGAACTCAAACTCAATGACCGGTTGGAAAGTACGGAAGATGACGCTGAGTTAACGTTGGATGCAGATGAATCAAAGCAGCGCAAAATTCTATGGTGGGTATTGTGCATCAATTTCGGATTCTTTGTAGTGGAAATGACTACTGGCTGGATATCGAACTCTATGGGTCTCATAGCGGATTCGCTGGATATGTTGGCAGATTCTATCGTGTATGCACTAAGCCTGTTTGCAGTTGGTGGTGCTGTTTCCAGAAAAAAGAAAGTAGCGAAATTCAGCGGTTATTTTCAAATGGCATTAGCATTCTTAGGCTTTTCAGAAGTACTGCGGAGGTTTTTCAGTGATAGTGAAGCGCCCTTATTTCAATGGATGATTATTATATCATTTATGGCTCTCATTGGTAACCTCATTTCGCTCTGGCTAATCAATAAAGCTAAAAGTGAGGAAGCCCACATGCAAGCTAGCGCTATTTTTACTTCAAATGACATTATTGTGAATGGTGGAGTGATTTTGGCAGGAGGCTTGGTCTATTTCCTGAACAATAATTGGCCCGATCTCGTAATTGGAGGTGTAGTGTTTACCTTTGTGATAAGAGGCGCGTTTAGAATACTAAAACTTGCAAAATAATTATGAGCAATACTCACAATCATTCACATAACCATTCAGAAGGCAATATAAAAATAGCCTTTTTTCTTAATCTTGGTTTTACCATCGTAGAAATCATTGGTGGTCTTTATACTAATAGTCTGGCCATTCTTTCAGATGCACTTCATGATTTGGGAGATAGTTTGAGTTTGGGACTTTCGTGGTACTTTCAGAGATTATCTAAAATAGTAGAAATAAAGAAAAAAATTCATTCGGTTTTAAATAATGATCCCATCCAACATATTACAATAGAGTTTGAAGAAATTGATGAAAATTATCACACAAATGAAATTTGAAATTGGAAGACAAAATGAAAAATAAAGAAGCTGAAAATAGATTGGCTGAAAAAAACATACGTTTAACGCCAATGCGAATACTTGTGTTAGACGTTTTAATGAATAGTGAAGTCACTATGAGTCTATCAAATATTGAAAGTACTTTCGAGAAATCCGATAGAGTGACAATTTATAGAACATTAAAAACTTTTGAAAAAAAAGGATTAGTACACAGTATTATAGATAGTTCTGGCACTCCAAAATATGCTGCTTGTGAAGTTGGTTGCACCTGTCATATGGAGAGAGACCTTCATGTACACTTTCAATGTCGTGGGTGCGATGAAACCTTTTGTTTACCTACCCATAAAATACCTAAAATCAGTTTGCCAGAAAAATTTATTGGTGAAGAAGTCAACCTAGTTGTTAAAGGTTTGTGTGTAAAATGTGTATAACCAATTGAAATTTTAGATAATTTTAAAATGGGTTTATTAGAAGGTTTTCTCTTATCAATTCGCTATTTATAAGAAAGTACTTTCAATGTCTATTTCTTTATCCATCCACCTGTGTGTTTCTATAGTGAACTAAGTCACGCCAAAGCAAGCTTTCCAATTTGGTCATTGAACTCAGTAGAAATTCCACCGGGGCGTAAATTTCTTTTAAATTAACATCGTGTTCATTGAGCGAAGTCGAAATGCACACTCCCACGCTTCCAGTCAATACCTCATTCATTCGCTCCGTTCCTACGCTACTTCAATCGGCATTCACTTCCAGCTCCCCACAATAAGTACCCCCATAAAACCTTTTTTTGAAAGAAGCGATCCCCGAGTGAAATGACGAAACGCAGTGAAAGTCATTTTGCATCGAGGGGGAGCTTATTTTCCCAATACACAGCCCCGTTTCAGGCACTTTACTTTTTTCCGTTCCTCCAAAAAGCAAAAAGCCTTCCACTCCTCACGGCAAGAGCACAATTTCTAGTTACAATAAATACACTTTTCCAATTTCAATAGTATATAAAACAATAAAATTATCTCATACAAAAGTGCCCTTGCCAACCCTGAAAGAAACCTAATCCCTATAATCAAGCATCATCCCAAGAATGAACCCCACAGGAAAAGTGGTCTTCACTTGTCAGCACCTCCCTGTTCAGAAAGCATCCCGAAAAGGGTATACAAGTGTCTTTTGGTAAGTTCTTGTAGCCATTTGCTTATCAGCAAAAGTCACAATCCCTAACCAAAATCCACCCTTATTCGGGACCGTTCCATTGTGTCGTGCTCAGAATTGCGCGCGCCACACTCCACTTACTTTCTTCTTGTGGGTGCTTCCTCGTTCAGTCGCGGCTACTCCTGCCCCCTAAAACCCCAAAAAGGTTGCTCGTTCCGCTCCGTTCCTCCGCTCTCACTCTCCCTCTGTTATATAGGGGGCAGCCGCCGCTTGTTGTTAGGCTCGCCTGCTAGTCGCTCAGGCTGCTCCCGACTAAGTGTTTGTAAGGCTTTTGCTATTCAAAAACCAACAAACACTAAATCGGGATTGTGTTCAAAAAACATAGGTCGCCAGTTGTCTGTTCCACATCCATCCCTGGCTTCCACCTTCGCTCCACTCGCAAAACGGCTCGCATCCTTCGTTTTTAAGCTTTCTTGTAATTGAAAAGCTTTTTCTTCGTACTTGGGCAATCGTAAAGGCTCAAGGCTGTTTTTCCTGTAGAGTTATTATCACTTAGCGAATTGATAACTTTTTTTAAAATAATAAAACCAATATTTCGTTAATTTTACATCGTGATAATAGCACTTAGAAATAGTACCTTAATAAGTATCCTTTGGGGGGTTCTGGGCTTGTATTTACTAAATATAAGCGTTGATACTATTGATGAAAATCCTTCTTATATTCCTGAAGATTTATCTATCAATGATCAGGAAAGCATCATTGAAATTATTGTTGAAAAAGTTTTAGGTTATGAAAATGCCATCGCAGAGCATGATGACAACGATACAAATGAACGAAGTAAGAAAAGTTCTATAAAAATCGATTTAATTACAAATCCTTTTATTGAAGAGAAAGAACAATTTATCTGTCCAAATTCAAAAGCTTTATTTCCTAATCCATACTTAAAATTGTCTTTGGGCTACATCAAAATTGATACTCCACCGCCATTAATCTGATTTATTTAATTCACAAATTTTTATAAGTATGCTCTTTTTCGGGGCATAAATTTTCAATTATTAAATAAATCAGAAATGAAAAACTTAATTCATGCTATTGTAGTGTCTATGGCATTTTGTACTAGTGCGTTTTCACAAATAACAAATACGGCAAAAGATAGTATCTATATTGATCATGTTGAAGATCAATCAGAGCCTGATAAAGTCCTTCATGCAGAACCTTTATATGTTGATTTAATCAGAGACTTGGGTGCTAGGAAAGGCGAAAAAGAATGGAATATTGGTTTAGGCCTTACCGATAATCTAAAATTTGATTCTTATGAGGCATTAATCGAATATGAGTGGGCTCCTATTAATAGATTAGGTCTGGAGGTAGAACTACCGTTTACTTTTTACTCTCCTATGAATGGTACACTGAAAGATTCTGTGCCCTCACATCAATTAAATAGCCTAAAGTTGGCTACACAATGGTCTTTCTATGTTAATGAAGATAGAGCTACTTCAATGGCTCTTGGTTATATCAATGAATTTGAGCTTTCAAGTTTTAATAACTTTGGTAATCCTTTAGTCAAAGGAAATGTCTATAACCCATTTTTTGTTATTGCAAAAAGATGGGGTAATAACTTTCATTCATTAATATATACTGGTCCAATGATAAATCAACATTTTAATCATAATTCAGTTGATATAAGCTATGATATCAATACGAATATTCACTATATGATATCTGGTACAAGAAATTTTATTGGCGTAGAGTTCAATAAAAGTGTCTACAACAATTTACTTGAGATGACTATTCGCCCTCAAATGAGGTTGAGTATCTCTAGTAATCTGCTAGTAGGTATTGTTGCTGGTGTTCCAGTGAACAGAAGTAATGAAAGACTAAGCGCGTTTCTCAGGTTAATATGGGAGCCAAAACACAACTAAATTGAAAGACTCACTACTCCGATTAAAAGAATAGTGAGTCTATTTAGTACATAAAACAAAAAAATAAAACCAAAGATAGGGCTGTTACATGGTCTAGTAAAGGTCAAGCCCTTCGGGTTTAGATTAAAAAATTGGTACACCGAGCGGAGTCGAGGTACTACCCATTTAATCAGAAATTACTATTGAAATAAAGTCCTCCCAAAAAGCAAATTTTTGAATCAAAAACCTTGACAAGCCCACTCCACAGCCCTGAAGGAATGGGCTTTCTTTTTTCCTTTTTTTCGGCCTTTTTGAGGTCATTTTTTTCACTTTTTCTTTTGGAAATGTATAGGAGTGTGTAAAATGAATACATATATTCTTTTTTATTTAGAACGATTAAGTCTTTATTAGAGGTGCATTCAATTTATAGACACATAATAAAATAAAACTAATAACCTAACAAAACTTGTTAAAATAAACCAAAAAACTTGTTATTGTAAATTTAATGATTAAATTAGACCTTATCATTAACCAAAAACTAATAAATTATGAGATTTAAAGTATTATTTGTATCCTTCATCCTTGCTGGAGGTTTATTTACTTCGTGTGAAAAAGAAGAAGTAATAGGTTTCAGTCCCAACGATTCCTCTGACGAAAATTTAAAAAGTGAACTTGAAGAGCTATTTGAAGAAACCAGAGAAGAACATAATTTTAGCCTCAAATCATCTGGCCAGTTAAATGTCCCCTTATCAAACAAGAAGAATCCATTCGACATAGTTGGTGAAAAGCATAATGAGGCGCTTGACCTTATTAGGTCTCAGAGTAGCTCAGATTTTGATATTTGTCAATTAACAGATTTAATAAATAGGGAGTACAATCTTAACAATGCATTTAACTGCTCTGATATTAATAATAGTTTTGATTCTGGAAAAGACCTATTCTTTAATGGTAATAATTACAGTAGTCAGTTATTTGACAACCTATTGAGTAATAATGAAATTTCAACTAACGAAAGAAATATTTTAAATTCAACAACTATAGCAGTATTTGGCGCAAATAACATGAATCAAAAGATTGCACTGTTGAAGGCAGCTGAAAACTACACTCGTAATTATCCACATATCTCAGAAGAATCTAGAGACAGAATACTAACTTCATTTGCAATATTTAGATATAGTTCTTTTTACTGGGAAATTGAAGAAGCTGATGATGTGGAATTAGCATGTTCGGTATGTGTCGCTGCAGCTGATGCATATGCCTACTATTGGGCGTTAAATAGTCCAGATGTAGACGATAATGTTATTCAAGATAACGCTACTGCTTATTCTTTTTCTTCATTAGTTTCTAGAGTTGCTGAAGTAATTTATACGGCTCCATAACGTGAAGAAACTCCTGATATTTATAATCTTTTTGTGTTTATCAGGCTTTGGTAGCACAAAAACAGAAAATAACTTCCCCAAAAAGAATATCTTTCTATTTGGGGAAGTTCATTTTGTCCAAGAAAAATACAAGGAAATAATAGAATCAATTGTATCAATAATTGACTCTTCAGAAGCTAGCGATACGGTTAATCTATTCTTAGAATTACCTACAAGTTTTGAATTTGTAGTATACCGGTTAAAGGAATATGGAGACACCACTTTTTTCAACAACTACTACAATAACATGTATTATAAAAAAACTCCTCCATCTAAATTCTGGTTGGACTTTAAGCAACTCTTATTGGATTTTATGAGTTATTGCGATGCTAAAAAGATAGAATGGAATATTAGATGTATTGACATTGAAAGAAATTTTAGAAATTCAGCTTACGTCCTTAATTACTTTGATTCAGATTTAGATAGTTTATTGTCACAAAAATATATTATGGATGATTCCTTAAATAGAAACTATTTAATCAAAAAAACTCATGATATAAAACAAATGACTTTGTTTAAGGATAAAGAATTAACGTATCTTGATAGGATTGAGCAATCACTCAGGATTGAATGTCATTTATGCCAAAAGAGAGATTCATTTATGTATTCAAATTTCACAGACTTTGTTGACTCATCCAATAATCTAAACTTTGGGATATTCGGAATTAAACACCTCCTACTTAAAAAATCCCATAAAGTTGAAGAGAATTCTTTTACTCAATCTCAATTTAACATTGAGGAAGGAGATATGGTACCGTTTTTTGGCTTGTTTTCTGAAAGCTTAAAATCTAAAACTTATAGAATTGGTATTATTGCATTTCAACATAAAATTTTTAATTCAAATTTTAAAATCTCAAAAGACTATGAGTACTTAATGAGTAATTCAGAAAGAAAGTATCTCGAGCAACAATTAGGAAGTTCGAAAGTTCTTCGAATTAATACTAAACCTCATAATGATCGTTTGACAGGTTTAAGTAAAAAAATTGATTATCTCATTTTATACAATGAATCACAGTATGCCAAATGACATATGGCTCTTGAATCAATTTTTCATATTTTAAAGCGAACTAAAATATTTTATTTGTTGGTAATAAATAAAAGAGTTTCAATGAGACTTGTATTAACTTTAATGCTAATTGCTACTGTATTTAATTCATATTCTCAAGATCAAGAGGTTGAAGAAGATACCATTAAGAATAGGTATATAGTTGGGTTACTCCCTAATAAGTCACCCAATATTTATGGACTTGCCCTGGGATTGATTGGATCTGAAGTTCGATGTGATAAATTTTATACTAAAAAATCGCATGGGTTGAATATACAATTGTTAGGGCAAGGTTTTTTCACTCCTTTTTATGTTTTTAATTCTAAACTTAATTGGAGTAATTACGAAAAAGATACTTTAACTTATGGTGATAGTACAGATGTTAAAAGAGTTGTACATAACGGTCTGTTAATTTCAGTCTTTGGCACTTTTTCAGAGGATATAAATGGGGTTTCTATTTCGCCATGGATGAGCATGAATCATAAAGTAAATGGGTTAAATTTAAATTTGTTAATTAATAGTACTCATACAATGAACGGTTTATCTATTGGCTTATATAACTCCACCTATAAAACGAATGGTGTACAAGTAGGATTGGTAAATCAGACTAAAAAATTGAAGGGTTTTCAATTTGGCATTTGGAATGTAAATAATAAAAGAAAATTGCCTTTTATTAATTGGTGTTTTACTGATTAGTAAAAAGTATTTAAAAATTGTAACATGTTTGCTAAAGTGACTGTATTATCTTAAATACAGTCACTTTTTTCATTTATAATAAACTACTATTGAAATTATGGAAATAGTCAATCAATCAAGCTCCACAAAACTAACATCAAATAACACAAAAGGAATCCATGATTGAGCCGTTTGGTTCATTTGATTTTTGTTAGGTTTAAGGCTCGCTTCGGCGGGTCTTTTTTTGATTTAAATTTTTAGTGATAAAATCAAATCATAGAAAATTCGTAGATTTACATTAAATAAAATCAAACGATATGAAAACATTTATCACACTTATAGTATTACTACTTAGTATTGGTACGTATTCTCAACAAACTTGGGAGATACTAGATGCTGGAACAGAGTTTTCCGCAGGTATTCAGTCAGATGGTTCACTGTGGGTATGGGGAAACAATGCGAATGGTCAGTTAGGAACAAGTGACAACAACGTTCGTCAAACTCCTACTCAAGTTGGAAGTGAAACTGATTGGCAAGCTATTGCTTGTGGTGCATTTCATATGGTGGCTTTGAAAACAGATGGCACGCTATGGGCTTGGGGAAGTAACAGTGTTAATCAACTCGGCAATGGGAATACTAATGATTCTAATGAACCTATTCAATTAGGTACAGAAACTGACTGGCAGTTTATTGCAGCTGGATATGCACATAATCATGCTATAAAATCAGACGGAACATTGTGGGGTTGGGGATGGAACCTGTATGGTCAAATAGGCGATAATACAACTGTTGATATTGATGTACCTACTCAAATTGGAGCAGATACAGATTGGCAGTCAGTTTCCTCTGGAATTGCTCATTCAATGGCTATTAAATCAGATGGAACATTATGGACGGCAGGCACTAATTTTACAGGTCAATTAGGTATTAATGGAATAACTGAATCCTATGTATTTACCCAAGTAGGTTCTATGAATTGGCTTAAAGTTTCATGTGGTCACGAATACACAAGTGGTATTCAGTCAGACAGTACTCTTTGGTCTTGGGGTTTTAATGGAAATGGGCAATTAGGTTTAGGAAACAACAACCAAGCAGATGAACCTACTCAAGTTGGAACTAATGATAATTGGGCTAAAATTTCTTGCGGTGCTGCATCTAACTTTGCAATTAATAGTTTAGAAGAATTATATGGAACTGGTTACAACCAAGAAGGTACTTTAGGAGATGGATCGGGAGCTAATAAAAATTCCTTTGAATACATTACTGATGATGTATATAATGTTTGGCCAGCTAAAGGTGCAACTGATTCTGGTAGTGTATTTGGTCATCATGCTTTACTTTTAAAGAATACCTCTATGAATATTATTTGTGTAACTGGAGCAAACTATACTTACCAATTAGGAAATGGAAATGATGCTCAAATTACAATGTTTGAATGTGAAACAGGTAACTTAGATGATGCATCACTTTCTGAAAACCAAATGAATAATGTTTTAGTGTATCCAAATCCAACAACTGATAATATTACTATAAAATTAGACCATGATGTACCTTCAATTTTCAAACTTTATACAAGTACTGGGAAAGAAGTGATGAAAAAAGAGTTTAGTAATGAGGAATACTTATCTTTAAAATCTCTCGATTCCGGAATATACTTTTACGAAATTATAGATCAAAGTGGGCGTAAAAATACAGGTAAAATTACATTGGAATAATTTAATTTACATTTATGGGTAAAGTAACTGAAAGTGAAAAAAAGAGTATCAAAGCAAAGTTTCTTGAGTTTCAGAAAAAAGGTCTCTTGTCTTATGGAAAATATTTAAAAGAACAACAAGAAAGTGCTTCAAAATCTGAATCTAAAGATGCTTATAAAAAATATATTAGTGAACAGATTGAATCGAACAATAGAAGAATTAAAGAGATTGATGATAAAAGCGATGAGGAATTAGACGTTACAAATAATAATTGAAAATAAATTAAGAGAAAAGTTTAACTTTGCGGGTGTTTTTTAGGAAGAAATAAATATTCACATATTACATTCGTTCATACAAATGTTTGTTCTTTATAATCAAGTCATTACAAAAATGTTATACTTGATTAGTAAATGCAATAAAATAAGATCTAAAACCTCTTTAAGAAAACCAATAAGCTCTTAAATGTACTATTAATCACGATCATATATATGTAAAAATACTTACAAGAATATACGTAAATATACTAAATATTTTTATTTTCTATATCTAGTTTTTTGTCACTAATTTTTAATTAATAGTTTAGTCACTCATTATTAAGTTAATAACTCACTATTAAAATGAATGTTTAATTAAAATTTAAAATTATGAAAAAAGTATTTTTACTAGTAATTGGTTTTGTTTTTATTTCAACATTGGCATCAGCAAAAATTATAGTCCAGTGGAACAAATCTGACAAAGGGTTATTTGGGTATAATAGAGTTAACAGTAATTTTGATGGATTTGATAGCCAACATAACGAATATTGGTCTGTTGATTGTCATGATCCAGGAAGAATTAGCTGTCAAAGAACTATTTCCGATGGTGATTCTGAGATACTCTTATTTGCCGATAAATTTTTAGTGGAAGTGAATGAAGACGTTGATGAAGAAATAGAAAATGGTCGTAAAAATGGTGCGATAAATCAAAAAATTCAACGTACTGACAGTAACGGAAATCAAGTATGGGTTCATATTCATACTCGTTGGAAGTCAAAAGGAATAGACAGTGATATAACTGTAACAACTACAATTTGGGAGACTCCAGCGATTAATTAATTATTAAATAGAAACCCCGATTTTTCCATATTAATTTACAATGAAAAAAATCGGGGTTTCTCAATAAAAAAATGAAAAGATATTTAATATTAGTATTTGTATTAATTATACATACATTAAAATTAGGTAGTCAAACAACTCTCAAGTACGATTACGGAACTATATTATCAACAGATGGTTATAGTCAAAACAATTTAAATAGAACACAATATCTTGCAGATGGGGAAAACTCAATTTATTTAATTGTTTTTTCTAGCACAAATCAATTAAAAGTTACACATATTAATTATAAAATTAATAAAAGTAAGACTTATCAGATTGAAATACCTAAACGACACCACAGGAAATACTTTCAAAATTTTGATCCTGTATTTACACTTCAAAATGATACAATAATTGGAAAATATGGAGATAATATTTTGATGTTTTCAAAAAATAAAAATGCTGAATTTGAATTTCTTGACGTTATCTCTTTTGAAAATAAAACGGGGACTAAAATTACTTCAAATAATCAGCACTATATAGCTTATGGAATTTACAATTATCATAGAAAATCAGATCACAAAAAGTCGTCAATTATCTTAAAAGATAAATCTACTTTAAAAGAGACTATTTATGAACCTAAATTTGACTTTCCCGAATATACAATCTTAGCTCCAACTCATTATATTAGCATACTAAATAATATCTATGCTGTTTCTCAATCAATAGATTATAAAATACATTTCTATAATGAAAAATTTAAATTAAAAGACTCAATAGTTTATAATAATTCTGATGTATTTCCACTTTTAGACAAGGAGGAAGTTAAAAAATACGAAGGGAAAGAGATCGTAGAATCAAATCCTAAAGCTTTTATATCAGACTTTCAAACTTTATTGACTAAAGGAAGTCGAATATGGAATATTCAATTACTTGACACTTCTACTATCTTTGTAAGGTTTTCTGTGCCAGATGGAAAACGATTCAAAATACGTGATCAAGTTTGGCATTACAATGAAGATTCATGGTCTATAATAAATAACGTAGACCAAAGCACTTATAAAAAAGATACGATTATTGATTCATCAAATGCTTGGCCATTATGGTACACTGGTACTAATATGACAGTTCATGCTGGTAAATTATATTATTTTATATGGAGTTCATCAGAAGATTTAATAGATGTAAAAATGAATAAGGTTTTTGAAAAAGATATGAGCCAAGAAAAGTTGAAATTAAAACTCATGATTTTTAGTGTACAATGATTTTCAGAATAATAATTGGAATTTTACTTATAGGGATAAGCTGTACAAATCTGAAAAAGAGTGAGTCTTTTCAGGAAAAGAGTGATTTTATAATTCTTTCTGGAAATGTTAGTTGCAAAGACTGTATTCATGAATTTCTGAAATACTGTAATAACAAAAAAAGAGCTAAATATATCGGAAATATAAAGGTTGGATATTTAGATCAAGGAGAGGATTTCTCTAACTACAAAACAGAACTTTCACTTAGAGATTTATTTGATATACCTGTTGTCTGTCTATCATCTAATCGATTTTTAGCGCTTAATGACACATTAGCACCAGTAATTATCAAGGTCAATAAAGTTTCATCATCTACTGTCAATGATACTACCATTTACCATTACCATGATATATTTACTAAAACCGGGTCTATAGATGAAACTAAAACAGATATTCTTCTTAAGTTAAAATAATAAAGCTTGAACACACTACATTTTAAATAATAGGTTTTAAAAAAAAGGAATATCCGCTTTCTTACCACAAAAGGAGTAAAACATCTTAACAAACAAGATCAATTCAGCATGTACAAAAAGGATCTTGGCATCAATGCTTAAAACTGAATTTTCGTAAGAATTTGAAAAGATCCGAGATCGTTACAGAATTCGCAACCGAACAGCAATGAACACTTTAAATACCAGAGATTATACAACTGGTGCATCCTTCACTACAACAATAATCGTAATCACAAATGATCAATATGGCAAAATATCTTCAACCTCATCAAACCCGCCAAAGCAAGCCTCTGAAAACCTAACATCAAATAACACAAACGGGAATCAAGGGTGAGCCGTTTGGTTCATTTGATTTTTGTTAGGTTTAAGGCTCGCTTCGGCGGGCCTTTTTTAATTATATTTGATTAGTGTTTAAACCAAAAATATGAATTGTATAATTTGTAATAAACCTAGTGCTAGTACTATTTCAGAAGAGCATATAGTGTAAGCTTCCCCAAAAACTGGACAGTTTAAAAATATAGTATATTTAAACTGTAAATTATGAAAAAGAGTAAGTTTTCACCGAGTCAGATTATTAAGA
>NVXV01000018.1 GCA_002734085.1 Fluviicola sp. | reverse complement strand
AGACTGCTTGCGCTGATGGTACTGCCCTTTTGAGGGTGGGAGAGTAAGTCGACGCCACTTTTTAAAAACCCCCATACATTTATTTGTGTGGGGGTTTTTTGTTTTTATATTAAAATTATCAATTACTATTAAGTAAAATCAAATTATTGATAATCATTTATTTACGTTTTTAACATTTCTGATGTTTGTGTCTGTTTTCATAAAATTACTATAAGCTTTAAATTTATTGTGTAGTTTTGCCTCAATTATTAACTTAATAAATCATAAATTATGAAAACAAAATTAAATTTTCTACCTTTTTTAATCATCTTATCAGTTCTTACTTTTTCTACTTCTTGTAAAAAGGAAGGATGTACCGATTCAGCTGCTACAAATTATAATGCTGAAGCAGACAAAGATGATGGATCTTGTGAGTATCCGTCAACAAACAATAATAACAATAATAACACAACGGAAGGCTTTTCTGCAACGGTTGATGGATCACCATTGAACGCAAATACTTATAGTGCCGTAGAGCAAGGTGGTTTTTATGGTATTTCTGGTTCGAATACCACTAATAGCAATGGAATTAGTCTTATGCTATCGACTACTTCTTCAAGTGGAAGTTTGGGTATGATGTCATCATATGCAGAAAGTGGAAATAGTGAATCTGCTAATTCTGGGTCTTATAGCTACACCGTTAGTAACAATGTTATTTCTGGTACATTCTCTTTTGAGACAGCATCACATTCAATTACGAATGGTGAGTTTACTATAGAGTTGTAATTAGTCCCAATATTATAATAGAAAAAGTCTCCTTGTGTTATGAGGAGACTTTTTCATTATTATAACGAGTTTTTTTATGAATTAGAAGCTGTATTATAGAATATTACTTCGTGATATAATCAGACTCAATGATTCATTAATTGGCTTAATCAATACCAACAACCTCACCATCACCATTATCCTCAACCAAAATAGAGTTTGGAACTCCAGTATAAAGGATATTTCCATCTCGTTTTATGGTGGCATGAAAATCAGTACCCTCTGCGTTTACCGTCATATCTCCACCAGTGGTTGAATAAACTTTTAGGCTCGTTTCTACATTTAAATTAGTAGTGTTACAATAACTATTAGTACTACAATTTAAAAAAGCAGAGTATGCCATGCCATGAAGAGTAAAGTTTCCCCACCCATGTGTTACAGCTGCACTCATATAACCGTTTTCGACTGTGAGTTCTACTGGTCCAGCACCATCTCTAATGATAAGACGTAGTTCTCCTGATTTCAGTGTATCTTTGTTAAAGAGATTTTCGGTTCCTTCGTAGTGAATATATCTAATTTCTTTTACATGAATAAAAGCCTCCACTTTCTTCTTATAACTCCTTAAAAAGTTACATTTATTATTGTTACGAACCTCAAGCTTTTCATTAAAACTTAAGCATTCAATATGATTTAATAGATTTTCACCACCTTTAAGTTCAACAAAATTGACGGTGTCTGGAACTAGGGTGTAAATGAGATTATCATAAAGATATAGAGAATCCGTTTTTCCTAATGAAATAATTTTAGTTGAACTATCACCAACAAATTTAAAGCAGGATCGATCCTCTGATTTTTTACATGAAAAAACAATAATTGACAGGAGCACTATGTAAAACCAGCAGTTTTTCATTTCCAACGATAAATTATTCCGTATTCAAAATAGTCGGCTTTCGCCCAGTGTGACTTTATTGTAATGTTTGCATATAGGTTTTTACCAATTTTAAATCTCGATCCAAACCTGTGATAAACAGAGCCATTTGGATTAACAGGGTTTACAATATATCCACCCATACCTAAAATTAATTGTAATTTATGAATAGGTAAAATGTATGCAGCATAAGCTCCCAATTGGAAGTTATCTCTTGCTGTAAAATCACCTTGTTTTTCCTCAATGATTGATTGGTTGTAAACTGCATCTACTCCACCTTCAATAACACACTTTGGTTTGATTTGATATTGAGCAAAATTAGAAATTCCAATGATACCGTAATTTCTTCCTCCTGTTGGGTAAATTTGCTTCGTTGACAGAACTAACTCTGAATACATCCTCCATTTAGAAGGGTTTTTATTCTCAAGCCTGTGAATGCTTGCCTTTAATTTTTGATCGAGTTCCTTGAAATAGTATGTGTAGGCTAGTGAGATATAGGCTATATTAACTCCCAAATTAGGAACTTTTACGGCTCCATTTGAAAAATGAGTCATGTCCACACCAAGTGCAATTGATGATCGTTTGAACTGCTTTTCAATTTCGGCACCAATCAATACAAGACTATTTAATTTAGTACCGAGTGCATTGTTTTTAGGATTATCTGTTTGATCGAATATTTTCGTTGAATATCCTATACCAGCACCGAGTCGACTGGCGAAGGACCACCCTTTCTTTTTTATAAAAGGCAATGTTATAAAACCGTGAATCCCAAATCCAGTTCCAAGAACTTCTTTGTTTCCCCAATCAGAGTAATAAAGTGAAATTCCGCCTTTTGGAAATAGGTAGTCATGATGCCATTGCTTTCTTCCATCGGTTTGGATTACGCCACTAATTTCAAATCCCTTAGAATGTCCTTGGAGTAAATGTCCCATAGTTGCTCGGTGTGGAATTAAAAAACCAATCTTCGGACTAATCTCAATACCATAATTACGCTGAATAGTCTGAGCAGAAGCACAGAAATTTAAACAGATGATTAGTGATAAGAGAAAACGAACTACCATAAAACAAAAATAAGAAGTTTAATATTAAGATGTTTGATTTGTAACTTTATTTCTTTTTTTTGATAAGCTTTAAATAGCTTTTTAATACACATCATCCAGCTTCAAGAAGCGAATTCAACTACCACTTATAAATATTACCATTACTTTTGTAAAAAGCGTAAATTATGGACCCTCGATTAAAGGCATTTGAAAGATTATTAAATATTATGGACGATTTAAGAGAAAAATGTCCATGGGATAAAAAGCAAACTTTGGAATCTCTACGTCACCTGACGATTGAAGAAACATATGAATTAGCGGATGCCATATTAGAAGGAGATATGGAAGAGTTGAAAGGAGAGATTGGCGACATCATGCTTCACATGGTATTTTACAGTAAAATTGCAAGTGAAAAAAAGGCTTTTAATATTACTGATGTCCTGAATGCAATAAGTGATAAGCTAGTGCACAGACATCCACATATTTATGGTGATGTAGAGGCGAATGATGAGGAAACAGTGAAAGCGAATTGGGAGAAGTTAAAGTTAAAAGAAGGAAAAACATCGGTACTTCAAGGTGTTCCAAATTCTCTTCCAGCTTTAGTGAAAGCATCTCGAATTCAAGACAAAGTGAAAGGAATTGGTTTTGACTGGGAAACATCTGAGCAGGTTTGGGAAAAAGTTCATGAAGAATTAGGCGAGTTAAAGTTCGAAGTAGAGCAAAATTCGGATAAGGTTGAAGGAGAATTTGGTGATGTTTTATTCTCAATGATTAACTACGCGAGATTTGTTGGAGTAGATCCTGAAATGGCTCTTGAAAGAACGAACAAAAAATTCATTAAGCGATTTCAATCAATGGAAATGGAACTAAAAAAAGAAAATAAGTCCTTTTCTGATATGAAATTGGATGAAATGGATGTTTATTGGGAAAAGGCAAAACAACAGGTGGGATAAGATTAATGTCCGATTACTCAATAATAGATACTTTTTAAGCCTTAACTGCTAAAGGAGCCAAAAAAAATTATTATCTATGTGCTTGAATTCACTATTAAATATTAAGCTTTGAAAAAACAAATTGTTCTTCTAATCACATTATTCTTTATTTCAGTTGCAGCAGTTGCTCAAGACTATACGGTCAGAGGTTTTGTTTACAACGACGAAGATGGTGAGGCTCTTGCATTTGTGAAAGTAATACTGAGGGCAAAAGATGCTCCAGAAGATGCCCCTGTAGTTGGAGCTACGACAGATATGGATGGGCTGTTTCAGTTTTCAAAAGTGAAGCCTGGAGACTATACACTAGAAATTAGAAGTACGGATCACGAGACGGTTGAAGATGAAATAAAAGTGGGTGATAGAACAGTATTAACTTTGAGTTATGAGCTAAAAACGAAAGACGAAGTTAAACAAATAGAAGGAGTAGAAGTTTATGCAGATGATCGTTCGAAAAGAAATAATGTCGAAATGTCTGTTAATAAACTTGATCAAAAAGGACTTGAACGTTTACCGAGTTTTGGTGCTGAAAATGATGTGATTTCGGCTTTTGCTGTAACGCCTGGTGTTGTAAGTACAGGTGACCAAGGTGGTCAGTTGTATGTTAGAGGGGGAACTCCTATTCAAAATAAAATTCTGCTTGATGGTATGACGATTTACAATCCATTTCACTCTATTGGTTTTTTCTCAGTATTTGAAACGGAACTTGTTAAGAGCGCTGACATTTATACAGGTGGATTTTCTGCAGAGTACGGCGGACGTATTTCATCAATAATGGATATAACCTATAGAGACGGAAACATGAAAAATTTCGCTGGTAAAATTTCTGCTTCTCCTTTTATGGGGAAAGCTGTTTTAGAAGGACCATTATTTAAGTCTAAAGAAGCAGGAAGTGGTGGTTCTTTTATTGTATCAGCTAAACATTCACTGTTGGAATATACGTCAAGAGATTTATACCCTTATGCGAATAATGGCGATGGATTACCATTTGCTTTTACAGATATTTATGGAAAAGCAACAATTAAAAGCAAAGAGGGTAGTAAATTTTCAGCTTTCGGGTTTAGTAATAATGACGCAGTAAATTACACTAATATCGCTGATTTAAACTGGCAATCATACGGTGGTGGACTTAACTTTACACTAGTTCCTAGTTCGAACCCAGTTATTATCAAAGGACATTTAAATGCATCAAATTATGAAATCTTTTTCCAAGAAGAGAATGGTGCGGCGCCAAGAACTAGTTCTATTGCAGGATTCGATTTAGGTTTTGACTTTACTTATTTCCTCAAAAATCAATCAGAAGTAACTTACGGAATTAATATAGGAGGTTTCTCAACAGATTTTAGAACAGTAAACGAAGCAGATCGTGTTATTCAAAGAGAGAATTACAATACAGAGGTGAGTGGATATATTAACTATCGACTTGTTAAAGGATTATGGGTAATTAACCCTGGATTTAGAGTCCAAGCATATCCATCTGTTCCAGCTGTTATTCCTGAACCAAAGTTGGCACTTAAATTTAATGCCACAGAAGATTTTAGATTGAAATTTTCGGGTGGATATTATTCACAAAATTTCACCTCTGCAGCTTCAGATAGAGATGTAGTAACTTTGTTTTATGGTTTCCTAGGTGCTCCTAGTGATGTACAGTCATCGTTTACAAAACCGACTGGTGAAAAAGTGGATCCAAGAAACGGTATTCAAACTTCATGGCATGGTATCATTGGGGCGGAGTATGATTTAAGCAAACACTGGTCTTTAAACATAGAAGGATATTATAAATACTTCCCTAAATTAACGAACATCAATGTGAATAAATTGTATGATGACGTAGCAGAATTCCAACATATTGACGATGTTTATAAAAAGGATTTCTTAGTGGAATCTGGTTATGCTATGGGTGTTGATGTTCTGCTAGAATATAGTAAAGACAGACTATTTCTATGGGGGGTATATTCTCTGGGTAAAACTGAAAGATGGGATGGATTTACGTATTATCCGCCTGTTTTTGACAGAAGACACAATATTAACCTGGTTGGTAGTTATACCTTCTTGAAAGATAAAAGTCTTGAACTTAACCTAAGATGGAACTTTGGTACTGGACTACCATTTACTCCTACACAAGGATATTATCAAGGCGAAACCTTCAATGGTGGTGTAACTACTGATTATACAACTTCAAATACCGATGAACTTAGTATTTTACTTGGAGATCTAAACAGCGCACGACTACCAACTTACCATAGATTTGATGTAACCGTTAAAAAGAGGTTTGAATTTGATAACAAAACGCTTTTGGAAGTTACTGTGGGTGTGACAAATATTTATGATAGAGAAAACATTTTCTATGTGAATAGAGTCACAAATGACAAAATTTACCAGCTTCCAATTTTACCAAGTTTAGGGTTGAGTTATAAGTTTTAACCAAACTTAAAACCAATACCTGCTTTTTGGCCAGCGCTATCTAGTTCTGGGAGATTCTCTAGATCAGCAATACTGATGTTTGTGATCTCCTCTATTGTTCGTTTCTCCTTTGATAAATCAGCTAGTCTTAGGTGATGAAAACGAATGATTTGTTGGACTACTTTTCGCACCTCTCGAGCATTTCCAAAGTGTTTGTCTCGTGTTTCATGCATTTCATTAAAGTATGTAGTTAATTGTTCACGAGCTTCTGCCTCTAGGTGTAAATCTTCATTTTTAAACATCAGTTCGGCAATACTTATGAGTTCATTTTCGTCGTAATCTTCGAAGATCATGGTGCGTTCAAATCGTGACTTTAACCCAGGGTTTGAATTTAAGAACTTATTCATGTTGTCTGGATACCCAGCAACGATTAGAATAAACTCCTTATTTCGATCTTCCATTTGCTTGAGTAAAGTACTGATCGCTTCATTTCCGAAAGCATCATTGCTGCCATCTGCAAGCGAATAAGCTTCATCTATAAATAACACACCACCCATTGCTTCTTCAATCTTCTCCATGGTTTTTGGAGCGGTTTGCCCAACAAATTTCCCGACTAAATCACCGCGATCACATTCTACTAGATGACCTTTCTCTAAAATTCCTAAAGCATTAAATATTCTCGCAAAAATCCGTGCAACAGTTGTTTTTCCGGTTCCTGGGTTCCCTTTGAAAACTGTGTGTAAAACGAAACTATTCAAAACATCTTTCCCTATTTCATTATAGTATCGAACGAGCTTAACTAAGTTGCGAATCTCTTGTTTGATGTTCTCCATTCCCACCAAAGTTTCTAATTCATTTATTGCATCTTGAAGCATCGGCTCATCAATACTAAGATTTAATTCTTTTTCTTTTCCAGTTATAAAAAGTGCTTGAATATCTTCTAGCTGAATGGTGGATAGATCTTTCTTAGTAAGTTTCGAAGAATTTTTCACTTTTGAAAGACGCATTGCCAAATTCATTTTTGCTTCATCAATCAAAGCCAAAACAAATCTGGCATTTCCAAATGTTTTGTCTCGATTTCGATATTCCCTTGTGATTTTATCGAGTAAGTACGATTTGGCGTCTTCAGTTATTTCAAATTCACTTGGCTTAATAGTACTCTCAACAATTCGAATTAACTCCTCAGGTAAATAATCCTGAAATTCAAAATACTTATTGAATCGTGATTTTAACCCAGGATTTGAGTTGATAAATCCAGTCATTTCTGCTGGGTAACCTGCAACAAATACTGCTAAATCTCCAGGACCGTCAGACATTTCCTTAAGAATTATCTCAATTGCTTCTCGACCAAAATCATTTTCTGTTTCACCTCGATGAAGGGCATATGCTTCATCAATAAACAAAATTCCTCCACGTGCTTTCTCAATGTGTTCTTTTGTTTTAGGTGCTGTTTGACCTATAAAACCTCCGACCAAGTCAGCACGATCAACTTCGTGAACGTGGCCTTTAGAGAGTAAACCAATAGCACGATAAATAGCCCCCATTTTCTTAGCGACGGTAGTCTTTCCAGTTCCTGGATTTCCCATTAAAACTGTATGCAGATTAATATTTGTTTCTGCTTTTAATCCTTTTTCCTCCCTTAACTTTTCAAAATTTAAAAAAGTGATATAATCGTTCAGTTGCTTTTTAATGTTATCTAATCCAATAAGTTTATTAAAATCTTCAAGCAATTCCTCAAGTGGGATTTCAGGTAGAACTTCCTCCTCAGTATTTTGGTTTTGATTGAGATTTAATGTACTCAAATGATCTTCAATTAAAGTAGACTCACCTGCAATGTCTTTTTCACCAACTTCAAATGAAGAAACAGCAATCAACTGCCCCATAAATAAGATTTTACAGGTATAACTTCCTTTTTTCCACCATTTTCCTGAAGTACTTCCGTAGCCATAACTCATAATTCCAGTTTGGCCATCGATTATTTTATAATCAGTGAAATAAGCAACTTTCTGCATATTTTCATTGAAGTAGATAAATTCTACCTCACAATGCCAAGGTTGAGTAATTTTATTCTTAAAGCTAAGCTCTGTGTATATATGTTTTGTTCCTTCTTCCTTAAAAGAAGAAAGATACGTAGGCCTTTGATTATCATCTAAAGTGTAAAAACGCACGCCGAGAATATTAAAATAAGGGTTGTTTTCACTTGTTACGAGACCTCCATTTTCAACATAATACTCATTGCTACCAACAAGATCGCCGTCCACATAAACTTTCCAACGGTAATGACCTTTTTTCCAGAAACCACCTTGCATTTTACCCCACCCATCTCGATATTTGAATATGTTTTCGGTTTTAGGAATCGTTTTTTTCTCATTAATTGAAAATAATTCACGCTCTTCATTATTTTCAATAGAATATCCTTTGATTTCAATTGTGGCTTCCCAATCTTCTTCATCGAATAGAATGTTAAATAGCGCCAATTCAGCATACATGAATTTCACCTCTTCATCTACAAAAACAGTTCTGAATTTTTTTGATCCGTAAAGTCCTTGATTATTAGAGTAGAACTTAAGGTGTTGAAACTTGTGTTTTTTCTTGGAAGCCATCTAGCGTGCATTTCGATTATTGGATGAGTAAAAATAAGAGAAATTTGGATTGTAAAACATTATTGTCCGAAACAAATTGAGACTTCCGGAAGATAGAGAGTTATTTCCTAACTGATTTTATACAAGAAATTGTAAGTGCTGAACTGACGAAAAATATATTTTATTTCTTTGAATAATGCTTAATTATAAAAGAAATGCCCACCGAAAAGATATTGCCAATATTTCGACGTAAAGCGGGAATGTAGGAGGCGTTTACCGCAATACCGTTTTCATCCATTCCGAAGTAATAGGTACCCCCAACTTTTAGAAAATCTACACCATAGAGTTGTGATGGTTTTACTACACCTTCTTCGTAATCGACTCCTCCTAGTGTTTTTTGATATTCAGTGAAAACCTCTATAAAATGTTTGGAAGTAGCTAATCCAACTCTTCCTACTATAGAATAGTGGTTTGCTGGTGGTCGTAGATTGAAGTCAGGATTTTCCTCTAAAACCATTGCAGCTGTTTCTTGTGAAATTTCATCGAGTCTAAAATGATAGGCTCCAGTAAAATTAAAGAACAACCCGTTTTCAAATTTTAATTGGGATATGAAGCGTAAGGGAATCCGTTTTGCTCGCTGACCTAAAGCTCCTGTTACGTCAGGGCGATAATCAGATGCTGGGAAGGAAAAACCAGCGGAAATCAATTGACTCCAGTTTGCACCATTACTGAAGTTAAACTCAATAGGTTTATATTTTAAATGAAGTCCTAAATCTTGAAATTTCTTTTCTTCTTTACCAAAAATAAAAGGTAGTGAAAAAACTCCGTCTATTTTATCCGTAATGCCATATTGGGCAAAAACACTCAACATTTCGACACTATAGGGGATATCAAAGGATTGATTATTCACACCGTAATATTCGTTGGCGCGACTAAAGTTCATCCCAATAGCTACATCTAAATTCCCTTTGCCTTTCAGATAACCATCGATAGGCCCTTGCGCGTAATTAGGCAAAAGATATAATAGAAATAACATGAAAATTAATTGCTTCATAATAACAGAGACGTACAAGTTGTTGAACGCTTACAAGTTAAACGTTAGATGATTCAATTTGTTTTGAAAAAATTCGTGATTTATAGCTTGTGTAAAATAACTGAAATGCATGATAAATCATTATAGGTAATAAAAAGAGAGGTTGTAAACTCAAATCACTCACAATTAATGTCACAAAAACAGAGCCGTGAACGAGCGATTTCTTAGAACCACAAAACAAAGCTGTGATAGTATCTTCTCGATTAAAGTGTAGTGCTTTAGAAACTAAATTGATAACTCCGTAGATAATGAAGAACAATGAAATAACGAAAGCACATATTACCAAAAACGTGATGAAAGGAACTTGTGTGAATATCCCATTCAAGAAGGCAGCCGAGAAGCTTTTGTAGATGATTAGAAATATAATGATTTTATCAAACCATCCAACAGTTTTACTATATTTTTGGACTATAGATCCAAAGAATCGATTTAGAATTAAACCAATAATCACTGGCAGAAGAATTTGAAAGAAAAGCTGTTGAACCATTTCAAACGTTTCAATGGTATGTCCTGCTTTTTTCATAAACAAACTCATCCAAAACGGAGTCATCACCAACCCAATTAGTCCAGAAATACTTGCGTTAAAAATTGCTGATGAAACATTCCCTTTTCCGATTGAAACCATTACAACAGAAGATGAAACCGTAGAGGGGAGTGCTGCTAAAAAGAAAGAGGCAAGCCATAAAGTGTGGTAATCAGTTCCATTTAAGAAAGGGTAAAAAAGTAATAAAATGACTGGAAAAAGGACGAATGTGGTCAGTTGAACGACTAAATGCAGCTTCCAGTTTGACATGTCCTCTTTGATTTTACTAAGATTGAGTTTTAAACCATAAAGAAAGAATATACCTGTTATTCCCCAATAAATAATGGATTTAATTGGAATAACTGAGCTGTATTTTGGTTTAAACGGAAATAGATAAGCGAATAAGACCATCAGCAAGAGTCCAATTACAAATGCATCAAGTATTTTTAATTTACTTTTCAATATACAGTCCTAAAGCATTCTCGTAAATATCTTTAGCTTCTTTAATAAACCCATAGTGTTCATCATCAACTACCATTTTTCCTTTTGTGACATGTCCAAGTAGTGTGAATTGTGTTTTTGAATTCATCATAAATTCGATAAACTCATCTTCAAAATCTTCAGAAACGGTTGCTATAACACGACCAGATGCCTCTCCATAAAGGAACGCGTCTTCCCTTACTTCAGCATCTGTTACAATATCAAAACCGAGTTCGTTGGCCATTCCCATTTCCGCTAAAGCCATGAATATCCCGCCTTCCGAAACACTGTGTACAGCATTTACATATTTTGTTTGAATCAGTTGTTTAACTGTTTCTTGAAGATTAACCTCTTTTGCTAAATCGAAGTGAGGAGCTGGAGATTTTTTAATGTTGTGATAGGATGCTAAATATTCCGAACTTCCAATATCCTCAATGTTCTCTCCAAGTATAAAAATAAGGTCTCCTTTATATTTGAAATCGAGAGACATAACATTTTCTTTTTCTGAAACACCAACCATTCCAATTGATGGAGCAGAGGTATAAAGTTTATCTTTTGAGGCACCTTCATCGAAAGAAACATTTCCCACAGTGACAGATGTATTCATTTTTGAACACACTTCAGTCATTCCTTTTATTACTTCAACAAACTGCCAGTAATGCTCTGGGTTATTAGAATTTCCGAAGTTTAAATTATAAGAAATAGCCTTTGGCGTTCCACCAGAGCAAATAATATTCCGAGCGGCTTGTGCTAAAGTAATAGCTGCTCCTTTTTGCGGATCAGTATTAACGTAGCGAGGGTTTGAATCTAACGATACCACAAGTGCTTTTTTGGTTCCTTCGATGTTTACAACCGAAGCATCAGAGTTCATTTTTCCAGGTTTAATGGTTGAGTTAATCTGTTCATCAACCCATTTCTTTGAAGCTATATTTTGATGTTTCAGTAAGAAAATGGCAATCTCTTTCAAATCTTCAGGTTGAATAATACTCTCTATTTCGAACTCTTTTAATTCCTGATAGTAAGAAGGTTCTTTAAACTCTTTTTCTGCTTGAGGTGTTCCATGACCGCGAACCAATGATTTGCTAGGAAGATCTACTAGAAGAGAGTTTCCGTCGATGCAGCGTACATTTTCCCCATCGTTAACGGCACCAATTTCTTGAAGGTTAAGGCCCGCTTTTTTGAAAATATCTTTTACAACTTGTTCTTTCCCATTTTTAACAATGAGTAAAAGTCCATTAGAATCTGAAGTTAATATCTCAAAAGTTTTGAGGCTTTTTTGTTGTGAAATAACTTTATCAATCGATAATTCTATTCCAAAACTACCAGAAAAAGACATTTCAGATGCAGAACCGATAATCCCACCACGGCTAAGGTTATTTAATCCCACCACCGCATCCGATTGAACGAGTTCATCTATAGCATTTGATAATGATTCTTTCTGTTTAGAACTGTTGTCCATTTGGACAATAAAAACTGAATTTCCAACGCCAGTAGCTTTAACGGGAATCATTTTACTAGTATCAACAATACCAGCTGAAAACTCATGTACAGTTGGGTTTGAATTGTATGAGTTATTAAAAAACACTTTATTTCCTACAATTGGAATATGATCTTTAATGCCTTTTATTGTGCTTTTTATATCTTGTTTAGTGTTTTTCTCTTCAATATTTCCAAAATAGAAAGCATTTATTTGAGCAACTGGAGTTGTTCCTTCCCAGAATACTTCTTTATTTATTTTTCCATTTTTTTCAAATTTAATTGTGCAACCTAGTCCCTCGCCAAAATCAATTGTCTCATCAACCCTTGGCAGTTGTTGTAACCACTGAATGGAATTTTTATTCGAATAGTGATCTGACCACATCACACTGTAGATGCCTATTTCAGTTGAATTGGGCGTTCTTCTTAAAATCGTTTTAATCTTTTCAAACTCATCTTGTGTCAATCCGATTTTTTTTGCTTGCTCTATCGTTGCCTCTTGTTGTGTTGTTTTTTTCATAATCTCAATTGTATTGCTAAAATAATGAAATTGTCAATTTTATCCTTTCCATTTTTCAGATGTTTTTAACAATGTAGCTTACTGAAGCTATTTATGGCTAAAGGATTTTGTTTCCAACCTTGAGAACATCCAAATTACAGGACATGTTCTTTTGTTTAAGGTTTATAAAAATAGTACGTATTGAAATATATTTATTCGTTACTTTTTAAATATTTTTTTAAAATTTCAATAGTTTTATTTTGATAATTCGCAAGGAAATAGTAATTTACTAGACTAATTCTAAAATTTTAGGCTATGCAAGATGTACTACAACAATCCCCGAAGTTAATCGAGAAAGAAATAATTCCAACACTATTGTTTCAAAAGCCCATCCTTTTAGAACAACAAGAAGGTTTAATGGAGAAGTTAATGGAGGCCACTAAATTAGGCAATATCCATCATGGTAAAATCGCAATTATCTTTCAAGATGATGAAGGACTTAAACGCGTAGAAACAACTATTTGGGCAACAGGATTGAAATATATTTGCTTAAAAGGAGGTGTTTGGTTACCGATTTCAAGGATTAAAGAAATTCAAATGGTTTAGAAGTTATTAGGAATAATTGATTTGTTAGTAAGTGATTTTTAAACCACTTTTTTTATGTCTAATTATAAATATTAAGAGAGCATTTCATTTTTTAGTAAATACAACGCAATAATTTTATCGAGTTAACTATCTTCACGGACAATCTTAAAATTTGGTTTTAATGAAATTACTTTTGTCGGTATTTATTGCTTTTAGTACCATCATATCGTTTGGTCAATATAATCAGGAAGATTACGAGAAGAAAGAAGTGTATATTGAGATGCGTGATGGCGTAAAATTATTCACTTCGATATATAAGCCAAAGAAAACAAAAGAGGACCTCCCTGTTTTAATGAAGCGTACCCCCTATAGTTGTGCGCCTTACGGTGAAGAGTTAATGAAAAGTGTTTCGCACAATCCACATTTGATTGAATCGGGTTATATTTTTGTCTTTCAGGACATGCGTGGACGATATATGAGTGAAGGAACATTTGAAAATACAAAACCGCCTTATTCATTTTTCGATGCTACTAAAACAGATGAAATCACTGATTCTTATGATACTTATGAATGGCTTACAAATAATCTCGAAGGATTTAATGGCAACATAGGTCAGTATGGTAATTCCTACTTGGGCCACACAGCATTGTTGGCGAGCTTAACAGGGCATCCGTCTCTAAAGGCCGTTATGCCGATGGCTCCTGTAACTAACTTTTATTTCGAAGATTTTAATCGTTACGGATTAATGGCTATAAATTATCTTCCTGTTCTCAATTACTTTGGAGTTCACATGAAAAACCCAACAAAAGAGTGGTCATCTGAAGGTATGCCAACTCCGTATATTGTTGATGAGGAAAACGAGTTAACTGCAGATTATTATGATTACTTCCGCAAACTAAAATCGTTGAAGAACATGGAAGAAATGCTTCATCCAGATAACATCTTTTGGCAACGGATTAAAACTCATCCAAATTATGATGAATTCAGACAAAAACGCGATTGGATTAGTTATCTGGATAGCGCAAAATGTAAAGTGATGGTTGTTGGTGGCTGGAACGATGAACAAAATCTTTACGGTATATTGAAAGCTTACAAAGAACTTACAACAGTAGCTCCACAAACAGCTCCACAATTAGTGATGGGACCATGGTCGCATGGACACAACAAACGCAGACAAGGAAGTTATCGAATGGGGAATATATATTATGGAGATAGCATTTCAGAACGATTTCAGCGTGATATTGAATATCCTTATTTCGAATATCATTTAAAAAATAGAGGAGAGGAACCAGATTTTGGAGCACGTGTTTTTGATATGGGAACACATCAATGGGAAACATTTGAATCGAATCCTTTTATAAAAGCTGAAGACAGTATCTATTTTTACTTATCACCAAATGGAGATCTAACGAATGAATCGACTTCTGGTTTTTTAGAATACCTTTCAGATCCAGATTATCCAATTCCTTTTATTCAAGAAGATGATTTTTACAGAATGGCTCCCAAACATTACATGAATGACGACCAACGTCCAGCTTCGAAACGTCCAGATGTATTAACATTCACTACGGATGTCCTTACAGAAGAAATCAAAGTTTCTGGAGTAATCAACACCATAATTGACTTTGCAACAGATCATCAAGATGCAGATCTTTATGTTAAGATAATTGATGTGCTTCCTTTAGATAGAATCCCACAAGAAACTGACGCAGAAGGAATAAAAATGAATGGATATCAAAAACTTGTTCGATTGGGGTACATTCGAGGAAGATACCGCGATTCTTTTTCTGATCCAAAACCTTTCGAAGAAAATGAAATGACAAGTGTCAATGTTCCACTACTTGATGTTCACCATACCTTCAAACCAGGACATCGCATCATGATTCAAGTGCAAAGTTCACTATTCCCGCTATTCGACATCAACCCGCAAAACTGGGTAGATAGTATTTATGAGGCGGAGACTGAGGATTTTGAACGTGCAATGCATAAAGTGTATGGGACCAGTCGGGTTATATTGCCTGTTGTAGAATAGTTTTAGATTACTTTTCCTTTGAAGACTTTGGTTTTAGTGTTACTCCAGAACTAGTAGAGTTATTCGATTCAGGTGAATATCGATTGTTTTCGCACTCTTCTTCAGTTGATTCGTTGGAACTTGTGCTATAGTCATCATCATCGTTATTGTTTTTTAAAGAGCTTAGATCAATTATTACGCCTACTCTAAATCCAAAGTTTGAATAGTATTTATTGGATTGGAAACTCATACTTTCATTACCTTGAGAGTCTATATGAAATGATTCCATCTCCATCATTCCATTTTGATGTTTTTTACTCATCCATGCACCAGAATAAATAAATCTAAAGTCTAAGAAAGTGCTGGATAGAAAGAATGGCCTAACCTTAAATCCAATACCAGATTGAAATCCATTGGTAGAAAAATTATTTAGCCCAATGTCTTTGTAGTTTATCTCCAGGTCTGGATCTTTGTTATAAAGATCATATCTCAGTTGAGTATCATAAAAGTGTAGCTCATAACCTAATGATAAATAGGGATGGATAACACTATATCCCCATGGATCAAATCCTATATCAATTTGTGCTAGGAAACTACTTTTGGAGTTTTTAATTTGCGCGAAACCCCAATGGTTGTATTCAGAAGGTAAATCAAAACAAATACTATCTCGGATGAAATCATCAGGATTATTAAAAACGGTTAGTGCAACTCTCGACGATATCATCCAGTCTGATTCTCCGAAATAAACATCTTCAAATCCTAATCCAAACTGTGCACCGTGAGCCTCCATATAATTGTTAAGTGATTTAAAATCTCTAGCGTAATGAATTGACGCACCAAAACTCTGAGAATATGCTGAATAAGAAAATGAAAACACGAGTAGGAATAATATTTGATTTTTCATGTTATTTGGGTTTAATCGAAAATTAATTTGTTAAAAAATTGTCAATTTTCGTACCAAACAACAATTTTAGTAGTGTTTTTGTATTAAAAATTAGGCTTATTAAGAGTATATTATTGAGGACTTAAATATTGGTAGAATAAGGTCTTTCCCTCAAAAATAAACCATTTCATCGTGTTCCCATCCATAAGGATATGATGAAATTCTTCATCTTTTCTAAGGTTATTATAAAGATATAAGAGCTTACCATTATTCCTCAACTCCCATTTGCACTTTAACTAAATAACTTTAGGAAAAACTAGACGAATCACAACGATCAAAAGACTCTACTCTGAAAAATTCTGAAAAAACATCGTAGTTAGTAATTCATCACTTCTGGTAGATCGATTCAAATTCTTAACCATTTTAAGCGATACCAATCTGCCCAGATCAAACTTACTTTCGAATTGATGGATAAAAGAAGTCGCTTCCAAATAATCGCCATTTAGAGTGATTTTATTCGTGTTGATCATAAAATCTGGGTGCTGGTATAAATAAACTTCTTCAATGTGCTCTACTCTTAATTTAGACTCAGTAGATTGAAGGAAGTTTAAAAAAGAGTGCTGTACTATTTCGTTCGGAACATTTTCCTTACCGATGATTGAGTTAATTTGGTTCAACTGTATGCTCTTTTGCTTGAGCGTTTGTAGTGAGTTTTCAGCTCTAACTTTGTCATTTTGTAGCTGTTCGTTTAATTCTAACTGTTCTAAGGTAACTTTAAATGAGCGTTTATATGCAACCGCTGCTAACAATACAAAAACAATTAGTAAAAAGAGTTTCTTTTTTTTATAGCTATATTTTTCAAATAATTTCATCGTTCTGTGATTTTAATTTGAAAATATGAATACTTGTTATCATCATTCTTAATGAATGAAATAATCGCAACACTTTTAACCCAGTCTAAGGAGTTTAATTTTGATATCCAATCGTCAATTATGGAACTTTGTTGCGTGTTACCAGAAATCAAAATACTATTGTCTTTAAAGACAGGCTTTTCTTTTTGTTTTAATTTTTTTTCAATGGGATAAATCTCAATTTCTTCTAAAGATACTTCCGAGGGCAAACTACTACCTATCTGATCTAGATAGTGTGAAAAACGAGTACCACCAATTATTCCGCTTGATGTGATTAATTGTTTCTTACGAAGAATCTCCTGATCAATTAGATCAATTTTATTTAGGTTATCTCCATAGATCATAATTTCCTGTTCTATGGCGTGATTTTTCTTATTGATATGTCCTTGATAAAAATAGTTGGAAATAAGCGCAATAAGGAAGAAGCTTAATGTAAAGATTCCAAGTTGCTGAAATTGAGTTTTATCGGTGAAATTAGATTGAATGGATTTTTGTTCTTTTTCATTTAAAAAACTAAAAATTGGTGCGTCTTTTAAGAATAAATATCCTGTTACAGCAGAAAACAGTCCTTTTCCAAGATCTTGATTCAAAAAAAAGTTTCTTGTGGGAGTTTCGTCTTTTACGAATGAATAAACTCCATTGTCTTTTTTGATTTTACCTAAAGGTGTTGCTGTAGGTTTGACAGGCAGATTTTCTGAAATAGCATTATAGGGTCCTATAGAAAAATCAATACTATTATCCTTTATTGAATCGAACCTGGAAATAAGTTCATCTATCTTGTCTTTTCTACTAAAAGAAACATAGCGCTGATTATCAATGTCTTCATAGCTAAAGTAGAACTCGTTCTTATCTGCATTGACAAGTAGTTTATCTAAAAAATCTGGATCAGGGGGAACCACTCTATTCAAAACACCTTTACCGTAAAAATGCAAAATTACAGGTGTGCTCTTTGATACATTTTTAATTAACTCTTCAATATTCTTTTCAGAGAAGTTGTCTTTAACGATTACTTCTCCTTTTGATTTTTTAAGGTTAACGTAATGATAGCGTTCTCCATCGTTAGTTAATTCAATAGAAATTACTTGAATTTTTCGAGGTTGCCATATTTTGTTTAAACTAAACTTCATTAGTAGGTTACTGTTGGTCGAATCAATATATGAAGTTTTGACTTTTCCTTGGATTTACTTCTACTAGATAAAAACCATTTAAGAATTGGGATTCTTGATAAAATTGGAACACCTGAGCCTGTATCTCGGCTTGATTTTTTTTCTAAACCACCCATTAATATCACCTCACCATTTTTAACTCTTACAAAGGACTTAAAAGTTTGAGTTGTTTTATTTGGTGGGGCGGTAGGATCAACCTGTTCACCAAAGTCATTTTGTCCAACGGAAATCTCCAGTGTTACATGTTCATCAGATGAAACAAATGGTTTTATTTCCACTTCAAGAGAGGCTTCAATTTGTTTCCAAATTCTACTGTTTTGAACATTCGCATTTCCTACTACATTTGATATTTGTACACGCTCTTCCTGGTAATACCGTTGTTCTCCAATGGAGATTGAAGCTTGGTGTCCGTTTAGTGTGGATATTTTTGGGGTAGATTCTGTTTCTACTACATTATTTGATTCTAGTGCTTGAAGAGACAAGAAAAAATCGGAAGTGACTTGTCCCAGATTCAAATTTCCAAAGCCATTTAATGCATCGATAATGGCATTCAAGGATGTCGAATTAAAGTTCATATTGTATTCTGGAAAAACTGACCCAGAAGTTGTTTGATTATCTGCATCCAAGGCTGCTTTTATACCTGTAGCAAGGTCGCTTCCTTTTTGGGAGTATAAAATAATGATATCAATTTGTACCATTGGAACCACTTGATCAATAGCAAGTAGAAAAGATTTCAGCTCTTTGATTCTCCGAGATGAACCTGAAACGACCAAGCCATTTAATTCTAAAAATTCAAATATTTCTAAGCCATTCATCAATTCTTTTGGTATTGACTCTAGAATATTCTCAACAGTTCTATATTCTAATTTGATAAGCTCTGTTTGTCTCAAACTTTCGGAATTTTGACCACCAACAATAAAGACTCTTTCATCTTTTACATATGAGAAAGGTGTGCTGTTAAGTGTTTTGATTAACAGTTCTTCAAAATTTATATTTTTTGCAGAGAGCGTTATAACACCTTCTGGAACGTCGTATAAAAAATAATGCTCTTTTAATTCACTTGCAACGGACATAATTATATCACGAATTGGAATTTTATCGGCATTTATAGATACTGTACCATCATTGTTATTGGTTATATCAAGACCTTCATTTGCAGAAGAATTGCGATTGTTTTCATTTCTTTGATTACCTCTTCTGTTATTATTTCCTGATACAATATCATTTTCGTTGGGTTTGAGGTAAAACGTGTTATTTTGATCTTCCATTTTCAACCCGTTTGCTTCTGCAATCATCTCAATCACTTCTTCTATTGGTCTATTTACAAAGTAGCCAGAAACAAGGTTGTTCTTGATCTCACTCGAAGTAACTACATTTTTACCAGATTGCTTGGTGATTTCATGAATTACAAATGCTAACGTGTCATTATCTAAATCAACTGATAAAAACTCATTGTTTGGATTGTAAGTTACATTCGGTGTTTTTCGAACATATTTTGGTTGAACTTCTTTTTGTTTTGGTTTATTTTTAAATGAAATAATTGAACCTACAAAATTGATTTTAATATCATAGTTTCTATGTAAAAAAGAAAATACATCTTTTACTGGAACATCATAAAAATTGTAGGTTACGAGCTGAATAAGATTAGGGTCAACACTTAAATTTAGGTTATTCTCTAATCCAATGGAGTTAAGCAAATCGACCATCTCAATGTTAGAAACATTTAATTGAACCTCATTATTAAGTCCTTGTTGGCTTTGGGATAAAGAATCAAGCTTCTTATTTAGTTGATCGGTAGTTAGCTCTGCCTGGGTATAGGATGAAAAGGACAGTAATAATACCGAAACAAAGCAAAGCGTATATGTTTTATAGTATTTAATCATTTCTTTATTATTCAATAAGTAGTGAATAGATTTCTTCTAAAGTAGTTGTTCCATCTGACCAAAGTTCGAGGGCTCGTTGAGAAAGATTTTTGATGCCTTTTTCTTTTAGTAGATTCTCTACTTTTAAATCTTGATTTTTAATGCGATCTGTTAATTCTCCTTGTATTGGAATAATTTCATATAGCGCCTGTCTCCCTTTGTATCCTGTAAAGTGGCATTTATCACACCCTACACTTGTGTAATGCGTTTTAGGGGCTTTTTTAATGTCAAAGGTAGATGGGAAATCATCTGGGTTAACTGGTGATTCCATTTTACAGTTGTCACATAGTTTCCGAACTAATCGCTGGGCAACACTTGAGTTTAGGGTGTTTGCTAAAAGAAAAGCAGGAACGCCCATATCAATAAGTCTAGAAACCGTTCCCCAAGCTGAATTCGTGTGTATTGTCGATAATACTAAATGCCCAGTTAAAGCAGCTCTTATTGCCATCTGTGCTGTTTCTGCATCTCTAATTTCACCAAGCATGATCACATCAGGATCCTGTCTTAGAAAAGAGCGAAGCGCTGCTGTAAAAGTCAATCCAATACCTTCTTTTAACTGCACCTGATTAATTCCCTCTAACGTATATTCAATCGGATCTTCAACAGTTACAATATTTCTTTTCTCTTCATTTAGTAGTTTTAAAGTGGCATACAACGTGGTAGTTTTCCCAGAACCCGTTGGGCCGGAAATTAGAATAATTCCATTTGGCTTTTTAATCCCTTCCAAATAGTTACTCTTTTCGAATTCTGTCATTCCTAAAGAGTCGATACTAATTCCGGTTGCATCTTGCCCCAAGATACGCATTACCATTTTTTCTCCGTGAAGAGTGGGTAGAATTGAGACACGTATATCAAAGTCGCCATACTGGATTCTTCCATCTTGCGGAAGACGCTTCTCAGAAATATCCAGGTTTGACTTAATTTTTATCTTATTGACTAACTCAGGGTAACTCTCTAAAGGGACTTTGTATCTTTCAATTAGATGTCCATCAATACGAATTCTAACTCTTCCTTTGTTCTCATAGATTTCAATATGAATATCAGAACTGCCTAAAGCGTTTGCTTCCTGGATAATTCGATCCACAAAATCCGTGTCAGCCGTTATTTTTAATTCAGTTTCTTCTTTCCCTTTAACTTGACGGAAATATGTACCGAGTGCTTTTTGAATAATCTTGCCATCAATTTTCTCAAAGCTGATCTCTGTACCTAAAATAACCTCAAGTTCCTCCTTGATATCAGTAATAGTTTGCTCGTTATCAATATAGAAGCAAGTGTTCCCCTCTTTAATTGACTTGGGAACAACTTTGTAATGCCAAGCTATATTGGAAGGTAAGAACTGCTGTTCTTCAGAAGTAAGTGTTATGTGGTTAGTTTCTATCAATTAAGAAGTTTGTAATATGAAAACTGAGGGTTAAAGTAAGAATAAATGAGATGCGCCATCAGAAAAACAGAAAACATTCCTGCGTATGGAATTGTATCTATCTTAATAGTAGTCATTCTCAGCAGAAGTGTCAGTATCAAGCTAAATACCGTTCCGCCGATAAATAAAAACATAAAACTTCTATTGTCTTCAGCGGGTGTAATTGCAAGTAAGAACAAAATATCGCCCCATCCAAAAAAAGATTTTGTCGGATTCACCCATTCCTTTTGCCTAATTCGAAGGTAAAGAATTAAAGAACCCATGATTATAGAAATAAATAAAAAGTTAAAAAGAACATCAATAATTGATATCGTCTCTATGTTGTAAAAAAGAAGTCCAATAAATAGTGGTGGTAAAGTCAACCAATGTATAGAGCGAGTAATAAAGTCTTGAAAGACAATAATCCCCAGAACAACTAATATGACTATTAAAAATATAACCATCTGCTAATCTTTCTGTATTTCTGTTACTTCTCCAGTTTGATCGACCTGCCAGGTGTTGAACTTGCCGTCACCATTGAAATCGACTACAGCTGTTGCCTTTGCTGTAAATCCACTGGTTGAAGCATCAACAACTTCAATCTTATAATTTGCTCTACCGCCTTCTGTAACCAGTTTGTTTGGAACGTAATCAATTTCGTCCAGATCAGAAGAATATTTCGAATACTGAAGGAAGTGTGCATATTGCAATGAGTAAATATTATTCAGTGCAGTTTGTGCTTCTATGGATTTTGCCCTTGAAGCTACGGCGGTCTGGTTAGGAACCACCAGCATAATTAAAATACCAATGACAGCAAGAACTATAAGGATCTCAGCCAATGAAAAAGCTTTCAATTTTCTGGAAGTATTGCTTTTGGTTAACAGCATTTTAGGATGGATCATAAGCAGAACTTTTGTTATAAAGAATGAAGACAAAAATATATTATTAATTGGGAATTAAAAATTTTGATGTGAATAAAGTATGTTAAAAAATATTTGTACTTACTTAATTGTTTAACTGGTCAATTAAATTTTTAACATTGGAATGTAAATTTGTGAACTAATTAGAATTAATTTTATATTTCATAGCCGATAAAAACCGTTTATTTCGTTTATACAATTGATTTTTCCAAATATTTCTAGTTAAAAGAATGCAAACATTAACATTTATTAACATTTTGAAATTTGGTTAATTTAATGGAGAACTATTAGGTTTGTAGTATTCAAAATATTTAATACTATGAAATCTATACCTATCATTTTAAGCCTTGTGCTAATCATTAGTTTTTCTGCTACTTCACAGGATTCAACTTATTTGACCGCCCAATATGGAGAGCAACAGCTAGATGAAGTTGATTCGTCGTTGGTTTATCATTCCATTGACGTTACTGTTCACAATGTTGACACACTAGATTTTTTAAAAATCCAGATTGAACTCCTTGATACAAGTGATGGGAGGTTAGTAGTAAGAAAAATTATTTCAAAAAATGAGGATCTTCCCTATTTTAATGTTAATGAGGATTCAATTGATATAACAATTGCCGTTTTACCTAAATCTAATTATAAGATAATTATTAGGTTAATAGAGTATAATGGATTGGAGTCACCAATCTATGAAACCAACTTATCATTACTTTAAAATGCCTTCCATGAGTTTAAAACTGACTTTTATCTCCATCTTTTTAAGTTTTACTTTATTTTCTCAAACGACTGTGAGTGTTCAGCCTGACGCCAACGATGGGAAGGATGCCTATGTTATTTCTTCTAGTACAAGTAATTTTGGAAGTTCTTCTTATATATATGCTTATGTGAATGCAAATTCTACAACAACTTATACTCGTCGCTCTTATATTGAGTTTGATTTAACTTCGATTCCTTCAAACGCTATAATTCTTAGTTCAGAATTAAAGTTATATAGACAAGGCGGTGATAATGCGCCCACTATGGAAATAAATAGAGTTATTGATTCATGGAGTGAATCAACAATAGCTTGGGGGAGTACACCAGATATAACTAATTCTGATATGCTTACTTTGACTCCCTCTGATTCTTCTGGATGGCATGTTTATGACGTTGGTTCGCATGTGCAGAAAATGGTTAATTATTCTTTACTTAATTATGGTTGGAGAATTAAGTCTGAAGACGAAACTCTTACATCTTATAGTTGTTTAGATAGGTATGGTAACCCATCGACTTGTTACTATCCAGAAGGCACGTTTTATCGAAGTAGTGATTATTCTGGATCAACTTATGATCCTACTTTGAAGATAATTTACGTTCTCCCCATAGAGATAACCTTGAATCAAATAACACATGCCGACACTCCAGCTTCATCCAATGGAAGTATTTCAGTAAATGTGGATGAAGGAAATGGAACCTATACTTATCAATGGATTGATGGAGCAACAGGGAATGACCTTTCAGGAGAAACTGCATCGAGCATTAGTGGTTTATCACCTGGTTGGTATGGAGTAAAAGTTACGGATGGATTAGGCAATATTTCTTATATGGCATTTGTTGTTGGGGCAAAATGTGGAGTGGTGCAGATTGATTTTCAGCCTGACGGAAGGTTTGTGGATGATGCGTATATTGCAGAGGGACACCCTGCTTATTTTGGTACGGATTATCCAAACACAAATTATGGCTCTTCACCAACTTTACAGTCTGAGAATATTTATGATTCTGGTGGGCTTGGAACTGTTGATTACACAAGGGAGTTTCTATTTAAGAATCTACTGATTATTCCAAACAATATTGACTTAGTTTCAGTTGATCAAACATTTTTTGGATATAACCACCTGTATGCAAATGGAAATAAATCTAAATTACTAACTAATACACAGGATTGGCAAGAAAATGTTGTAACTTGGAATRTTAAGCCTAGCCATAATTCATTTGTCAATGATTTGTTATCTACCACAACAAGTAGTACAGAAAACAAAGTGCTTGATCATACTAATTTATACTCTAATTATCAATCAGGTTCTTCTAATAATTATGGTTACACTGTCGAGCTGAATTACAACCCATTAGGAACTATTGATCGTGAAATGAGTTTTTATTCTTCGGACTATAGTAATGCTAGTTTAAGACCTAAACTAGTTTTAAGGCTAGGAGATATTTGCTCGTACGCAAAACCTCAGAAAAAGTTAGATTCAGAAACTTATAAACCAGTAAATGGAGTGTTTTACTTCGAATTTAACGATGAATATGTAGATGGCGATGGGGAATTGAACTACATGGTTTATGATGAGGATAGAAAAGATGCATTTAATGGTTCTTCACCTGTCCTTGATGTAAATATAGGAGATAATCGTTGTTCATTTGATGTTAGTGGATTGAGTGTAGGTATCTATATTCTTGAGTTGACAAATGATAAAAAAGAGAAGTTTCTAATCCGATTTAAAATATAAAAGAGTGATAGCTAGCCATCTAATATTACCTTGTTTAACTACTTCAGTATTACTGATAACGCTGATGTCTTGTCAAAACAGAAATGTTGGTTCTTATAACCTTGATAGTGTATTAAATGACAAGTTATTAGAGGAGTATAAGAACAATACTTTATCAAAGCAATTTAAGAAGGATAAATCTGAAGTAGATTCTTTAAAAACGTTATTAAATACCTATAGAGATTCCCTTAAACATAATTTGATTGATAAAAAAGAAAGCTTCGAGAACTATAATACCGTCAAAAAAAATCTCTTAAGTAAAGAACAGAGTTTAAAGAGAAAGCTCAGTGAAACAGAATTTAACATTCAAGATTCCATTTATCAAAAGATTTCATTGGCTGTAAAGAATGTTGGTGAAAATGAAGGACTTGATATTATACTACCTCAAAATAAATATTCTCTAAACTATATTGCTACGAAGGTGGAAGTTACGGATTTCATTAAGCAAGAACTAAAAAAACTCGTAAAATGAAAAGTTGGTTTATACAAATATTGTTTTTCTCAACAGCGCTAATTGTATTTTCATGTGATTCTACGAAAAAAGATAGCTTTTCGGATGCTTCAAAGGATCATGGGGATAATGAAAAGAAAGCCCATAAGAATTATGTATTAATAGATGTTAAAAACAAGTTGATTTCCTATGCTGAATTTGGCGATGTAGGATACAGTATTAAAGCTATTTCTGCATTAGATTTTCTTGAGAAACAAGGAAAAAAAATAGATGAAAACGATATTGATGAATTACATAACGAGTCTGTAATTATAATGGAGTTTAAATCTCTTACAAGTAAAGATGTTACAGATCTAGCTCAAATAAAGTTAACGGATGATGACCTTATGATGTACTTATCTGGATCTTTTAATCAAAATATCCACTGTATTCAAGAAGGAAAAACACAAATACCATCTGGTGCTCAACTAGATGGTTCTTTAAGAATTGATAGTAAAATTAAAATTCTACTTTTTGGATTAAACATAGACCTAAGTAAACCTTTCGAGCTAGAGTATTTTGACGCAATATTCGGAGCAGGAAAAATGATTTTTGAATTTAATGAAAATAAATCGTTGGTATGATAAGAAAAATTAGAGATAGTAGAACGGTTAAAGCCATTTCGATTGTGTTGGTTTTTAACTTTTTTCTAGAACCATTAATTCCTTTAAATAGGGTTTTTGCACTGACAGGAGGTCCAGCCCAACCAGAATTCAATTCTTTTTCACCCGTCGGAACTTCTGATATGGTGGATTTAGCTTCTGGTGATTTTAGCTATAATATCCCGATTATGGATGTTGGAGGCTACCCAATCAATTTAGCATACCAAGATAACATTACAACTGATCAAGAAGCAAGCTGGGTAGGACTTGGCTGGAATATTTCCGTAGGACAAATCACACGTAATGTTAGAGGTATTCCTGATGACTTTGATGGAGATCAGATGAATTACCAAAATCACACCAAAGATAACCTTACTGTTGGAGCTCGATTCAATTTACAGCCTGGACTTTTTGGAACAGAAGATGTTTTATCAGATTTTACTGGAGACCCTTATAGTTTCGGATTAAGCGTTCAATACAATACTTATAATGGCTTTTCTATCAAGCCAAGTTTCTCAGCTACATTGGAATTAGGGAATTACGCTTCAGTTGGATTTAGCACTTCTACTGGAAATGATGGGTTAAGCTTAACACCAAATGCGTCAATTCATTCACAAGAAAAAGGAAATGAGCGAAAGACCAACGATCTTTCTCTTGGAGTTGGCTTGCCTTTTAATTCACGTCAGGGAATTAAGAATTTAAACCTAAATATGAGCCATAGTGCAATGGTACATAAGAAAATGAGTAAAGCAACTAATAGTGGTGGAACAGGTGGAAGTATAAATTTTGTAAATAATACATTTACTCCTTCCATTCGAAATAAAAAAATAACAGGTGGGTTTACTGCCAACTTAGTTATTGGAGGAACATTTTTTGGTGTAGAAGGAGAGGGTGATATTACTGCATATGGTACTGTGCAATCAATTGCCAATTCTGAATTGAACAGGAATGCAAGTGCCTATGGTTATCCGAATACTGAAAATGCTTCAACAAAAGATGTCGTTCTGGATTTTAATAGAGAAAAAGACGGAGCTTTCACCGTTAACAGTACGAACCTGCCTGTAACCAACTATACTTATGATCAATTTTCCATTCAAGGTCAAGGTGTGTCTGGATCATTTAGACCATATAAAAGTAAGGTTGGAATGATATATGACACTGAAGTTAAAGACGGATCTTATTCAGGTTCTTTAGGACTAGAGATTGATGGTGGAAATACAGGGAAAATAGGTGTAGATGTAGAATTAAGTCAAACAAACGGACGTTCTGGAACATGGACGGATAGTTACTCTGTTTATGGAGTAAACATCGCCTCACTTCAATCAAGTGATCAAGGGATGAATACTTTTTTACCTAATAATCTGAATAATAATGAACCAACTTATGAAGACTATTATTATAAAAATACTGGTGACTTAAGTACAGATACTGAATTGGATGGACACTTGAATCTTTTTGGGGGGTACGCTCCTGTTAAACTACAAATAGCAGGTTCAAAGTTTAATCGATATTCACGTAACAATTATCAAAAACGAAATGGAAATCTTATCGGACTTCCCTCTGAAATTGATCGATCAAAACGAAAATTAAGAAATCAAAGCATTAATAGGTTGACAATCAAAGAGGTGGAAGACGGAATTGGAATGGGGCCTGTTGCATATGGAGAAGAATCACTCCTGTCGTCAGCCCCTAACCATCATACAGGAGAGTTTCAAATTACTAGAAATGATGGAAGTAGATATGTTTATGGTCTTCCAGTATTTAATACTAAAAAGGTAGAAGCTAGTTTTTCCGTTGATGGAAGTTCAGCGAATTGCTCAACGGGTCTTGTAGATTACGTTAGTAGTGGAAACGAGCCTGATAATTCCGTAAACAATAGTCATGGAAATAAATACTTCAACAGAGTTGAGACTCCAATTTATGGACACTCATACCTACTTACAAGTGTTTTGTCTACAGATTACCAGGATGTAGATGGTGACGGTCCAACTCCAGATGATCTAGGCTCGTATACGAAATTTACTTATGAATCTTTAGGTTCTATTTATAAGTGGAGAGTGCCTTTTGAGCAAGATTCAGCGTCGTACAATGAAGGGTTAAAAACTGACCCAGCTGATGATAAAGGAAGTTATACGTATGGCGAAAAAGAAATACGATATGTTAAAAAAATTGAAACTAAAACACATGTGGCTGTATTCTATTATTCTCCTAGACAAGATGCTATTGGTGTTATTGGTGAAAACGGTGGCGGTAACCCTATTTTAAAACAGAATAAAATTGACAGTATAAGTTTATATGCTCTTCCAGAATATGATGTAAGTGGAGATAATGCGACTCCTATTAAAACAGCACATTTCAAATATGATTATGAACTATGCCAAGGTGTACCAAACAACACAGGGATCACAGGCAATGAGATTGAAAATCAAGGAGGAAAACTTACTCTAAAAGAAGTATACTTTACATACAGAGATTCCAGAATGGGTAAATATGCAGGATATCATTTTGATTATGGTTATAACCCTTCTTATAGTCTAAAAGCCTATGATATATGGGGGAATTACAAACCTCAGGGAAGTGTTTGTGGAATTACAGATGACCCAACGGCTAGAGAATTTATTTTTACAGAGCAAGGATCTGAAACCGATCAGTATGCAACAGCATGGAAGCTTGATAAAATAACTTTGCCATCAGGTGGTGAGATTGAAGTGTCAAGAGAATCTGACGATTACGCTTATGTTCAGAATAGAAAGATCAACAAAATGTTTAAAGTTTTGGGAGCAGGAGTGTCATCAACGCCCTCTGTTAATAGTGATCTTACAGCATTTTTATTTGACGATGCTTCATCTAAGATACATGCTAATTATTTGTATGTTGAGGTAGATGAAGAGTATGCTCAAGATGCAACAGATTTTTATACTAATTATATTAGTCCTTTGCCATCCACAACTTATATAGATGCAGGGCAATCTTCAGAAAGTAAACTGATTTATTTTAACTTCTTTTTGAATCTTAACAAAAGGGGCGTTAAAAAAGCTATTGGCAATCGATCTGAAGCTGAAATTAATAGCGATACACATTCTTGGGAAAACGTTAGTGGTTATTGCGCAATTGATGAGTCTGAACCTGTTAATGTATTGGAAATTGGACAAAAGACTTATGCAAGTATACCTATTGAACTGGTAAATAAAGAGGGAGGTTTATCTGGTTCTGTTGATGTTAATCCAATTTCTAAATCAGCCTGGCACTTTGGACGTAAGTTCTTAAATAATTATGTTTACAGTAATGTGAATGCTCAAAACTCTTATGCACAAGGGTCTGTTCAAGATATCGCACAGGATTTAGTTAGTCCCGGGATATTGTCAAGTTTGTTACAAGTTTTTGAAGGACCTAATGGAACACTTGAAGATAAACTCATTGGTAGTAGGTTCATCAAATCAAAATCATATATCCGATTAATTGATCCATCTGGAAAGAAAAAAGGAGGAGGCTCTCGTGTAACTGAGATTAAAATGTCGGATATCTGGGCTACAATGAATACTGCATCTTCCCACCCAACTATGAAGTATGGTCAGACTTATGAATACAATTCAGAAGCTGGTGAGTCATCTGGTGTAGCGACTTATGAGCCAATTGGCAATAAAGAGAATCCTTTTGTACAACCTGTATTTTCTAGTACTAGAAACCTTCTCGCTCCAAACGATGTGAACTTTATGGAAAAACCATTTGGAGAGTCATTTTTTCCTTCACCTCAAGTAACTTATTCTAATGTCAAAGTTACCAATAGGGAGGCTGGTACAAACCCAAATAGTGATATGGGAGTTAAAAGGTTAAATAAAACTGGACATGTAATAACTAACTTCTATACCTCAAAAGACTATCCGACGATTACAGGGCAAACTGAAATGGGACCCTATGAAGATAATACTGGGGTTCTTGCCAGTTTATTAAATACCAAGGTCAAAAAGCATCTGACAGCATCTCAAGGTTATGTAGTTCATACGAATGATATGAATGGCAAAAAGAAGTCCGAACGTGTTTATGCTGAAGGACAGGATAAACCTATTTCAGGTGTTGATTATAACTATGGAACATACACCGATGAAGTTAATCCTTCAGATCCATTTAATGATGATGAACAATTTGAAGCAGGAAAACTCAATAACATTGTTAAAGTAATTCACCCAGATGGTGCTATAGAAGAAAAAAGAATTGGTGTTGAAGTAGATGTGATTCATGATTTTAGAGAAAACGAATCAGAATCTCAGACGATTGGTGTAAACACAAATACAAATGGTTTCTTAGTCGGATTTATTCCAGGTATTATCCCGACTTTTTTCCCAGATATTTCTTTATCTGAAGATCGATTTAGAAGTGTCGTTACCACTAAAGTGATACAGACTTATGGGATTTTGCAAGAAACAATTGCGTATGATGCTGGTGCTCGGGTTTCGACAAAAAACATTGCTTGGGACGCCATAACAGGAGAAGTGCTTGTCACAGAAACCCTTGACGAATATTCTGATAAGTATTATACTTTCAATTATCCTGCTCATTGGTACTATGATGGAATGGGGTTAGCAAGTAAAAACTTAGGTTTTTCAACTACAATGACAAAGCAAGGGAGCACTAATGAGTACTCATTGAATGGAGTCTTACCATATTCAGCTTCTAATATTTTAACAGAAGGAGATGAACTTGTTGTCTATGATAATGGTTCGGTTTTATTTGGATGGGTAATTTCTGTAAATGGAAATAGCTTTAACTTAATAGATGAAGATGGTAATGATTTGATTACAAATAATTCCAGCACTTCAATGAAAATTATACGTTCAGGTAGAAGGAACTTACAAGTTGCTGGTATATCTAGTCTTACATTACAACAAAATCCACTTGAGGATTTATCTGGCAACGAAGTATCTATTCTACCCTCAGACTTGTTCAACCCACCAATGCCAACGGGAACGACAGAGAATTGGAAAATTATAGATGCATCGGCAGTAGACTATTCTCAAAATTGGCCTGCACAGTGTGAATGTGGTACAGATACCAATAACCCAATCTGGAATCCTTATAAGCAAAATGAGAAAGGAGTTTGGAGGACGAAATCAAGTCATACATATCTAGAAGGTAGAAATCATATATCACAAAGTGCAACACCTAGAGTTGACGGTTACTATTCTAGCTTCTCTCCATTCTACAGGCTAACAAACCAAGGAGGTTGGGCAAAAGACTACAATAACTGGACATTCACTTCTGAAGTATCAATGTTCTCTCCTCGCGGGTTCGAACTTGAGAATAGAGACGCTTTAAACCGATACTCTGGCGCTCAATACGGGTATAATTATACATTCCCAATGGCAGTAGGGGCAAATACCGAATATATTGAAATTGGTTATGATGGTTTCGAAGACTACGGTTTTGAAGGCTGTCAAGTTAATGCCCACTTTAACTTCTCAAATGGTACAGGTGTTCAACAATTAACACCAGATCACTTCCATACAGGGCGCTACTCAATACCCGTAAGTGCTCAAGGTAGTGTAACTATGCAAAAAAGTATTGAGTGTAGAAAAGGGGGTGAAGGTGGATAACGATTTTATAAAAATGGAGAAAACAAAAAAATATGAAACTGATTTTTAATTTTATTCTGAGTATTTGTCTAACCGCTGGGTATTCGTTATCTCAGATTCAGTCGAATTATGAATTACCGATTGCAACTTATGGAATTGTTGGGGTTGATGATATTTGTAATACTGGAGAATTAAGTTTTACCTGGGACTATTGTTCATTGGATTCAGATATTAATTCAATTCCTGATTGGACATTTATTGATGCAACTTTTTCAATGGGAGATGGAGGCACAGTTTTTTATGACGACACTGGATTTGGTCCAATTCAATATACTTTTTCCAGTTTTGGTATCACTGAAATTTCAGGTCAAGCTAAGTTTAAAGATGAAGACGGAATTATTGCAACCGTTACGATTAAGAACATAACTGATGTTACTCATAATGGTGATCCTTGTTATCTAGAACAAAATCCATTAGAACCTGCAACCAATTTTCTCTCAGTTGATGTATATAATGTCAATGTAGATTTTGGTGTTGATATTCAGGGAAATGCTGTTGATTTTTATAATTATTCCCAATTACATCCTTCAGGACAAGGCTCATCTGGTTGGAGCTATCGTTTATATATTGATGGTCAAATAGAAAAAGTGGGATCTGGACTTCCTTCTTCAAGTACCTCTTTTCATTCTGAAACGTTAAGTGAGGGGCAATATCAAGCTGAATTGCTATTAACGTATTCAATGGGAGAGGGACTTAATTGTTCAAAAAGTGTTTCAAAAACAATTACCGTGGATGAACAAGACACATGTACAAACTGTAATACTTTTAAACCCCAAATTGGCGAAAGATATTGGGTAAGTGCATGGGTAAAAGAGGATGTATCGACTCCGGTTCAAACTTATTCTAACGCTGAATTATCAATCGACTTTACAGGAAGTGGTTCTCCTTCAGTTCAATTCGCTACTTCGGGAGAGATCATTGATGGTTGGCAGCGTATAGTTGGTTCATTTACAGTACCGATAAGCACAACTGATCTTAATATCAATCTAGATAATAATAGTTCTACTCACCAGATATTTTTTGATGATGTTCGTATTCACCCCTACAATGCTTCAATGAAGTCTTATGTATATGACCCTGAAACGCTCTGGCTTGTTGCGGAACTCGATGATAATAACTATGCAACGTTCTATGAGTATGATAAAGAGGGGAAATTAGTACGAATTAAAAAAGAAACTTCTCGCGGAATAATGACGATTCAAGAATCTCGTTCAAGAACCCTTAAAAAAGAAAATCAATAATGAGGTATTTATCGGTTTTTATAGTGTTGTTTGTTAGCCTTCTTTCCTTTAGTCAAAAAGAACAGAAGGTTGATGCTGTGTTTAAAAAATTAGAAGAAAAATATGGCAACAACAATGAATATGCCTTTTCGATGAGCTATAAACTTTACAAAGGGCATAATTCAGGTAAACTTTCTGAGCAATATAATGCTCAACTTTTTCACTCATCTAAAGGGACATACCAAAAGATTAAAAATACTGAGTTTGTTAGCACCTCCCAATTTTCGATTAAAATCAACCATGATGAAAAAGCAATAGTAGTAACTAATGGTGCAAAGCAAAATTTCTTTAAAGAATATAAAAATGCCCTAAAGGCAGCTTCTTCATACGAACTGTCAGAAAAAAATGGAAACTACAACATTAACATTTTCTTTTTTGGGCCAACGAATCTTCCTTATTATAAATTGAACTTGATTGTCAATAAGTCCAATTATGAATTAAAAGAAGTAAACCTATATTATTCTTCTGAGACTGATTTCGATCCTTCTTTTAATACTTCTGAATGGGCCAAGCCACATTTAAAGATATTATATACAAAGGGAAGTATGGATCAGTTGGATAATAGCTGGTTTTTAAAAGAGAACTATTATAAGATAAAATCTGGAAAGCTTGTATTAAACGACAAGTACTCTGGATATTCAGTAATCAACACCCTAGAGCAATGATATTAAGATTTCTATTATCGATTTTATTTTCAGTAAGTACAATGACCTGTGTTATTTCATCAGAGTTAGAGTGGAATTTGAGGAGTGAGGGGTCAGATATTTCGGGTACTTTTATGAGTATAGAAGATGGGGATTATGCTGATTTGGGGACTTCGGGATTATTTACAGATGCAAGTGCCTTTGGTTATGTGCGTTTGGGTATAATGAATAATGAGATATGGGATCACTATACGATGACTGATTATGTTACCGTAGATGTAGAGGTAGATATCACCACGTATGATAATTCAGGTAATTCAACGGGTACAGTAACAGAGACATTAAGCGTTGTCATGCATATTGCTGGCGGTATTGGAGAGGCTGTTTATCAGGATGAATACAGAATGGATGGGGTGCATAAATTTGAGGTTGAAGTTGTATCTGTTACCGTTGAGGATGATGCTAGTAATCCTGTATCTATTCCTACACAGGTATTTTTAAAGTCGGGATTTTATGCCGAGCGTTACTATAATCTGGAGACTTCAACAGCGCTTGATGTTTCTGCTTACACGATAGAATTTCAACCGGGAGGTACAGAGACGGTTTCATCTACCCCTCAAATAGTAACAACGGCTACGACTGATGAGATCGAGCTTTTTTGGAATTATATTGCAGGAGCAGAGAGTTATGATGTGGAGTGGACGTGGGTAGATAGCTATTCAGAGACTTCGGTTTCTACAGTTTTAGCTGAAAATTTAATTGAATTTAATGAAGCAGATTTCAAACGTAACTCCACTCGGATAAACACTTCTGATCAGTTTTTTCGGATTCCCCAAGTATTTGAACGCGGTTATTTGATTTATCGAGTAAGAGCTGTTGGGAGGTGGTTGAATAACACGGATCAAATTAAATATGGGAAATGGAGTTCAGGAGGGAGTTCAAAAACCCATGTTGTAGACTGGCCAGACATTTTAGAAATCGTGAGTCCCCACCAGGACAACCTGAACTGGCAGTACCAGGCTACTTATGCTGAAAACGGGAAAAAGAAAGAAGTGGTTCAGTATTTTGATGGCAGCCTTCGCTCAAGACAAACAGTCACCAGGATAAATAGTGACTATCAAGCGATAATAGGAGAAAATGTATACGACAATCAAGGGCGAAAAGCGATTACTATTCTGCCTTCTCCTATTGATAATGCAGCCATTAAGTATTATAATGATTTTAATCAAAATACGAGTAATGATGCTTATTCTCATTTGAATTTTGATTGGGAGGACACAACCGTTGCGCTAAGTTGTATGACTCTATCAGCCGATCCACTTTCAGATGCTTCAGGCGCCTCTTTGTATTATTCAGAGAACCATACAGAAACCAACTGGCAGCAATATGTTGCCGATGCAGAAGGTTATGCCTTTTCTCAAATGCAGTATACTCCTGATAATACGGGAAGAATACGCCGTCAAAGTGGTGTTGGAGATAAACACAAAATGGGCAGTGGTCAGGAAACAGAATATTATTATTTACAGCCTTCCCAAGAAGAGCTTAACCGACTTTTTGGATATAGAGTAGGTTTTAAAAAGCGGTATAAGAAAAACATGGTAGTAGATGCCAATGGACAAGTAAGTATATCCTACCTTGATCCACAAGGAAGGGTTATAGCAACATCTCTTGCAGGAGACAACAATACAAACTTCAATGCTCTGGATTCTGAAACGGGACCTGATCACGGTTTAATCACAACGGATTTATTGGCTAAATTAGATATAGCTGATGAGGACACAGAGCAGGATGATAATGAGCTCTATTCAACAGGCGTTTATGGAACACTAAACGATGGTCTTCAAATGACGACCCAACTTGGTGTTGTAGATGATGGAGATTATGACTTTTGGTACAATGTGATCACCTCATATTATGAGGAGGACACCTCTTGTAATGAGGTAAGTTCTACGGCCTACCCTTATGTGTATGATTTAACAATTGATTTGTTAGATGATTGTGGTGAATCACAAATGCTTATTGATAAACAAATCGGAACGCAAAGTATTGGCACATCGAGTGGTGTGAATACCACTATTTCAGCTCCAATGGAAAATATTTCTTTACTTCAGGGATCATACCACCTTTCTAAAACAATTAAAGTGAACGAGCAGGCACTAGAAGCCTACCTTTCTGATTATCTATCAAATAGCCCTTGTGTGCTAGATATCACAGATTTTTATGAAGACCCTGCTTTGGATTGCAATACCTCTTGTCAAGAGTGTGAAGATGACCTTGGGACACTTTCAGAATATCTTGCTTTAAAAGGAAGTGAACTGGGAGGAGAACTTACCCCTCAAGACTCAACAGACTATACAATTGAATACAACTATTTACTAGAAGAGTGTTGGGTACCTTGCGAGCAGCTCAGTACTTGTGATGCATTACGTTTTCTGATGCTTAATGATGTCTCGCCTTATGGTCAATACGGGAGCATTTCTCAAAGTGATGAGATGAGTGTATTTAATACTGGGAACAATCTTCCTGGGACAAGTCCCAACTGGCAAAACCCTTCTACTACTTACAAAGATGAATATGGAAATGATGCTGTTGTAGAAAATAGTAGTGGTACTCAGGTAGCCCCAGAAAATCTAACGCGCGCTGAATTTTTGGCCGCCTGGGAAAGTAGCTGGGCAGAATCATTACTTCCCTATCATCCTGAATATCCTCTTTTTGCTTTCCAACAGGCGCTGTGTAATGAAGTTCATACGATAGGTTCAGAGGACTATTCAAGTGATGCGTATGATCGGATTCTTTTAAACGAAATCATGACCTATGATGAGGCTCAAAACAACTCCTATGGCATAGACTTTTTAAACGGCATACCTATTTATGAAGAAGATCCTTACTTTAATCTTCCTGGGGGCTATGCTGTCCAGAATATTACAGTAAATGGAATGGTAAAAAACTATAATACCATTGCCAATAATATTATGAATGAGGCCATCACGGCCGCTTATTTAACAGCGAATGAAACGATGCTTGAGTTTGCGGTTAAAACAGTGATTTGTGGGAGTAACCTGCAAGGACTTAACAACTGTACTATTACAAGTTATGATACCTGGTCTAAAATCGCTAGTTCAGGTCTTACCACGGCTCAGAAAGATGAGATTTGGCAACAATATAAAAATCAGTATTTAGGGCTTAAAAAGAAAATCCAACAAATCGTTCAGGATTTTTACGGTTTTCAAGATAACATAGATATCTACAATGGCTGCCTGAGTGATGGAGTTTCTTCTGCCTTTGGTTATACTTTTTTGGGTTACTTTAACTGGTCCTCATCGTATAATACGCTTATAAGTGATTACTTTGATTTAGAATATCCATCAGCGGGAAGCACCTCAAATGCACTTTGTGGTTCTGAATTTGAGGATAAAGAAGCCAGGATTTTACGCGTAGATGGAGAAGGTCTTATAGGTGGGAGCGGAGATGCACAAACCGATTTAGACAATGCAGCAGCAGATATTGATTATGTGATTTGGCAAGAGACAGGCCTTTGTCCACTGATGAAGGACATGGAATACCTGCTTCATAGCCTTGGGGTAAATGGCAACCTTACATCCACCACAAACAGCGATGATGTGGATGAGTTTACCCCCGACTTGTTTTTAGCCATGGGAGGATCAAATCCTGCCGCTGGAGCAGTTGATTTTGTAGGTACATCAAATGGTACAACACTTGATCTTGTTGTAGAAGAAGGCACGACAAATCTATGTACCATTACCATTGAGCAAGTGGGTTCTTATTCATGGAGCAATTATGGTTCTACCTGGGAGATTTTTGATTTATCGAGCAGTTATCCCTTACCGTTAGATCCAAATGGAGCAGCAGTACTTATTACGGCAGGAAGCTCTCCTGCTACTGCTCAGGAGTACGTTGTGGAGTACTCAGGATGTATTGACTTAAATGATTGTCAAACCGATTATGCTGCTTCCAATACCTTTGACTGTGGTAAAGAAGAGGAACTTGCCGCAGATATTATGGGAGTGATGAACTATGCTATTGATCAAGGGTTTTTTGATGATGGAAATAATCATTCCCTTTCTGGTTACTCAGCTTACCAAGGTTCTTTACTTGGAGAGGTGGCTGGAGATTATTCCTACACGGCAGAATACAAAGGTTTCTCTAGCGGAACTGGATTTTTGCTTTGGTATCCCCCTTATAATTATCCTAATGATTACCTGCTTAATGTGAACTTCTCTTCACTCTCAAGCGCAGGTCTTGTATCTATTCAATCAGTAACCATTACAAATAGTAATCAAATTACCGTTACCGCGCTTTACGATAATAGCGGAACTATATCTACTCAAACGGTTACAGGTAGTATACTTGAATTCTCAAGTGGTTCAGAAAATCCACTCGTTATGGATTGTGATTGTTTTGAGCCAGAGTTTTCCGAAGGCGAGGATTTTGCAGCCTTTATTTCACACCTTACGGGATTAACTACCCCACCTACTGATGGGTACTATCCCTCTGCAACAGAGTATGATGCCTCCGATTTATTTAGTACTGTAGGTTATGAAAACCCAATCATTTATGATTATACGACTTCTAGTACAGGAATAACCTTCGAAATAGCAGATGATTTAGGAGCTGCATACGATTATGGAAATTGTTCAATTACGATTGAATTTAATGATACCAATGCAACTGGATACCTAGGAGCTGATATTGAATATATTTTTGATGTTTACTTCCCTGGAAATAACAACACCACCAACTTTGAGGGTAAAGCAATGATGGATGATACCACAATACTATATATTGATGGAACGGTTGAGTGTTTAAACATTCAAGAAGTGGAATCACAATGTGATGGTTGCCTGCCTTCAGCATTGTATCCGGTAAGCTGTAATGAGGCATATGTTGATTATGATGTTTTAATGGATGGGCTCACCCATGGAGGGACAGGTCTTACAGGAGCAGATATGACAGAAGAGGAGTTTTGTGATGCAGAATTTGCCTACATTTTAGAGGCCTATGATTACTACCTTACACAACTGGGAGTATCGGAGATAAACAGTTCACTTTATGTTACGATTAGTGAGTTTGGAGCTACCCTTATAGGGTATGACAATGATTTACTTACTACTGCTGTTGATGACTTTAAAACGTTTTACACCGCAGCGGGGAATGACCAGGTGCTTTGGAATGAGTATATAGACGAAGACTATATGGAAACAAATGAAATTTGTCCTGGGTCGCAACCCTCCATAGAGATGCCTGATACAACCATTACTTTCCCCTGTAACCAATGGACGAGTCAAACTAATTTAACCAATGCCCAAACGCAATACCAAGAGTATATTGATGCAGTGGCCGAAGAATTTAAAGAAAGCTATATTCAGGGAGCAATCGCTTCATTAAAAGAGCGGTTTATTGAAACGCATGCTGACAAAGAGTATCACTATACGCTTTACTATTACGACAGAGCAGGAAACCTGTTTCAAACCGTACCACCAAAAGGAGTAGACCGATTAGATGCCTCAGATCAAACCTTAATGAATAACATTAACCTAAAAAGGGTGAATCAACCTGATGCTGATGATACACAATACGCCCCAAATCATACCTATGAAACTGAGTACAAATACAACACTCTGAATCAACTGGTGTATCAGCGTACTCCTGATGGGGGAGAAAGTCGATTTGCTTATGATGCGCTTGGAAGACTTGTGGTGTCACAAAACGCAAAACAAGAAGCAGTAGATCAATTTTCTTATACGCGTTATGACGCCCTGGGAAGAGTCGTAGAAGTAGGCGAACTCACAGCGCCAAACAGTACCTTTAGCATTAGTCCTCAGGGCAAACTCTTAGACAACGGAGTAGCCTTTGATGTGAATGCTTCAAACTTCCCCAATAACTTCTCCACCAACAGAGAAGAAGTGGTGCATACCCTTTATGATGATTTTGAGTATAACGATGCAGGAGGAACTACAACAATACTTCGCGTAGAACTTTCAACCTCTACAGATGATCTTGCAGAAAATAGATTCAATGACTTTGAAGCAGACAACACACGTAACCGAATTATGGCCACGGTTTATCAAGCAGTATATGATTCTGATATTAATACTTATGATAACGGAACATTATATAATTATGATGTACACGGAAATGTAAAGGAACTCATTCAAGTCAATCACGATGATGAACTCCTGGCTTTGGAACAAACCGAAAAGCGTGTGGAATACACCTATGATCTTGTCAGTGGAAACGTAGAACAAGTAGTTTATCAGGCAGGGCAAGACGATGAATTTAGACACAAATATGAATACGATGCCGACAACCGCATTACCAATGCCTACACCTCAAGAGATGGGGTAGTTTTCGAGCAAGATGCCAAGTACTTTTACTACGAACACGGACCGCTTGCCAGAACAGAGATCGGTCAACAAAAAGTACAAGCCTGTGACTATGCTTACACCATTCAAGGATGGATAAAGTCGGTCAATGGAGAGGAAATAGATGAACAAACCATGATGGGGAATGATGGGAATACAGACCCTAATGCCGCCACAGTAATTAACCAGCACAACGCAAGAGATGCTTTTGGGTATAGTTTAAGCTATTTTGAGGGTGATTATAAATCTTCCAATACCGCAATGCTTAACCACACCAATGACACCTATCCCAACCTTGGAAGTGATATTTACAATGGAAATATTAACACGATGTTTACAGCACTTTCTGATGAAAACGAAACAACACTTAGTACACACCAAACTAAATACACCTACGATCAGTTAAACAGAATCACATCCATGTCTGGATCGAATAGAACACTTGGTCAATTGGCTCAATCATCTGGTTATTCTTCTAGTTATTCATATGATGAAAATGGAAACCTGCAGTCTCTACGGCGTTTTGAATCAGGTGGTATGATGGATAACTTCACCTATCAGTACAACGACCCTGTTAATGGAGGAGACAACAACCGTTTAACACGGGTAGATGATGCGATTTCCGATACCTATATCGATGTTGATGTGGATGATCAAAATGACTTCAATTATGCATACGATAAAATTGGACAGCTCATCAAAGATGATGCTGAAAACATCACCTCAATTGCGTGGACGGTAAACAATAAAGTGGATACCATCAAATATGGAGATGGCAAGGAAATTTCATTTGAATATAGTCCAATGGGCAATAGAATCTCAAAACGCGTTGTACCCGCAACAGGTAGTGAGGTTACTACAACATTTTATGTGCTCGATGCCCAGGGAAATCCAATGAGTAAATACACTTTAAAAGAAAACGATGGAGGAGGAGTAGATAATAATTTGTATCTTAGTGAGAGAAACATTTATGGATCAAGCAGAGTTGGAGTGGAAAACATCGGAGAAGTCATAGCAAGTTCAAATGGAAGCAATGTAGACATCTACACAGGTATTGCTGTGACAAATGGAGATAAGTACTTTGAACTTTCCAATCATTTAGGCAATGTGCTTGAAGTGGTCAGTGATATTAAGCTGCCTGAAGAGGTGACTGAAACATATAGCGGAGCAGCTACTATTCAAGGGAATGAAATTACTGTAAATGGTAGTAATATAGCTACAACAATAACTACTACTGGGTGGGGCGTTAGTGGTGGTACTTCAGTAGAAACAGTACTACAAGGTGAGGATTATTTTGAATGGACCATAGGGAGTGACATGTTAGCAAATCGCTATATTATGTGTGGTATTTCGTATGATAGCCCTAACCATTCTTTTAATACCATTGATTATTCTTGGTATATCTACTACAATAATGTGGCAGCTATTTTTGAATCAGGAAGTAATGTCGGTATTGGTGGACTGACCTATGCTGCTGCTGATATTTTTAGAATTGAGCGTAATAATGGAAATATTATCTATAAAAAGAATGGAAGTGTTATTAGAACGGTCACTGATCCCAATCCAAACGATCCGATGATTATAGATTTTGCTTTTTATCAACCAGGGACTGAAATCTATGACTTGCAAATACACACAGAAAGAGATAAAACATACTTCCTTGCCGATGTGCAATCGTACTCTGATTATTATCCGGGCGGGATGATCATGCCCGGAAGGTCTGGAAGTACACCTGATTATCGCTACGGATTTAACGGAATGGAAAAAGATGATGAAGTTAAAGGAGAAGGGAACAGCTATACAACGGAGTTTAGACAATATGATCCAAGGATTATGCGTTGGACTTCAAGAGATCCAATGTTTGCAAACTTTCCATGGCAATCCCCTTATGTAGGATTTGATAATAATCCAGTTGTTTTTAATGATCCTAAAGGTCAGGCTTCTGAAAGAACTACAGGCGGTGAAGATCCACCAGAGACAAAAGTTGAATCAGGAGCTGGTGGCACTGATTTAGTATTGCCTAAGAATGCTAAAGTACTTGGAAAGTTTTTAGATAAAGATAAAAACGGAAGAATAAATCATGGCAAGAAAGATCTTAGTGCTGAAGTAGGTGATGTTGATAGATTTGAGGCTGACGGTGTTAATTATCGTGCAAATTTCAACAAAGATGGATCATTTAATGGATATTTTGATGCAAACGGAAATAAATGGAAATCTCCAGTTGAAAGAAACCGTGATATAAAAGAGTCAAACGGAAATTATATCCCACCTCCAAAAAATTTACCTGGTATTCCTGGAGCCGAAAGACTTCCGAGTATGGACGGGAAAAGAACTGCTTGGAAATTACCAAAAGGAGATTGGCCAAAAGGTGCCTTTGGTGAGTGGGATAGTGAGAATGGAGAAGTTGAGGTTTATGATAAAACAGGTAAAAATCATCAAGGTGCTTGGAATCCTGAAACAGGAGAGAAAAAGAAACCTGGAAGGTCTGACAGAAAAGCTTCTCGATCTAAACTTGAGGCACCAGATGCTAATGATATCGAGAGTTCTTCTATACAAAATGTTCCAGTACAGTATGATCCAGATGCTGCAGAAGCAGGTGCATGGACGGCCGCTGGTATTGCTACTGTTGCTATTATGATTCTGTTGATTCCAATAGGTATATAAATAGAAAGTAGATTTATTAAAATTGTTTTATGAAAGAGAAAGAATTATTGATAGAATTTTATCATGTTAAAAACCATAGTTTTATAAAAGAAATTGATATTACTAAATATAGTTTACAAAGAATAAATGAAATTTGTCCACCTAATGATGAAGGTGATTTTGAATATTGTAATAGTCGTTATGTAAGAGAGTATGAGTTTGATATTCTTAAGAATTATATCACTGAGCTTTCAGATTATAATTATCGTGATTTTATTTACAATATAATTACTAGGGCAACATGGGGTTAATGCTTGTGCCCCCCGCTCGTGCACGATTGAATCGTGTTCGCGGGGTATTGATTACAGCTAGTTATATATTCAATAGATCACCCTCCCAAAGAAACCCTGCCCAGCTTCGCAGCAGTTGTACTGCTGCTCTTTATTCTGGCAACTTAGTTTGCTCTAAGAAATCTTCATAAGCATCATTTACAATGGTTGTAAGTTCTTCTTTGGTTGCTTGTGGTGTTTTACCAGAAGTAATCCAAAATGAGAAGATGGTCTGTACTAAATTGTAAGCTTTTTCAGGGGTAAGATCTTCGGGCTTTTTTACTTGTTTGAGTTCTTTAACAGATCCTTTTACAAGGTCTTTAGTCATCTGTTTTTTGAACTTTTCTATTTGAGAGTCATTTAACATGCTATATTTTTACTGTTTATAGTGTTTTCAATTTCGCCACCCGAATCAGTCCATCGAGCGTGTAGTAAATATGCTCCTTGTCCTCATCAGATAGCAAAGCAATATCTTGCAGCCTTTTTAAGGTCTGTTTATCAATCTCTGTGCTTGTTTTTCCTAAAAGGAAATCCACGCTTACTTCCAAAGCATCTGCAATTTTACTAGCCACCTCAATGGATGGTTTTACTTCATTACGTTCGTACTTTCCGATGATATCCCCAGAAGTACCAATTTTCTTTCCCAGCTCTGATTGAGAAATCTTTTTTCTTTTTCTAATGCTTGTTATGCGTTCTCCGAAAGTCATGTATATATATCGTTAAAATGACCTATTAAATAAGGTTTATGCAAATATAGGTGATAAAAATATCACAACAAAGTAACAAGTGTCTTGCTTAGTTCTGATATATGTTTTACTTTTGTGATATATATGTCAGATAAATTAATTTTCAACAATGGTAAACTTTAACACAGAGAATCCCGAAAGCCTTGAATACGCAAACGATATTCTAAAACAAACCATCCTTGGAGGCATTAAGCTAGAAGGACTAGACAGAATGCGAATTACCCTAAAAATAGAACTGATAGACTCATCACGTCCACCCGTAAGGCACAATCTGGATTTATACAACGATAACCAACTTGAAAAGCTGATCAGAAAAGTAGCAGAACGCATGGAGATCGGAACAAGTGTTATTGCAGCTTCCTTTTCAGAACTTACAGAGTGTCTTGAAAAATACCGCCTTGATGAAATCAAACGCCAAGCGTCTACAGATGTAGAAAAACTAAGACTTACCGAAAAACAAAAAAAGGATGCTATCGGCCACTTGAAAACAGCGAATTTACTGGATGAAACCATCAATGATCTACAGAAAACAGGAATACAGGGAGAGAAAGAAAACGCACTTATTTTATACCTTGCTATGACATCCCGAAAAATGCGAGACCCATTGAGTGTAATTTGTCTTGCAAAATCAGGCACAGGGAAAAGTTATTTAATGGAAAAAGTAGCCGAGTGCATCCCGCAGATGGATAGAAAGGAACACACCCAATTTAGTGGCAATAGTTTTTATTACTTCAAAAGAGAAGAGATCAAAGGCACAGTTTTCCTTATCGAGGATCTGGACGGAGCGCAAGCGGTCATGTTCCCAATACGAGAGCTTCAAACCAAAAAACGCATATCAAAGACCGTAACGATCAAAGATAGAAACGGACAAATGCGCACGATCACCCTCATTGTGGAAGGTCCTGTAAGTGTAATTGGCTGTACTACAAAAGAAAAAATTTATGAGGATAACGCCAACCGTGCAATATTGATTTATCTGGACGATAGTAAAGAACAGGATAAACGCATTATGGACTATCAAAAACTACTAAGAGCAGGAATGATAGAAACACATAAAGAACACCTATTACAAGAAAAACTACAATACATGCAAAGCGTTTTAGAACCCATCAAGGTTGTGAATCCCTTCGCTCCTTTAATCGACATTCCAAAAGAGGTGTTTAAACCAAGAAGAGCTTTACCATTACTTTTAAGTTTTATTGAAGCGGTTACGTTTTATCACCAATACCAACGAGAGCAGAAAGCAGATGAAAAAACAGGAGAAATTTATATCGAGGTTCACCCCGAAGATGTAGAAAAAGCCATCCATTTAATGCAAGATGTTTTGTTTAGAAAAGCAGATGAGCTCAGCGGAGCAGCACGGGAGTTTTACCAGTGGGTTACAGATAAAGAAAGAAAATTTACAGATCCTAATTTGAACAAGGGAAAAGGTTTTTTTGCAAGAGACGTTAGAGCAGAAAGCCGAATCCACCCAAGGACACTTAATCGTTATTTAAACGAGCTTACAGAATACGGACTTTTGCAAGTAACAGGAGGAAACAAAAACACGACAGGCTACAGTTATAAACTACTAAAAAAGCAATCCATCGAATCCCTTCAAAAGAGCATTACCGATCAACTAGATAAGGTTATTGAAACCGTTTGGAAATCCTATGAAGCAAAGGAAAAGAAGACATCCAAGAAAACCAAAACGGCAAAACTGCAGGACAGTAAGACAGTAGTAGGACAGTAACGCTACTGTCTTACATAAGCTATTGATATACAGTTAAAAACCTTTAGTAAGACACCAGAATCCAAAAACGCAAGCGCATGAAAATTAATGAGATAGAATTTTATAAAAATCCGTAATCGAATTAATCCCGATTGAAGCGATAGCGGAATATCGGGAATTAAAACAAAAAGAATTATGAAGCAATTACCCATCAAATCTACAGCCTTTCAATATGTAGAGAACAGCTTTAGAGAATGGTTAGACGTGTTAGGCTATGCACAAAGTACTGTTTATGAACTGCCCAATCATATCCGTGAATTTTTACACTGGATGGAATGTCAGGGACATAGCCAGTTAAAAGAAGTCAATGTACAACTAATCAGAGAATACTACACGCAGTTAAAAACAAGAACCAATACACGCAGAGGTGGTGGGCTAAGCAACAGTTATTTAAACAAGCATCTGCAAGCACTTTATAAGTTTTCTGAATACTTGCGCCAAAGCGGACGTTTAATACTTCCCTATCTTGGTATAGAATGGGAAACAGACGATACAAAGGAAATTTTTTGGCTTACTCAAGATGAAATCAAGGAACTGTACAAAGTAACGTATGGCTATAATGAAAACACAGCTTTAGAGCCAATTAATGCAAGAGATCGGGCAATGCTTACTATTTTCTATGGTTGTGGACTGAGAAGAAACGAAGGGTATCACTTGGATTTATCCGATGTTGATTTTGACCGCAGGATCTTACACGTAAGAAAAGGAAAAGCCTATAAAGAGCGATTTGTACCCTTCAATAAGAAAAGTAGCGAGTATCTGCAGGAATATGTTTATGATGCTCGTCCTAAAATCGTAAAGGATGGCAAACAAAATGCTTTTTTCATTAGTCAACGAGGCGTTCGAATGCAAGCCCAAAGCATGGCGCTTCGTTTAAAGCTTCTGCAACAACGAAGTGATGATCTAATTTTGCAACAAAAGGATGTACGTTTACATGTACTTCGTCATTCCATAGCAACACATTTACTTCAGAACGGAATGCCACTTGAGAAGATCAGCCGTTTTTTAGGACACACCAGTTTAGAATCAACCCAAGTCTATACGCATCTTGTGGCAACTGAATCAGATGAGGAAACACAACCATATCACAACATCCCAAAATATCAAATCACACAACTACACGAAGATGAGCGGTAAACTAAGACTAGGAAAAACAAAAGACAGCAGAACCCGAAAACAAGCCGTAAAGGCGGTGAATGTTGCAGAAGCCGAAAGCCTAAAGAAAGAGTTAAAAAACCAAGCTGAATTTACCGATTATCTACTAACAAAAGGCTTTAGTATTACAAGTATTAGACGTTATGTGAGGGATGTAACGAGTTTTACAGCGTGGCTTGAAAAAGAAAATGTAGCTATCGAGCAAGTAAGTTATAACGATATACTGCACTACATCCAGAAAAAAAAGAACACCGTAAAACAGCGCACAGTTAGCACAATCGTAAATAGCATCAAGCATTTTTACAATCATTTGATCTCCATTGATCAGCTAGAAGATAACCCAGCCTTGCACGTGAAAATAAAAGGTGTTAAGCGCCGAATGTTATATCAAATCCTTAGTAAAAAAGAACTTGAAAGCCTGTATCATAACTTTGAGCTTCCCGATAATGAAAAGAGCGTCTATAAAAATCAAAACTGGTTTAAAGCATCAGTACTTGCAAGCAAACGAAATAAAGTGATCTTAGGTTTTATGATCTATCAGGGAATGGGAACAAGCGAACTTTCAAACCTAACGGAAAAAGATATTAAACTGCGTGAAGGAAAAGTCTACATTGCAGGAAGTCGAAGAAGCAATGAACGCACTCTAAAACTGGAAGCTACGCAAATCATGGACATCATGGAATATCAATTACAAGCAAGAAAAGAGTTATTAGAGTTAAGCGGAAAGCAAACCGATACATACTTTGTAAGTATAGGAACAAGCGATCGATTTAGTAATCTAATGCAAAACCTTATTCAAAACCTCCATAAACAACACAGCAAAGTAACTACAGCCAAGCAAATCCGCACCAGTGTAATTACGCATTGGTTAAAGCTCTACAATCTTCGCCAGGCACAATACATGGCAGGACATCGTTACGTAAGCACAACAGAAGGTTATTTAGTGAATGATTTAGACGATCTAAGCGAGGAAATTACTAAGTTCCATCCGATGGGGTGAAAAATATGGAAAATGAATTAAAAAATGTAACTTTACAACTATGCCAACGATAATAATAGTGAACGGCTATCGTTTTTATTTTTACAGTAATGAGAATGATGAGCCTGTGCATATACATGTAGAAAAAGCAGAAGGCAATGCAAAATACTGGCTAGATCCAATTCAGGAAGCTTACAGTTATGATTTTACAGCACGCCAGAGAAAAGATATAGCAAAGTTGGTTAACGAACATTGTGACACATTAAAAGAAGCTTGGTATGAATACTTCAAATAACATAAAAAACAAAAGATCAAAGGACGCTTTCGATCGTTTACTTTTTGAGCAGAAATTACGCGCCAAAACATTGGTTATAGACAAGGACTTGGACCTTTTGTTAATCGTGTTTAATACAGGTAATATTCTAAAAGCTCATCTTTCTGATTATCCGAAATTAAAAAAAGCTACAAAAGAAGAGCTTAAAGGCTGGCGTTTAATTAAAAACGGTATTGGTGTCAGATGGGAAAGCCTTGATGAAGATCTATCTATAAAAGGTTTTATAAAAACAGCCGCTTTGAATCAAGCGCTCCGAAGTTTAGATCCTCACAATAATAATTTAGACAACCTTGCTGTATGACCCGAGTACTAACGCACTTCCATCCCTTCTGTGGTTTATTTTTATCACACTTTTTGTAAGCCATCACACATACAGCACATTGTTTTTTTATCTCCCACCAAAGGATGTGACACAAAAAATCAAAGAGCTGAGCTGACGCACTAAAAACAAAAAGACGTTCACGCCACTTGCGCCCCTTCTGTGAACTTGCGCCAAAAATAAACCACCCAAAGCTATATTAACATAACCGCTTCTTATGGGAGCATTTTTTGAGTTTAAACCGAAAGAAATCGGTAAAAAATGTCCCATAAGGCAATTATGCAAAATAGCCCCTTTAGCCGACACACTCAAGAGACAAAAATCATCGCTTCGAGACTTAAAAAACAGGCAAAAAATGGAGTGTCGCAGTTTTTGTAAAAAAACCGTCTGTAACATCAGTAAAATAAGGTGATTTACTCCGTTTTTAGGGGTGGACAAATGTCCGGGTTTTGTACTGTGTTACTAGACGTACAAAACCACTCAACCCACACGTAAAAATATCGTCTTCGCCTTCCGCAGCGAAATGACCGCAAGAGCGCTTAATTAATTTTACAGGCGCTTTGGAGGCTCAATTTTTTATTTTCGAAAGGGAATACCAAAAACCAACTTCACGGCATTAAACAACCCTTAAAATGCAAAATTAACTTATCGCTTCGAAAGCTTTCAAAAACAAAAAATAGAGCTGTTTTTGCACTCGTGAATTTTGCTTTTATTTAGTTGATTTTGACTTTTATTCTCAGGCGAGTAGTGTTGTCGACAGTCGACATTTAGTTCACCAGAGGTAAGTTTACTCCATAAATAATCAATAGATACTCCATAGATAGTGTATGGATAGTGTATGACTGAAAGCAAAACAGCGTAAATAACACCAAAGAAAATGACGGTTAAAGGAAAAAATCCGTAATTTAGTTGACTAAATGGGCTGCCGAAAACTCACATATCATCAAGAACCCGCAATAGGCGCAAACTGGAAAATTTTTACCTCTGGTAAGGAAAAAACTGTGAGTACTTCAAATTTTTGCATAGACTACTATACATTCGGGATGCAAATGCCAGGGAGGACAGGGAATAGCTCAGAATACAGGTATGGAGCAGCTAACGGACAAGAAAAAGTAGATGAAATATCTGGAGAGGGCAATCACTATACAGCTGAGTTTTGGGAGTATGATCCTCGAATTGCACGCAGATGGAATCCGGATCCTATAATCAAAGCTCATGAGAGTCCTTATGCTGCATATGCTAATAACCCCATATGGTTTGTAGATCCGAATGGTGCTGATACTTCAACTGTAGACAATGTTGCTAATGAGCTTTCCGATTTAAAAGATATGTCTGCTAATATAGATAAAATAGAAAATGCAATTTATGATCAAATGGATGCAATTGAAGAAGGAGAACAAGCCTTGGCTAGAATGAAGTTAGAAAATCTTCCAGGAACTAAATCTAAAAATCCTTTTGTAAAAACATTAAGTAGCATAAATGAATTTGGTATTGTCGCGTTTGAAGCCAGAATTAAATCGGCTAAAGCTGAAGTGAACCAAAATATGGAAATCTATAATGACTTAGTTAATAAATATAATGGTATGGTCGAAGATTATAAACAGAGTCTGGATCAAACAGATGCCCTCGTTGGTGTGCAAGTTGATCGACCTGAAAATCCGACTAGAATGGACATTACTATTTACCCGAAGGTGCGTTTTGACATAGGGAAAAATAAGTCTAAAATTCATATACAAATTGATGGGAATAAATATAACTTTGGTCCAAAATCGAATCATTGGCGAGATATTGAGCTAAAAGTTTTGAAAAAGACGCCCTTTTCAGATGAGATGAAATATAATTTATATGAATTACCTGAGTTTATAGACCCTTATTAATTATAGAATAATGAAAAAAGTTGTTGTTTTTAGTTTTGTGTTTTGTATGTTTTTTTCTTGTACAGAACCTTCAATTGATAACCAAGAGTCAAAATCAAAGATTGACCAAAATGATAAAGCAATTGAGGAATTAGATAATAAAATGAATGAGTCGAATCAACAAATTCAGGATGCACTGAAAAATATTGAGGAAAAAATTGAGTCTAAAAAAGAAAGAGGTTTTGAGAAATTCGAAATGGATAGTACTATGAAAGATGCTAATATAAAAGTAGAGGAGTATAAGCAATAAGCTTAAACAAAACTTCTGTATAGTTATATTTTACCTTTTACTCCACTTCTTCGGACTTTGCGAAGTATGAAAAACGGCAACAATAATAATTTCATTCTCAATGATATTAAAATGCACACCGTAGGGAAATTTCTTTAAAAAAGCCACTCTGGTTTGATTGTATCGAATTTGAATTTTGAGCGGGTTTTTCTGAATATTTTGAATGGTTTTGGAGATGTGTTTTTCAAAGGTAAGGCCTAAGCTGTCTTTTTGATCTTCATACCAAAGAAAAGCATCTCTGATATCAAGCTCGGCAGCTTCTGAAATAGATAAAGAATAACTCATTATCGTTTAAAAATATCTTGTTTGGCCTGATTCCAGCTTCTTGTTTTCATTTTTCCTTCTTGTACAAGTTTTAAGCGTCTTTCGACTTCTTGTTGTTGTTCTAAAGGGATAGCTATTTCATCCGATACCGAAACATAGTCAAGGGTCTTAATAAAGCTTAAAAAGGCTTTAAATTTGGTTTCATCGATATTTAATGTGATTTGTTTCATGATGCGATTTATTTAGCAAAAGCCTGTTTTGTTTTAAAGTGCTGGATATAAGTATCAATAACATTAAATAACACCGTTTTCGTGTTTACATCCATCTTTTGAATGTCATTGATGCGTTTTACCGTTTCTTTATCAAGTGATGGAGTTGTCGCATCATCAACTAAAAAATCAAGTGTTACACCAAAAGCATTAGCAATCTTCTTTGCCGTTTCTACTGATGGAAGAGCTTCATTTCTTTCATATTTACCTATTGCCTCTCTTGAAGCACTAATTTGTTTGGCCAACTCTGTTTGCGACCAATTTTTTTGCTTTCGCAACTGTGTTATTTTATCTCCAATTTTAGTCATAATCAAACCTTAAAATGTATGATGATACATTGATTAAGCAAATATACGGTAAAAAAGTGCAAATAAAAAGATGATTATTACAGTTGTATCGGGATGATTATATATATTTGTGTCTGATAATACACATTTAAATATTTTTCAACAATGGAAATAAGCGAGATCAAAGCAAACTTAAAAATCGAAACCGTTCTATCCCATTACGGATTAAGCCCCGACAAAAATGGAATGATCAAATGTCCGTTCCACAATGACAAAACCCCAAGTATGCAGATCTATCCAAAAACAAACACGGTCTTTTGTTTTTCAAGTAACTGCGATTTGAATGGAAAAGGAATCGATCAGATTGATTTTATACTCCACAAAGAGAAATGCACCAAACATGAAGCGATCATAAAAGCTAAGTCAATGCTTGGGGAAATACCGCAAACCAACATACCAAAACCACAACCACAAACCCCAAATAACAACGGGCAGGATCTTGCAAGAATCGCCATTCTTTCAAAACTCATGGCAGAAGCACAGAAAAGTATTGTAAGAAGTACCAAAGGCAAAGACTATTTAGATCAGCGGAGTTTATTACTAGAAAATGCCGAAATCGGATATTTGATGGAACGCTTCCATAACAGTTGGAATGAAATACAAAAACAGTCGGCCATAGATGTTGGAATCTTAAACAAGCGTAAAAACGGAATGCTCAGTCCTGTATTTAAGAACTGTATTGTTTTTCCAATCAAAAACAAAGACGGTAGAATCATCAATATTTATGGAAGGTCGATCACAGAAAGTACAAATACAGCTCGCCATTTTTATTTGAAGGGAGCGCACCAAGGTATTTATCCAAACTATCCACGTCGAGAAGCTCGACACCTAATTTTAACAGAAAGCATCATCGATGCAAGAAGCTTAATACAGATCAAAGACCTTGAAAATTATGAAGTGATAGCTCTCTACGGTACAAATGGCTTGACAAGTGAAATCAAGTCGGCCATACAAGAGCTAAAGGAACTGGAAGAAGTAATCTTGTTTTTTGATGGAGATCCTGCGGGAGAAAAAGCGATTGAGAAATATGGAGCTGAATTAAACGAATTACTCCCCAGTGCAAAGATCAGCAAAGTAAACACGCCCGAAAATGAGGATATAAACAGTCTTTTAGTAGCGCATGAACCTGAAATATTTATTCATCTAATCCACGAACGCACTCTTTTATTTTCATTTGAAAAAGAAAATGCCAGCGGTGGCTCACCGTCAACTGAAAAAAAAGATGTAGAACCGCAAGAAATAAAGGAAAACGAACCAAAAACAACAAAGCTAGACAGTTCTAACCCCGACAAACTCATTTACCAAACAGATCAGCTAACGGCTACCGTTTGGGGAGGAATAGAATATGGAAATTTGCACAGGCTAAAACTCAGCTTGCACTTAGAGAATGAACAAAGCAGTAAAAGCTTTCGAGACGATGTCAACCTATACAGCCACCGAGGAAAGAAAGCATTTTTGCAAGATGCAGCTGAAGAACTGGGAACACCACAAACCGTTTTAAAAGAATACATGGAAGACTTTACAAAGGAAATTGAAGCCTTTAGAATGGAGCAAAAAGAGCAGTTTAAAGCCAAATTAAAACCTGATATCGTAACACTCAACGAACTGGAAAAAGCAGAAGCGGTAAAGCTTTTAAAATCTAATCATCTAATCAAAGAGCTGAAAGGCGCAATGAAAAAAACCGGACTAATAGGTGAGACAGATAACGGCCTTTTACTTTTCCTCATATTCTTAACTCGAAATTTTGATTATCCGCTTCATGCACTCGTTCATGGATCAAGTGGCTCTGGAAAAACCAACCTTTTAAAATCCATGCTTAAACTCGTACCTGAAGAAAGCAAATACGCTACAACAGCACTCACAGAAAACGTACTATTTAGACCACCATTCAAAGACTTTTGGAAACATAAAATATTACTACTAGAGGATCTAGATGGAAGTTATAAAGCACTGTATCCACTTCGAGAATTTATGACCAATCAATTTATAAGTAAACTAGCCTCAGAGCCTGATCCAAAGACAGGACAATTTAAACAAGTACAGCTCGAAGCCCAGGGACCGATCGTGATCGCAGGAGCAACGACAAAAGATAGAATCTATGAAGACAACTCAAATAGATCCTTTCTGATTCATGTGAATGAAAGTAAGTCTCATCAGCAAGAGATCTTAAACTATCAAAATAAACTCGCAGCTGGTCTAGTGGATAACAGCGGAATCGATAAAACGTGTGTAAAAATCCATAACATACAGCGACTTTTGACGAGTAAAATAAAAGTGGTCAATCCCTTTCAGCCCGAATTAAAACTTCCTGAATACGTGTTTAAAAAGCTAAGAACAAACACCCATTACATAACACTTATCAAATCGATTACTTTCCTTCATCAATATCAGAGAAAGCACCAACAGAATAAAACCACCGGAGAAACTTTTATACAAACCACTTTAGAAGATATAGCACTTGCCAACTCGCTTAGCAAACAAAGTCTACTTAGAAAAAGTGATGAATTAAGCGGAGAAGTCCGTGACTTCTTTGAAAGCTTGAAACGAGAAGTAAAACAGAGTGATCAAACGAGCTTTGTAAGTAAAGAGTTAAGGGTAAAATTTAGAATGCATCCCATGAAGTTCAACAGAAGAATAAATGAGCTAAAGAACCGAGGATATATAAAACAAACTGGCGGAAACTACAAAACGAGCTATGAATATGAAATTACGATCTGGGATGATTACAAGGTCTTACAAAAAGGGTTAGATATCATGGATGAAATCCTAGATAAGCTTTACAAAAAATATCCTGATGGTGTTTATACTGCAAAAAGTGATGTACTCGTAAACAGTTAATAATCAGATAAAAACAAACAAGCATAACAGCGCAACATAAGCATAACAGTTAAAAATGAAAAGTGATGTCGTTGTAATAGCTTGAAAAACAACAAATAAACCTTTAGCATAACAAAAAACGACCAAAAACGCAAAAAGAGAGTATACCCCCCACAAAATGAAAAGCTTAGAAATCCATAACAAAAAACACATCCGCATAGAAAAAGCCTTTAAAGAATGGCTAAAAGTGATGGGATATGCTCCAAGTAGTGTTTATAGTTTACCGCTTCATGTTCGGGAATTTCTTCACTGGGTAGAAACCCAAGACAAGGAAATAGAAACAGTAATCCCTGCAGATATTGAACTTTATTTTTTTCATTTGAGTACTAGAGCCTGCATGAACAAAACGGGAACCATGAGCGTAAACAATCTTTACAAACACCGCCAGGCATTAAAGCGATTAAGCCATTATTTAAAGGAAACCGAGCAGACTTTTTTAGAAATCAATGTACTCTTACCAAAAGAGCAACGAAAGATCCATTTCATTCTAACTACAGCGGAAATAAAAGCACTTTACGAAAGCTGTAATCAAACACCACTTGGAATAAGAGATCGTGCAATGCTTGCCATTTTTTACGGTTGTGGTCTTAGAAGATCAGAAGGCGTTGGACTCGATGTATCAGATATTTTATTTGATCAAAACCTGATTTACGTACGCAAGGGAAAACACTACAAAGAACGCTATGTTCCCATGACAACAGAAGTGAAAAACGAGATCGAAAACTATTTGAATTACGCACGCCCAGCACTTTTAAAAAACCCGAATCAAACATCCTTTTTTGTAAGTGAAAGAGGAACACGGCCAGAAGGTCAAAGCTTGTATATCCGCTTAAAACAACTCATAAATAAAGCCGAAATTGATAAGAATATTAAACTTCATGATCTGCGCCACTCGATAGCCACTCACCTTTTACAATCAGGAATGAAACTAAGTCATATTGCCAAGTTTTTAGGCCATGACAGTATTGAAAGCACACAGATTTACACGCATATAATGAATGAAATAGAATGAAAAAAATGGAGCGATTTAGAGATTATTTAACCAAAAAAGGATTACAGCCGACAACCGCAAAAAGATACACCAGTTATTTAGAAACCTTGTATTTTCCTTACTTTGAAAAGACCCAAACACCAATAGAGAAAGTGAAATACACCGATCTTTTAGCTTATGTAAATTATCTACAGGAGAAAGACTTTTCAGTCAATTACATCAATCATATTTTATCAGCTGTACGGCATTACTACAATTATCTAAAAACCACAGGAAAAGTAACCAAAAATCCCGCAGCTGAATTATTTATCAAAGGATCAGTAAGACGTATTCCGCACGATTTGTTTTCAACTGAGAAACTGGAAGAAATTTATACTGGATTTAATCAAAAGGGCATTGTAGGAAAGCGCAACAAAATCTTACTTGGTTTAATCATTTACCAGGGCTTAAATACAACAGAGCTGAGTTTACTTGAACCACTGCACTTGCGATTAAGAGAAGGAAAGATCGATGTTCCTGGAACCAATCAAAAAAACCGCAGAACCTTAAAACTAGAAGCCCATCAAATGATCGATCTGCAGGAATATGTAACTAGCACCAGAGATTTAATTTTAGCGATCACAGAGAAAGAAACCGCCCGATTATTTACAAGCATGGGAAGCAGTTACAACCTAGCCAATACACTTTACAAGATCACAAAAACCCTAAAAAAACAACACACCGATTTTAAAAATTTGCAACAGATCAGACAAAGCAGAATCGCCCTTTGGACAAAACAATACGACATTAGACAAGCTCAATACCTAGCTGGCCATAAATATGTCAGTTCCACAGAACGCTATGAAAAAACCAACCTAGAGGATCTGCAAAAGGAACTAAACAAACATCATCCGCTGAATGAGTAGAACGTATTCAATTTCAAAATGTTAGTTTTGTATAAAAAAGGAAAGTATGGAGTTTAATAAATTACAAGAAAAAATTACCGATCTATCTGAATCAAGCGGTAAAACTAAAGAAGAAATAACTCAAGCATTAGCTGATTTTGCTGAAACTAAATTTGGTTCTATTTTAACTGAAGATGAGGAGGCTATTATTAAAGAAATTCAAGAAAAATTAATTGAAAGATATTATCAAATGCCTGACCATACTCAGGTAACAAAACGACCAGATTACAAAAATGACTTTGGTCTTGATGACTTAGAAATGGATTATGCAGAAAGAGCAGGTAATGAACTTGGAGATCTTGGTATTTTAGAAGGCAATGAAAATTATACTAAGTTGACTAAAAAAGGAGTTTTGAGAGCTAAAAAACTCTTGGGGCATATATAAAAAAGATAAAAGCTTCGCAAAAAGGCATTAAAATAAATGTTGACTGATCATAATTTGATCGGTTCAAAACTTCGTAAAACAGGGAATCACTAAAGGATGAATGGTAGAGGAAATAAGGTCTTCGTTCGTCATCGCTTCCCTGTTCAAAAAGCATCAAAACAAGGGTATATAAACTCCTATCGTCGCCCTTGTTTTCACCGTTCCATTGTGTCGTGCTCGCAAAACTCCGCGCGCCACATTCCACTTGCTTTTTTCTCGATGAGCTCTTCCTCTCTCAGTCGCAGCTACTCAGCCACCCCAAACCCCGAATAAGGTTGCCTACGGCGTTTTTTTGTTGGGGTGTCTCCGCTGCTTCGTGTTAGGCTCGCCTGCTAAGTCGCTACGGCTGCGGGCTTGTCACAGTTTTTGAGACATCTACGCTAGGAGTTGCCAGCTTCATTCCGTTTCTCTCCATTCAGCAGGCAAACAAAACTCTCCGCTTCGATTTAAACTTTATGGAAAGGCAAGAGTAGGCTTATTTTTCTGCTCCGTTCCTCCGCATAAAAAACACCTACACTTGAAAAAACTGATCTGCTTCGAAAATCAAAAACTCCGCCAAGCCCTTGTGTGTAAACACAGAGGTCGCAGCCTGTCCCCGTTAAAAAACGGCTCCATCTGCTGACTTCCCCCTTCGCTCCAACTCGCAGACGGCTCGCGCAAGAAACAGGGAATAAACTTTGTGAATTAGGGAATTATTATCAATTTTATTGGTTTTGGTGATCGTCTTCGCCTTCCGCAGCGGAATCACCGTTAGAGCGTTGAATCAGCTGTACGGGCGCTTTGGAGGCTCAATTTTTTATTTTCAAAAGAGATCTTCTTTAAACTAAAATTTTGACTCCAAATTAAGCTTAGATCAGGAACTAAACTTTGTTGCTTCGGAAGCTTTCAAAAACAAAAAATAGAGCTGTTATTGCACTCGTGAAATTTACTGTTATTTGGTTGATTTTGACATCTATTGTCAGGTAAAAAGTCATATCGAGGGTCGAAATCTACCTCCTAGATCCCAGTTAAAACCATAGATAAGCTATAGATACTCCATAGATACTATATGACCAGCAGTAAATAAAAGCAAATCAGTACAAAATAAATGATCCTTTTTTTTCAAATGAAAATTTCAAATGAAAAAAAAACCGTACTTTTAAATCATCAATGGGTTGCCAGAGACTAATATATCATCAAAAATACACCTCAAAAACAGAGAGTACCCCAATTTTTGAAATGGGTAAAAAACAGGGTAGCGATTATCAGGTTTATGGTATGCTTATGGACGGTAGAAGCGGTTCTACACCCGAATACCGCTATGGCTTCCAAGGTCAAGAGAAGGATGACGAGGTGAAAGGGGAAGGAAACTCTATCAATTACAAGTATAGAATGCACGACCCTCGTATTGGTAGGTTCTTTGCGGTGGATCCTCTTGCTGCCAAGTTTCCCGCATGGTCACCATACGTTGCTTTTGCTGACAATCCTATAATATATATTGATCCTGATGGGAGAGCCCCGCAGGATTTTGTTCAGAAAGAGGACGGGACAATTTACTGGGATAATAATGCTAATGACCAAGCCACTACCAAAGAAGGAGAAACTTATCTTGGAAAGACTCTTACTTTTGATTTTGTTAGTTACATTGATGAAGAACTTTGGGATGGACCCTTGGGTGATATTCCTACTGGTGATAAATTGATTACACAAATAATATTAACCGCCTCGGAAAATGAAAGTGGTGAGATAACAGGTGTTACAGGAGAATATAGTTCAGTGCCTGGAAGCACTCCAGTTGGTTCTGCTAGAGATTATTATCCTGGAGAAGGAGGTGATGTTGACTATGCTTTAATTACGAATAAAATTGATGATGAAGGAAACTGGTTAGGTTTTAATTTTGAGTTTGAAAATCATGCTAGTGTAAATCGTTTTGAAGAATCTGGGCTGAATGCATTTGGGTACAAGATTGTCGATGTAGGTCAAAGATTAGAAGCAACTTTTACGAAAAGTACAGGGGAGTTAAAAGGACAAAGCTATACGGGTATTTTCCCTTCATCAACATTGTCTGTAAATAATAATATAATCATGCAGTATGATCAACCATCTTTTGTAGAAACACATTCTGCTGATCCAATAGATGTTCTGCATGCTCCGGTTGTGCAATATGATACATCTTATTATCCTGTAACTTTTTATCCTAGACAATAATTATTGACTATTATGAATACTTATTTAAAAAAAGTCCTAATTTACGTATTGTTAAAATATGTTTTATTTTTTGTGGTTTTAATGATAAAGCAAAACAATTTTGAATTATTAGAGTACGATAATATTATATCGGGTGGTACTGTTCAATACATTTTCTTTGTTTTATCCATACCTGTAATTATCAGCTTAATATTTACCGTTGGTCCTATATATTTTTCTTTTAAAAGTAAAAACCTATTAATTATTGGTTTTGTTCTTTTACTAACTTTAATATTCGAATATTTTATGTATGTATACGGAACATCAGAAAAGTTCTTTTTTGACTTTAATGGACTACTGCTACTTATAGTTAGCCTAGTGGTTTTTTATTTTCTTTTTAAAAAAGAAATAAATGATCTTAAGTTTTAGTATGTACCCCCCCCACCCAGCTTCGCTGCAGTTGTACTGCTGCGCTTTTACCTTTTACTCCACTTCTTCGGACTCCACACTCCACGCTATCCCGCAACAAAACTGTTCCAATATTGGTCAGTTTTTAAAATAGGCTTTAATTTGATCTTTTAAAGAGCTTTTTAACTCACTTAGATCAAGTGTAAAAAATTACAAGATATTTGACTTTAAATGGATAGTTTTTCCTGTGAGTTGCTTGGTTTTAGAGATAAAATATGCAACTGGACGCACGCTCCCATTAAACACAAATAAGGGGACACTCATTATACGCTCTATTTTCCTCTACTCGTTCTTTTTGACCCTGTTTTATTCTTTCTGTAAACTTTGTTTTATCAGGTTTTTCACCATTTAAGACCTCCATAGGAGTTAAACCATAAAAATCAGAAGGGAATCTACTGTGGTTATAATAACGAAAGAACTCTTCTATATGAATTAGATGTTGTTCATTATCCATGGAGTGTTTTCCACGTAAAAATTCGGATTTATAAATACTATGGGTACTTTCAGCCATGCTATTAGATTGCGGAAAGTCTTCTGTTCTTGCTGTAAGCTTTCTAACAACGGGAGGCGCTTTAATTTGATTGATCCATTCCAGTAATGAACCTTTATTTTCAGAACCACCATCAGAAAGAATATTGATAGGTTGTGACCTTTTCAAAAGGCTGTATTTGTCAAATGTCTCTCCAAAGAGCTCTCGAATAAAACCACTATCCGGTCTTTTAGAAACTGATTTGTATCCTAGCAGAGCTTTTGAAAAATTGTCTTTAACAAAAGCTACATATTGTATTCCATCTTTTTGAGTATGGATGTGAGTTACATCAACGTGTAACCATTCAAAGGGATGAGTAGCTCTAAAACCCTTCGGATTATCACCTTTCGGTTTTTTCTTTCGTTTTTGATACCCAACAAGATCTGCATATTTAAAAAACGTTGAAAGTGCACAAGCAATTAATCCTTCACGCATAGATTGATAGTAAAGAGTAGTTTTCGTTTTTCCAACATTGTATTGATCTTTTACAATACTTTCAATCATACTAACTTCTTTAAAAGTTAATTGATTTGGATATTGTCGAAAACATTTACTTAAAATGCTTTTGGAGCAAATTTTCTTTTCTCTATGTCTATAAAACCAGTCTTTGGATACACCAAAAAGTTTACAAGCATCAGTTGTTTTTATCTGACCATAATCGACTAACCGACGGATGGATGAAGTTATGCTATCACTGTGCTCACGTAGCAGTTTTCTGTTTCCTTCAATTTTTTGAATAATATCCCGATAACCATAACTCATGGCACACATAAATTTTACGCCTCGTTTTAAATGTTTATTTGTCAAGACAACCTTCATATAATCGAAATCTTCGATGTAATCTTTAGCCATTTCATATCCGTAATAGTTTTCGTGTGAAAATTTATTCCAATTGTTTCTTGTGGTTCGGGGAATACATTTAATCTGCTCGGGGGAAAGCATTTTACTAAAATACATAAGAATGATCATAGGATGATATCGGTTTTGGTAGTGGTATTTCATTTTAGATAGTATACTTATTGATAATTAATAGTTTAAAAGTCTGGAAAGATATAGTAATTTATTTAATGAATAAAGAGGTGAGCTGTAATGCAAATCCAGAGGTAAGAATTACAAGTCCAATCTTACTATTTTTGTGATATTTTCGGGCTTTTTTGTTAAGTGCTTCTTGCTCTTCTCTGTTATACATGATGACTACACCTGTAATATCAAGAAGTAAACCAATGGATATTAAAATATGGGATAGTGCAAGGTGATTTGTATTTTAAGAAGTTTATTTAATATTTTCTTAAAATTAAAAGTTTTCGTCCCTAGTTATGATTTTTTCTTTAGAGTTTCAATTTCAAAATGATAATCTATTGTTTCTACTCCCAGTCTTAGGTTATTAGAACTAGACTTTATATGGAGTTTACTATTTACGAATATTTTTAAATTCAAATAAGAAGTGTAATTTGAATCTATTATTCTTTCAAAATTGAAGTCCTCCACTAGTTCAAATGCGTTTGAAGTATATAGTTCACCTTCACTAGAGTATAAGGAACATTTTTCTCCATTATTAAAAGATTCAAACTCCTTCTCTAACCCTAAGAAATCTGTAATACCATCATTATATAAACTAAGTGTGAGTTGAGGGATTTTATTTGGTCTGAATATACCAAGTTCATTTTTTTTGAAATTATTCAAAACTGTAGTTAAACCATATTTCCAAAAATCAGAATTCCTTGAAAGGATTTGAACATGAAGTAAATCAAATATCTTAATAATACCTATTAAACCTATGCCTTTATATCCACTTATAATAATCACATGATTATTTTTCAATGAATCCAAGTTGGACGCTGTCTGCATAAATACCTGATTAATTATATCACCTTCAGGATTCAATTCACCGATTAAGTCTTTTTCAATTTTTCCCTCAACTAGCATTTTAGCATATTTTTGTGCAATAGGGTCATTTACATAGTCTTCCCCTATTAAATCACAAGCTGTCTCGTACATTATCTTACTGAAACCCAAAATTAAAGTGTTATTGGAATCCATAATTTGTAATGTACCCTCTGGTCGGTACTCAGTTTTCTTATCCATAACGGTGATGTTCTCTCTAGGCACTCCTAGTTTCTGAGAGACTTGGGTTAGATAGTTTTCTAATATATTTAAGTCCTTAGAATCAAGTTTGACTGTGAAATTTGAATTTGGTTTAAGGTCTCTCATTTTCGGGAATTCAGGAGGTATACTTGCGTCAATTTTTAATTCATCGGTTAATGTTGCACGATACTCTCTGCCTTCAAGTTGAATTTTTTTATTCTTTACTGGATTTGTAACTGATGTTGAACGACCTTTAATCTTAAATGCAAATTTATAGGTTCCAATAATTTGATGTTTAGTAAATGGTTCGTCTATATTTTTATTTAAGAGGTGATTACATTTCTTACATACGTTGTGTATTGTGTATTGCCCATTAATTGATTTTGGAATCACATGTTCTGGTACAGGTTCACTAAAATCTTCATAACAAAAAATGCAATTAACCATATCTTATTAGATTTATTATTCAACTCTTCATTTAATTTTAGTAACTAAAATTAAAGCTTTAAGAGGGCTTATAAAGTTATTAAAAGTAGCTGCTAGAAATGATAATAACAAGGATTATTTGATATAATAGATTTTGGAATTTTGGTCTAACCAAATGTTCTTTTTACCTATAATTAACCCCTTTTTTACTTTTCAAACATTAAAAATCGGATATTTTAATGTTTACCTTGATTTTCACTTAAGCTTTAATGCCTTGAGGCGCACCATACATTAAAAAAATAGATAATTAATGTATGATATACTTTTAAACCGTATATTTGAGGTGAAAAACACATTCAAACATTAAAAAAAGCCTTAAATGATGCCTGAAGTATTGTATCAAATAAATCCAGACAGAAATAAACCCTGGAACAATTTACCGCCTCTTCCGATAAAAGAGGAGCTGTATAGAACTGTTGAGATCATTGAAAAGCTTGGTGAAGCCAAGGCTGCATTAGCCAGACTGCAAGGACGCAGTGCTGTTATACCTAATCAGGGGTTATTGATTAATACCATTAGTCTTCAAGAAGCAAAAATATCCAGTGAAATTGAGAATATTTTTACTACCGATGATGAACTCTATAAAGCGCTTAGTGATCAAAATACCGAATCAACAGGTGCATCAAAAGAGGTTTTGAGATATAGAGAAGCACTTTGGTCTGGATATAATTACTTAATCAAAAATGGAAAGTTTGACCTACCTTATTTCATAAGTGTATTTCAAGAAATAAAACAAACCAAGGATGAAATAAGACCTGAGTTTTCAAATACGACAATTAAACAAGGAAGAACGGGACCAAATGCCGGACAGGTTGTATATACTCCACCGAAAGGTCAAAACTTAATCAAAGAAAAACTAGAAAATTTAACCGATTTCTTAAACGACGATACACAATATAAAATCGATCATTTACTCAAAATGGCTATTGCTCATTACCAGTTTGAAGCAATTCACCCTTTTAGAGATGGAAACGGTAGAACAGGTCGAATATTTAATATTAACTACTTAACAAATAAGGGGCTAATAGATGTGCCTATTTTGTTTTTAAGTAGATATATTCTGGATCATAAAGACGATTACTATTCTGGATTACAGGGAATATCACAAAGAGGTAACTGGAAAGAGTGGTTACTCTTTATGTTAAGGGCAGTTGAACATACTTCAAACATAACTTTCCAAAAAATAAATGATATTGTAACAACAAGAGACTCGATATTGGAATATGTGGAAAACAGCGATAAGAAGTTTCGTAATTCGGAAAAATTAATTGAAACTATATTTACACAGCCCTACACTAAGGTAAAGCATCTGGTAGATGCTAAAATCTATTCAGAAAATACAGCACGTAACTATTTAAATGAATTAAGTGAAATGAGTATTTTGGAGAAAAAGGAAATTGAAGGTCGTCATTATTATTTAAATCTTGAGCTCTACAGGATCTTATCCGAATAATCTATCTAAAGAGTGGATGTAAAGACTTGAGAGTTATCAAACCTTAGATTCAATTGATTTTTTTACCCCGATGTATTGTATAAAATGAAAAACCAGAACAGTTAAGAACAATTAAGAACAGTTAAGAACGAATAAAAATGAATAAAAACGAACCAATAAGACAAAGTTCATTGTCTTTTCAAAACTCCTAAAAAAGCCTAACAAGCCATATTCTAAGTACCAAAACCAACTTTTTGGCGTTATAAAAGTAATGCCCCAAAAAATCACAAATAAAAAGTTCAAAGCGTGTATTGAGTATTACTATGAAGTACTCAAAGTAGGATATTTAAAAGAAATTGAAAAGTCAACAGATAAAGATTATGCAAAAAAGTACTTTAGGCGCATATTCTTTTTAGAAAACGATTTTGTTCCCTACACGAGTGTGTTATTTCAGGAACTTAGGTTTACCTATCACCACTTTAGTAAGCTGAATGAAAATACAGCGTATGATAAAACCCTAGAGCTACTCACGCAAATTAGAACCGTTTCCAAAAGGCGGTTAACTGATGCTCAAAAGTACCAAAAAGGAGATCATTCGGTATTGATCTCAGAGTGGTATATTGAACATATTGAGTCTGAAAAAGCGGGACTTGATGAACTTATAGAGATTGAAAAAAAAGTACTCAAATCCACTGATGAAAATCTGATTGGAGCGCTAGCTGTTCACCTTGCAGGAAGGAGACTGTATCAGGAGTTTAGAAAAGAGACTGAAATAAAAGAAAATCAAGTAAAACCCACCCAACACAATTTTAAATTCACACGCAATGAACAGATCCTCTCGCTTTACTACCTTATTCGTTCCTTTGGCATAAATCCCTATCAGGCGTGTGATAGAACAAAACTTGCAGCTTTATTTCACCTTGTGATGGGCGTTCCTTATGAAGAGAAATCCAAACTAAAAGACCTTGCCATCTACAAAGGACTCTCAAGGGCTCCCGAGGTGGTAAAAGATTCAAATCAACTTTTAAAATACCTTAAAAAAATACGCACCTACTTTTTTGAAGCAAACTTTATTCAAGTGGTTGATTTAATTGACAAAGAAATTGAACGCTGCACACGTGAAAGTGAATAAATTGCCTATCAATACTACAATTTAGGAGTACCCAAACCCCACCCACGACTTATTTTCTGCTTTAGATTTGTTTTAAGATTCAATAGAAATCAATTAAACAAAATATGAAAGTATGGCAAATAAGAAAAAACACCTCAAAAAGAACCTCTTGGATACCTTCAATGAAAAACAAACCAAGGGTAATGTAGAAAACACCCTACTAAAAGGAACAGTTGATACTGTTGCAGGGTCAGTTGTAGGAACAGGAATCGGAGCGCTAACGGGAGGGAAAGCTTCTTTTGTTGGCATTGCTCTTATGCTGGCAGGACACTACATTGGAGATAAGTCAGGTCTTTTGAGAATAACAGGAGCAAGTACCATGGCTTATGGCATTGGTAAAGCTGGTGAGTATAAAAACAACCCTGAACTTTCCTCTCCTACAAAACGATTATCCTCACTTAAAGATGATTGGCTAACAGCCTTCCATTTGAAATGGAAAAAAGAAACCAACCAAAGTGTGGAAGGAACGCCCGAAGACAAAGAAAATGAAAGTAAGCAAAGTAAGGAAAATAAAATGACTCCTGAGCTCACCCCTCTTTCTGAAAGTGCATTCCCAGACCTTAGTGTTCTTGATCAGTTCGAGAAAATAAATGAAGGGTTTGCTACTTCACTGACCGATAAAAAGGAAGATCAGGAATTTGATGATGAGCTGGAAGAAGACATTGATGATGAAGAAGACATTGACGATGAAGTGGATTTTAAAGAAGAGTTCCAAGATGACATTCAGGATGAAATAGATGAACTGCTGGGTGGAGACTTTGATCTCTCCCTTGTTTAAAAAAAGAAGTAGAGAAAAATGACAAAAACACTTCGCTATAGCACCGAAAACATTCAACTGATTTTTGATAATCTAAAGAATATTCAAACGCAAGGTAAAGCGCGCGATTTTGAAATTAGAATTGATGATTTTATAACCGTGCAAAGAACAAACGATCTATCGCTGTTCTATTGCTATCAAAATGCGCTGAAGCGTGAATCAAATGAAGTAAGTTTTATTCTTTATAAAGGAAACTCAAGAAAGTATGATAAGTATGTGCTAATAAGAAAAGAGGCGAAAATCTTTTCCCCCAATGAGTCAACAACGGAATACATTGAAAGTAGAGTCAAACAGGCAGTTGAAGAGCATAAAAAAAAGCTGGAGTTTGAAAGACTAAAAGAAGAAAACAAGTCTCAAAAAGAAAGAATAAGGGAGCTAAAACAAAAGGTATCAGGACTTGAAGAAAAGCAAAAAGGGGATATAAAATCCTTAATAGAGCTTGCCAAAGGGTTTATAAGTAAGCCAAATGCTAGCGGTAAGGCAGATGAAGACTCCCCCATAAATGGAGCTGAAAATCTGGAAATGGCTAAAATGATCACTCACTTTAAAAATAGGTTCGGAGAAGAGGTATTTGAAAAAGCCCTCGGGGTGGGTCTTCAACTGGCAGAACATCCCAAAATCATTGAAGAGGTCAAAGCATTTATTAATCAAAAATTAAACAATGAAAACAACTAAAAGCAAATCTATTTTAACAAGAAAACAGGCAGCAGAACTGCTTTCAGTATCTCTAACCACCCTTAAGAGCTGGTCGGATAAAAAACTAATCAAAGCCTATAAACTAGGAGGTCGAGTGTATTACAAGGAAAAAGAGCTCCTCAAAGCCCTTGAGTTATCACCCTAAGTTCAACCATGAAAATCAAAAGTGAGGAGCTATAGACCCACAACAAAACAAGAAAAAGTAATTAACAATTAAAAAAAGCAAAACCAAAATCATAAGCAAAAGCAGATGAGAAAGTTAACCAAAAAACAACAAATAGCATCGTAACTATTTGATAATCAATAGAGGTGAGTTGTTGATAAAGGGTTTTTGTAAAATGATGAGAAAATGAAAAAAATAGACTTATTTAGCGCATAACTAGTTGATAATCAATATAAATAGTTTGTACAGGGTGGTTTTCAATAACTTATAAAATGTAAAAAAATGGAGCAAAAAAAGGAAATAATAAAAGAAGAATATTTAGAGCGATTGTATCAGGGATTCAAAAACGGACTGCATTCACCAAAGAGTGAAAAGCCACGTGCATTTTTACAAAACAAAGGACTGGATTACAATTGGATCAATGTAGGGTTTAACTCAGGTCAGTTTCATCATAGAACATCCAAAGAATTTAAAAAACCATACATTGAACTTGGCATACTTAAAAAAAGTGAGGCAGGAGTCAATAGCCCTGATAAAACCCCTTTTACCACCTTTGGAAGATACGGTATTATATTTCCAGTATACAATAGAGAGAACCGTATTACCAATTACTACGCCTATCGCTTTGAAATAGCAATCCCAAAAGGTGAGTTCTTAAATGATGAAGGGCTTTATCCCAACTATCCAAAACCCCTAACCAAAAGACTCTTTATTGTCCCAACGGTGATGGAAGCTGCAAGCTTTGTTCAATCAGGAATACTTGAAAACAGAGAAAGTGTTCTTTCCTTATTTGAATATGAGTGGAAAGAGCAAATTTACAAGGCAATTGATAGCCTTGATGAGCTCTCGGAAGTTGTACTGATTAATTGTAAAGTACCTGATAATGAATTTCCTTTAGGAGTGCCTACAGTAAGCATTCAGCTTGAAGAGACCATTAATGAAAGTTATCAGGCTTATGGTACAAAAGGACTGCTTTCGATGATCAATGAAAAACTTGAAAATAAAGAAAGGACACCTAATAGTCATAATGCTGGTGGTGATTTATCTCCAATTGAAGTACTTTCAGATCATGAGTTTATTTATAAAGGAGAAGAACTTGAATACAAGATTTTTGGTGTAATTCCAGAAAACCCAACGCTTCTTGAAATGCAGTTTGAGATCCGCTCCATTTTGGGCGAAGATGTGCTTCGAATAAAGCTCAACTTGATGGAGAGTCAAAAAGTACAAAAAGAGCTCTTTGAATGGATGGAAAACAATGATCTAAATTACGGTCAGTGTATCATTGAGATCAATCACATTACAGATGAATTACAAACACTTCGCAAAATAAAATTGCAAGGAGAATTACTTCCCACTAAAGGGCATTGTTCCATTGCTCAAAACAAAGCAAAAGAGATCCTAAAACAAGAAAATTTATTTGAAACCATTGATAAATTACTAGGAGAGTCAGGTATCATTGGAGAAGAAAAAAACCGCCTTTTACTTTTTATCATAGCTGCTTCCTATAAGTTTGATTACAACATGCATGCTGTCATTCAATCAGATGTAAAAGAAACGGCAAGCGAGCTTGTCATGCAAATAGCAGATTGCATTCCAGAGACGGATCGCTATTCAATTGACCTTACCACAAGCAGAAGTTTTAGGTACTATGGTAAATCAGTAATTGATCGAAAACTGCTTGTTATTCCAGATTATTCAGGTGTAACAGGCAACAAAGCAATCAGTGATCTAAAAAGACTGCAATCTAAAGGAGCAATTGTAAATGATGCCCCAAGAAAAACAGCAAGCGGAATACTCCATACCATAAAGCAGGAAGTTCACGGTCATGCATCGAGCATTGGAGCTTGTCAAAACAGCAAGAAATACTTTGAAAACGAACCCAAAACGGTCGTTGTGGGAATGGACTTGAGCCTTGATAAAATGCAACAACTAATGGAGTATGACTGTAAGAAAATGGCGGGGCTTATAAATCATCAAGGGCAAGAAAAAGCAAAGCAGTTACTGCGCTACATCATTAAAAACATTCACCCAATGGAGGTTGTAAACCCTTATGCAAGTAAACTTATGCTTCCTTTGGATCTACCTAATGCAAGAACCCTTACCGTTCAATTACTCAACTTTGTTAGTCTTGTTACTCTTTTTCATCAGCATCAGCGGGAAACTTTAGGAGGTAAAGAAAACGCAAGTGAAGGACAATTTGCAAAAATTCAAACCACTAAAGAAGACATCAAAATAGCAATTGATCTTTTCCTAAGTGCCATAGTAGTTAATGTGGATGAGTTGGACTTTACGGTAAGATCCTTTTTTGAAAAGCTAAAGCAAATGGCAGGCAACAGTCCAAAGGGAAAGAAAACTGCTTTTAGCTCTCTTGATATAAGAGAAGAGTTAAAGTTATCCAAGACAACGGTGAACCGCTATTTAAAAACCCTTGTTGAATATGAATACATCAAAAAGATCGGGTTTAAAAACACAGGGTATCACTATGAAATCACAAACTGGAACAGCCTTGATGCGTTAAAAAAAGTGCTTAAAGAAAGGTTTGAAAACCAAGGTGAACCAAAGCGTATGAACCGCCAGAGTGCCTAAAAAATATAGTGATACGATACTGGTGAACCACAAAACAGAAAATTAAAAGCGCAAAGAAAAAACAACCAAACAATGAACGAGATAAAATCGACATATTACAAAACCCTTCTCAAACGATTTGATACCTATGCCATTGCTACAAAATCAATAAAGTCGGGTAATTACTATACGGGTAACATCAGAGATTTTTTTATGTATTTAGAAGAAAGGGAGATTTTAAGTCTTCGAAATGTGAGTGAAAAGACAATGAAAGAATACTTAAGCTACCTTGTAACAAGAAAAAAGCAAAGAGGTAAAGGAACACTTAGTACAAGCACTGTAAACTCTAATCTCTCCACCCTTCGAATGTTCTCGATTCGCATGCAAAAGGAAGGAGTGCTTAAAAGAGGGCTTCCCGTTCCAGAGAATTTTCAGGAAAATAAAAACGAAAACAATTGTTTTACACTTACCAGATCTATACTCACAACAGATGAAATAAAGCTTATCTATAAAGCGACAAACACAGGCTTTGAAAAATCACTCATTGCCCTTGCCTATGGTTGCGGACTCAGGCGTTCAGCTCTTGTTAACCTTCAGGATTCTGATATTAACTATGTTAAAGGCGTACTTACTGTTCGAGCAGCGAAAAACAACAAAACAAGACAAGTTCCAATTAGTGATTTTTTCCTTGACCCTTTGCGCAATTACAACATCGAGCGCTTGCATATTATGAGAAAAGCGCATAAAACGCAAAAAAACTTTTTTATTGATGCTTCTGCAAGACCCTATTCAGGAGACAGACTCAACAAAACCCTAAAGCTCCTGATTGACAGGACAGGAAATAAAGTCCTAAAAGAAAAAAACATAACCCTTCACTGTTTAAGGCACAGTATAGCAACACACCTTATGGATGCTGGTGAAAGCTTTGAATACGTTAGAAACTTCCTTGGACACGCCATGGTAGATACAACAACCATTTATGCCCGTAACAGAAAAATTAAGAATTATTACACCGTTTAAATCTAAAAGCCATGAATACGCAGTTAAAAAGCAAAATCGAAAAGTACCTCTTTGAAAGATATACCTATCAGACAGCACAAAGCTATCTATATACCATAACACGTTTTATTGAACGCCACCCCAATGCCCATCAATTAAAGCTAAGAGCAATAGAATTGTATCTTGCCCAGCTAAAAGGTCAAAAACACACCATCAGCTATAGAAACGTAACGCTTTCAGCAATAAAGGCTTTTTATGATTTTCTAATTGACAAAAATAAGATTCAAACCCATCCATGTAAATCGCTATTTCTTTCTGAAAAAAAGCCTTCGGGTAAGAACTTTAATGACATGCTTACAATGGAAGAGATGGAAACCCTTTTTAGTGTTCTTCCTTCTCGTTATAAATGCACACTGAATAGGAATAAAGTAATTATAGGTCTACTTATTTATCAAGGAATAACAAGTCAGGAACTCATAAATTTAAAGCTTCAACACCTGAATCTGGATGAAGGAACAATATATATTTCTCCATCGTCTAAAAACAGATCAAGAACCCTTTCATTAAAGCCCCGTCAAATTACTCCACTTATCAATTACGTAAACACAGAAAGAGAAAAACTTACCCATGATAAGTACCCTTACCTGATCGTCAGCATGCGAGGAATGAAAATGACAGTAGATAGCTTGCATTCAATAATTGATCGCATGCAAGGAGCATTTGATAAGAACATCTCTCCAAAGCAAATCAGACAGAGTGTAATTAATTACTGGCTGAATAAACGTAAAATACCACTGGAAGATGTACAAACCATGGCAGGACACCGCTACCCGTCAAGTACAGAAAAGTACATTCAGAAAGACACCACAAAACAACGAGAGGTCATAAATCGACTGTGTGATGATATTCTTGGAGGGGTGAAATGACGGAATTTAAATGATTTTTGTTGTTGATAGTTAATAAAATACAAAATAATGATCCCTATACGGGAACATTCGTAAAATTTATGTATCTTTGTAATAGTAATGAAAAATATAATAGCACTTAGAACCTTAAGAGAGCACTGGGAAAAGCCAGGAAGGGAGGATTCAGAACAGCAGTTAAAAGCGTGGTATCATGAAGCAAAGCAGGCTAAATGGCAGAATCCAAATGAGGTGAAACAGCAGTATAAAAGTGCAAGCATTGTTGGAGGCAATAGGGTAGTGTTTAATATATGTGGGAATAAATACAGGTTAGTTGTTAAAATCAATTACGAGGCACAATGGATCTTTATCCGATTTGTGGGTACACACAAGGAGTACGATAAGGTTGATGTAACGACAATCTGAGAATGAATTAAAACAAAAAACGATGGAAGCAAAATTGATAAAAACTGAAGCAGACTACAACAAAGCACTTGCAAGAATGGAAGAGCTTTTTGATGCTAAACCAAATTCAAAAGAATTTGATGAAGCTGAGCTTTTAATGGCTTTAATTGAATTATATGAAGAGCAGCACTACAAAATAGAGGCTCCTGATCCAGTTGAGGCCATCAAGTTTAGAATGGAGCAAATGGAACTTAAACGAATTGATATGGCCAAGTACTTTGGCACGCGCGGAAGAGTCTCTGAAATACTCAACAGACAAAGAGAATTATCGCTAAAGATGATCAAAAAGCTCCATAAAGAATTTGGAATACCGGCAGAGTCTTTGTTAGCATAGTGGGGTCTAGATAAGCCGTAAATAAACTTCATCAATCAATTTTTTACTGAAATAAAATTTCATAATGTGAAAGAAAATTTGTATATTTGAAATATAATTAAATGAATGGTAATTATTTCAAAAGCTATTTTAGTAGAATTTGGCATTAAACACGCAGATGCTGTTGAGCCACTGAATAGATGGTACGAAGAAACAAAAAAAGCAGATTGGAAGAACTTTCCAGAAATGAAAGAGACCTTCAATTCTGTGGATGCAGTTGGAAACGACAGATATGTGTTTAATATTAAAGGGAATAGTTACAGATTGGTAGCGATGGTATTTTTTGACATACGAACAATCTATATTCGGTTTATAGGAACACATAGCGAATATGATAAAGTTGATTGTGCATTAGTTTGATGATTTAAAATTTGAGTTATGAAAACAGAAGAGATAACAACAAGAAAAGAGTACGATAAGGTAATGAGTAAGATTGAAGTGTTACTTCAAAAGGCTACTGAATTGGGTGGTTTTGAAAATCTATCTAAATCAGATAGATCAAAACTCTCTCAACTGTCTGTTATGGCAGAGCAATTTGAGGATGATATTCCATTAATGCCAGTGAAAGAACCAAAATCACTTGCTGATATGCTTCGCTATAAGATGTATGAAAAAGGTTGGAGACAGAAACAACTGGCAACTAAGCTTGGAATTAGTGAGTCCTCTATTTCTGGATTGCTTTCTGGTAGAAGAAAACTTAGCATTGAATTAGCAAAAAAACTGCATACCAAATTGGAAATTGATGCTCATTTTTTATTGATGTCTGCATAAAATTTGCAATGCTTAGTCAAGCCTCTTTCAGTGATGGAACGTAACTAAGTGCTGATGTTTAACTTAGTATGGTTGCGAGATACTAAGATGTCACTAAGTAATCACTAAGAATGTCACTAAGAAAAGTAAGAAGTATTATTAAGAAGGAGAATGTCGGATAAACAGATGTAATGTCGGATAAATGTCGGATATTCTTTCATTGTACGAGTAAGTTCAGCAGCTCATACCTATGAAATAAAATAGCTGTACCTAAGTCGTACGCAAGTTGTACGTAAGATAAAATTGGATTGGATGCACTAGGTATGCACCAAGTAATGCACTAAGTAGATTCTTATCAAGCTCTCAGGGAACTGAGGGCTTTTCTTATACCTAAATTTTTGTGAACCAAAAGGTTGTTTTTTACACGCGTATAGTTATATTTGATTTGTGTATTTAAGAGAACAAAGCTATACTAATGAGTTCTTTGAAATAGAAGGATCTTTTCAGAGTCTTTCAAATATTGCTAAACCTTACCGTTATGGCTTCCAAGGTCAAGAGAAGGATGACGAGGTGAAAGGTGAAGGAAATTCCATCAATTACAAGTATAGAATGCATGACCCAAGGATTGGTAGGTTCTTTGCTGTTGATCCGTTGGCTTATCAATATCCACATAATAGTCCATATGCTTTTAGTGAGAATCGAGTTATTGATGGTCTTGAATTAGAGGGATTGGAAGTTATCTCTTTCCATGGTGATGTTCGTGCTTTTGGTCTAATTTTAACTGTGTCAGATGCTGCTGGAATAATGTTTGATAGTGAAGGTATTGCTTTATTTAATACAGCTGGAATAGGCCTTGGTCTTGGTCTTGGTGTTTCTGGAGGAGGAGGAGTATCTGTTAGTGGTGCTGAAAGCATTGAGGATTTAGATGGTTGGGGTTATAGTATCGGTGGGTTGGTCGTAGCGGGACCAGCAGGAGCTGAAGTGAGTGTAGACGGTCCATCAGATGGAAGCTCTGGAGGTGTTACAGTTGCCTATAGCGGTGGCGCTGAGATGGGAGTCTTTTATGAAGTGAATTATACAACATCAGCCTATATACTCAAATATTCGGACGTAGCTCGAAATATGCTAGGAGATGATGCTTCAAGAGAAGCTGTTGAATCCTTAGGTAAGGATATTTTTAAAGCGTTTAAATCTAAAGCTCTTAAAGGGATAACAAAAGATATAAATAATACAGAAGATGCTATAGAGGATGCAAAATCAAATGCTAGGTTTTACAAAGCTCAACAAGAGAAGTTAAATGAACAAGGAGTTAAAGATTTCGGACGCGCTCAATGGGAAGCTGAACAAGCTGAAGAGGAGGTTCGTGGGTTACAGCAAGACTTAAAGGAGTTACAAGAAGAGAAAAAGAAAGTAGAAGAAATGGAATACTCTGACGGTGAGGGTGGATAAATATTTTTATAAAAACATTATGAGTCCTACAATGACTGTTATAAATAACAAGTTTAGAATAATAGAAAAACTCCTTGTGATAAAAATAAATTGATTAGTTAAGTTTATCAAAGTATAGTTGTTTGTTTTTGTGATAGATTCTAAATCTAGAAAATTACTAATGAATTCTTTAGTGTGTTTGATTCCTCCGAAATTTATATGCATTCTTACAAAGTCCATTGAAGCTTTTTTTATTAAACTCAGCGGATGCTTGACCTTATGATATGATATTATACTTTTTATTTCAGGATGATTTGATTTTATGATTTTATGAATCTGAACTCTTTTACTTAGATTAATGAAGAAAATTATCATCAAAGAAATCCATAAAAGCATGAATATTAGAACGAATAATAAAGCTTCCATTTTATAAGTTTATTTACTTGATTGATTTACATTTTTGACATATAAACTTATAAATTCTTGAAGATTTAGTTGAGCTTCCTGCCACTTTTTATAAGCGTTATTCTTTCTCTCCATTAAACTCTTATCGAAAAAACCGTTTACTTCTTGTGCTAATTCTTTATCAAGGGCATTATATTCTGAAATCCTCAGAGCAGCTTCTTTTTCAAGTTCTTGATATTTTTGTTTGTAGTCCATATAATCAGCTTTTTAATAGATCAACATTGTTATTAGGAGGGTCGTATTTTTTGATGAGTATTCCTTCATATTGCAAAGCCATATCACTAGAGTTTGTATAAAGAGCTTTTACTTGAGTTGCTCCAGTATTTTTCTTTCTTCTGATAGCATCATACACTTCAAAAAAGAACTTAGCGACCTCCTCTTCCTGCTGTTTATCCTTGTTCTCAACAACCATACGTCCTGCACCAGCTTTCCCAACATACTTTACGTCAAGGTCGTCATTCGCAAAGATATAAACGCCTGAACGTTCTTCAAGTTCGTCTTTATAAGACTCCAAAGAAATCCATTCACTAGATTTCTTTACTCTATTATCTTCTTCGTCTGCTTTTTCCCAAATCATAATAAGTTCAATTTAGTAGCTTTAATAAAGTTATCTACAGTAAGCAACAGTGAATTTTTTTCAAGTTCAGGAAGCTTTGCGATATCCTGTAGACGCTGCAACATTTTTTTGTCTTTAAAAAGTTCAGCATCTTCGGTCTCTCCCATTAGATAACTAACGGTTGTTTCAAGTTCTTCAGTTATCTTTCTGACTACATCAATACTTGGCTTCATCTCATCACGCTCATACTTTCCTATAACGGTATAGGAGGTATTCATGCGTTTTGACAGTTCTTGCTGAGAAAGTCCTTTTGACTCTCTACATTCTCTCAATCTTTTTCCAAAAGTTACCATATCATGTACTGTATAAGCTTTAAAAGAGTGGTATAATACCACTAAAACACAAATATACACAACTTAAACAATACATAAAAATCTAAAAAAATATTGTTAATTAAGAATGATAATATATATTTGTATCGTATTAGGTATAATTAATTTTTTTCAACAATGGATATTCAAGCACTCAAAAGCAAACTAGACATTTTCGATATCGCTAAAGAACTCGGTTTGCAACTCGACAAAACAGATAAAGCGCTTTGTCCGTTCCACAATGACAAAAATCCAAGTCTGCAGTTTTCAAAAGAAAAGCAGATCTGCACCTGTTTTAGTTCCAATTGCAATGCCCGAACAATGGATGTGGTGGAACTGGTAAAGAAATACAAATCTTTAGAACTCCCTGAAACTTTAAACTGGTTGCAAGAAAGAGCTAACGCCGTGCCTGACGGTAGGCAGGGAGTAACGAAAGAAAACCTATCACCACAACAAACCACCGACAAAACCAATTACCAAAACGACTTTGAACAAATGAAAAGCAGTTTTGTAGCCAGCAGCACAGCAAGAAAATACGCAGAAAGCAGAGTTTTAGACTGGAAAAAGCTTCAAATCGGTTACAATGCTTTTAAATCTTCAAGGTTCGATTATTTACGTGGGTGTATCACTTTCCCCTTGAAAAATGAAAAGGGAGACATTGTGTCTTTATATGGTAGATCGATCAGAGATAATGACAAAGCAAAACACTATTACACTAAAAACAGATCAGGTCTTTATCCAGACTATCCAAGTCGAGCAACTAAAAAAATCATTTTAACTGAAAGTGTAATCGACACGGCAACACTTTTAAACTTTAAAGAAATAACAGAAAACTACGACTTACTTTCGTTGTATGGAACAAACGGTTTAACTACCGAGCATATTCAAGCTTTACAAAAAACAGAAGAGCTCTCAGAGCTCATTTTGTTTTTTGATGGAGACCAGGGCGGAAAAGAAGCCAATCAAAAACATGGGAAATACTTGAAAAGTCTGTTTTCAGAAACCACAATAAAAATCGTTCAAACTCCTGATGGTACAGATATAAATGAACTGGCGCAATCTCACCAATCTGAAATATTTACCGACCTAATCAATAAAGCTGAATCCTTTTTCTTTTCAAAAGAGACAGAGGAAAACGAGAGTAAACAAGAACAATCCATTGAAAATAAAAAACTAGAATCTACTCAAAATACTTACAAATTAGATGCTTCCCACAAATACAACCTAAAATACAACACCGATACGGCTAGGTATGAAATCAAGGGAGGAATAGCAAAAAACGGATTGGATAGGTTGGTGATTAGTCTGCATATTATAAACCCCGAAACAAGAAAGAAAAGCCGTGTAAGACTCGATCTGTATGAAGATAAGCAAGTAGAACGCGTATGCACACTCCATGCTATTCCGCAACAATACCGTTCCAATATTGGTCAGCTTTTAAAATAGGTTTTGATTTGGTCTTTTGAAGAGCTTTTGCACAGTCCACACTATTCCACAACAAAACTGTTCCAATATTGGTCAGCTTTAAAATAGGCTTTAATTTGGTCTTTTAAAGAGCTTTTTAACTCACTTAGATCAAGTGTGCACACTCCACACAATACCGCAACAAAACTGTTCCAATATTCGTTAACTAGATTTCAGTAATAGTTTATAAGGATATTGAATAGAAAATTTTTCTGTAATTTGATTTTTTAAAATGGCAGCTGAAAATGATACATTTCATCTAAATATTTGATACATTTTACCAATTTAGCTGCATTATCAGTCGCGAAGACGCACGTCCCCCCAACTAAACACAAACCAATGAACATTCATTAAACGCACGATTCTCAGCTATTCGCAATTGCCTTCTTTCACTAATTTGCTCTCTAAACATAGCCTTATTAGGAATTTCCCCATTAAGTATTTCTATTGGTGTGAAACCAAAGAACTCAAATGGAAACCTATTGTCATTATAATATTTGATAAAAACTTCAAGATGAATAAGGTGTTGTATAACATCAACAGAGTATTTTCCTTGCATAAATTCAGATTTATAAATGCTATGCGTACTTTCAGCCATACTATTAGAGTGCGGAAACTCTTCTGTTCTCGCAGTTAACTTCCTAACAACTGGTGGAGCTTGAATAAGATTCAGCCATTCAGTAAAAGCACCTTTATTTTCAGAGCCACCATCTGATAAAATATTGATAGATTCAGACTGACTTAACAAATTATATTTTTCAAAAGTTTCTTTAAATAAGTCTCGAATAAAACCACTATTTGGTTTATGCGATACAGATTTATAACCGAGTAATGCTTTAGAGTAATTGTCTTTGATAAAAGCAACGTACTGCACCCCTTCATTTTGAGTTTGTACGTGTGTTACATCAACATGCAGCCATTCAAAGGGTTTATTGGCTCTAAATCCTTCTGGACGATTATTTTTCACTTTCTTTTTTGGTTTTTTATAGCCAGTAAGATCTGCATATTTAAAGAATGTAGAAAGTCCACATACAATTATCCCTTTTCGAATAGAATTGAAATAAAGTGTTGTTTTGGTTTTTCCAAAATTATCAGGGTTCGTTACAATATTCTCAATTTTTGAGACTTCATTATTTGTTAATTGATTTGGATATTGGTGAAAGCATTTACTTAACAAACTTTTAGAACAAGACTTCTGTTCCCTATGTCGATAAAACCAGTTTCTCGATACGCCAAATAATTTACAGGCATCTTTTATTTTTAAGTTTCCGTATTTTGCTATTCTCTCAATCGAGAAAGTTATGTCTTTTCGGTGCTTGCGAAGTAGTTTTTTATTTCCTTCAATGTTGGTTATTATGTCTTTATAACCATAACTCATCGCACAGATGGTTTTCATTCCGCGTTTTAGATGCTTATTGGTTAAAACATCTTTCATGTAATCGAAATCTTCGATGTAATCTTTAGCCATCTCATAGCCAAAATAGTTTTCGTGTGAAAATTTATTCCAATTACTCCGTGTAGTGCGTGGGATACGCTTAATTTGCTCAGGTGATAGCATCCTGCAGTGATACATTAAAATAATCAATGGATGGTAACGTGTTTTGTAGTGTTGCATTAGTTGGTGTTTTTTTAAGAAAGTTGAATTAAGGCTAAGTCTTGAATAAATCTACTCCCTCTACTGAATCACATTACTCAAATTAAACATCGGTAAATACATCGCGACCATAATCAGTCCAACAACAGCACCAATTAAAATAATAATAAAAGGCTCCATAAGTGTTCCTAGAAGCTTTGTTTGGTGGTCAATATCTTCGTTTAGTTGGTCTGTGAGGCGTTCGAAAGTATCATCTAGTTTATTGATCTCTTCAGCGATTTTAATTAACGAGATAAATCGCCTATCGAATAATGGGAACTTAGAAAGTCCATGATGCAGGTTGTTTCCTTTTAAGATCTCTTCTTTTGTATGGGCTAAAGCTTCTTCAAGTGGATAGAATCGGATCATTTCCTTTACAAGGTCAAGAGATTTAACAAGAGGAGTTTTAGAAACGGTTAAGAGTCCCATACTTTGCGTAAATCGAGCGAGATATATTTTTTTGAAGAGTTTGCCGAATATAGGAATCCGCAAAATAATTTTGCCTGTGTAGTTCCTGTACCATTCTTCTTTTTTCTGTGTATAATGAAGTAGAAATATTCCAGCGATAGCGGCTAGAAAAATATACAAATACGTAGTGAAATTATCTGAAATGTAAATGATTTTTTGCGTCAGCCAGGGTAAGTCTTGGCCAAACTGTTGAAACACTTCCTGGAACATCGGAACCACGGTATTTAACATAAAATAAAGTACGCCAACGGTAATCAGTAATACAAACGCAGGGTAAGTAAAAACAGAGATTAAATGTTTTCTGAGTTTTACTTTATTGTGATAATATTTACTGAGTTGAGAAAGTACTGTTTTTAGTTTCCCAGATTCTTCCCCAATTTTAATACTTTGATATTCATAAGCAGAGAAATAAGTAGTTCTTTTCAGTGCTTCAGAAAGTGAGTAACCTCCAATTAAATCGTCTTGAATTGATGTGTAGATGTCTCTTTTTCGTTTTTTGTCCTGCTCTTCAATGATGATGTCCATAGAGCGCTGAATGTCCATGCCAGCATCTAGCAGTGAATAAAACTCAGTGTAGAAATGCTGCTTGGCTTTATCATTGATCGCTTTACCAAAAGCAATATCACTATTGAGTTTTTGCCAGATGTCTTTGCTTTCAGTTTCTTCCATCGATCATTTCAGTTTTAAACCACTTGTTAATTCTATTGGAATTATCGCTAAATGTAAGAAAATGTAGTTTCATAGGTTCTCTCTTAACAGGAATGACTAATTCACAGTAGCTTTTATCATCCTTTTCACCTGCAGTCCACTCGAAAGAAACATTTTCATATTTCGTTGTAAT
>NVXV01000017.1 GCA_002734085.1 Fluviicola sp. | reverse complement strand
CTTGTGATTCATACACGTGGATTGATGGGAATACGTATACTGCTTCCAACAACTCGGCTACATTTACCTTAACGAATGTAGCAGGATGTGATTCTGTAGTAACATTGGATCTTACGATGAATAACTCTACAACAGGAACTGATATTCAAACCGCTTGTGATTCATACACGTGGATTGATGGAAATACGTACACTACATCCAATAACACCTCTACATTTACCTTAACGAATGCAGCAGGATGCGATTCTGTAGTAACATTGGATCTTACGATATTGAGCTCTTCAACAGGTACAGATGTTCAAACGGCTTGTGATTCATACACATGGATAGATGGAAATACGTATACTGCATCCAACAACTCGGCTACTTCCACCTTAACGAATACAGTAGGTTGTGATTCTTTGGTAACGCTTGATCTTACGATATTGAACTCTTCAACAGGTACAGATGTGCAGACCGCTTGTGATTCATACACTTGGATTGATGGAAATACATATACTGCATCCAACAACTCGGCTACATTTACACTCACTAACGCAGAAGGGTGCGATAGTATAGTAACATTAGATTTAACCATAAATACCGTGGATATTTCTGTATCAAACACTTCATTAACACTCACTGCAAATGAAACTGGAGCAAGCTATCAATGGCTAGATTGTGATAATAATTATGCCGCAATCCCAGGAGAAACAAATCAGGAGTTCACAGCAACTGCTAACGGTAGTTATGCAGTTGAATTAACTGTCAACAACTGCACAGACACCTCTACTTGTCAAATAATTTCAGACGTTAGTATCAATGAGGAGACAAAAGGAAGTATTGTTGTTTACCCAAATCCTACAAATGGTTTAATTCAAATTGAATCAGCTTCATCAATTATTGAGGTTAAAATCTTCAATTTACAAGGAGCGTTGGTGTACGAAACAAATAAATCAACGCTACATTTGGAAGGTCTAAATAATGGTCTTTACTTAGTTAGAGTAAATACAAAAAACGGGAGTTTTGAAAGGAAAATTATAAAAAAATAGTGATTTCAAAATCTGAAATCAAAGGCGCGACTTCAGAGTCGCGCCTTTTTTATGCATTAAAACTGATTCTGTTATTTCTATAATTTGATGTTAAATCAATAATTAGAAATGTTACTAAACCAAAAAACCAACTCCCCAACCTCGACTAACCATCACACCATAAAAATTAATCAACGCAACCGAAGAAGCAAAAGCATTCTGTGGCTGACGAACAGTTAACTTCCCGTTAGATGAATCCAAAGAAATATAGTCTCCTAAATATTGATCTAAATCACCATGTTCCTCCTCCAAAAAGAGCATTAATTTTCGCAGTAGCTCTACTCCATCGTTGTCTGAAATTGAAAAGTCTTCGGCTTTAACGGAGCGTACAAAAGTGATTTTAGATTTTGCGCGCGACATCAATACATTCAATCTTCGGTGTCCTTGTTCTTGGTTCAATGGTCCAAAGCGCATGTGGAAATCATTCGCTCTGATTGTTTTTTTTACTCAGCATCTATAAGTTCCATAACCTTTTCCATCTCCAAATCCTTCTTGTCTATTATATCCTCAAGACTTCTATTGATTTCATAATCGGGTAGAATACCTCGGTTCTTTTTCATACCAACAACATCAGTCTGATATGTTTTTGTTGCAATAAAAGCTCTGATTCCCGTATTTTCAAGTTCAAATTGAATGTTGTGTGCGTTGCAACTATAGGTTGCACCTGTTTCACTCCCTATTAACGTCCCCAAGTTCTTATGCGCTAAGATAGAACTAAGGTGTCCTGTAGTGGAAGCGCAGAGTGAATTAATCAGTACATACAGGTTACCATTGAAGTTGTTCTCAAAAGGTTTTATTTTCTTCTCCAAATCTTTATAGGCAGAAGTAGTACTTTTTTTATAATATCGGAAAGGTTCATTTGAAATATACTGTAATAAATGGGCAGCACAATAGGGATCACCTCCTCCATTGTCGCGCAAGTCAATTACGACATTTTCAATTTGCTTACTTTCTATTTGGCGAAAACAGCTATCAATAAAAGATTTAAAGACAGGAAGTCGTTCATCATAGTAGACAAAACTTCTAATAGTTATAGTCGCCAAGTTTTCAGATGCATTGATGGAAAAATCTAAATTTTCAGGCTTTAATGGGGCAACATTGTTGCCATTGATCAGCGAATCTCGTTTTAAATCCACCTTCTTTTTTATTCCATTCTCTTGGACTTCTATCTGATAAGTTGTCGGGAAATTAAGTTGAGTGGTGCAGAAATAGCTGAAATGTTCGTTTATAATGGCATCTGTAAAGTTATGGTTGTAACCATCAGATGAAATATGCGCTGCAATTTCCTTCTTAATACGTAAAACATCTACGTCATTGATTTTAAGTATTTCTAGTCCTGGTTTTAAGTCCGTATAAGTCTCCATTAGGTAGAGCTTATTATCAACAAATTGAGCCTTTACAGGGAAGAACATATCCGGTAAGTATCTTAAAATATTTCCTGAATTTGTGCTTGTATGTAAGCAACCTACCATGGCTGTAATTGAATTGCACATCCACGAAAACTGAGCGATAGTCGTTGAGTCTGTAATTAACTGCTTTGTATGATTGACAGAATAATCGAAGTCTTGCTCAGAAATAAACTCGTAGGGCTGGGGATGATATGTTTTAATGGAATCTACTAGTTGTTCTAAATCTTCCAAATAAGCCGATTTTGACAAAAGGTCATGAACATCATAAAGCTCTCCTTTATCTGTTACATTATTATCCAATAACTTTAACATCCACTCTATTGTAGCATCGGTTTCGATGATCGACCAAGAATGAGGATGCAAAGAGCCATCTGGTCTTCTTCCCTTATTTTTAGTTATAACAACTTCTGCTTGTTTATGTCCATTTAGCTTCAGTTGATTTACAAATGCTACGATATCCGAACCATTCCAATCGTAGAGGTCTCTATTTCTTTCATTTATCAAAAAATCAACGTTCAAATCGGAGTGCATACGTATGGCTATGTCATTAAAATATTGTGCATTCCCACCCTTTTCTGCTCCGTATGTAAAAACAGAAGCTTCTTGATATCGCATAGGAACACTATCGGGAGAGCCACCGTATACTTGTTCATATACGCTCTTTATCCATTTAGCTTCAGCAACACCTGCCTCACTGGCATCACGTTTTATTTCTCTTTCACAATACCTATAGAAGCGTGTTAAGTCCAATGGTGGATCCAGACCGATAATCCCCTTTGGCACAAGGTAAGTACTACTATCTCTCGTAGCTCTCAAACCATAGGTGAGTGAAATCATAGCTCCATTGGACAATCCGCAAAAAATAAAATTATCTTTTGAAACATTATGCTCTTCTACAACTTGTTTAAAAATTGTATCAAAAAAATCGATCTCAGGAATTTGTTGAATCGTACCCCAATTATAGGATGGAAAAATAACAAGGAAATTATTTTTTAAAGCTTCTTCGTGCAAGGTGATTTGACTCAACATACTCTCAATTGATTCTCCACCACTTGGCAAAATAGTTAACACACCTATTGGCTGCTCTTTTGGAACCATTTTATAATAAAAAAGGTTCGTTGAATCGTTGTCGTTTATATAGAAATTATAAGGGTCTTCCGAACTAATATTCTTTCTAATTAATTCTTGAGAAATAGCTTGTTGTGCTATAAAGAGGGTTAAAATAGTAACCAGTATTTTCATGCTATTATTTGTATTGATAAATAAACTTGTTACAAATCTAATTGAAAAAACATCCCTTTGCATTCACATATGTTCATAGGCTAATTATAACTCCTTTTTTATTCTACTTATACTTTGAGGTGTCACTCCGAGATAGGAAGCGATATACCTTTGAGGAACAAGATTAAATAATTCTGGATTTTTATTGATGAGGGCTAGATAACGATCCTTCAGCTCCAAGTACTGAAAATTTTTCAGTCTTCTAACCATTCGCAGGTAGGCATCCTCTGCCTGAATGAAGCGGATTTTTTCAAATTTCTCATTGGTTTTAAAAAACTTGTTCAGAGTGGTTTGATCAAACTCGTAAACAGAAGTATCAATTAAGGCTTTTATGTATAGTTCACCAGGTTCTTTCGTGAGATAACTCTCATAATCAGTAGCAAACCAATTGTGTAAGTAAAAGTGATGTGTAATATCTTCTCCTTCATGAATGCGATAGCCTCGCATAAATCCTGATTTAACAAAAAAGAGTTTACGTACAGGACTGCCAGCACGCAGTAAATATTCGTCTTTTTTGAATTCCTTCAACTTTGCTATAGAGATTAAAGACTCATACTCTTCATTTGTAAAATCGATATGCTTAGATAGAAATTCTTTCATCTCTAATTTAGTTTGATGGCAATTTTAACCGTAATTATATTTAAAAACAACATAAATGATACGCTTCTCACTAAACCAAAAACCCAACATCCCATCCCCTACTCACCATCACATTATAAAAATTAACCAACCCAACAGAAGAATCAAAAGTATTCTGTGGCTGACGAACAGTTAACTTCTTAGATGATGCATCCAAAGTTATGTGATCTCCGAGTTGTTGTTCGAGGTCGTTGTGTTCCTCCTCTAAAAAGAGCATTAATTTGCGGAGTAATTCTACTCCATCGTTGTCTGAAATTGAAAAGTCTTCTGCTTTAACGGAGCGTACAAATGTAATCTTAGATTTTGCGCGCGACATCAATACATTCAATCTTCGGTGACCTTGTTCTTGGTTTAGTGGTCCAAAGCGCATGTGGAAATCGCCTTCTTCATTCGGTGCGTAGCCCATACTTATGATCAAATGATTGCATTGGTCGCCCTGTACATTTTCTAGCGACTGCACGAAATAATCGGCTTCTTCCTCTAACAATTGATTTTGATGATCTGCGGATAAATTATCAATAATCGCCGTTAACTGGGTCTGACTAAAAGCCACTAATCCAAAGTCTTTTTCGCTTTTTTTTAATTCCTCAGTGATGATATCCGACACGATTTTTGCTTCCTTGTCATTTTTGCGATCGACAAATGTGCCGTCAGTTTGAATAACTTCTATCGCTTGATTTTGCTTGAATGAAGGATACGGTTTTAACTTATTCTGATAAAAATAACGATTACTGAAAGCTATTAAATCTGCATTTTCTGAACGGTAATGATTGGTCAACATGGTGTTTTTCCAATAAAAACTCGCTTGATGTAATAAATCAGAAGACTGTGTCGATTTTTTCTGAAAGTAGAATTGCGGTGCCATTTGTTGTTGGTCTCCTGCTATGACGATTCGTTCTCCTCGATGTACACTTCCCAAGGCGTGAGGCAATGGTATTTGACTTGCTTCATCAAAAATGACTAGATCAAATTTCGTTGTGATCGGTAAACTTCGAGCCACACTGTACGGACTACACAAGAAGAGCGGGTGCAACAATTTTATCCATGGCGCTGCTTCACTTTGCAACAAATCGCGCACAGAAGGAAAATTTCGGGTCTTTCCAAACGCTTTCACTAAAATAGATTTTCCCTTACGCAACTGTTTTTTCAGTGCCTTATCAGATTCACTTAGTTTTCTTGCGGGTGTCTGAAGGAGTTCATGATACGTCTCAAATCGCGCTTGAATGGTATCCATGATATAATCCGCAAATGAGGATTGCTCCCCTTTTTGCAGCGAAATAATATTTTCAACTTTAGTCGTCAATTGCTCGCCACCAAACTTTGCCAGTTCTGGGAAATAACCAGTGAACTTCTTCCAATGACTGTGATAAACTATTGCTTCAGCGTTTTCGATATTATGGGTATGACGTAACACGTTTTTAGTCTGTGGAGAAATGGCGCTTAATCTTGTAAAGTTCGCTGTCAGTTCGGGAATTGCTTCTTTGATTTCAAATAACTGTTTTCTTACATCATCTTTTTGGTCTAACTCTAAAAAACGGTTCACAAAACTGGAGATGAGCTGTAAAGCAGTCGACTCGTTTTTCAATTGCACTAACTCTTGTTTAGAACACTTCAACAATGATTTTAGAACGTTCTCGTCGGTTTGTTTGATCTTTCGAATGACAAACTGAATATGATTCAATTCGTTATCTTCCGTCGATACTCCTAACTCACGCAATTTCTCTTTCGTCGTGATGATTTGTCGCTCCAAATCTTTGCAAGCCATCAAGTTTTCAAGCGCAGATTTTGCATCACTCAAATTTAAGTCGGTGAATTTTAACAATTTTCTACGTTTAAGTTTCGTTCGAAGGTTAAAGCGATTTGTTGAAGCAAGTACTGATATGTACTCTTCCAATTCCGAAAGACTAAAGTTTTTCTTCCAGTGCTTTTTTTCTTGTTCGAGGGTTTCAAACTTTTCTTTTAACGTTGTCAACTGATTCGTAAGTTTTAAAAACCGCTTTTGCTGTTTGTGATCTGGAGTAAACAGATGCGTTGGGATTAACAAGTCATCGTAAAAGAACAGACTTACTAAACCACTTTTGCGAATTTCGCTTTCCACATCTTCGATTGTCACAATATTTTCAGACAATTTTTGAAATTCTTTAAGTACTTCTTTTAAACGTTTCTCGAGACTATGGATAAAATCTAGTTCATTTTTAAACTTGATCTTTAACCAAGCACCTTGTATCTCAAATCCTCCCTCTTTTAATTTAGACAGTTGTTTTTTATTTGTTTCCCAAACGGGTATCGGCGGGACATCTGTCACAAATTCGATCTCCTTGGGATTTAACGTTGGTTTCTTTTCGTTGAATTCTGTAAAACTTAATCCCCCAATTAAATCCGCTTGTCGCAAACGATTTAGCGTCAATTCTAATCCATCAATTTGAAGCTTTGCATTTAAATTAAGTATAGCACTCCCTTTCTTTCGCTTTTCAAACAATTGCCAAGTCGATTTAAGAGAACGTATAAAATCCTTTGATTTTAGTTCATGGTGATACAGCAAACAGAATTGATGTAAACCTAATGACCGCAATTTATCATAAATAACTTCCAACGCGACACGTTTCTCAGCAACTAGTAAAGCTTGTTTTTCAGCGCCAAGTACTTTTCCCAGTAAATTTCCAATCACTTGAGACTTCCCCGTTCCCGGAGGACCTTGTACCACGAGGTTTTCATTCTTTAATTTTTCAAAAACACTCAGTTGATCTTCATCTGCGTCAAATAATAATCCTTCGTGCAGTTCCATTGAACCATTGGAATCATCTCCTTCTCCAAGTAATTGAGACAAGTTATTTGACAATGTTTTTTGCTCCTGGAGCTGTTCTAGTTCTTTCAGTAAAACAAAACGGTGCGGATGAAAATTTGCAAGCCATGTTCCATTCCGAATTTCAAAAGAAAGTCCTTTTTCATTTAAAAAAGCTTCAAAATCGGCAATTTCTTCAAATTCCTGATCAATTTCGAGCGTTTTTGCCAGAAATGGGTTCAAATAAAAATCTTCGCTGATTTCAATTTCATACGTTTTATTGAATCGATTTTTCTTGATATTGCACCCCGCTACAAAAACTGGACAGACGTATTTATTCTGATCGAGACTAAATTCAATCAAATTTTGACCCGCTCCAAAAATAGGTGTCCCCGATTCTTTAATTGATTCTTTGTGCTTTTTGAAAAAGGTATTGAGTAAACGATCTTCGGGCAAAGCGATTTTTTCATCTGTACTTATTCCGTTGTCAGTAGCAACCGCATTTTTATCCTCCACCAAATTGACCAAAACGTCATTCTGATTAGGCGAAAGAAGTGCTTCTTTCCAAACTGCTATTTGCTCCTTGATTTCCATTTAAAAAATACTTCAACGAATGTAGTAATATTTTGTCCAACAAACCAAGTTGAAAAGGTTGGGGGCACGACCGTGTGTCCCAACCTAAAATCGCTCAGCATATTTGCTGAGAAAATACAGAACAAGTGCTGTAAGCACGTAACGTATCTAGCCTAGGTCTGAATTTAACGCGATGTTCATAAGAGTGCCGTAGGTACGATATATTTCTGCATGAATCAAGCCCCAGCGATACTTTTTGTCACGATTTTTGTCCTTCGACATTTTTAAATACTAAAATTCAAAAGCTCAGGAACCACAAAAATACACGCCAAAAAGGATCTCTCCTAACCATCTCTACCACGGACTGAAGTCCGTGACTATTGAATGTTTTATCCCCATGGGATTCGTTAATTTTTACGTTGGATTTACGATAAAATCTTTCGATAAATATCTAGAAATGTAAGGTTCTGTACGTCTCAACCTATTACCAAGCCCTTCTCTACAACGAGGAAATCCGATTCAAAACGCCCATCAGCTCTTCTTTATCCATAAATGAATTTCGCTGAAAAATGGACTTTCCTTTCCAGAGCACAACGATGGCTGGGTAACTCACGCTTCCATCTTGACTTGCATAATGCGTAGCGATTTGATGTGTACCTGTATTAACTCCGTTGGATTCAAACAAATAAGTTTCATTTCTGTATGTGACAGGTTCTTTTTGCTCTGCATCGAAAGATACAAAGTAGAAGTCTTCATTGAGTGCTGAAATAATTGAATCGGAAGTAAAAACTGTACTCTCCATAGCCAGACAAAACTTACACCAGTCCGCATGAAAAAATACAACTACCGGTTTTTCCTCAATATTTTGTAGACTATCCAGTGATTCAAAATTGTGTTTTTCTAATTGGGCATACGAAGTTTGAATGGCGAAAAAACCAATCATCAAAAACAGATATTTTAGTAAATTACTTAATCGCATATCGTATCCCTAAAAAAGCCCGAGTTCCTTGATTTGGACCGTAGACATAAGCAGGATCAAAAGTTAAGCCATACGGATTTTCTGGAGTTGGAACAGCTTGACCGTTTCCATCGAAAACTACATTTTCATCAAAGGGGTCATGTGCTCGTGCAATAATGAATGGATTTCCTCTGTTGGGCGTCCAGTTGAGTAAGTTTTTCACTCCGCCGTAAATTTCCAATCCATTATTGAAAGACTTTCTAATCTGAATATTTTGGATACTCCACGTTTCAGAATAAGCCTGTCTAGGATCTGAATCACTGAGTAACGGTAGTTTCATCGGACCGTAAATATTTCCAGTATATTCAACCATCACGCCCCAGTTTGGGAATGTATATCCAATGTTCCAAACCGCGGTATAATCTTCTTGAAATTCTTGCTGAAATCGTTCACCGTCCTCAACGCGAGAAACGTCCATGAATGTACCTCCTATTCGACCCGTTAAGTTTCTATATCTTAAATCAATATTCAGCGAAACACCTTTTGACTCTGCATAACCATCCAGGTTCCCATAAATTATTTTATTTGGGTCTGTTTCATAATCTGGGATGATTTTATTTTCGAAATACGTGTAGAAAACAGTCGCGTCGAAAGTGACGAAAAGTTGATCTCTCGTGATTATCTTTTTAATGATGTTGATATTTCCGTTCCATGAAGTTTCAGGCGCAAGATTATCTGCAAGTTCTAATTCACGAGCTCCAGTAAGGGCAGCATGATCTTCAGTAAAGATGTTTGCTACTCGATAACCTCTACCTCCACTTACTCGGATGATATTCTTTTTGTTTTTTGATTTCCATTTGTAATTTATTCTTGGCGTAAATATGTCTCCATGAGTTGAATTATAGTCATACCTTATCCCCAACAGCACTTTATGTTGGTTATTAAATGTGATTTCATCTTGCAAAAACACTCCAGGCAAAATCGTTTCTGAAGGATTATTTATTACCTCCGAATCACTTACAAACTCAGTGGCTACAGAATTGTCATCGTAATACGTATATCGCATTGATGCTCCTAAAAGAAAATCGTGACTTTCACCTATTTGCTTATCCCAGGTGAACTGACCAAAGCCTACTTTTTGATCTCCAATATACTCGAGGTCTCCATATACAGAGTTCTGTTGGTGACTATTTGCACTAAACATGAACAACACCTTTTCTTTCATGGGCAATTGATATGTACCAAATATTTCCCCACGACTGGTGTAAATACTTTCACCGTAAATTTCATCGCCTCCTCTGTATTCAGGCGTCCAGTCCATTTCTCCGCCCCAACGGTCTTCATAAACATAACGCCCAGCAATAGAGAAAATACGATTGTCTTTTCTTTGCACCGTCCACTTATTAAAAATGGAGACCCTGTCTTGTAGCGTAACATCTGTAAAATTGTCGTTGTTATTGTCAATGGGATTCGAGTAATTGAAATAATTAATTCCAATAATTGAAGAAATTTTTTCATTCAAATTAAACTTGTAACCCACGTCAGCATTTATCTCTCCCCAGGAAGTTCCAAAAATATCAGCCGTCAATTTTGGTGTATTTGAAGGAGATTTTGTGATGACATTAATTACACCACCAACCGCTTCAGAACCGTAAAGCGTTGAGGATGGACCTTTCACAATCTCCACACGTTCGATTAGTGCCTGGGGAATACCATTTAAACCATACACGGTTGAAAGTCCGCTTACGATTGGCATTCCGTCAATCAATATCATCGTATAAGGACCTTCCAATCCATTAATATGAATATCTCCTGTATTACAAACACTACAGTTTATTTGCGGTCGAACTCCATTGACATTCTGCAATGATTCAAAAATAGAAGGCGTAGGGTTGGCTTTAAAATACTCATCAGTATACACTTCGGTAGGAACTGGGCTGTCTGATTTTCTGGCTTCTTTCATCGTTCCGGAAACAACCACCTCATCGAAATCCTTGATTTGTTGACCTAGATTAAAATCAATACGTAAAGAGTCATTTGGATTTAATTCTATCTCTTTTTGCGTACTTCCATAATCAATAGACCGAATAAGTAACGTGTAGTTTCCTGCTTTAAGGTTACTTAATAAGTATGCTCCATTTTCATCGGTGAAAGCCCCTATGTTTTCTCCGTCAACCACAACTTTCACATACGCTAGTGATTCATTTTCTCCATTAGTAACCGTTCCGTAAACACTACTGTTTTGAGACCAAGAAAATAAAGCACTTAATAAACACAGATTAACCAGAATTATTTGTTTCATCAATAAATATTTTTTACAAATATACATCTTTTTTTTAGACTTGTCTAAATTTTATATTTAAAACTACGGAAAGTCAGTAAGAACTTGGCTTAATCTAGTGAATATTTTTTTTGAGATGCTTTTTGTTACGATTTTTGTCCTTCGACATTTTTAAATACTAAAATTTAAAAGCTCAGGAACCCAAAAATACGCGCAAAAAAAGGAAGAGCGTTAGACATTCTAGACCATGGGATAGCACCTGTGGTTAATAATATGTCGTCCCTATGGGACTTGAGGGCTGCATATAGTTTTTCAACCGTGGGTTTGCACCCACGGTTATTGATATACCGTCCTTACAGGACTTCAGAGAGTGATAATTCTCATTATAAATTCAAAGTAAGCCCAGTTTTACGCAAAGTAACGTGAAGGAAAAAGTGTGCATTCCTTACCTAAACTTTACCATGAGTTTTTTCGATAACACAACACTTTGTGAACACTGCGCCTTCTTAGCGTTCTTGGCGGTTAAGTAAAAGACTTTAAGGCTATCTTGAAATTTTTCCTTTCACAGCGTTCTGCACACTTTCTTTCAAGGAATAGAAATTATAATCCAATGCTTTTCGCACTTTTTCATTACTGAATTTGGTGTTTTTGAATGCGCTGCGTGCTGAAGATTTCGTGATTGTTGGGTTTGTGAAAGTTATGGCACTCCAGAAAACAGATATTCTCCAAGCAATTCCCATTAAGATTGGACTTACTTGATATTTTGGTGGTTTTTGATCTAAATGTTTTGCTATTAATTCGAATAGATCCTTGAATTTTGCATTTTCTCCGATGCACAAATATCTTTCACTTTTGATGTCTTTTTCAACCAAAAGCGTCATAATCTTTGCTACATCCCGTGCATCGACAAAAGCATTTGAACCTGGTGAATAAAATTTTAACCCTTTAGCGATTGAGTTAAATATCACCAGCGAACTTTCTGTCCAATCCCCCGCTCCAATGACAATTGAAGGATTTACCATAACAGCATTCAAACCTTCTTCGATTCCTCTCCAAACTTCTTTTTCAGCGCTATATTTTGTAATAGAATAACCTGAAGTATCATCGGTAAGAATCCATTTGCCGTTTTCATCGACTTGTTGATCTTCGGGAATATCTTTATTTCCAACCGCAGCTGTTGAGCTTACATAGCAAAGTTTATCAATATTTAAGTGAAGACAAAGATTGACAATATTGGCTGTTCCGTAACGATTAATTTTCATCATTTTCGAAAAATCACGGCGCTTAAAAGAAACGATTGCTGCACAATGGTAAACTACATCATGTCCCGTCATAGCTTCTTCCAACTCTGGAACACTAAGCACATCACACTGTACCCATTTGATTTTCTCAAAGCAACTTGAACCAATATCACTCAAATAATAGTCGAACAACTTTTGAACGGTGGAGATTTTTGTCTCATCTCTATAAATTGCCGTTATCTCAGAATGCTTTTGTGCTAATTCCACCAAAAGGTGACTACCAATTAAACCCGTTCCTCCAGTGACAAATATCATGTGGTAAAGGTAATGATGAAAATTGACATTGAAAGTCGGTTTAAAAAGAACTATCCGTTAATTAGTCTTTATTGAATTTTTCATTAATCCTCTGAAGTTTCTCTTTACGCTCTTTTAACTTAACGTTTGTAGTTTCAAGCAGTGACTCTTTTTGGGCTACTTCCTCTGTTAGTTCTTCGATTTCTTCTTTCAAGTCCTCGATTTCCGATTTGTTCTTGGAAAGATCTTTATTTAACCCACTTACATTCTTAGTGAGTTTTTTAATTTTCTTTTTTGTCGCTTTTACTTCACTTTCATAGTATTTTGGAAGATACGATTTCAAAAAGTCCTTCAGTATTTTTTCCAAGATCCTATACTCTTCGGGAGTATCCTTTTCATTTATATAAATATCATAGCCAAACGAAGCAAAAACTTTCATTTCTGACCCAACCTCATCCTCAACTATCTTAGTGTAAAAATCCATTCTTTTTGAAGAAATGTCCTCCACTACGATATCTTCTTTATAAAGTAAATCCTTATTCGTTAAAAACCCTATACCCTTTATTTTAAAGTCATAGTTATCTTTTAAAAATGATTTCCATGCTTTTTTTAGAGGTTTTGGTTCAGGGTCTAAATTAAGAACCAAGCAAGATCTCTTCCCATCGTTATGTTCGATTGTCCCTTTTCTCGGCTCAACTTCTTGAGCTTTAATATTCCCTGCAAAGGCAAAAACCATTGCAATTATAAAACTTATCTGAAAAAAATATTTAATGTATTTTGTCATATTTATAAAAAAATTTAATGAGAACTAGGTTCTCTATAGTTAATACTAAATGCATGTCACCCTTAAACAAATTAGGGGAGCATCAAATTTTGATTTTAAAGCATTGAAAAAAATAGCAAAAATGATAAAAATCAACTTTTCTTAAGCAGGTCTCGAATTTCTATTAACAAAGCCTCCTCTTTACTTGGAGCTGGAGGATCAGATGGAATTTCTTCTTTTTTTCTTTCCATCTTGGACTTCATTTTATTGTAAATTCGAATTACCATAAATACTGAGAAAGAAACAATAAGGAAAGTAATGACAGTATTTATAAATACACCATATGTAATTGCTACTTCAGACACTCCGTCTCCAGCACCTTCAGCAGTTTCAGGAACTTTTTCTTGAATTACATATTTCAAGCGGTCGAAATCAACGCCTCCCAGCATTTTTCCAATTGGAGACATAATGACATCATTTACTAAAGATTTAACTATTGCTCCAAAATAAGTAGCTATTATTAAACCAACAGCCAATTCTAAAACGTTTCCTTTCGCAATAAATTTTTTAAATTCTTCCAACATCAAGTCTTTAATTTAATAACATTAAAACAAAAGGTATTGTTCATTTGTGATGAATAACTAAAAAATTATCCAAAAAAACGCCACCGACTTCTATAAATAGACGTTCTGTAATCATCAAGTATTTCATTGCCATTTTTAGCCCTAAATTTTCGAATAAACTTAAAGTAACCACTACTCATTTTGCGGTCAAATTCATCTTCAAAGAGAGGAATAATTGCCAAGAAGTGAATTACTTTATCTTCTAAAGAAAGTGGTTGAAAAAGATCTTCTAACAAAATTGGATCAGACAACAACAAATGATTTTGTTTCATATTTCCAGACAATGACTGAGGCGGATTCCCGTTGGAGAACGTATGTCCTGGGCCATACCAAGTCTCATTTTCTATAACATGTTTTGCCAATTTTTGAATCTGATCCACAGGCCATTTCATTAACGGATTATCTGTTTCTTCAATTTCCCAATAACTAGGTAAAGCAAAGTAAATTTCATTAAGTTCTCTCCCCTTATATTTTTGGGGAACAGGCATGCTGTATTCTGAAAGCCCATCCGTCATTAAAATTTTCATTGGGACTTTTGTCTCGATATCTAATAAAAGCAAATCGATATAATCGTCTGAACTCCTATTAAACGAATGCACCCTGTGTTCTCCTATCTTTGCCTCTAATGCCTTTCTTAATTCGCTCATATTTGATTCCCCGTTTATGGGATCCATTTAATGTCTTTGAAATCTGGCTTACGTTTTTCTAAAAATGCATTTCTGCCTTCCTTCGCTTCATCCGTCATATATGCTAAACGAGTTGCTTCTCCTGCAAAAACCTGCTGACCTACCATACCATCATCTGTTAAGTTAAAAGCAAATTTGAGCATCTTTATTGAAGTAGGTGACTTCTCAAGGATTTCCTGTGCCCATTCATAAGCTGTATCTTCCAATTCAGCATGAGGGATTGAAGCATTCACCATTCCCATATCAACAGCATCCTGTGCAGAGTAATTACGTCCTAAAAAGAATATTTCACGCGCTTTTTTTTGTCCCACCATTTTAGCAAGATAAGCAGAACCGTATCCACCGTCAAAACTAGTCACATCAGCATCTGTTTGTTTAAATATTGCGTGCTCTTTACTTGCTAGTGTCAAATCACAAACTACATGGAGGCTATGACCTCCTCCAACGGACCAACCTGGAACAACTGCAATGACAACCTTTGGCATAAATCGAATCAAACGCTGTACTTCTAGAATATTTAATCTAGGCATACCTTCCTCATCGACATAACCTTGATGACCACGTGCATTTTGATCTCCACCGCTACAAAAAGAATAAACACCATCTTTTGTTGAAGGTCCTTCAGCAGAAAACAATACTACACCTATCGAGGTATCTTCTCGAGCATCTAAAAACGCTTCGTAAAGTTCACCCACTGTTTTTGGACGAAATGCATTTCTAACATTCGGTCTGTTAAATGCGATACGAGCAACTCCATTCGACTTCTTATAGGTAATATCTTCGTACTCTTTTACTACTTTCCAGTTTGCTTTTGACATATTGAAAATTTTGGTGTGAAGTTAACTATTTTACTAAAACCTGAGGTTTTCTTTAGAAATAAAAAATATTTTTTGTCTTTCAGAACTCTAGTAAAACAAAGGGATTTCAGCAGGAAAATAAAATAATATATAAATTTCATATAGTACTTTGTTATACATAGTACTATTTGTATTATATTTGTAAAGTGAAACGATTAAAAAAGAAAACTTCACAACTTAGAAAAAGGTACAGATGAAGATAGAAAACACAAAAGCACAAATGCGTAAAGGAATTTTAGAGTATTGTATTCTTCAAGTTCTTTCGCAAAAGGAGCGTTACCCTTCAGAAATCATTGACACACTAAAGTCAGCAAAATTGATTGTAGTAGAGGGAACTTTATACCCGTTACTTACGAGATTGAAAAATGCAAAATTATTAGATTACAGGTGGGAAGAATCCAGTTCAGGACCACCTCGAAAATATTATACAATTACCAAGGAAGGAAACCATTTCTTAGCGGAGTTAAAATCGACTTGGGAAGAATTAAATTCAGCTGTAACACAAATTTCTAACAAATAGTAAAAATGAAAAAAACAATATCAATAAATATCGCAGGATTAGTCTTTAATATTGAAGAGGACGGATACCTAATTTTAAAGAAATATTTGGATGAAATAAAAGCCATTTTTTCATCTGAAGAGGGCGTAAATGAAATGTTGGAAGACATTGAAGCTCGAATTGCCGAATTGTTTCATGAAAAACTAAATGATTCCAAACAAGTTATAACAGAACTAGATGTAACAGAAGTAATGGAGATCATGGGACGGCCAACAGACTACAAAGTGGACGGAGACGAAAGTAATGACTCAAATCAAAATTTTCAAGAAGAGAACATAAACGAAAAAACAAGTAAAAGACTTTATCGTGATGAAGAAAACGCTACGATAGGTGGAGTCTGTGCTGGTTTAGGTCACTATGTTCAAGTAGATCCCGTAATTATCCGAATCCTATTTGTTTTAATGGTTATTCTAGGCGGTAGTGGTATATTAGTATACATTATACTTTGGGCCGTAATACCTGAAGCAAAAACAACTGCTCAAAAATTACAAATGCGCGGACAACCAGTTAACCTTGACAACATTAAGGACTATGTTTCTGGATTTTCAAAAGATGCAAAATCAGGAGCTAACAGGGCAGCAGGATCAATTAAAAAGTCAGTCAATAAAAGTGGGAGTGTTATTAGTTCAATTCTAAAAATACTTGGAAAGTTTATTGGCGCTGGATTCTTAATAGGTGGGGTTATTGCAATCGTATTAATATCCATTGTGTTTTTCGGTGATTCAGATTTAGTTTCATTTACAGCAAGTAGCTTAGGTAATAATTTGAATACCTTTTTTGACGTGCTTTATCCTTCAGGGTCTTCTTTAATGAATTTCTGGTCTTTATTTATAATCATACTGTTTCCTTTACTTGCAATAACTAGTTTAGGCTTAAAACTACTATTCAATTACAAAGGAAAAATGAAAGCTCCAAGTCTAGGTGGATTAATAATCTGGATTGTAGCCATCTGTTTATTTAGTTATTCAAGTATAGAACTTGGGATGCAGTTTAAAAGTGATTATGAGCTTGAGGAAGAAATAACAAACTATTCTGACTCACTAACTAACCTTAACTTGGTGATAAACTACAAGGGAAACAACATTTACAATGTTGACGAAACTGAGTTTTGGGAAGTACATGACTACTTTTTTATAGATGACGATAAAATTGAAATTGGTCTGCCAAGCTTTAGAGTGTTACGTGACAGCACCATACAGGACTACAAAGTTACATTAATAAAAATAAGTAATGGAAGAACAACAAAGCTAGCATTAGATAATGCCAAAAACATAGATTACAAACCTGTCTTCAAAAATGACTCCCTTATTGTTCCTAGTGTATATTCTTTCTCAAAAGATCATAAAATAAGAGGACAACATGTAACTTTAGAAATAAGAGTTCCGCTAGATAAATCGGTAACTCTACCAGAGACACACAAAGAAATGATCTTTGATATTAAAGCTACTCACAGCTTAGATTATGACGATTTTGATCATCGGACAACTTGGATTAGCTCAGAAGGTGGAATGATGTGTTCAAATTGTATTTTGGATTAAATCAACTTCGTATTTAACCGCATATCCAATAAAACGGTAAGTCTTTATTTTATAAGACTTACCGTTTTATTGGATTTTCTGATTATTTAACTTTTCAACTATCAAATAACCTTTGCAATGCATCGCCTTATCGTTGATGATTTCAAATTTAAAATTATTTTCAATCAGCCTCATTTCATTGGGTCTACAAGTAAATACTTTGGCTGGCATCTCCATATCTTCAAAATTTTCAGCATAAATGATGTCATATCCATGATTCCTATTGTAAATTTCTTTAGAAAAATAAGCAGATGAACCAAATCTCGAATCTATGATATAGAATTTCTTTCCCAATGAAACGCTATTGTTTTTAAGATGATAACCGTAAATCTGTGTCCCGTTTTTCGGTTCTTCCTTGTAAACACTATTTATAACAGATGTATAATTTCCAGAGAACAAAACCAAGATTAAAGCACCGATGAAAATTTTAATAGGTACAGAGGATTTTAAAATATAAACTTGATTTAAATGAAAAATACCCAAAACAGCTATCAAAGAACCAAAAGGATATAAAGGAGCAACGTACCACTCCGTTTTGGTCGCAGAAATAGAAATAAACAGTAGATAGGAAACAAATACCAGAGATAACAAGGTGGTTAATCGTTTCAACCTGATGTCAGCATTTTTGTCAAATAGAACAAAAAGCCCAAAAAGTGCAAAGTATCCTAAATAGGAACTATTTTGATTAAAGTAAATGTCAAAATAAAAAAAGAATCCACCGCTATGACCTTCAATAGTGTTCGTATAACGACCTAATAATTCATAGTTCCACATTCTATCAAAAAAACCTGGGTATTGCCATTCAAAATAAACTAAAGTTAGAATATAAGCCCCTGCTATTATTATGGCTGACATATAGGTTTTATAGCTCCCCATCACTTCTTTAAAGCGGTGTTTTTTTAATAAAATAAATGCGAGTATTCCAGGTAAAACAATCACCGAAAGAAGGTTTTTAGTTAATAAAGCAGCAATCATAAAGAATGAGAACAACAATACATCACTGATTTTTTTGTACTCTATATATTTCCAAAAATAGAGTGTCGCTAACAATAAGTACATAGCAAATGGTACATCTTGATTCCCTGTTCGGAGCATATGTTCTCCTACAAAACCATAACTAATTACGAGTAATAAAACAAAAGCACCACCCACCCAAGAAACGCTGAACTGTTTTTTAAAAAACGTATAAATCCAAAATGAAAGCCCTAAAAAGATAAAAATTATTGGCAATCGGATACCTAATTCATTTACGCCAAATATTTTAATCCCTAACACTTGAAAAAATGTTGTGAAAGGCAACTTCGTATTCATATGATCAGACAATCCTTCAAATTGATTAAAGTCTATCATATATTCTAAATTGTCATACATAAATAGTGCCCTCAAAGCAAAAAGAGATTCATCCCAAAGTGCTACTGGTAATGATCCAAGGTGCAAGAATATCGGGAAGTAAATAACACCGAGGAAAACCAACCACGTTAGTATCTTCCAGAACAAAGACTTATTGTAAACGTGTAAGAAAGAATTAGTCATTGCGTTTATTTAATTCAGGTAAAAATCGCTTTTCGAAGGCGAATCGTTTAAAATAGAAGTTGTAGTTAAAAATAATTCCGATAACAATTGCCTTTGTCACAAACTGGTATTCATTGAAGAATGCAATTTTGTTTAATAGATAAATAAACAAAGTACTTAGACCTATCCCTCCAAGCGAAACGAGCACTGAAATCAGGAAGACTGTAGCCACTTTCCGCTTTAAAGTAAATATATATCGTTTTTGAATTGCAAAATTTATTATCATTCCCACCGAAGCGGATATTAAATTTGAAATAACAGGACTAAAAACAGAACTCTCCAATAGTAGATAAAGAAAATAATCAACTATTGTTGCAAGGGCTGATGAAGCCGCGAACTTCAATTTAATCAGAAATAGAGAAACCAAGCCTTTCTTCATCCAAACAATAATAGAGTTGCCGTAAAATTAAAATTAATTTAAGATAAAACAGCAAGCATCATCTATTTGGATGAATGTGAGTCCTGAAAACTAGTTCCTAATCAACAATCTCATAAGGCAGTCTTGCTTGAATTCCAGTTAGGTTTTCAATCGAACGAATTCTCTTATAGAGATCCATCATTTCTTGAGGGAATTCAGATTCTTTTGAAGTATTCTCATCACCCTCCAAAGCCTCTATTATTTCCATCCATGCTTTTTCTTCAACCTTCGGATAATAGCGAACCATACGATCTGTACTGTCTATCCCAGCCTGTTTTGCAGCATAATTAATTGCATCTTGTAAGCCTCCAATCTCGTCGACTAGTCCTTTTTTCTTTGCATCTTCTCCCGTCCACACACGACCTCGAGCTACAACATTTACAGCCTCTTTAGTCATTCCTCTACCATCAGAAACTCTAGACAAAAACTGATCGTAGATGTAGTCCACTTCTTCTTGAATCATTGCATATTCCTCTTCTGATAACTTTTTATTTGTCGAAAGAACAGCATGATCATTTGTGCTGACACGGTCAAAAGATAAACCTAGTTTATTTTCGAACATTGCACCTGTATAAGGTATTACTCCAAATACGCCAATCGATCCAGTAATCGTTGTTGCCTGAGCAAATATTCTATCAGCAGGTGCAGCGATATAGTAACCTCCAGACGCTGCAACATCCCCCATTGAAACAATTACTTTCTTTTCTTCATTTGCCAATTTTACTTCACGCCAAATTTCATCACTCGCTAAAGCACTGCCTCCAGGGCTATTTATTCTAAAAACAATTGTTTTAATATTTTCATCTCTACGTGCTTTTTGAAACAATTTTGTGATGTTTGCGCTACTCAATCCTTCACCGTCAGTAACTACTGCTCCTTCTGCTACAATCACAGCTATATTAGCTTTTTTCACATGATTGATAGATTGATTTGATTTAAATTTCTTTTGCGCGTAAGTTTCAAAACTCTTAAATTTAATGTCTTCAACATTTTTCACTTCTAATTTCTCACCAATCAACGCAATAACCTCATCTCTATATTTCTCATCATCGATAAGGTTATATTTAACTGCATGTGTAATACGGCGAATTAAACTACTATCAGCATACATACCTAATGTTTTACTATCTATACTTTTTTCGTCGCCAATGTCAGCTTTTACATTATCCCAAATACCAGTCAAGTACCTTTTTACCTGTAATCTACTAGAGTCGCTCATTTCTGTTAAAAAGAAAGGCTCTACAGCACTTTTAAAATCATTATTCGAGCCACGAATCACTTGCATTTCTAAATCTAATTTATCGAACATGCCTTTAAAAAAGACCAATTCAGTTCCCAACCCTAAAAATTCAAACATTGTAGAAGGAAACCCATAGCTTTCATCAGCAGCGGAAGCAATATAGTATTGCTTTAGGGAAACTGCTTCTCCTTTATTATAAGCCACGACGAATTTACCTGACTCCTCAAATTTATTGATTGCATTTCTAATTTCCGTTGCTGTAGCATAGCCACACTGAGCGCCTTCTAACTCCAAAAACACACCACTAATTCTGTCGTCAGTCGCTGCTTTCTCTAGTCCATACAACAAGTCAACCAAACCAACTCTATTCACAAGGCTCAGTGTACTTGGACTTAAATCTGACTTACTCATTTCTCCAATTTCACCTTTCAATGTCATGTGAAGAACCGTTTTATTCTCAACCGAGTATACTGGTTTTGATCCTAACACACTGCTAATCATTATTGCTATAATTGTCCCAATAATGAATAACAACACAATACTTGCTGTAAGACTAGGCCAAAAAATACGACCAAACGATACTTTTTTCTTTTCCATAAAAACTAATATGTAATTTTGAATCTATAAAAGTAGATAAAAAGAAGTTATTTCTAATTGAAATAGTTACAAATGGCGAGAATTTTAGTTAACAGGTTAATATGGCTTACGACAATAAAAGAGAGGACAAAGTTTACCTAAGCTTAGGAAGTAATTTAGGAGATCGAAAAAAGAATATCTTGAATGCAGTAAAACAACTAGAGGAAACACTCAACCAAAAGGTGATTATTTCTCCGTTTTATGAATCAAAAGCAAAGGGGTTTGATAGCAAAAAAGATTTTCTAAATATATGCGCTCAAACACAAACTCAAATAGAACCGCATGAATTCTTAAAGATTATTCATAGTATTGAGCATAAATTAGGTAGAATTAGGGTTGAAAATTCTGGATATATTGACAGAATCATCGATATAGACATACTTTTTTACGGTCAAAGGATAATTGATACAAAAAATTTAAAGGTGCCTCATCCAAAGATTTACGAACGAAAATTTGTTTTAATACCACTCCGTGATGTCGCTAAAAACCTTGTAGATCCTAGGACTAGGATGAATATCCGCCGTTTGATTGAGGACTGCAACGACAAGTCAAACCTATTATTGTGTGAAAATTAATTATTAACAATTTTATTTTATATCAACTTCTTTTTTCAAGTGCTAAAAAAAATCATTATTATTGCAATCGTAAATAAGCAAGAACTAATAAAATGATAATGAAAAAACAAGGTATCAAAAGTTTAGCATTTATAGCTGCGGCTGGTATAATGACAACTGGTTGTGATCTTTTAAAGGATTTAGACTACGCAGTTACTCCAGACCCACTAGAAATGCACGGAGATAGTGTGAAAGTAAAAGTAGATATTACTTTCCCAGAAAAAGGAATTAAGAAAAAAGCGTATGCAGAGATTACTCCAGCAATTGGTTCTCACGCACTTAAGCCAATTACCGTTGTAGGTGAAAAAGCAACAGCTAATGGTACAGTTATTCCTTACAAACCAGGAGGAAAAGTAGTTTATGAAGACGTAATTGCTTACTCTCCAGATATGGAGGTTTCTGAACTTTCTGTTACAGGTAAAGTTTTCAAAGGAGATAAAGAAAAAGGAGTAATAGAAAAAACAAAAATTGCTGATGCAACGGTTGTTACTCCTCTTTTAGTGAGAAAAGATTTCCGTATCATTTATTCTGCTGACAAATTTCAACGTGTAACGAATGAACAGCAAATTGCTGAAATCAATTACCTAAAAGGTCGTTCTGAAGTTCGTTCATCTGAAATGAAAGATGATGACATTATAGCAATGAAAGATTTCATGGCTGCGGCACAAACAAATCCAAAAATTGAAATCAAAAACATTTCAATCACAGCATTCGCTTCAATTGAAGGTGAAGAAGATAAAAACAATACTTTATCAACTGATCGTGCTACAACTGCAAAAGAAGCTTCAATGAAAGTTGCAGCTATGAAAAAAGTAGAAAACGAGGCTGGTCAAAACGGAGATAACTACTCTACAGTTGGTAAGGGTGAAGATTTCGCAGGATTCAAGAAAACACTTCTAGCTTCTGATATGGAGAAGTCTGAAAAAGATTTGATTCTTAACATCCTTGAGATGCAGAAGACTCCTACTGCTCGTGAGCAAGCAATGCGTGATTTAGGTAAAACATTTACTTACCTTGATAAAAACATTTTCCCTCACCAACGTCGTTCGGAAATCGTTATCAATTATGAATTGACTGGATTTTCTGATGAAGAGCTAGTTTCTCTTTCAAAATCAAATATCGACACATTGGATCTTGAAGAGATTTTATTTACTGCAACTTTAACAGATGATTTAAATGAAAAAATGCGCCTTTACAAAGAAGCTGCTCGTTTATTCCCAGAAGATCACCGTCCAGTAAACAATATCGGAGCTGTACTTTACACTCAAAACAAAATAAGTGAAGCTAAAGCTAAATTTGAGAAAGCAAACGGAATTCAAGAAAATGAAATTTCTAAAAATAATTTAGCTGCAGTAGCTGGTGTTAACGGAGAGCGTGATAATGCTAAAGCTCTTTTAAGCGAGGCTTCAGGTGCAGGAGAACAAGTTTCTTACAACGAAGGAATCCTGGCTATTCAAGACGGAAACTATGAAGAAGCGATCTCTAGTTTTGGTAGTGATGCATCATACAACAAAGCACTTGCTCAACTTTTAAACAAAGATGCAGCTTCAGCTGAATCAACAGTTAATGAATCTGACGATGCTGAAACAGCTGACGGATATTATTTGAAAGCAATTGTTGGTGCTCGTCAAGATAAATTAGACGTAATTGTTACTAACTTAAAAGATGCATTTGCAAAAGACGGTTCATTGAAAAGTAAAGCTGCTCAAGACCGTGAGTTTATTAAATACTTAGATAATGCTTCTTTCACAGCAATTGTGAAATAGTTATAAAAATCTTATTATAAACTTTAAAAGCTGTCCCGAGTTATTTGGGACAGCTTTTTTTATTTTACCTATTTCAACTCATTACATATATATTCACATATCCGCAATTAAGTAGTATTACTTATTTTGATTTTTTAGTCTCGATTAAGCAATGTGTAATATTTGAACTCTTTGTACTTTCATAGTTGTAACATGTCACAGTAAATTTAACCTGTGAATTAAAACAATATGAAATGAAAACAATTCTATTTACACTCGCTATTGTTCTAATGAGCAATTTATCCTTTTCACAATCAAAAATTGGATACAAATACAATTATGAAATTAAATTTGATGTAACACAGTTTGCCAATAAGGAGCCTAGAAACACCGTTCGAAAATTTGTAGATCATATCTTTGAAGTACAAAATCAAAAATTTAATGTGCAAACAAGATATAATGAAAAGGGAATTCTTTTTATTTCCTCAAACACGACTATCGATAAATGTACAGTGGAAACATTCTTCCATGCTGAAAAATCAGAAATCTTAAGTTTCGAGTTGAAACCTACACGTTTTGAAAGCAAAGAAACAAAAAGTAACGTTGCGCAGAATTAAGGAGTACTCAAGCTAACGGGTAATATTTTACCGTTCATATACTTATGTCCGTTTAAAGCAAAGTCGTGAATATATAGCGCCATTGACTTTGCTGATAACGGGGCTTGAAATCCTGGGAATGCTTCTTCTAGCATTTCGGTTTGCACTGCTCCAAGGCAAAGACAATTCATTTTAATTTTAGTCTCTTTAAATTCTTCTGCAAACAATTCGGTGAAACTCACAAGCCCAGCCTTTGAAGTCGAATAAGCGGATAAACCTGGGAATTTGACACTTCCCTGGAATGCGCCCATTGTAGATATATTTACAATATGTCCTCCTTTATTCAGCATTTTTGGAACAACCACTTGAGTTGACAACATAACACCTATGGCATTTGTCTGATAACATGACTCAATATCTGCTTTAGTCAGTTCTAAAAAAGGCTTATTTACCAGTTTACCAGCATTGTTAATTAATATATCGACCGATTTAATTTCAGATAGAATTTGAGTTAAATCTTCTAATACTGTTGAACTTGAAAGATCAAATGCTTTATAGGTGACATTTTTTAGATGATCAAACTCGGACATTGCTTCTACATTACGCGACAAAGCAATGATATGGTTACCTTCATTATTCGCAAACAACTGAACCAGTTCCTTCCCTATTCCACGACTTGCGCCTATGATTACAATGTTTTTACTCATCATAACTTACTATAATTTCTTCGCTATTTGGATGTGCCTGACAAGTCAGAATAAAACCCTCTTCAATTTCTTCATCAGTTAAAGAAAAGTTTTTGTCCATTTTTGCAGCTCCTTTTAAGACCTTCGCTTTACAAGTACAACAAACACCTCCTCTACATGAAAACGGAGCATCAATTCCATAGCTTTCTGCTTCTTCTAAAATAGACACTCCATCAGTTTCCAAATCGAAGTGTTCTTCTTCGTCATCTAGAATTACAGTTACCTTAGAAAGTCCTTCAAATTGAGCTACTGATTCTTGTTTTTTCGATTTCATCAAAGTCGGCGTAGTGAATAATTCGTAATGAATTTTTTCTTCGGGAACACCAAATGTTTTCAATGCTTCTGAAGCACTTAGAATCATCTCTTCAGGACCACATAAATAAAAACCTTTAGATTTTAATAAATCCAAATCTGACTTAATCAATTCATTGATTTTATCTTTGACAAGACGACCGTGTAAGAAACCTTCTTTTTCCTGGCGTGATAAAATATGTCTCGTATCAACATTATCGTCACGAAGCGCTTCAAGTTCATCGTAAAACATGATTGAATCATCATTCTTATTACCATAATATAAAACCAACTTCGAATCTTGTGCTTTTCCAAAGAATTTTGCAATTGATAGTAAAGGGGTTATACCACTTCCTGCTGCAAAAGCTAAGTATTGTCCATCAAGTTTTGAGATTGTAAAGTTCCCCATAGGAAAAGTAACTTTTATCTCATCTCCCTCCTTGGCATCTCTATTCAACCAAGTCGAAACAACACCTCCATCTACTTCTTTTACGCCAATTGCTAACGGTTCATCTAAACCACTACATATTGAATAAGATCTACGGTATTCTTTACCTTCTAACTCAACATTTAAATTTATATATTGACCTGGTAAAAAAGAAAAATCCATTTTATTTTCACCTGGCACATCAAATGTGACTTTTACAGCGTCTGCGGTTAAACGATCGATGGAAGCAATTTTTAAATTAGCAAAATCATCTTTCTTCTTTTTCTCTTTCTTTTCACCAAATAATTTTCCTAAAAATCCCATAAAATAGTTTTTTGTATATCATTTATTCGTCATACGAAACAACCAATTGATCACTTGTAGGATGAGCCTGACAAGTTAAAATATATCCTGCTTCTATTTCGTCATCTTCTAATGCGTAATTAACATCCATTTTTGCTGTACCTTCAAGTATTTTCGCTTTACAAGTACAACAAACACCTCCTTTGCAAGCAAATGGAACATCTGCTCCAGCTTTTTGTGCTGCTTCTAGCACACTATCTCCATCGGAGTCCAATGCTATCAGCGTTTGTTCACCATCAAGAATAACTTTCACATTTGCGTGAATTTGAGGCTCATCATGATTTCGTTTGTGATGCTCTTTATTTTCTCCTCTTACCGGAGTAGTAAACAATTCAAAGTGCACATGGTTTTTATCAAACCCAAATTTTTCAAATGTTTCTTTCACTGCAAAAATAATAGGCTCTGGTCCACAGACAAAAACTTCGTCGATAGATTGTCCTTTCAGTAATACATTATACAACAATTCTACTTTCTCATGGTTCAATCGCCCTTTTTGCAACTTATTCCCAATACTTTCTCGACTAAATATATGAATCAACCTAAAGTTATCCATATGCTCATTTTTCAAGTCTTCTAGCTCCTCTCTAAATATTACACTATCTATACCCTTGTTTGCGTAGAATAATGTGATGTCACTTTTTGGCGATTTCTCTAATATCGATTTTACTAAAGAAATAACTGGTGTAATTCCACTCCCCGCAGCAAAAAAGACATATGACTTGTCTGTACTCTCATCAAACTTAGTTGTAAAGTTTCCAGTTGGAGTCATTACATTTAGTTGGTCTCCCACTTTAAGCTTTTGATTTGCAAAAGTTGAAAATCGTCCTTTAGGTACTTCTTTAACAGCAACCCTTAACTCTCCATCTTCAATTCCAGAACAGATTGAATAAGACCTACGTAGTTCTTCACCGTCAAACTCTTTTTTAAAAGTAAGATATTGTCCAGATAAATAAGAATATTGCTCTTTTAAGGCTTCTGGAACATCCAATGCGATTGAGACTGCATCTTCAGTTTCTCTTCTAACATCAACAACTTTTAATTCGTGAAATGTTGGATTCATAGCTTTTTTTATTGAATGGATACAAAATTAACAATAAAGCCGTTTTTTTGGTCACAATCTAAAAATAATGTACATTAATGATATAAATCAGAAATTGACAAAAGTCATGTAAGTTGACAAAACCAACTTCATATTTATTTGTTAAATTTGTAGGGAGTTTGTTTTATTACATCCTTTATGAGTGAAACAAACACTAATATTTTTAAAGTCATGGAAAAACAAGATATTTCAAAACTCGAACGTCAGTTTCAGGAAAAAATTGACAACGAGATAAAAATTGAACCAAAAGATTGGATGCCGGACGCTTATCGTGAAACATTGATTCGTCAGATTTCACAGCATGCGCACTCCGAAATTGTTGGTCAGTTACCAGAAGGGAATTGGGTCACTCGCGCTCCCAACTTAAGAAGAAAAGCTGTTTTATTAGCTAAAATTCAAGATGAGGCTGGACACGGGCTTTATTTATATAGTGCCGTAGAGACGCTAGGAGCGGATCGTGAAGAGACCATTGATGATCTTCACTCTGGAAAAGCTAAATATTCATCTATTTTCAACTACCCTAGTTTAACTTGGGCAGATATGGGAATGATTGGTTGGCTTGTAGATGGTGCAGCGATTATGAACCAAGTTCCACTTTGTCGTTGTTCATACGGACCATACGCTAGAGCAATGGTACGTGTTTGTAAAGAGGAATCTTTTCACCAAAGACAAGGTTTTGAGATTGTAACTAAATTGGCACAAGGTACTCCAGAACAAAAGGAAATGGCACAAGAATCTTTAAATAGATGGTGGTGGCCAGCATTAATGATGTTTGGTCCAAGCGACAAAGATTCTAAGCACACTGCGCAATCAATGGCTTGGAAAATCAAACGTCACACGAATGATGAATTACGTCAAATGTTTGTGGATGTTACTGTTCCTCAGGCAGAGTTGATTGGACTTAAAGTTCCAGACAATGACTTGAAGTTTAACGAAGAAACAGGTCACTACGATTTCGGTGAAATCAATTGGGACGAGTTTTGGCAAGTTGTTAAAGGATATGGTCCTTGTAATAAGGAACGTGTTGAAGCAAGAAAAAAAGCAAAAGAAGAAGGAATGTGGATTCGCGAAGCAGCAAATGCTTATGCTGAAAAACGTGCAAATCGCAAAAAAGCTTCGTAAAAAATTATATTATGAGTAAGAAAGAATGGCCACTTTGGGAAGTTTTCATCCGAAGTAAACAAGGATTAAGTCACAAACATGCAGGTAGTTTAAGAGCTGCCGATGCTGAAATGGCAATTGAAAATGCACGTGACGTATACACACGTAGAAGCGAAGGAATTAGCATTTGGGTAGTTGAGTCTGAACATGTTTCGGCTTCTTCTCCTTCTGAAGCAGGTCCGCTTTTTGAACCCGCAAACTCAAAAGCGTACAGACACCCAACATTTTATGAAGTTCCAGATGGAATTAAACACATGTAATTTTTACATCAATGACAAAGCAAGAAGCATTATTTGAATATTTACTTCGTCGCGCTGACGATACGTTGATATTGGGGCATCGTTTATCTGAATGGTGTGGTCACGGCCCGATTTTGGAGGAAGATATCGCTCTTACCAACTTGGCTTTAGATTTAGTTGGTCAGGCGACAGAATTATATCAATACGCCGCAAAAGTTGAAGACAAAGGTAGAGACGAAGATGATTTGGCTTTTTTACGTCTCGAAAGAGAGTATAAAAATGTTCTCTTAGTAGAACAAACCAATGGCGATTTTGGTAAAACAATCGTGCGTCAATTCTTATTTGATCATTTTCAAATCTTATTGTATGAACGTTTAATGGAAAGCAAAGACGAGCAAATTGCTGCAATTGCTGCTAAGTCCATTAAGGAAGTGAAATACCACCTAAAACATTCTTCTGAATGGGTTATTCGTTTAGGCGATGGAACTGAGGAATCTCACAATCGTGTTCAAGAATCTGTTACTGACTTATCACGCTTTATTGATGAACTCTTTTACCAAGACGAAGTAGATGAATTGTTAATCAAAGAAGGAGTTGCTTGTGATACATCTGAATTTAGATCTACTTACGATGCCAACATAAAAGCTGTTTTGGACGAAGCAACGCTTTCGCTTCCAAAAGAAAAATGGCAGCTCGACGGTGGAAGAAAAGGTATTCACTCTGAACATTTAGGATACCTACTCGCAGAACTACAATACGTGCAACGCACACACCCAGGAATGGAATGGTAAGGTTCAGAGTGGAGAATGAGAGCGGAGAATAAGTAAAAAAACTCTGTGAGCCTCTGTGCTTCTCTGAGAAACTCTACCGACGCCATGGTCGACACAAGTGTGCCACAACCCTGATTAACAGGTAGCTGTAAATATTAAAACCACAATGACAAAAGACATAACGGCAGAACAAATTTGGGACTTCCTTGAGGACGTAAAAGATCCTGAGGTTCCTGTATTAACTGTTGTTGATCTTGGGGTTGTGCGCGAAGTGAATAAGCAAAAAAATGGGCGTTGGCAGATTCTGATTACACCCACTTATTCTGGTTGTCCTGCGATGCAAGTCATTGAAGAAGACATCAAAGAACGATTGCAAAAAGAAGAACTGGAAGTCGATGTAAAACTCGTACTTTCCCCCGCTTGGACTACCGACTGGCTTTCCGAAGAGGGAAAAAGAAAGTTGGAGGAGTACGGAATTGCACCCCCACAAGATGAAGTAGACAAATCGGTTTTATTTGGAGACAAAACAATAGTTCCTTGCCCATTATGTAAGTCTAAAAACACTAAAATGGTTTCACAATTTGGGAGTACGGCTTGTAAAGCTCACTACAAGTGTAATGATTGCCTAGAGCCGTTTGATTACTTTAAGTGTTTGAAGTAACAACTAAATAATACCAACCTTCAATTTTGGATGTCTCTACATTTTTTTGTTTCTTAAGGGAAATAAATCTTGTATTATGAAAAAAGTACTATTTTCTGTAACGATAATACTCTCAATAGGTCTAATTTTATCAAGCTGCGGCGAAGACGAAAACACAACACAACCCGACCCAGCTGAGCACGGTAAATATCACCACAACGGAGACAAAGAACATGAACACCATGGAGAACATGCTGCAGAAGGTGAGGTTAATTACCAATGCCCGATGGAGTGCGAAGGGGATAAAGTCTATGATAGTCCCGGTCATTGTCCAGTTTGTGAGATGGATTTGGAGGAGAAAAAATAGATAACAATTTTCATCTCTCGTTCATTGAGCGAGCTATTTCAAAAACGAAACATAAAATTCATAGTTCCTTGTGATAATTTTAGGAAAATTCTCCTGACACGATTGTTCAGATTTCTTTTGTTTTAAAATGATTTAGTATTTGGCTTTTTGGCAGTTTTGGTTTATCTTCGAAAAACACTTAGACAACACACTATGAAGCTCCTATCCTTCTCTTTAATTCTATTTCTTTCACTTTCATTTTGCGGATTTAGCCAAAATGTAAATTGGGCGACAGTTGGTACAACATGGGGCTATGATTATTTCTCCTTTGGTATTGAAGGGTTTACGACATATGAGGTTGAAAAAGACACCCTCGTCAATACAAAACCGTGTAGCAAAGTCACAATATTACATGAATACTCCAATTTTGGAGTTCCTGGTTACACTAGTCAGGGAGATCCTTTTTTTACTTATGAGGAAGACAGCATCATCTATTTTACCACCCAAACACAGTTTGACACGCTCATCAATTTAAAAGCTTCACCGGGAGATAGCTGGAGTTTAGTCAATCAATCTTGTACTGAAGATATTTATATAGAAGTACTTGATACCGGCAGAGTAACTATAAATGGTTGCGTGAATAAATGGATTGCTTATAGCTACGATGTTCCTTCTACGGTGGTGGATACTTTCTATTCTTATTATGGAAGTGTTGAACGCGGATTTGCTTATTTCGACTATTGTCAGGAAAATATAATGGACAAACCAGCCTCGTATGATTTAAGATGCTACGACGATGGAAACTGTATTTATCTCAACGGTACTCCTGACTGTCAGAGTTTAAATATTGAATCGGAGATCCTAGAAACTGAAAAGATTAAACTTTATCCAAATCCTGCAAGTGATAATATCACAGTCGAGCTTTCCAACACTATCAAGCCAAGTGAAACTTATTATCAAATCATTGATTTGAATGGTAAAGTTGTATTAGAGGATAAATTGGTCAAATCAAGTATTGACATTTCTAAATTGGAGGGTGGAACTTATTTTGTGCTGTTGGAACTAAATGGTAAGTCTTTGGGGGGTGGGAAGGTTTTAGTTGAGTAGGACACAAACAAACAGGGTAAACACATTTCAATTGAAAAACCCATCAAAAGAATTAGTCATTTACATAGGTATATCGTACCTAACGGCACTCGGGTTGAAGGGGATAATTACTTATACAACGGCATTGCTGCCATTGCAATGCGCTGGCCGTGCTTACAGCACTCCATTCCACCTAGGAAACCGTCCATAAACCTCTAAAAACCTTTGTAAAATCTGAGCCTCCACAAAAGCGGGGATATCAAACACGTCTTTATTTACAGTCTCATACCAATAAACATCCAAAGCATCAATGTCTTCATCAATTAACTTTTGTTTCCATGATTTTTTCCTTGGAATTTTCCCAAATTGATGTCCATTCACAATCCTATCAAACATTCCTCCATCGCGATGCTTGATTTGTCCATCATTTTGAACTTTCCCGGAAGAACCGATATAAACCAATTTAATTCTCCCATTTTTTAGTTCATAGACAAGATAAATCCCGCTCGCATTTTTCGGAGCATTACAAACATCACTCAAATCCTGATCTGATGAATAGAAGAAGTGGTTTTTGTTTTTGTATTTTGTTAGTTCGTCGAACATGGGTTTTGTTGTTAATAATTAATATTGACCTTAAGCCCTGCGTTGTATTTAGGCAACTCTTGAAAGTCTCCACGTATAAAGTCAAAAGGGCGATATGAGACGAAAAATTGTACGTTTGTAAATCCAATATTGACATAGGCTCTTGCATCTGTGTACTGATGAATAAAGCTATTGACCATTTTGTCTCGAATGTTAAAACGGGTTACTTTTTTAAAGTATAAAGGGAGATTGTACAGCACACCAATATCGAAAAAAACACTATGACCTTTAATATATTTACTTTGTTGATTTAAACTTGAAAACCTAAACTTCATATCAAATTGTCCGCTTAAGTAACTGTAATAATTGGATTCCACTTCTTCTTGATAGATTGAAGCGGAACTCGGCTCTATTCTTAATGGAGCAAACATATAACTAGCGCCGCCACCAACTAAGAAACCAAAATGTTTTGAAAAGGAGTTCCAATGATATCCGGACCAGCCAACACCTAAGTTAAACTTTGGATTAATTCCGTTAGGATTCCATCTATAATCAAAGTAGGATAATCTAAACTGAGACTCGATTCTCGATTTTATTATTTCGTTTGAAGAAATTGTATCTACTTCGATGTAATTGATATATCGGGAGAAATCAAAAACAAGCTCTGCAATTTGAAATGGTTTGATTTCAACATTCTGTGTGATAGATTGAATTAAATCATCAGATTCAGAACCGCAATTTTTTAGGTTAATTAAATACTTCCCACTGGCTAAACTGTCAATTGAAACCTCATATTCATCTAATATAGTTCGAGCATAAACAGTATCACTTTTATTGTATATCGTTAGCACGAAACAAGGTGTTTCCTCTTGAATTTGGTGATGGATTATTATCCGTAGGTTATCTGTTTGTGAGAAGACCTTGAATGTCATAAAGAGTGACAGAAAAAAGAGGAATGTGAATTTTTTGGGTTTCATTTTATTGATTGTTCAAGTAAGTAACATTTTTGTAAAACGTATCTTAAAAGTTTTTCTTTTTATTGAATCTTTGTGACATATAAATTACCGTTCATTTCAAAAGCTGAAAACTTCAAGTTTGAACTTTTGTCCTCACAATTTATAATTAATTCTCCTGTGTAGGCTTTTATTTCAGTGTCTGATTTATCAAGATTAATTTTCCTACTGATAATTGAAGCATCATTACCAGGACAAGTTTGCTTTATTCTTTGGATTGACTCGACCCTCCATTTAGGCAGTAATTTATTGAAAATATCACCACCATCTTTAACAAATTTCTCTCTGAAATCATCTGAAAATTGATTTATTAATTCATCATAGGTAATTGCTATTTCTTCAAATTTAATTTCCTTGTTTACAACTAATAAAATTTTGTCAAAGACATTATCTTTTGATATCTGAGTTGATTGAATATTTTGCATTGACTGATGGTTATCGTGTGTCAATGAAAGAGAACATGAAATCGTTAGAACTAAAGAAATTATAAAGAGTGTTTTAGTCATATCAATTGTGAAATTAGTGAATTATTTCTAAACACTGAAAAACAACATATACGTCATTACTTTAACCCCTCAATACCCCCTCACAAACTCCCAAAGCACAACCCCAGCACAAACAGATACATTTAAACTATGCTTTGTTCCAAACTGCGGAACCTCCAAAATATGATGAGAGCGATCAATAACTTCTTGCTGGACGCCATCCACTTCATTACCAAAAACCAAGGCATACTCCGCTGAATTATCCACTTTAAATTCGTTCAATGGGATTGTTTTTTCGGCTTGTTCGATAGAACAAACTTTTACTTTTTGCTTTTTGAGTGATTTGATTAAAGCGACCGCATCTTCCACGTGCTCCCACTCTATCGATTCGGTTGCGCCGAGTGCAGTTTTTTGGATTTCACGATGGGGCGGTTTGGCGGTGATGCCGCAGAGGTAGATTTTCTTTACGTTGAACGCGTCGGCAGTTCTGAAAAAGGCTCCAACATTTGACAAACTTCGGATGTTATCGAGGATTAAAATAATAGGAAACTTTTCCTTATCTTTAAATTCTTCTACGGTTGGACGGTTTAACTCCCAAAGTTTTAACTTTCTGTTCATAAATTTTGATAAATGAATTCGAATCGATGTTGGTTGACCGAAACGAAGCAACTATTTTTACAGTCTACAAAGTAACACAAACAAATTCATTTTGGCGAAAACAGCAAAAGAAAAAAAGTCGAGCGAAACTCCTTTGATGAAACAATACAATCAAATCAAGGCAAAACACCCTGGTGCGTTGCTTTTGTTTCGTGTTGGTGATTTTTATGAAACGTTTGGTGAAGACGCAGTCAAAGCGGCTCGCATTTTAGGAATCATTCTTACAAAAAGAAAAAACGGTTCTGCTTCACATATTGAATTAGCTGGCTTTCCACACCACTCAATAGATGTTTATTTACCAAAACTAGTCCGCGCCGGTGAACGTGTTGCGATTTGCGATCAGTTGGAAGATCCAAAAATGACAAAAACAATTGTCAAAAGAGGTGTAACAGAACTTGTAACGCCAGGAGTTTCTTTGAATGATCAAGTGTTAGAACAAAAAAAGAACAACTTCCTTGCGGCGATTCATTTAGGAAAAAACATTCATGGAATTTCCTTTTTGGATATTTCAACAGGAGAGTTTATGTTGGCTCAAGGAGACTTTGAGTACATCGATAAATTACTCCAGGGCTTTGATCCGAGCGAAATCATCTTTTCAAAACAAAAAAGCAGTCTGTACAACGAGCGTTTTGGTACTCAGTATCACTCATTCAAATTAGAAGACTGGGTGTTTCAGGAAGATTTTGCACGTGAGAACTTAAACAAGCATTTCAAAACAAAAAACTTAAAGGGATTCGGGGTTGAAGAATTGGACGAAGCAATCATCGCTGCAGGTGCCATTTTACATTACATTTCTGAAGCGCAACATCACAAGTTAGGCCATATCACAAAAATCGCGCGTATTGAAGAAGACAAATACGTCTGGCTCGATCGTTTTACAACACGCAATTTAGAGTTGATTTATTCTCAAAATGAAGGAGGATCAACACTTTTGAATGTACTAGACGCTACCGTCACTCCCATGGGAGGACGAATGATGAAACGATGGATTGTTTTGCCTTTAAAAGAAATGGCACCGATCAATAAACGATTAGATGCCGTTGAAGCACTTTTGAAAAACGAAGAGGTGCGCTATGAATTGGGACAACGATTAAAAGATATTAATGACTTAGAACGACTGGCTTCTAAAGTTGCCGTAGGAAAAGTAAACCCGAAAGAAGTGAATCAACTGCGCAAAACCATGTTGCAGGTAAAACCGATTCAGGAATTGTTGAAGAAAACAAAATCGGAAGCATTACTCTCTATCGTTGATCGACTGAATCCTTGTGATAAATTAATTGAACTCATCAATACTCAACTGGATGAAGACCCTGCGATACAAGTCGGAAAAGGAAAAGTCATTGCGGATGGATTTCACGCAGAATTAGATGAATTGCGCAAACTTTCGAATTCTGGGAAATCCTATTTAGAAGAATTACAACAACGCGAATCTGAAAGAACGGGCATTACAAGTTTGAAAGTCGCTTTTAATAATGTGTTTGGTTATTACATCGAAGTAAGAAACACACACAAAGACAAAGTTCCCGAAGAGTGGATTCGAAAGCAGACACTTGTAAATGCTGAACGATACATCACTGAAGAACTCAAAGAATACGAACATAAAATATTAGGTGCCGAAGAAAAGATTTTAACGCTTGAACGGCAATTATTTCAGGAGTTGATTTTCTCCATGGCAGATTACATCACTCCCATCCAATTCAACGCACACTTAATTAGTCAACTGGATTGTTTGAATGCTTTTGCAAACATCTCGGAGCAAAACAACTATAATCGTCCAGAAATGACGGAGAAGTATAGTTTAGACATCAAAGAAGGTCGTCACCCTGTAATTGAAAAGGAGATGAAGCTTGGAGAAGAGTACATTCCAAACGATGTGTTCCTCGACAATGAAACGCAGCAAATCATCATGATTACCGGGCCCAACATGTCTGGTAAAAGTGCGATTTTGCGTCAAACCGCTTTGATAAGTTTGATGGCTCAGATGGGATGTTATGTCCCTGCGAAATCTGCCAAACTTGGAGTCGTGGATAAAGTATTTACACGTGTGGGGGCTTCAGACAACATTTCCTCTGGTGAATCGACATTCATGGTAGAAATGAATGAAACAGCGAGTATTCTGAACAACCTTTCTCCAAGAAGTTTAGTGTTATTGGATGAAATCGGTCGCGGTACAAGTACGTATGATGGGATTTCTATCGCTTGGGCAATTGCGGAGTACATTCACCAGCATCCGAAAGCGAAGTGTAAAACCTTATTCGCAACCCACTATCACGAGCTGAATGAAATGACCAATAAGTTTGAACGTATTAAAAACTATACCGTTTCTGTGAAGGAGGTCGGCACAAAAATTTTGTTCCTAAGAAAACTTATCGAAGGTGGAAGCGAACACAGTTTTGGTATCCACGTAGCGAAATTAGCGGGTATGCCTAACGCTGTAGTTCAAAGGGCAACTAAAATGCTATCTGAACTCGAAAATTCTTCCCGTGGAAAGGAAAAGGAGAAGATTGTTCAAGCGGGCAATTCTTCAGATATGCAATTGAGCTTCTTTCAATTAGACGATCCTGTTCTGGAGCAAATCAGAGATGAAGTACAAAATATGGATATCGATACACTGACTCCTGTCGAGGCGTTGTTTAAGTTGAATGAGATTAAGAAGTTGACGGGGTCGAAGAAGAAGTGAGGTTGTCCTAAGGATATTTTTGTCACGGTTTTAGGACAAAAACACGCGCCAAAAAGGGTTCTCGCTTTTTTTAACCATGGGTTCACACCCATGATTAAAAGTTGGTCGTCCCTCTGGGACTTGATCCAGATTGCTCTCAGTGCCAATAGGCACGAACAACACTTAACCTAGACTTGAAAGTCTAGGTCAACTAAAATCCACCTGACGCCTGAGTGCCGTAGGCACGATCCATCTCTATCCTAATGACTGCAGTTTGGTTACCCATCACGTAACTTATTGAAATTACCTTAACTTTGCAGCGTGGAAATTATCAAGAAAATCATACGGTTTCCTTTTATTCTATTGATTAAAATTTATCAATGGATTATTAGTCCCATTTTGCCAGCGAGCTGCAGATATACCCCTACTTGTTCTCAGTATTCCATTGAGGCTTTGAAAGAATGGGGTGTTCTAAGAGGTGGCTGGATGGCAATAAAACGCATTGCATCTTGTCATCCCTGGGGCGGTTGTGGACATGATCCAGTGCCTGAGAATCCGCGGAGGAAGAAAGTTTCTGAGAATTAACGTCTCAACCAGTTCATTACGATTTCGAGCAAAAAGCGAGAAACCACCTAGGACAATCACAACCCTCGTTCAACAAGACAATTAAAAACTTTTCTCAACAAAAATTTGTTTTTATAAAATCTTATTCTCTATATTTGTTCCACGATGACGAAATTAAATTTAAATACAAATTGGTGGTGGCTAAATTCACGATGGTGTGAGTTGAGCTGGCAATCATAGTATTTAATATACTATAGTATTCCGAACGGCTTCTCACACGAGAAGCCGTTTTTTTTGTTCCCATTTTTTTTATTAAACACATCTTTAAAATGAATATTTATTCAAAACATAAATCTTTTAATGCCGATACACATTCACCTGTAGGCATTTATTTAAGTCTGAGAGATCAGTATCGCAAGCCCTGTTTACTGGAAAGTAACGACTACCACGATCGCTCAGATAGTAAGTCCCTCATTGGCTTTGAGCCTTTAGCTGAAATCATAATTCGTGATGGAGCTTATGAGTTGATTCTTGAGGGAAAAGTGCAAAGTAAAAGTACTTTTGTAAAACGAAACATCGCAGAAATTCTGCATGAACTCATCGATACATTTCAATTCGAAAATAAAAATAGTTTAAACGGTTTCTTTGCTTATACTGGTTTTGAAACTTCCAGGTACCTTGAGAAAAAGGTGATTGAAAAAGAGAAGTCGTTTGACCTACCAGATGTTCACCTCGTCCTTTACAAATACATGATTATACTGGATCATTTTAACGATGAAGGTACAATCATAGAGAATACAACTTCTGATTTCACTGAAAATTTTGACGACCTTCTGCATAAAATAAACTTTAGAAACTATCCGGATTATCCGTTTGAGTTACACCATGAAGAAACAACACCATTCGATAAAAATCACTTTAAATCAATCGTTGAAAAAGGTAAAGAACATGTGCGTCGTGGAGATGTTTTTCAAATTGTTCTTTCGAGAAGATTTAGTCAACGATTTGTAGGAGAAGACTTTCAAGTTTACCGTCAGTTAAGACGAACGAACCCTTCCCCCTACCTATTTTATTTTGACTACGAAACACATCGTCTATTTGGATCTTCACCAGAAGCTCAACTCATTGTCAAAAATGGAATTGCAGAAATCCATCCGATTGCAGGAACTGTAAAAAAGACAGGAGATCATGATGAAGACATGGCTAAAACTGAATTTCTAAAAAAAGATGAAAAAGAAAATGCAGAACATACGATGTTGGTCGATTTAGCAAGAAATGATTTGAGTAAATACTGCGAAAATGTCAAAGTAGATCGATTGAAAGAGATTCAATCTTTCAGTCATGTAATTCATTTGGTTTCCAGAATTACTGGACAAGTGGAAATGAAAAATGCATTGGAACTTTATTTAAATACTTTCCCTGCTGGAACCCTTTCAGGTGCACCGAAACCAAAAGCGCTCGAGTTGATTTCAAAATACGAAGAGAAGCAAAGAGAGTTTTATGGAGGAGGCATTGGCTTCATAAGTGCCAATGGTGATATCAATATGGCAATTGTTATTCGTTCCATCTTATCAAAAAACAACGAACTTCACTATCAAGCTGGAGCCGGAATTGTTCTTGATAGTATTTCAGAAAGTGAGTATCAAGAAGTCGACAATAAACTCCGTGCAATTCGAAGTGCCATCCAAAAATCACAAACGAAAAAACCAGAACTGACATGCAAATAGCAATAATAGATAACTACGACTCTTTTGTTTTCAACCTTGTTCGATACATTAGAGAAAATGACGCTGTTAAACAAACAATTGTCATGCGAAACGACGAAATCGACTATGATATTCTGGCTAAAGCAGATGGGATTTTACTTTCTCCAGGACCAGGAATTCCTTCAGAAGCTGGAGATTTACTCAAAGTAATAGATCAATTCGGTGAAAGTAAATCAATTCTCGGCGTATGCCTAGGACATCAAGCGCTTGCTGAATATTATGGTGGAGCAAATGAAATTGCACCAGAAATTATTCACGGAAAATCATCTGATATTGAAATTGACAATTCTAATTTTCTATTCAAATCTTTAAATAACAAACTGACTGTGGGTCGATATCACAGTTGGCAAGTGAATGCTACCCTACCCAACTCGCTCGAGTCTATCGCAAACTTTAATAATCAAGTCATGGGACTCGCGCACAAAACAAGAAAAAATTACGGAATTCAATTCCATCCAGAGAGCGTTTTGACACCCGAAGGCAGAACAATAATTAATAATTGGATAGTATCATGCAAGCAACATTAACACAATTAATACAACATAGAAGTTTGACAAAAAGTCAAGCCAAAGAAATCATTCTAGGTATTGGAAAAGATGCCTTTTCAGACCACGAAATTGTTGGTCTAATGGTTTCACTACAAACAAGATCATTAACATTGGATGAAATCCAAGGTTTTCGGGAAGCACTTCTTGAGCTGGCTATAACACCAGACATTGATGCTTCAAATGCAATCGATTTATGTGGAACGGGCGGAGATGGGAAGAACACATTTAACATCTCAACTACAACTTCTTTTGTACTGGCAAGTATGGGTTATCAAGTTATAAAGCATGGAAATTATGGCGTGTCCTCAATGTGCGGTTCTTCAAATGTATTGGAACATTTAGGCGTAAAGTTTTCAAATGACTCAGGCGACTTAAATAAGCAAAAAGAACAATTCAATTTATGTTTCTTACACGCTCCACTATTCCATCCAGTAATGAAAAAAGTGGCTCCGCTGAGAAAATCACTTGGTATTCCAACTTTTTTCAATATCATGGGACCACTTGTAAATCCAGTGCAACCTGCCTATCAATTAACGGGTACATTTAGTTTGGAACTTGCCAGAATCTATCACCACGTATTGAGTTCGCATCGTAAAAACTATTCAGTTTTGCACAGTATGGATGGATACGATGAAATAAGTTTAACGGGAGATACGCGTGTCTTTTCAAAGTTGGATGATACGATTCTAAATGCAACAAACGTAAACGTGGAAAGTATCAACCCGCAAGAAATCCACGGGGGAGACAGTACTGAGGAAGCTGCGCAAATTCTCACAAGCATTTTAAAAGGTGAAGGAACTTCTTCTCAGAACCTTGTTGTCGCGCTTAATACGGCACAGGGAATCGTTACTTTAAATCCAGCTAAAAAAATAGATGAAGCTTTTGCAACTGCTCTTGCTCACATCCATTCAGGTGATGCATTTCGCCATTTTGAATCATTTATCAAATATCATAAAACGAATTAATCATGAATATACTAACAGAAATAATCGCCCATAAAAGACAGGAGGTAGAACACTTAAAAAAACAAGTCAGTAGAAAGAACTTGGAGGATTCTGAATTTTTCAAACTTGAATGTAATTCGTTAAGTGATTCTATTCGTTCGAAAAATTTCGGAATAATTGCCGAAATGAAGCGAAAATCTCCCAGCGCTGGAGCCATCAGAACTGATCTCAATCCAACACAATTAGGGAAGCGTTATTCAGATAGCGGGGTCGCAGGAATTTCAGTACTTACGGACAATAAATACTTCGGTGGTCATTACCTTGACTTGTTAGAAGTAAAAAAGGAAGTAGAGACTCCCGTTTTAAGAAAAGACTTCATTGTGGATGAATATCAAATTTTTGAATCCAAGGCGATGGGTGCAGATTGTATACTTTTGATAGCCTCTGTACTCGAAAAACAGCACCTCAAAGAACTTGCACTAATAGCAAACAGTCTGGGACTAGAAGTTCTAATGGAAGTTCATGAACACAGTGAGTTGGAAAAATTCAATGATGAGATCAGTATTTTAGGTGTAAACAATCGAGATTTAAAGAAACAAGCTACAGATTTATCAATTAGTGAAAAACTTCGTCCCTATTTACCAAATGATATTACTCTTATTTCAGAGTCTGGAATAAAGACCTCTAAAGAAACTGAATTTCTGGCGTCTTTAGGATATCACGGTGCACTCATTGGAGAATCGATTGTCGGCAATAAAAACCCGAGCGCAAAAATTGAATCATTTCAGCTTAAAACAGTCACACAATGAAAATCAAAGTCTGTGGTATGAGAGACCACCAAAACATTAAAGCTTTGGATGAGATTCGTGAGATAGACTTCATAGGTCATATTTTTACGAAAAACTCACCAAGGTTCATTGGGGGGAATCAATTAAAATCACATTTACCTTCTTTCGGTGTTTTTGTTAATTCACCTAAGCATGAAATTGAAAATGCTGCTTCAGAATATCGTTTGAACTATATTCAGTTGCATGGCGACGAGTCTCCAGAGTTTTCAAAATCAATTAACGAGTCTGTAAAACCAGTAGTTAAAGTTTTTGCCATTTCAGATAAGCAAGATTTCAAAAAAACACGTGATTATGAAGACTGTTGCGCTTACTTTCTATTCGACACAAAGACAAAGCTAAGAGGTGGTTCTGGTGAAAAGTTTAACTGGAATTTCATCAACGAATATAAGGGTAAAACTCCTTTTTTCTTGAGTGGAGGAATTTCATCAGGTGATGTTCAAGCTATTAAAGAAATTCAACATCCTTTATTCTTTGGTATCGACATCAACAGTCGATTTGAAACTAAACCCGGATTAAAAAACATTGAAGAGATTAACTTATTTGTAAAAGAATTAAAATCATGAAAAGTATTTTAGAAACAGACGAACTAGGATTTTACGGTGAGTTTGGAGGAGCCTATATTCCAGAGTTACTTTACCCTTCTGTTCAGGAACTCAAAGAGGCATTTTTCAAGTATAAAGGTGATGAAGACTTTATTGCAGAGTTTAAGCATTTGCTGAAAGACTATGTTGGTCGACCAACCCCGCTTTATTTCTCCAAAAAATTATCAGAAAAACACGGCGCTCAAATATTTCTGAAACGAGAAGATTTAAACCACACAGGTGCACACAAGATCAACAATACCATTGGTCAAATTTTACTCGCAAAACGAATGGGTAAAACACAAATTGTCGCAGAAACAGGAGCCGGACAGCACGGTGTTGCAACGGCTACTGTTTGCGCTTTAATGGATATGGAGTGTACCATCTACATGGGAGCAAAAGATATCGATCGACAAGCTCCTAATGTGGAGCGAATGAAATACATGGGTGCAAAAGTTGTTTCAGCTGAAAGTGGAAGTAAAACCCTGAAAGATGCAACCAACGAAGCCATTCGTCATTGGATCAATAATCCAGATACATTTTATTTGATTGGGTCAGTAGTTGGTCCTCATCCCTATCCTGCTATGGTTGCTTATTTTCAAGCGGTGATAAGTGAGGAGATCAAAAAGCAATTACTGCAGAAAACAAATCATGAGAAGCCAGATATTGTCATTGCATGTGTTGGTGGAGGAAGTAATGCTGCCGGTGCATTTTATCATTTCTATGACGATGAAAACGTTCGTTTAATTGCTGTTGAGGCTGGTGGATTAGGCATTAAAAGTGGTAAGTCTGCGGCTACAGCTGTTTTGGGTAAACCCGGAGTAATTCATGGATCCTATACCTTATTGATGCAAGATGCTTACGGACAAATTGTGGAGCCTCACTCCATTTCTGCGGGGCTGGATTATCCAGGTATTGGTCCTTTACACGCAGCAACCATCAGTTCTGGTCGTGTTGAAGCAATAGCGATAAACGACAATGAAGCTTTAAACGCAGCACAACTTTTGGCTAAATCAGAAGGAATTATTCCCGCATTAGAAACGGCGCATGCACTGGCTGCTCTCAATCATTGTGAATTCAAAAAAAATGATGTCGTAGTTATAAATCTATCTGGTAGAGGCGACAAAGACATGCAAACACTATTAAACAATAAGTACGATGAAAGCACTTTTTAAAAATCAAAGTAAGCCACTTCTCAGTATATTCACAACGGCTGGTTATCCAAAAATAGATGACTTAGATCGTCAGCTAGCACTATTTGATAGTAAAAATGTTAATTTTATAGAACTCGGAATTCCGTTTTCAGACCCGATGGCAGATGGCCCCACTATTCAAGAGACCAGTACGATTGCCCTTCAAAACGGAATGAATTTAGACATACTTTTCGGGCAATTAAATGAAAGAAAGTCTACACTTCCGATTGTACTTATGGGCTACCTAAATCCAATTCTTTTGTTTGGGCTAGAACGTTTTTTAGAGCTTTCAAAAAAGGCCAATGTTTCTGGGTTTATTATACCTGATTTGGAAATCGATTTATACCAAGAGCGCTATAAAAGCATATTTGAAGCGTTTGAAATACCCGTTTGTTTTTTGGTAACTCCTCGTACAACAGATGCAAGAATTCAAAAAGCAGCAGAATTATCAAAAAACGGATTTGTTTATTTGGTGTCCACCAACAGCATCACAGGAGGAGAAGTCGCTGGTAACAATAAACTTAGTGCACGATACGAAGAAATTAAAAGTCTTTGCGGTGCAACACCCGTCATGATTGGTTTTGGAATCAGTGATCGCCACAGTTTTAATGGTGCTGCTAAAAATCTGAATGGAGGAATTATAGGCTCGGCTTATTTGAAGGCACTCAAAAAAGGAGAAGAGACTGAATTTCTAAATCAGTTCTAAATTAAGTAAAATCTGAATAAGAAATGTTTTGAGAAATTTAAAATGCATTGAAAAATAAGATATACTCTGTTTTATGGGTCGTGTCTACGACACTTTTATTAGGAGAATATTTTTATTCTGCATGAACGCAGGAACTAAAAATATTCGTGGTTACAACACTTTTTGAAAGTAGTAACCTTCTAGTTTATTCTTGGAGGCTACAACTTACTTATGATAAACTTATCTGATTCAAAATAAAACATACTTTTAGTGCTGTAAGCACTGTCATTTTTTAGCTCAGGCATTCATGCCAGAGATAAAAAGTAAGATCTCATTTTATGAGTGCCGTAGGTACGACATATTTACATCACTCTAATTATAACAATCCCGATTATCTTTTAATTATGATTCCAAAAAAATTGTATTTTCGTACAGAACAGTTGATCAAATTCTTATGAATACACTACAGTTTAGGTTGCTAACCGCATTTATAATTTTCTCATTTATAGGCTGTGAAACCTCATCAACGGAGGAGTCAAGCGATAAGCAACCCCAAGAGGATGAACAGTTAGTAACGGATGAAGAGGTCGAAGAGCAAGATACTGCTCAAGAAGAAGTAAAGATGACTGCCATTGAGTTCGCTCAATATGTCGCCAAAACCCTCAATGAAAAGTCTTATGAAAAATGGAATGATTTCGTTGCTAAAAAAGTATACTTGTCTCCTTATGCTTATGTCGATACATCAAAAATAGTTTCGTTAACTAAACCTGAATTCAATGTCCTTTTCGAAACAGAAAAGAAAGTGGTTTGGGGAACTTTTGACGGTTCGGGAGAGGAAATTAAATTGTCTATTCAGGAATATTTTAATCGATTCGTTACTGACTTTAATCTTACTGCTGAGTCAAATGAATTATTGAAAGACACTATTCCCTCAAGAGGAAACCAATTAAATAATGTCAAAGAAGTTTTTCCAAATGCTACAATCATTGAAATTCACAAACCTGCATCAGAAGAATCTATGGGAATGGATTGGCGTTCCTTGATGCTGGTTATCGAAAAAGTGAAAGGAACTTGGAAGTTAAAAGCACTTGTACACAACGAATGGACAGCCTGATTGAATGACTAATTGGAAAAACATATTAGGTCCCGGGATTTTATTCGCTGCCACTGCAATTGGTGTTAGTCACCTAGTGCAAAGTACAAAGGCGGGAGCTTTATTTGGGTTTACATTGATTGGATTTGTGGCGCTGGCCAACATATTGAAATATCCTTTTTTTGAATACGGCTCTCGATACGCAGCAGCCACAGGTGAATCTATTATTTCAGGTTATTATAGGCTACATAAATTTTGGCTCTACGCCTATTTGGCAATGACTGTCGTTTCCATGTTGTTTGTTACAGCCGCCGTGGGTGCTGTAACCATTGGTTTTATGGAAAACCTATTTGGACTTTCTGAAATTACGGGAATTCCAAATTTCACGCATTATGTATTATTTATTGGTTGTACGGCCTTACTCGTTTTTGGTCAGTTCAATGTCATGGAAAAACTGATAAAAGTGCTTGGAATTGTTCTTTTAATCACAACGGTTTTCGCTTTTTTTGCTGCGATGTATAAAGGCCCTTCAACGGAAATGCCTCTTTTCCCTCCAATGAATGAAAAGGCTTGGGCTTTTTTACTTCCTCTCATGGGCTGGATGCCAACAGCGATTGATTTATCTACCTGGAATTCATTGTGGACGGTAGAAAAAGTAAAGCAAACAGGATATAAGTCATCGGTAAAAGAAGTCATAAAGGAATTTGGACTAGGCTATTGGATTTCTGCAGTGCTGGCATTTCTATTTTTAGGTATGGGAGCCTTGTTAGTATATGGAAGTGGTATTTCTGTTCCAGAGTCCGGCGCTGATTTCTCTGCTTTTGTTATTTCACTTTATACAACGTCAATCGGAGAATGGTCTAGGTATATTATTTCTGTTGCCGCATTTTCAATTATGTTTTCTACGTTTCTAACAGTAATAGATGGGTTTAGCAGAGCTTTAGGAGCCTCTATTACGTTGCTCGACAAAAAGAAAGTGGAACGCAAACGAAAACTACAATTAAACAGAATTATGCCTTTTGTTGTTGCAGCGGGTGGGCTTTCGTTAATCTTAGCTTATCAAGGCGATAAAAACAGTTTTTCGCTAATTGTCAATTCTGCTACAACTTTGTCGTTTATCGTCGCTCCACTTATTGCAATTCTCAACTTCCGATTAGTAATGTCTGATAAAATCGGAAAAGAAAATAGTCCAGGGAAATTCATGCGTCTTTTAAGTTGGCTAGGTATCATTTATTTATTTGGTTTTTTAGGATGGTTTTTAATTGAGTATTTGTAAATGAAGAGTCAAAATCTAAAATACTTAGTGAACAACTCAAGTTCAAAACTTATTGCCTGGAAAGATGAAAGTCACTTTGAGAAAACAGGGAATGGCTTAAAAAAGAAAGAGATTGAAAGGCAAGAAGTTCATGAAATGCTTACTTCGATTGACGCGGGTTTAATATTAGAATATAAATCGAATGGCGCACCCTTTACTTCAAATTCAATCTACACCCACATCTCAATTTCACATTATGGTGGTCACTATGCAATCTATCTGTCAAACAAGCCTGTCGGTGTTGACATCCAGGTATTCAAAAGCTCGTTAGCAAAAGGAAAACACTATTTTGTTAATGAAGCTGAGGAGTCAAGTATAGAGTTGAGCAAAATAAACTTGCACCTAATTTGGACAGCCAAAGAAGCATTTTATAAAATGCATTCCGGTGAAATTCCAGACTTAAAGAATGAGGTTTCTATCAAAAAAATAGATGAGTCGGATAAAAGTATTGCGCTTAATTATGCACATGCTGACTTTCTGTTGAATTATTTAATATTTGAAAATCACCTCCTTACCTGGACATAAGAATTGATAGTTTTGATATAAAAATCACTACCTTTGCACTCCCTTATTTGATGAAAATTATTTGAAATGGGGCTATTATAGATTGTGAAAAAGATACTCGTAATATATTATTCTCAAAGTGGTCAACTTAAGGAAATTTCAAACAACTTAATTGCACCCATCAAAGAATCAGACTATTGTGAAATAGACTATTACAATATTCAGCCAGAGAATCCTTTCCCCTTCCCCTGGAGTGGAAAGAGTTTTTACGACGCTTTCCCAGAGTCTTTTCAGCAGATCCCTGTAGATATTATTCCTCCACCAAAAGACATTTTAGATAAGAAATACGACCTTATTATTTTTTCTTATCAGGTTTGGTTTTTAAGCCCGTCTATCCCGATCAACTCTTTTTTAAAGAGCTCTTATGCAAAAAAAATCATGGGTGACACACCAATTATAACTGTTATCGGTTGCCGCAACATGTGGGTGATGTCTCATGAAAAAGTAAAAAAACTAATTGCCCAAGCTAATGGAAATCTAGTAGGAAACGTTTCTTTTGTAGATAGACATATCAACCATGTAAGTGTTATTACAATTGTTCATTGGATGTTTAGTGGAAAGAAAACCAAACTTTACGGAATTTTCCCAAAGCCTGGCGTTGCGCAGAGAGATATTGATGCTGCCTCAAAATTTGGAGAGATTATCTTAAATAAGATCGAAAAAGATGATTTTAAAGACCTTCCAAATGAACTTTATAACGCAGGTGGTGTTTTAACAAAACCATTTCTTGTATTAATGGATCAAAAGGCAAACAAAATGTTTTCACTTTGGTCAAAATTTGTCTTATCAAAAAATAAAAATCGATCTTTTAAATTATTTCTTTTTAAAATTTATCTTTGGCTAGCAATTTGGATCATTTCGCCTATAGTATTTCTATTATTTTTAATAACTTATCCTATTAAGAAAAGAAAAATTGATCGCGAAATGAACTATTACCGAGGAATTGAATAATGAGTATGAAGAACGTATATATAACCAAATCAGCCAAGTTTTTACCGAATGAACCCATATCAAATGAAGAAATGGGTGAAGTGCTAGGTATTCTGGAAGGATCTTCAAAAGTAAAGGCTATAATTCTTAGAAATAACGGAATTCTAAATCGCCATTATGCTATTGATAAAAATGGTAATATCACTCATTCGAACGCAGAAGTTACTTTTGAAGCAATCAAGGGATTAACTGATGAAAACTTTAAGATGGATGATATTGAGTTGCTATCTGTTGGTACATCATCTCCCGATCAAAATATGCCATCTCATGCTGCAATGGTTCACGGTTTAATGAAAAGTCGACCTATAGAAATAAATTCTTCTGCTGGAATATGTAGTGCTGGAATGAGTGCATTAAAATATGCCTATATGTCTGTCAAATCAAATATGACTAAAAATGCCGTAGCAGCTGGTTCTGAAAGAATCTCAACGTGGTTGTATTCGAATAAATTTGAAAATGAGCTAGAAACAGTTCGTAAACTAAACGAAAAGCCGGTACTTGCATTTGAGAAAGAATTTTTAAGATGGATGTTATCAGATGGATCTGGTGCCTTTCTTTTAGAAAACGAACCGAATAAAAACAGCAAATTCAATTTAAAAATTGAATGGATGGAATCAATGTCATTTGCAGGTAAACTAGATGTATGTATGTACGCTGCAGCCGACAAACTTGAAGATGGTACGTTAAACTCATGGAGCCACTACTCTTCAAAGGAGTGGGGAGAACAATCTATCTTTTCAATAAAACAAGATGTCAAACTTTTAGACAAGCACATCATTGAAAAGGGAGTTCAAAGTTTAAAAGCTGCGATTGAAAAAAACAATTTGAATGCTGAAGAAATAGACCATTTCTTACCTCATATTTCCTCATTTTATTTCAGAGATAAATTATTAGTTGGATTACAGGAACAAGGCGTGAACATTTCCGAAGACAAACTGTTTACAAACTTAGACAGAGTTGGAAACGTTGGTGCTGGTTCTATTTATCTTATGTTAGAAGAATTGATGAACAAAAAAGATATTAAGAAAGGAGAAAAAATCTTACTTTCAGTTCCTGAAAGCGGAAGATTCAACTTTGCTTATGCACTACTTACGGTAGAATAATTATATTAGTCAGACTATGGATACAATAATTACAAAAAGTAAAGTTGAAGAGTTACTTCCACAGAAAAAGCCATTTGTTATGGTTAGTTTTTTGTATGATTTTAAGGAAACCTCAATAACGACTGGATTTGAAATCTTATCTGACAATCTATTTGTTGAAAATGATGAGTTCAATGAGTCTGGTTTAATTGAAAACATGGCTCAATCCATAGCTTTACATACGAATTATGATTTCTTCCTTAAGAATAAAAAAGCACCAACAGGATATATTGGCTCAATAAAAAATGTAAAATTGATATCACTGCCTAAGGTTGGTGAAATAATTAAAACAGATGTTAAAGTATTACAGGAATTTATGGGTGTCACTCTAGTCGATGCAACCGTTACCTGTGACGACAAACCAATTATCTCAGCACAACTTAAAACTGTTTTGGCTGAATAGATATTTACATTTTGAAAAATACTATCTGTATTTCAAATTACAAAAATTAAAATTTGCTATTTTAGCATCATGGATTTCCCCATTGATATAAGACGGTTTTTACCGCACAGAAAACCAATGTTAATGGTTGACGAAATAACATGTCTTAATGACGAAGAGATTACAACCACGCTAGAAATACTGGAAGATAATATTTTCTTAGAAAATGGTGCATTGAGCGAAATTGGAATTATTGAAAACGCAGCTCAAACAAGTTCTGGTATAATTGGAAGACCTTATTTTGATCAAAATGAAGGAGACGAGAATTATTCGATTCAAGGATATATTAGTAAAATCAAAAGTGTTGAGATTTTTAACTTGCCTTTATTAAACAAAACCTTAACCACTCATGGTAGATTAATTTCAAGTCACCCAGTAGGTGATATTTTTAATTGTGACATGATTTGCGAAACCTATTGTGATGATGTCAAAATTGCAGAGAGTAGTTTTAATTTAATTATTCACGTTTAAATTCCTTTTGTCGATAATTCTCAGTACCAATTATATCTCCTCCCAACTTCTTCGCCTTTTTAAGTAATCAATATTATATTTGTACTTAACTATTGGTTAATCAAAATGAAAAAAGATTCCATACCTCAAGACGAGAGTTCGCTTTCTTCAAAAGACATGAAAGAGATGTGTTATGCTGTTGACGAAAATGGAGAGTACTCTACAGCTTTAAGCTCTGGGTGGAAACCAAAAACGATAGCGCTAGAAGTTACCATGGAGGACTTGAATGAACGCATTGAAAATGCTAAAAAGTTAGTGTTAGAAGGTAAAAAAAGTCCGATTGTCTATTTTATGGAGCTTTCTCGTATGGATTGGAGTATTCTTGCCAGTTACATGGGAAAACGGAAATGGATAGTAAAACGCCACGCAAAACCAAAAGTTTTTAAAAAACTGAACGACACCGTAATCAAAAAATATGCTGAAGTGTTCGAAATAGAAGTAAACGAATTAAAAGACTTTAATGAAAATAGTTGAATTTCAGCATCACCAGTCCGCGCATTGCGAAAACGGAGTTGCCTCGAATGTTTTAAAATTTAATGGTTTAGACATCAGTGAACCTTTAGTTTTCGGAATTGGATCGGGTATCTTTTACGTGTACATTCCTTTTCTCAAAGTAAATCATGCACCAGCAATAAGTTATCGCCCTATGCCTGGGATCATATTTTCCAGAGCTGCAAAGCAATTAAATATTAAGATTAAAAGAGAACGTTTTTCGAATGAAGAAAAAGCGTTTGCCGCTTTAGACAGAAACCTTGACTTGGGAATTCCTTCTGGCCTTCAAGTAGGCGTTTATCATTTACCTTATTTTCCAGATGAATATAGATTTCATTTTAATGCGCACAACCTTGTTGTTTACGGGAAGGAAGGAGATAACTACCTCATCAGTGATCCTGTGATGGAAACTACCTCTGTGCTTACTAAAAAAGAACTCGCTAAAGTACGATTCGCTAAAGGTGCTTTCGCACCCAAAGGTCATATGTATTATCCCACTTCAGTTCCTACAGAAGTTAATATTGAAAAAGCAGTTCTTTCAGGCATAAAAAAAACGACAAAAGATATGTTAGCACCAGTTCCACTCGTTGGTGTTAATGGTATTAAATTCGTTGGTAAAAAAGTAGCGAAATGGCCAAAAAAAGTGGGTATTAAAAAGGCTAATCACTATTTAGCACAAATCATTCGGATGCAAGAAGAAATTGGAACTGGAGGTGGTGGTTTTCGATTTATTTATGCTGCATTTTTGCAAGAAGCAGCAACTATCTTAGGAAACCCATCACTCAATGATTTATCTCAAAACATGACTGAAATTGGTGATGATTGGCGAGATTTCGCATTACATGCTTCACGAGTTTGTAAGGAAAGAGTGAAAGATGATAATGCTTATCAACAATTATCAGAAATGATGATTGATATTTCCGATAAAGAGCGAAAACTTTTCACAGATCTTAAAAAGTCATTATAAGTGATGGACAATATCATTGAAGTAAAAGGAATTTCGAAAAAATACAAAGGGACCGACTTCATGGCTTTGGACGGCTTGAGTCTTTCCGTTAAAAAAGGAGAGATTCTCGGACTTTTAGGACCAAACGGTGCGGGTAAAACAACATTAATTTCAATTCTCACGGGACTAATCAAACCTAATAATGGCTCTTTTACGATAGATGGATTAAATTTTTCAAAAAATTCAAACAAATTAAAACAAATTATTGGAGCTGTGCCTCAAGAATATGCTCTCTATCCAAAATTAACTGCCCGAGAAAACCTCGAGTTTTTTGGTAGTATGTATGGGATAAAAAAAGAGGAGTTAGCTAAAAAGATAGAAGAAGGTATTTCCAAAATGGGGTTAGAAAAATTTATCAATCGTAGAATTGACACTTTTTCTGGCGGAATGAAGCGACGAATCAATTTATTAGCGGGAGTTTTACATAGTCCTAAAATCTTGTTTCTCGATGAACCTACAGTGGGAGTTGATGTCCAATCCAAACATGCGATAATTAATTTCCTGAATCATTTGAACAAGGAAGGCACAACAATTATCTACTCTTCTCATTTACTCAGTGAAGCCCAATCCTTTTGCACAAACGTCGCAATTATCGACAATGGAAAAATCAAAGTCCAAGGTCCGACTCAAGAAGTACTGATTAAAGATGGAAAAGTAAAAACACTTGAAGAGATATTTATAGACACAACCGGTAAAGAGTTAAGAGATCATGTTTAAGATTTTTCATGCCATATTAAAAGAGCTTCGTCTGCTCAAAAGAGATATCGTTGGTTTTGCGATTATCTTTTTAATGCCTGTTGTTTTAATTATAACAATTACCTCCATTCAGAATAGCGTAGAGGAAGGACAAAACAATATACAATTACCTATACTACTTGCAAATAACGACGATGGTGAACTATCCAGTAATATCATTTCTGACTTAAAAAGTAATGGCAATTATCAAATTATTACATCCTTAGAAGATAAAAAGTTAACGGAAGAACAAGGACGCGCTTTGATTAAAAGTGGCGATTACAAAATTCTTATCGTTATCCCTGAATCGTTTTCTGAATTCATAGATGAACAAACCAACAAACAAGTTGAGAATCTACTGAATCAAGTTATGCCTTCAGAAAATGAAACCGTACCGCTTGCTTCTTCGGAAAAGGCAAAAGAAGTTAAGATCTATTTTGACCCTGCATTACGAGAATCTTTTACTTCAAATATCAAAAGAAGCATTGAAGGAATGGTTTCAGAACTTGAAAAAAACACCATTTACAAATCATTCGAAAAAGAACTCGGAGCAAACATTGACTTCTTTGGAAGCGAAAACTTAATTAAGTTCACAGAAACATCTATCAATCTAGACAAAGGCGGAGTAAAACCGAATGCTGTTGAGCACAACCTTCCTTCATGGACATTATTTGCCATCTTTTTTATTGTTATACCGCTTTCTATCAATTTAGTAAAAGAAAAAAATCAAGGAACATATATTCGGTTGAGAACTTTGCCAATTTCTAAATTTCAATTAATGATGAGTAAAATCATTGTATATCTAGTAGTTTGTATGATTCAGTTTTTCCTCATGTTGTTGGTGGGAATATACCTCTTCCCTGCTATGGGATTACCCAATTTAAACATTGATGGAAAACTTTTCAATATGAGTATTGTTGCACTCTTCGCAGGATTAGCCGCAATTGGTTTTGGAGTATTGATTGGTACTATCGCTAAAACACACGAACAAGCTGCTCCATTTGGCGCTACATCTGTTGTAATATTAGCCGCAGTCGGTGGATTATGGTTCCCTGTTTTCGCCATGCCTGAATCAATGCAAATGATGGCTAAAATATCTCCGATGAATTGGGGATTAGAAGGTTTTTACGATGTTTTATTAAGAGATGTTGGCTTATTTGCTCTTGTTCCAAACTTGCTATTATTATTGACTTTCTTTATAATTAATATTACTATTGCAGTGGCTTATGAGAAAAAAACGAACCAAGTATAACGAAGTTTCACATCTTACTACTGTTTATGAAGGAAGGGTTAAGTTTAATGATGCAGATCCGCTTGGTATTGTGTGGCACGGAAACTATATAGCTTACTTTGAAGAAGGTAGAGAAGAATTTGGAAGGAAACACGGGATAAGTTATTTGGATATTCACGAGAACGACTTCTCAACACCCATTGTAAAATCAAGTTGTGACCATAAGCTTCCTTTAAAATATGGAGACACGTTTACTGTGGAAACTAAGATTTTAGATACGCCAGCCGCTAAAATGATTTTCCATTATGAAATTTACAATCAACATAAAGAATTGGTTTGTACTGGAGAAACTATTCAAGCTTTTGTTAATGTAAATGGTGAATTATCTCTTTATCCACCAGAATTTTACCAAAACTGGAAGGAAAAAGTAAAATTCAATTAATGGATCAGGATTTTTCTAATATATCAGTTTATGCGACCTCTGGAAATTGTCTATCTCCAGCCGGGAGCAATGTATCTGAAAATTTAGTCGCAATCGACAAAGGTAATTTAGCCATTGAAAAACATAGCAATTCTGATTTAAGTGAATCTCCATTCTATGGTGCTATTATTAGTGAAACAGTAATTGAAAAAGAATTTTCAAAGTTAAACTACGAAGGTCCTTTTTCGAAGCTGGAAAAAATGATTTTGATTGTATTGAACGGCATTGTCACCAAATACAGTCACGTATTCAGTAAAAGATGCGGAATTATATTTTCAACTACAAAAGGAAATATAGATGCGCTTGACAATGCTGAAATTGAAAATTATTATTTGCACAACACAGCAAGTAAAATCAGTAAAGCAATGGATATAAAAACACAGCCTATTGTTTTATCCAACGCTTGTGTATCAGGAATCATGGCAGTTTCTGTAGCAAAAAGACTGATTCAAACTGACAAATATGACCATATTGTAGTTGTAGGAGCCGATTTGTTTTCAAAATTCGTATTTTCTGGATTCCAGTCTTTTCAAGCCGTTAGTCCAAAACCGTGTAAACCTTACTCTAAAAACAGAGATGGAATTACACTTGGAGAAGCAGCAGCAGCGATGTTTGTTACAAAAGACAAATCACTTTTAACTTCAAATAGTTATAAAATTACAGGAGAGAGCTCGATTAACGATGCAAATCACATTTCTGGTCCATCCCGAACAGGTGAAGGATTATTTCAAAGTGTTCAAAAAGCAATCAAAGAAGCGGGAGTGAAACCAAAAGATATTGATATGATTTCTTCTCACGGTACGGCTACAAACTACAATGATGAAATGGAGGCACAAGCTTTTAGTCGCGCTGATCTTGCACAAACTCCTCTTTTTAGTCTTAAGGGTTTTTTTGGTCATACATTGGGAGCTGCAGGATTATTGGAAACAGTCATTTCGCTTGCTTCAGCTGACGAAAACAAAATACCTCCTTCCTTTGGATTTGACGAGATGGGTGTTACTCTTCCATTAAATATTAGCGCTCAAACACAATCAAAATCAATCCATACAGTGCTAAAAACAGCTTCTGGATTTGGAGGAAGTAATACCGCTGTCATTTTTCAAAAATTCAACACCAATGAATAACGGGATTCATCATTATTGCAGAATAAGTAATGGTCAAGTTATTCTTGATGACAAGGTACTCTTTACGAATGAAGAAAAAAACTTTGACGGTTTTATAAAGTCAGTTTACAAACATTTTGAAATTGATTACCCAAAGTTTTATAAGATGGATCCATTGTGTAAGCTGTCCATTGTTATTGCTTCAATATTACTGGATAACTCAGAAGGTGCAATAGAAGATGATATGGCACTTTTGCTTTCCAATAAATCTTCATGTATTGACGTTGATCTAAAGCATCAAAGTACAATAGAAGATAAAGATGATTATTATCCGAGCCCCGCAAACTTTGTTTACACCCTCCCTAACATTGCATTAGGAGAAATTAGTATCAAATATAAATTGAGAAGTGAAAATTCTTTTTTTATCTTTGAGGACTTTAACCCTGAATTCATGGTTGATTACGCCAATAGTCTAATTCATTTAAACAAAGCGTCTTCCGTACTGTGCGCCTGGGTTGAGGTGAATAAAGACAATTATAACGCTTTTGTGTACAAGGTCTCGCCAAATGGCAAAACGGAACATTCAAAAGAACATTTAAAAACATTGATTGAGTAACGATATGGGAGAATTAAAAACAGAACTTAAGAATAAGATTATTACTTCATTGAATTTGGAGGATATATCTGTTGAAGATATTAACGACAATGACAACTTATTTGGTGAAGGTCTTGGGTTAGATTCAATTGACGCTTTAGAGCTAATTGTTATGTTGGACAAAGACTACGGAATCAAGCTTACTGACCCAAAAGAAGGAAAAAAAATATTTGAATCTATTGAGACTATGGCAAAATTCATAGAGGAGAATAGAACAAAATAAAACTCAATGAGTAATAGGGTAGCCATAACGGGCATGGGTATTATCTCTTCCATCGGAATGGATTTGGAGGAAAACCTAAATTCACTTAAGAATAGTCGTCATGGTATTAGCAAAATCGAGCATATCGATACAAAGCTAAAAGATAAAATTCTTGTCGGTGAGATCAAAAAAACCAACCAAGAACTGGAATCTATCCTCAAATTACCTCAAAAAAATAGCTGGTCAAGAACTTCAATGATTGGTACGATTGCAGCACTAGAGGCAATCAATAATGCTGGAATAGACGTAAAATCCGATTCTGACATTGGTTTCATAAACGCTACAACCGTTGGCGGAATGGATATGACAGAAAGGTATTTTTACGATTTCATTGATAATCCAGAAAACAGAAGATATATCCAAAGTCACGATGCAGGCAACAACACCCACAATATTTGTGACTATATCGGCCTAAATGGTTTTGTAACCACCATAAGTACCGCTTGCTCATCTGCTGCCAATGCAATTATGCTGGGCGCAAGAATGATTTCTTCCGGACGCTTAGATAAAGTTATTGTAGGAGGAACAGATGCATTGTCTAAGTTCACAATGAACGGTTTTAATACGTTGATGATTTTATCTGATACCTACAACACACCCTTTGACGAAAACAGAAAAGGTTTAAATCTAGGTGAGGGCGCAGCATATTTGGTGTTAGAATCTGAAAAATCATATAAAAAGAGAAATAAGCAACCGATTGCTTTTGTTTCTGGTTATGCAAATGCAAATGATGCTTTTCATCAAACAGCTTCCTCAGAAGATGGAGAAGGTGCATTTTTAGCGATGAAAAAGGCTTTTGAAGTTGCTGAGTTAACTCCAAAAGACATAGACTATATTAATGTTCACGGTACAGCAACACCCAATAATGACTTATCGGAAGGAAGAGCAATTATTAATATTTACAAGGATAGTGAAAAGGTTCCTGAATTCAGTTCAACAAAGCCCTTCACAGGACATACATTGGCTGCTGCGGCATCAATAGAAGCTGTATTTAGCATTTTTGCGCTACGAGAAGGATTGATATTTCCAAACCTCAATTTTAAGGATAAAATGAAAGAGTTTGATTTAACTCCTGTGGCTGAATTAGGGCACAAGGAGGTCAATACTATCCTTTCAAATTCATTTGGTTTTGGTGGGAATTGCTCTAGTTTAATTTTTACCAAAAGTCACTAATTAGTAGAACTGATGGAGAATTGTTACATAAATGGAATTGGATGTATTTCGGCTCAGAAAAGTTTTGAAAAGGACTATTTGATTGAACCTATTGTCTATTCTGAAGAAAACATTCTCAAGGTTGTTAAGCCAAATTACAAAGATTACATCTCCCCAGCTGCCGTTCGAAGAATGAGTAGCGGTGTAAAGAATGGAATTGTAGCGTCAACTATGGCCATTAATGATGCTGGAATAGAATCGCCGGGAGCAATCATCACTGGTACAGGAATGGGTTGCATGCAGGACTCTGAAAAGTTTCTGAATAACCTGATAAATCACGATGAAGAATATTTAACGCCTACTTCGTTTATTCAATCTACGCACAATACAGTTGGTGGTCAAGTAGCACTGGGTTTAAAGTGTAAAGCGTATAATTTCACTTACGTTAACACTGGCGTATCATTTGAATCTGCTCTACTCGATGGTCTAATGCAAGTAGAAAATCAAGATGGTCAAAACGTTCTTGTTGGAGGAATTGATGAATTAGCAGACCATACTTCCAAACTTTACAAGCTTATTAAGCACACGAAAAGTGACGATGAAGCACCTTATGATATAATTAATAAACGTACAAAAGGAAGTATTTCAGGTGAAGGAGCAGCGTTTTTTGTTTTGGATAAAGAAAAGACTGCAAATTCTTATTGTAAATTGGCAGATGTCAAGTTTGTAAACAATTTGGAAAACTCAGGCTTAGAGACTTTCGTCAACGATTTCCTAGCTTCAAATGATTTAATAGCATCTGATATAGATGTTATACTTTTTGGAAACAATGGAGATATCGAATTTGATAGTTACTATGATCAGTTGGAGCCTTTATTTGGAGAAGCTGCTATTTTGTATTACAAGCATTTGTTTGGAGAATTCATGACATCTTCTTCGATAGCCGTTTCATTAGGAAGTGATATTCTTAGAAGTCAATCTATTCCTGGTGCATTATTCAAAAATGAAGTCTCACATCCAAAAGGAGAAATCAAAAACCTGCTTATCTACAATCAATATCGCGGAAAGGATCATAGTTTAATTTTATTGAAAAATGTCTAAGCATCAATTAGGCTATATTGTCTTTGGACTTTTCACGTTGATCTATGTTTTTGGTTATCTAAATCTTGGCTGGTCACTTTCCTATTTCATTTGGGGGTTTGTAGCATGGTTCTTACTTATTCTGTATGGTTCTTTTTTCATTCAAACCAACTATCACTTAAAAGCATTAACTAAAGTTAAAACAAACAAAAAAGTGGTTGCCATTACTTTTGATGACGGACCTTCTTCATACACTAAAGAAGTGTTAGACCTTTTGGAAAAATACAACGCTAAGGCATCGTTTTTCTGTGTAGGTAAAAACGTAGCACAAGAACCAGAATTATTGAAGTTAATTATTGAAAAGGGGCACCTAGTTGGTAATCACACGTACTCTCATTCGAAGGATATTGGATTTTCCTGGACAAAAACAGTGAAAGCTGAAATTGAAAAAACGGATGAAGCAATTGAAAAATATAGTGGTGTGAAACCAGCCTATTTCAGACCCCCTTTCGGCGTCACAAACCCCAGAATTGCTAGAGCTTTGAATAAAACGAAACACAAAGTTATAGGTTGGAATGTTCGCTCCTTAGACACCTTAATTCACGATGAATCTAAAATATACAATCGAATCATACGTCAAATTCACCCTGGAAGTATTATTTTGCTACATGATACATCAGAAAGGTCAGTAAAAGTATTGGAACGATTGTTGATTTACCTGGATTCAAACAACTACCGTAGCGTAACGGTTGAAGGACTTTTAAAAGAAACGACATGATGAAATATATTACGATACTTATTATCTCTTTTCAATTCATTGCATTTTCGCAAGAAACTGAGCTATCAAGCAGCGAAGCTACTAAGTTTAGAGCAATGGTTGAAAAAGGTACGAAAGATCTAAAATCAATTAAAACAGACTTTGTTCAGAACAAACACATGGAGTTTTTAACCAACGACATTGAATCAAAAGGAAAAATGTACCTGAGCGCAGAAGGCATGTTAAGATGGCAATATACCGAGCCAAATAAATACAGCATCATCTTTAAAAATGAAAAGATTTATATTGATGACAATGGTAAAAAAAGCACGGTGGATGGTGATCAAAAAATGTTTCAAAAAATAAGTAAACTCATTTCTGGTAGTGTGAAAGGAGATCTTTTTGATGACGATGAATTTGATATTCGTTACTTCAAAAAAGGCGATAATATTTTAGTTAAACTAACGCCAAAAAATAAGGCGATGACAAAATACATCAGTAAAGTGGTATTGACTTTCCCAAAAAACGACTCAACAGTTTCTCAAGTCAAATTGATAGAGCCATCAGGAGATTATACACTTATCACCTTTAAAAATAAACAACTAAATGTTCCAATTGACAAGAGCGTATTTAGTCATTAGTTTATCATTACTGAGTCTTTTTGCCTGCAAGAGCTACCAAATAGATGGCGAACTTGTATCTAAGGATGTCGAAAAAACATTGGTTCTCCCCTACTTTAATGAAACAGGTTTTGAGTATCTCTATTCTGGTAAAATCGAGGCTTACGGAAATTCACTAAATGGTATTTTAGTTGTAAAAAAAATAAGTGAAACTCAAAAAAGAGTAGCACTTCTTTCTGATTTTGGAAATACGTTAATGGATTTTAAAATTGAAAATGGTGAAGTTGAAGTAAATTACATTCTTGAAGATTTAAACAAAAAGATCATCGTAAAAAAGCTCAAAAAATACTTCGAATTGCTGGTGAATTCTGAATATCAAGTTGAGGCCATTTACAAAAAGGAAGGAGAAAATATTTACACTTCGAAATTTCAATCTAAAAGAGTGAAGCTTCATGAAAATTCATCTGGTACAATTCAACAAGTAAAACAGGTATCTCGACTCAAGGAAAAAGTTGAAATAGAATATTTTTCTACTTCTGATATTGCTGATTCGATTCATTTTAAGTCGAATGAGATTCCTTTTGAGATGAAGTATTATTTGCGGGAGTAGTGTGGGGTTATCCGCAGAGGAGGCGCAAAGTTCGCTAAGTTTTTTTGCGCGCTTTGGCGCCTTCTTAGCGTCCTTTGCGGTTAAAGCTATCTCTTATCGATTACGTTTTTAGGCTTTCTACTATTCGGTGGGAAAGATATTTTATTGAGCTCTTGCACGCTAATGAATTCTATTGTTGGAGTAACTCTCAATTTGGCTCTAAAATGATTCTTGATGTTGTCAACAAATTCATTGGATTGATCTTCACTGACAATTTTTACAATAATATCGTCTGTTCCAATTTGATTTTTTTCCACTTCAATCACGTGTCCAGAAATGTTTTCAAAAGAATTAAGTACATCGTGCATCGCTGGCGGATAAACAGTTGTCCCCTTGTACTTGATCATTTGTTGCGTCCTACCTAGAACTGGACCTACGCGTTTGGTTGTTCTCCCACACTTACAAGGCTCGTTGTAAAGCCGAGCTAAATCTCCTGTTTTAAATCGTAAAAGAGGAACAGCTTCAATGCCTAATGTTGTTACAGTTATTTCACCTACTTCACCTTCCTGAACGGGTTTATTGTTTTCATCAAGTACTTCGGTAATAATAAGCTCGGGGTGCTCGTGACCACCATTTTGAAATTCACACTCCGTAAATGCAGTACTCATTTCTGTAGAAGCGTAAGTTGATATGAGTTTAATACCCCACTTTTCATTAATTCTTCTCGAAAGTTCAGATGGAGAAAAGTCTTGCTTTCGTAAAGGTTCACCGATACAAATCGCTGTCTTTACACTCGTTTTATTGATATCAATTCCTTTTTGTTCTGCGTATTCGATCATCTTTATTAAAAACGAAGGAACCGTAATTAAAAAGGTTGGTTTATTACTTAAAATGGAGTCCCATTGCAATTCAGGGATTCCAGCTCCCGTTCTAATTACACCAGCTCCTAGCTTTCTCAGACCTAAAAAATACGCCAAACCTGCCATGAACTTTCTATCCATGGTTGTCATGAGTTGAACGACATCATTTTTAGATATTCCAGCACAAGCAAATGAGATCGCTTCGTTATATGCCAAACGATCCAAGTCTTTATCTGTGAGACCAAAACTAACTGGTTTCCCCATTGTTCCAGAGGTACTTGCAAAGTCGATGATTTGCTCTTTAGGAACACAGAAAAAAGCATCATTTTCAGCTTGTAAATCAGACTTATCAGTGACAGGAATTTGTTCGAGATCTTGAAGCGTCTTCATTGTCGAAATATCGATGTTGTGTTTATCAAAAAGTCGCTGATAATAAATTGAATTCTCTTTTAGATAGACCAATTGTTCAGCCAATTTCTTTTCTTGAAACTGAATGATATTCTCAGGACTACTTTTTTCTATCTCGGGAATCATTTTAACTTTTTGTTTGTCTTTTCTAGGGCTTCTTGAACTTTAGAACAGTCCGTTAAAGTAGTAATTTCTTTTTGAAGTGCCCTTTCAAAGGCAGATTTTGCTTCACTATATTTTTCTGCCCTGTAATAGAGTAATCCCGACTTATAGTGAACCACCCAATGATTTGGGTTGAGTTCCCTGTACGCTTCCAGTTGACCCAAATCAAAATTCTCATCTTCACTTTCAATCGCTTTGTCAATTATTCTATCTACAACACGGTATTTTTCGTAATTCTCATACGCCTTTGTATGCAGAAAATCATCTTCAGGAATTGTTAGAGAATCTATCAAATGTGATTCGTACTCCGTTTTTTTCTCACCAAAAATTTCGTTTAGGTCATAAGCTGTAAATTCACCAAGTTGATAAGGACTTGAAGAAACCCAAACCTTTAATTGTTCTGGTTTAAAAATCACAGCGTGATGTGCGAGCATTTGATTCAATGCTTTCTCGTTACCATATCCAATTGAATCGTCGTCTAGTCCTTTTTTATCTCTTAAAATTTTTGCAAGAGAAATTGGTGTAAATTTAGTAGTATCGTTTAATAGTTCAGTCATTCTATTGTATCTAAATTGTGAATGACTTTCGTTAATGTGTTTGATGTTTCTTTTATCATCTGCATAAGGTTGACTTTGGAAGTGATTTGAACAAACGAGTCGCGTGTTGCTCACTTCGAAAACCCCCATTTCATCTGGAGAGATTTCAATTAATACTGCTTTCCCATCTTTTGCGCTTCCAATCATTAAAGATTCAGAAACAAAAACTTCGCTTCCCTTTGCGATTTCAATCGCCTCTTCAATGTTAGAAGCATATTGCAAAATCTCTCTAGCTAATATAGAAATTGGTTTTTTCGCCTTCAAAGGAATACTTGATTTACCCGCATTCATTGTAATCGTTAACCCTTCGTAGTTCATTCCAGAAACAACACCTAGCATACCTGGCCAAGTAACAGACATAAATGGGATTCCAGAATCTGGTTTAAAAAAAGCAACTACCTTTTCTTCCGCGAACTCATCTCCTGCGTAAAAGTCAAAATTACGACCAATTAATAGTTCACCATCTGCCGTTTGATCACCCCATAATGCCGTGGAAGTACATCCAACCATCATTAAGTCTTCTAGAGCGTGACCAATATCATGTGCAGCATGTAAATACAAACCTCTGATGTATGGGGGAGCAATATCATTGTGCTCTTCAGAAGAATATCTGGTCATGCCGTATATTTCTGCTTTGTACTCTTCTGGTACATGCAAATACAGCTTACGATTATAGAATTGAATAAATTTTCTAAGTCGTTTTTGCTTTTTTTCGGAAGGAACGATGTCGGAGATTTTATCAAAAAACACTTTTTCCTGCTTCAAAAGTAATGAATCCGCCAAAGCACCAATGACTAACCCGCGCTCAAGCGGATCTCCTTCCACATAGAGTTCCCATTGACCATATTTGTTTTTTAAAAGGTAGTTTTCATCAGATGTGAATAAACTATCATGGTGTTTTTTAACTTCTGGAGGAGTGTTATTATAGCTTTCTAAATCAGGTCGGTGACGTACAGATTTTCTCATACCACAGGAGAGTATGACAAAAAGTAGTGAAAAATAAATACATATCTTACTGTACTTCTTCATTCACCTCACTATTGATTTTATTTATTAAATAATCTCTACCAAGAATTTCAGAACACGTTACTACGCCACCGATTGTAACACCTAACATACCATGCATATTTATGCTCTGACCTGTTAAAAACAAGTTCGGTATTTTAGTTTTCGGAGAAATAAAGGTTTTCATTGGATTATCAGAATCTTTTTCATAACCGTACATATTTCCTTTTTGTCCTCCTATATAGTCTCTATAAGACAGCGGCGTTGAAGCATGAACGGTACGAATACAAGAACGAATATCAGGAAATTTTAATTCTAATTCATCTAGAAGCAACTCGATGTGATCTTGTTTGAATTTTTCGTATTCAGGGCCACGATCTTCTTTTCCAGCAACCGTATTTTTAGTTTGAGCCCACTGTTCAACTTCATCAAAATGCATATAGGTCATTGCGGTCATACTCTCTGCCCATTTTTGATCTTCACTATTTACACCCATAGAAACCATATACCCTTCTGGCCATTTTTTCGGATCATATTCTGTAGCAGACCAAACCATTTTTTTATCCTTAAAATGATAATAGTTGTGATTCAAATAAGGGAAAGATTCTGGCTTAAAAACAATATAGATACTAAACGCTGCCGGTGTTACCGCTAATCTATCAATTCGCTTGAAAAATGACTTTCTAAATCGGTCTGCCCCTACCATTCGAATGGTAGCTTTCAAATCAACATTTGAAATAAATTTATCCGCATAATAGACATTTCCCTTTTTCGTTTCAGCACCAGATAATACATCATTTTCAAACTTGAATGAAGTAACTTCTTGATGTTTAAATATATCTCCGCCATACTTTCTTAACTCTTTAACTAACAGTTTTGACAGTTGGCTTCCACCATTAATACACCTCCAAGAGCTCTGAATATATGAATTTACAGAAAGAGCATGCACATATAGAGGTGTAGTCTTCCCATTTCCACCATAAAGTGAATTTGAACCAGAAAGTACTGCTTTTAACAATTCATTATCCGTTAATTTATCGAAAAAGTTCTTCGCATTAATTGAGAGTGTTTTTTCATTATAAGCGGAACCTTTCTCCAAATTATATAAAGGAAATGAATCACAAATTTTTCTTACTTCTTCACAATACTTTTCAAGTGTTTCTTTTTCATTTGGAAAGTATTTACTTAGTTGATTTACGAAATTATCATACCCTTGTGCGTGTGGGTATTTGTTTTCGTCACCATCAAAAGTTATATAATCATAAGCGTCCATATCCATACGCTTAATCTTAAAATCATCCATTATCCCCAAATACTTAAAGTATTGATATAGATTTTGTCCCTCCGCTAAACCGCCAATATAATGAACGCCTGTATCGAAGATTGTTTTGTCTCTGACAAAAGTTTGCAGGTTTCCTCCGTATTGGTTGTTTTTTTCCAACACACACACTTTATAACCTTCTTTAGCCATCAAAACAGAGGAAACAAGACCTCCCATTCCACTACCAATAATTACAACGTCGTATTTCTTTTCCAAATTATGATTTCTTTAAGATGACAAAGTTAGTGTCTTCAATTTTTATATCGTAATTAAATTTAACTAAAAGCTTATAATTAAACATATTATTAACGACAACTATTTCTTTATAGCTATGCTCTGCTACAATTTTCATTATCTTTTCTTCTGCAAAATTAGCAGTAATTAATACAATATCCGCCTTTTGACTATAGTCATTCGTATACTCGATAGATTTCGACTTCAAAAGATAACTTTGCGCTGCCACATTTCTATATTCCTCATTTTCAATATAGGAAACAACTTTTCTTTTAGTTTGTTGCAAAACCAGCATTAAATCCCAAATTCCAAGATCATCTCCAATTCTTAGTATATTCATTTTATTAGGAATATGAGGGTTCAATGCATAGTATAAGTGTTTATTATTTTTAAACTCTTTTCTGGCTAACTTCACTACATCTGGGGCTTTATATAAAAAGTTGAGTTCAATTTTTTGTTTGAAATAATTTTCGTCTTCTAGTGAATAACGAATTTCCTGATATTTATTTTTAAAATCAGAACTAATCGATCTTGTTATTGACCGTACATCGCCATGTTCAGTCTTTTCATTAAACTTTATTCTCTTACCGATTTCCATGGTATGGATTCCATCATAAATAATAAAATCTCCCTTGGGTAATAAATTATGATTCCCATGAACATATAAAGGAACAATATCAATATTATACTTCTTCGCTAAATGAAAAGCGCCTTTATGAAAACGTCCTATATCTCCAGACATTGAACGAGTCCCTTCTGGGAAAATGATTAATGAATATCCCTTTTCAACAAACTCCATTAATTTCTCTTCGCCTCCTTCAAGCCCTTTAGAAACTGGATAATAACCCGCCATCTGTACAGCTTTTCCGAAGATAGGTGATTTATACACCCAATCATTAACCAAAAAGATAAACTCAGTTCCTAGTAATCCCATCGATAATGTATCTAAGAAAGAAGTATGGTTCGGAATTATAATTGCTGGTTTCTCAAACTTCTCATTGTGCGGATTTTTCACTCTATTCTTTATGCCATAGTTAGAGTACATAACAGACATAAGAAATTTCGCTATTACTTTCCTATAAACTCTCATTTTTCTTTCCTTTTTCATGGGAAGAATAGGAACAATTATCATCCCTAGAATCGAGTACATAACCCCACCAAAACCATAGTAGAAAAAGGATAAAATCGCTGTAATAAAAAGTCTCAGTGTTATTGGCGACTTCCCTTTACTTGGTCTTTTTTCTATACAGATGCTAAACACTACTGGATAGAAAACGAAAGTGATAATCATGGCTGATAATATCCCAATTAAGGACACAAGCGATATCGACTTTAAAGCAGGATGTTCAGCAAATATAAGTGCTCCTAAGGCTAAAACGGTAGTAATTACAGCAAGTAAAATAGAAGTTCTGTAAGTTCTAAGTTGGTTTACTCCTGTAGTATACTTTTGTTGAAGTCCACTAGTCATAAATATACTAAAGTCAATCCCTAAGCCTAAAATCAACGTAGTTACAATCGTACTAAATATATTTAATTCTAAGTCTAATAGATACATGGCTCCAGCAGTAACTAATCCTGTTAAAACAATTGGAACCATACTGACTAAAGCCAATTCAAGCCTTCTAAAAAAGATTAAAAGTATTATGAATACAGCGATAAAGGAGTAGTTCATCAGATTGCCAAAGTCATTTTTGAGCTGTCCTAAAAATTGCTCATTTAAATGTTTACGATCAATTAAAACAACGTCTTCACTTTCCAGCTCTTCAATTACTTTTTCTCGATTGTCTTTATCAATTTTTAAGATGGAAGAAAATGTCAAAAACCCCGCTTTATTAGTCAAAAACTCATCAATAAATAGAGTTTCTAAACTATCATATTCCTTTAGAGATATAGGCTTAAAATCTTTTTCAAGCAGGGTTTCTAGTGATTTAAATGCATCTGAATTAAAACCTAAATCTGTGGCCGATCTATTTACACGGTTTATGACTGAATCCTCTGAATTCTCGCTCCAAAACGAATTCCATTTCTGAATCCGCTCCCGCTGAGTTTTCTTCGACAAAACAACATTTCCTAGTGAAGTATAATCCTCTATCAGGTCTTCATCTTTTAATTTTTTTAGCTGTGATGCTAAGTCATTATTTTTATCAAGTATCCCTTCAATTTCAGTATCATAAACAGATAAATAGATACTTTTCGCACCAATACTTCCCAAGTTTTCCAACTGTTTTTCAGACTCTTTCATTGGTTGGGGAACGAAATTTAAGTCTGCAATATTATTATTAAAAGTGACCTTTGAAAAGGTAAATACACCGATGATAATTGCTGCGAGACAAAGCGCTATTAGCACCTTATTTCTGTGAAACTTATAATTTGCAAATCGGTCAATAATATTATTGGTTCTTTCTGTTTTAGGTTTATATAGTTGTGGAATAATAATGAGTGAAGCTACTGCGGAAATAATTACACTAATCGAAGCGAAAATCCCAAGATCTCTGAGTACTTCAGAGTTTACAAAAATCAAACACAAAAAAGCAACAGAGGTAGTTATACTACTGGTTAAAATCGGTTTCGTGATGTGTTTGTACAATGTGTTTATATCCGTTTGCTCACGATAATGCGTAATGATGTGCAAGGAGTAATCTATTGTTATTCCCAGTAAAACACCACCAATACTAATTGAAATTGCAGAAATCGAATCTTTTAAAAAATACATAACTGCTAAGGATACTAATCCACCGCAAAGTGCAGGAATAAATAAAATTACTGGGATATATAGCTTCCTATAAAACAGTATAAGAATTAGCATTAAGATTCCCAACGAAATAAGTACAGTGCTTTGAATGTCAGACTTTATTTGGCGTGCATTTGCTAGTGCAATAAAAGGAGAACCAAAATAAGTTAGTTTAATTTCTCCATCGTGCTCTGAATTAATTAAGTCTTGAATAGCATAAAGTTCATTTACAAATGCTTCGTTGTGCTCAGTGTCTGTACCTGGGTATACAGGTGTTATAAAAAGTAATAAGGTCTTCCCATCTAATGTTGATACAAAACCATCATTAAGTTTAAAGTCTTTCGAGATGCCTATTTTTCTAAGTTTTTCTAACCCGATAAACGATAATCCTAGTGGATCATTAAGAATGAATTTTTTAGCAACAATACCCGTTGGAGAGATCAGGGTGTTGTAATTTTGTTGCATCGTATTTCGAATGCTATCCGGTCTTAATTTGTTTTTTATTTTTGAGTAGTCTACATCTTCTAAAAATAAAGGCAGATTGTTATAAACAAATTCAAAAGTTTCATCAATCTGCTCATTATCAACACTCCCTTGAATGTCCTTTATGTATTCATCATAGTAAGTAACCGTATCTAAAAAGTCATTGGCGACAGAGGACAACTTCTCTTTTGAGGACTCATTCTTGGCCTCGATCATAACTGTTATCTTGTCCGAGAAATTTAATTGTTGGAGGACTTTTGCAGTAATATCATTTTTCTCACCTTTCGGGATAATCCGCGTAATGTCCTCTTCAAAATTAATTTTAGTAGCAACATAAAAACACCCCGCAAGGAATAAGGATATCAAAGAAAAAAATAAAATTTTCGCCTTCTTTACTTTAGCATATATTTCAACAAAGCTATTCGTCATCTTTTTTCAATGATTTTCTTTCAATTTTTAAAAGTAAAAAATAACTAATAAACCAGATTGAAATTGCCGACAAGGTCGCTAAAATAAAGCTGCCGACAATGTACTCGAGCAAATGATTTCCAAAATTAAATCCATTACCTATCTCATTTTCTGGGACGTCATTATTCAAGACTAGCCCTCCTATTTTAAGAGAAGCGAAAACGATAATTGGAATCATAGGTGGGATACTGATATTTGAACCAGCAAATGCTAACAGTTTGTTGAGTCTAAAGGTTATTGCTAAGAAAATTACGGTTATCGTTTGAAAACCCCAGATCGGAATGATGCCAATAAATACACCTAACGATATAGAAGTTGACTTAACTTTTGGGCTATCATTACTTCCGACAACATCTTCTATAAAAAAATCACGTAGGCTTTTTTTTTTGAATCGATTAAAAAAGTCGCGAGGTTTGATATAGAATATCGCAATCAAGACGAGTATAGTGTTCAAAACACTAATTCTCGAAAAATCTTTGAATGGTCTGAAATGAGATACTCTTTCTTCCGGATCGTATTTTATTTGTATTGGAATATTACAAACATTAATACCTTTCCACGCGCTTCTTACAATTACTTCAATTTCAAATTCAAACTTTTTAGTGAACCATGATTTCGGCATTTTTTTAATCGGATAAAGTCGAAAACCTGACTGGGTATCCTTTAAACTGAGCCCCGTTTCAAACCAAAACCAAAAATTCGAAAATTTATTTCCAAAACTACTTTTATTTGGCACTCCCTCTTGATTCATATTTCTTGAGCCGATCACTAATGTTTCAGGTTGGTCTTTTACGAATTCTAAAAAAAGGAGAATATCTTCAGGATAATGCTGGCCGTCCGAATCAATGGTAATCGCATGACTATAGTCTAAGTCAAGGGCTTTTTCAAATCCTTTTCTTAGCGCAAACCCTTTACCAATATTTTTTTTGAAGTGAATCTGCTCAACATCTTTATATTGAGCTAATATAGATTTAGTATCGTCTGTTGAACCATCGTTAACAATTATTACCTTATCTGTAATCTTCAGCACTCCATCAAGGACTCTTTTAAGCGTATTTTGATTGTTATAGGTTGGGATAATAACGCAACATTTAAGACTGTTAGCTTGGCCTTCCTGCATTATCACTTATTTTAATTGTTTTTTTTCCTCTGTTGAAAATGAGTCAGACATACTTACATACTCACTTATCATTTTCTTAATACTGTTTGAACAATTAGAGTAATGGTTTAATAAGTACTCTTTATCTTCATCTATATTTTCATTGTAATTCAAAAATTCAGGAGTATTCATCTGGATTACTAATCTGACAAATCGAACTTCAATATTCATTTCATCCTGGTCTACAGCTTTATCAATTTTTTTAGCACCTTGCTTAAAGTATTTCAACTTTTCCATGCTTCCATCAATATACTTGGATAATATCACCTCCGACGCTCCATTATAGGCAGTATAAAGTACCTCATCACTGTATTTTTCAGACTTAACAAGATCATAAAAAGCTCTAGCGTTCTCTTCATTTTTACTAGCATCTTTGAATGCCAGCCTGATCTCATTAATTTCGTTTGAGGGGATAGAAAGGAACAATACAAGTGTTAATAATATACTTTTCACAGTTATTTAATTTTATAAATAGCGCTCATCTTTAATGCTACAGTTTCATCAAAATATGTGATGTTTTTTACACTAATCGTGCCATCTTCGTTGTCTTTTAATTCCAATGAGAGTCTGAGGCCTGGATTGTTAACAGGATTAATAACAGCCATAAATTTGATGTTATTAGAACTAATAAGCGATAAATTCACACCCTTTACTTGTGAAGTTAGGTCTTTAATGATTTGCACCATACATACACCTGGTGTAATAGGATTATTTGGAAAATGACCTTTGAATATATCGTGACCCTTATTTAGGTGAATATAAGCTTCGTACTTATTAGAATCTAAGTTATCTATTTTCTCTACTTTATAAAAATTTTCTAGGAGCATCAGCGATATTATTATGTATAATTATATAAATGTACTTTAACGTTACATTTCAATTGTATAGGCCATGTTCTTAATTACTCGATCATGTTTTTTAACGAAAGGATTTGACTCATCCCAAACATACCCAGCAAGTACTGCGCATATTTTTTCCTTTACATCAGCATTTGCAGGTTGGTGAAAGAACAGTTTTTGAAGGTTTCCAGTATACCATTCTTTTACATATGTAGAAAAAACATTGATTCCTTTCTTCATATACCCAGTGTACTCTACTTCCCAATCGACTTTCTCACCATTAAGCTGTCGAGTGATAAGTTTTGCAGCAAGCATCCCCGATTCTGTAGCAAACGCCACACCCGAAGAAAATACTGGATCAAGAAATTCTGAACTATTTCCTGTCAAAGCAAATCCATCACCATACAATTGCTTTACTGAACACGAATAGTTTTTCAAGAGTACAGGATTAAATAGAAAGTCTAAATCAATAAATCGATCTCGATAAAAATCAGAACTTCCAATTACTTTTCTGAGTGCTTCAACAGAATCACCTTTAGGAGAAAGACCCTCTATATATTCCGTTGGTCCTACAACACCAATACTAGTATTTCCATTTGAAAATGGAATCACCCATAACCAAACTTCGGTTTCAATTATATCAAATGTAATTAAAGTTCCATGTTCGTTGTCAGGTCTATTTATATCTTTTACATGGGCAAAAATAGAAGAGTGTCCAGAAACAGAAGATGGTGCATCTAAATTAAGTAACTTAGGTAAAACTCTACCGAAACCACTTGAGTCTATGATAAATTTAGCTTCAATTTCTTTAATTTGACCATCAACATCTCTTATAATAGAAGTTGAGTTACTTCCGTCAAACTTAACGTCAATAACTTCGGATTGAAATTCTATTTCAACACCTTGCCGCTGCACTTCTTCTGCTACAACATTGTCAAATTCAGCGCGAGGAACTTGCCATGTCCAATCCCAACCTTCACCATATTTTTTACTAAAGTCAAAAACACATTTTTCTTCACCTCGAATAAAACGAGCTCCCCATTTCTTTTCAAAACCAACTTTTTCAATTGCAGGGATCAAACCGACTTCCTCAAAATGGTCCATTACTCTTGGAATAAAACTTTCGCCGACTACAGGTCTAGGGAACTTAGTCTTTTCGACAACTTTTACATTCACTCCGTTTTTGTTTAGATAAGCAGAAGAAACACATCCGGAAGGACCGGCACCAATCACAAGAACATCAACTTTCTCTTTTATCATTTCTACTTGAAAAAAACATTATTATATTTGCGCTATATAGTTGTAAGCAAATACTATTGACCCAACAAATTTATGTAAATGATTGTTTTAAACAAATTTTTGACGATTAAAGATTTCATCAATCTTGTCGACCAACTCCAACCTCTTGAAATTGAAAAAACAACTCAAGAAAATGTTGAAAAATGTTACGGTTTTTTAAAGACGTTTTCGGAGGACAAAATTATATATGGGGTCAATACTGGCTTTGGACCTATGGCGCAATACAGAGTGTCGGAAAATGATAGGGTTCAACTTCAATACAACTTGATTCGGAGCCACGCTTCAGGTGTCGGCAAAGTTTTACCAGTGAGTTTTGTTAGGGCAGCTATGTTAGCTAGACTTAACTCATTATTAAAGGCAAAATCAGGTGTTCACCCGAGTGTGACTAGAGTTCTTGGTCAACTATTGAACAAAGAGATTTACCCTGTGATATTCGAACATGGTGGCGTTGGTGCTAGTGGTGATTTAGTTCAATTATCTCACATTGCACTAGTATTAATAGGTGAAGGTGAAGTAATATTCAAAGGCGAGAGAAGACCCACCAAAGAAGTTTTCGAGAGCGAAGGTGTTCGACCTATAGAGGTTTCAATACGAGAAGGTTTAGCCTTAATGAATGGCACATCAGTGATGACAGGTATTGGATTAATCAATCATAATCATGCCAGTAACCTAGTGGACTGGTCTTTAAAGTGCTCCTCGATGATTAATGAACTTGTAGAAGCTTACGACGATCACTTTTCATTAGAATTGAACGAAGTAAAACTTCACGAAGGTCAAGCTATAATTGCCAAAATGATGAGAGATCATCTTAAAGATAGTAAGTTAACCAAAAAAAGGGAGCAACACCTTTACTCAGGAAAAGTCAGCGAAACAATATTCAAAGAAAAAGTTCAAGAGTATTACTCGATTAGATGTGTTCCTCAAATATTAGGACCAATATTTGACACCGTTTCTCAAGTAGGCACTGTATTAGAGAATGAATTGAATTCTGCAAACGACAACCCAATTATTGATTTTGAGAGAGGTCAAGTTTATCATGGAGGAAACTTTCACGGAGATTACATTTCACTAGAAATGGACAAGCTGAAGTTGGTTGTTACTAAGATGACAATGCTAGCTGAAAGACAGTTGAATTTTTTACTCAACTCAAAGATAAACAGTATCTTACCTCCTTTTGTAAACAGAGGAGTATTGGGATTGAACTATGGTGTTCAAGGCGCCCAATTTACTGCGACTTCAACAACAGCTGAGAATCAAATGTTATCAAATTCAATGTATGTACATAGTATTCCTTGTAATAATGACAATCAAGATATTGTTAGCATGGGAACAAATGCAGCTCAAATTACAAATAAGACAATTGAAAATGCTTATGAGGTGATGAGTATTGAACTTATTGCGATTGTTCAGGCAATAAGACATCTAGAGTTGACTGACAGACTCTCTACAAAAAGTAAAGAAGTTGTAGAGTCATTGGATGATATTATTCCTGATATAATTGAAGACAAACCTTTATATGGTTTAATTGAAAATACAAAGCAATTTTTAATGAAAACTAAATAACTATGAAAACATTTTTAGTATTTTTATTACTCACAGTAACCTTCCTATCTAGTGCCCAAGATTTGGCTTTAGCGAGGTTAGATGGGAAGTATGGATATATTAATCGTGACGGCGAAATGGTCATCGATAATCAATACTTAGATGCAGGTAGTTTTAGTAATGACGTAGCTGCTGTTATGAAAGACGACAAATGGGGTTTTATCGATAGAGCTGGAGAGTGGGTAATTTCACCCGTTTATGATAGAGTAAAAAGATTTGATAGCGGAATTGCTGTGGTTTTAAAGGACGACAAATGGATTTACATTGACAAAGAAGGAAATCAAATCAATAATTTTCCTCAAACAGACAAATTGTATGATTTTTATGAAGGTAGAGCGATTATTAGAAGAGGTGAGAATGTAGGGATTATTAATAACAAGGGAGAAATCATTGTAGAACCAGAATATCAGGAGATTAAGGATTATAAAAATGGTTATTCAAAAGTCAAAAAATATGATAGATGGGGCTTTATTGACAAAGCTGGTAAAGTGGTAGTTGATATTGACTATGATGATGTAGGCGAGTACAATGGTGATGCGATTTGGGCAAAAAAAGGGGAAGTCTTTGGAATTGTAAAAGACAATAGCTTTAACCCTTTAAAAGATGTTGTTAAAATCTGGGATTTTAATGACGAAGGGGTTACATACGCACAAAAAGCTGATCTAGTTGGATATATTAACACTGCTGGAGAATGGATTATTATTCCACAGTTTGAGAAAGCAAGAGCTTTTGTGAATGGTCTGGCTCCAGTTTATTTAGATAGAGAATGGGGTTATATTGACTTAGAAGGAAATTGGGTTGTTGAACCGAAATACAGAGATGCAGAAGTCTTTAGTGAAAGTGGCTTAGCTCCAGTTAAGATTAAAAGGTGGGGCTTTATTGACACTGCTGGAAAAATGGTTATCTCTCCTGATTACGATATTACTGCTGGAGGATTTGGTCTTTTCAAGTTTGAAGAAAAAGGCTTCATTGAAGGTATGTCTCGTGTTAAAACTAGAGAGGGATGGGGTTACCTAGACACAGAAGGAAACCTTTTAGGTGATCAATGGTATGAAAATTTAGAATTATTTAAATAGTTGAATATGAAATATGCATTAGTGACGGGAGGATCAAGAGGGATTGGAAGTGCGATTTGTGAAATACTCGCAAAGAATACCGACTACAATATTTTAATCAACTATAACTCAAATAAAGTTGCAGCTGAAAAAACATTAAAATTGGTAGAATCTCATGGCACCAAAGGTGAAATAATCTCCTTTAATGTTGCAGATAAAGAGTCTGTTGATAGTACTCTGGATAATTGGCAAAAAAACAATCCAGATGCTTGGATCGAGGTACTTGTGAACAATGCTGGAATAAACAAAGATGGTTTATTCATGTGGATGAAAGAAGAGGACTGGTCCAATGTTGTTAATACTAGTCTAAATGGATTTTACAATGTTACTCAATTTGTCATTCAGAAAATGCTTCGAAAAAGATATGGACGAATTGTAAATATGGTATCTGTTTCTGGTGTTAAAGGCACGCCTGGTCAAACAAACTACTCGGCGGCAAAAGGTGGGGTTGTAGCTGCCACAAAAGCCCTAGCCCAAGAAGTTGCGAAAAGAAATATTACAGTAAATGCAGTGGCTCCTGGTTTTATCAAAACGGACATGACAAGCGAATTAGATGAAAACGAACTCGTGAAGCTTGTACCTGCAAATAGATTTGGGGAAGCCTGGGAAGTAGCAGAGTTAGTTAATTTTTTAGTTTCAAAAAATGCTTCTTATATTACCGGTGAAATTGTAAATATTAACGGAGGTATTTATTCCTAAAAAGATATGGAGAAACGGGTTGTAATAACTGGTATGGGGATACATTCGTGTATCGGTACAAACTTAGACGAAGTAAAAAAATCATTGTACAATGGTACGTCTGGGATTATTTTTGATCAAGATCGTAAAGATTTTGGATTTCAATCTGGACTTACCGGAAATATACCAAAACCAGACTTGAAACCTTTGTTGAAACGAAGACAACGTATCAGTATGGGTGAAGAAAGTGAATACGCCTTTATGGCGACCATTGAGGCGTTTGAAAATGCTAAAATCGATCAGGAGTATATTGATAATAATGAAGTAGGTTTGATCTATGGGAACGATAGTGTTTCTAAATCAATCATTGAAGCCACGGATATAATGCGTGAGAAAATGGATACAGCTCTTATTGGGTCTGGTGCTATTTTTAAATCCATGAACTCTACAATCACTATGAACCTCTCTACAATTTTCAGAATGAGAGGGGTAAACATGACAATTAGCGCGGCATGTGCGAGTGGGTCACATTCAATAGGACTAGCATTTCTAATGATTAAGAACGGACTTCAAGACATGATTGTTTGTGGTGGTGGACAAGAAGTAAATAAGTACGCCATGAGCAGCTTCGATGCCCTCGGTGTATTTTCTCCAGATGAAGATCGTCCTACACAAGCATGTAGACCTTTTGACTCTACAAGAAATGGATTGATTCCAAGTGGCGGTGGTGCAACATTGGTAGTAGAAAGCTACGAATCTGCTGTAAAAAGAGGGGCTCCAATCATTGCTGAAATATTAGGTTATGGTTTTTCGTCAAACGGTGGACATATTTCAACCCCTAACGTTGTTGGACCATCTACCGCAATGAAAAGAGCTATTGAGCAAGCGAAATTAAGTCCAAAAGATATTGAATATATAAATGCACACGCTACATCAACTCCTATTGGAGATGCGAATGAGGCTAAAGCAATTTTTGATGTCTTTGGAGAAAATGGTCCTTATGTGAGCTCAACAAAATCATTGACTGGCCACGAATGCTGGATGGCTGGCGCAAGTGAAGTAATATACTCAACATTAATGATGCAGAATGATTTCATAGCTCCAAACCTCAACTTTGAGAATCCAGACGAAGACGCAAAAAAAGTCAATATCACTGGTAAAACGATTGATAAAAAATTTGATATATATTTGTCAAACTCTTTCGGATTTGGTGGCACGAATTCTGCTTTAGTACTGAAAAAAATGAACTAATTATGGAAATGAACGAAATTATTGAAAAGGTTAACGAGGTACTCGTTGATGAATTTGAGGTTGAAATTGACACAATCAAACCTGATGCAAATCTAAGAGAAACGCTAGATCTTGACAGTTTAGACTATGTAGATCTTGTTGTAGCTATTGAGTCTATCAGTGGTGTTAAACTTGGTGAGGAAGACTTTAAAGGGATAGAAACCTTTCAAGATTTTTACGATGTACTACACTCGAAGGTAGCAGAAAAGCAAGACTAAATGGCTGAATGGAGTGGTCAATCAAAAGGAAGTCTTTTAGGTTATAGAATATTTGCTTTTAGTATTAGAAAGCTTGGACTTCGATTTTCATACTTCATTTTATATTTTGTTGCTTTATATTATTTCTTCTTTTCTTGGAAGAGCAGCAAAAGTATTTCAAAATATTTCCGAGACCGCCTTGAATATTCAAGATTTAAAACACTAATTAGCATCTACAAAAGTTATTATGTTTTTGGTCAAACCTTAATTGATCGCATTGCAATTTCATCGGGGATGAAAGACAAATTCACCTATGAATTTGACGGTGTTGAAAAAATACGTGAAACACTAGAAAAAGGTAATGGGGGGGTATTAATTAGCGCTCACATAGGAAATTTCGAAATTTCAGAGTACTTTTTTGATGATTTTGATGAAGACATGTACATCAACCTTGTTACAACCGATCTAGAACGCAAGAAAATCAAAAACTACCTCGAAGGCCTTTCAATTAAATCCAGAGCAAAATATATTCTCATAAAGGATGACATGTCTCATATTTTTGGTTTCAATAAAGCATTATCTGAAAATGAATTCATTTGTATGACAGGTGATAGATATGTCGATGGAAGTAAATTTTTAGAAATTGATTTTTTGGGAGAGTCGGCCAGATTCCCAGCAGGTCCTTTTCTAATTGGATCCAAGTTAAAAGTTCCAGTTCTATTCGTGTACGTAATGAAAGAAAGCACTTTTCATTATCACTTATACGCTCGAGAAGGTGAAGTTGATTATAAAAATGAACGAATTGTACTAGAAAGTTATAGAGATAATATAACATCCATGATAGAGAAATACCCACTACAATGGTTTAATTATTTTGATTTTTGGAGCAAACCATAATCAAATACTATTGTTTAAGATAAACAAAGAGTTCAAAAAATGAATGAAAATCAGTTTGATGCAATAGTTATTGGTTCTGGTGTAGGCGGTTTAGCGACAGCTATCTCTTTAGGTCAACATGGTTATAAAGTTCTTGTTTTAGAGCAACATTATGTGCCTGGAGGATGGAGTCATAGTTTCACAATAAATGGGCATAGGTTTAGTCCAGGGGTTCACTACGTTGGACAATTGGGTGAAGGTGAAGGAGCCAACAAAATGTACTGTGATTTAGGTATTGCCAATGACCTGGTTTTCTTTAGAATGAATAAAAACGGTTTCGAACACTGTCATGTAGGAGATCGGGTGTTTGACTATCCAGCAGGAACGGAAAACATCATTAAAAAATTATCTGAAAGATTTCCAGATGAATCAGAATATATTGACAAATATGTTCGTTTAGTTGAACGTGTAAACAACCAAATTCAATTAATGCCAACATTAAAAACGGTTTGGGAAAAAGTAACAGCACCATTCAGAACTCATGATGTTGGAAAATACGGACTTTTTTCATTGAATAGGGTTATCAATTGGCATTTGAAGGATCCATTTTTAAAAGCATACTTGAATGTACAATGCGGAGATCATGGTTTACCACCAAAAAAAGCTAGTTTTCCAGTACATTGTGCCGTCATGGGTCATTACTTAAACGGAGCTTATTATCCTTTAGGTGGTGGAGGTGGGATAGTTAAAGCTATGACAACAGCTGTTAAGAAGCAGAACGGAATAGTTAAAACTGAAACTGGAGTCAAAAAGATTATACTCAACGAAGCGAAAGAAGCGATTGGAGTAGAAACAGATAGTGGAGAAAAATATTATAGCAACACAATTGTTTCAAACGCTGATCCTCATAAAACCTATTTTGGCTTAATAGGGAAGGATAATTTAAGTAAAAGCTTAGTTAAAAAACTGAATAAAACAAAATACTCGGTCACCTCACTTATCCTTTTCTTAACATTAGAAATTGATCTAACAGAACTTAAGTTGGATTCGGGAAATTATTGGTTAGTGAAGAATGAAAATCTTGATAATCACTTTGAAGAGTTAACGAATACAGATGTCACAAAAGGAGATACTTTTCCAACTGTTTTTATGAGTTGCACGACATTAAAAGACCCAGCGAGTTACGATGGAAAACATCATAACTTTGAGATAGTTACTTATGTTAGTTACGACTGTATGAAGCCTTTCGAAAACCTTAAGGACTACCACAATGCAGAATATAAGGAGTTTAAAGAAAAGGTCACTAACAAAATGATGAATAATGTTGAGCAACTTATACCTAATGCAAGAGAACATGCCATAACCGTTGAATTGGGCACCCCTAAAACAAACCAATATTATATTGATGCTACAGATGGAAATGTTTATGGTACAGAAAAAAGCTTGATGCACGTAGGGCCTCTAGCGTACAAAAACAGAACAGAAATTAAAAATCTTTATTTAGCTGGATCAAGTACACTATCTCATGGAGTAACTGGCGCAACCTCTTCAGGTGTAAATGCTGCCGCAAATATCCTTGGAATAGACGCTGACAAGGTTCTTACTCCTAAAGAAGATCAGTTTTTAAGGATTTACGACGCCGACAATCCAGAGACCTGGCCAGAATGGGTGAACACGAAGAGGGCTACCAAGGCTCGGAGAACAAAAGTCTAATATAAATAGTTTAGGATGAGAATTTTAGTATTTTTATACAAAAAATACTAAAATTATGAAAAAATTATTTTTGGTCTTAGGGCTAACATTTGCGTTTGGATCATTTGCACAAAACATGAAAGTTGAGTCAGGAAGTTATGATTTCCTTAAAGGTGTTAAAGAGTTGAACGTAGAGTTCGATTATAGTAATCTCAAGATGATGAAGGACAACTTAATCGAATCAGAATATATTGAAAATCGTAAAGGTGATCTCAACGAAAAAAATACTGGCGAAGGGGATAAATGGGAGAAAAAATGGCATTCTGCAAAAGAAAACATTTGGCAACCAAAATTTTTAGACCTTGTTAATGGCGTTGTTTCAAAAAAGAACAAAGGATTTAAAGCTGAAGAAGGACTTTCTTCTGCAAAATACACATTGATTGTTGAAGTAAAATGGATGTATCCAGGGTGGGACGTCTATGTTTCAAAGCAGCCTGCAAAAGTAACAACCACTTTAAGGTTTGTAGAAACAGCTAATAGAGACAATGTTTTACTTGAGGTAAGTAGCGAAAATGCTCCTGGAGATGGATTCGGCCCAAACTTCAGTAACGAAGTTCGTATTGGTGAAGGTTTTGCAAAAACTGGAAAAACTTTAGGTAAATACATGTGGAAAAAAGGTATGAAATAGTACTTAACTTAATATTTATACTGATTCCCCCACAAAATACCAGCACGTAAATAGAATAAGTTCTGCCGGTCTAGTTTTGAAGAAAAAAGCAAGATGAATATACTAAAATTTATGGAA
>NVXV01000016.1 GCA_002734085.1 Fluviicola sp. | reverse complement strand
TATAAACTAAATCGCAGGTACTTTGGTGAGAAGGTTTTCGATAGATTAACGTTAGCCGTTGCTAAATCCTACTGGTAACATTTGGGGGAATCAAAAAATAAATTTAAAATCTTTTTCATAAAACCAATGTTGTGTCTATAGGACGATTAACGATCTACTTAAGTTGCTTTTTTAATACAAAAAATTTGAATCTCGTTAAAAATTTAATTTGATAGGATAAAACCTAAAATTTCATCCTGATAATTTTCAAAGCCTAAAAACACCGGAACCGTCTCGTGCCCAGCACCTGGAACCTTTACTGCTCTTTTAAAAGCACCGTTTGAATTATAGTTATCATACACCACTTGACCGTGTGTAGAAATAGACAAAAAATCATCATTTATTCCATGCATCCATAAAAAAGGAACATCCACATATTTAATTTGCTCGGCATTTGCGATTTCTACATTAACAAAATACGAAGCTGGCATATTCAAAAGAGCTGCATCTTGAACCATTACCTCACTACTTGCGAAAGGAGCTTCAAGTATAATTTTTGAAGGATTCATTGAAAAATTTTGTTCACCGGCAGCTTTACAAACGGGTGCACTACCTAGTGAAAAACCAAACATTATTAATCGGTCGTTAGTAAGACCTTGGTCCTTCAACCATTTCATTGCTCCATCAACAGCGTCATACATATTTTGCTCTGTAGGTTTTCCTTCAGATAAACCAAAGCCTGGGTAATCTATCATTAATACTCCAAAACGACCAAGATTACCCAAATGTGAATACAGTTTTTGCCTAGGCCAATAAAAATCCATGTGATCGCGATTTCCATGACAATAAAGTATAACTGTATCTGTTGCTATATTGTTTATGTCACCCGTATATATTGCTGCGATATTAAGGTTTTCACCTTCTGATTCAATATCAAAAGTAAATTGATTGATCAAATTGTCTGGGACAAAGTATTGAGAAGATAAATCAACACTAACTGCACCTTCAAAATCATCTAGTTTGTAAGACGTTATTGTATCGTCATTATTAAATAAAAAATCATCTAGCCTTTTATCACAGCCAGTAGTCAGAACGAGAAACGCAACTAAAAATAGACATACTAAATACTTCATAGTTAATTAAATTAAAACCTTCTTGTGATACCAATGTATATACCTGTTGAACCTGTCTTCCCTGTTAAACTTACATAATCGACTACAATATTCTCATTGCTTGAAAAAGGTGCTATTAATTTTATCTCTGTTGTTAGAGTCCATTTTTTACCATTCAAATTATGTCCAATATTTAGCATTGGAATAACCCTCGTTTTTTGTTTTACACCATGTGAACGAGTTCCACTGAGTTCGTACCAGGTTCCTATTCCAGCGTATATCAAGTTTGCTCTTGGTGTTCCCCCTTTTGTCAATAAATCATCTTGCATTTGCATACGGTAATTATATTTCCAATAATAATTGGCGTCTAATTGTGGCCAAAATTTAGAATTCCACTCCCAACGATCAGTAGCAAAATTAAATCCACCAGTTGCTGAAAGTCCATGCTTGTGGTTCTCACTTTCAATGATTCTCATGGTTGCTCCTGCATCAAATTGAAAGGTTCCAAAAATTGCAGCGGTAGAGTACCAACTGCCAAAAGCAGTGATATTATTCGTAATGCCCCTACCATAAGTTAATGATGTAAAAGGCATAGGCATTGTAGCAACACCTGGAACATTTGCCATAGGTCCTCCAAGTGATGCACTTATTGCATTTTCTTTCTTTTTCAGTGGCTCAACAAACCGAGAAGGTCCACAAGATTGCAGTAGCAAAGCAATTACTAACAACAGATAAAAAACATATCTCATACTTTCAAAATCTAATATTTATACTTATTCACAAAATTAATCAAAGTATTCGTTTTTTGGTCGTTAATCAATTTAACGGTTACTATTAAGCCACATATATTTTCAACTAAATCTATATATTTGATGTTTGCCTTTTTTAGATTTAAGGTGATACAATACTTTCTAATGGAATTTACAACTAAAAGACTAAATATCAGACCTATTCGCATTGAGGATAAAAATGCATTATATGAATATCGTTCTGACCCTGAAACTTATAAGTATTTGAGCTTTGTCCCTACTGAAGTTAAAGATGTAGAAGAGTTCATTCATAGATGTTCTAAAGATTTCAATATCCAAGGTACCTGGTTTCAATTTGTGCTCTTATTAAAAGGTTCTCAAGCATTGATTGGTGATGTTGGTGTTCACTTTTTAGACACAGAGTCAGAAAACAAACAAGTGGAAATCGGTTACACCCTAAATCCAGCTTTCCGTAATAATGGATATGCAAATGAAGCCTTGACCGAAATCATTGATTATTTGTTTACTTCGTTAAAAAAACACAGAGTGACGGCTTCAGTTGATCCCTCGAATATTTCTTCCATAAGACTCCTTGAGAAGCTAGGTTTTAGAAAGGAAGCTCACTTCAAAAAGAGTTTGTTTTTTCATGGCAAATGGGTGGATGATGTAGTTTTTGCACTATTATCTGAAGAATGGACGAAGTAACAGATAACATCTATTCTCAGCCTTTTCAAGACACACAGCATATTATTAATAATCATTATATTTGAAATAAAGTATACATGACTAAACACTTTCTTTGTTCAGTACTAATAGTTTTATTGTACAGTTCTCTGAACGGTCAGGAAGTTGTAGTGCTTGATACAACCTCATCTAATAAAGAGATAAAAGAAGCTATTCTAATTTTGCCTGGAATAGCAGATTCTAAGAAAAACAGAAAATTTCAAAAAGATTATTTTGAGCATAAAGGGTTTGATTTATTCATACCTGAATATAGAGATGATGAAACCTTAGAACAGTGTGTAGAGAATCTTAATAATTTTTACGAAACTCAGCATCTTGAGTCATACGAACGAATCCATGTTATATCGTATATAATTGGTTCATGGACATTAAATCAATTCATTAAAAAATATGACGTAAAAAANCATTCATTCAATTATTTACGACCGAAGCCCCATCCAAGAAAGGGCTCCATGTATTGTTTCTAACAACTTGCAATTAGTACTTTGGCTGAAAGGAATACGCTTTATTATTAAGGATCTGGCAGAGACAAGTTATCCACCTATCGAAAACGACAGTATTCAAATAGGGATTATCATTGAGAGTAAAGCGACAAAATTAATGCGCATTTATAAGAAAAAAACACTTCAGATGGGTCCTATACTTTGGGGAGTTAACGACCTCAATCAAGATCATGACGATTATTTTTATACCAGATTAGATCATAATGAAATGTATAGCGAATTGGGTGTAATCGGAAATGAAATTTTTTACTTCATTCACAACGGTACGTTTAGCACTAAAGCAAAAAGAGAGCCCTTTGATTGGGATGCTTTTGTGCCTTACAAAAAAGAAGACTTGTAATGATTTCAACGTATAAAATAAAACCAAAATTTCAGCAACTGATTAAACCTCTGTTGGATAAGTTATACAAAGCTGGCGTTACGGCAAATCAATTAACCGTTTCGGCTATCGTATTGTCCTTAGGAATTGGGGTTTCACTTTGGTTTGCTGAGAATTGGCATTTCGGTTATTTAGTTGTTCCCATTGGTCTTTTGCTAAGAATGGTGCTCAATGCATTAGATGGTATGATGGCGAGAAATTATAATATGCAATCGCGAAAGGGAGAAGTTTTAAATGAATTAGGAGATGTTGTCTCGGACATGTTTATTTACATTCCACTGATGAAACTCAGCGGTGTTTATCCTGAACTGATTGCATTATTTATTGGATTAGCTGTTGTCAATGAGTTCTCTGGTGTTATGGGAAAAGTAATTGGATCTGAGCGCAGATATGATGGACCAATGGGTAAAAGTGATCGGGCTTTTGTTGTAGGAGCACTATGTCTTACTTATTACTTTGTTCCAATAGAACCCTGGATCGTGAATGGATTAATAGCGCTTTGCTCCTTACTGATAATTATTAGTTCTTTTGTAAGAATTCACAAATCACTAAATAATGGATAAACTCATAAAATCTATTAACCTACCAGGAGAAATTCAAGTTGTGATTTCTGTGATTGTTGGTATTCTTATTCTATCGACATTGTTATTCTGGACCTGGGGATTATTTAGCAAGCCAAAAGTTTTAACAGAGCTTAAAACTAGAACAAAGTCTTGGTGGTTAATGGCTACTTTGTTTTTATTAGCTGCCGTAATTAGTCCAATCATTACTTATATTGGAATTGGGTTCCTTTCTTTTGCAGCGCTTAGAGAATTTTATTCTGTCATCAGACTTCGTAGATCAGATCGTGTAGGAATGTTATGGTGTTACCTAGCAATACCCATTCAATATTATTTGGCCTACATGGGGTGGTATGGAGTATTTATTATTTTCATCCCTGTATTTATGTTCGTATGGATTCCTTTCGTACTTGTCCTATCAGGTGAAACTAAGATGATTATGACATCTATGGCAGGACTTCCCACATCATTAATGTTTTGTGTATTCGGAATTAGTCATATGGCCTATCTAATAAGTTTACCAGAAATAGAAGGGTTCAGTGCAGGGGGAAAAGGTTTGTTACTTTTCTTGATTTTCATAACCCAGATAAATGATGTAATGCAGTTTATTTGGGGAAAACTCATTGGAAGCCATAAAATACTACCCAAAGTGAGTCCAAATAAAACTTGGGAAGGATTCATTGGAGGATTACTGTCTACCGTTGTGATAGGTTATTTCATGCGTTTTCTTACTCCTCTAAATGATTGGCAAATTATAATCATTAGTTTCTTAATCGCTGGGGTTGGGTTTATGGGAGACGTTGTTGTATCCGCTATTAAAAGAGATGTAGGGGTAAAAGACATGGGTGACTCAATACCGGGTCACGGCGGGGTGTTAGATCGAATCGACTCCCTTTCCATGACTGCTCCGATATTTTTTCATTTAGTTTATTATTTTGCCTATTAGTATGCGAACACTCTTCCTGTATTTCATTTACAAGATCTTTTGGAATGCTTTTTTCAAAATAATTATTGGTGTTCGAATTATTGGGGCTAGAAAACTGCATAAGTATGACCAATTTATAATTGCCGCTAATCACAATAGTCACGCAGATGCCATTACTTTAATGACAGCAGTACCAACTAACAAACTCGCCACCACTCATCCAATAGCAGCGGCCGATTATTTTGGTAAAAATAAATTCACATCATTTATCTCTTGGTTTTTTATTAACGTTAAGCTTATCCCCAGAAAAAAATCAACTGAAGAGTTGAATGAAAACCCAATAGAAATAATGGATAAGTTACTAAAGAAGAATAAATCTATAATAATTTTCCCAGAAGGTTCGAGAGGAAAGCCTGGAAAACTGAGTCCTTTTAAGAAAGGGGTTGGTATACTCTCTGAAAAAAACAGAAACATACCAATTATCCCTGTTTACCTAGAAGGAATTTCACGTGTTCTACCTAAAGGGAACAAAATCATATTACCAAGTCTAACAAAGATTTACTTTGGTGAGGCTATACATGTCACGAATGAATCTTCAGAAGAAATCGTCGATAGGGTCGAAAAGGCAATACACCAACTTAAAGACAACCCTAAACATAGGTTAATAAATGATTTATAAACTTTATTCCCTATTACTTAACTCATTATATTCTTAAGAAAACTGTTTTTCAAACCTACTAAGTAAAAATACTTAGTTTTATAAAAAAAGCTGCCTACGTATGTAAATTCTACGGTTACAAACGAATATTTTCTTAAATTTAGTGACTACTTGTTGTTACTTAATTTAATTGCTAAAACTTTATTTATTTCCTTATGAAAAAGTATAATATTTTACTTGTCGAGGATAATCAAGGTGATGTTCTGCTTACGAAAGAAGCGTTTGAAGAAAGTGGAGACAATTGCCAATTGAGCGTTGTTAATGACGGTCAAGAAGCAATCAATTTTTTAGAACAAATCCATCCCTACATTGATGTTGAAACGCCCAACCTTGTACTATTAGATATTAATCTACCAAAAATTAATGGTCACGAGGTGCTCAAATATATTAAAACAAACTCTAATTTCAAGCATATCCCTGTAATCATGCTTACCACCTCTTCTTCTGAAAAAGATATAAGCGAATGTTATTCAAATTATGCAAATTGTTATATTACAAAACCAAATGATGTTGTTGACTTCTTTAAAATTATTGAAAGCGTCAATAACTTTTGGTTAAGTAATATCACTCACATATAAAAGGAAACAAAACATGTCTCAAAAAATTAATTTGCTATTAGTTGATGATAACCCCGCAGATTTATTTTTAATTAAAGATTATCTTAGCGAATCAGATATTTTAGACTTAAATATAGTTGAGGCTACCACTATTAGTGAAGCAAAGGAAGTTCTGAGTAATCAATCAATTGACTTGATTCTTTTAGATATGTTTTTACCCGACTCCTCTGGGATGGACACCTATTATAGCATCCATAATGAATTTCCAAAAACTGGAATCATTGTTCTTTCTGGTCTTTCAGATAAAAACACAGCATTAAATACCGTTCAGGCTGGAGCTCAAGATTTTTTACTCAAAGGAGATTTTGACAGTCGATTACTGGAAAAGAGTATAATCTATAGTGTAGAGCGAAAAAAAAATCTACAGTTATTAGCTGATTCAGAAAATAAATATAGAGGCTTATTTGAAGCTACACCTCTTCCGCTATTCATTGTTTCTATTAAAACGAATAAAATACTCAAAGTAAATGCTGAGGCGCGAAAAGTTTTTGGATATGAGGAGGGTGAATTTATTTTAAAAGAATTATCTGAGCTGTTTTTGAAAAATATTGGCGACATCAAGAATGAAGAAGAGCAATTTAGAAAAATTGCCGTAAAAAAAGATGAATCCGAGATGATTGTTGATGTTACTTTAAAAAGAATTATTCTACAAGACGACTCCTATATTTTAGTTCAATTAAAAGATATCACCGAACAAGTACACTTTGAAAGGAATAGATTGGATGTAATAAATTCAATTCAGGACAATGAAAGGAGTAATTTTGCAATGGAACTCCATGATGGATTAGCTCAAGAACTGGTTTTACTCAATATCTATATCGATCAAATAAAAGGGAAGTGTGCAGAGACTCCAGAAGTGGATCGTGCAAAAAACATCCTCAATGATGCAATGAAACAGACCAGACGACTTACTTATAATGTTAGTCCCCCCTTATTAAATGAAGGTTTTTTTCAAGGTTTAACTGTTTTATTTGAGCGTTTCAATGATGTTAATGATATAAATGTTTCATTTTTTATTGACGAAGAAATAAATAATTCTGAAAATTTAATCAATGATGAAGTGAGTTATAACTCATTTAGAATCATTCAAGAGTTTCTAAACAACTCAATTAAACATTCTGAAGCAAATGAAATTTCATGTACAGTCTCTTCAAAAAATGAATTCTGTATTATTGTTATTAAGGACAATGGAAAAGGATTTGATCAATCAAATTCTAAAAGCATTGGAATGGGGATTAAAAACATGAAAAAAAGAGCTAAACTATTTCAAATTGGATTGGAGATTGAAAGTATCCCCGATGTTGGTACTACTTTGCATCTGAACATCCCAAATTCTTCTGACATTAATCTTTAGGAGGTTTTCTTTACCAAAAAGAAAAACACATCCCTAAAAATCTGCTATTCTCCAAACTCGTTGTATTATATTAATTGTATAGCAATAGGACTCTCGTACTAACACTTGTCGATATTTTATTGATTACAACACTCCTCTATTTGAAGCATTCTGACTAAATTAGCAAAAAAAAAGTTATGAAATTTTTTATAGATACAGCGAACCTAAATGATATAAAGGAAGCTAATGATTTAGGTATTTTAGATGGAGTGACAACCAACCCTTCTTTAATGGCCAAAGAAAATATTACTGGTAAAGAAAATATTATAAAACATTACAAGGAGATTTGCCATATAGTACATGGTCCAGTAAGTGCTGAAGTTATTGCTACAGACTATAAAGGAATTATTTCTGAAGGTGAAAAACTTGCTGATCTTCACGATAATATTGTTGTAAAAGTACCGATGATTCCAGAAGGAATTAAAGCGATCCGTTATTTTTCTGATCATAATATCAAAACCAATTGTACATTAATCTTTTCTGCAGGACAAGCACTTCTTGCAGCCAAAGCAGGTGCGACATACGTTTCTCCTTTTATTGGACGTTTAGACGATATTTCTGCTGATGGTGTTGGATTAATTGCTCAAATACGACGCATCTACAATAACTATGATTACGATACTCAGATTCTAGCTGCTTCTGTTCGTCACCCAATGCACATCATCGACTGTGCTGAAATTGGAGCTGATGTGATGACTGGTCCACTTAAAGCAATCATGCAATTGGCTAAACACCCATTAACAGATTCTGGATTAGAGCAGTTTTTAGCTGATTATGCAAAAGGAAACAAATAGTCATATACTTTTAGCCGACTTTTCGAAAAGTTTTAATGCCTTTCGTTGGGTGTACAGCATTTTATTTCCATTATTTGGATTTGTATCTCTATTGATATTTTTGATTTTCTTTCTTAAGTCATTTGGTTATACAAATGAACAGCTCTTCTGGATACCGATTTTCAATGCTGAAAAATTTCCTTTTGAAGAAAGAATTATAGAATACATAGGAATGGGTATACTGTTTCTAATGGGTGTGCTTTTTGTTCTATTAGGAGGGATTTATTTTTTCCTTGGAAAGGTAAGTTACGTATATTACGATAATGCTAATCGTACGCTTTTAACAATAAGAAATGGAACATCAAAAAAGGAAACTATAATTCCTATTGATGAGATCAAGTATCTTCGTAAAAAAAGAGATAAACGTTCTCCTAACTCTATTAGTACAGGTCAACACCGTATACAAACTTTAAGTTTACAAAATAACCGTGCCTTTGCTATTATAAAAGGTACGAATAAATATGTTTACTTGTTTGAATATTATGACAAGAAAAAATTTGACAATACATTTAGAGAGATTAATAAGTTTATTAAAGATAAAAAGAAGTAAGCATAACACTATACTGTACAACTTAACCTAACATTTTTTATGTTTTTCTATACGCTACCATTCACATATTCTAGCTAGTTTTACATAACGAATGTAAAATGGACTAGAACATTATCCTGTATGATTTGTCTTAACCCATATATAACTATTTCTTCTCCAAATGAGCTATAGATACATCATTGCCTTTTCCGTAATCATTGGAATTCTCGTGTTACTAGATATCTATACGTGGAGAGGTATCAAAAAAACAGTGAGTAAGAATTTTTTTTTATTCTTCAAATGGTTTATTCCTTCCACAACCTTTTTGTTTATTCTTGGCTTTGCTGTAAATGTTTATAGAGGAGATCAGGGAATTCACAATGCTCATTATCTATTAAACATCACTACGGGCTTTACGTTTGGAGTGTTTTTGGCAAAGCTAATTATTGCAGCCCCATTTCTTATTGAAGATGTTTTCCGTTATCCTATTTTTGTTTACAACCGTTTGAAAACTAAAAAGGCTGAAAAAGTTTATTTACCGAGTCGCAGAAAATTTGTTCGGAACATTTCGCTTTCATTAGCAGCTATACCGCTTGCTGGAACAATCTACGCTATAACCAGAGGGAAGTATAATTACGAAGTAAAAAACATACCACTGCGTTTGAAAAACTTACCTAAATCTTTTGAAGGTTTAAAAGTTCTCCAGTTCTCAGATTTTCATGCGGGAAGTTTTGATGACTACAAAGCAGTAGAATTTGGACTTTCACTTATTAACAAGCAAAAACCTGACGTTGTACTTTTCACTGGAGATCTCGTAAACAATAGGGCCGTCGAAAGTGATCCGTTTATTGACATGCTCTCCAGAATAGAAGCTCCTATAGGGAAATTCGCAATCCTTGGAAATCATGACTATGGAGAGTATATGCCATTTGAATCTGAAGAAGAAAAGCAAGAGAATAGCAGACTACTTGAAAAAGCTTTTGAAAAAAGTGGATTTCATTTAATGCTGAATGAAAATGTACAACTCGAAAGAAATGGTGAGATTATCAACTTAATTGGTGTTGAAAACTGGGGGAAGCCTCCATTTCCGCAATTCGGTGACTTAGATAGAGCTACCAAAGGTATTGATCAAAGTAAATTCAATATCCTCCTTTCCCACGATCCCGATCACTGGGAGTATGAAGCGCGACAATATCCAGTCCACTTCGATCTTACGCTTAGCGGGCATACGCACGGCGCACAGTTTGGTGTTGACATACCTGGTTGGCAGTGGAGTCCTGTGAAATATAGATACAAACGCTGGCTGGGACTATACAAAGAAGATGACCAATATTTATATGTGAGTAAAGGCTTTGGATTTTTGGGTTTTCCGGGGAGAATTGGGATGTCGCCTGAGGTGGTTTGCTTTGAATTTGAGAGTATGGGGTGATTGGGTGTGTTGGATTGTTACACAGAGGTGGCACAGAGTTACACAAAGAAAACTCCGTGAAGCTCTGTGACTCTCTGTGTTCTCTGTGCTACAGTTATTGCAACGCGAGATGCTACAACAATTGTTCAATAGCTGTTCAAAACTTCTTTACAAAAAGCCTCGTTTATCTTCTCCAATCTATCAAATTCATTATTTTTGCTTTTTAACTCATGTAGCATGGAAAACGTACAAGAGACCGTAAAGAATATTTTTTCGGCTTATCTAGAAAAAAACGGGCATAGAAAAACGCCTGAACGCTTTGCCATACTTGAAGAAATTTACAACTACGAAGGACATTTTGATATTGAGTCACTTTATATCAAAATGAAGAATCAAAACTACCGCGTTTCAAGAGCTACACTGTACAATACCATTGATTTATTGTTGGCTTGTAATCTCGTGCGTAAACATCAATTTGGCAAGAACATCGCGCAGTTTGAAAAAGCGCACGGTTTCAAACAACATGACCACATGATTTGTACGGATACAGGTGAACTCATTGAGTTTTGTGATCCGCGCATTCAAAATATCAAATCAACAATTGAAGAAGTATTTGGTGTTAAAATTCATCACCACTCACTCTACTTTTATGGGGTGAGGAATGAAAAATCTGAAGAAGAGGAATCGTGAATATTACTTCAAAAATAGAAATGCACCCGCAAGGTGTTGTGATTATCTCATTGAAAGGAAAAATCCTGACGGAAAATTGCTTTGTAGAGATTATAGAGAAGGTTGAGAGTAAACTAGATAGTGGAAAGAAGAAGTTTCTACTTGATTTGGATGGAGTTTCTCACATGAACAGCAGTGGATTGAATATCTTATTGCGCTTGTTCACAAAAATTAGAACAAAAGGAGGTGAACTCATAATGATTAACCCTTCTAAAGTGGTGAATCAATTGTTTATCATTTCAAAATTAAATACAGTTTTTAAAATCGGAGCGAATAAAGAAGAGGCTCTAAAACAACTAATTGCACAAGAGGCATGAACAAAGTAGATGTACTATTAGGATTACAATGGGGAGACGAAGGTAAAGGTAAAATCGTCGATGTACTTACTCCAAAATACGATATTATTGCCAGATTCCAAGGTGGGCCAAATGCGGGACACACATTGGAGTTTGATGGGATAAAGCACGTCCTTCATACAATTCCTTCTGGAATCTTTAGAAAAGATACACTAAACTTAATCGGAAACGGTGTGGTAATTGACCCAGTGATTTTCCAAAAGGAAATTGAAGCGCTTGGAAAGTTTAACCTCGATATCAAAAGTAGCTTGTTGATTTCCAATAAAGCACATTTAATTCTTCCTACGCACCGTTTACTGGATGCTGCTTCTGAAAAAGCAAAAGGAAAAGAAAAAATTGGATCGACCTTGAAAGGGATTGGACCCACTTACATGGATAAAACGGGTAGAAACGGTTTGCGTGTTGGAGATATTTTTACACCGAACTTCAAAGATAAATACGACAAACTTGTAGAAAAGCACGTAGGGATCTTAGAACACCACAAAGACTTCGATTACGATCTTTCTGAGCTAGAACCAGCTTTCTTTGAAGGCATTGAACTGTTGCGTACGCTAACGACTGTCGATAGCGAACATTATATCAACAATGCAATGAAAGAAGGAAAAACTGTTCTTGCCGAAGGTGCGCAAGGAACACTTTTAGATATCGACTTTGGAAGTTATCCATTTGTGACTTCTTCCAACACTGTTACGGCTGGTACATGTACTGGTCTTGGTGTTGCTCCAACGAAAATTGGGAAGGTAATCGGTATTTTCAAAGCGTATTGTACACGTGTTGGATCAGGCCCCTTCCCTACTGAGTTACACGATGAAGTCGGAGAACAAATTAGAAAGGCGGGTTCTGAATTCGGTGCAACAACTGGACGTCCAAGAAGATGTGGTTGGATTGATTTACCCGCATTGAAATACGCGATTATGATTAACGGTGCAACTGAGCTCTCAATGATGAAGTCAGATGTATTGGAAGAGTTTGATACATTAAAAGTGTGTACACATTATATCATCGATGGCAAGAAAATTGATTATTTGCCGTTTGATGTAGTAGATGCAGATATTGAACCTGTATACGAAACTGTAAAAGGTTGGAAAACAGACTTGACTAAATTAACTTCAATGGCTGACGCTCCACAAGAATTGAAAGATTACGTAGCGTACCTTGAAAAGCATTTAGAAGTTCCAATTACAACTGTTTCTGTAGGTCCAGATCGAACACAAACATTAGACAATAGAAAATAAGTGAACTCATTATACAACATATTTAGAATTGCGCTTTTGTATGGAAGCGCAATTTTTTTGTGTGGTGCTTTTTCTTTTGCCCAAGGAGATGTCATCGAACTATTGGATGGTTCTGATGAAATCGTAATGGATAGTAAAACAGGGAATTACATTATTCGAGGGAATGTGGTTTTCAAAAAGGAGAATACGAAGCTCTTCTGCGATTCCGCTTATTACAATATGCCCCGAAAAGAAGTAACAGCTTACAGTAACGTACACTTGAATAAGGAAGATACACTCAACATGTTCTGTGATTCATTGTTTTTTGATACGAAAAAAGAGTTTGCCAAACTCTGGGGAAATGTTCGAGTGCGCGACAACGAATATAAACTTACCACAGACTCACTCGATTACGATGTTAAAAAGAATCAGGGTGTTTACAAGAATGGTGGTGTAATTACCAGTATCGTTACCAATGATCGCTTAACAAGTAAAGTCGGTTACTTCTATCCAAAAACGAAGAATTTTAACTTTCGTGGAGATGTTGTCTATACTTCAAAAGATTATACCGTAAATACTGATACTCTAATGTTCAATGGTTTGAGCAAAAAGGCTTACTTCTACGGTCCGACTGATATTCTTGGAAAGTCGGGAAAGATGTATTGCGAAAAAGGATGGTACGATGTAAACAATGAGAAAGGTGTCCTCCAACAAAATGCGTATATCGATCAGGAAGACACGTACATTGGTGGAGATAGTCTTTACTATTCTTCCCTTGACAGCATGTACGTTGGGGAAGGAAATGTTGTAATTCGCGACACGACCAATAAGATTGAATTCAATGGTGATTATGCCATCAGTGAGGAGAAAAAACAGTACGCGTTAATTACTGGTCACGCATTGGCAAAACGGTTCGATAACGAAGACACACTGTTCATTCATGCTGATACACTATTCAATCAACTCGACACTGTAGGTGAAAGTAAATTAATCTTGGCTTACCACGGTGTTAAGTTATTTCGAGCAGATATGCAAGGCGTCTGTGATTCCTTGATCTATAACCGTGAAAAAGGAATAATGGATATGTACTACGAACCTGTACTTTGGGCGAAAAAAGCACAACTTTCTGGAGATACGATTAGTGTTTTCGAAAAGAATAAAGAAATCCACAAAGCTTTTATCCGTAAAAAAGGTTTGGTCGTAACACACGTGGATTCAACCAGTTATTACAACCAAGTCAACGGAACAACGATTACCGCTTATTTCGATAGCTCTGAAATTCGGCGTGTAGACATCGAAGCCAATGCCAAAACGATTTACTTCCTGGAGGACGAAGAAGAAAACGACACTGTAATTATCGTTGAACGAAAAGGAATGAATCGCTTATACTCTTCTGATATCAGTTTGTACTTTGAGAAAGGAGACATTACCTCTGCCACGTATCGCTCAAATCCCGAAGGTGTGCTCTACCCGATGACGAAAATTAAAAAATCAGAGGAGCGTGTACAGGATTTTAGATGGGATGAAACGAGGAGGCCGGTTTCTTGGGAGACGATGATAATGGATGAAGAGGAGATTGAAAAGCAGAGTAAGAATGAGAAGGAGGAAGAAGTTGAAAAGGACGATAACGATTAGTGTTTTATGTTGTAGGGTCGCACGGCCGTGCGACCCTACAACATAAAACCCAACCAAACAACATTTTTCATTAAATTAAACGCAAAAATTACCAAATGAAAGTTCATTTTATAGCGATTGGAGGAAGTGCGATGCACAATTTAGCGATTGCCTTATCACGTAAAGGAGCCGAAGTTACAGGATCTGATGATGAGATCTTCGAGCCTTCGAAAGGACGACTTAAAAAGGAAGGGATACTCCCCGATTCTATTGGCTGGAATGAAGCAAACATTCACAAAGATTTAGACGCTGTGATTTTGGGAATGCACGCGCGCGAAGGAAATCCTGAACTGGAGAGAGCAAAAGAACTGGATATTCCAATTTTTTCTTACCCGGAATACATTTACGAGCAGTCTAAAAACAAGAAGCGTGTGGTGATTGGTGGTTCTCACGGTAAAACGACGATTACTTCCATGATTTTACATGCTTTGCAGCGTTTGGATGTACCTGTCGATTACATGGTAGGTGCGCAACTTGAGGGTTACGACTGTATGGTAAAAATTACCGAAGAAAACGATGTCATTATTCTCGAAGGAGATGAATACTTGAGTTCACCGTTAGATCGTCGTCCGAAATTTCATTTGTATAAGCCACATGTCGCTTTGATCAGCGGTATTGCTTGGGATCATATCAATGTTTTTCCGACGTGGGAGAATTACGTGGAACAGTTCAGTAGGTTTTGCGAAATGATTGAACCCAATGGTGTATTGGTCTACAATAAAACAGATGCACAAGTAAATGATATTGCTAGCGACTACACAGAAAAGCTAAATACAGTTGCGTACGAAACACCCACGTACACGTCTAATCCAAACGGAACGACTTTAGAATTTGAAGGAAACAGTTATTCACTCAAGATATTTGGTGCACACAACTTGCAAAATCTGATGGGGGCTATGGAAACATGTGCAGCCATTGGCGTTAAAAAAGACGACTTCCTAAAAGCAATGCGCGATTTTACTGGTGCTGGAAAACGATTGGAAAAAGTAACCGAAGGAGAATCATTTGTCATGTACAAAGACTTCGCCCACTCCCCTTCTAAACTAAAAGCCACCACAGCCGCCGTAAAAGAACAATATCCCGATAGAGAATTAATCGCTTGTATGGAGTTACATACGTTCTCTTCTCTCAAAAAAGAATTCCTACCCGAATACGATGGCGCCATGAACGCAGCAGATCACGCATTGGTTTATTTTAGTCACGAAGTGGTAAAGCATAAAAAACTAGCTCCAATTACTGCAGAAGAAGTGAAAGCTGCTTTTGGCGGGAATGTTCGTGTGGAGACTTCTACAGAAGCGGTGCTTGATTTTATTAAGGGGTTTGATATGAAGGATAAGGTTTTGTTAATGATGAGTTCTGGGAATTTTGATGGGATTGATTATGGGGATTTGGGGGGAGAGTTGGTTGGGTAGGTGTTTTTTGGTCTATGCAAGGAGTTTCAAGTCCAGAGATGCAATCTCTCGGCAGCTTGGGGATAATAACCGTTTACATTTATGAAGTTGAGAAATAATCCACGACAATCACTTCTTTTACTTCCATTCCTTTGGCGTTTATCGCTGTATTTACAAATGATTTAATGAATATCTATCGTTGAATTAAATCCATTATATCTTCTTTATCTAGAAATATAATATTCGCTAGAAGGTGTTTACTGATTTTCTCTTTTATTTTTTTCTGTGCATTATCTGTAAATTTTCCGCTAATAGCAATAATAACCTTTGAAACAAAGTTGGGTTCACCATCATTAATTAATTCAAAAGGCATTTTAAAAGCATCATCAATTTGATGAATTATTTCATTTACGGATCCCCTGACGCTTCCACTTATATTACCTGCTTTTACTTGTGCAGCATAGAAATCTTTAATTCCAAATTCATTTATTTTATATGATAGAACGTCTTTACCAAATTCATTTACTCCATGAAAGTATCGAACACCGTTAAAGTCCAGTTTACGAAACAACGGTATTATTAATTCGGTTGTAAACAACGCTTCATTTTTTTCATATTCTTCATTCCAGACCCATCCCCTAAGTTCATTTTTTATTTCAGAATAAATAGATTCTAAAATTTTACTAGCATCATCTACATAATCTTTAATCTTCTTACCTTGACATGGCATAGAAATTTGTATATCGATGTATCTTGAATCATAATCTTCAGAATCATAATTAACTTTAAACTCTATATTATCCATTCTAGACAATGTAATTTCAGCTACCTCAAAAAAATCTTTGGTTTTCCAGTTTTCCTTTTCTATTTCATAGAAACTTGTAAAATAACTCACTGAAATCGATTTTTCATGTTTTCGAACTCTATGGATTTTAAACACTTCATATTCTAAATCAAACTCCCATAAATCAAGCATTATTTTACTTTCTTGTTCCTCAATTGATTCATTGCTAATTGAATCATAATGAATCCCTTCAATATAGAATTCAACGATATAAGTGTCGGTATCTTCTTCTAAAAAAATCCTATCAGTAATCAGAGTACCTTCTCCATTATATAACTCACCCCAACGATGAGAAGGTTTAGAACTATTTTTAAACTTTATCTCTAACATACTACAATGTCCATAACTCGTTTATAACTAAGGCAAAATGTAAGTAAAGTACTCTTATTTAGGTATTTCTATTCACAACATTTTATCATTTACTTCATTAAATCAAGAGTTTTTTCCGTAGGAGTACCAAATCCAAAGTTTAATGACAAAAGAGAAACCAAAGTATTATCAGGGTTTAGTATTGGTTGAAAACGATTACCTAGACTGTAAGATAAAATGATTTGATCTGACAAATTGTAATTAAATGAGCCTAAATATTGAAAATCAGAACTATTTTCTCTTTTATATAATTCATTTCCTTCAGAATCCGTACCTACAGGAATTTCTGTTTCACTTCTTCTACCTACCAATTCAAATTTGATTGAAAATTTATCGAACTCCGTTGAAATAGCAAAACCATAATCGATGTTATTTTCATAAATTTTAGAATCAACAAAATATTTTTTAAAGTAATCCATATTATACCACTCATATCTTATCACCCCCATGATTTTTAAAAATTTAAATTTATCTTTAAAACGATAAGTTGGTGTTAGCCAAAATGAATGACGAGGAACATAGGATAAATTAAAATTGTTGGTAGGAAAACTCAAAAGACTTGCATAGGCTAAATCAACAGACCATCCTTGTCTATCCATTATGTATTCTTTATAGTTATTAAACAATAGCTTTGATTTTAGTTTATTATCAATTATGTTATTAAAGCTATTTAGAAATGAATCATAATTATTAATATCCAAAGAAAGCTTTGATACTTCAATGATAATTTCATCAATTAATGATTTTTTTTGTACAGTTTCTAAATCCGACAAATTTCGATTGATTGTAGTTTCTATAGTACTCTTTATTTTCTCTATGAATTCAGCTATATTCGCTACCTTTTGGTTAACAAGTAATGATTCTGCTTCTGAGCCAATTAAAGATGTAATTAATTGATTTGATGCTAAGCTTGATTTGTAATTTTCTATTTCTTCTCGATCTTTTTTATTTCCTAAATAGAAAGTAGTTCTATATCCAAATGCTAAACCATTTGTCGCTGAACTGTCTCCTAACTGGAAATTTTGAGTGGAAGCAATTGAAAATGAAGAATTACGTATAATTTGATCCATAAATCCTTTCGGATAAAGATATTCATCCAAACTCAGTGAATGATTTTTAGTCCAATATGGAGTAAATTCTAATGCGAAATTATTTGGAATTATTGCGTTTCCATTCTCACCAATAAAGTTTGAATATAGTGCTGCTTCCAATGCCTGATATGATTTAGGGGAAAGAACTGATGAAGGCTGTAATCCTAAAATACTAGAGGCTGGTGAGGTTGGGGCTTGCAATTTATTTAGTCTTTCTTGAGAATTTGATATTCTACAAAACACTAGCAGGGTTAGCGTTAATATATATTTAGTGTAGTAGGAGTATTTCATAATGTTGGAAATTTAATAGATAAAACAATTATTGGTCTTTCTTCTTCTGATTTTTGATTCACATGCTCAACTATCAATTCATCATTAATTTTAAATCTTATTCGAATTTCATCTTCTTCAGGAATTAAATTTGCAATATCAGAAAAACAAATAGTTGAATCTCCTCTCAAATCCGAACCTTTTCCTATTAATTTACTTCCTGAGTTATTTATTTCTTTGTCATTTGGTCCAGGTACATTAATTACGGTTTGACCTGTATTTCCGTCAGAAACAAATTCAACTTCTAAAATTACTTCTTTATCATCTGATATTGGAAATGTAAGATTTTTGTAGCGGTAAGTTTTTCTCATGTTTTTATTGTTTATTATAAATATTTTTAAAAAAATTTAGGATGTGAATATTGCAAAATATATTTATATCCATCCACTCCATAAATATATATATAAATTCCAATTTTAAAAACTATAGAGTACTCACTAAAAAATAGTTACAACCAAAAACCTTCGTCCTACTTAACAGAATGAGATTAAATTTTATTCGATAATAATCGTTTATATTCACATATATGCAAAATCAACTTGTAATCTTAAAAAATAAATAAACATCTATTAGTTTAATTGTTAAATATATGACAAATTATTTATTCCAATTCATATATTATATTCCAGATTAAGAGTGTAATTATAGCATTTTGCTCTTTATTAATACCTCTACTTTTCTTCTTGTTTTAAATTCTTTTTACAAAAAATTATAAAACATCAGACAGTTATAGTTATTGCATTTTAATATCTAAATGTTTAGTTTTGATTTATATATAAATAATAAATATCTAACTATCAATTGTCAAAGTCAAAAAAAGAATGTAAATTTATAAGTGTTGAACATTGAGTGAAATGTTTTCTGAAATCAACTAATCACTTAATAAACATCTATAATTCACAGTTGAAGAACATAGAAAGCAACTATTTATGTAGCAGTACAGAAATAGTTTGATTTAATCATAATTGAATAAAATGGAAGAATTAAAAGACTTATGTAAGAAAATTGCTATTGATCAGGGACTGGAAGGTAACGATTCAATGGAAGTATTCATGGAATTCATCCCTAAGAAATTAGAAGAAGAGTCTCATTTAGAGGAGTTAAGAAACTTTAGTGGTCATAATGAATTTAGTGCTGCGGATGTCAAAGAGTCTATTGAATCATTCGCTCTTTTATTAGGGTCTATTGGAACATTTTTGACATTAAGAAAAACACTAAGAGCAAAGAAAGATAAAGTTACAAGTGAATTACTTAGCAATTCTTGGAAGAACAGACTACTCGCCGAAGGGATAGATGAAGAAAAGGCGAATACTATTGTCAATTCCTTTAGTAAAGATCTGGAGTTACTTCTGAAACGGTGACAGAAAGTACATACATAGAAAACCTAGATAAGCATATCTCTAAGGGAAATAAACCAAAACGTTGGTTATGGGTTATTTTTGGCTTTTACTTTTTATCATTATTGCTTTTAATCGCATTGATTGTATTACTGCACATTGGTGTAGAACTAAATAAAGAGTTTAAGGAGTTTACAACTTATAAAATTCTTCAAATTTCATTAGTAGGTACATATATAGGATTCTTCTTTTATTTGATGATGGGACTTTTCGTTTGGACTAGATATAAAGATGTTGCTAGTTCAGGGGAACAATTTATTCAGCGTTATTCACAATTACTTAAACATTCAAGGGATGAGGGGATTATAGGAAAGGTTATTCATGAAACTTGTACCTCTATGAATATAGATGAAGACATTTATGTTTTGCTCTTGCCACAGTTGTCGATATTCCCAAGCGTTGAATCTTACGACCGTAAGAACGTACTGGTTATCCCATTAGGGTTTGTGAATTATTTAAAAAAGTCACCTAATGAGGCTCGCTTTATGTTAGCACATGAAATAGCGCATATACGCCAAAAGGATCTTTATTTATTTCGTGCTTCTGAAGCATATGGAAAAGTACTTGTACCACTTATATTGATTTTACAATCTCTGTCAATTGTTCTTAAATATATTACGTTGGTGGGAGTAAATTCACCAGTATCTTCACGCTATGAAGAATACATATTGTTTCTATTTATTCCAGAAATACTGACTATGGTTAGCGTTTTAGCTGCTTCTAGTATTGTCAAATCAATACGAGATAATTCTGAACGACTCGCTGACTGGGGAGCTTCCTTAGTGACGTCAAGTGAGGCTGGAATAAAGCTGTTTGAAAGAATCAAGTCAATGTGTGGTGAAGTAGATTACAATCATCCTAAGCCTCAGGATAGAATAGATCACATAAATAAAATACACAATGAGTAAAAAATTATTTTCTACACGCCAGATACTGATATTATTGGGACTGTTTATTTTTTCAGTTCTTATCATGTCAATTCAGTATGGTTTACAGTTATTATCGGCTGCGGAGAATTATGACGTTGAGAATACTTTAATAAACGCAATTGAGTACTGGAGTCCGATAGTATCGTTTATTTATTATATCCCTTTATTTATAATCTTAATTGTATTGGTTGTTAATTTTGGAAAAGACCAGCATAAAACAACATTTCATATTCTATTGATATTTGTACTTTGGATTACGAATTTATTCATATCGAAAGGATTTCAGTTTTCGCAATTAAGCTCTGATATTGAAAATGGCGCTAATGTGTCCAATTGGAGTGGACATCCTCTTGTATACGATTTTATTTTTCCATTTCTTTGGATAGTTGTACCAGCAACATTAAGTGCTTTTCTTAAAAAGAGAAAATTGTTTTATTACTTTCTGCTACTATTTATTATGTTTCTATTAGCATTTTTAACGGGGAGCTACTTGAGTGAAGATTGGGTAAGATCTATTGCTCTATATTTATTGGAATTGATTTAATTTATTAGAAAAAGATTTATTTGTTTCAACTCATGAAGCTTTTTTTAGTCTCACCATATGATGAAAGTATCAGTAGACCCAATAATAAAATTAGATATTTAATTTACAACATATTAAACACCTAGACAAACCAATATTATCATTATGAGCGCATTGAAGGTTTAATATGATATGTTTTTTGTAAGCACCACCTCCTACTTTTCACAGTGCTCCCTTTGTAGATTTAACACTTCCTTTCCATAAGTCAATGTAAATCCTCGGTCGAGCGCTTCTTGTAGATCTGAACATGCTTTATTCATCTTCCCTTTCTCAAAATAAATTAATGCTCTAATTCTATACGCGTATGAATTTTCGGGATATAGTTTAATTGATTTTTCAATGTCATCCATTGCACCTTTCAGATCTCCCAGTTTAAGTCTATTGTAACTTCTATTACTATACCCTAATGGTTCTTCAGGATTAAACTCGAGTACCTTATTAAAATATTCTATAGCTTTTTCATATTGTCCCATTTCTTGATACTTGAATCCTATATTCCCATAAGCAGGATAAAATGAAGGGTCTACTTCAATTACCTTTAACAAATATTTTAACGTCTCATCCTTTCTCCCAACCTCATCACATACTGCACCCAAATTCGTGAGGGTCGCGACATCTGTCGAGTCATATTCATAAGCTGTCATCAGATCTTCGTATGCACCTTCAAAGTCTCGTACACTCAATTTTGCTGCTGCTCTGTTTGTAACCGCTGAATACTTAATTGTGTCATTTTTGGCAAGACCCATTGCCTTGGTGAAGTCTAAGATTGCATAGTCGTACTTTTGTATAGTCAAGAAAAGGTTTCCTCTACTAATATATAAATAAGGTCTTTCAGGGAAAATTGAAAGCGCTTTATTGTATGTATTATAGGATTCTTGAAATTTTTCAAGTTTAAATAGAGAAAGTGCTTTTAGATTATAAAAGTCGGCATCCAACGAATCTAGTTCGATCGCTTTTTCGATTGTTTTCAAAGCTCCTTTATAATCTTCGTTTTCAAAGGAGGAATTTGCATTCTCGTATAGTTCATCTGCGGTTTGGGCAAAGTTTATATTAACTGAACCGATAAAAATTAGTAAAAGTAATAGTCTCATTGTATATAAATTAGTGTTAACTGGTTTATAAGCAGACGAAAGGTCATTGATCCAAATTAAGGTTAAGGCTATTCTCACCTTTTGTCCGCTTTAATAGTATCAAATATAATCAATCCCATTAAAAAGGCAGTTAGCGTGACAAAACTTATCCGACAATAATCGTTTACGTTCAGGTAAAAGGATAACATCAATATATTACTAACTTATTTAATTATGATTTTATTCTCACAATTGCTACACCATAATTGCACTCCCAAAAATCCCATATCGTAAGGTCCGAAATATCATCCACGATCCAAGTAAATTTGATCTCTTTGCAATTAGGATATTTATGTAGAGCCATAGTTTACTCTTTCTCTTTAATTTTATAATTCATCTTTAGAACGCGTTGTTTCCAAAGTGTTAAAGTCTGTTGAGCTGAAAGGGAATCATTTTCTAAGCCAATCGTAAGTTTATCACGAAACGAACGTACGAACTGAGACCAACAATTTCCTTTCGAATCTTTTAACACAAAGTAAAAACCAGCATCACCAAATTTCTTCCCCGCTGAATTTAAAGTGAGTGTACCATTTTCTTGAACACTTGGTTGCATAATAACAGTTGCACTCCCTTTAGGCAAAGGAAAAACAGCTTTGACACATGTTTCACCTGAAGGTAATTTACAAGTACTATACACACCTGAATAAATGACTTTCCCTGTGGATTTAAACATTCTATACCAAATGGTATACTTCACTTCATTTGTATTTGGATCGTAGAGTGTGATTATTTCACTTTTTAATGATTCAGCTTCTTTGATACTCTTGGTTGGAATGTATAGTTGATTGATACGATTACTAAACAGTATGTTGACCAAAACACCAAATACTTTAAAAAAAGGGTTCCATTTGACGGTAAAGTCTAATTTATAATTCGCAGTCGTTTCATAAAATTTTATGACTTCTTTAGATAAGGTTGTTAATTCAATATCAGAGAGTTCGAGTAATTTTATTGATGGTAGTAAGCCATTCAATCGAGAATTTCGTTCTATTACTAAATTTTCTTTTTCAGCGAGTTGATTGATAAATCTATCTCCAATACCGTCTAAATCTCCAAATGGCCCAGCTAACCAAGGAACTTTTTTAGGATCAATTTTTCTCCCCCATAGGATCACCCATTGTTGTGTAAACCAATCTTGAAACCTTTGAAGTGGATAAGCTAAGCTCATTTTACATTAGTAAGGTTAGGGATAAAATTTGATTTTCCATTCCATTCACCATATTCGGAAATCGGTTTGAAACGCAATGTTGTAAATTCAAAATGAAAGTCTTTACGATCTCTTTCTTTCATTGCATCAATATGTCTTTTAGGTTTTGGTACCTTACTATGTCCATGAACCATATCAGTCATTTCCTTTTGTGTTCTCCAAATTGAAAAGGTGGAAACAGTGTTTGGAAGTCTTATAGACGCCAACGATAAAGTTGTTCCCGGATGATCACGTACTAATTTTTCTACTGGTCTCCCCCATTTTATAAATCTTGGCACTTGAAGTATTTTCATTCTTGCAATTGTTACGGCAACCACCGGTGAGTCGGAATCGAAAGATGGTAGATCTTCACTTGGAAACTCAAAACCCGAGAACTTCCCCCATTGTCTTATAAACTTTAATCGAGTGTGCCATCCCCTGAAGAGTATTTTACCCATGCGATTTTGCTTTAGAAAGTTATCGATGGCAGTTTCGTTTTCCCATTGAGCAAATACCGCAATTTGCCTAACCAACATACGCTTTGAAGAATAAATTGGTGAACCTAAAGTCATAGCAGTCATACATTCTGCATGAATCAATCCAGGAGTGTTCTTTGGTTTAATAGGTGTAAAGTAAGCTCTAATCGCTGTAATGTAAGAGGTTTTTACTAAGTGGTACGTGAATATACTCATAGTCGACAATTTGCTTGAACACCTTCAGTATTTCAAATTTACGATTAAATAGTTAATATACTATCACTGTAAACAATTCCTTTCACCAAGGTATTATTGCTTCAAGAATACTTGTAATATCCCACCAATGAAACTCTTTTAAGTCGTTTTTAAAGACTTTAAATTTAGACTTCGCGTATTTTTCACCAGACTTACGACTTCTCTGAGAAATCATGTGTATATAATTTTCAAAATTATCGTGAATGGGGGAATTAGTTTTGCTATTCAGTAATCGATCGTAAATTTTTCTGGACTTTTCATCATAAAGTACCTCAAATGCCTCAACAACATCAACAAAATCTTTTGAATCATCTATCACTTCAGGTTGTTTAGTACTTGGATGTAGTTGCTTTCCCAGTTGAAGGGTTCTCTTTTTTATTTGAGCACTTGATGCGTCGTTGTTTACACCTAATACTTCATAGTAATTCTTCATGTTACTTCTCGTGAATCTTCATTTACATAATCAAATATAATCAATCCCATCAAAAGAAAGTACTAACAAAAAAGGGAGCAATTACTTGCTCCCTTTAGTTTAAATCAGATAAATTCTATCAATTATTTTCTAACTACTTTTTTAACTATCGTTCTCTCTTCACTTTCAAAATGCATAAAATACACTCCAGTTGGGAATCTTGATAGATCAACTTGAAACTCGTCTTCATTTACTTTGATCGTTTTCAGTTGCTTACCTTGAGCATTCGTTAAGGTAATCGAATTCACTTCGAAACCATTTACCATAATTGAAACCTTTCCATCCGTTGGATTTGGATAAAGTTTTAGATCCCAATCGAGGTCTTCTGAATGGATTCCTGCATCATCATCATTTCCAACTGTAAAAGTGGTATCATAAGTACAACCTGAAGATCCAGTTACCGATAAGGTGTATGTTCCAGGAACAAGATCGTTTAAATCTTCTGTCGTTTCACCTCCAGGAGACCACAAGTATGTATACGGTCCATCCGAAACGGTTTCATTTACAGACGCGTCAATTGACCCTGTCGGACAAGTCGTACAAGAGGCATTATCAATCACCCCTGATACTGTAAAGTTTTGCGTTGACGTAACAATCGTATCCAATACAATCTGACACCCATCATTATCGTCTGTCACAGTAACTGAATAAGGTCCAGCAGAAAGTCCTGAAATATCTTCAGTTGTCTCTCCGTTTGACCAACTGTAGGAGTAAGGTCCTACTCCACCTCCAACAGTAATATCGATAGCTCCATCACCGTTAGTACACGTTTCAGGTGTAACTGTAATCGCTGTGATCTCAACACCACTCGTTACATCCATTACTTCTGCAGAATCAACAACCGTACATCCTGTAGCACCATCTTCGACTGTCAGGATATACCATCCGCTATCTAACCCTGTGATGTCCTCAGTTGTTTCACCGTTGCTCCAAGCATAAGTAAACGGTCCAGTTCCACCAGTAATCGTAGCGTCGATCTCTCCATCAACATTATCACACTCTTCGTTTACAACGAGCATATCAGAAATTTCGAGGTCACTAATTGAATCTGCAACAACGAACGTTGTATCCATCATACATCCGTCATTATCATCGGTAACGGTTACAGTATATGAACCATCTGTTAAACCAGATAAATCTTCAGTTGTTTGTCCAGAACTCCAATTGAATGAATAAGGACCAACACCTCCATTAACTGTAATATCAATCCATCCATCTGCTCCATCACATAGTTCAGCAATTACAGAACCTTCTGAAAACTCCATACCTGTTGTTTCATTTGAAATACTGAAAGACATTGATTCAGAACAACCAGAAGTTGAAGTTACCGTAACATCGTAAGAGCCATTTGACAGTCCCGAAATATCCTCAGTTATAGCTCCATTACTCCATAAGTAAGTCAGACCTGAACCACCTGAAACAGTCAGGTCAATCTCTCCATCTCCTGAAAGACAGTTTTCATCCGTGATTGATGAGAACAATGTGATATCTGACTCATTCTCTACTTCAACATCCATCGACATCGTACAACCAAATCCGTTTGTAACATCAACGGTATAAGTTCCTACCGAGAGTCCAGTTACATCTTCTGTGGTTGGACCATGACTCCAAACAACATTGGCATTGAAAGTCTGTGGACCTGAAACATCAATATCTATAGCACCACTTCCATCACCACATAATTCATTAGTTACAGAGATCAATTCAAGATTAAATGAACCTGCACTTTCAACCGTGTAAGTAATTTCGTCTGTACAACCGTCAGATTGATCCGTAACCGTTAGTGTATAGTTACCATAAGACAATCCTGAAATATCCTCAGTTGTTTCGCCGTTGCTCCAGGAGTAGTCGAATGGTCCAACACCTCCTGAAACTGTTACATCGATAGCTCCAGCTCCATCACTACAGTTTTCATCTGTAATATTTGCGGAAACTGTCATTCCGGAAGTGTTATTTGTAACCTCATAAGACTCAACCGCTAAACATCCTGTTATGTTATTCAGAACTGAAACCGTATATATTCCAGCTGTAAGTCCTGAAAGATCTTCGGTTGTAGCTCCGTTGTCCCAGGATATTGTCAGATCAGATGAGCCAGTAACCGTTAGGTCAATAGCGCCATTCCCATCACCACAATTATCATCTGTAATGGCAGCACTTAAGGTCAAGTCAACATCATTTCCAATTGTATATGTTGTGTCAAACTGGCATCCATCTCCATCATCAGTGATTTGGACAGTGTATGTCCCTTCCTCTAATCCAGTTAAGTCTTCTGTATTATCACCTGTATTCCAATCGAATGAGAAACTTCCTGTTCCTCCAGTTATCATCTGATCGATGCCGCCTGAATTATTACCACAATTCTCATTACTAAGGTTTGCATTTACTGTGAAAGTTGGTGAGTTGTAAATCGTCACAACAGTGGTGTCCGTACATCCGGTATCGTCATCTGTTGCTATAATTTCCCAATCATCAGCATACAAGTTAGAAAGCACCCCTACAGGAGCTCCATCGTTAAATCCATTAGCCGTTGCCGACCAGTTTCCAGATCCTCCATTCACTGTGTAGTTGATTTCACCATTGTTGTTATCGCAAGTTTCATTTATAATCATACCCAGGTCAATCTGAATATTTGAAGATTGATTAACTACAGTAAAAGATTCATTGATTTCACAACCAGCGTTATCAGTTATAGTTAAACCATAGATTCCTTCAGAAAGATTCTCAATAGAACTTACGTTTGGTCCTGATCCTGGACAATTAGCCGTCGTAGAGAACAATGAACCTGGTGTTGGTCCTGTACCAGCAGAATGAGAATAAACTGAATTCATATCTGGATCGAACAAACTGAAGAAAACTTCATTATCGAACGTTCCACTATTCCAGAAAATCTCAATGTTATCTCCACTACATGCGCTGAATGTTTCAACATTTGAGCCTCCTCCAGGCACTGTGAAATTACCTACGTTAACTCCGTTCACTTCTACATCAATAGAAGCACCATTCCAACTGTTACCAGTATCCTGCATGTCTAGCGTATAATCACAACATGAGTTAGGAGTGGCTCCAGTCCATGAGAATGAGTAAGGAGCACTTCCACCATTTACAGTAACTGTGACAGACCCTTCTCCATTTCCACATAACTCATTTACGACTACATCGGAAGTAGACATTCCTCCACTCGTAGAAACCACTTCTCCAGAATAGTTAATTGTACAACCCGCGTTATCTGTAATCACACAAGTATAAGTTCCAGGTGCTACACCCGAGATGTCTTCAGTTGTTTCTCCGTTGCTCCAGTTAAAAGTGTACGGAGTTGAACCACCAGTTACCGATAAGTCAATAAAACCATTTGGTGAACTACAAGAAGCATTACCGATAACCTCATTTGAAATAGCTAACGTTCCTGTATTATTGTTGACCGTGCCATTCACTGTCACCTGACATCCATTATCATCTGTAACTGTTAGTATATATGTTCCAGCTGACAAACCAGAGATATCTTCTGTTGTTGCTCCAGTATCCCAAGAGAAAGTATAAGGTGCTAAACCACCTGTTACATCAACATCAATTGCACCAGTTCCATCTCCACAATTCTCATCTATAACCGTGTTAATTGAGGCAGTATATCCAGCAGAGTTATTAATAACTGTTCCTGAAGTGTTCACTGAACAACCATTTGCATCCGTCAGGATAAGGCTGTATGATCCTGCAGATAGTCCAGATATATCTTCCATAGAAGCTCCATTATCCCAGTCAAAATCCAAAGGGTTAGCTCCTCCATTTACTGTGACATTTATCGCACCAGATCCATCACCACAGTTTTCATCAGTTACACTAGTTGATGTTATTTCTAGTCCGTTTGTATTGTTTCCAACCACGAATGACTCGGAAATTGAACATCCATTTGTTCCAGTGATCGTTACGTTATATGTACCTGCAGATAAACCAGAGATATCTTCAGAAATACTGCCATTATCCCAGACAAAATTATAAGGGTTTTGTCCACCGCTAAATGTGATATCTATCGCACCTGAACCGTTTCCACAGATCTCATCACTTATTACTGAAGAAGTGATCTCTATATCAGCTCCTTTAATCGTCGCAGAAGCACTTACTTCACATCCATTATTATCAGTAGCGGTTACCATATAAACTCCTGCATTCAGTCCGTTAATATCTTCAGTTGTAGCACCATTACTCCATGAGTATGTGATTGGAGCGGCACCACCAGACTCCATAATATCAATCGCACCCGAACCATCACCACAGTTCTCATCTGTGACGTTTGTTACGACTAGATCAAATCCACCTGAAGCATTATTCACAATTTCATTGTATGTTTCAGAACATCCACCCGCATCTGTAACTGTAAGAGAATATGTTCCAGCAGAAAGACCTGAAATATCTTCATTGGTTGAACTATTAGACCAACTGAATATGTAAGGAGTTGTTCCTCCAGTTACATCGACATCGATCGCACCTGTACCATCTCCACAAACTTCATCGGTTAAAACATTCGTTGATACAGTCAAACCTCCGCTTTGGTTAAATACGTTTAGATTTCCCGTAGAAATAGAACAACCAACATCGTCCGTAATCGTACAACTGTATGTACCAGCAGAAAGACCTGTTATATCCTCCGTTATCTCTCCATTACTCCATGAGAACGTATAAGGAGCGGAACCATTGATCACATTGATATCTATCTCACCTGCACCATCGCCACAGTTTTCATTCGTGATATTTGTACTAAGGATAGTAAGGTCTCCTGGATCATTTGACACTACATATTCACTAGATTCAAGTGTACACCCTACTCCATCCGTAATTACTACGTCATAAGTTCCAGCCGACAAACCAGTAAGGTCTTGGATAGTCGCACCATTACTCCAGTTATAACTGAAAGGCGCTGATCCTCCAGAAACGGTAAGGTTAATTGATCCACCGCTGTTTCCACATGTTTCTGAAGAAACTATTGCTGACTCGGTAAGTGTTCCTGTATTGTTACCTACAGTATAAGATTCAGTGAATTCACATCCTGCATTATCCGTTATCGTTACATCATAGCTGCCAGCAGACAAGTTTGAAACATCCTCAGTTGTTTCTCCATGCGACCAAGCGTATGAATACGGTGCAGCTCCACCAGTCACAGTTATATCAATCGAGCCATCACCATTTCCACAATTTTCATTTGATACGGCATCACCCGAGATACTCAGTGTACCCATATCGTTACCAATCACAAATTCCTGTACAAGCTCACATTGGTTTGCATCCAATACTGTTGCAGTATAAGTTCCAGCTGATAACCCTGACTGATCATCTGTTGTTGGTCCGTTACTCCAAGAAATATTATAAGGCATAGTAGCATCCATTACTGTAATATCAATAGAACCCGTTCCATCACCACAATCTTCATTTACGATCGATTCTGTAACGATATTCGTATAGCAATAAGCTGAACAATTCGAAACATCATTAATCACTGAAAAATCATCCTGTGCAGTGCATCCATTTCCGTCTGTTACTGTTAGATAGTATGTTCCAACACCAATTCCTGATATATCTTCAGATGTTGCACCATTATCCCAGCTATATCCATAAGATCCCGTACCACCTGTAACTGTTACATCAATTGCTCCTGTCTGCTGAGAACAAACATCATCTGTAATTGAATTTACTGAAATATTGATTCCAGGTAATGCTTCAACTTCGATATTCTCTGAGAAAACACAACCGTTGTCATCCGTAATTGTCAATGTATACGTTCCGCTGACCAGTGATGATATATCTTCCGTTGTTGCACCATTTGACCAACTCCAACTATATGGAGGTGTTCCTCCAGAAGTTACTATATCTATTGCGCCATCAGTTCCTCCTGCACATGTCACAGGTGTTACGTTAGACGTAATATTCATAGAACTAATGTTATTCAATATAAACTCCATTGAGTCGACACATCCGTTTGCATCAGTAACCCAAACCGTATATGTTCCCGCTGGAATATTTGGATTATCTTCAGTTGTTGGTCCATTGGACCAGTTGAACGTAAACGGTGAATAGTCTCCGGAAACAGAAAGGTCTATTCCTCCATCACTACCGCCACAATTTGCTTGTGTTACGAATCCACTGATGTCAATTTCATTTGGTTCTTCGAGAGTTACCAATGTGTCCGGAAGGTCAGACTGTAACGAAATGTTCCAGTTAAAAATATATCCATTGTCTAAACCGAATTGATCAGACACTTCAAGGGTCCAGGTACCATTCAGAGTTGCCCCCAATAACCCATCTAAGTTTTCAAACGATTCATAAGCTCCCGATGGTAAGTAATTATCTGTATATGTTCCACCAGTTGATGCTGGAATTGTATGTGTATAGTTGTTTGATTCTGCAACCATAGTCCCGTAGTTCGGATTGTCATTAAAACAATATTCGTATCCAACTCCTGGATCAGTCAAGTTTGAATTCTGACCATCAACAGGTCCTGACGCGAAAGGCTCTCCCAAATCACAAGATCCTCCTCCATTAAATTGTTTTAGTATAACTTCTTCGCCTGAAGGAGCAATTACCTTTATTTGTAAATCGCCTAAGTAAGAGTGTTCCATGGTAGCACAAATGGATTGAAGTTGCGACATATTGTCTAAGGTTTGCCCAGGTTGAAACCCAGATATGTTAAGGTCAGCTTCGTATGACACACCTGTACCATCAGGTAGGAAAGTCGTATCTGCATCAAAGATGCCACCGATTAACAAAGCTTCCGCCTTACATCCGTATATATCGTAAACTTGAACTGAGTAGGTGTCTGCTGGTAAGTTAGTAATTGGATTTGAAGTGTATTGAACCGTATTACCATTTCCACTGTCATCCGTTACGTGATATGTATATGCAGGAAAACCACCTGATGCATTCACAAGAATTTCTCCTGAATTGTTATCATTACAACTGAGGTCTGTGCCATCAAGCGTAAATTCGATCGGTTGTGCATCATCAATAAATAGCACTGCTGTATCGACTGGCGAACATAGGTCTGGTTGGTAAATAATATAAACTGTTTCCTGACCTTCTGGCAACGCATCAGCAATTGTGTTGATGAAAACCGTTCCTTCAGTTTGTCCAGCAGGAATAGTTAACAGCGTATCAATAAAATCATAATCTACACCATTCGTTGCAGATCCTCCAATCTGATATGTGATTACTGTAGGATCATTTGATACTCCGTCTATAGCAAACGTAAAACTAGCAGGAATACATCCTTCCAATGCAATATTATCTGCATTGATTGTATTTGTTTGTACAGCTACATCTTTTGTAAATCCAGAAAAGTATCCAGCAGCACCCACATTCCCACTCAAGTTAATCAACGACACTCTAAGTAAGTCATCACTTGTGATAGTGATGTCGCCAGTGTAAGCATTTGAAAGTTTGTAAGTAACATAATCACCTGTTCCCGTCACCGCATCTCCGGCGCCTAATGGAACCCCATCTACAACAACAGAAGATCCAGCATTGGCAATAATATTGATTTGGGCGGTTCCAAGGAAGTCAACATCAGGAAGCTGTACGTTTTTGGAGCCTGAACAACCTACTGGTGGCAGGAAGTTCAATCCACATTGTCTTTCATTATCATCTGTAGTTCCATCTCCAGAGTTTTCTGTCTGATAAACATAAACAGGTTCAGAAGTTTCAATGTACATATTATCATTTCCTGTAAAATCAGTATCAATGTAAGCGTAGTATTCTCCAGCCATTAGTGTTGTTGTTGGCGTTCCTGAACCGTTTAAAAATAAATCTGTATTATTTGCTGTAGCCACGACAATCACTTTCTCATTGTCAACACCTTCACCCTTTATAACAACATATTCATCACCAATCAATTCTATCGGTACGATTTGATCAATCCCAAGATCTCGACCAGCAGCGGGTGTACCACCAACTATTGCATTTCCTCCAAGCCATGAACCACTGTTTACGACAATATCTTTATCTGAAGTAATGTGCGTTCCATTAACTCCATTCGTATTATTTGTTGCACCAGGTTCATCCAGATATGCCGCGACAACATAAGATTCACCCTCGTCCAAGACAACAGTTATATTATCAGATGTACCACCTGTTTGTGGAGTATTATAAAAAATGACACCTGTACTAATGCCATTGATATTGACTGTTGTATTATCCTCAGTCGCCATAATTCCAAAAACATTTGCTTTCCTATAATCGTCACCATCATTATTAAAAAGGTGTCCTGTTCTAAAATCCTGACCTAATGACGCTTTTTCACCTTTAGATGTAAGTGATCCTGCTTGTGCACCAGCGACAACCCTAATATTCACATAGAATGGATTGTTCCCAGTTAAGATTAACCCTTCATTCGCCATTACGGTGTTAAGCTCCGTTTCAGCCACAAGAAACTCCGTAGCTGTTCCTGAACCTAATAAATATGAACTCGAAGAAACGTTTGAAATGGTCTCAGTGGTAATAAGTGTTCCCGAACCGTCCGTTATAGTTACGTTGAAAGGAGTCGTAGAAGGAGTACTTAACACAATGTAGTGTGTTCCTTCGTCTTCTCTACCAAACATTGGTGGGATATAATGCTTCGTATCTAATTGCGCAAAAAAACTTGGTGCAGAAAAGAAAGTTACAAAGAATAGCAAAATGAGTTTTAATGATTTTTTCATAGTAGTACGTGTTTCAAGTTTTAACTAGTAGTAAAATTATATTTATATAAGATAATGCTTACTTTAATACATTAATCTTTCGTCTAATCAAACAGAACCACCGAATATAAACAAACTCAACGTTGTATACAAAGTTATTTATACTAATAAAAAATTCTAAATTGAAATGCAAACGGTACTATTCAATTATAAAATACCATTAAGTTGAAATCAATTTAATTAGCAATCAATTAAAAACGACTACCCATTTTTAATTCGAAGTCTCTAAACGCAGGGTTAAAATCGTCGGAATGAAAAAACTAATCAAATACAATATCTGTTAAACATTATAAAAAAGAAGAAAAATTAGACCTCGATTAATGGATTCCTATGGATACTTTAAAATATTAATTCCCAGTTATAGAGTTCTTTTTTTATTTGAGCACTTTATGCGTCGTTGTTTAAACCTAATATTTTGTCTTGGTTTGGTACTTTCGATTTATCTAAATGTGAATAGAGTCAACTGAACTTAAAGGATTTTACACACTTCATTATTGCTTGATTAATCGTTTAGAAATGATACCTTTTTCAGATTTCAAGTTAAATAAATAGAAACCGCTTGTCAAATCACCAAGCTGAATTGATGAATCATTACTACTGATAATACCTTCTCTTACAACTCTTCCACTTCCATCTAAAATCTGAAACGTATATTTTGAGGTTAAACCTTCAATTTTAATAACATCTGTAAAAGGATTAGGGAAAACTTTTAATTTATTATTTAGTGAATTATTATCAACTTCTGCAGTTGTGTCATATTTCCCTAGATGATTCAGTTCCGTTGAGCTTAAATTGGTTCGAAAATCTCCACCAAAATATATTTGACCATTCCTAAATACTGCACCATTTACCTTTTTGTCTAGATAAGCAATGTAAGACATACTATGACTATATACATTATAAACCCCCAAATTCTTACCACCTGTCCCTACCATAGGTACGTATAGAAAGTTACCTCCAATCAACAAAGAACCATCAGTTTGAATAAGGTCTAAAGCATTTATTGATACAGGATCATTCCCAGAAAAAGAGTAAGCAAACAAAAGGGGTTGTAACGTATTGTTCAAATAACGAGTAAGTATTACACCACTTGAACTCCCATCATTTGAAGCGGTACCTCCAAAATAAATTTGATTATTAATTCCAACAAAAGTATTTACTGTATCACTTATATCTACTCCGCTAATGCCATTCCAGTCGTTATTTCCATAATGTTCTCTAAAAAACACGTTATTGGTGAAGACAGTATCATTAACTGCGCCTTGATCATCATAAGTTCTCGCCTCGTTAAAACTTCCCACAAATACTCTTCCGAAAACAGATGTACCAATTTTTTTAACAATTCCATTCAGTGTCAATTCTTTTTCCCAATTTCCAGAATTTGATTGAATCCAAATCTCCTGAGCATTTTGAACTGTTGGGTGATTGATGGCTACTTCAAATCCAATACCACCAGAAAAACCTGCTGTAGCAACAGCACCTTCACGAGAAGGGATATTCATGTAATTCCATTGACTATTATCATAAATTGCCATTGTATATATTTGTCCTTGAAAATCTAACTCACCAAATGCAACTACATTTCCTCCCTTAATAGTAACATCATTAATTTTACCTGAAATACCAGCTCCCAAACATGAAAGTTGATTGTTATCATAAACACCTATATTCAAACATGGTTCAAGATCCAAGCTATCAAATTTACCTGCCAATACCAATTCACCGTTATAGTTATTTTGTACAACTTTATTTACTGGACCATTAGTACCGCTTCCAATAGGACCAATCGCATCAGGAGATGGTAGATAACCTGGTTGAATCCACTTCAACTCATCAACTGTAAAACCGTGTTCAAATGCCCATTCTGAAACACCTGGTGTTTTGATATCAGCGATATAACTATAATTTTCATTTGCTCTAATTTCTGCAACTAAATCTTTGCTTCCCGACTCACTCATTAAATAACCCACAGCACAATGAACACCAAAATCATCTACAAAATAAGGCGTTCGATCTACATGATACAAGTTCGTAGGAAACACTTTCTCCCTTGCATATTCACGTAAAATTTGAATTAGCTGCAACCGTGATTCTAACTGATTATCGCTCAAATCAGAGGGTGTATTTTTCGTTAAACTATTACAAACAAGGAAAAGATGCGCTTGAATTGCATCTTCATCAGTTTTAAAATATACTTCCGCATTTGGACTGTCCTGTTCATGGTTCAACCACTGTTTGTTGATTTGACATAATTGATTAAAGTAACTTTCTTCGTTTGAAGTATTAGAAAAAAACAAAAAAGGCCAAATAACAAGTAATAAAAATACAATTGATTTCATGAGAACAAATTTTAGATTAGTTATCATCTAATTTAGAAAAACTTTATTGTTTAAACAAATCTGATAAAGCACTGCTATAGTGGTCTGCTATTTTTAATTTACATTGAAAGATACTTCTTAATCTTATTGCTTACAAGTTCTACTTGATATTTGAGGCATATTGATCAATCAAACATACAATTTAACTACAACAAATGTAGACCATGTTACTGCATTACCAACACCATGAATTATGGCTGGGATAATAATATTATTTGTTTTGATTCTAACCCATACGAAAAATAGACCTGCAAGAATAAATATAACCAGAAGAAGCAAAGCTTCTAAAATGTAATCATTGATGAAATAGGCATACAACCTAACGCTATGGATCGAACCCAACGCAAAGCATAAAGTAGAGATTACTACCGCTGTTTTTATTCCGTATTTTTTAAAAATACCTGTATAAATTAAGCCTCTAAAAGTTAACTCTTGTGCAAAACCGACTACCAATCCTGTTAGCAGCCAAAGCGGAACATATTGTCCTAAGTTCTTTTGCTGAATAATTTCGATCTCCTCCCATTGCTGTAGTCCAAAAACTATAATAGAACCCAGTACTCCAAAAGAGAGAAATAACAGGTTGTTTTTTGTCCATTTTATAATTAATAGATTTTTCAGTTCTTTCACCCAGAAAAAAGGCAATAAGGCAAGAAGGACAAATCCTAATTCAACTAAAACACGGTCAGGTTGATCAAAATACCAATTACTCGAACTATGAATCCACGGATCTGGAGAAACGAAATATCGAAAGGGATACTCAAGAATTAAACCCCAAAGAATAATTAGAAATAATGATTTTTTGATAGAACTATGGGACGAGGTATTCTTCAATTTTTACTATTTATTTGTTGTCGTAGATTTAACTTATATACTTGAATTAGTCAAATTTACGATTAAATTATTAATCTTTAGATACTAAGATTTGATTGTCTGAGTTACAAAAGATACTCGAAGAGGAACAGACGGTTAACCTCTAAAACTACGACCTTATCTCCTGAATATTCCCATAAATTGTATCGGCCATATCATCGGTAGGCAAGTCATTCTTATCGGTTCCAAACGGTTCTTCTATTTCTTCTGAAATATATTCGAGTCCGACAAACACGTAAAAAACAAGCACAGTTACTGGAATTGACCAATAATTCAGTTGAGCGACAAAAGCGACAGGAGTCATCGCCACAAAAATGAAGATTAATTTTTTTAAAAAAATATTATAGCTGTATGGGATAGGTGTCTTCTTGATCCGTTCACATGCACCGAGTACATCCGTTAGCGACTTCAATTCTTTATCCAGAATAATCATTTCTTCTTCAGATAGTTCTCCTTGTTTTTTCAATTGTTGAATTTCTTGATACAATTCACTCGCGATCGCATTTGGAATATGAGTTTTACCTGTTAGTCTTTTTTTAAGCTCATCACTTAGCGGGAGCTTTTCTACTTCTATTTGATCTCTTAAATGATACCGTAACGATGACGGAAATGCTGCCATGTAATCATAAAGGATGTTTTTTTTCGAACTTTTCTCATCGCTCACCATCGCTTTCACTTTGATCGCAAAATTTCTACAGTTGTTGACCAAAGCGCCCCAATGTTTTCGACCTTCCCACCATTTGTCGTAGGCAGAATTAATTCGGAAAACGAGTAACAATGAAAAAGCAAAACCAATAAAAGAAAATACATCATTTACAGCTTCGAAAAACGAGTCATATTCGTACAGGTATGTGATTTCAAGATAACTCAGTCCAGTTGCATACAAAGCTATTATTAAGATTTCATACCGAAATGCCCAAAGGGTATCGGTTTTGTGAAATTCAAGAATGTGTCTAAACCAGGTTTTTGAGTTGTATTTTATCATCACTGCAAATATAAAAATAATGATGGTTTGGGTAACTACTACCTCTTAGTTCCTCAAGTTGTATGGAGAAATAAATACTTTAGTTTAGAGTACCCCCTATTAATTAGCGCATCACTCGTTGTTATACATTCGTACTGAACGAACTATAAATTATTTGGGGATTTTAAAGTAAAAAGTACTTCCTTCTCCAGGTTTAGAGTCTATCCATATATCACCTTTATGCAATTCAATTATTTTCTTACAGTGCGCAAGACCAATACCAGAACCTTCAACTTCACTCCTCGTATGCAAGCGTTGAAAAACATTAAAGACTTTATCTATATGTTCCTCTTCGATTCCAATTCCATTATCTTGTATGGCAAAAATCCAACTATCGGACTCCTTTGCCGAAATTTTTATTACGGGAGCCACTCCTGATTTACTAAACTTAATACTATTGTTAATTAAATTCTGGAAGAGCATTCGCAACTCCGATTCAAACCCCTTTATTTTTGGTAATTCAGCGACTTCAATTGTCGTATTGGATTCTTCTATCACAGCTTCTAAATCTTTTATAACATCATCCACTACTTTATTGCAATCCACTTCAATCATTTCTTTCCCTTGTCCCACACTACTATAATCCAATAGGTCGTCCACCATTTTTCGCATTCGAAATGTTGCATTAGTTATATAATCAAATAATTGATCTGCTTTCTTGTAAGCTTCCCCAAAAACTGGACAGTTTAAAAATATAGTATATTTAAACTGTAAATTATGAAAAAGAGTAAGTTTTCACCGAGTCAGATTATTAAGATTCTGAATGAGTATGAGTCAGGAAAGACGGCTTCAGAGGTAAGCCGTAGTTATGGTATAAGTCAAGCGACTTTGTATAACTGGAAAAAGAAGTATGGAGGCATGGAAGCTTCTGATCTCAAAAAGCTAAAAGCCCTGGAGGAGGAAAACCGTAAGTTAAAGCGTATGTATGCCGAACTTGCATTGGATCACCAGATGGCCAAAGAGATCATCGAAAAAAAGCTTTAAAGCCCTACCAAAAGCGTGATATTTCAAAAGATATGGCTCAATACGGCATCAGTAGGGCGTGTCGTGTTTTAAAAATGAGTCGATCAGTGGTTTATTATCAACCTGTAAAAGATGACAGGGAGGTTGAAGAGTGTTTGCTTAAGAAAGCCAAAGATCATCCTACGGAAGGTTTTTGGAAGGCATATGGGCGTTTGCGCCTAGAAGGCTATGAATGGAACCATAAGCGCTTACATCGTGTATATGTAAAGCTTAAGCTGCCACTAAGGCGAAAGGCTAAAAAACGACTTCCAGCACGACCAAAAGTTAATCTTGAAGTACCTAAAGAGCTCAACCACACCTGGTCGATTGATTTTATGCAAGACCGATTAGAAAACGGACGAAAAGTTCGGTGTTTTAATGTTATTGATGATGCTAACAGAGAGATCCTACACGTGGAGATCGATTATTCGCTAAAGAGTAAACGAGTTATTTGGGTACTTAATCATTTAATGAAAAGGCGAAAGGCAAAACCAAATAGAGTACGAATGGATAACGGACCAGAGTTTATCGCTCAGATCGCAAAAGAATGGAGTTTAGCCAAGGGTATAGAGTTTCTATACATACAGCCTGGTAAACCAACACAAAATGCGTTTATTGAACGTTTTAATGGTTCATTTAGAAGGGGAGTCCTAAATGCTCATATCTTTGAAAGTCTGGAGCAAATGTGGCACAAAACAGAACAATGGGTGCATGATTACAACAATCATCGTCCACACGATAGCTTAAAGAGGCTGCCGCCTGTTTTATATGCCGAAAAATTTCTTTCTGGGGGTATCCCCAGAAAGAAAAAGAAAGTAAGTAATGAGATTTCTTTAATTTAGCACTGTCCTAAAAAGGGGGAGCTTACAGTTCGTTTTCTTCAAGATCTAAATCAAATTGACATAAATATTCAACTTCATCTTGTGTCAAAGCTCTATTCCAATATCTAAAATCATCAAGTGAACCCTGAAAATACGATGCTGGACCTCCATAATAAGCATCTTTTCTACCTATACTACCAGGGGCACTTGAATAGGCCATATAACTAGCAGTGCCATTATAAGTTCCAGAATCGTCACGACAATCTATGTAGAGAACCATATCTTGTGGACCATTAATTACAGCAACTAAATGATACCAAACATTAGGTAACAAATTAGATGTTCCAGATTTACCTCTTCTATTAGGAGTTGATGTATTTCCAGTATTATTTCCAATAGATACTGAAAAAGTACCACTAGTACCTACGTTAATCCAAGCGCCTGAATGGCTATCTGTTGCAAAATCATTGGTTGCAATTACTGACTTATATCCATCAATTACATCAAACTTAACCCAACAAGAAAAAGTAATTGGTAATTGAGGTTTTAAAACAGGACTGATTGGCAAATCAATGAAATCATCAATACCATCAAAATAATAAGCACTATCTGCATTTCCAAATCTATCTTGAGTCAATGTAGCATTTGGAATTCCATGGAATTCATTACCACTGATATCTTGAGCGTTACCATCAAAAGGGTAATGAACTAATAAATCAGTTGTTAAATCTTGAGAATACAAAAATGTGGTTGCAAGGACTGCTAGGAATGTAGTTAATAATTTGGTCATATTTGTTAATCTTATTGTAAACATAAATCATATCATTGTAAAGTCAAAATAAGTGAATATAAAGTTTATATATTATCATACTTTAAATGACTTTAGAGATTATTGTTATTTTTGCTTGAATTTATTCTAAAATTGAGGGACGATGAAAATAGGAATGATTTTGGATGATCAATTTCCTCCTGATCCTCGGGTAGTTAATGAAGCTGTATCACTAATAAAAGAAGGGCACGAAATTTTTTTATTTTGCTTGGACCTCGACGGTACAAAGCTACCAAAGGAAGATCTCCATTCAGGTATTAACATCAGAAGGTACAAGTGTGGTAAATTTGTCTATAAACTTTCAGCACTAGCTTATACACTTCCTATATATCACCTACTGTTAAAAGCTAAAATTAAAGACTTTTTAGAAAAGAATAATATTCAGATTATTCATATCCATGATATGAAAGTTGCAAGATCTGTTTTTTGGTTAAATAGAGACAAAAAACTCAGAATAGTATTAGACCTCCATGAAAACAGACCTGAAATAATGAAATATTATAGTCACGTTAAAAGTTTAATGGGAAGAATTCTAATTCATCCAAAGCTCTGGAAAAAATATGAATACAAGTACATACGGATGGCGGATTATGTTATCGTAGTTACAAATTCTGCGAAAAAATATTATCAAAAAGAGGTTGGTATAAGTGAAAATAAAATTAAAGTCGTTCCAAATACAATTAGAAAAGTATTTTATACCGAATATAGTATCTCACAGAGAATCGAAGAAAGATATAAAAATGACTTTGTAATTCTTTATCTTGGTGAGACTGGATTGCGCAGAGGAACTTTAGACTTGATAAGGTCTATACCATTATTAATTAATCATATCCCGAATATCAAACTAGTCATAGTAGGTAAGAGTAAGGATGATTTTATCTTAAAAAAGGAAACAAAAAAACTAAACATTCAACAATATGTAGATCTTACTGGTTGGCAACCCTTTAAACTTTTTCAATCATATATTTCGTCATCTAAAATAGGGTGTAGCCCCTTACATAAAAACATTCATCATGATACGACTTATGCTAATAAAATCTTTCAGTATTCCTCATTAGCCCTCCCTATAATAGTTAGTGATTCCACAGCGCAAAAAGAAATTGTTGAAGAACTAAAAAATGGATTGGTTCACAAAGAAAAAGACCCAAAAAGTATTGCTGAAGCAATAAAAAAAATCTATAACAACCAAGAACTCTATAATAAGATGTCTGCAAATTCAGTAAGGGGAATCCGAGAGAAATATAACTGGGAGCAAACTTCAAAAGAACTTAAGTCGATATATAAAAAATCTAATTAGATTTTCTTCTTAGTAAAATTCTAATTACCTTTTCTATCATAAAATTTATATCCTCAGAAACCTTGGAAAAATAAACAATAGGTATATAAATTATAGTAATCAAACTTCCTTTGATGAAGAGGTTTAGAATATAATTTTCAACATTCGGAATTACCTGCATTAAAAAAGTTAAACCTGTAATTAAAAATATGATTTTAAGTGTATCTATTGAAAACGGATGAATTCCGAAGTTTTTATAAACTGTTATTAAACGAAGTAAATTGATAAACAGTATAGTACTCATTGTTGCTAATGCTGCACCAGAAATACCATATAAAGGTATTAACCACAAGTTAATAGAAATACCAACTACAATCGATAACAAAATAAAATAAGTGTTCATTTTATACTTAGGTGAAACAGCTATTATTTCATTGTTAACACCAGTAACCATGTCGAAAAGTTGACCAATTCCAATAAACAAAACGACATATTTTCCAAGTTGAAATGATTCAGGTAAATATCCGTAGACCGAGTACATATTGCACCATACCCCAACAAATATAAATCCACCAATTACTAATAATGTAATACTACTCTTCTTATAAATCTGAGTTATTTCATTTATATCATTATCCTTGAAAGATTTGGAAAGCACTGAAACAGAAATACTTTTCAGACTCCTTGCTGGAATAATAACAATCATTCCAAATAGAAACATAGTTCCGTAGATTCCAACCTGAGACTCACTTAAATAATAATTCACCATTAGTGTGTCAACATAAAGAAATAAAGAACCTCCAATGGTTGTTAGGGTTCCAAAAAGCAATAAGTTCAGGAATTCCTTTTTTTCACTCCTCGAAAAACGTGACTTATTCTTTCGTCCAAAAAGGTCAATTTGATGAATTTCGCTGCTCACATTTCTTTTTCTAAAAAAATAGAAAACCATGATGAAAGGAAAAAACAAATATAAGCCAAGGTAAGAATAGACGAAAGCTGAAAAATTTAAAAAGTCAAAAATGAGTCCTACTAAAAGAATGAGAATACCTAGTTTATGAAACACATTCTGAATAAAAGCATCAATAACTATTTCATTTTGCATGCGATAATAACTAAATATCGCATTGTAAAATAATCGAGATACTATGGTTAAGAATACAAGCACTAGAAAAAATGTTCCTTTGCTTATTCCCGAAGTTTCACTATCTAAATTAAATAGATCATCTACACTAAAGATAAAAAAGGGAATGGAAATAATTGTACCTACTAGCGCTATCTTAATCGCAACTCCATATAACTTCGATCGCTTCCCACTTTCTGATTCAAACTTAGGAAATGATCTAAATAACAACTGACCCACTCCGAATGAAAAAACACCTGAAAACACACCCGTCACGGCAACGATTAGTTTGATCAAACCAATTTGATCAGTGTCCAATATTTTTGGCATTATCAGCGCAGAAGTTACAAAGCCAACAACCACTCCAAAGTAGGAGAATATCGCTGAAATCGCTGACTGTCTTCTGATTACGCCCATAAAATTATGGTTTCACCCAAAATGTTGTATTTGTTAAGCCATTACTTGTTGTATAATTATCCCACTCTGACAAAGCATCAAAAACAACTGAATAACGAGCTCTCTCCGAATTATCAAGAACCATAAGTCCTCTGGACTTTAATTTGTCTATACCGTAAAACACACATTCTGGTCTAGCTCTTCCATCGACTAAAATGAAATCGAAGTGATTATTTTCAAAATCTTCTAAACTTTGGAAGTAATTCTCGTATTCCCATTTAACTTCAAATGAATCGTCTTTGTTCAAATACTTCTTGAGTTTTTCGGGTAAAGGCTTTATTCCTTCTACTTTGACTTCTTTGATAAAACGGTATTCTACATTTGTCAATCCTTCTTTCTTAAAAAGGTCAACTACTTTATTGTACCATGGCTCAAAATGCTCAATACTTACTATCTCTTTTGAACGTTTCGCAAAAAAAACGGTGCTTATACCGCTGCCGAACTCCGCTCCCACTTTATCTTTATTTAACCAATCATCAAAGAAAAGTGTTGCTGCTGGGGACAACCATGGAGTTGGATTGTTTTTCTTTCGAAAATATTTGTATCGCACCTTTATTATTGGTCTAAAAACGCGATACCTCCAATACTCAAAAGACCCCCAATCTTTACTCCTTAAGTAATTCGTTTCTGAAAATCCACTTTTTTTCTGGAAATACTTTAAGCTTTCTATAATTTCTTTAGAACTATTCTTCATTCTTCTGTTTCTTCATTAGAAAGTCCTTAACAAATGCCCCAGCAATTAGTAAAAAGAGAATAATCGATCCAATAAGTGCCATATTATTCGATGTGTGGAATTTAGGTACTTCGAATTTCATCACCAACTCATGATCTCCCGCGGGAACTTCTAATCCTCTCAACAAATAGTTCACACGATGAATTTCAACTTCCTTTTCGTCTAAATAAGCTTTCCATCCACTTGGATAATACACTTCAGAAAGGACTAAAAATTGTTTTTCATTTGTACTTAACCTGCACTTCATTTCATTCGGCAAATAAGAAACGAAGTCTATTTGTCCATTCCCTGAATACTGAAGAGAAGACACTTTTTCTGCAACCTCTTCACTAATAATTGCTTCTTCTTTCGGATTAAATTCATATACTTGCTTAATCTCAACTATTTTTGTAAAACTATTCAACGTATCTTTTTGAAGTTCCTTTGAAGGAATCCAACTCATTTCTCCATTTACGTCTTTCACAAAAACAGCATTCAAGTTAGATCTAGTAATTTGACTCACTCCAGAGAACAATGTGTCCGTATTTTTGATTAAATGGATATTCTCGAATCCAGTAATGGTATCTTTCTCAACTTTTTCATCGTTAATATGCAATTGAAATGTATTCTCCAAGTTATTAATGGTAAACAAACTACCAAGAGCCAGAAGTTCTTTGTTTGGATTAGATTGAACATTCAATGTTTTAACAAACCAACCATTTCCTAAAGCTCCTGGGTTTTTCTGAGCTCTACCTTGGCTGATAAAGTATTTGACATTCAACATATTAAACACCTCCATATTGCCACGATCAATATGAAAGTCTTTCACATTCTGAATTCGTCTTAGTTTTGCACCATGATACCCATTTAATGCCTTATGGAAATAAGAAGGTCTAGAACTTGAAAATCCAGCTCTTTGTTCATAAACACGGTAATTTGTATTCATATTCAATGTCTGAAACTTCTTTGACCAAAGTGCTCTTGGGTTTACTCTCGTTTTACGTCCATCACTTTTTACTCGGGCGTTTTCAACTTTCTTTTTCAACTCGGGATCTTGAGATACTTCAGCTTCCAAAATTTGTTTATCTGCTTGAGTTGGCACAAGTGGATAATCAAAATCGGCATCTTCTATCCAATGAATGTAATCCCTTTTATTCTTTTGTTTTTTATTATTTAAATAATTTAAATCAACGCTAATCAAATCCCCTAAGGTGACTAGTGCCAGACCTATGAGAATTATTTCTTTCATTATAGTTGTATAGACATAAATAAGTATGAGACCAATACCTAAAATCAAGAATAAAATAGACCTCCACATACTCGTTTGAAAGATGGATTTCCTAAAATCAACCAATGCATCAAATTGCTGATCGATTTGAGCCACTGTTGGAACATTTTGATCTACTAGTTTTTCAATTTGTGCCTTATCATTAATACTTATACCATTTTGCTGAAGAATTCGCGGATCCTCTTTAATTTGTTTTCTAATATCCGCTTTTCGTGACTCAATATATTCTTTCGGACTATAGGCCATATCTTTTTCTTCTGGAGAAAGATATCCATCTCCTAAACCAGTAAAAGAAAGTAAAACTAGAATTCCCAAAAGACCACCAGAAGTATAAAATAATGGTTTTATATTATTCTTAATTTCTTCACGTTTCTTGAAAAGCTTATTTAAGAAAAGGACACCCAATAATGGTATGGTCAATTCTACAACGGACAGTATTATAGTAACTGCACGAAATTTATTATACCCTGGGAGGTAATCTAAAAAGAAATCAGTTAACCCCATGAAATTTTTACCCCATGACAACATTAATGCAAGAATCGTAACTCCAGCCAGTGTCCATTTTAAAGGACCTTTTAAGTAGACCATCCCCAATAATGCGAGAAAAAATACAATTATGCCTAAATAAACTGGACCCGAAACAAATGGCTGAGCTCCCCAATAAATATTATTCTTTGCTATCAAATTCGCGTTTCTACGCATATCTGGATCTCTCAACTTTTCAGCAAATTGACTATTCTGAATAGCTGAACTTGATCCTCCTTTAATATTTGGTGATAAAAGAGTCATGGACTCACCTACTCCGTAACTCCATTGCGTAATATAGTCCTTATCCAATCCGGAAGTGCTCTCCCCTTCGTTCGGTGTACCATCAGGATTAATGGTTATATCGTTTCCTCCTCGAATTGTATGTTTAGCATAATCTGCCGTTAATGAAATATTGCCGTAATTTATTCCTAAGGCAAAGAAATACGCGACAAGAATCCCTATTGTCGCCGTTAAAAAGCGTTTCCATTGAGAGTGTTTAAAAGCTCTTACGAATTCGGCAATTCCAAAGCCTACTAATATTATACCCAAGTAATAGGTGATCTGAAAATGATTTGATGTTAACTGCATTCCCATAAAAAGAGCAGAAAGCAGTATACCCCATCTCAGATTATAGCGATAAGCCATATAAAATGCGCCAATCACTGGCCCCATAAGTCCAATAGCGGCGGCCTTTGAATTATGCCCAGCCTGTAGAATTATTATAAAATAGGACGAAAAGGCAAATATAAGCGCACCAAAAATTGCTACTCGCGGATTGACTCGCATACACAATAACATAATGTAGAAACCTAGTAGATAAAGAATAAATATACCAGCTGGAGAACTCATTCCAAAACTCAAGAATCGTGTGACTTTTTTTAGTAAGTTACCTTCATAAAGAGTTGAAATCTGGTATGTAGGCATTCCTCCAAACATCGAATTGGTCCATAATGGCTCACCTCCCTCAACATCTCGGTAATGCACAACTTCATTAGACATCCCACGAAACTGCTCGATATCATGCTGATCTAAACGGTGACCTTTAAATTGAGGTTGAAAATAAATATACGTAGTGATTAAAAATAATCCAACTGCCAGTATATGGATCCAGTTATTTTTAAAAATTTTAGAAAAATCGATGTTTCGCATGATGCAAATTTAATTATTCGGGGATGAAGATAATAAAATGTTGAAAAAGATAGCAATCTTATTCATTTGCTTAAGGCTTCTATCCATGAATGGTTTCTCGTTTACCATACTTGATCATTAATGTAGACTCAAACTCTAAAAACTCTCTCCACCTTTGGTCAACATCAATTTTCATGGAGTATTTCTTAGCAAAGTTTAAGAAGGTTGTATAATGTCTAGCTTCACTCTCCATTAATTCTCTATAAAACACTCTTAGATTTGGATCACTTAACTCTTCCGATAAAATACGAAAACGTTCACAGCTTCGAGCTTCAATAATTGCTCCAAACAACATTCGTTCAACAAATTGCTGCTCATTATCACCTCCTTTACGTATGAAACTTAAAAGGTCATGAATATATTCGTCTTTTCGTTCTCTCCCTAATTTCAACCCTCTTTTCAATATTTCTTGGTGAACCATCTGAAAATGTTCAATTTCTTCTTTAACCAATTCACTCATGGCTTGAACCACATCTGAGTATTGAGGGAACTTCACAATAATCGTTATAGCATTAGATGCGGCCTTTTGCTCACAATAAGCATGATCAGTTAAAATTTCCTCAATGTTTTTTTCAACTATATTAATCCATCTTGGATCTGTTGGTAGCTTCAAACCTAACATATTTGATTTTTTCTTCAAATCTAGCTATTTTTTTCTTCTTTAATTCCCTAAACAGTAGTCTTAAAAAGCATCTTCTTTTAAAAAATATCTTTTTGCACATAATTTTACTATGACTAAAATTTTAACTAATTTTGGTAATCGATGGTTAATGTTTAACTTACGACAACACTATTTATTATGAAACGTATTTTATTAATTCCTTTTGTTCTAATAATCTCATATAGTTTCAGTCAAGTGCAGATTTGGAATGATGATTTCAATGGAACTGCTGGTGATTGGGATTTAACGTTACAACCTGGTCCAAATGATGCAAATGCAAATATCTGGAAAATCAGTGATGAAGAAGGCGGTGTAGCACCACCAGGTTGTGGTGTAGCTGGCAATGGAAACAACACTCTCCATGTAACATGTCAAGGTCCAGTATGTGCTGGCACAGGTGCAATTTACTTTGCTGGTGATGGTGGTGGCTTAGGCTTCCCAGGTGCAACTGACATTAGAGCTGCCTATACGGTACCTATTTCTACAATTGGCGAAACCAATTTAGAGTTAGTCTTTGACTGGATAGGTGTGGGGCAAGCAGGTCAAGATTTTGCTGAAATAGAATACAGTATTGACGGGGGCACTTCGTGGAATGTAATTTGGACGCAAACACCTGGTGCTACATGCGGAGGTGGACAAGGAGAATGGGCTGAAGTTACTGCTAATCTTCCTGTTGCAGCAGAAAATCAAGCAGATTTACGTTTCGCATTTCATTGGGTAAACGATAATGATGGAGCTGGGACAGATCCTTCTTTTGCAGTAAATAACTTGAGACTATTCGCTGCTGGAACCCCATCAGGACCTACAGCCGATTTCACTGCGTCTTCTTATGATATATGTGAAGGAGATTGTATCGACTTTACTGATAACTCAACTGGGACAAACGTCTCAGCTTGGAGCTGGACGTTTAACGGAGGAACTCCAAATTCAAGTAATAGTCAGGATCCAACAAATGTTTGTTTTGCTGCTGCTGGGACATATGATGTCACGCTAACAGTTACTGATGACAACGGTACGGATGATGTCACTCAACAAATTAATGTGACAACTTGTGGTTCGGGACCGACGGCTGATTTTACTGCATCTTCTTATGATATTTGTGAGGGAGATTGTATCGATTTCACCGACAATTCAACTGGAACAAATGTATCCGCATGGAGTTGGACATTCAATGGAGGAACTCCTAATTCCAGTAATAGTCAGGATCCAACAAATGTTTGTTTTGCTGCTGCAGGAACATATGATGTGACATTAACAGTTACAGATGACAACGGCACGGATGACATAACTCAACAAATCAACGTGGCCAATTGTGGTTCAGGACCAACAGCTAATTTCACAGCTAGTTCAACAAATATTTGCGAAGGAGATTGTATTGATTTATCTGATAACTCAGTGGGTACAAATATTTCTGATTGGGATTGGTCTTTTAATGGAGGTACACCAGCATCAAGTAGCGATCAGAATCCTACAAATATCTGCTATAGTACCGCAGGCACATACGACATTACACTAACTGTTACAGATGATAATGGTACAGATGATATTACTCAGTCAATCACAGTAACTAGTTGTACTTCAAATCCTCCTATTGCAGACTTTAGTGTTGATACAAGTATTGTATGTAAAGGAGATTGTATTTCATTTACAGATCTTTCTACAGGTAACCCTACAAGTTGGAACTGGACATTTGAAGAAGGAAGCCCGAGTTCTTCGACGGAGCAAAATCCTTCTCAGGTCTGCTTTGATTCCGTTGGAACGTTTGACGTAACCTTAACAGTATCTAATGCTAATGGTACAGACCAGTCAACAACGAGTATTACTGTTTTAGATTTACCAGAAGTTCAAGGATTTGGAGATACAATTATAGATATTGGTGGATCTGCTGAATTGAGCGCATCGTATAGTGGTTTTGGTGATTTTTATTGGGATCCCGCTGACAACATTGACTGCGACGTTTGCTTAGATGTTATTGCAACGCCCTACCTTACAACGACCTATTACCCAACGTTAGTTGGCCCGAACGGATGTATCGGTCGAGACACTGTTCTTGTTATAGTTAATTTTGAGGAAATTATAGATGTTCCATCTGCCTTTTCACCAAATGGTGATGGACTTAACGATAAATTATACGTGAAAGGAATTGGAATTGTAAGAATTGAGTTCAATATTTTCAACCGTTATGGACAATTGGTATATAGTAGTGACGACATAGATGAAGGCTGGGACGGTACTCTAAATGGAGAGGAATTAAATCAAGGAGTATTTGTCTACACCTTAAAGTATGACCTAATCAATGGACAGAGTGGTGAGAAAAGTGGGAACGTAACATTAGTAAAATAATAGAATTATGAAATTAACCTTTTGTGTTGTACTAGTGCTTTGTATTAACTTATCAGTAAATGCTCAGCAGGGAAGAAATTTTAGTATGTGGTTTCAAAACCCTATGCAATTCAACCCAGCTGCGGTGGGTACAAATGATAACGATATGCAGTTGTTCACAAATTTTAGATACCAATATTTTACTGTTACAGACAAACCTTTTCAAACCATTTCAGGTTCAGTAGAAGGAAAGTTGTTCCGATCAAACAGGAGAAATGGATACTTTGGAATCGGCGGTTCTTTTATGAATGACATGAGTGGTGATGGTAGATACTCTGTAACACAAGTCAATATACCAATTGCTTATCATCTATTTATAAATGAAAATAACTTCGTTTCCTTAGGAGTACAACCTGGGTTATATCAACGTTCTATATCTCCAGGGAATTTGACTTGGGACAATCAATGGACAGGATACGAATTTAATAGTGCTATCCAAGGTGAAGGTCTTGCTAATGCTTCTTCCTCTAATTTTGACGTAAACGCTGGTCTTTTCTATACTTATAAAGAAAACTTTACTCGAAAAATTTACGGTGGATTTTCAGTTCAACACATAACTCAACCTGAACTCGACTTTAATATAGAAGATGGTTTATATAGACGGTTTAATATTCAACTTGGAGGTACTTATAAATTTGACTTAAGTAAGTTCGGTATTTCTCCTCAGGTCTTGGTAATGATGCAAGGACCTAATCAAAATATAGTATATGGTTCAAACTTTGATTTTTATCTTCAAGAACCTTCTTTTAGAACTGATTTCTTTAGACCAACTGTATTTTCATTTGGTTTGTATCATAGATATGGAGATGCAATAATCGCTAATTTCTCCTACCGTTTTCAAGGGCTAACAATAGCAGCATCATATGACTCTAACATCAATAGAATGCTACCGGCTTCTGGAAGTGTTGGTGGTTTTGAAGTTGCATTGAAATATGACATTATTCTTAATAGAAAAGGTAAATTCATTCATTAAAAGAGGTGATCAAACAATAGATGAATTACCTTGGACATCTTTATCTTTCTGGCGACCAAAATGACTTAATGTTAGCTAATCTGTTTGGTGATTTTGTTAAGGGAAGAGACTATTCATATTTACCACGAATTGTACAAACAGGCGTCACCCTACATAGAGAAATTGACGATTTTATAGACAACCATCCATTAATTTTAGAAATTTTAAACTCTTTTCTTTACAAAGATTTACCGAAGGTAGCAAGTATTGCGATTGACCTATACATGGATCATTTATTAGCTAAAAACTGGAGTAAATATCATCCGATAGATCTTGAATCTTATGAAAAAAAATTCTTCCAGTTTGCGTTAAGTGCATCCAACCAAAGGTTTATTTACGATAATAAGGTCTATTCTTACCCGACAGAATTTATTGGTTTAATTGAGATTATGAGTAGGAAGTCATGGATATCTCAGTATAAAAAGTTAGATGGATTAAAAATGGCTTCTACAGGATTATCAAAAAGAATTTCGTTTGACAACAACTTAAATGAGGCTGTTTCGATTTTTCAAAAACGCGAACACCATATTGAAAACGTCTTTTTTAAATTCATGAAAGACGCTCGAATTAAGTTTTTAAGTTGATGAAGTAAAATATTTATTGTATATTTAGAGATATACTTGAATTTTGAAATTTATTCCATATAAAAATATCATTCCCTTAATTACACTACTACTTGTTAGTGTGCTACTGTCTTGTCAAAATAGAACACCAAAAGAAAATGTAGTTGTTGGAACTGCAGAAATGGAAAAGCACAATGACCTAAAAGAAATTCTTGCTAATAATAAACTTGTGGTATTAGCAGAAAATAGTGCTACAAGTTATTTTATTTATAAAGGACAAAAGATGGGTCTGGAATATGAAATCCTCAAAGAATTTGCAGAGGATATAGGTGTTAAACTTGAGATTCAAGTTGTAAAAGATCTCGATGAAATTATCGATAAACTTAATGATGGAGAAGGCGACCTCATCTCTTGTAATTATACCGTAACAAAAGAACGGAGAAGGTTAATTGATTTCTCTTCACCTTTTATGCGTACTTCGCAAGTTCTTATTCAAAGAAAACCAGAAGATTGGAGAAGTAGAAGGAAGAGAGATTGGAAAAAAGATTTAATCACAGAGCCGGATCAACTTTCACGTAAAAAAATTCACGTTTGGAAGAACTCAAGTTACTACGAAAGAATGTTAAATCTTCAAGATGAATTAGGGGATACAATCTACCTAGAAGGTTTAGATGGTGATGTAATCCCAGAAGATGTCATAGAAATGGTTTCAAAAGGATTCATCGACTATACAGTGACCGATAAGAACGTAGCACTGATCAATCAACGATTCTACCCTAACATAGACGCAAGCCTTGAGTTGAGTGTAAAGCAAAAAATTGCATTTGGAGTTAGGAAGACGAGCCCATTATTGAGAAAAAGACTAAATGCCTGGTTAGATGATTTTATGAAAACTTCAACATATAGTTACATCAAGCACAAATATCTGAATATGTCTTCTTTCTCAAATAAGGCAAAACAAGAGTACTCGTCTATAAGTGGAGGTGAAATTTCAAGATTTGATGATGACATTAAAAGAGTGTCTGAAAAGTACGGTTGGGACTGGCGACTTTTAGCAGCCTTGATTTATCAAGAATCAAAATTCAAAACAAATTCTGAATCTTGGGCTGGAGCATACGGTTTAATGCAGTTTATGCCAGGAACTGGTCCTACTTACGGTGTTTACCCTTCATCGCCACCATCTGTGCAAATTGAAGGTGGTATGGAAAAGATAACCAAGAACTACAACCAATGGGAATCTATACCTGATAGTATACAAAGAGTAAAATTTACATTAGGCACATACAATGCAGGACTCGGTCATATTTTAGACGCGCAAAGGTTAGCTGTCAAATATGGAAAAGATCCATTAATATGGGATGAAAATGTAGAGCTAATGATAAAAAATCTGTCAAACCCCAAATACTATCATGACGAAGTTTGTTACTACGGATATTTAAGAGGTTCGGAAACATTCAATTATGTTCGCTCAATCTTTATCAGGTATAAAGAGTACAAAACAGCTTTTCCCGCATAAAAAAAAGGTGACAAATATTGCCACCTTTTAGTTTATCACTTACAACGGTCACTATTTAGACCATTCTTCAATAGATTTCTTATTCATATTAACATAATCCTTGTTTCCAGCTTTTTCAGCAGAAGATAGAGATCGTTTGGCTGTTTCAATGGCAGCTTTCTTTTGACCTAACTGAAACTCAATTAAAGCTTGTTTTCTTAAATACCAAAATGCTTCTTCTCCTCTCATTTCAACAGCCTTCTTAATATAATCCAAAGCCTCTTCCAAATTTTCACCACTTGCTAAATAATAGTTAGCAGCACCGTAATAATCTCTATCAGATGGTCCATTCATCGTTTTTAAAATTGATGCCTCTGTTAACTCTTTCGTTGGTAAATCGACAGCTATTGTCAACTGAATATTTGACCAAGCAAATACAAGGTTAAAGGTCTCAGTTCCTATATCATTAAATGAAATCGTAAATGTTTCCACTTTAGAAGCCGCTTTTTCCACTGGTACTGAAATAGAAGAAACAACTTTTTCTTCTTCCCATTTCTCAGGCGTTCCCCAGTTCTCAGTATCTGAATACAAATAAATATCCCAAGAATCTTTATTGATTTTCGTAAAAACAGCATAAGTACCTGCCTTAACCTCTTTTCCTCCGAATGTAATATCGGTATCAAATGACAAAGTAGTATTTTTATTGGCTCCTGTTCTCCACATTTCTCCATAAGACAATAATTCACCAAAAATTTTTCTTTCCCTTACAGATGGTCTTGAATAGTCTAGTTCAAAATTTGTTAACCCAACCGTCTGCTGAACGGTAGCACGTGGACTCAGTTGAGGAGTTTTCACTTGTCCAAAGCAAATGTAACTCGCTAAAAACGTTACTGATAATAGAAGTATTTTATTCATGATTTATATATTTTTGTTAAGGCGCAAAGTTATCATTTTCTCCTTCTTTATTATGATTTCAAATAAATTAATCCGTGAAAAAAAATGTCCTTCCATAGTCAAAAAGCGACCATCTATAAAAATATATTTTATAGTATCATTTATTTGTATTAAATTGGTAGCGCTAAACATTTTAAAATTATAAACTTATGAAAAAACAAGTCTACTCTTTTATTTTTGCAATTTTTCTTTCTGCTCTATTTATCAATAGTGCTTTTAGTCAACAAGTGCAATCCCCTGAACAAATTCAGGAAAATATTACAATTCCTAATGAGGTGATTGTAAGAATGTATGATGGAATGGATCCAAGGCAAATCCTAAATGAATTACCCGAAGAATATAATTTAAAAATCAATCGTGTTTTATCAAAAAGATCTGATATCTGGCTTTTCGAATTTGATGATAATATTACATCTGTAAAAGAAGTAATGAATCAAATAAGTAGAATTGATAATGTATGGTTGGTTCAACCAAATACAAAAGTTGAATTAAGAGCTGTACCCAACGATCCTCTATATGGTAATCAGTGGCAACATGACAATATAGATTCTGAAGCTGCGTGGGACATTACAACAGGAGGGACAACAGCTACGGGCGATGATGTTGTAGTTTGTGTAATCGAAAGCGTTGATGTTATAGGACACCCCGATTTACAAAATAATCGCTGGATTAATACAGCAGAAATTCCAAATAACGGAGTTGATGATGACGGTAATGGCTATATTGATGATTATGATGGATGGAATGTTGCTTCCAATGATGACAATATAGGCACAGGGAGTCACGGAACGCAAGTCGCTGGTATGATTGGCGCCCAAGGAAATAATAATTTAGGCGTAGCTGGGGCTAATTGGAATGTCAAAATCATGGTTGTAGCTGGTTACGGTAATCCTTTTACACAAGCGAATATTGTTGAAGCTTATACCTATCCGATGGAAGCACGAATTTTATGGAATCAAACAAACGGCGCTGACGGTTCTTTTGTGGTTTCAACCAATGCTTCTTGGGGTGTTGATGGTGGAGACCCAAATGATTATCCTATTTGGTGTTCTTTTTATGACGATCTAGGTCAAGTTGGCATATTAAACTGTGGGGCTACTACGAATCAAAGTGAAGATGTTGATACGTTTGGAGATGTTCCAACAGCTTGCGCAAGTGATTACATGGTTGGTGTAACTGCAACGGATATTAATGATCAAATTACATTTGCTGGTTATGGTGATCAAACAATTAATGTCGCTGCTCCTGGTGATGGAATTTATACAACATCTCAAGGTGGTGGTTATGGTTCTACTCAGGGAACCTCTTTTGCAAGCCCATTAACAGCTGGCGTAATTGGTTTAATGTACAGTATTCCTTGTCCAAATTTTATGGCTATGGTTCAATCTGATCCACAAGGAATGGCTGACATGGTACGTGAAGCTTTATATGATGGTGTTGATCAAAGTGCACACTTGCAAGCTAGAACAATTTCAGGAGGACGTATTAACTCTAAAAATTCTATTGATTTATTAATGACTCAAGTTTGTAGTTCATGTACACCACCAGGCAACATCGTGACTACAACTATCAACGATAATGATGCAACTATAACCTATGACAATGTACCTGATGCTAACAACTATATAGTTTATATTCAGGAAGCAGGTACTGGAAATTGGAGTTCTTTTACAACTACAAACCTAACTTATAATTTTACAGGTTTAAATTCATGTACAACTTACGAGTATTACATAGAGTCTGATTGTGGTTCAGAAACGAGTGTTCCGTCAACTACATTTACATTCAACACAAGTGGATGTGGTAACTGTATTGATTTAGCTTATTGTGCTACAGGAACAACTGCTGACCCAGGTATTTTTGCTGGAGTTCACTCACCTGGAAATGTTGAAACAGAATATACAGGTTATACTCTAACGACTGGCTGGGGTGCTGATTTATCCGCTGGTTATGCTTATGGAGACTTGGTTTTAGTTGATGATGGAACAGCAAACAGTGAAGAAGGATGTAATGCATTAGTAAATGGAGGAACTGTAAACGGAAATATCGCTGTTGCAACTCGAGGAACATGTAACTTCTCATTAAAAGCTTTAAATGCGCAAGATGCAGGAGCTACTGGCTTAATAATTATTAATAACCAAGGAACTTCTCCCGCAGAACTAGGAGATGGTGGTGAAGGCCCCCAAGTCAACATTCCAGTAATAATGGTTTCTCAAGCAGATGGAGCAGATTTACTTGCTCATTTGCAGGGAGGTGGTTCAGCCACTGGATTCTTAGGGCAGCAACATGAGTGGATAGAATCTTTTGAATTAGATGGCAACCTAGTTACTTCAGGTGATGATAACGGTTATAGAGCTCCAGATTTAGCACCAATTTCTTTAAATATTGGTCAGGCATACCCATTCGCTATGACGCCAGGGTTTGATGGTCAACCTTTAGAAGAATACACTAGAATTTGGTTGGATTTAGATCAGAGTGGAACTTTTGATGCAGGTGAAATCGTATACGACCAAGGAACAACAAGTACAGGTGTTTTAAACGACAACGTATTAATTCCTGGAGGAGCACTGACTGGTAGCACTAGAATGAGAGTCCAAATGGCTTATCAAGGTTATGGTTCAAATTCATTACCTGCTGTCTGTGGGGACTTTACTTCAGGTGAGGTTGAAGACTACTGTGTCGAGCTTGTTTCAAGCACTATTTGTAACATGGATGTTGTAAGTACGGTAACAGATCCTGCTTGTTCTCAAGTTCAAGATGGTGAAATTGAAGTTGCTGTTTCTGGAGGGACTCCAGGATACTCATATAGCTGGAATAATGGTGCTGGTAATACAACCATAAATTCTGGTTTAAATGCTGGCAATTATATTTTAACCGTCACTGATGGTTCTGGATGTGATACAACTATTAGTTATAGCTTGTCTTACACAACAAACCTCTCAATGAATAGTACTGTGAACCATCCTAGTTGCGCAGCAAATGATGATGGATCCATAACGGCTTCAGCATCTGGTGGAACAGGAATCACTTACCAATGGACTGGTGGACCAGCAACTGCACTTTACGACAATTTAGGTGCTGGTAACTTTGAGGTTACAGCAACAGCTTCAAATGGTTGCTCGATAACAGAGGGTTATACATTAGACTACACTTCTAATTTGACGTTAAATGAAACTACTAATAATCCGACATGTAACAATACTCAAGATGGATCAATCACTGTAGTTGGTAGTGGAGGTAATAACATTACATACCAATGGACTGGCGGTCCAGCTGGAGACACATGGAGCGGTATTGGAAATGGAACATATACAGTAACAGCAACAGATGAAGATGGATGTGAGATTTCCGACTCATATACTTTAGCTGCCAATGAGGTTACACCAGTTGCCGGTTTTAATGCTAATCCAAGCTTCTTAAGTGTTGATTTCTTTAATACGTCAAATAATGCAAACTCATATGAATGGGACTTTGGAGATGGAAATACATCAACAGACTTTAATCCTACTCATACTTATGCCAACAATGGAACGTATACTGTTTGTTTGACAGCTTATTCTGACTGTAACGAGTCAACAGTTTGTCAGGATGTAACCGTTAATGAAGATGATGCTAGTATTGATGAAAATGAAAATATTTTAGGTATTGCAGTTTACCCTAATCCAGCCAGCGATATGATTCAGTTCGAAATTGAATCTATCGAGGCTAGTGAGATAGTTATTTACGACCCTACTGGAAAAGTAGTAAGCACTGACAAGGTGGAAGGAAAAACTACGATAGTAAATCTTCACAAGTTCAGAACTGGCTTATACATTTATCAAGTGAAGGATATCAATGGAAATGTATTACATGTCAATAAAATAAATGTGATTAAATAGTCTCTTAAATTTATAATACTTCTAAGGTCGTAACTTTTCAGTTACGACCTTTTTTTATTCGATTAAATTTGTTTCAGATATAATTATTAAATTGCATAAAATTAGAACCTTATGAAACTTGCTCTCTTTTTGTTAACTGTTTCAACAATTTCAATCGGAATTTGTCAAAATACTAAACCAGAAATATCATTTCAAAATGTAGTTATTGATCAAATCGGTGAAACTGTTTCAATAACTTATAACTTAATAGATACTGAAAATGACTTATGTTCTGTTTGGTTAAAATCTTCATCTGATGGAGGAGAATTTTATGAAACTATAGACAATTTAGATATAACTGGTGATATTGGTGGAAGCATTAGCCCAGGTGTTTCAAAGTCAATTGAATGGGACTATTCTAGTTTAACTGGTTCCATTTTCAACTTACAGCTCAAGCTAGTCGCTTCTGATGGTTATGAATATGATATTCAAACATTTGTTGATCAGGTTGACAGTAATGAACTAATTAGTAATTTAGAATACATTGAAGGGATAAGACATTACAATGCTAATCCAACGCACCTTAATGACATTAGAGATTCTATAGATAACATCTTTAACTATTATGGATTAGTTACGGAAAGACATGAATTTACATATAACGGCAATCAAGGATATAATATTCTAGGAAGAAAACCAGGCTTAAAAGATGAAGCCATTACTTTTATTGTTGATGAGCACTATGATGGAGTTTCTAATTCTCCAGCTGCTGATGATAATGGATCAGCCGTTTCAGGAATGTTAGAAATACTTAGAGTTATCTCTCAATATGATTTCGAACATAGTATTCGCTTCATTGGTTTTGATTTTGAAGAATCAGGATTGATTGGAAGTCAACGATATGTCCAAAACGCAATAAAAAACTACGAAGATATACAAGGAGTGCTAAATTTTGAAATGATCGGTTACTACTCTGAAGAAATTAATTCACAAACTCTCCCAAATGGCTTTGAGATACTATTCCCACAGGAAGTTCAAGATATTGAGGACGAAGATTACAAAGGAAACTTTTTAGTGGTGGTTGGAAATGAAAATTCTAACTCACTTATTACAGATTTCGAAAATTATGCGGCTATGTATGTCCCTGACTTACGTGTAATTTCATTAGAAGTCCCAGGAAACGGTGAAATAGCTCCAGACTTAAGAAGAAGTGATCATACACCCTTTTGGGAGTCTGGTAGAAAAGCACTGATGTTAACAGACGGTGCTGACACAAGAAACTTCAATTACCATACTATCGCAGACACAATTGGTACATTAAACTTCGATTTCATGACTAAAAATGTTAAAGCTACTCTAGCAACACTCGCAGAGCTAGCTATTCCAATTAGTGGGAATACAGATCATTATGACTTAGCTTTGCTTTCAACACACAACCATTCTCACCCTGTTACAACGAATATAAACATCTACCCTAATCCTTCAAATGGCAAGTTTACCATTAATATAGAGGCTACTAAAACAGAAAAATACAGATTGGAAATATTTGATTTGGAAGGTAAAGTGGTTTCTAAAAGTATCTATTCTGTAAATAAAGATAATATTCTCAATGAAGAAGTTGATTTAAGCAAACTAAAAAAAGGAAGTTATATCGCAATATTTACTACAGATGAGTTTAAAACATCTAAAAGTATAATTATTCAATAACTAGCTTTCGCCAGCAAATAAAAATTTATTGGGACTAACTAAGTTGGTTTTAACCGCATACATTACAATTCCTGCTGTGTTCTTTGTACCCAGCTTACCCATAATATTTTTTCTATGTGTATTAATCGTATGAGGGCTTAAATGAAGAAGTTCTGCAATTTGAGTATTCGTGTATCCTTCAGCTATTAGTGTAATAATTTCAACTTCTCGTTCGGAAAGTAATACTGGTTCGCAAGTAAATGAATCAAAATCGAGATCCTCCACATTTACTTCTGCCCTTTGAATGGATTCTAAAATTTGACCACAAAAAAACTTGTTCCCTGACCCAGTTTCCTTCACTGAGCTTAAGATTTCAGGAATATCGCAGTCCTTTTTAATATAGCTCATAACTCCCGACCTAAGTGCATCTACAACCACGTTTGCACTTTGTTCTGGAGTAATCGCTATGAATTTTACATTCTTGTTGCTATTTAATACTTTTGGAATAACATCAATGGTAAAACCAGCAGATGTGTAGTCAATCAAAACAATATCGGTTTCGAAGTTCTTAATTTGTTCTACGAGGTCATCATTGTTAGTGGCCTCTCCAATTATTTGAGTGAATTTGTCAGAAGAGAGTATAGTTCTTAAACCTACCCGAACAATATCATTACTATCTGCAATTATTAATTTCACATTTCAAATATACAATTTATAACCCTTAATTAGAATCATTTTAAATTAAGTTTTAAAAAAAATCCTGTCAATAAAAAAAACCGTTGATGCGAACACCAACGGTTTAAAATTATTTGTAGATAATCTTATTGCTTAATTACTCTAGCTCTTGAGATTGAATTCTCAGATAGTATTGTAATAATATAAGTCCCTTTTTCATTTTGTGATAAATCTAATGAAGTAGACTGATCATTAATTGTGATTTCCTGAACTAATTGTCCCGTGGATGAATAAACTTGAACCGTTCTTTTCTTCGCTACATCAAAATCAATATACACCTTATCTAATGTAGGGTTAGGATAAATACTCACCTCTTCAATTGTGTAATCAGACAACCCAACGTTACAAGTACCAGATGTCATAGAACTATCTACAGTAATTGTATCAAAAGTCATACATCCATTTTCATCTGTATATTCTACGCTGTATTCTCCTTCGCAGAAAGGAACGGAGTCATAATAAAACGAAGTGCCAGAGTGATTTAAAGAGACCCCATCTTGATACCAGTCTGTCGTTCCAGTAGAAACATTAACAAATAAATTTCCACTCATTCCAACAGTCAACTCAATTTGAGTAGGGTTTGGAAATATAGTTACTAGAACCGTATCCCGATCTTCACATCCGTCAGGAGTTATCCCAACCAAAACATATTCACCAGATGCACTTGGAACGAACTGTTCTCCATTTGCAATTGTATCATTATAACTTGGTATTGGGAACCATGCTAAACTATCAGCTCCAGTACCATTAAATGACAACTCAACTCCAGGACATCTAAATCTATCAGCTCCAGCATCAACAATTGGATTATCAAACACTTCAACTTCTATATCAGTTGAGTTCTGACAACCCATAGCATCAGTTACCACTAAAGAATAAGTACCAGCTGTATCTGCAGTAATAGTTTGAATATTTTCTCCCGTATTCCAGTTATACTGAGCAGCTGCATCTGCAGTTAGATCAACTGAACCTCCTTCACAGAACGAAGTTGGTCCATCAGGAGTAATATTTGGTCCTGGTAATGGATTAACGACTACTACAACCGTATCGTAATCTATACACCCCGTTCCATTTTCACTACTCACAAGGTAGGTTGTAGTTTCACTTGGGGAAGCAATTGGATCATCACAATTAGTACAACTAAAGTTACTGCCCGTTATTGGGTCACCACTATAAACTGTCCATTGGAAATTCATTCCACCACTAGCTCCTAATTGAGCAGATTCTCCAATACAAATTGTATCGTCTGCAGAAGCAATTGTTTCTAACTGACAATATTTAATTGTACTGTAGTCACGTAATGTTCCTGAACCTGTTGAAGAACCAGTAACATAAATATTACCAAAATCATCAATTTTAAAAGCTGACATTTGATCACTGGCAGATGCTGGTCCATCAAATCTCTTAGTCCATATTTCAGTTCCTACTGTATCAAGTCTCACCGTAAAATAATCATCTGAAGACCCAGTAACATTCGAATAACCGGAAACATACAACTCGTAATTTGAATTAATTCTCAACCCTTTTGCTTCATCAAACCCATTAGTCGGACTTTGGTAAATATAATCCCAATGAAAATTTCCGTTCGGTTTATAGCGAGAGACAAAATAATCCTCACCATTTCCAGTATTTTTAACACTTCCTGTTATATATATATTATTAAGTGGGTCAGTAATAACACTTCTAGCTTTATCGTCCGCCCCTTCTGAACCTCCAACTACTACATCCCAAACAACAGCACCAGCATTATTCATCTTAAGCAATAAAATATCATCATCATCATTTAATCCTCTGTAACTTGCTCCAACTACATAAACATTTCCATCATCAGCAACAGTTATATCAAAAGGCCTATCCGCTTGTCCAACACCATCAAATCTTCTGGCCCATTGCTGTACTCCTGCAGAATTATATTTAATGGTATAATAATCTAGCCCATTAGCGCTGTTACTTTCCCCTGTAACGTAAACTGCATTTGCAGCATCTGTTGTGACAGCAGATGCAAAATCTCTATCTCCAGAATTCGAATAAGTTTGATTCCAGTTTAATGCACCTGAAGGAGAAATTGAAATTGTAATAAAATCAGTATTTGCACCTCCAAGTTCTAATCCTCCAGCTAGAATAACATTATCGTTTCCATCAATTGCAATAGATCTTAATTGATCAAAGTTGGAAGACCCTGCATGAGAATACGTCCATACGGTAGCACCAGTAGTTCCATTTAATTTTTTAGCAAAAATATCAAAATCAGTCGCCGATACCTGATGATGTCCAGCAATAATAACATCTCCATTATTATCTACAACCAAACCAACAGCATCATCTAAGCCACTTTGTGGCCCATCATGAGTAACATTCCATACTTCAGCGCCTGAAGGGTCATATTTAATCGCTATTACATTAAACTGTGAACCATTATAGGTAGATCCAACAATATACGAGTTTCCAGCTGCGTCTATTTCAATATCCTTAGAATAATCATCAAAACTATTATTATCAAACCTGGTCTCCCACAGTATATTTACTTGAGAGAAACTGAATGAGAAAAACATAATGGTAAATGCAGAAGTTAGTAGTATTCGTTTCATATAAAATAAGATTTGTATATACATGACGTTAATTAATCAAATAACGTTGACACAAAATTAAGTAAATTTTTTACATCTAACTTTTTAATCTTAAAATTTCATTGTTTTATCTCATAAATTTGGTGGTTAATCAAAAAAAACATTAATTTTGCTAAATAATTAAATGCTACTTGTAATATGAGATATCTACTGCTGATTGCAACAATGTTATTATTTTCTTACGGATCTTTTGCTACACATATCGTTGGTGGAGGTCTGACCTACGAACATTTAGGTGGTTCATCATATAATGTAAAACTTAAACTTTACAGAGATTGTGGGGCTGGAAATGCTGCATACCCAACTGATGTATATATTGAGGTAAGAACTGGTTATGGATCTGATCCTGGCTTAAGTTTTTATATGCCTCGACTTGGTATCATTCAGTTAGATCCTCCAATCGATAGCTGTGCTGTTGATCCAGGGATATGTGTGGAAGAAGCTGTGTTTTCAAAAATAGTTAACTTACCCCCTAACGCTGAAGGGTATCATATATTCAATCAACAATTTGCCCGAAACAATAGTATCGTAAACCTTAACAACCCTGGTGGAACAGGTGAAGGATTTAATACATATATCCCAAGTAATTTTCAATGGTTAACAAATTCTTCACCATCATGGGTAAACTTCCCACCCGTATTTGTTTGTCAAGGTGAAGATGTAGATTTTGATCATTCTGCTACTGATGCAGACGGTGATTCACTTGTATACTCTCTATATAGACCTTACAATGGTAGAAGATTTGGTATAGATGCGGATTACAACACATTTTTACCAACTATAAATGCCACTCCAAATCCTCCTGATAATATACAATTTCCACTTGTAACTTACGATCCAGGTTTTACTGAAAACAATCCTTTGAATGTCTCTGGAACACCTTTAATAATTGATCCTCAAACAGGACTTTTATCAGGAATTCCTGAAGACATAGGACAGTTTGTTGTAGGTATTAAATGTGAAGAATATAGGAACGGTGAAAAAATCGGTGTAATAGTAAGGGATTTTCAATTTAACGTAATTGATTGTCCTCCTGCTGATGATGCAGCAATTGGACCCGTTACAGGTTGTGCTGGAACTACGGTAGACATGATAAATGCCTCAAGTGCAGGTGCAACTGATTTCTATTGGGACTTTGGAGATGGTTCTCCAGGTGTTCAAGCATATGAGCCTTCTCATACTTATGCATCGATTGGTGATTACACAATTATGTTAATTGCACAATACAACACAATTTGTGCAGATACAGCGTATTACCAGTTAGTAATGGGTGGTGTAACCGCAGTGATGGATCCGTTGGACTCTACTTGTATTAACTCAAGTGTAAACTTTTCAGAAAGCTCTACAACTGTTGGTAATATGGTGGTCGATTCCTGGCAGTGGGACTTTGGAGATGGATCCCCGATAAGTACTATTCCAAATCCATCACACAACTTCAATAGTTCTGGAGATTTAATTGTAGAATTAATTGTCGGAACGGATGCTGGTTGTTATGATACAATTACTGAAGATATTTTTGTTCAAGGTTTGCCAGATGCTGATGTTGGACCAGACACCACGGCTTGTTTCAATAATCCAAATATAAATCTAAACGGTATAATAACAAATGCGGGAGGTGGCGTTTGGGTTGGAAATGGCGGAACATTTAATCCAAACACAACAGATATGAATGCCAATTACGATCCTTCCCCAGGTGAGATTAGTAATGGGTTTACTGAAATTATACTCTCAACAACTGGTAATGGATTCTGTCCATCAAATCAAGATACATTAAGAATAGACTTTATAGATGGTCCTACTGTAGATGCAGGCCCTGACCAAGAAGTCTGTGCCGATACAAGCTCAGTACCCCTAAGTGCTACATTCCAATATTCGGGTGGAGTTGAGTGGTATACAAATGACGGAACTGGTTCTTTCGCTAGTTCTACTTCTGCAAATACTGAGTACTTCCCAAGTGCAGGAGATGTAGCTAATGATTCCGTTCAATTATTCGTTCAAACCACTATTAATGGTAACTGTTTTGGTGATGTAGACTCAATGTGGATATTCTTTTTCGATCCCCCAACTATATCTCTAGCATATCCTGATACAATTTGTGCTGATAATCCTGTAGGTTTAGATGCTAACTCAACAACAGGCGACGGTATTTGGTCAACTTCTGGAGATGGAACTTTCAACCCAGATACATCAAATGTTACATCGTATGTACACGGCCCTGGAGATCTCGCTTTTGGGGAGGTTGAAATCTACTTTGAATCTACTAACAATGGTGGATGTCAAATTCAGAGAGATACGATTACTATAACTGTTCTTCCGTCTCCTGATGTAGATTTCACTTTTAGTGAAGAATGTTATGGTATCCCAACCTCTTTTACAAGTAACGTAACTTCAACAGATCCAGTTATAGATTATTCTTGGTCGTATGGTGGTTCGGAGTTTTCTACAGATGAAAATCCAGACTTTATTATTCCTGATGTTGATACGAACAATATCATATTCATAGCTTATTCTCAGAATGGATGTTCTGACACAATTACTAAGCCTGTATTTACTTTTTATTTACCAGACGTTTCATTCAATACTCCTGCTCCATGTTTAAATGGCGGTACGCAGTACTTCGATGAGTCCTCAGTAAATGGCGGAACAGCTACAGGATGGGAATGGAATTTTGGAGATGGGAATTCTAGCAATGATCAAGACCCTATACATCAATACAGTGGTGCTGGAGATTATGAAGTTCAATTGATAGTAACTTCGAATGAAGGGTGTATTGATTCTATTACTAATACTGTTACAATATTCCCTGGACCGAATGCTGCATTCTCAGCAAACCCTCCGAATGCACATGTTTTTGAGAACATCGATTTCACAGATTTAACTCAAAGTGATTTTCCATTAACTAGTTGGGACTGGAATTTCAACGATGGTAATTTCTCTGAAGATCAAAACCCAAGTCATAATTACGCAGAAGGAGGAGATTATGATGTTATTTTAATTGTAGAAGATGAAAATGGATGTATAGATACTACTCAAAATACAGTGAACATCTATTTGCCTCCATTAGTCCCATCTGGGTTCTCACCAAATGGAGATGGTAATAATGATTTCTTATTCGTTTTCGGTGGTCCATATGAGACTTTAGAGTTTAAGATTTATAACAATTGGGGAGAAGTTATTTTTCAGACTGCCGATGCATCAATCGGTTGGGATGGAACTTTCAAAGGAAAAGATCAACCAATTGGAGTTTATGTTTGGACAGTTAGAGCCACAACTTCAGATGGTGCAGAACACGAACTCTCTGGAGATACATCACTAATCAGATAAGCAAATATTTATGAACCAAATTAAGAAGATATTTTTACTTTGTGTTGGTATTTCTGCTGCACATACATCTATCAGTCAAGATTTTCACTTGTCTCAATATGATGCCGCAGCATTAAACACAAATCCCGCTTTAACGGGAATGTTTGAAGGTAAACATCGTATAAGCCTTCATTATAGAACACAGTGGTCAGCGGTGGCCTCAAAACCATTTACTACTGGTTTATTGTCTTATGATAATCGAATCAATAACAAATGGAGTTTTGGTATTCAGGCAGTAAATTACCGTGCTGGTGCTGGTGCATATAATGCAGCACAGATTTTACCGTCACTGTCTTATAGCATTCCTTTGTCTAAAAATAAATTTCACAGGTTAACGTTAGGCGTTGCTGCTGGTGCATTTCACAAGACATTTGACCAGAATGCTTTAACCTGGGGAGCTCAATATGAAGCTACTGCTCAAGGTGGGCATTTCAATACCGGAATGAGTTCAGGTGAAACATTTCAAAACTCAAGCGTGATTAGACCAGATTTCAATGCTGGATTTTTATATTTCTTTTCTGCTCCTGGAGCAAGAGTCAATCCGTTTATTGGAGGAAGTGCATTTCATTTAAGTCAACCTGAAGAATCATTCTTAGGGACTGGAAATCGTCTTCCCATGCGTTTCTTAGGTCACGCTGGTGCTCGAATAGGTATTAGCGAAAGATTTTCTGTAATACCAAAAGTATATTACCAACATCAAGAAGAAGCGATAGAATTGACTTTTGCTGCGATGGCACACTATTATTTAAAAGGTCCTGACGCATTTTTAATAGGTGGTTTTACTTATAGAAATCAAGATGCTGCCATTGTTGAAATTGGTGGTAAATGGGCGTCTTGGCAAGCAAGATTATCTTATGATTTTAACGTGTCTACATTAAAAGTTGCTTCGAATGGTCGAGGTGCTACAGAGATAAGTATCACTTACATACTATTTAAAACAGAAACGAATCCAATACCAACATGCCCGAGACTATGAAAAAACTATATATTATATGCATCATGATGATTGTATCGATTAGTTTTGGATACAGTCAAACAAACAAAAGCTTGATTCGATCAGGAGATAGAGAAATGGAGATGGAAAACTATTCTTCTGCTGTTTATTTCTATTCGCAAGTGATAAATAGACTAGCTGGAGGTAACGAAAACCTTTTGTACCATCCTTATAGTGTGTCAGCTTTCTATAAAGCAAACCCTAAAGGAGGACCAAAGACATTCGAGCCACCTGTAAATCCTAAAACAGATGACGAATTAGAAGTACTTCATAAATTAGCTGACGCATACCGTCTGGCTAAAGATTATGAAAACGCTGAAAAATGGTATGCAATTGCCGTCGAAAATCCTCACGAAGAGCATCCTTATGCAGACTATTTTTATGGTTACTCTTTAATGAAAAACGGAAAGTACGAAGAAGCTAAACCGTATTTTGAGAAAATGATAGAAAGCTTAGATGAGGAGAATTTGTATCACGAATTATCCTTTGAAAAACTAGGAGATTGTGATTTTGCATTAGAGGATGAAGGAACATACACAAATGCTACCATTGAACTTTTAGACAGCACTATCAATAATGGGACAACTTCATTTGGAATGATGTTTCATCGAGAGGGCTTACTTTTTTCGTCAGCACGAATTGATACAACTTCTCCTGAAGAATACGAACACACTAACGAATATAACAGTGATGTTTATTTAACAGAAAGAAAAAATGGAACTTTCACTACCCCTCAGTGGTTTGAAGGCAATGTTAATTCTGCCTCAATTGAAGGTGGAGCAACTTTGTCACCTGATGGAAAAGCTATGTATTTTACAAGAGTTAATCCTGAAAATCACAGTGAAACTGGAATTTATGTAACAAGATACTTTAATGGTAGGTGGACTGAGCCTTTCAGACTTGGTCAGGATATAAATAAAGATGGCTTTAAATCTATGACGCCAAGTATTTCAGAAGACGGTGAAACATTGTATTATTCATCAGATCGTCCTGGCGGACAAGGAGGAATGGACATCTGGGTAACTACAATTAATGAAGATGGTGAAACAACTGAACCAAAAAACTTAGGAGAGTTTGTCAATACCAATGAAGATGAAATTACTCCATTCTATCACTCACCTTCTAAGACGCTTTACTTTTCATCAGAAGGTCACATTGGTTTTGGAGGTTTAGATGTTTTTAAATCAACAATAAACCCAATTACTGAATGGTGGGATACGCCGCAAAACGTAGGTCAACCCATAAATTCTCCAAGAGACGATGCATACTTCATTTGGGGTAGAGATATGCAATCAGGTTTCTTTACATCGGATAGAGACAATTGTGGTGATTGTGATTCATTAAATACATTGAATGCACATTGTAACAGTATTTATGCAGTTGAAAGACCACTTATTGAAATTACAATTAGCGGTTATGTATTTGATTTTGATACAGACGAAGCAATACCAAACGCGTCCATTTCTTTTAAAGATGTTCGAGGTGAGCTTGAAACAATTACACTAAAGGCTGATGAGTCTGGATACTATGAAAGAACTCTAAAAGTGAATGAAGAGTATTTCCTAAAAGCAAGTAAGAAAAAGTTCTTTGCTGATGCTGCTGTAAAGAACACCTTAGGAATAGTTGAATCAACAAACATCACACAAGATTTTTATCTTACTAAAATACCAACAGGTGAGATTGAGATAAAAGGTATTGAATACGATTTTGATGCAGCAACACTTCGTGAAGAATCTAAAAAGAATCTTGATAAATTAGTGGAATTCTTAAACTTAAATGCAAATCTAAAAGTTGAGATTCGTTCTCACACAGATGAAAGAGGTCGTGATGAATACAACCTTAAACTTTCTGAAAGGAGAGCACAAAGTGTAGTCGACTACCTTGTTGATCATGGTATTGACAGAAGCAGATTACAACCGAAAGGTCTTGGTGAAACTGAGCCGGCAGTTATTCAAACTGAATCTGGTGAAGAACTAACGCTGTCACCAGAATATATCAACTCATTAGAAGACGAAGAATTACAAGAAAAATATCATCAGAGAAACAGAAGAACAGCATTCAAAGTTTTAGCCGAATAAATTTTAATAGATAATAGTTTCAATAAAATGGAAAATTTAGACAACATAAGTTCAGAAAAACAACTTTCTCCAGAACTAGATAAAACTGTAGGAATTGTAGCTTATATTACTTTAATAGGATTTATTATTTCTATTGTTCTTAATTCAAGTAAAACTGGAGAAGAAAAGAAATTTGGTGCATTTCATTTACGACAAGCATTAGGACTTATCATATTTTCAGTTGGAGTATTTATAGCGCTAACAATCGTAACTGTAATTTTGGCGATTGCTAGTACTTATCTAGGAGTTGTACTTGGTCTTTTAATGAATTTAGTTTGGCTAGGAATATTGGCATTATTAATTATTGGTATTGTAAATGCTGCTAATGGATCTTATAAAGAGGTACCTCTAATAGGCCCATATTCTACAAAATTCTTAGGTAATACATTTGAATAATAATTTACTTTTTTGAATATATTGAAAACCGCTTCACTAATGGAGCGGTTTTTTTAATTTTGTACCTATAAAATAATTCAATGGCACAAAAACCCTCCATACCAAAAGGAACGAGAGACTTCTTACCGTTTCAAGTAAATCGAAGAGATTATATTTATAATACAATTAAAGGTGTATTCAAAAAGTTTGGGTTTGCACCAATAGAAACACCATCATTTGAGCTTTCTTCCACATTAATGGGGAAATATGGTGAGGAGGGAGATCGTTTAATATTTAGAATTCTAAACTCTGGGGAAAAAGTAAAAAAGGCAGACTTGAAATCACTTGAAGAAGGAAATCTTCCTCGATTTGCAAACTCTATTTCAGAAAAAGCATTGAGGTATGATTTAACTGTGCCATTTGCACGGTTCGTAGTTCAGCATCAAAATGAACTCACCTTTCCTTTTAAGAGATATCAAATACAGCCTGTATGGCGCGCTGATAGACCACAAAAAGGTAGATATCAAGAATTTTATCAATGTGATGCAGATGTTGTTGGGAGTGATTCTCTTTTATTTGAAATTGATTTTATTCAAATATTTGATGAAGTATTAACTAAATTAAATATTCCAGATTTTTCAATAAAAATAAATAATCGTAAAGTTTTGTCGGGTATAGCTGAAATAACGGGCGAGGAGGATAAAATCATACCGATCACTGTTGCTATTGACAAACTCGATAAAATAGGGGAAGAAGGTGTTGTTAAGGAATTGAAGGAAAAAGGAATCAGTGACCAAGCTATTAAAATGATATCTCCCCTATTCTCCCTTACGGGTGATAATAAAAGGATGATATCTTTCATGAAAGACTTCTTATCCGATAGTCTAATTGGTTCGAAAGGTATAGAAGAATTAGAGTACGTTTTTGAAAAGACTAATTTATTCGGGCTTCAACGTGCAAAGTTGGAATTTGATGTTACTCTTGCTCGAGGGTTAAACTATTATACTGGGGCAATTTTTGAAGTAAAAGCCAACGGAGTTCAAATGGGATCTATATGTGGCGGCGGTCGATATGATGATCTTACTGGACTATTTGGAATGAATGGTTTATCCGGAGTTGGAATTTCATTTGGAGCGGATAGAATCTATGATGTTTTAACAGAACTGGAACTATTCCCAGAGGATATCAGTCAAAACTTGGATGTTCTCTTTGTTAATTTTGGTGAGAAAGAAACACAATTCTGTCTTCCTATTGTTAAAAAATTAAGAGACAACGGTATATCCGTAGAACTTTATCCAGACGCTACAAAGCTTAAAAAACAGTTTAAATATGCGGATGATAGAAACGTTAAATACACTGCTATTTTTGGAGAATCTGAAATAGCAAAAAATCAGGTTACGCTCAAAAATATGGCAACAGGTGAGCAAACATCCGTTAAGGTAGATGAAATAATTAAAAGTTTAACAAAGTAGAATGGCACAATATATTTTAAATCATCAAGAGCTAACGATTGAAACAATTTTTGAATTATTAAATTCAAAAAGCGATGTTATTCTTGGTAAAGAAGCAGAAAAGGCAATTCAAAAATGTAGGGATTATCTCGACAATAAAGTTGATAATTCAGATGAACTTATTTATGGTATCAATACAGGTTTTGGAGCACTCTACAATACCGCAGTATCCAAATCTGATTTAGCACAATTGCAAACTAACTTAGTACGGTCTCACGCATGTGGAACAGGTGAGTTAGTGCCTAAAGATATTGTTAAACTAATGTTGCTTTTGAAAGCAATTGGTTTGTCGTACGGTCACTCTGGTGCGCAATTAGAGACCGTAAATAGATTATTGTTCTACTTTAACAATGATATTACTCCAGTGGTATATCAACAAGGAAGTTTAGGAGCATCTGGCGACTTAGCTCCACTTGCTCATATTGCGTTAAGTTTAATTGGTGAAGGAGAAGTTCATTATAAGGGTAAAACGATAAAAACAGGACAAGTCTTAAAAGAGTTTCAATTAGACCCAATTCAGCTAAAGTCAAAAGAAGGATTGGCTCTACTCAATGGAACACAATTTATGAGTGCCTATATGGCCACTTCCGTTTTTCGAGGTAAAAAACTATTGAGAAATTCAAATCAAATTGCTGCTATGTCTTTGGAGGCTTATGATGGAAGAATTGAACCATTTACAGTCGCTGTAAATAACGTGCGAAATCAAAAAGGACAAATTGCTATTGCTGCTGATATTGTAAGAATTCTTGAAGGAAGTAAATTGATTGAGCAAAAAAAGGAACACGTTCAAGATCCTTACTGTATTCGATGTGTTCCCCAAGTACATGGAGCTAGCTTAGATGCATTAAACTATGCAGAAGAGATTGTTACTCGTGAAATAAACGCAGTTACAGATAACCCGACGGTATTTCCTGACGATGATACAGTAATTTCAGCCGGGAATTTTCACGGTCAACCTTTGGCGATCACAATGGATTTTATGGCCATTGCTCTAGCTGAGCTGGGAAGTATTTCGGAGAGAAGGACATATAAACTTTTAGATGGACAACGTAATTTACCCCCTTTTCTAGTTGCAAATTCTGGATTAAATTCGGGCTTTATGATTGCTCAATACACTGCTGCTTCTATTGTAAGTCAAAATAAACAGTTATGTACTCCCGCATCTGTGGACACTATTGATTCATCTAAAGGGCAAGAAGACCATGTCAGTATGGGGGCCAACGCAGCCACTAAGTTATACAGAGTTTTAGAAAATGTTCAACAAATTTTAGGTATTGAGTTAATGACTGCAGCCCAGGGGTTAGAGTTTAGAGATCTCGATAAATCAAGTTCAAATATCATTGCTTTACACAAAGAATATAGGGGTTTCGTTCCGTATATTTCAGAAGATATTTATATGTCAGATCTAATGAGAAAAAGCAAAGAGTTTGTAACAAATAATATTTAACGAAAAATAATTTAATCATGGAAAATCAAGAACTTGAAAACGAAAAGCCGAAACGACCAACCTTTTTAGTTGTTCTAGCCGTTTTAAGCTACATTTCGATAGGTATTGGAACATTGGGTGTATTATTTTCACTGATTAGCGGTCCTATTTCTCAGGAACAATTGGAACAGCAAGAAGCCCAACTTTACGAAAGTATTAACGTTCTGAATGATGCTGGAATGGATGACTTCGTTACAATAATTGAAACATCATCAAATCAGGCAAAATATATTAATAACGAAGTTTTCTACTCATTTAATATAATTAATTTACTTTCACTGATTATTGGTTTTATGGGAGTATTCCTAATGATGAAACTAAAGAAGGTCGGTTTCCACTTATATGTAGCCTATAGCTTATTGCCGATAATTATAATCTATGCTCTTATACCCATGAATCTGATAATTGGTGTATCGATTATAGCTTCTGTAATACTTTCTGCGATTTTCTGCATTTTATATGGGTTAAATCTAAAACACATGGAGTAAAAAAATTACTTTTTAAAAGTATCCGTCTTTTTATCATACCCATAGGGACAATGTTTACACCCACTTTTACAGCAGTATCCGCGCTTTAAATGATACTTTTCAGTAAAAATAATATATCCTTCTGGACTTTTGTAAAAATCTTCAGGTTCTAACTTGGGTTTATTACCTAACATTTTTTTATTCTCTACCTAGCTAGTGGGAAAAAGAAAGTAATTCTTGCTATTACAGGAATATAACCACCCACTTGTGTTTGATTTGAAGGGTTTTGTTTACGTATGAAGTAATTGTTAGCCAAAGGAGAGGAAACTTGCGAAAATGGGTCTCTTAATCCATCAATTACATCATACATCAATCCCGCATTTAGATGAACAAATCCAAAATCCTTATGAATTCCACCTCCAACAAAACCAACAGGTGTCCAATTCGAAAATTGGTTAAAAGGATTTTGAATATACTCAGCTTCTGTTCCTACATAAAACCAATTAAAAAATCTATAATGAAGATAGCCGCCAAATCCTAGTATCGAACCATTTGCTTGAATTCCAGTGTAGGAATTATTACTCCAAAAATATTGGTAACGCACAGAAGGGCCAAACGCTAAAAAATTCTCACCTACAGTTTCCGAAACGAAAGAAAACTTTAAAACTCCCCCTAATACTCCTCCAAGATTAGAACCGCTTGCGCCTGTTACCTCAATACCAATCTCTTTACCGTACATTTGACCATACGAAAATTGAGCTGATAAAAATATAGTAACTACCAGTAAAACTAATTTACTTTTCATGATATATAATTTGCTCGCTAAGTTAGTAAAAACATAAATCAAAATAAAAGAAGATAGAACGTCATATAAATTATTGCTACAAATCATATAGAAAGACTAAATCGTATGTCTCTTACGAATTGTTCTAATCTTCCAATAACCTAATTTAAAATAAACGAACGCTGCTAACCCACCCAATAAATTAGAGATAGGAAAAGACCACCATAGTCCAACCTCAGCCATTCCTGTATTTTGTGAAAGCAGGAATGCTAGTGGGAAACGTATAATCCATAGATTAAAAACGGATATCAGTAGAGAAGCTTGAGTAAATCCAGCTCCATTAAAAACGCCATTTAACACTTGTTGAACTCCCAATATTCCGAAACTAGGTGCCATAATTTTTATAAACAAGGCTCCATCTTGGATAACTTGTGGATCATTTGGAACAAAGAATGCCGTTACAGGTTCTGCAAAAACAAAAAGCAATAAACCTATACTGGTTAAACCATACATGGCTATTTTAGCACTCAATTCACCAACTTTTTCTGCACGTTTAATTTGTCTTGCGCCTATATTCTGCCCTACCAAAGTAGTTGTAGCCATTGCAAAACCCAGTGCCGGGATAACAATTAAACTGAGTATGCGAACACCTATTCCATAAGCGGCTACAACTTCACTTCCAAAACTTGTAACCAGAACAATAATTACTGTCATAGCAGCTGCTCTGGTGGATTGATCTAAACTCGTTGGAATACCAATTCTAAATAATCTTTTCGTCCATTTCCAATCAAATTTCATCTGAGAAAAACTAATCTTTAACCCTCTTTTACCACGGAATAATATGATCATCCCAATAATTGCTGAAATAGCCTGAGTACCAATGCTTGCATATGCGGCTCCTTTTACGCCGAACCCTGGAATAGAACCATATCCAAAAATAAATAAAGGATCGAGAACTAGATTTAATAAGACCGTGATTAAAACAACATATAGTGGCAGCATCACATCACCAATTCCGCGCATTAAAGATTGGAAAACGAAAAACATAAATAAAAATATAAAACCAAAAGATGAAACTTCAAAATAGTCAACAGCATCCTGTAATATAGGTGCTTCTGCACCAATCAGTATCATCATGGGCTCAGCCAAAAAACAGGCAGTCATTGCTAAGAATATGGAGATGATGAAAATCACAAAAACAGTTTGCGAAGAACTATAGTCTACTTTCTTCTTATTCTCAGCACCAAAATGTTGCGCTACAATCACAGAACCACCTAGTGTTAATCCGCCCCCAAGTGAGAGAATCAAAAATAAGATAGGAAAACTTATACTGACTGAAGCAACAGCATTTGCGCTTAATCTACCAAGCCAGAAAGTGTCAATTAATTGATAAGTCGTATGTAAAACATTTGCCATAATAATTGGCAAGGCCAACCTGACAAGTGATTTCAGTATACTACCTTCTGTTAATTTTTGCTTTTGCTTCAAACCTCTATAACACTTTTTATCTGGTCAAAACACAAAAGTAGGGAGAATGTTTAGAGTTTTTTTGGTTTGAAATAATCGAAATCCAATTTCTGACTTCTGCGGTTCCATATTCAATATTCTGACTTCCTTACGGTTTCACCATATAATGCTGTACTCCTGTTAAAACATCGCGATATGCCCAGTGAATAAGTTGGTCTTCTTCCACAAATGGAAGTCCTCCTTTGAAGAATAGTTGTTGAACCAATTCATATAATAACTCATTATTTTCTCCGAGTTGGGCTTTTAGTTGAGTTTCAAAGTTTACACTAAGTTCTTTAGAAAATGATAAGTAAGAGAGTTCTTCACTCAGTTCATTACGTTTTGCTTCAGATTTTAGAATAAGTTTTAATATTTTCTGAATATCCGCAGCTAATTCAGGTTTTTTAGAAAGCAAATCCCTCTCTATTAGACGCACTAAACATTTAACGATACCGATAAAAGAAGAGGTCATACACACACGTGCAAATGATTCAAAGGGAATGTGAAACATCGCATATTCTTCATGATTTTTAATGTCATTTATCTTAAATCCATACTCTCTTAGGATTTCGACCTTATTGAGTGCAATTGTATGTGAAGAAGTGTTTTTTAAGCCAAAAATAGGCCATTTATCTTCTGAAAGCTTAACTTTTTCTTTAGGAACAACAAATGATGTGATTTTACCTGACTCACTTTTTGCATTTAAACTAAACAAACTTGCATGAGCGGCGCCTGTACATCGAGACCATTTTCCATTCAACATGACTTTTGAATCATTCACCTCATAGGTGCCGCTTACAAAACCACTACCAGCTATTACTGCTTTGGGGGATGAAAAAAGTAATTTTGCCGTCGAATCATTGAAAAAGCCAGAAAACCAATTTGCACCGGCTCCCAAATTTAAAGTCCAGCCAAGACCACCTTGAATTGTAGCAGCTTTTGTAAGTATTTTTACTCCTTCAGTTAGACTTAACTCAAGTCCACCATAATCTTTTGGGACAAACATTTTAAACCAATTTTCATCATACAAAAAATCCAATCTTTTTTGCGTTAAATAACTTTGTTTGTACTCTTCGATTTCGAAAAATTCTTCCATAGTCTATTTATTATCCACAAAAATCAATTCCAAGGCTTCCTTTATCGTTTTCTCTTCTATTTGTTGATCAATTATTACCGCTCCAATCTTTGTTGGTAATGAAAAGTTTATTTTTGATGAATTGTTCTTCTTATCGTGTTTCATTAATGCTATTAATTCATCAAAATCATCTGATTCAACTGCTATAATTGGAAATCTTTTTCTGATAACATCAGAAATCTCCTCAAAATCTGCTGTTTGTAAAAAACCGAGTTGAGCTGAAATTGCAGATTCCACAAGAATTCCCCAGGCTACACATTCACCATGCGAATAACGGTTCTCTTCCATGAAGAGTCCTTCGATAGCATGACCAACTGTATGACCTAAATTTAAAACTTTTCGAAGACCTTTTTCTGTGGGATCATTGTCTACAACCTCTGCTTTAATTTGAATTGAATTAAAAATAAGTTCAGTCGATATAGTATCAGTATCGATTGACTTCAAATCATTCCAGTGTTTTTCAGAACTTATAATTGCATGTTTTAACATTTCAGCGGTACCTGAAACAAATTGATTTTGAGGTAAGGTCTTTAAAAATATCGGATCACAAATCGTTAATTCGGGAAATGAAAAGACGCCTAACTGATTTTTATGATGACCTAAATTAATTCCTGTCTTACCTCCTACWGACGCATCTATCATAGCTAATAATGAAGTTGGAACATTAATAAATCGCAAACCACGTTTGTAAACCGAAGCGATGAATCCCCCCATATCTGTCACCACACCTCCACCTAGATTTATAACCAAATCTCCACGTTGCACTCCGTAATTTGTAAAAGCTTCCCAAACTTGAAAACTAACTTCCATTACTTTATTTTCTTCTCCCGAAGGTAACACGATTACTTCCGCATCATGAAGCGCATCGAAAGTAGTTAGGAGATAAGGCCAACAATGTTCCTGTGTGTTTTCATCAACAATTACAATTTTCTTAGAACTTGAAAATTCATTATCCAATAAACCTTGAAAACTAGACTCTAAAATAGATCCTATCTCTACTCTATTCTTTGAAGATTCAATTCTTTTAACCATAATTCTTGTTGCTTGATGACCAATAATCGAACAATATTATGAATTTATCGCTCAAAAATAGAACTTGTTCTAAAATAGTCTTGATATTTATCAAAGAGAAATTATTTTTACGCCATGATATCATTCGATAATACAGAAATTGCCTTTAAATATAAGTCTGATCGAGATTTGAAAAGAGCTTATACGATGTTTAAACTCGTAGGGAAATCTTGGCTCGTTCGATTCGGCAAATGGATTACTCCTATTGCTTTTAAACTAAGGTTTCCAATCAAAGGTATCATTAAAGCAACTATTTTTCGACAATTCTGTGGGGGTGAATCAATTGATGATTGTAATGAAGCTATTCAAACGCTCTATGATTACCGTGTAGGTACAATTTTAGACTATTCAGTCGAAGGGAAAATAGAAGAAGATGATTTCGATGCAACATGCGATGAAATTGTTGGTACCATAAAAAAAGCGAAAGGTAACCCAGCTATCCCATTTGCCGTTTTTAAAGTTACGGGTATCAGTCGACATGGTTTACTAGAAAAATGTAACGATCCAGAAAATGAATTAACAGATTCAGAAAAAAAAGAATTTGCGGATATCTTGAAACGTGTAGACAGAATTTGCAACTATGCCCACGATGCAAAAACTCCTGTGTTTATAGATGCAGAAGAGTCATGGATCCAAAATACGATAGATCGTCTGGCAGAAACGATGATGGTGAAATACAATAAAGAAGGTGCTTACGTTTACAATACATTTCAAATGTATCGCCACGACCGATTAGATTATCTGAAAGAAAAACTCGATGCCGCGAAACGCGAAGGATTTAAGTTAGGTGCGAAGGTTGTTCGAGGAGCGTATATGGAAAAAGAACGTGATCGTGCGGGTGAAATGGACTATCCTTCTCCCATTCAACCAGACAAAGTATCTTGTGATAATGATTTCAACGCTGCACTGGAGCTATTGGTTAATAATTTAGAACATTGTGCTTTCTGTTGTGGAACACATAATGAAGATAGCAATCTTTTACTTACGGAACTCATGTCTAAGTACGATATTGATCAAAACGACGAACGCGTATACTTCTCTCAGCTATTAGGTATGTCTGACCATATTTCGTTCAATCTTGCTCACCACAAATATCAAGTGGCTAAATACGTACCCTATGGACCTATAAAAGAAGTTATGCCTTACTTATTGCGTAGAGCTGATGAAAACACTTCTGTAGCAGGACAAACTGGTCGGGAGTTACAGCTTATTTCTAAGGAGTGGCGCAGAAGGAAAGGGAAGTAAGCATTATCTGATGCTGCTAAAGATCCTCCCAAAGGGGGAAGTGCAGAGAGTATACTATAAATCTATTGAGAATTGTTTTCCTTAAAGACTAATTGTATTTATCCTGAAGAAAGTTCAAATTGGTTACGTTTTCTCCTTTAGAGGGGTTTAGGGCGAGAAATTTGAAGAGTAATGAAGGTCCTAAACCCGCTTCAACCCAATACGATTCCTTGCAACATCAATTTGAATCACTTCAACAGTGACATGCTCATCCAACTTAATATAATCAGAAGGATTTTCTACATAAGAATCGGCCAAATTTGATTTGTGGATTAATCCATTTTGTTTAATCCCTATATTTACGAAAGCTCCGAAATCTGTAACGTTGGTAACGATACCATTCAATGTTTTGCCTTCGTGTAGGTCTTCGATTGTTTTAACTGTGCTATCAAACTCAAGTACTTTTATGCTTTTACGAGGATCTCTTCCAGGTTTTTTAAGCTCCTTAATCAAGTCATCAAATAAAAAATTATCGATATAAGGAAAGTCTTTGCGATCAAGGTTATTCAAAACATCTTTGTTCCCAACCAATTCTTCCACTTTAACATCTAACTGTTTTGCCATTTTCTTTACTGAAGGGTAAGATTCAGGGTGTACTGCAGAGTTGTCTAAAATGTTCTTTCCGTCTGGAATTCTTAAAAACCCTGCACATTGTTCAAATGCTTTTCCTCCAAGTCTTGGTACTTTTTTCAAAGTTGTACGATCTTTAAATTCACCGTTTTCTTTACGATACTCTATAATACTTTGGGCTAATGAGGTTCCCAGTCCCGAAACATAAGCTAATAAGTAAGGGGAAGCGGTGTTTACATTAACACCAACTTGATTTACACAGGAAATCACAACTTCGTCAAGACTTTCCTTTAATAATTGTTGATTCACTTCGTGTTGGTACTGACCAACTCCAATTGATTTTGGATCTATCTTAACAAGTTCTGCCAAAGGATCCATCAATCTGCGACCAATCGAAACAGCTCCTCGAACCGTAACGTCATATTGCGGAAATTCTTCTCTAGCTATTTTACTCGCACTATAAACCGAAGCACCATCCTCTGATACAACAAAAACTTCTACATCGCGATCAAAGTGTACTCGTTTTATCATGTATTCAGTTTCGCGACTAGCTGTTCCATTACCAATTGCTATTGCTTCTACATTATATGCTTGAACTAATTGACCAATTTTACTCATCGCTCGACTCATCTCTTTTTGTGGTGGGTGGGGAAAAATCATTTCATTCGTCAACAAATCTCCAGATTCATCCAGACAAACAACTTTACAGCCAGACCTGTATCCAGGGTCAATGGCAAGTATTCGCTTCTTTCCTAGAGGTGCTGCTAATAATAACTGTCTCAAATTATCAGCAAAAACTTTTATAGCAGAAACATCGGCTTCTTTCTTCTTTTCTGAAAGTACTTCGTTCTCCATTGAAGGATGAATTAGTCTTTTATAAGCATCTTCGTAGGCAATTCTCACTTGTTCTGAGGCTTCGTTATTTGACTTTACAAAAAAGCGTTCACACAATTGAAATACACGATCTTCATCTACTGACACTTTGATACGCAACAATCCTTCATCAGAAGCACGATGCATCGCCAAAAAACGGTAAGAAGGACATTTATGTAACACTTGGCTGAAATCGAAATAGTCCTTGTATTTTGCAGCCTCTTCTTTCTTCGTTCCAACAACTTTCGATTGAAGCATCCCATTTTTTTGATACATCGATCTTATTTTAGAACGTAGAGCCGTATTTTCATTCACCCACTCAGCGATAATATCTCGTGCGCCTTGCAACGCGTCGTCACTAGATTTAATATCACCTTTTGCAAATCGCTCAGCAGAGACTACAATGTCTTGATTATTTTGAGCCATTATGATTTTAGCAAGACCTTCAAGACCGTTCTTCCTAGCCTTTTCCGCTCTTGTCTGACGCTTCTTCTTAAAAGGCAAATACAAATCTTCTAGCACGTTTGTATCAAACGTTGTTTCAATTTGACTTTTAAGATCAGGAGTAAGTTGGTCCTGTTCTTCTATCGCTTTTAGAATTGTCTCTTGTCGTTTTGTAATTTGTTCAAACTGTTGTGCTGATTCGCGAATAGCTCCAATTTCTACTTCGTCTAGACCACCTGTTGCTTCTTTTCTATATCTTGAAATAAAAGGAGTTGTTGCACCTTCTTGAATTAGAGACAAAACAGCATTAATCTGTTTTTCGTTTATATTAGATTGTTGTTTGATGAATTGAGCTATTGTCATTATTTGGATATTTAGAAAGAGGCAAAATAAGTAAAAAAAATGTGAGAAGACTACGATATTTGATAATGAATACGCTTTGTTGTTAATATTATTTCTGACTGCAACTATTTTCTAACTTTGTCATCATTATACAATTGAAACTTCATAGGTATGAACCATTACAGTGTTTTCCAAAATCTGAACATTATTGACTTGTCTACAGTTCTTGCTGGTCCTTCTGTAGGTTCATTTTTTGCGGAATTGGGTGCTAACGTAGTGAAAATAGAGCACCCAGAGTATCCTGATGCCACGCGCTCTTGGAAGTTGGAAAGCGAACCCAAAGATGTTCCCATATCTGCCTATTTTTCCAGTATCAATTATAAGAAAAAATATTTGCAGCTGGACTTAAAACAAAAAAAGCAATATGAACGATTTTTAGAACTAATAGCCACAGCAGACATTGTACTTATGAACTTTAAAAAAGGTGGGCAAGAAAAGTTAAATATTACAGACAAACAACTTCGTTTGAAAAACAAAGGACTAATTATTGGTAAAATCAGTGGATTTGGAGATGAGAGTGACCGAGTTGCATATGATTTAATACTTCAAGCAGAATCGGGGTTTATGTCTATGAATGGAACACCTGAAAGTGGCCCTGTGAAAATGCCTATCGCTCTTATAGATGTTTTAGCTGCACATCATTTGAAAGAAGGTATTTTAATTGAGTTGTTGCAAAGAGAACGATTAAAAAAAGATTACAAAGGGTCTAGTGTGAGTGTATCACTTTATGATGCTGCTGTAAGTTCTCTAGTCAATCAAGCTTCAAATTACCTAATGACAGACAAAGTACCGGAACGAATAGGCTCATTGCATCCCAACATTGCTCCATATGGCGAGATATTCACAACGAAAGATGGTAAATCTATAACTTTTGCAATTGGCAGTAATAGACATTTCGAAATACTTTGCAGCTTTCTTGAGTTGGAAGAAATGATAAAAGACACACTGTTTAAAGATGTGCAGTCTCGCGTAAAAAACAGGGCTAAATTGTATCGATTAATTGAGCCCAAAGTAAAAGAAAAGGAAGCTAATTTTATTTTGAATTACATGAACAAAAACCATGTTCCTGCCGGTGCAATTAAAAATTTAAAAGAAGTTTTTGAAACTAAAAATGCTCAAAATTTAATCCGTGAAGAAATGATTTCTGGAGTAAAAACGAAAAGAGTTACAGGTATTGCATTTAAGACGAAATAAAATTATGCTTTTGATTTCTTCTTTAAGTATTGACTTATTCGCTTAGTAATAACATTGAAAAGCAACTTAGCATCTTTTTCAGATAGTTTTCTGCCAAAAGAGTAGGTCTTACCCATATATTCAAACTGTACTTTATTTGTTCCTCTTACCCACGGTGAATTTTCGTATGATTGCTGAAAAGAAGACTCTTTAATTGAAGGAACTTCGAATTTAGTGATATTCTCGATAAAGAATTGTCGCGCCTTTCCATATTTACCCGTAGCACTTTTAACACGTAGAGCAGTCTCATCAACTTTTATATATTCTCTTCCATAAAATAAATAAACGAGAGTTCTAATCACTCTAACGGCAAAGTAAAGCCAGAATGACATAAAAATAATAAGCGCAATTTTCTCTTTTTCAGAATAATCGTAGAAAAACTGAGTAGAAACATATCCCCCTATTAACATCCAAAGAATAGTCCAAACGAGAATAATATATTTTTTGTTTCCAATTTTAGGAGGATAGATTACAAATGATGCACTTTCCTTTTTATCGACAAAACTTATTCTCTCACCAATCCATTTCATGCGACAAAGATAATTTTTTCTTTTCGAATTGATGATCTTTTGATTAGCAACTAAAATTCAAAGTAAAATTGTATGACAGATGATGAATAAACAAAAAAGGGAAAGTAAAGCACCTTCCCTTTATTAGAATAAGCTATAGAACTAACGCAGTATGTTCACGTGTCCAACTTCGACTTTACGTTCGTCATTGTATTTAGTCTTGAACTCAATTTTCCAAACGTAAGTACCGTCCTTAACGACTTCGTTACTTTCGATTCCATAAGTACCGTCCCATCCTATATTTGCATTAGTAGACTCAAAAATAATCTCTCCCCATCTATTAAAAATCAGTAAGGTGTAATCCTGAGGATCAAATCCTGAGGTAAACACAGGTTGAAAAGTTTGGTTGTATGCGTTCCCATCCGGTGTAAAAGTATTCGGAACATAGAAAATCAGTTCTTCTCTCACAGGAATAATAGCTGTTACCGTATCTGCACAACCATATTCACTGATTGCAATCAAAGTAACTTCATAATCTTCTTCACCAGATTCTGTATCAAATGTATGCGTTGGATTAACGCTTGAACTAGACTCTCCATCACCGAAGTTCCATTCATATGTAGATCCTCCAACTGAACTATTTGTAAAGTTAGCTTGATTTACAATATTCGTTAGTACGTCCGGCTCAAAATTAAAGTCAGCGATTGGGTAATTGTCCACACAAATATAATTTTGAATTGTAGTAGTACTTATACATCCCGTTGAGTTTTCAACCTCGAGGGTTACATCGTAACAACCAGCCTGAACAAATGTATGAGTAACATCGCATCCGCTTAGCACAGTACCATCACTTAGAGTGTAAGTACAGTTAGCAATGTTTCCTTGAGTTAAATTAGACAGATTCACTGTTAAAGGAACACAACCACTTGTTTCATCAGCTTCGAAAAGTACTACTGGATTTTCAATAACAGTCACTAATACATCGTCAGTACTTTCACAACCTAGAGTAGATCCTGTTACAGTATAAGTAGTTGTTGTGTTCGGGGTAAATGGCTGTCCATTAGTCACACCATTATCCCAAGTGTAACTATCAGCGCCACTTCCAGTTAACACAATTTGATCTCCTTCACAAATCTCTTGATCATTCCCTGCATTTACAACTGGTAGAGGATTCACTGTTACATCTACCTGATCTGTTGAAATACAGTTAGCCAATTCAGCTGTTACTGTAAAAGTTAATGTTCCAACTCCAGGAGAGAAAGGTGTTCCATCTGTTATACCATTGTCCCATGTAATATTGGCACCATCAGGATTGCCGGCAGTTAAGGTTACTTGTTCTCCTTTACAAATCTCTTGATCAGGACCCGCATCAACAGCAGGAGCGTTTGGATCAACAAGGTTAATAGAAGAGTTATCCGTTCCAGTACAACCATTCAGTGTTACTACAAAGTCTGAATAAGAACCCGCTGTCAATCCACCAATCACAAGGTCACCTGCAGCATCTGAGTTCATGTTATTTGGCCCAACTGGTACACCACCATCAGAGTAGGTAATATCATACGCTGTATTTGGATCAAGTCCACTGATAGTAATTGTACCATCTGCAGCTCCACACGCTGTTGGATCTGTAGATGCAAGGGCAAATGTTGGGGTAATGTTAATGGTCACATCAAAGGTTTGTTCATCAAAGCAGTTGGGTGCAGTGCCCGTTTCATCGTAAATGTAAAGGGTTGTCGTACCAGCAGCTGTAATGTTATCCCCTGGGTTGTACTGAGTACCCCCACCGTTTGGAGCATCGTAATACGCTTCGTTTCCAGTAAGGTTAGTACCTGTAATAGCAGGAAGAGTATATGAATCACATTCGGTTTGATCAGCCAATGGATCAACAACGGGTGTAATGTTTATTGTTACATCAAAGGTTTGTTCATCAAAGCAATTTGGTGCAGTACCTGTCTCATCATAGATATACAAAGTAGTTGTACCAGTAGCTGTAATT
>NVXV01000015.1 GCA_002734085.1 Fluviicola sp. | reverse complement strand
TGGTAGGGAGGCACGGCCGTGCCTCCCTACCATATTCTCCGAAACCATAAATAATGAAAACCTTTAAAAACAGGCAACTTAAAAGAAGTTAAAACGTTATAATAACGAACGAAAAACTACGTTTATACATTGATGAACACTCGAATGAGATTTATTTTTACATTATTACTACTTATTTTCTTCGGAAATATTGGTCGTGCCACCCATGGTATGGGGGGTGAAATCACGTGGACCTGTCAAGGTGGTGGTGATTATGTTTTTGAATTAATCTTTTATCGAGATTGCAATGGTTTCGAGGTGAATACTGGAACTGAGGAAATCAGAGTCTGGGGACATCCCAACGTCACAGCGATTTCAGCCGACTTTATTGACCGAATTGATATATCCCCGACTTGTACTGCTTCTGGCGGAGCTACTCCCTACGATTGTGGTGTTGGTGTTGCCGGTGGCAATGGCGTTGGTGCGATCGAAAAAATTATTTATCGAAGTAATCCCATAACGTTGAATGGCGTTCCTCCTTCAAGTGGTTGGTTTTTTACTTATGAAAATTTTTCAAGAAGTGGAAACTTAACCAATATCACAAACCCAACAAATTATGGTATAACAATTTCCGCTGCAATGTATCCTATCCCTGGAGCTACGGGTGGTTGTATTGACAATTCACCTCGCTTTTTACAGGAGCCATACATGGTGAGTTGTGCAGGTGAAGAATATAATTACAACCCACATGCAGTTGATGCAGATCTAGACTCGTTGGTATTTAATTGGAGCCAACCCATGGATTATTTTCCAACGGGTGTTTATAATCCTCCTTCTAATCCGGGGCCTGTTCCATTTGAACCTGGGTTTAGCTTTAACAACCCAACACCTAATGCCTCTTTTGACCCGGGGAACGTTGCTGCAACCATAGATAATGCAACTGGAGAGATTAATTTTACAAGTAATACACAAGGAAATTTTGCGACAAAAGTGAAAGTTGATGCTTATCGAAACGGTGTAAAAATCGCAACGGTAGAGCGAGAAGCACAACAAATCGTTACTAATTGTGCAGGGACAAATACAGCCCCGACAGTTACTCCACCATTTGCGGCAGGAACTTCTTTTGAAACTACGATATTTGCTGGAGACCCAATCAATTTTGATATTATAACCACGGATAATGAAAGTTTACAAGATGGTTCTCCTCAGTCAAACATCATAACCACCACTGGTTTGATGTATGGAACAAATTATACAAATGCAGGAGGTGGATGTAGCATAACGCCTTGCGCAACGCTAGACAATACACCTCCAATCATTAATAACAATGGTTCAACTGTAGAATTTGATTGGCAAACCTCGTGTGATCATTTGATTGGAGCTTCGGGAGTTGTCCAAGATAATGTGCCTTATATCTTTGTTTTCAAAGTACAAGATGATTATTGCCCAGTACCTGAGGTTAGGTATGTTACTGTTGTTGTCAACGTGCAAAACAAAAACGTACTTCCCGCTCCAGAAATCACCTGTATCACAACGGACGTAAATGATGATGTCACAATCAATTGGGATCCAGTAAATGACCCTACTGGTGATTTTGATAGTTATGAGATTTTCTCTATCGCCGATGGTTCGATAGCTACAATTAACAATATTAATACAACAACTTTCACCCTTCCCGGTGAAGGAAATGAAGAAAACCAATTTTACATCGCTACCAATTCTGGGTGTGATGGTAATACACCAAGATATTCCGATACAGTTTCAAATATTTATCTCCAACTTAATAACCCTGGCAACGGAGAAGCATTGCTTCAATGGAATGCCCCTATAATTCCTAAGCCAAACGGATACAATGATTATTTTCATATCTATCAAGAATATCCAGCGGGAACATGGACTTTAATTGACTCTGTGCCTTATAACACCACAAATTATAACGACACAATTACAATATGTGATGCATTTTTAAATTATCGTATTATTCTACCAACGGATAATTGTGCTTTTGAAAGTAACATTGAAGGAGATGTTTTTGAAGACCAAATAGTTCCTGATATTCCAGTCATTTCTTCTGTGAATATAGATACATTAACAAATGGCGTAACAATTGAATGGGATGAAAATAGTCAAGAAGACACTTATGGTTATGTCATTTATCAAACGGATCAAAATGGGAATTTGGTTGAAATAGATACCGTATGGGGTATTGGGTCGACAAACTATACCCATTTTCCACCTACTTCTGACGGCCCGATAGAATATTCTATAGCAGCGTTTGATTCTTGCTTTACGGATATCGTTCCACCTACATATCAAACCTCTGCCAAAGCTGATCCGCATACAACGAATTTCTTAACTACGGCTCTCAACGTTTGTGATAGAAGTGTTGAACTGAGTTGGACAGGATATGTTGGTTTTAGCAACATTGGACACGACATTTATGCTAGAATAAATGGGGGAGCTTGGCAAGCTATAGGTAATACTACAGGTAATTCATTTACCACAAACATTGAGTTAGGCGATGAATTGATACTATCGGTAAAAACAACAAATTTAGACAACAACAATTATTCTTTTTCTAATATAGACACGGTATCTTTCACCGATGCTGGAGGACCATCCTACTCCTATCTGAGTGTTGCTACTGTTGGAAGTAACAGCGCAGTAATCAAACATCGCTTATCTCAAGACAGTGGGGTCGAAACAGTGAAGTTATGGCGCTTTAACACATTCAGCAATGACTTTGAAGAAATTGACGAAAAAGCCGTTGGTTCTAGTAATGAAGTAGTATTCCAAGATAAGGAGGCAGAAATAAATCGTCGTTCTTATACTTATAAAACGGAGATAATAGACACTTGCGGACAATCGTTAGGCTTTTCTAACTTAGGTCAAACCATTTATCTGACTGTTAATACAGACGAGGAAAACATGGTTCATACCTTACAATGGACTCCTTACTCAGAATTTATAGGTAATGTTCAATCGTATTTAGTTTATCGTTCTGTAAATGGAACGTACGACCCAAATGCAATCGCGATATTAAATCCAAACATTAGAACTTATATGGATTCAGTTGAACAGTTTTCTGATTATGACGACGGAGAGATTTGTTATTTTGTTCAGGCTCGAGAAGGACCAAATGGACATGACAATAGTGAAATAAGCCGAAGCAACGAAGTGTGTCCAGTAATTCCTCCAACGATATATATTCCAAATGCATTTTCAGTTGGAGGTAATAACCCAATATTTAAGCCGGTTACCACACATCACAAGTATGAAGAATATCATTTTGAAATTTTTGATAGGTTTGGTCGCATGATATTCGAAACTACTGACCCTGCTGAAGGTTGGGATGGTAGAATAAATACAACTTCACAAGTTGCTCGAGAAGGAGTTTACATTTACCGACTTTCATTGCGAGACGGAAATGGAATAGAGGTTCTAAAACATGGACACGTAACCCTCCTTGATTATAGGAAAATAGATTAAAATTTCAACCTAAATTGGTGTTTGCCATTCAACTTCCTTTAATAAAACAAATCTTTACTTGTTAAATCAGTAATTGAATAAATATTTCATATACTTTTGCAATCAATTATGAGCAAAGCAAACGAACAAGATATGTCATTCCTCGATCATTTGGAGGAATTGCGATGGAGAATTGTTAAATCCGTCATTGCTATCGTACTTTGTGGAGTTGGAATTTGGTTTGTGAAGGAATGGATTATCCAAAATTTGTTTCTTTCAATGACGAAAGTTGACTTTATTTCCTTCAAGTTCATGTGTGAATATTTAGGGATCTGTATCGAAGAAATCCCAGTAAGATTCCAGTCAAACAAAGTTGGATCTCAATTTACTTATGCCCTACTTCTTTCTCTTGTGGGTGGTTTTATCGTAGCGTTTCCATTTGTATTCCATCAATTATGGGGATTTGTTAAACCTGGTCTTAGATCAAATGAAAAACAAGTGGTTAGAGGAATCACGTGGTTTGTTACGCTGCTCTTCTTAATGGGCGTTGTATTCGGGTATTTAGTGGTGGCGCCACTTTGTATACAGTTTTTTGGTTATTTCTCCATGGCTGAAGAATTTGAAAACATCTGGATGATCGGTTCATTTATGTCCCTAATTATCTCAAGTGTTGTATTCACTGGCCTATTATTTCTATTACCGATAGTCATATATATATTATCCAAAATAGGCATTGTAACGCCTGCTTTTCTTAGAAAATATAGAAAACATTCAATTGTTGGTGTGTTGATTCTTTCAGCACTAATAACCCCACCCGACTTCATAAGTCAAATAGTGGTATCTGTACCTATCATCATTCTCTATGAGATAAGTATTTTAGTGAGTGTAAGAGTTCAGCGCAAAAGAAGGAAAGCTGAAATGAAGTAATCTGCAAAATCTTAGTCGTGATTGCATCCATAAATTGCTAAGTTTACTTATTTTAGTACTCGAAATGAAATGGCCCATCACATTGCTGCTTTTGCTCCTATCCTATTCTTTACTTTCACAAAGAACGGGTGTTTCGGGTCAAGTTATTGAAAAAAGTAGTGGCGAACCAATCCCTTTTGCAAGCGTCTTTTTTCAGGATTCAAAAATCGGTACTGAGACGGATTTGGATGGAAATTACAAAATCGAATCCTACTATGCGACTGACTCTTTAGTAGTTAGGTCATCAGGCTATGCTACCCAAACTGTATCAGTAGTTAAAGATCAATCTCAAATTATTAACTTTCAACTTGATCCCTTGACTCAAGAAATTGATGAGGTAACCATTCGCGCCCCAGATAAAAAACCTTCTACTGTTCTTCACGAGAGAGTGGTTAGAAACAAACCTATTAACAACAAAGAAAAGTTAGGTGCTTATCAGTATGAAACGTATAATAAAATACAATTAGACCTCAACAATATTGGAGATAAGTTTGAAGATAGGAAAATCGTAAAAAGCCTTGATGTCATTACGAATTATATGGATACTATGAATGGTGGTAAATATCTTCCTTTACTACTTACCGAGTCACTTTCAGACTTTTATTTCCGGACAAATCCAACAAAGAAAAAAGAGGTGGTAAAGGCTTCAAGAATCACAGGAATTCAGAATGTTGAGGTCAATCAATTTCTCGGTGAAATGTATCAGGACATTAACGTATATGATAATTATATCGGAATATTTGACAAGTCTTTTATTAGTCCTATTTCAAATAGTGCCATGGCATTCTACAAGTTTTATCTTGAGGATAGTTCCTTTATTGATAATCAATGGTGCTATATGTTGAGATTCCAACCAAAAAGGAAAGGAGATCTAACTTTTACTGGAGAAATGTGGATTCACGATACTACTTATGCTGTTAAACGATGGGAAGCAAGCGTTCCCGAATCAGCAAACATCAACTATGTAAAAGGATTCTATCTTGAACAGAAATTTGATCAAGTGCAAGATGAGGTTTGGATGCTCACTTTGGACAGACTAATCGTTGAATTAAATGTAACGCGTAATTCCAAATTACTTGGCTTTTACGGTAGAAAACTTACGAGTAGAAAGAACTTTGTAATTAACACCCCCTACGATCCCTCCTTTTACAGATCAAATGAAAATGTTGTAGTGCTTGATAGTGCAGATAAGAGAAGTAAGGAGTATTGGCGTGAACATCGACACACTCCACTGAATGAGCAAGAGGAAGACATTGACAAAATGATTGACTCATTAAATGAAGTGCCTATTTTTAATGCAATGAAGAATCACTTATTTCTAGCCACAACAGGGTTTTGGCCTTTAGGAAAGTTAGAAATAGGAAATATTCAGAGCGTAATGAGTTTTAACCAAGTTGAAGGTTTTCGTAACCAACTTCAGTTGAGAACCTCTAATGATTTCAGTAGAAGAATTGAACTCTCTGGAAAAATTGCTTATGGTTATGGAGATGAGGTATTCAAGTATGGTGGAGCTATACGTTTTAATGTCACTCCAGAAAAAAGAGGTATGTTACGGGTTTATTATGACTATGACTTAAAACAACTCGGTCTTGGTGAAAACGCCCAGGATGTTGATGCCGCATTTGGTTCGTTTTTTAGAACTAAACCATTAAATCAACTCACTTTTGTGGAGAAACTAGGAATGACTTTTGAAAAAGATATTGGTAAAAGTTTCATTCTTTCAGCAGGTGGAGAATGGAAAGAGTTAGAATCAAAAGGGAGTGCGAACTACAGAGTTCCAATTGATGAGAGCACTTCTACTCAAGTCGATAAAATTTCAACTTTTGAAACATTTTTTAAAATTAGGTATGCTAAAAATGAAGAGTTTCTTTCAGGTTCATTTGATCGGATTTCTTTGGGGTCAAAATATCCTATTATATCCTTAACAGGTGTGTTGGGAATAAAAGGAGTTTACAATTCAAATTATGAATATCAAAAGATAGAACTCGATCTTGAACATAGTCCAAAACTTGGGATATTAGGTAAACTAAACTACCGGATCTATGGAGGATATATTTTTGGACGAGCAGCTTATCCTTTTCTGAAAGTTCACGAAGGTTCACAAACCTATTGGTTCCAAGGCAATGCACATAACAGGATGGATTTCTTTGAGTTTATTTCTGATCGATATGTAGGAGCAACGTTAGAACAGCATTTTAACGGATTGTTCTTTGATAGAATCCCATTGATAAGGAAACTTAAGTGGCGATTGGTTGCGTCGGGTAGAGGGGTTTATGGTGAATTATCTAGTAGGCAAACTGAAACCATGTTACTACCAGAAATTACTAGATCTTTTGGAAATATTCCTTATGTTGAAACCGCAATTGGAATAGAAAACATATTCAAAGTAATTAGAATTGATGCCGTGTGGAGAGTTACACATTTAGACCCTGGGGTTTCACCAGTTAGTATTAGAGGAAAACTTGTCTTTAGGTTCTAAAGAAAGAATTTAATAGAGAAAACAATTTTAATTGAATAAAACGTTTTTACTTTTGAGCTATTAATTTACCAATGAAGTTATATACTAAAGAAATATCAAAATCCTATAAAGGACGGAAAGTGGTCAAAGGAGTAACGATTGAAGTCAAACAAGGCGAAATAGTTGGTCTTCTTGGCCCCAATGGTGCTGGAAAAACGACTTCATTTTATATGATTGTAGGTCTCGTCTCTCCAGAAAATGGTTCAGTCCATTTAGATGATAAAGACATTACTAACCTTCCCATGTACAAGCGTTCTCAATTGGGGATAGGATACCTACCTCAGGAAGTTTCGGTATTTAGAAAGTTGAGTGTAGAAGACAATATCATGGCTATTTTAGAAATGACTTCTTTAAGCAAATCGGAAAGAAAAGCAAAACTTGAAAGGTTGATTTCAGAATTTGGATTAAACCACGTTCGAAAAAATATGGGTAACAGCTTGTCTGGTGGCGAGAAACGTAGAACTGAAATTGCCAGAGCACTAGCAACTGATCCCAAGTTTGTTTTACTTGACGAGCCTTTTGCAGGTGTTGACCCTATTGCTGTTGAGGATATACAATCGATCGTTGCAGAATTAAAAAATCGAAATATAGGTATTCTTATTACCGACCATAATGTTCAAGAAACTCTCTCGATAACAGATAGGGCGTATTTATTATTTGAAGGAAGTATACTGAAAGCAGGCACTGCCGAAGAATTAGCAGCAGATGAACAAGTTAGAAAGGTTTATTTGGGTCAAAATTTTGAACTTCGTAAAAAAACATAGTACTTTTGTATGCAAGTGTGTTATAAACAACCAATATCAAATAAAATGAAATATATTTTACTACTCTCAGGATTGCTTTTATCAATACTTCTAACTGGATGTAATAAGTGTGACCCTTCAAATAGTGAAGGTGGTTATATAGTAAAAGACGCTATAGTTAAAGTGATTGGAGGCGAAGGTGGTGCAAACTTCATCACAAATGCAAGTCAATACAGTGTACCTATTGAAGTAAGTTTTGATGGGGGTGTGACTTATGAACCTGTAGATTTTTCAGAATATTCAGTTTTCTCTCTTCCAACAACAGCGACATGCAGTTCTGGTTATAATCGTAATGTCACGATTAGTGAGACTGCTCAAGTAGCGACTTATACTGTAACGATAACCGAGTGTGACTATTGTGATGGGACTGTTTCTATAGAAAACTGGGTACTCACGAGTGCAATTCCTAGTAGTTACACTCCAGTATTCGAGGTTGAGAAAAACTAAAATATTCTACAGCTGAATATCGCTGTATCATCCACTAACTCTTCTTTCCCTCGAAATTCATCTAATTTAGAAAAGATGAGATTATTTAAATCTTCCATCTTAAGTGGATAGAAACTGTGTATTAGTTTAATCAAGCGATCTGTTTCAAAATAGTCTCCTTCTTTGTTCTGTAACTCAACTACTCCGTCTGTATACAAAACTATCGTTGAGTTTGGAGGGATTTGCACCTCATCAGACTCTATAAAAGGCATTTCGTCAAGCATTCCTAATCCAACAGAGCCTTTATCCAGAAACTGAGCTTTTCTCCCTGTTGTCAGGATTGGATGATTATGTCCAGCATTAACATATTTAAAGCTTCTTGTTTTAGAATTATACTGTCCAATGAAAAAGGTTATAAATTTTTCTCCTTTGGCACTTTTCATCACCTTTTTGTTTAGCTCGACGATAAGAAACTCCAAATCAAAACGTTGATAATTTAACAATGTTCTTATCGTTGCTTGAAAGTTAGCCATCAGCATCGCTGCACTAATTCCTTTCCCTGACACATCAGCTATACATATAATAAATTCGTCATCATTAATAGGTATGAAATCATAATAATCCCCACCTACCTCATGTCTGGCTTTGTATGTTGCAGCAAGATCTAATCGTTTGTCTGAAGGTAGATCATCAGGAAAAAGTAGTTTTTGCATCTCCGAAGCCACTTCCAGTTCCTTTTTAATTCTTTCTTGTTTAAGTCCTTGCCTCGCCATACGTTTATTCTCTATGGCAACAACGATGATATTTGTTAGTGTTTGAATGAATGTCAAATTATTTAAAGAGCTTTTCAATCTGAACGTCTCCTCCTCTTGAATTCCTTTAATTAATAGAAAAGCAAGTGGTTTTTCTTTATGGTAAACAGGTACAACAACGTCAAATTCGTTTAAAGCCTCTAAATGGGAGGATTCAATGACAGTGATTTCCTTAAAGCGAAACAAATCCTGTTCTACGTCGATATCTCTAACTTTTCCCTTAACACCCGTTTTAATTAAGTAGTGCCAATTATCTTGTTTATTGAAGAGAATAAATTTTTCGAAACCAAGCTGTTCCTTTAATATAAATTCATACACTGAAATCAATTGCTCAACCGATTCATTTGAATTAATCCCGTTTGTAATTTCAAGCAGAGAGTTCAACTTAAAGTCTTTTAACTTCAGTTGATGCTCTAATTCTTGAATAAGGGAATCCTTCATTGTCTATTATAAATTTTCTAAAATTTCTGGGAGTTTTCGAATTGCTGCCATTTCTCTATACATTAATCGTATATCTTTAGCTGGACTTCCAAAATAAGTTTTGTTCGGCGCTAGGCTTTTTGAAATACCAGATTGAGCAAATACAACCGCATTTTCTCCAATAACTACATCGCTTGCACAACCAACTTGCCCCCATAAAGTAACATTATCTTTCAGCTCAACACATCCTGCAAGTCCGACATTTGCAGCTAACAGGCAATTTTTACCAATAATTGTATCATGTCCAACATGCACTTGATTGTCTATTTTTGTGCCTTCCCCAATGATTGTATCATCCGTAACACCAGCATCAATACTGCATAAGGATCCAAGTTCAGCATTTTTTCTAATGATTACTCTCCCACAGGTATGCATTCTATCATAACCTGATGATTTCTTTTTATAATAAAAAGCATTATGTCCGATTACTGTATTTGCTCCGATAACAACATTATCTTCTATTATCGTTCTATCCATAATAACAACTCCTGGATATAGGATAACATTATCTCCTATGGTAACATCATTTCCTATAACAACATTTGGATAGACAATAGCAGAATCAGATATGGAAGTGTTTTCACCTATATTATTATTCAGGTTCTTTCTTGGCGTATAGTGTAGGGTTAACTTATTAAAGTCATCAAATGGATTTTTACTAATCAAAAGGCCCTTTCCTTCAGGGTAATCAACTTTCTTATCAATTAATATTGTTGTTGCCGCACTTTTTAATGCTTTATCGTAGTATTTTGGATGATCTACAAAAACTATATCTCCAGATTTCACTCGATGTATTTCATTAAAACCTGTAATTCTATGCTCTGGATTTCCATCATAGGAACATCCCAAAAATTCTGCTACTTCCTTTAACGTTGTGGGCTCTCTTAACTCCATTTTGTCAATTCTTTATGAATTAACGTAAAGTTAGAAAATTGCGTCTCTCGTTTTACAGGTGGATTGAATAGTTTTTAGCGAGGTATTGTTAGTAATTGAAGAAACCTGAATTGAGTTACCACGGTTTTTCAAAAAATGATTTTTCGAACTTCTTATCTACATCAAAAAATGTACTGTCCTTATCATTTTTTAAAATCAATTGTTCTTTTGGACTTAACCATCTTGAAAAGACTCCGAGTGGTGTGACAATTAAGAAAAAAACCAAACTTAAAATAATCTTTGGTATGATTAATCCCAATATATCAGCTAGCTTCATCCATAAGAAGTGAATGGTATTTCTAATCAAAGAGGAAAGAATAGACAAGCCTCCAATAGCAATAGCTACCCACACTAACACTTCGTTCTTCACAAAGAAATTAACGACTAACAACCCTACAATAATTGTCAATACGGTTAACGCTGTATTTGGATTCTTTTGTTTCATTTACTAAAATAATGTATAGATGAAAGGTGCTACGGCGCTACCTCCTGCAAAAACGATAAGTATCCCTAAAATAAGTAAGATAATAATCGCAGGAGCCAACCAGAACTTTTTGCGTTCTTTCATAAATAACCACAAGTCTCTCAAAAATTCCATAGTGTAAAAGTACTTACTTAATCTTATTATACAATTCCTTTGTGAAAAGTTTATTATATGAATTATTCGGGTGACCATCATTTTCCAAAGTATACTTTGGACCATAATCCACCATTTTCGATAAGTCAATAATCTCTACTCCTTTGCTTTCTACAATGTCCATAAACACTTTCAATTCTTCTTCGGTATAATCTACGTATGTCGGCATAATCACCGTGTAAAAATCATCATTTCCAAACTGTTCAGAATACATTTTTTTTGAGTAACTAATTATTTCAGCAACCAAATCAAAATGAGACTCATTCAACGACAAAGGGAAATCTACTTCAAAGTATTCTAAGACACTACTCTGATATATACTTTCATAAATATAAGATCTGATTGGTCTCCCATCCTTAAACATTTTATCTCTTTTCAAAGAATCATTTTCCAAATAATAATAAGGTGCAAAGTGAAGCCACGAAGTATGTCTTCTCATTGTTCCAATAGCTCTTGGTATATGATCCCAGAAAAACAAATAAAAGGCTTTACCCTTTTCTTCATCAACCTGTTTTGATAAATCTTGATTCTCTAATCTCGCGGCTATATGGTTTGTCCCGTGCCCATTAAATCCAAAATTATAGGCCACAATGTTCCCATTGGATTGATAATGGTAGGGAATTGTTTGATCATCCTCCAACCCATATCCATACGCAATGGAACAACCAAAAAACAGAGCAAACTCACTATTCTCATTACCCTCTGGGCCAGGTGTAATCCGCTTTCTAAAATGATCAATGCTGTATTCAACATTAAAAGAGGTGTCTCCTTCAAATACAAAAATATCGTTTATGACAGTGTCTTTTGGGGGTAGATAACCAACGTATTTTTGATCATCATTAACTAGAACAGGTATCGCAAAATCTTTGTTTTCTCTTGTTGGCGCACCTAAAAGAGAATAAAATGTTATTTCTAATAGAATGAAAATTATCGCAATCATAGCAAGGTTGTGAACTATGAACAGTTTTGTTTTTACGCCGATTCTAAAAACTAATAAGGCAATCAACAAATAACCAGCATATCTAAAATACATGACCCCAGAAACAAATGTGCCGCCGTTTGCCACTCTAATTTGATTGGCCACCACAAAACACAGGACAGTCGCTAAAATTAAAAATAAAATGCTTTTATATTTTTTCAACAACTCCATTAGTCTCTTTCAAATTTAACTTTCCACTTTTCGTTGTTTTCGGCATCTGGCTGTTCCGATTTTATATACATAAAGTTATTCAGTACTAATATATCCATATTCGTACTCATAAAACAACGGTAAGCATCGAATGGAGTGCAAACAATGGGCTCTCCTCTCACGTTGAAGCTTGTGTTTACAAGAACTGACTCTCCTGTTACTGATTTAAAAGCTTTTAGTAAACCTGTCAACTTTTCATTGGTGTCGTTACTAACCGTTTGAATTCGAGCAGAAAAATCTACGTGTGTTATGGCTTGTAGATTACTTCTTTTAACATATAAACGTTCGAACAAAGGCATCTCATAATAATTTTCAGGAAGCCCCAAACGAATATTTTCACTGACAGGAGCTACAATAAGCATGTAAGGAGAATCTTGTGTCAAATCAAAATATTTGTTGGCATCTTCTTTCAAAACAATAGGAGCAAATGGTCGATATCCTTCTCTAAATTTAATTTTGAGGTTGATTGTTTTCTGCATTTCTTCATTCCTCGCATCTCCAAGAATAGAACGGTTTCCTAATGCCCTCGGACCAAACTCCATTCTTCCTTGGAACCATCCTACTACTTTTCCTTCAGCCAATTCTTTAGCCACTGAATTGAACAAAGCTGAGTCATTATCATATTCTATAAAATTGGCTTTTGCCTTTCTACTCATACTGAGGATTTCCTTTTCGACAAAATCGGGACCTAAATAGGCTCCTTTCATAGCATCTGTTCCTGGTGAAACTACTCTTTCCTTTTCAAAATAGAGATAGTGAATAGCCCAACAAGCACCTAACGCACCTCCAGCATCTCCTGAAGCAGGTTGAATATAAACATTTTCAAATATATTCTCTTTGATTAATTCTCCGTTCGCCACACAGTTTAATGCCACTCCTCCAGCCAAACATATATTTTTTGAGCCAGTTATCTTTTTAGCCTGTTGTGCCATTTTAAGCACTACTTCCTCAGTAACTTTTTGAATCGCGAGCGCCAAATTGCAGTAGGACTGTGTTAATTCAGATTCTTCTTTTCGTTTAGAGACACCAAATAACTTTTCCCATTTTGCGGTTTTAATCATTCTTAAACCAGTAGCGTAACCAAAATAAGACTGATCCATCCATAATGACCCGTCTGACTTAATATCAATTAAATCCGATTTTATTTTAGCAATGAACTCGTTTGTTTCCGAAGCATTTGGGTTCCCATAAGGCGCTAAACCCATCAACTTATATTCTCCAGAATTTACTTTAAAACCTAGAAAGTATGTAAAAGCAGAATACAATAAACCTATAGAATGAGGAAAATTCATTTCTTGTTTGACTTCAATGTTTGCACCTTTACCATGAGCAATCGATGCCGTACACCACTCACCAACACCATCTATTGTAAGTATTGCTGATTCCTCATAAGGTGAGGCATAGAAACTACTCGCTGCGTGTGATAAATGATGCTCGCTAAACAATAACTTCAGGCTTTTTTTATCGTAGCTTCCAATTTCTTTTAATCCATCATAAATCATTTTTTTTAAAAACAATTTTTCATTGATCCATACTGGAATTGCTTTAAGGAAAGAAATCAACCCTTTTGGAGCAAAGGAATAATACGTTTGAAGCAACCTCTCAAATTTTAGAATTGGTTTATCATAAAACACAATGGCATCCAGTTCATCAATTGTTAATCCTGTTTCTTCCAAGCAGTATTTTATTGCCTCAATCGGAAATTTTGCAGTGTGCTTTTCTCGTGTAAACCTTTCTTCCTGAACCGCAGCAATAATCTCACCATCAACAGTAATAGCCGCCGCCGAATCATGATAAAAAGCCGATATTCCTAATATTTTTGCCACTTGATAAGTAATTATTCTAAAATAGTGAGTCCAAAACTACATAAATTTTTTATCCTATTTTTTTATAACGTAAACATCAATATAGATTGTATAAAAAACATATACTTTGACATTGAAACAAATCGTATCTTTGCAAAAAAATAAGCATAGGTCATGCAAATTCAAGTTGTCAAATCGAAAATCCACAGGGTTAAAATAACTCAGGCAGATTTAAACTATATAGGAAGTATTACGATAGATGAAGTATTAATGGAAGCCTCAAATTTAATTGAAGGTGAAAAGGTTCAAATCGTAAACATCAACAATGGCGAACGTATAGAAACGTATGTCATCAAAGGTGAGAAAAATTCAGGGGTTATTTGTTTAAATGGTCCTGCAGCACGAAGATGTGCTCCTGGAGATATTGTAATAATTATTGGTTATGGATACATGGATTTTGAAGCTGCAAAAAAATTCAAGCCAACACTTTGCTTCCCCAATGAAGAAACAAACCGTTTAGAAGATTAATACTAAGATTCTATTATCTTCGTTGATGATAACTAAGAAATTAATACTTTTCTGAATTTAAATTTTATCTAGTGAGTAAAGCATCTAATAACCGAATAATTTCAATCATCAAAGTTGTACTACCACTACTTATAGGAGTTTATCTACTATGGCATTTTTACAGCGCCATGGATGAAAGCACAAAAACAGTTTTCTTCAAAGCGATTAAAGAAGCTGATTACTTTTGGATAATTATCTCATTAGTACTTGGCTTTTTCAGTCATGTTGTTCGTGCCTATCGTTGGAAGTACTTATTAGAACCTTTAGGACATACGCCAAAATTTTGGCATCGTTACCATGCTTTAATGATAGGATATATTGTCAATTTACTTATACCAAGAGCTGGTGAGGCTACTAGAGCCGCATTGTTATATAGAACTGATAGAATCTCCTTTTCCAGTAGCTTTGGAACAATAATAGCGGAACGTGTTTTTGATATTATCATGTTAGGACTTGTTTTTTTAGCTGCCTTATTTTTGAGTTTTGACGACTTAATTTCTTTAAAGGATCAAATCGTTGAAGGCTCAAGCAGTGAAGATGGAAGTAATTGGTTCATGCGTATTTTTATAAGTGTTATTGTCGGTGGGTTAATAATATTCCTTATTCTTTGGTGGAAAGTAGAAACCTTTCGCTCTAAGTTTAAAAACTTTATAAAAGATGTCATAAAAGGTGTTTTTTCAATTTTCAAATCAAAAAACCCAGGTAAATTTATTTTCTACACCTTGTTAATTTGGGCGTTATATATGACGTTTTTTGGAATATGTTTTTATTCATTTGAAGAAACTAGTTCTTTTCCTATGGAGGGCATATTGATTGGATATATTGCGGGTACTCTGGGAATAATGTTTACTAATGGCGGTATTGGAGCTTATCCATACCTTGTTGGTGTGGTTGTCGCTTTTTATATGAAAGGAGAATTTGATGCTACTGAGGAGTCAGAAGGAATTGGTAAAGCCTTAGGCATGATCATTTGGTTGTCTCAGACAGCAGGAATGATTATATTAGGGCTAATATCTTTGGTGTTATTACCGAGAAATTACAAAAAAGAAAAGCATGACAAAGTGGGAGCAAGTACAACATAAAATAGTTACTCAGGAAGAGGGGAATGCAATAATTTCTTCATGGAAAGACGACGAAAAAAAAGTTGTATTTACCAATGGCTGTTTTGATATCCTTCACCGAGGACATGTCACCTATCTAGGAAAAGCTGCGAATCTTGGGAGTTATCTCGTTGTTGGAGTCAATTCAGACGAAAGTGTCAAGAGACAAAACAAAAGTCCTGAACGACCAATCAACGATGAAAACTCAAGAGCTTTAGTGATTGCTTCACTTGAATTCGTAGATCTAGTAGTGATATTCGAAAACGACACGCCGCTCGACCTTATAAAACTACTGAAACCTTCTATTCTTGTTAAGGGGGCTGACTATGACTCCGAAGAAAAAGAAGAAGGTAGCAAAAAGTATATTGTAGGCTCCAAAGAAGTAAAATCTGATGGTGGCGAGGTTCAAACAATAGAGCTTGAGGAAGGTTTTTCCACTACTAAAATTGTTGAAAATCTAAAAAAATAAGTTTTATTAACTGATTTGGTTTTTTAGTAAACGACATCTGATTGAACACTTTCCTTTTCTTCAAGACTATTGTCTTTTAAGGGTCTACTACTTTTGGTTTGTTCTTTAACCATTTGATTTTGTTCTTTTAGGGACAAGTCACCTGTTTGAATTGACCCACCAATTTGTGCTCCATCTTCAATAATCAACCTACCAGTTGTAACTCCTCCTTTGATTATTGCTGTTTTTCTAAGGATTAACAAATCTTCTATAGCAATATCTCCGTCAATCGTCCCCTCGAGCTCTGCAGTTGTTGCATTCAAGTTACCATTAACAATTCCTTTCTCTCCAAGAACGAACTTGCCGTTACACTGTGTATTACCAACAATTCTCCCATCTACTCTAAGGTTACTTTCAGTTTTTAAGTCTCCCTCTAATTCAGTTCCCGAAACCAATCTATTCAAGCGTTCTGGGCTATCATTATTTGATTTATTTTTCTCTCCTTTAAACATTGGCTTTTTATTTAGTAATTATCAGCAAAGAATTTTTCATACTCTTCTAATGCCATATTCTTTATCAAGGTCTTAAAATTTTTCGAAGAAATGAAAAGAATTTCATTATTTCTTAATTCACCTAAATGTTTTCTCGTCTTTTTAAAATCTCTAATATAGTTTTTAGCCTCTTGTACAGTCTCAAATTCAGTGACTTGAACGAATGTCAGCGACTTATCATAAATATTTGCGCTAGGTGGTTTTAGTCTGCTTCTACTATAAAACTCTCTATTGAAGTTTGAAACCGATTTTAGTGAGTTATTTTGATCCACATCATCTCTTAGATAGATAAGAACAGAATACGAGTCTGAAGAACTAAAATCGAACATCTCCGTAGAAGTGAAGTCAAAGGGCTTGAATGCAGGAACACCGTTATTAATAAGGTCTATCATTTCTTGTGCACGTGTCGCAACTTCAGTTTCGGGGTACTCTTCAATTGCTTGCTCCAAAACGGGAATTAAAGATGTCTTGTCCGCGTTTATTTGCCCCATAGCCATCGCTTTTAACAAGAAATACTCTTTTCTAAAAATATTATCTGGCTCTGATTTTATTACATCGTCGGCTTTTACAATAATCGGGTAGTACAATCCTCGTTCGTATCTTTCAACTGATCTCAAATATTCCTTTAAAGCTAGTGCATCACGCTCTTTCTTCTTTACAAAATACTCTGGATCTCTTAAATAATTTGCGTAATCTGAATTTGGATAGTTATTTAGAATGTATTGTTTATTGGTATTTGCTTTAGAACTATTAGAGTTTTCGTAAATCTTATACAATTGAAATGCCGATAAAACATTATGCTTATTTTCAACATCACGCTCTAATACACGCTCAAATTGACGTGCACCCATTTCTTTTTCATTCAACTGTTCTTTGTAAATCATACCTGAACTGTAAAGCGCTTCAAGTAGTCGTTCATTACTTGCATCCATTGCTGAATCTGTTAAAGGGACATCACCTATTAAGTCTTCAGGAGTCAAGTCTTCAACAGAAATCTCATCGCTTTCATTTGCTAAACTATCTTTAGGAATACTATCGTTAAAATCTTCCTCTTCAAATGTGAGTTCTGCTGGAATATTTGAATAACGCCAATTGTCTTCATTTTCTCGTTGCCCCCAAACCTTCCGAAACTCTTCTAGTCCTTCTTGCATAGCTTTTGCATTTGAAAAGTACCATTTATTACCTCTCCCTGCATTTTGTTGGGCATAAGACTGCTGGAGTTTTCTCATCTGCTCAGCTTTTTCCGCTTCTCTTTGCTTCCTTAATTCCTCCTCTTTTTGAAGTTGTTTGATCACATCTTTTAAAAACTTATCTCTAGATTTCTCATCCATCAACGCAATTTTCTGAACACTATCTTCAAACGCAATTAAATCAATATCCTCTACTAATTTTGCAAGGTTATTTGCCTTATTTCTAATCATTTCAGCATTGGAATAAGTATCTGGAATCACTTGAGCTGAACTATCGTAATATTTCTGTGCAAAAACATAATTCTTCTCGTTGAACGATAAATCTCCCAGTTTTTCATAACTCACCCCTTTTTGTCTCGGGTTATCCAATGAGAAAAACACGGATTTCGTTAAGTATATTTTTGCTTGGTCAGAATCATTTCTACCAAGTTCAACTTCTGCCATAGCATAATAGATCTGATCTCTAAATTCAAGGTATCGCTGTTCTTTAGCCATACCTTTCAATTCCTTAATCATTTCATCATCATCCAGGTCACTCACAACTGCTCGGTTTATTTGAGCGTGAAAACTCATCTCAAATGGCGCATTCTTTTTAATACTTTGGGTGTAATATTTTCGAGCAGATGGATCATTTTGTTCTTGTAAAAGTTGACCAATTATAAAGTTCAAACGAGCTTTGTCTTCTTTTTTTCTTGCTTCCTTCAGCGCGATTTTCAACTGTTTAATAGCCTCCTCCTTATTGTCCTTCTCTAAAGCTAATCTTGCTTTAGTTTTTGCCATTTCAAAATCAAAGTGTTTTGGTAATTCCGGAGACTTCTCTTCATCATCATTCTTCGAAGATCTTCGTTTACGAATAATTTTAGATTTTGACTTGCTCTTTTTTTCTTTTTCCTCTGCTTTCGCGTTCTGATAACGTTGCTCGAGTTTTTGAAGTGTTCGTCCCGCCTCAGTAATTTCACCCAATTCAATTTGAGTTTTTGCCATCCAGAGCTGTCCCGTATAAGTACTCGGTCGATCGGTATAGAATTTTCGAATATATTCAAAGTTGTCAAATGCTTTCTGGTAATCTCTGCGAATGAAATTTGCCTTACCGATCATTACCCAGTTTTGATCTACCCAGTTCGCATGCTCTGTTTTCTTCTGTGAAGGTTTAGAGGCAGTAGGCATACTGTGTTTTGAAATAACCGTTTTACATTTTGAAATCGCTGTATCAACAATAGGATAAAAATCAATTACATCTTCTTCGTTAGGAAGTAATTCAATGGGTAGAATCTCGTAATAATTTTCTCTGTAATTTTCTCTATAATTTTCTAGCCCCTGTCTTACTAATTCTTTCGCATTGAAATAACCGTTATAACGAGCAGTAGTTCCGTGATAGACGCGATTGATAAACGTATTCTTTTCGGTTGAACATGCCACAAGGACTATAATAACTGAAATTATCAGCATTAAAGGCAATATCCGTTTGGTGTAAATTCTATTCATTTCTAACTTTACTACCGATTATAACTCGAAACGTACAAAAATATTATTATTCTTTGATATTTATTTGTTTCTATATAAAATCAGTTCTAAATAATGAATTCTTCGCTTTATTCAGGTATTGTATACAAAGTTACAAAAAGTAGGGTAGCCTGTGCAAAGTGTTTCAACTATCCTCACATTTGCTCTAAAACCATCGGGATAAAGACATGATCTTCAATTAAAGCGTGTATAGCAAGATCTCTTTGTAAAAATTCGAGCTGACGAAACATTATTTCAAAAGAAAATTCATTCGATAAAGCCGTGTTTTGCTTCAGCATATCGGCCTTGAGTTGATCTATTTCTAATACCACATTGTCATTATGTGAATTAAGAAAATAATTAATTGCATACATATCCACATCACTAACTTGTCTATCTTCTAGTTTGCTTTGAACATAAGTAAACAGCACTCTTTCTTCTTTTTCAATATGGTCTATCAATTCGTTCTTATAGTTATTTAAAAGCAAGAAATACATTTGTGTAGACCTATGGTTTATACACGTTTTTTCAATTAATTGAACAAGTGTATTTTCAAGTTGTGGAATACATGTATTTAGATAGTAATCATGGCTCAATTGTAGGTACTCAAAAACTTCACGCAATGAGTAGAACAGGAAGTTATGAGGTTGAAACTCCTCTTCGCCTGACAGTAGTGAAAAAATATGGACACTTAATTCTGGATTTAAATTTTGCTCAGAAAACCTTCTTTCAGTACTCTCAATAAATACCTCTTGTTCAAATTGATTTTGAATATTCATGTCTCATTATTTTATACAATAATAATTCAACAAACCGTGTTTTACAATACCACTTTTAGGGTAAAATGATGGTTTTTTTAATCCAAGAAACAAATGAAAGAAACGTCAATTAGGTTGTTCTACTCAATCGTAAAATTCGTATTTACTCAATTCGAGAACCATGATATAACCAGTAGATACTTCCTGCGTCATTATGTAATTAATCATCATCGTCTCTTCATCGTAAAGAACGCGCTCTTCAGTTATATACTCTCCATTTTTATAGTATTCTTTCTTGATTAAGTTATTCCATTCGTCATAGCTAAAAACATACTCTCTCTTCTTTATCCCAGATTGACTTGATACAACTTTAATCGTATCCAGTAATCCCTTTTCATTGTATGAATAATTTGTGGATTTTGTTCCAGAAGTTCTTTGTAGTCGTTCTACTTTTTGAGTAATCAAGCCGTCTTCATCGTAGTAAGTAAAAACATCTTTATACGGAGTACCATAACTATTATAAACAGTTCGCTTTTGCTGCCCATCAAATTCCTGATAAGAAGAGGTTTCATAAGTTACGACAAACTCCTTCCCTATTTCTAAATCAAAACTACTATTGTTTTTATTTAAGTTTCTTCTGAATTCTTCTCGAATAACACGACCAAGTGAGTCATATTTATAGATAGTAGCATAAAAACCATAGTGGTCTTTAGTCCTTATTGCAGTTATATCCCCAGCTTCATTATATTCAAAATAACTGACTAACGTATCTAATCCGATTGATGCTTGAGTAGTTTCAAGACTTTTGACCAGTTGGCCTTTCCGATTAAAAAAATAAGTCCTACCCAATTCAGTATCTCTTAGAATATCACCTACTTTCTTCACTGTAAAGTCACCTGATATTGATTTAATTTTGTTTTCACGAATTAAATCTTCGTTGAAGAAAGGACGATCGGAAAGGGCGTTTCCCTGAGAATTATCCAATAATTGACCGAAGGTGTTATCACCTATAGTACAAAGCGTTAAAAACAACAAATAAATCAGTTTATACATAAATAACCTCTCAATTCGGAACAGAAAAATTCCATTGTATTCCAATTGGCTAAGGTAATTTTTCTCTTAAAGTATATTTTAAAAATTTCATTTTTTAATTCAGAGTCCAGTGTTAAGAACATTAAACCACTACTTATGAGTTAAATAATAAAAAGTTGGATGTGCGAATGTCAAAAAGTTATCCATTCTTAAATACGTTAATCGTAAAAAATAATAACTCATACTCAATCAGTTTTTTTTATATTTGATTCAATTATGAGACGTACTACTTTCATATTCCTTCTCTTGGCCCATTTTAGTTTGATGGCTCAAGGACAAGATGGTAGAGCAATCTCATTTGATGAGGAGAAATATGATCAATCGTATATCTCACCCTCGTTGAGAGGTAAACATTCAATCTCTCTCGGATTATTAAATGTTCAGACCACTCCTGATCAAAATTTAGTTGTAAATCAGTCTCTTCAAGTTGGATATAACTTTCTTATATTAAAGGAACGAAAATTAATTCTTGCGTTAAAAGATATATATCGAACAGAAATTAATTCCATTGGACTCCATTTTACTTTGGTTAATCCGTATGAACATTATTTAATGGGCACCTATTCTAGTTCTTTTCTTGCCAAAAAGGGTCGATTTATTAGTTTTTACTTCCTGTCTGAAGTCGGTTTGGGTTATCATTATAAAAAGAATTTGAAAAGTTTTGATCAAAATAGATTCAACATGAGCTTTCTGCTTGAATTTATTAGATTCCGCGTCGGAAGAATACCTTTGTATTTAAATATCTCAGGTACTTATGCTCTGACGAACAATCTATTTAATAAAACACCAATTATTTTTGGGTACATGGTCGGGTTCCGCTATTATTTTTACAGAAAATGAAACAAGGAAGCATTTTTATAATTTTCACTCTTTATGTACTGACTGGGTACGCTCAAAATCAGGACATAAAATTTGGTGTTTCTGCTTCTACACAAGTTTTCCAGAGTACAAGGTTTATGGATTCAATTTACAAACCTCAAAACTCCGATTTTACTTACAAAGAAGATCAAAAAGGAACTGGAATTATTAACAGAGCTCATATTTTCAATGGGTACTCAATAGGTGGCGTGATAAGGTATACGTTTAGAAAATCGACCTTAAGCCTAGAGCCACAATACTTTATGCAACGATCTATATTTGTTTTTCAAAAAGAATCGTATTCAGAAAGAGTTATTGGAATGAAAGCTTTTCGACTACCAATTTTCTACTCATTTAAACTTTTCAAAAAGAAAAATAGCATGTTCTTATCCATCGGGACAGTATTGACGGTTGCAAACCACTATGATTTTCAACACCCAGGAAATGAATTCCTATATGCAAATGGTCCTATTTATAACGGTGGTGTTGATTATGGTGACGGTCATTTCAACTCTGTTCTCTACACCGATAAGGCCTATTGGCAAAACTACTTTGGTATTGGAAAAAACATTGGAGATTTCAAGCTAACGCTCCGTTTTATGACAAGAAGTATAAAAAGTAGTGAAAAAATTGCCGCTGAAATTGCACAACTAGAATTAAATATAAGTTATCACATCATAGGAATTAGTGACTTAAAGAAAAAAAGAAAAATATACCATGAATAAACTGTACTCCTTTTTAGTGGTTATTTTAGTCGGTGCTACTTGTACTTTTGGACAAGAAGTAGAGTTGGCTGCACAAAAGGGTCATTCTTCTGCCATAGAACAAATTGAATTCTCAGAAAATGGAGAACACCTATTAAGTTGGGGTACCAATAATGAAGGAATAATTTGGGATTTAAATTTGAGAAAAGCACTTACACGCTTTAAGTTGCCAGAAAACATTGAGGTGAGTGGTATAAAATTTACGAAGGAAGATCAATTCGTAAAGATTCAAAGTGAAGAGAATACATATTATTTTGAATTAAGTTCTGATGAACTGACCACGACATCTAATGATGGTGACACCCTGTTTCGTAAAAAAGGTGTTTTCTTCGACCCAGATGGTTTACATAAAACCTATTTAAAAAAGGGAAGCGTAAAAAAAGAGAAAAAGGATAAGCTTTTTGCCCGATACTGGATTTCTGTTAACTATACAAATGCCGAATTCTATTCTTTTGATGTCTCAATAGAAAACAATTTAATTGTGGGAGTGGCTGAAAACAATGCTATTTACTGCAATACATACATCAAGGGGAAAAAGCTAGATATATTGCAAGGACACAACTCTTCAGCAATGGATATTCGTTTTTCTCCAGATGGAAAGTACTTTGCTACTGCCGGGAAAGATCGCAGTATTATTATTTGGGATTCCCAAACGCTCAAAATGAAATTTCGATTGTTTTCAAACATCTTCAGAAAAAATACAGCTGTTTTTAGTCATGATGGAAACCAAATACACGTAGGTGACGAGTTAGGAAATTTGTATACCATCAATTTTGATGCTGTTTTCCCTACAACAGACGTTGGATCAAATCCTCAATCCATAAATAAAATTATTAAGTCTGAATATAAAGAGGAGTCTACTTACTTTATCTGCAACTCGGACAATTCAATGCAAGTAAAGAAAAATCTCCATACAACCGAACCAATAAAAAGTATAAAGTTTAGACAACATGAATTGACCCAATCCAAAGGATTGCTGCTACAAAATATGTTCGGGTTATATCAGGAACCAATAGGAGAAGTTAAAACATGTGATATTTCAAAGGACGGTAAAAGCGTTTTATTAACGGGGAAAACAGACATTCCTAACATTACATTAGCACAGTTAGACAATAATAAAACGAAACACTTTTATGCTTATGAAGACCACAGAAATTGGGTTGATGCAAAATTCCTAAGTAAGGATGCTTTTATTAGTGTTCTCGACAGTTCGGGCATTCTATATCTTTGGAGACGACAGAAAAAAGACTATTATTTCAAGAAGGACTCCCTGCCTTTTATTATCAATCAAATCGCTGTACTCGATACAAACACCCTATGGATTACCTCAAGCGAACAAGGACAGTATTTATACCAAATAAGTAAAAAGAAATATCAAAAAGTCTTGGACATAAATTCCAACTCTCTTTTCATGGTAAAGGGAAAAATAGTTTTGAGCGACGTAAGTCACCAACTCCTATTTATAAACCCTCACACATTTGAAATAGAGGCTACATTTAACGGGCATACTGAACGTATTACAGACATTAACTTTCATCCAGAAAAGGATGTTTTCATCAGCTCCAGTGACGACGGGACAGTTAGATTATGGGATCATTCAAAAGAAGAGTTAGTTGCATCAATCATCCCATTTAAAAATAATGAAGTAATGATTTTTACTTCCGATAATCATTATTTGATTTCAAAGGGAGCCATTGATGAAATTGGTTTTAGATATAAAGGACAGTTTTTTTATCCCGATCAATTTGACTTAAAATTTAATCGTCCTGACCTGGTATTGGAAAAATTGGGGTACACGAACAATGAATTAATAAAAGCATATCACCGCGCGTACGAGAAACGACTTAAGAAATTAAACTTTACTGAAGAAGCGCTCTCCGGAGATTTTCATTTGCCTGAGCTCGAAGTACTAAATAAAACGGAAATCCCGGTAGAAACTGAGACCAAAGATTTAGAGTTAACTCTTCACATGGTGGACACCAAGGATAAGTTAGAAAGCTATAAAATTTGGATTAATGATGTTGCAGTATTGGGATCAACTGGCAAAAGTATTCGATCTTTAAATACTTCAGAATTAACACGCTCCGTTCCACTAACGCTTAGTTATGGAAGTAACAAGATAGAGATAAGCGTACTAAACCAATCAGGAGCGGAGAGTTATAAAGAAGTGATCAATGTTATTTGTAAAGAAGGCAAGAAAAAACCAGATGCATATATTATTTCCATTGGTGTGAGTAAGTACAAAGAAGAGCAGTATAATTTAGCATATGCAGCAAAGGACGCCAAGGATATTCAGCAACTTTTCGGTACGAGCGAATACTTCGGCAAAGTACATACTAAGTCAATTACAAATGTAGAAGTTATATTAGAATGTTTAAATGAAATTTCAGCTTTTTTAGATCAAGCTGATGTTGATGATTTTGTATTAATTTTCGTTGCTGGTCACGGAGTTTTAGATGAGAATTTCGATTACTATTTTGCCAGCTACGACATGGATTTTAACAATCCATCTGATCGTGGAATTCCGTACAAAAAAATCGAAGAACTCGTGGATGGAATAAAAGCTTTGAAAAAACTTCTTATTCTAGACACATGTCATTCAGGTGAGTTAGATAAAGATGAGGTAGAAAAAAGAGAAAACATTACAAATGATTCTCCAGAAAAATGGAAGTTTAGAAATGCGGGAATTGCTGTTGCTTTCAGAGAAGACCCGCTGGGTTTTGATAATATTAACTACTTAATGAAACAAGTGTTTTTAGATTTGAGAAGAGGAACAGGTGCCACAGTAATCTCGAGTTCAGGTGGTACGGAATTAGCTTTTGAAAGTCCTAAATACAAAAACGGACTATTTACTTATAGCCTAATTGATGCACTCCAAAGTAACAAAGCCGATACTAATAAAGACAAAGTAATTACTGTTTCAGAACTTCAACTCTATTTAACTGAAGAAGTAAAGAAGCTTTCAAATGGATTGCAAATACCTACTTCAAGAATTCACAATAAAGAAATGGATTACCGAGTTTGGTGATATATAAAAGTAAGAAGAGCCCCGCATAAAAACGAAGCCCTCCTAACTATATCTATCAACAAGTATTATTGTTTATGAATTCAATTCTTGCTTAACTAAAGTAGAGATTAATTTGCCATCAGCTTTACCCGCAAGTTGTTTAGTTAATGTTCCCATTACTTTTCCCATATCCTGTGGTCCTGATGCACCGAGATCTGAGATAGCTTGTTTAACAGCCCCCAACACTTCAGATTCATCCATCATTTTAGGCATATAGTTCTCAATGATCTTCGCTTCAAACATCTCTTCCTTAGCCAAATCTTCTCTCCCTTGCTCCATGTATACCTTGTAGGTGTCCATTCGTTGTTTGTGAAGCTTCAAGATGATCTTATTCTCTTTAGATTCATCCATTTCACCATTACCAGAAGTTGCTTCGTTTAGCAATTTTGCTTTGATATCTCTCAATGCCCCAAGCCTTTCTTTTTCTTTGGCTTTCATTGCTTCTTTGATATCGTTATTGATTTGATCTGTTAAACTCATATTTAAATCTTATTTCAGATGAAAGACAATAGATGTTAGACATTAGACTCTTTCACGTCTAACTTCTTATATCTATCTTAAACTTAAACTCCATTAGTTAATCTACATTGTCGTGTAAGAATGAGTTTGTACCTCTCAACGTTGTTTTATTGTCATCATCGTCTGATACTTCATAACGAGAGATATTGTCTTCAGATGAATGCGGCTCATCTTCTAAATTTATTTTTCTACGTTTAAACGCCGGCTCTTTTTCCAATTCATTTAATCCTTCCGCACTTTTTAGGTGAGAAGCAAATTGTTGGATACGATCCATTCTTTCCTGCGCTCTTCGTTGTTGTTCTTCAGGAGTCAATTGCTTTGAAGACTGACTTTCAAAATCAGATTTTTCTTCCATGTCATCCTCCAAATAGTAACGTTTCACTTCTTTAGAAGATTCTTTTTCTTCAGCCGTGTTTTCAGCTTGGTCTGTATTCGATTCACTTGCTGTAGTTACTTCCCAGTTGAAAGAACTAGAATTTTCCTCTTGCTCGTCTTCCATTTCAGATTTGATGTATGGCTCATCCTCTTTTTCTTCTTCCTTCTCCTCAGAATAAGTGTTTTCACTTGTAGCCTTAGATAAAGGTTCAGTAATTTCTTTTTTATTGTCGTCCTCTAAAACTTGCACTTTACGTTCTGGTGCTTTTTCAAAACCAGTAACTGGAGATTGATTAAACCCTGTTGCAATTAAAGTCACACTTAATGCGTCACCTAATGTTTCATCATAACCATGTCCCCAAATAACATCTGCCGTTGAACCTGCTTCATCTTGAATGTAATCAGTGATATCAGAAATCTCATCCATCAACACTTCTTGACTTCCATAAGTAATGTTAAGCAATACATACTTCGCACCTGAGATATCATTATCATTTAAAAGTGGAGATGTTAATGCCTCCTGAACTGCTTTGATTGCTCTGTTTTCACCTTCAGCATGAGCAGAACCCATAATGGCAACACCACTATCTTTCATCACAGTGTTTACATCGTTGAAATCGACGTTGATTGCACCCGTAACGGAAATTACTTCAGCAATACCTTTCGCAGCAGTTGTTAAAACATCATCCGCTTGCGCAAATGCATTTCCTAGCGTCAAGTTTCCTGAAATTTCACGTAAGCGTTCATTGTTTATAACCAATAAAGTATCCACACTCTCACGCATATTTTCAAGACCTTCTTCCGCTTGTTGACGACGTTTTCTTCCTTCAAAGCTAAAGGGAACAGTAACAATACCCACCGTTAGAATACCAAGTTCTCGAGCTACTCTTGCAATAACAGGAGCCGCACCAGTACCAGTACCACCACCCATTCCAGCGGTAACGAAAACCATTTTCGTGTTTTTCGCCAGTGTTTCTTTGATATCATCAATATTTTCAATTGCCGCATTCATCCCGATCTCCGGAATAGAACCTGCACCACGACCTTCTGTTAAAGATGGCCCTAGTTGAATTTTAAAAGGCACTGGAGAAATATCCAACGCTTGACGGTCCGTATTGCATATAATGAAATCAACACCTTTAATCCCTTGGTTAAACATGTGATTCACTGCGTTACTTCCACCGCCACCAACACCAATTACCTTGATGATTGACGACTGATCTTTTGGCATATCAAATTCCATAATATTGTTGTTTATCGGTTATTCTTAATTATTTATTCTACGTCTTCCTCAAACCAGCTTTTTCCTTTTTCAAGTAGCTTATCAAAGAAAGATCCTTTAGTTCTCTTCGAGTGCGATTTCACTGCAGCCAAAGAGCGTCTATTGCGTTCATTTGTTTCAAATCCTTTTAGCACAAGTCCTACACCAGTTGCGTACATTGGACTCGTAATTGCTTCTTCTGTAGAAGCTTTTCCAAGGTGTTCATTCGGGTATCCAATTCTCGAATCCATTCCAGTGATATATTCAAACAACTGTGTAATATTATTCAGTTCTGCTCCACCACCAGTCACTACAATTCCGCCTATCAACTTTTTCTCATAACCAGAATTTTTGATTTCATAGTAAACATGTTCTATGATTTCTTCCATTCGTGCTTGGATAATGCTCGATAAGTTTCGGATAGAAATTTCTTTTGGCTCACGCCCTCTCAATCCAGGGATACAAACAATTTCGTTTTCCTGACTTTCACTTGCCAATGCACTTCCAAATTTCACTTTAAGCTGTTCAGCCTGACGTTTCAAAATTGTACAGCCCTCTTTGATGTCTTCAGTGATAATATTACCTCCGAAAGGAATCACTGCCGTATGACGAATAATTCCTTCATGGAAAATGGCTAAATCTGTTGTTCCACCACCTATATCAACCAATACAATCCCAGCTTCTTTTTCTTCATCAGAAAGTACAGCTGCCGAACTTGCTAGTGGTTCTAAAATGGTTTCACAAACTTCTAGATCTGCCTTATTTACACATTTCTGAATATTTTTAGCAGCAGCTATTTTTCCTGTAATGATGTGGAAATTTGCTTCCATTCTCACACCCGACATTCCAATTGGGTCTTTGATCCCTTGTTCTCCATCCACGATGTATTCTTGCGGCAACACGTGAATAATTTCTTCACCTGGCTCCATCACCAGTTTATACATATCATCAATCAATGCATCAATATCCGCTTGAGAAATTTCCTCTTGCGTTGCATTTCTAGTATACATTCCTCTGTGCTGCAAACTCTTGATATGCTGACCCGCGATACCAACATTTACAACACCAATCGTTAATTCACCCTCTACTCTATCTTGCGCTTCAGCTACGGCCGTTTTTATCGACTGAACTGTTTTCTCAATATTGGAAACCATTCCGCGAGTCACACCGAGTGATTCCGTTTTACCCATGGAAAGTATTTCAATCTTCCCATGTTCGTTTTTTCTTCCAACAAAGCAAGCAATCTTCGTGGTTCCAATATCAAGACCTACAACGATTTCAGACATGTTCTTTATTTTTTCTTTGCGACAATTTGATTTTCAAATTTCAAATTGATCGATTTGTATTTACTCCAACCCTCATATGGAATTACATCTTCGTAGAACGTAGTAAGTTTCTCAAACTTTTGTTTCACTTGTTCTTCGGAAACTGCACTTCCAAAAATAATCTTGTGCTCTCCAACTCTAGGAATCAGTATAAAACCATCTTCGCTATCGTAATGAACCTGCACAATTTGCGCATCATAAAATGCATCATTACAAACATAACTTGAAATTCGATAGATTTGATCCAACTTAAATATAGTTTTCAATGAATCATTGTTAATTAATTCATCCCAATCAAACCTATTTTTAAAAACCGTCTCCATACCCGTAAACACTAATATTTTTGGTTTTGAATAAGGTGATAAACGCATCAATTTTTGACGATTATCAATATAAAAGTCATCCCCTCTGTTCATAACTATTCGTGCAACAGGGAGCTTCGTCTTCACTTTTATAGTCCATCGATTACCAAGCCCAATAAAAACATCAGCCGATTCAATTTCATTTAAAGAATCTAAAAAATTCTCAATCGCATAGGTATCTAATTCACTTTTTGGGATCTTATCTCTATACAATCGATTGGTCTTCAAAACCCTCAATAATTCGGCCTCTGTAATTAATGGTACTCCATTTTGAACTTCTAAATCAATCTCAGGTTCTTGAAGCACTTTAGAATTGTTTGATTGGTTTGCTGAAATCAAGAGGGTTATCACTCCTACAGTAAAGATTACTCCTAAAGATATTTTCAACCACTTCTTCATGATAATAATTCTTTTATCGGTTGAACAACCTGATCAATATTACCCGCTCCAATAGTTAAAACAACTCCTTCCTGGATGGCTTCAACTCTTTCAAGAACCTCTTGATTTTCTATAACTTCAGCATTACTATTTTTCATTTTCTCTTTTATCGCAAAAGACGTCACCCCCTCAATCGGTTTTTCCCTTGCAGGATAAATAGGTAGTAAATAAACCTGGTCAGCCGAATCCAGACTCGCTGCAAATTCATCCAAAAAATCGGCAGTTCGGGAAAAGAGATGTGGCTGAAAAATAGCTGTAATGGGTAAATTCGGATGTAATAATCGAACTGAAGCTATCAAACTATTGATGGCTGTTGGATGATGCGCATAATCGTCAATAAAAACCAGGTCTCTATTTCTAACGTGATATTCAAATCTTCTCTTTACGCCTTGAAATGAAGACAGACCGTCTCTAATTACTTTTTCATCAAATCCTAAGAAGTCACATAAAGCAATTACACCCAAAGCATTTTCAGCATTGTGAATACCAGGAACACCCATTTGAACAGCTTCCCACATTCCATTTGGTGTTTCAACATCCATCAAAAAATAGCCGTCTTCAACTCTTAAATTATTTCCGCGAAATACAACGTTTTCATCCAAGGTATTTACTCCGTAAGAAATTATTTTGGCTTTTGAGCGTAATGTTATCTCATGTTGTAATACCAAGCACCCATCATCAGGAAGCAAATCTGCGTATTCTTGAAAAGTTTGTTTTAAGCTATCAGCATTTTTGTAAATATCTAAATGATCAGCATCCGTTGAAGTTAAAATAGAAGCAAAAGGACTTAATTTTAAAAAGCTTTTGTCAAATTCATCGGCTTCAACTACTGCAATATTGCTGTCTTTCTCAATTATCAAGTTACTGTTATAATTCGTGCTAATTCCACCAAGAAACGCATTACATTTTTCTTCGGTTTGCATCAGTACATGAGCCAACATCGCCGACGTAGTTGTTTTACCATGTGTTCCTGCAACAGCTAAGGATTTAAAACTTTCTGTTATCAATCCCAATACAGCAGAGCGTTTCATCATCGTATATCCGTTCGATTCAAAAACTTGCTTTTCCTGCATATCTAATGGAATTGCAGGAGTATATACGACTAAAGTATTTTCTATATCAGCAACTTCTTCAATGATTTTCTCTCCCTTATCTTCAAAATGAATTGAGATTCCTTCATCAATTAATTGATCGGTGAGCTTTGAAGGTGTTCGGTCATAACCAGAAACTTCTTTATTTGACACATTAAAATATCTCGCGAGTGCAGACATACCAATTCCTCCGATGCCTAAAAAATAGATATGTTCGAATTGAGAAAGTTTCACTTTGATATTTCTTTAATTACATCTACAATGCGTTCATCTGCATTAAGAATGCCTTTCTTCTTAATATTTTCGCTCAACATTTTTTGTTTTTCTTCATTTGATACCAAGTCCAATATCTCTGGAACTAGCTGCACTCGAGAATCTACATCTTTCACTAAAATAGCGGCTGAGTCATTCACTAACGCAATGGCATTCTTGGTCTGGTGGTCTTCTGCCACATTTGGTGATGGAACCAATATCAAAGGCTTCCCTATAATACATAACTCAGAAACCGCAATCGCCCCAGCTCTTGATACGATAACATCCGCTGCCGCATATGCTTTTTGCATTTCTGTAATAAACTGTTCCAATACGACTCCTGTCATGTCGATATTTTTCGTCTTCGCCAACATTTCCTCATGCTGATACTTTCCACATTGCCAGATAAGCTGGATATTATTTTCTTGTAGAATCTGTATTTTGGAGACAAGACTTTCATTTAGTGTTTTTGCACCCAAACTACCACCGACCACCAAAACCGTTTTCTTTTCTGACGATAAACCATATTCTGCCAAACTACTTTCTCTAACACCCTTAATTTCAACCACACTTCGTCTCACTGGGTTACCAGTAAAAACAATTTTTTCTTTGGGAAAAAACCGCTCTAAATTCTCGTAAGCCACACATATTTTTGTAACTGTTTTCGACAAAATTTTATTGGTCTTACCAGGAAAAGAATTTTGTTCTTGAACAATAGTTGGTATCCCCATTTTGCTTGCAATTCTTAATGTGGGTCCACTGGCATATCCACCGACACCAATTACAGCTTGCGGTTTAAATTTCTTTATTATTTTTCGTGCTTTCCATAATGAAGCAATAATTTTGAATGGCAAAACAAAATTCTTCCAAGTGAATCTTCTCTGAAATCCACTGATCCATAATCCTTCAATCTTGTAACCAGCAGCAGGAACTTTTTCCATCTCCATCTTGCCTTCAGCGCCAATAAAAAGAATTTCTGCATTTGGATTTTCTTTTTTAATCTGGTTTGCAATAGCAATTGCAGGAAAAATATGTCCCCCTGTACCACCTCCTGATATTATTACTTTTTCTAGACTCATTCCTTTACTTCATTTTCAGGTTTTGCGTCAATGGAATTATTTGGATTGTTTTTATGCGCTATACTTAGAACTATGCCAAGGGAAATACAACTCATAATCATTGCCGACCCTCCCATCGCTAAGAATGGCATGTTTTGCCCAGTCACAGGCATCAACCCTGTACAAACGAGCATATTAATGATCGCTTGTGAAAGCAACATCAAGCCAATTCCAATCGCTAAATAAGTTTCAAATAATTTATCGGCATTTAATCCTATTCTCAATATTCTATAGAAAAGAATAAGGTACAAGAAGATTAAAAGAAAGGCGCTAATCAATCCAAATTCTTCTACAAAACTAGAATAGAAAAAATCGGCATAAGCTTCTGGAGTGTAATGTTTAAGATCGCCATCACCTACACCAACCCCTGTATAACCTCCATTATGTATTGCTAGTTGCGCATTAATGGCCTGCATATTCTCAACGCTGGCAACATTATCCCCATAAGCCTTAAAAAATCGACTCACCCAGGTATCAAAACGGGGTAATAAGTTTAGTGCAGGTAAAGCTAAATGTATAAGTACAAACAAGCCCAGAGCAGCTATTCCACTACCGATAAACGTGAATAATTTTCCCAACGGCACACGACCAATAAACAACAATAATAAGCTAACCATAAATATGATTGCGGCCGTAGAAAAGTTATCTTTTGCAATAAGTCCACAAATAAGTATAATAGGTAAAACAATAGGCCAAAACCCCTTCTTCCATGAGTCAAAGAAAGGTTCGCAACTGACTAGTCTTTTAGAAATAAAAATGACCAATGCTAATTTAGCAAAATCAGAACTTTGGAACGTCAAGCCAATAATAGGTACACGCACCCAACGAGAAGCATCATTTACTCTTACACCAAAGAAAAAAGTAAAAATCAGCAGCAATACTGCAACGTAAAAAATGAACTTGGAAAGTTTCGCTATGTATTTAGGATCTTTTTTGTGAAGCCAATACATGGCGACAAAACCAATCGATATATAAATAAAATGCTTAAAAAGGTATTTAAATGGCGTTCCACCTTCTGTCTTTACTAAAATTGGCACGAAGCTATAAACACTCACCAATGAGATAGCAAAAAACAAAAGTGTTATCACCCAAATCACGGGATCACCTTTTAAATATTTTAATAGTTTTTGCACTATAGATCGTTCTTAATTCTTCTTAAAAATGCAGCGTTCCAATGTTTCGCAAGATTTCCACTTCCAGCAGTGTAACACATTATACTATTCTCTGTATCTTCAGTATTTAACATACCCAACCCACAGTTTATATCTTCTTGTAACCACAAATCAAAGGCCTCGTCAGTCGGATATATCTCGGCATTTTCTATATGATCAAAAGAGATTACTTTCACTACGTCGCTTTCGCTCCAAATCTTGTCACTAAATTCAATCTCTTCAAGATCACGCATCACCCAAATAGTTGGGTTTTCTGTATAGGTTACAGACTTTAGTTCTTCTGACATTTGAATTTCCGAACGTTGAAAAACGGGCATTCCTAACAACCATTTCTGCTTGAATCGGTGTTTGAATTCATCTAAAGACTCTTCTCTCGCAGAACGGATTATTTCCTGTATTGTTAATTTCTCCTCCATGCCTTAGTTTTTAAAGTGAGCGAACTGCATTCTTGAACTGCTGACCTCTGTCTTCGTAGTTTTCGAATAGATCAAAACTGGCACAAGCTGGAGATAAAAGAACTGTTTCATCCTTTTTAGCCAACTGGTAGCCATAACCTACAGCATCCATTGGAGAAGTTGTTTCTACAATCGTATCGACAACACCTGCAAAAGCTTCTTTTATTTTTTCATTGTCTTTACCGAGGCAAACAATAGCTTTCACCTTCTCTTTTACAAGAGCAATTAGCTCATCGTAATCGTTTCCTTTATCCACTCCACCTACTATCCAAACTGTTGGGGCGTTCATGCTTTCCAATGCATACCATGTTGCATTGATATTTGTAGCTTTTGAGTCATTGATAAACTCAATACCATTTACTTTGGCTACAAATTCGAGGCGGTGCTCTACATTTGTGAAATCGGAAAGACTCTCGCGAATACTTTCTTTTCTCAACTCTACTAATCGTCCAGCAATTCCTGCTGCCAACGAATTTTGCACATTGTGCTTGCCCTTTAAGGCCAAATCGTGAATTGACATAGTTAACTTGTTTTTTATTGTTATTATTTGTTGTTCCTCGTTCATAAACCCACCGGCAACACTTTCATCTATCAATGAAAATGGCATTAGCTGAGCTTTAATTTCATGCGTTTTCAACTGCTTTTGAATCTCTTTATCATCCGCATTGTAAATGAAAAAGTCTTTTTCTGTTTGATTCTGGGTAATTCTAAACTTCGCTTGACCATATAATTCCATGGATTCTTCGTAGCGATCTAGGTGATCTGGAGTGATATTCAGCAAGACTGAAATGTCCGCTTTGAAATCATACATATCTTCCAACTGAAAACTGCTCAATTCTAAAACATAATAATCAGCTGTGTCTTCGATTATTTTACGTGCAAAACTGACACCTACATTTCCGGACATTTCAACATTTAACCCACCGCTCTTCAATACGTGATGCATTAAATGGGTTGTTGTTGTTTTACCATTACTTCCAGTAATACAAATCAATTTTGCATCTGTATACCGAGCCGCAAATTCAATTTCACCAATCGGACGTTTTCCTTTTGAATTGAGTTTTTGAATAAATGCACTTCTATTTGGAATACCAGGACTCTTGACAACAACGTCCATATTCAAGATCTTCTCTTCAGAATGCGTTTCTTCTTCCCATTCAATCGCGTTTTCAGTCAGTTCTTTTTTATACTTGTCTTTAATCTTTCCCTTGTCACTAACAAATACAACAAACCCCTTAGCTTTTGCTAAAAGAGCAGCTCCAACCCCGCTTTCGCCGGCGCCCAAAATTGCTATATATTGTTGCTTGTTATTCAATTATCTTAATTTCAATGTGACGATCGTTATTACCGCAAGCAGAATCCCTACAATCCAAAAGCGAGCGACAATTTTCGCTTCATGCAAACCTTTTTTCTGATAATGGTGATGCAGTGGTGCCATTAAAAAGACACGTCTTCCTTCTCCGAATCTTTTCTTTGTATACTTAAACCAGCCCACCTGAAGAATTACAGATAGGTTTTCAATGAGGAATATTCCACAGAGTACTGGAATTAATAATTCTTTTCGAATAGCAATTGCAAAAACCGCTATGATTCCTCCGATGGCCAAGCTTCCTGTATCTCCCATAAAGACTTTTGCAGGATAAGAGTTATACCACAAGAAACCAATGCAAGCACCGACAAAAGCAGCAATAAAAATCACCAGCTCTTCAGCATGAGGGATATACATAACATCCAAGTAATCTGCGAATTGAACATGGGCGCTTACATAAGCAAGGACAGCTAGGGCAATTCCAATGATGGCTGAAGTCCCAGTTGCTAGACCATCTAACCCGTCTGTCATGTTAGCACCGTTAGATACAGCAATTACTATAAAAATGACGATTGGAATAAAGAGCAACCACCCCCATGATTTTGAATCCTCACCTAAGAACCAGTTGTAGTTAATCTCATTGTTTTTCACGAATGGAATAGTGGTGGTCATATCACGCGTCTCAATCCACGTTGTTGTACTACCTTCCTTGGAAGCATGTATATCTGTTACAAATTTCTCACCTGCTTTTAACTCATAACTCGATTCTACTTTTTTGTGTACCTTAACATCAGGGTGAAAGAAAAGCATCGCACCAACGATAACACCTACACCAATTTGACCCACTACTTTAAATTTTCCAGCAAGACCTTCTTTATTCTTTTTTAGCACTTTTAGGTAATCATCCAGGAACCCAATTAAACCCAACCAAACGGTGGCGATCACCATCGTTAATACATATACGTTGTGCAGCTTAGCAAAAAGCAATGTAGGAATGAGTATCGCACCAATAATGATAAGACCTCCCATTGTGGGCGTTCCTTCCTTTTCTTTTTGTCCTTCCAGACCAAGATCACGCACTTGCTCACCCATTTGCATACGGCGCAAAAGTCCAATCAATCTATTTCCAAATAAAATCGAAATGATCAATGAGAAAATAAGCGCCATTCCAGAACGGAATGAGATATATTCGAACAGTCCTGCTCCAGGAAAGTCCAATGTGTTCAAATAGTCAAATAAATAGTACAGCATTATTTATTCATTTTTATTAATAATTCTTTCAATATTTCCAAGTCGTCAAAATCGTGCTTTACACCATTGATTTCTTGATATGTCTCGTGTCCTTTGCCAGCTATTAAAATGATATCGTCCTTTTCAGCCATTGTGCAAGCCGTTTTTATAGCCTCTTTTCTATTCGAAATACTCAATGTTTTTTTGAAGTGCTCCCCGCCAACTCCAGTCATCATTTCTTCAATAATCGCTTCCGGATTTTCCGTTCTAGGGTTGTCTGATGTCAGAATAACTTTATCGCTCAATTCACATGAAATCGAAGCCATAACTGGACGTTTCGTGCGGTCTCTATCTCCTCCACATCCGACTAAAGTGAATACTATTTCATTTCCAGTTCGAATGTTATTGATTGTATTCAACACATTTTCTAATGCGTCTGGTGTATGCGCGTAGTCAACGATACCAATCACTCCAGATTCACTTCGGAAATGCTCAAATCGTCCTTCAACGGGTTGTAGTTTGCTGATAATCCTTAAGATTTCAATGGTATTGTCTTCGAGTTGCTCAGCAATTGCATAAACCAATAGAATGTTATATGCGTTAAAATCACCTATTAATCGTGTATATAGTTCTGTACCTTGAAGTGTTAGAACTAAACCTGAAAAATTATTCTCCAGTACTTTTGCTTTATAATCTGCGATGTTTTTTAACCCGTAAGTGATTTTTTTCGCATCACAGTTTTGGAGCATTACCTCCCCGTTTTTATCATCTACATTTGTTACAGCAAAAGCTTCCTTCGAAAGACCATCAAAGAATTCCTTTTTAACGTTCAAATATTCTTTAAACGATTTGTGATAATCGAGATGTTCATTGGTGATGTTTGTAAATGCTCCTCCTGAAAAGTATAGCTTACCAATTCTTTTTTGATGAATTGCGTGAGAACTCACTTCCATAAAGCAGTATTCACAATCCGCTTCCACCATTTGTTGAAGAAGTGCATTTAAACTTACAGGATCTGGTGTTGTGCGTTCTGTTGGAATTTCTTCATCATTTATGCGATTAACAACCGTAGAAATCAATCCAACAGAACTTCCCATTTCTCTAAAAAGTTGGAATAAAAGCGTCGTAGTTGTTGTTTTTCCGTTTGTTCCTGTAATTCCAATAAGTTTTAACTTCTTACTTGGCTGATCATAATAGTTATTGGCCATTACAGAAAGAGCGAAGTGTGCATCTTCAACAACTACATAGTTAATACCTGCTTCAACGTTATCTGGTTTTGATTCGCAAACTATTGCCGTTGCTCCACTTTTAATCGCGCTATCAATAAACTTATGTCCATCAACAGCAGCACCTTTGATTGCAACAAAAACATCCTCTTCTTCTATTTGACGAGAATCAAACACAATGTTTTTTATTTCCACATCTGTTTTCCCAACCACTTCTTTGATTGAACAACCGTATAATATGTCTCTTAAATTTTTCACTTTTGTTCTAATTCTATTTTTATTACCCCACCAACAACTGCTTGCTGACCTGGAGAGATAGACTGTTTGGCTACAGTTCCATACCCTTGAACTTCAGCGCTCATACCCGTTTGCTCTATCAAGTAGAGCGCGTCTTCCAACCCCATTCCTACAACATCAGGTACTTTCTTTTTATTGAAATTGTAATTCTTAATTGCTACTGAGTTATTTTTTTGACTCGTATAGATCCAAGGCTGACTACCTTCAATATCCTTTTTTACTTTTAAAGTGTTCAGCGCCTGATTCACATCGTAACGATTACCATGTTGTACATAAGGAATAGTCACCTTTTGCGTTTTTTCATTTACCGCTTGGTGATACTCATAACTGGAAGCATATACTTTATTGGCAATTGCTGAGAAAACAGTTCCCGAAACAGAAGCACCGTAGATATCATCCGTTGGCGCTGCGATAACTACTATACAGGAATAAATCGGTTTATCTGCAGGGAAATAACCAGCGAAAGAAGCGATATATTTCTTCTCTCCTTCATCTCCATACCCTAAGTTTCGGTTAGCGATTTGAGCAGTTCCTGTTTTACCAGCCGTCTTAAAAAAGGTTGATTCCAGTCCTCTACCCGTACCATTAATCATAACGCCTTCAAGACATTCTTTCATAATGTCAATTGTATTTTGACTTGCGATTTTTTCTTTTAAAACAATAGGCTTAAACTCTTCAATTGTTTTCCTACCATCGAGCACTGACGAAACAAATTGAGGCTTCATGTACTTTCCATCATTTGCTACAGCATTATAAAACGCTAATAGCTGAAGCGGCGTCAACTGAAACTCGTACCCAATCGACATCCATGCAAGTGAACCTCCCCACCACTGTGAATCACCAGGTTTTGAATACGTTGGATCGCGTTCTCCCTGAATATTTATCCCCAAAGAATCTGTCAAACCAAACTGATGCAATCGATCTATAAATCGTTGTGGTTCATCTCTGTAATTATCAAAGATTACTTTTGAAATAACATTTGAAGAAAGTTCGAACGCTTCTCTTATTGTCACCTTCCCATACCCCCATTTTCTGGAATCATTTAAAGCGCGATCGTAATACTCGTACCTACCAACTGCGTTTACCGTATCCGTTATTTTCACCTTTTCATCTTCTAGTGCAGCCATCAGAGAAGCCAACTTCATTGTTGAACCTGGAACTTCACGTGTTCCAATTGCGTGATTGTATGTCTCTCGGTATTCTCCATCAGCATTTTTCTGGAGATTTACCATCGCTTTTACAAAACCAGTTTTAACATCCATCACTATCGCACAGCCGTATCTTCCTCCTTTGTTCTTTAGCTGATTTTTAAGTTCCGTATGTGCAACTTCTTGTATGTCCTTGTCAATTGTAGTTACGACATCATATCCGTTTATCGCTTCTCTCACTACAGAACCAGTCGGCTTCCATGAATTTGATATTTTTTGTTCAATTACTTCTCCATTTTTGCCAGCAAGATATTTATTGAAAGCCCCTTCAATTCCAACCAAAAGCGTGTCGTTTTCGGAGTATTTTACGTACCCTAAAGTTCGTCGGAAAAGTTCGTCGTTCGGTCTTTTCCTTACAATAGTTGCTTGATTATCGATTAACCCACCTTTAAACCTTCCTTTTTCAAAAATGGGAAGTTGTCGCACTTTTTTGCGTGTCTCATTGGTCACCTTCTTGTCGATAAGAACATATCTTCTTTTCTTGGCTCTGGCATTCCGAAGGTATTCCTCAAATTCACGAGCAGATTTACCTTGGAAGATTTCAGCTAACCCCTGACTCAGTCTACCAATTTCTTTATTCCACAGCTCCTCTTCTACTGTGACTGGATCCATGTAGATATCATAGAATGCTACAGAAGTCACCAATGGGTTTGCTTTAGCATCTAGGATCTCTCCTCTTCTAGGAGTTATTTCAGCAGAACGTTGCTGGATTTTATCCGAACTCGAAGTGAAAATATTGTCGCGACCGTCCATAATGATGGAAAAACTTTTAACCAGCACCAAAATCATCACTATTACTATAGCGAAGTACACCAAATACACACGTAATATGACTCCTTTTGGTATTGTCATTTTTTCTCCTCTTTTCTGCGAATAACCTTCGTTGGATTAATTGTTTCTTTTAACCCAAGTGGATTTAACTTTTCTATTAATTGCGTTCTTCTTGTTTCTTCTTCTAGTTTTGCTTTTGTTTCGACATAATCCGAAGTGATTTCCCCGAGCTCCTCTTCTGTATCACTTATATCTTGAGATAACTGACTTACATAATACCCTTTCGAAACCATCAGAATTAAAAGGAACACCACAAAAAAGATATACGTCAGATTTTTCAAGAAGAAATCTTTCGTCAAGAAATCTCCATTCATGATTTGCACCATCGACTGCGACTGCTTTTTTGCAGCTTTTGAAAAACGACTTTTCTTTTTCGTTTTGGCAGACTTTTTAGCCCCATCATCTTTACTCTTTCCCGTGTAGCTATTCTCCTTCATTACGTTCTGCAATTCTAAGTTTAGCACTACGAGAACGCGGATTACGCTCTAATTCTTCTTCATCCGGTGTGATAGGCTTCCTCACTACTTCCGTCAGAGGCTTCAATACATTTCCGTAAAAATCCTTTTCAATTGATCCATCGAGGTGACCTCGTTTCATAAAGTTTTTTACTAATCGATCTTCTAAAGAATGGTAAGACATTACTACAAGTCGACCACCAGGCTTTAGTACATCAGCAGCTTGTTCCAAGAATGACTCAAGGACCTTCATTTCATTATTTACCTCAATTCGAATCGCCTGAAAAACCTGGGCATAAAATCTATTCTCTTTAAATTTGGGTGCCATTTTACTCAACACCTCGACTAAATCTCCAGTAGTTTTTATGGGTGCTCCTTGACGCGACTGACAAATTAATTGCGCCACCCTTCGTGGTGATTTCACTTCGCCGTATTTACCAATGATAGTAATCAATTCATCCTCTTCGTATTCGTTGACAACATGAAAAGCAGATTGATCACTGCGTTGATTCATGCGCATATCCAATGGTTCGTTTGAACGAATACTAAATCCACGTTCCGGCTCATTGAACTGATGAGAGGAAACCCCTAAATCAGCAAGGATTCCGTCCACTTTCTCAATTCGCATCATGCGCAAGTGGTTTTTTAAAAACTCAAAATTGGATGGAATAAAATGGAAATTCGGTGCTTCCCAAACATTTCGTTTCGCATCTACATCCTGATCGAACGCGAGAAGCTTACCCGAATCATTTAACTTTTCGAAAATCGCTTTGGAATGACCACCACCACCGAAAGTTACATCAATATAAGTTCCGTCGGGCTGAATATTCAACCCTTCAAGACACTCCTGAAGCATTACTGGAACGTGGTATGTACTTTCGTTATTCGTTGTCATTTTCCAAATCACCCATTACCTCCTCTGCCAAATCAGCAAAGTCTGTCATGGAGCCTTCGATCATTTCGAAGTACTTGGATTTATCCCAGATCTCGATTCTGTCATTGTAAGCGATTAACATCACTTCCTTTTTCAGACCGACACGTTCCATGTGAGCAGTTGGAATCAAAACCCTTCCCGTTTTATCCAATGACACATCTTTCGCGCCTTGGTGAAACAAACGGTAGAACATTCGATTCTTCGGTTTGAAGAGGTTGATTTTACTCAACGAAGCACTCAACTTCTCCCATTCATTCATGGGGTAAAGCGTTAAGCACTCTTCAAAACCTTTGTTCAACATGAAACTTTCCTGAGCAGCAGGAGATAATTGCCTTCTCAAATGAGAAGGGAATAAGAAACGCCCTTTAGCGTCCAGTCTTACTTCATATTCTCCTACTAATCCTGCCATGTACAGTTAATAATGTGTAAAAATAATGGAAAATTACCACTTTTTACCACTTTTATACAAGTGTTGAAAACTTATTACGCCTTAAACACGCACAAGGTTACAATATTTTTTTCAAAAGTCCTTAATACTATACATTTTGAGATTTGATTTTTAGGTGGTAAAAAGTGGCAATAATATTCAATTGTTGATAAATAGGTGGATTTTAACATGACAGATTAACACCTCATCAAGAGACTACAGAATATTTGAACGTAAAAAGAACCTATGCTTTAAACAAAAAAAAGTTTCATCTTTTTAAAATCTATTTTATACGGAAACCCCAACTGCACTTGTTGTAAATCGATTTTTATCTACATGAATAAAATACTCGTAAGACCTAAAAGTTACACCAAATCGAGCGTGTCGTTCAGCTGAAACTGGAATTACATCAAAAAATATTTTGATGTTTGTAAATGAATAATTATTTTATTGATACCCTGAAGAATACTATTCAGGACATTACTGAAACAAAAAATCGAAACTATGAAAACATTATTTACATTTATTTCAATTTGCTTAACAGGCTCAATAATCCTCACCTCATGTGGGACTGTCTCAATAACGAAGCGTAAACACTCCAATGGGTATCACGTTTATCACAACAATATAAAACAGAGTAGCAACATTTCAAAATCAGATAACAAATTTCTAAATCCTACTGAAAACAATGAGGTTACTGAGCTACCACCAAAAAAGAGTGAACCTCTAACTCTATCTGGAGATGAGATCAGTTCTCAAACCGACGAAACCAATAACAAAAACATTCAAGACAAGGAGTCTATTGAAGATGATGAGGCTGTTAAAAACAAGTCAAAACAAAAAGCCGAAATTCCTCGAGACGTGAATAAAACTGATCTCGCTAAGGACAGTCACAAAACAAAATCAAACCTTAAAGAATCATCTTTAAAAGAAACAGCTAATAAGATTAAAAAAACTGTCACAGATACAAAACTAATGAAGTCCAGCACAAGTGCTGAAGGCGCGCTAAGTTTATTTTGGATTATAATACTCATTATTCTTATCTTATGGCTACTTGGCTACCTTGGGGGAGTCATCGGCAACCTCATTCACCTACTTCTGGTAGTCGCACTTATACTATTAATTCTATGGTTACTACGTGTAATTTAATAACACTTTAAACAAGTCAACGCCATTGGACAAAAGTCTGATGGCGTTTTTTTTTATTTATAGCTAAGTTCTACTTTTTAAATAAATGGATATTTCACCTCATTCAAAAACAACCCTTTCGCTGGCACAGAAACCCCTGCCCGAGATCTATCTTTGGCCTCAAGGATTTCGGTAATGATTTCAGGTTCGATATAACCCTGACCAACTTCCAGCAACGTCCCAACAACTGCACGCACCATATTTCTTAAAAATCGATTGGCAGTAATTTCAAATACGATTTGGTCATTATCTAACTCACGCCATTCAGCTTTCGATAGATCACAGATATTGGTAAATACATCCGTGTGAAGTTTTGAAAAAGAAGTAAAGTCTTTTTCTCCTACCAAAAATTGCGCCGCACGATTCATTTTTTCGAGATTTAAATCGTGAGGAAAATACCAACTGTACTTATCCTGAAACGGATTTTTACTTGTATGAATAAAATATTTGTAAGACCTAAAAGTCGCGTCAAATCGCGCATGTCGTTCAGCCAAAACAGGTATTACTTCAAAAATAACAATTGAAGTCGGGAGCATTTTATTCAACTTGTATTTCAATTGCTCCAAGTCGAGATTTTTGGGTAAATCAACGTGAAAATAGAATTGATTCGCATGTACACCTGCATCCGTCCTCCCGCAACCAAGAATAGGAATAGTAGTGTTCTTAAAGCGTCTTGACAACATCAACTCAATGGTCTGCTGTACCGTTTCAGCATTCGGTTGTCTTTGCCAACCACTAAAATCAGTACCATCGTATGCACACTCAAAAAAATACCTCTGCTCCATGAGAAACAAAGGTACGTAAATATTGATTTTTGGACATTAAGATATTGAGATTTTAAGACACTAAGACAGGACTTGCAAAGAAGCGTGTCTCACGGCTTAACATCTCATCTTGAGCAAATTCATTTAAAAACTAAATCTCGAAAGGAACTTATTTTGTCATGATTTTTGTCCTTCGACATTATCAAATAATTAAATTTAAAAGCTCAGGAACCACAAAAAGTCAAGCAAAAATGAGATTCACCTAATTACCTTTTGTCCACGGATTGAAACCTGTAGCAAAAAAACCTTTGGTTTTATTTAATTAAAAGCTATCAATTTGAAACTTTAAAGTCTTAACATCTTAATGTCCTAAAATCTTAAAGTCTAAAAATTTACTTTAAAAGCTTCATATCATGCACCAACAAAGACTTTCTCTCTAGATGGATAACTCCTTCCTGCTTCAATTCATTCAACAATGTTGTAATCTTTTGTCGTGAAATTGCTGTGATATTTGCTATCTCCTGATGTGTTAATCGGTGCTTAATCAGCATTTCATGCCCTACTGGCATCCCTAAATCATCCGCTAATTCCTTGATGAATTCTACTAATCTTGTACGGGCATCTTTGAACATGATAGACTCTAGTCGTGCATCAATGCGTTTAAAATTCGCAATTATACTTTGGATCAATCGATCTTTCAGTTTTGGATATTTTTGTAGAATAATTTTAAAATTCTCGTGAGTCATCGAACAAATAACGGTATCGTGCTCCATGACCTGGGCGAAATTGTTTCTTTCTTCATTGTGCTTATTATCAATCACACCTAACTCTCCGAATACTTCGCCTTCGTGAACTACTCTCTTGATGCATTCTTTGCTGTTATCTGCGTTTTTCCCAATCTTCACTCGACCAGAAGCAACAAAAAAAACTTTTTCAGAGGCATCTCCCGTCTTGAATATAAGATCATTCTTTTTATGACTTGTGGTAACAACTAATTTTTCAAATTGTACTTTATCCTCATAAGGAATACCTTCCAATAACTTAATCGCATCTATATGCCATAACTTTGTTGTCTCAGTTGTCATAATATTATGTTTAGCAAGTTTTTAGTCGTTAAATTACACTCTACCTTACATTTCATAAACAATGAACGTTAGAAAAGGTTCGTTTGGATGTGTTTTGCATTGATTTTGAGGCATTAGGATGAGTTGGATTGGAGGTAGTAGTAAGATTTAGGCGACCTTTCGCTTCACTCGAGGTGACGCCATAGGAATATGGAGACGCTTTTACCCAATCAATTATCTTAAGAAGTAACACCTAACATCACCATCACAAACGTAAATCCCTAAACTCCTGCTCGCTGCAGAACCTCCAAGAATTATTTGTTTTCAGATGTTTGGCTAAATAGATTTGTTCTTTTTGTCCTTTTGTCGGAATTAAAATCGCTTTATTTCCAGTTTCATTAATATCCATCAACGTCGAATAACCAGAACGACTTATTACAGTATCACTCTTTAAAAGCACTTCCAAAAATGAGTCATGATCAGGTCTGAAATAAAAATCAATTTTTTCACAATCTAGCTCATTATTAATTGGAGAAATAATGGCACACCTTTCTTCAAGAATCAAAAATTTTTGAATGAGTAACTCAAGAAACATATTGGAATAAGGGGGTGGCCCACTAATAATACCCAGATATTTGTACGTTTTTTCACGAGGCAGGAACTTATCAATTGCATCATAATGAAAACGAGAGCACGACCCTATAAAGAAAGACTTAGAATTTGCACCTTTACTCAAGTTACCGCTGAGGGGTTTGTCTATATTATCAGGAATCCAGATTTCATCAAACTTATTAAGCATTTTCCTGTTCAGTAGCTTCCCGGCTATATTTAGACTACTCAAAGGTAAGTTTAGCTGATGTGAAACTATAATGCTCTTCACCTTATTCGAACGAAAACCGAAACGCTGATCAGACACAACAATATCTGGGTTGAATTTCTCAACTAAATCCTCCACTCGCTTTTTCTCATCTGACAAGAATATGTTCAAGGAAAAAAAGTTGCGCATGATGTCCAGCGACCAATTTCCTTTACCTTTAAAAGAAAAAGGGTAACCCTTATGTCGGACATACCATAGTTCTGGAAAATAATTTCTATAGATTTCTTCTTGATTCGCATCGCAACAAATAATCACTTCGTTTTCATGCTTAAGAAAAGTCTGAATGACAGGAATAGTACGTGTCACATGCCCCAAACCCCAATTCAAGGGACTCAGCAAAATACGTTTTCGCTTAATGGAATTTACACGAGATTCTAACACTTCAACAAGAAGATTTCTATTTTTGCAGTACCAAGTTAACAAAAATGAGTAAGAATAAACTATTTCGTTTTGCAGAAATGAAAAAGATGGAGCATGTACTTGAACCATCAATGGAAGAAATTAAAAATGGCGCAGTCGACTATAAAGGCAACTGGAATAAAGCCATTTTTAAAAACGATAATCCCATCACCTTAGAACTTGGATGTGGCAAAGGAGAATATGCAGTTGGTTTAGCGAAGAAATATCCAAATAAAAATTTTATAGGAGTAGATATAAAAGGCGCTCGTATGTGGGTGGGCGCAAAACAATGTGTCGAGGAAGGAATAGAAAATGTTGTGTTTTTAAGAACAAAAATCGATTTTATCGACAAACTTTTTGATAGGAATGAAGTAGATGAGATTTGGCTTACATTTTCAGACCCCCAACCCAACAAGCCAAATAAAAGGCTCACTTCAAAAATATTTATTGATCGATACAGAAAGATTTTAAAACCAGGCGGAATCATTCATTTAAAAACAGATAGTGATGTTTTATTTGAATCAACTGAAAATGAGATAAAAGAACACGGATATAACTGCACCTATTTCACATGGGATCTATATAATGACATTCAGAAAATGCCTGACAACATAAAAGATATTTTACATATCAAAACACATTACGAAGAACTCTTCACACAAAGAGGACACCAAATTAAATACTGTCAATTCTATATTAACTAATGAGCACAACACAAAAACATAGCGAAAAACATCAAGACTTTTTTAAAAGCGTATTTGAAATTGTAAAATTGGTGCCACCAGGAAGAGTAACAAGTTATGGGAGTATTGCCAAAGCCTTGGGGACTCCAAAATCAAGCCGTATGGTTGGCTGGGCGATGAATGCTTCACATAGTGACAAGTCTGTTCCAGCTCACCGAGTAGTGAATAGGAATGGATTATTAACAGGAAAAATGCATTTCGCAACTCCAACAGAGATGCAAGAGAGATTAGAGTCGGAAGGAATAGTAGTCAAGAACGATCAAATCCAGGATTTCAAGAACTTGTTTTGGGATGTCCAGAAAGAAATATTGGACTAACGCGGTATTTTGTCCCACACACTGTTTACCTCTTCGATATAATTTAGCAAGTTCTCTTTGCCTAACTTTGATTCACTTGAAGTAATAAATACAGGAGGCAATTCTTCCCATGACTTCAGCATTTCTTTTTTGTATTTAGCCATGTTTTTTTGAAGAGCGGAACTAGACAACTTATCCGTTTTCGTAAACACCATTGAAAATGGAATTTGATTGTAGCCCAGCCAATTCATAAATTCTTGATCAATCTTTTGAGGTTCGAGCCTACTATCTATTAAAACAAAAGTATTCATCAAATTTTCTCTAGTTTTCAAATATTCTTCAATAAACCTTGTCCATTTGAATCGATTCATCTTTGAAGTTTTGGCGTATCCATACCCTGGTAAATCAACTAAATACCACGACTCATTAATTTCAAAATGATTAATCAGTTGAGTCTTTCCAGGTCTACCAGAAGTTTTTGCAAGTTTCTTATTATTCGTTAGCATATTAATAAGAGATGACTTACCAACATTAGAACGACCAATAAAAGCGTATTCTGGCTTCAATGGTTCTGGGCATTTTGATATTTCAGTATTACTAATTACGAATTCAGCTGACTTAATAATCATACAACTTTATATTTCCTGCAAAGGTATTTTTTTAAGCAATAACTCAATACCTCAACAGTACTAATTAATAATAATTGATTATATTTGGACGTGTTTAGTAATAATAAGAGTTGTTTTTAATTTTTGTCAATTACTGCTAAGCAAAAGAACATACGGCATTTACAAGATGTTTATAGAAGCCGTTGATAATTAAAACGTATAATTTTGCAAAGAAATTTTGATATTCAAAACATAAATTATTTCTTTGCAAGCTGAATTAACCCTTTAAAAAGAGTAAAAATGTCGGATATTAAATCAAGAGTTGTATCAATTATTATTGATAAGTTGGGTGTAGAAGAAGCAGAGGTAACTCAAGAAGCTTCTTTCACAAATGATCTAGGTGCAGATTCATTAGATACTGTAGAACTGATCATGGAATTCGAAAAAGAATTCAATATTGCTATCCCAGATGACCAAGCAGAAAACATTCAAACTGTAGGTCAAGCAGTATCTTACATCGAAGAAAACGCAAAGTAAGTTTTTCTTTAATACGTAAGCAAATTCGCATTTTAAACTTAGATTTATTTAATGGAACTGAAGAGAGTTGTAGTAACAGGTCTAGGAGCGTTGACTCCGATTGGAAACACCGTAGATTCGTATTGGGAAGCATTAGTTTCTGGAAAAAGCGGGGCTGCACCTATTCAACAATTTGATGCATCTAAGTTTAAAACACAATTTGCTTGTGAGGTCAAAAATTTTGATGTTTTTGACCACATTGATAAAAAAGAAGCTAGAAAATTAGATCAATTTTCACAATACGCCATGGTTTCAGCGACTGAAGCCATGGCTGATTCTTCTTTAATGGAGTCAAATCCAAACACAGATAGAATTGGTGTAATCTGGGGATCTGGCATTGGAGGTTTAAAAACGTTCCAAGATGAGTGTCAAAACTTTTTTGCTGGAGATGGTACTCCAAAATTTAATCCTTTCTTTATCCCAAAAATGATTGCAGATATCGCTTCTGGTCATATTTCCATTAAATATGGGCTTAGAGGTCCAAATTATGTAACCGTTTCTGCATGTGCATCATCTACCAACGCAATTATTGATGCTTTTAACTTAATTCGATTGGGTAAGGCTGACGCTATTGTAACTGGTGGTTCTGAAGCTGCAGTTAACGAAATGGGAGTTGGAGGATTTAACGGTTTACGAGCACTTTCTACCAGAAATGATTCACCAGAAACGGCCTCAAGGCCTTTCGATAAAGATCGTGATGGTTTTGTTTTAGGCGAAGGAGCAGGTGCGTTAATCGTTGAAGAGTATGAACACGCGATTAAAAGAGGCGCTAAAATCTATGCGGAAATCGCAGGTGGAGGAATGTCAGGAGACGCTTACCACATGACCGCACCTCATCCTGAAGGCATTGGTGCACGTAATGTGATGAGAGAAGCGCTTTTAGATGCAAAATTAGATTCTTCAACTGTTGACTATGTAAATGTTCACGGAACATCTACACCATTGGGAGATGTAGCTGAAACCAAGGCGATAAGGCAAGTGTTTGGAGATCATGCCTACAATATGAATATCTCCTCAACCAAATCAATGACAGGTCACTTATTAGGAGCGGCTGGAGCGATTGAAGCAATTGCATGTATTCTCTCTGTAAAACATAACGTTGTTCCTCCAACGATCAATCATTATACTGATGATCCTGAGATTGACAGTAAACTAAATTTAACCTTTAACACCGCGCAAGAAAGAGAAGTAAATGTTGCACTCTCAAACACATTTGGGTTTGGAGGACACAATACTTCTGCCATTTTCAAAAAATTAAAATAATTCGTTTTGAAAAAGTGGTTTTCATTTCGTTCTGAACAGAAGAGTGAAAAGGAACTGCAATTAATTCGTTTTATTATTAAAGAGTTTGGGTATAGACCTAAAAAACTGCGTTATTTTAAAAAAGCACTTACGCACAAGTCAATTTCAAACACAGTTGAAAGTTTAGAGTCAAACGAGCGTCTCGAATTTTTAGGCGACACCATTCTAGATGCCATTGTTGCTGATTTTCTCTTTCACAAATTCCCAAATGAAGACGAGGGTTACCTAACCAAGATAAAAGCTAAGATTGTTAGCCGAAAATCACTTGCTGATATCGGTCAATCCATTGGAATAGCAGATCATATAGTGTTTCAAAAAGGACGTAGTATTCGAATGGCAACACTCGAAGGTAATGCATTCGAAGCTATTATTGGCGCGATTTACCTCGATGGAGGATACGAAGCTGTTAAAAAATCAATCCACCATAACATTTTCAGACTTCATGTGGACCTTCCAACTTTACTTGAAGAAGAGATCGATTTTAAAAGCAAACTCTTTATTTGGGCACAAAAAAATCATTTGGAAATTGATTTTAAAACTCTGCGTGAAGAACTTAATAATGGCGTTTGGAAATACGAAATGGAAGTCTATATAAATTCTCAAGCCTATGGCAAAGGTACAGGGTCTTCTAAGAAATCAGCAGAACAGGTTGCTGCTAAGGAAACACTTTCACTAATGGGTGAGATATAACTTATTGACTACATTTTAGTTGACTCGATAATTATTGTAATTTTAACCCGATGAGACAAGATATTCAAACTACTCTTTTAAACATTGTAAAGCATAAAATTGCTAAAGAAGATAACATAGGTAACGTGCTCTCTGAAATATTAAGTATCAGTATTGACGCTGCGTACCGTCGTAACAGAAATGAAACACCTTTTACAATTGACGAAGTCAGCAAAATCTGCAAACATTTTAATATTTCGTTTGACAATTTATCTGAGTTAAAAGAAAACCAGGTTTTATTTGAATATAGTCCTCTATATAATTATGACTTTAGTTTCGACTCATATTTAGATGGTCTTCTCGCTGCATTGAAAGGCTTAGGTGATTGCACTAACCCATCCATTACACTAACAGCAAACAACATCGCGCTCTTTCAACTTTTAAATTTCCCTCACCTTACTAGATTTAGACTGTACTATTGGGCAAAAACGCATCTCCAGATAGAAGAATATCAAAACGAACTTTTTCAAGAAGAAAAGCTTACTGAGCATGCCTATAGCGTTGGGTATGAAATTCTACAGCGCTACGTGAGAATACCGACTGTCGAATGTTATGATCCAGAGTTTTTAAAAGGCTTCATGCGACAAATACAATATTATTCTAGCGCACATCTTTTCAAAGATCCAGCGTATCCACTTCAATTAATGGATGAAATAAAAATGATGGCGGATCACATGAAAGAACAAGCTACTTTAGGAAAAAAATTTATTTACAGACAACAGCCGCCAGTTGATGGTAATGGATATGATGTCTATCTCAATGATACAATTAACGCAGACAACACCTTCTACTATACCTCCAAGGAACAGAATGGAATCTATTTAGTACATAATCACCTTAACTTTTTACATACTTCAGATCCTACTTATGTAAAAGAAAGTAAGTTAATACTAGATAAACAATTAGCAAATTCTAGCTTAATTAGTAAGGTGAACGAGAAAGAAAGAAATTCCTTTTTTCATAAATTAGATAACACCATTGCACTTTTTCGCAAAAAAATTGAAGCAGATTTAGAGTTTTGAGATTAATAATCCCATTACTCAAGTAAGTATTTCTTAATAACCCCTATTAACTCATTCATCTGAGGAGTTATTTGTATCAATTTACCATTTGCGAAATACGCAAATCACATTTTTCTACTTGGAATATTCAATTTCCATGTGACACATAACTGCAATACATTTGATTCAAACTTTAAAACAATAAGTTATGAAAAAGAGTGTAGTATTAATAATTTTAAGCTTAGTTGTTGGATTTAAAACACTGAGTCAAGAACAAGAAAATGCATCTAAATCTACAATCGCAGTTGCTTTACCTAACGTTGACAACATAGACGTTTCCAGAGAGATAATTGCGAAGCTTCTACAAATTGAATTAATTAAACTGGATATGTACAAAGTTTATGATGAATTTGATATCCAAGAAGGAATTGACTCCGATGAGCGTTTTACGAAAGATTGTTACGGTAAGAACTGCTTAATTGACTTAGGTAAAGCAGTTGAAGTCGATTATATTGTATCAACAAGCTTACTTGGGTTTGGAGGGAAAACAGTAATTAGCATTAAAATCATAGAAATAGCGACTGGGAATATCGTGAAAAACGACGTGAAAGAATTCATAGATGACGAGTCAAAAGTTCAGCGGATGTTACAAGTACTAATTCGTCAAATGCACGATATTGAGATGCATCCTGAAGTTGTAGCAAGAATTGTACACGATGATCAACCAATTATTAAGAAAAATGTTGGAAGAGTCAACAATTCTGGTCCGAGGGTAGGGTATTCATTTTTAACTGGTGATCTCAAAGAATTCGCTGAACGACCTGAATCACAAGGAGGAATGGACATCTACCCTGGAGTTAGTATGATTGGTTATCAATTAGAGAAACAATATATTGGAACAGAAAATTTTTCAGCGCTTGGTGAAATGTTATTCACTGTTTCAGGGTTGGAACAAGGCATCGCAATTCCATCAATCACAGTTATGAATGGTCTTAGATTCGGAAAATCAGGTTGGGAGTTTGCTTTCGGGCCAGGATTTGGGATAAAAAGAACAAGTCAAGGGTTTTTTGATACTCAAGGAATCTATGGCGAAAGAGGAAAGTATTGGTCGAAAGAAGAGTACAATAGCTCTCAATACAGTGTTAATCAAGACGGTGAATATAGTGAGCCTGAATACGATATCACCGAAAACAGAGATCACAAAGGAGAAAAATGGGGTCTCAACACTAGATGGGTAATGGCATTCGGCAGAACTTTCCGCGCTGGAGGATTAAACATTCCTGTAAATGTTTTCTACTCATCCATGAAGAACTCTGGAATGATAGGCCTGAGTGTAGGGTTTAATGTTGTTAAGAATTAGTTGAGCCTATTGAAACATGTATTTACTAGTCTCAACTAATCACCTAAAAAGTTGACCGCTTTTGAACTGACAGTAGTTGGAGACAAAGCGGTCACTTTGGTATACACAATTTTTTCAAAACACTTTCTACGTGATTAACAATCCATTAAATTTATTAATCGATTTATTGAAAATCAAAATAATATCTGTATATTTGCACTGTTTTAACAGAATATTGAATAGAACGAGGGGACAATTAGTCCCCTCTTTTTGTAGCAAATGATTAGTAAAAAGAAAATAGAAACCCTTGCTTTAGAGCGTATCGATGAACTCGATAAAGGCTTGTTTATAGTGGAGATTAAAGTTTCTTCTTCTAATGTTATTCAAGTTGAAATTGATGCCGAAGAGGGAAATGTAGCCATTGAAGATTGTGTTTCAGTTTCCAGGAACATAGAGCACAATTTAGATCGAGAAGAACAAGATTTTGAGCTTCAGGTCTCATCGGCAGGTTTAGATAAGCCTTTTCGCGTGACTAAACAATATATTAAAAATGTTGGCGAGGATGTAAAAGTGAAACTAAATCAAGGTGGAAAATTAGAAGGTCGTTTGATTGACGCTAATGAAGAACACTTTGTAGTTGAAACAACTCGTAAAGAGCGTATAGAAGGTAAAAAGAAAAAGGAAACAATCATAGAGCAGCACAAGTTGTCTTATGAAGAGGTTAAGGAAACAAAAATTGTAATATCATTTAAAAAGATGAAATCATGAATAGCTTAAATTTAATTGAATCTTTTACTGAATTCAAAGAATTTAAAAGTATAGATCGTCAAACGATGATGCATGTTTTAGAAGATGTATTTCGTTCGATCTTGAAAAAGAAATATGGTACAGATGAACATTGTGATGTAATTATCAACATTGACAAAGGTGATTTTGAAATTTGGGTAAACAAGGAAATTGTACCAGATGGAGAAGTTGAGGATGAAAATATTGAAATTGCCTATTCTCAAGCAATAAAAATCGAACCAGATTTTGAAGTTGGTGAAGAAGTTTCAGAAGAAATCAAATTTGAAGACTTTGGGCGAAGAAATATTTTATCGTTAAGACAAAATCTAATCTCTCGTATTCTTGAGTTAGAGAAAGATCAACTATACAAAGTCTACAAAGATAGAATTGGAGACATAGTAACTGGTGAAGTATACCAAGTTTGGAAAAAAGAAATTCTTATTCTTGATGATGAAGGTAACGAATTGATATTACCAAAGTCAGAACAAATTCCTTCTGATTACTTCAAGAAAGGTGAGCCTATTCGTGCAGTTGTTGCCAAAGTAGATATGAGAAACAGTACTCCTGTTATTATTCTTTCTCGTTCAGCTCCTGAATTTTTGGAGCGTTTGTTCGAGTTAGAAGTACCAGAAGTATTTGATGGATTGATAACAATCAAAAACATCGTACGTGTACCAGGTGAGCGCGCTAAGGTTGCTGTTGAGTCTTATGATGATAGAGTTGACCCAGTAGGTGCTTGTGTTGGTATGAAAGGATCTAGGATTCATGGAATCGTTAGAGAGTTACGCAATGAAAACATTGATGTAATTAACTACACGCATAACATGCAGTTGTATATCCAACGTGCACTTTCTCCAGCGAAAATCAGCTCAGTTGAAATCGTTGAAGAAGAAAAACGTGCTAATGTTTATTTAAAACCAGACCAGGTTTCTTTAGCAATTGGTAAAGGTGGATTCAATATCAAGTTAGCAGGTAGGTTGACTGGTTATGAGATTGATGTTTATCGTGAAGGAGCTATTGATGTTGAAGATGTTGACTTAGAAGAGTTTGCAGATGAAATTGACAGCTGGATTTTAGATGAATTAAAAGCCATTGGTTGTGATACAGCTAAATCTGTATTAGAAATAAAGATCGAAGAATTAGTAAAAAGAACCGACTTAGAAGAGGAAACGATTAAGGAGGTCTTTAAGATTCTAGAGTCAGAGTTTGAATAGATAAAGGAGAAACCTTAACTTAGACGACTCAAATTGATTAAATAAGAACAATAGGAAGGACGTAATATATGGCCGGTAAAGTAAAAAGATTAAGCAAAGTAGCTAGAGAGTTAAACGTTGGAATTTCAACGTTAGTGGATTTCTTAGGCTCTCAGGATATCAAGATTGATTCCAATCCAAACACTAAGTTGGAGCCAGAACACTATGATATTCTAAGCGAACAATTTGCTGATGATCAATCTTTGAAAGAAGAAGCGAAGAAAAATGTTTATAAACGGGAACGTCGAGAAACGGTCTCGCTTCAAACTAAGGAGAAAGAGTCTCCTGAAGAAGAAGACTCTGAGGACCCTGAAGAGGAGGTTGTAACACCTAAAGAGGAAAAACCTGTTGAAAAATCTGAGCCTGTTGCAGAAGAGGTCGAGAAGACGGAAGAAAAAGAGGTTCAAAAAGAGGTAGAGGAAAAAGAAGAATCAGAGGATAAAAAACCGGTCGTTTCGAAAGACGATTCAAAAACAGTTGGTGACGGAGACTTAAAAGTTTCAGTGATAGGAAAAGTTGATTTATCAAAGATGAATCTCAAAACGCGTCCTGACAAGAAGAAAAAAGGAGAGCGAGAAACGGAGAAGAAGGAAAGTCAAGCTCCAAAGGCAAAAGAAACGGAGAAACCGAAAGAGACTTCGAAAGAAGAGCCAAAGAAGGAGGAAGAAACGCCAAAAGAAGAAAAGAAATCAATTGAGACAATCAAAGTAGATCGTCAAAAATTATCTGGTCCAACAGTTGTTGGTAAAATTGATCTTCCGACTCCTCAAAAGAAACAGTCGAAAGGTGCATCGAATGATAATAAGCGTAAGAGAAAACGCATCAAGAAAGTTGATGTAAACAAACAGACTTCTCGTTCTAACGATAACAACAAAAAAGGCGGTAATAAAAGAAAACCAGAGCCTAAAAAAGAAATTACCGAGAAGGATATAGAAAAAGAGATTAAGGAAACACTTGCTCGACTTTCTGGAGGAGGAAAATCAAAAGGTGCTAAAAATCGTCGTGCTAAAAGAGATTCTGTTGCAGAAAAAAGAGAGAAAGAACAAGAAAAAGCAGAGCAGGAACAAAAAACACTTAAACTTACAGAGTTTGTAACTGTTTCTGAATTAGCTTCTATGATGGACGTTCAGTCTACAGAGGTTATTTCTGCTTGTATGACACTTGGTATTTTTGCATCAATCAATCAACGATTAGATGCAGAAACAATCCAAATAATTGCTGAAGAATTTGGCTATGACGCTGAATTTGTTGCGGCTGATGTACAAGATTCTATTCCAGTACAAGAAGATAACCCTGAAGATTTAGAAGATCGACCTCCAATTATTACAGTAATGGGACATGTCGATCACGGTAAAACATCTTTACTAGATTACATTCGAAGTGCAAATATTGCTGAAGGTGAAGCAGGTGGTATTACTCAGCATATTGGGGCATACTCTGTTAAACGACCTGACGGAAAAAGACTAACATTCTTAGATACTCCTGGTCACGAAGCCTTTACAGCAATGCGTGCTCGTGGTGCTCAAGTTACTGATGTTGCAATAATAATTGTTGCGGCTGATGATGATATAATGCCTCAAACAAAAGAAGCAATATCTCACGCTCAAGCTGCAGATGTCCCTATGATCTTTGCGATTAATAAAATTGATAAACCTGGAGCAAATCCTGATAAGATAAAAGAGCAATTATCAGGGATGAATATTCTAGTAGAAGATTGGGGTGGTAAATATCAATCACAAGAAATTTCTGCAAAACATGGTACAAATATCGATGATCTACTTGAAAAAGTAATTCTTGAATCGGATGTATTAGAACTCAAGGCTAATCCAAATAAAAATGCAGTTGGTACAATCATAGAATCTTCTCTTGATAAAGGAAAAGGTTATGTAACTAACATCATTGTTGAGCAAGGTACTCTGAAAATTGGAGATGTTATGTTAGCGGGAAGATATTCTGGTCGTGTTCGTGCAATGCACAATGAAAAAGGACAAGACGTGAAAGAAGCTACTCCTTCTACTCCTGTATCTATTTTAGGTATCAATGGAGCTCCAAGTGCAGGTGATAAGTTCCACGTTATGGATGATGAGCGTGAAGCTAGAAATATTGCTACTAGAAGAGAACAACTCTACAGAGAACAAGGACTACGTACTCAGAAACACATTACACTTGATGAAATTGGTCGTCGTCTTGCGATTGGTGACTTTAAAGAGTTGAATGTTATTGTGAAAGGTGATGTTGATGGATCGATTGAAGCACTTTCTGATTCGTTGATGAAGCTTTCTACTGAAGAAATTCAAGTAAATATAGTTCACAAAGCAGTAGGTGCTATTACTGAGGCTGATGTTAACTTAGCGTCCGCTTCTGATGCTGTTATTATCGGTTTCCAAGTAAGACCTACAGCACCTGCAAGAAAACTTGCAGAAACAGAGCAAATTGACATTCGACTTTACTCAGTAATTTACAAAGCTATTGAAGAATTGAAAGCTGCGATGGAAGGAATGTTATCTCCGGATATCAAAGAAGAAATTATTGGTACTGCTGAAGTAAGAGAAGCATTCAACATCTCTAAAGTAGGTACAATTGCAGGTTGTTTTGTACAGTCGGGTGTAATTAAACGTAATTCTAAAATACGCGTTATTAGAGATGGTATCGTTATTCACGAAGGAACACTTGGCTCATTAAAACGATTCAAAGACGACGTTAAAGAAGTTAAAAGCAACTACGAATGTGGACTTAATGTTGAGAAATTCAATGATATCAAAGAGGGAGACATCATTGAAGCTTACGAAGAAGTTGAAGTTGCAAGAAAGTTAAAATAAACTTTAATATATAAGTACTTAAAAGGTGTCCAATGTGGCACCTTTTTTTGTTTGTCCCCATTCAATACCACTCTCTTTTCAGAAACCCTATTTAATCTTTTTAATTAATAGATTACATTGATTTGAATCATATTTTGCTAATTCTTTCGTTAATAATTGTAAATCTTCTTGCTTTGGCTTTTTCCATCAAAAATTTTCAAAGTTTTCTTTGTAAATTAGAACAAATTTTAAAATATGAGTTTACATAAATATCTTGTTATTCTATTACCGCTAATAATTTGGAGCTGTAAAGACCAGGAAAAATCTTCTTATTTGGAAGAGATTGAAGTTATGACACTGAAGCTTGATAGTCTGGAAACCGTATCGAAAAATCAAAACACCGATTCAATCCCTCGTATTGTCTTAACTATTGAAGAAACGATTCATAAAGTTAAAAAGAATTACATTGCTGATACGATTGATCTTAAAATAGCAACCATGATGAACAAGTATAAGGATGCTAAAAAGTCTTTGTCCTCAAATACTGGAAATTTGGCAAAAGCGAAAGATGCAATTCCCGAAGTAAAAGAAAAACTAAAGGACCTGAAACATGATATTGAAAATGGTGTGGGCGATCGAGAAAAATACGAGCAGTATATCAATTTTGAAAAAAGTAAAATTGAAGAGATTGAAGAGATTTTAAATTACTATATTAAGACAAGTACAAAGTACATAAATCAATTTAGAACTGCTCATCCAAAAGTTACTAATTTTGCCGATAGTTTAGAACGAGAAAATGCGAAGTAATCTTTTTTTACATATCCTAATCTTACTAGTAAGCTCCTCTAGTTTTTCTCAGTCTACGGATGAAAAATTAGCAAATTACTACTATAATGAAGGGGATTGCGAAAAGGCTTTGCCCTATTTGGAAAAAGTTTACGATAAAGAACCGAGTAAGTTTATTTTCAGCAGATACCTCGATTGCACAAGAAATATTAAGGATGAAAAGGATGTGATAAATCTAATAGAAAATCAGATACGCATCAACCCAAGTAATTATGAGTATCACATAATGTTAGGTGATGCTTATGAAGCGTATGGAAATAGTAAAAAAGCCGAAAAAACATACGAAGAATTAATAGAGAACCTATCCCCTAGCAGCAGAGACATAATAAACCTTCAAAAAGCATTTTCTCAAGCGGGGAAACATCAATTTGCACTTCAAACATTAGAAAAAGGCAGGTCGTTACTCAAAAACAATTATCCATTAAATGCTCAATTCGCTGAAGTATACGGAGCGCTTGGGGAAACGGAATTAATGATTAATGAGTACCTAGAATTGCTTGACTATAATCCAAACATGATCAACACTCTTCAAATGTTAATGCCCAGAATGATCGACTTTGAAAGTGAAGACAGTGAAAGCTATGAAATGCTTAAAAATAGTTTAATCCGTAAAACTCAAAAACATCCCAATAAACATGCTTATTCAGAAATGTTGATTTGGACTCTCGTACAACGAAAAGAATTTTTCAGTGCACTTATCCAAGCGAAAGCACTCGATAAACGTTTGAATAACGATGGTCGTGAAGTCTTCAAAATTGGCAAACTAGCAGGTCAAAACAAGGACTATGAAACCGCTCGAAAAGCTTTTAAACATGTAGTAGAATTAGGGCCTGATCATCCATTCTATTATGCATCTGAAGAAGCTTTATTGAACACTCGTTATACTGAAATCACTACAAAACGAAACTACACTTCTGAACAGATTGATGAAACAATCAACGAGTATAAAAAAACCATAGACAGAATTGGTCGTAATGGAAAAGCACTACCAATAATTCGAGAGATGGCGTATATTCAAGCTTTCTATGGAAACAAACCTGAAGATGCGAAAGCTGTACTTGAAGATGCCCTTACTTTCCCTAGATACACAGATATAAGCAACGCAAAAGTAAAGACTTTATTGGCAGATGTACTAGTAGTGTTAGGTGATATATGGGAGGCTTCATTGCTTTACATGCAAGTAGAAAAAGATTTTAAATTCGAACCCATTGGTTATGAAGCAAAATTCAAAAACGCGCGAATCTTCTATTATGATGGTGATTTTAAATGGGCGCAGTCACAATTGGATATATTAAAGCAATCAACAACAAAACTCATTGCCAATGATGCTATGAACCTGTCTATACTAATCACCGATAATTTAGGGCTAGACAGTAATTTTACAGCTATGGGGCAATTTGCAAAAGCAGACTTGCTTTTAGAGCAACACAAGTATGGTGAAGCTTTTCAAAAGTATGATTCTATACTTAAAACCTATCCTTTTCACGGTTTAGCAGATGAAATTCTTATGCGAAAATCTAAAGCATTTCAATTCAAGGGAGATTGGAACAAAGCAATAGAATTACTACTCAAAATTACAGAAGATCACGCCAACGATATCCTAGCCGACGATGCATTATTTCAACTTGGAAATATTTACGAAAATCATCTTTTTGAGTACGATAAAGCATCCGAATACTACTTCCAATTGATGAAAAATTATCCAGGCAGTCTATTCGTTACCGAAGCCAGGAAGAGGTACAGGAACCTTAAAGAAATTCTCTAGCCACATCATTTCTTTCCATTGAGTATATTTTATTAAACACTACTCATTTGCTACTCAACTTATAAAACGAAAATCTTTTTTGAATTTTATTGTGCGCGCTTAATAATTTTACTATTTTTATGCATCATGAATAGTTCAAAAGCAGAAGAATATATCGACTTTAATCTGCGCCACGCGTGGCACAAGATTTCCCGCATGTATAATCAAAAGGCGAAAATACATGGGTTAACAATGTCTATTGGTTTTATATTGTTGATTGTCGACAAGGAAGGTACGCCTAGTACGCAACTCGGACCACGAATGGGAATGGAGCCGACAAGTCTTTCCAGAACTTTAAAAACAATGGAAAGCAAAGGGTTAATATTTCGAAAAGTAGATAAGGATGACAAAAGGAAAGTCCTCATTCTTCTTTCTGAAGAAGGGGTTCAATTAAGAAAGCAAGTAAAAGAAGTTGTTGTTTCGTTTAACGAAAAGCTTTTCAAAGAAATTCCGTCTAACAAGCTCAATGCGTTTTTTGAGGTTATGGAAATTATTGACGAAAATATTGAAGACGAATTGAAAACAATTAATCGATTTTTTTAATAAATAAAAATTAAGTAAATGAATAGAAAAATAAACAAAGTAACCGTCTTGGGTTCAGGTGTTATGGGATCTCGAATCGCATGTCACTTTGCCAACATCGGTTGTGAAGTATTGTTGCTTGATATAGTTCCAAGAGAACTAAACGACAAAGAAAAAGCACAAGGTTTAACAAAGGAAGATAAAGTTGTCCGTAACAGAATTGTAAATGACTCTTTAAATTTTGCGCTAAAATCAAACCCCTCTCCTATTTATAAAAAGTCTTTCGCATCTCGTATTACTACAGGTAATATGGAAGACGATATGTCTAAAATATCAGACAGCGATTGGATTATTGAAGTTGTAATTGAACGTTTGGATATCAAACAACAAGTATTTGAAAACGTTGAAAAACATCGTAAAAAAGGTACATTAATTACTTCGAATACTTCTGGTATTCCGATCAACATGATGTTGGACGGTCGCTCTGACGATTTCAAAAAGCATTTTTGTGGAACGCACTTCTTTAACCCACCGAGATACCTTCAGCTTTTAGAGATTATTCCTACCAAAGAAACAGACCCAACGATTATTGATTTCTTTATGGATTACGGTCGTCGCTTCTTAGGTAAGAAAACCGTTCTTTGTAAAGATACTCCAGCATTTATTGCAAACCGAGTAGGTGTTTATTCTATTATGGCTTTATTCCACGCTGTAAAAGAATTGGATATGAATATTGAGGAGGTGGATAAATTGACTGGTCCAGTTCTAGGTCGTCCAAAATCGGCAACATTCAGAACTTGTGACGTTGTTGGTTTGGATACACTTGTACACGTTGCAAATGGTTTGAAAGACAATTGTCCAAACGATGAGGAAAAAGCGCTGTTTGAATTACCCGATTACATTTCAAAAATGGTTGATAATGGTTGGTTAGGCTCAAAGTCAGGTCAAGGATTTTACAAAAAAGTGAAAGACGACGAAGGCAAAAGTGAAATTTTATCATTAGACCTTGATACCCTAGAATATCGTGAGAAAGCAAAGGCATCTTTTCCAACTTTGGAAATGACAAAACCAATTGATGATTTAAAGAAGCGTACGAAAATGCTTGTTGCTGGTAAAGACAAGGCAGGTGATTTCTATCGTCAGATGTTTGGAGGATTGTTTGCTTATGTTACAAACCGTATCCCTGAGATATCTGATGATCTTTACAAAATTGACGATGCATTGAAAGCTGGTTTTGGATGGGAATTAGGTCCTTTCGAAACCTGGGACATTCTAGGATTCGATAAAGGTTTAGAACTTATAGAGGCGCAGGGTAAAAAAGCTGCTGATTGGGTAAAAACAATGAAAGATTCTGGTGCTACTTCGTTCTACAAAACAGAAAAAGGAAACAAACAGTATTTTGATATTGATTCAAAATCATATAAAACGATTCCTGGAACTGAGCATTTAGTAATGCTAGACACACTTCGTGATGACAATACCGTTTGGAAAAATGCGGATACAACCGTAGTTGATTTAGGTGATGGAGTTTTAAACCTAGAGTTCCACACGAAAATGAACACAATTGGAAGCGGTGTTATTGAAGGAATCAATAAAGCAATTGATTTAGCAGAGAAAGAACACAAAGGGTTGGTCATCTCAAACGGTGGACAAAACTTTAGTGCTGGTGCAAATATAGGAATGATTTTCATGTTGGCTGTAGAACAAGATTACGATGAATTGAACTTCGCCGTAAAAACATTCCAGGACACAATGATGCGTATTCGCTACTCAGACACTCCTGTCGTTGTTGCTCCTCACAACCTAACTCTAGGTGGAGGTTGCGAACTTTCAATGCACGCTGATAAGGTGGTCGCTCACGCTGAGTCTTACATCGGTTTAGTTGAATTTGGAGTTGGACTTATCCCCGGAGGTGGTGGTTCCAAAGAATTTGCAAAACGTTTCTCTGATGGTTTAACAGATGGTGACATCCGTATTAACGCTTTAAGAGAAAGATTCTTAACGATTGGTCAAGCTCAAGTTGCTACTTCAGCACACGAGGCATTTGATCTCGGTTACTTACGCGAAGGAACAGACGAAGTAATAGTAAGTAGAGAGTATCAACTTACGCGAGCTAAAGCTGCTTGTCTTGAAATGGCAAACAAAGGTTATGCAGCTCCAGTAAAAGAGAAAAATATCAGAATCATGGGACAAGAGGGCCTTGGTATTGTATACGTTGGTGCTCACTCCATGGTATCTGGTAACTATATGTCTGAACACGATCAATTGATCTCCGAAAAACTTGGTTTCGTGCTTTGTGGTGGAGATATTTCTGAACGTGTAGAAGTTTCAGAGCAATATTTACTCGATCTAGAGCGAAAGGCTTTCATAGAGCTATGTGGTCAGAAGAAGACTTTGGAGAGACTGGAAAGCATGGTTAAGAAAGGGAAAGTATTGAGGAATTAGTGAGGTTTGAGACATTAGATGTTAGACATTAGACTGGTTTAACTTAAAAAAAGACAAAAGTTGAAAATGAAAAATGGACATCATAATTTTAGGGAATTGAATATCTGGAAGAATGCTATGAGCATTGTTAAAACAGTTTATATCATTTGTAAAGATGTTCCTAAAGATGAAAAATTTGGTCTTATATCTCAAATTCAAAGATGTTCTATTTCAATACCGTCTAACATCGCTGAAGGATCTGGTAGAAGCACACAAAAAGACTTTATTAATTTCTTAAATATTAGTCTGTCTTCTTCTTATGAACTAGAAACTCAGTTAATACTCTTAAATGACTTATACAAGATTAAAACTAATATGATTATTAAAGACGTTAATGAGCTTCAAAGAATGATTATAGGTTTTAAAAGAAGTTTGTTTTCAAATACTTGATTATAAATAAAATGAATTTAATAAGAATAATTATCGGTGTTGATTTTGGTAATAGATTGGACAATTTCGGTCTAACATCTATTGTCTAACATCTAACATCTAACATCTTAAAATACAAAAAAATGAGTAACAAAGCATACATAGTAACAGGCTATCGTACCGCGGTAGGTAAAGCTGGAAAAGGTGGATTTAGATTCTATCGTCCGGATGATTTGGCAGCGAATGTTGTTAAACACATTATGAAAGAAGTTCCGAACTTGGATCCTAAGCAAATAGACGACGTAATTGTTGGTAATGCGACACCAGAGGCGGAACAAGGACTGAATGTTGGTCGTATGATTTCTTTAATGGGGTTAGATACGGACAAAGTTCCAGGAATGACAGTCAATAGGTATTGTTCTTCTGGTCTTGAAACAATTGCTATTGCATCAGCAAAGATTAACGCTGGAATGGCAGATTGTATTATTGCTGGTGGTGTTGAATCGATGTCTGTAATGGCAATGGGAGGATGGAGAATTGTTCCAAATCCAAAAGTAGGTAAAGAAAATCCTACCTGGTATTGGGGAATGGGACTTACGGCAGAAGCTGTAGCTAAGCAATTTAAAGTTTCTCGTGAGGAGCAAGATGAATTCGCATTTCATTCTCATCAAAAAGCTTTAAAAGCTATCGAATCAGGAAGATTTAAAGACGATATCGTGCCGATTGATGTTGAGCATATCTTCTTGGATCAAAACGAAAAGCGTCAGGTAAAGAATTATACTGTAGACACCGATGAAGGACCAAGAAAAGGAACTTCAACTGAAGCTTTGGCGAAACTAAGACCTGTATTCGCGCAAGGAGGTTCTGTAACGGCAGGAAATGCTTCACAAACTTCAGATGGTGCTGCATTTTGTTTAGTAATGTCTGAGAAAAAGGTAAAAGAACTAGGGTTAGAACCAGTTGCAAGATTGGCTTCTTACAATGTTGTTGGTGTCGAGCCTAGAATTATGGGAATTGGTCCTGTAGATGCTATTCCAGGTGCTTTAAAAATGGCTGGACTTAAGCAGAATGACATTGACTTAGTAGAGTTAAACGAAGCATTTGCTTCTCAGTCCATCGCTGTAATTCGTGAAACGGGTCTTAATCCCGATATCGTGAATGTAAATGGTGGAGCAATTTCACTTGGTCACCCACTGGGTTGTACCGGAGCAAAACTGACTGTTCAAATCATGAATGAATTGAAAAAACGCGATCAAAAATATGGTGTTGTTACCATGTGCGTTGGAACAGGTCAAGGTGCTGCTGGTGTGATTGAGAGACTCTAGTACGAAAAACATAAGATTTAATATGCCGTGTTGAACATTTGATTTGACACGGCATTTTATATTTAAACCCAGTGGAAATGATTTGTTCATCCTGTGTTCAATTAAAATTCATATTTTTACAACCGCCGAGAGAGTAAATGGGATTTTAAAAGTAGATTATGTCCCGAAATATTAAATTTTAATAATCAAAAGCAAAATGATTAAATCTCTATATAAATTCCTTTCGTCAAGATACCAAAATTTATTTCTCGACTACAAAGTAGACTTTAAACCAAGGTACACAGATGAAAAACCGCATCAATCGTTATTGGAGATAATATCTAAAAATGATTCTGCTTATACAGAATTGCTAAAAAACGCATTGAAATATAAGGATACACTACTGAGTATTAATAAAGATGAAGTTGAAACTGACGACTCTCAACCGACCTACAACAACGATTTTTTACCTGGATTAGACATTATTACACTTTATTCAAATATTGCTTACTTCAAACCACAAAACTATATAGAAGTTGGATCTGGAAATTCTACAAAAGTAGCTTTTAAAGCCAAACAGGAAACCAATCCAAATATGAAAATCACTTCTATCGATCCTTTCCCAAGGGCTGAAATTGATGCGCTTTCAGACAAAGTTGTAAGACGAGGATTTGAGGATGTGGATTACACTGATATTCTGAATTTAAAAGAAAACGATATCCTTTTTATCGATAATTCACACAGAATTTTACCGAATTCAGATGCAATGGTTTTCTTCCTGGAGATTTTACCAAAACTAAACAAAGGTGTTGTTGTACATATTCACGATATCTATCTGCCATACGATTACCCACAATTCATGTGTGATAGGTTTTACTCTGAGCAATACGGTTTAGCAATGTATTTATTAGCAAATGACACTAAGTATAATACCATTCTGCCCAACTACTATATTTACAAAAATCCAAAACTACATGGGCTATTAAATGATTTTTGGAAAAATGAAAAGTTTCAGGGAATTGAAACACATGGTGGGTCATATTGGCTGCAGATTAAGTAATAAATCTAACTTTTTCTTTTGGTAGGTGTTCAACTTCACCCCCAAAAACATCTCATAAATCACTCTATCTTAAAGTTGGTAAAGTGCGAAGAACCGTCAATAAAAAATAGTTGTGAGATAAATTCTTTAAATACTGCACCAAAAAAAGAATCCTAAAAACAATCACAAAATTTACTTTAGGGAATTTGAAAAAATATCGAAAAAATGCCAATTGAAACATTACCAAATTGAAATACTACCCAATTATATATTATCCATATTAGGTAAATTTACTAGCGGAGAAGAATCAACCCTCCAAATATCTAACTCAAATAGGTTTCCATGACTATCAATGTTTAAAGTTATGTTAACCTCAACATTATCTACATCACTATAAATATATTCTGCCACCTCATCCCCAAAAACTCTTTTATAATTGGTGTTTTCTTTAAGAAACAACAAAAGACTACCCATTCCACCGTCATCCATAGGCTCAACTTCAAGACCATCTAGTTCCGTATCTGAGAATGATACGTTTGACTTGCTAATTAGGTATTTAATCATGCTCAGTTCATTTTGTGTGGGAGAACGTCTTTCCATATGTTATCATTTTTTTGGTCCAACATCAGTAATTCGACCAACATTTATTGTTTTATCTTTAAATTTATGTGCAGAATAGATTATACTTTTAAAAGAAAGAACTACTTATTTAAAAATCCACCATAATTACCTCTAAAACAGTACTGACCAATATTGGAACGGTATTGTTGCGGAATCACGTAGAGTGTGCAGATCAACAACTGGATCAGTAGGTAAAGGAATAGCTCCATCGTCATATACTGTTTGATTTGACTTCATTACTCCCACTCGTTTAGAGCCATAGATGTATTGTTCTTCAAGAGAAGTTTCTCTGTTTGGTGTATCATAAAGGTTTGATGTATAGGTTGCCATAAGTTGTCCATTCGCATCGTAAGCATAATAAGTGACTATCCAGTTATCATCTGATAGCTCAGAACCTGAAGCTCTAGGCTTTTCTATTTTCGCTACTCTTACTCCAAGCGGGTTATAGATAAATTTTAAGTTGGGACTGTTCTGGTCGGTTCTTGTTATTTCATTAAGCTTGTGATCTCCATAACGCCAATCTAGCGTCATATCCTCAGAGACATCTTCTGTTAACTCTCCTATTTCGTTATATTTGTAATTGTTAGCTACCTGCCCTTGCTTGATATCATTATAACCAGAATAATCAGCATAATACTCTTTAACAAAATCTAAACGATTCGTCTTTTCACCTCCTATTGTTTGGTAGCTATATGCCATTCGATCCATTTTCAGTTGAGCACTTGAATAACTATTTCTAGCTAAGTTAGTGATATTTCCGTTTTTATCATAACTAATATTTCACTTTTAAAAGAAAGAACTACTTATTTAAAAATCCCCATAATTACCTCTAAAACAGTACTGACCAATATTGGAACGGTATTGTTGCGGAATCACGTAGAGTGTGCATAAAAAATTTATTAACCTAATATGATTGATGAATATACTAATATTAGTACTTCAGTTATAATAAGAATAAATGAAGTCACACGTATCAGCTTTATATCTTTAAAGATAAAGAATACAATTAGGTTTAAAATCATTGTAAATATTGATGAGAAAAGGTAAAAAACAAATTCCTTACCATCATCAACACTATAATCATCGATATTTACTAAAATGATCAATTGGAAAAAACATATTACCAAGGAGGTAATAAGAATCAATCCATAAAAAAAATATTTGATCAAATTATTCATCATAAATTATTTGTCTAATCTGTTCTCTTCTTTCATCGTTTAGAAAGAAAGAGTCTCCATAACTAGTGTTTTCTTTTATTTCTTTTCTTGTTAAATCTGGCCCTCTATTATACCGAGTAGAAGTAATTATCATTTGAGTCAGGGTTAAAGCTTCACCTTTCACATCTCCCCAATCAATCACCTGTAAATCAGAAAGGTGGTCTGCAGCAATAAATATTCCTGTAACTCTATTTCTTAAAGCACCTCTTATAGAATTAAATACTTTGTTTGTACGTGCATACTCCTCACCATAACCTAATGTAGTTGCAGCCCTTCGAATTTGCATACTTACATCTCCAAAAGAGGTTTTCATGTCACCATCATTATCCCTAGCTGCGGTCGCTAAATCATCTATTAAGGGAGGATCACCCCCATACTCATTAAATAAGACTGACGCTAAAAGTAGTGGGCTTATGTTTGATCTTTCTGCAGCGGCTATTATTATCTCTTTATTCTCTTTAATATAGTTAAATTTTCTCTTAAAGATATCTTCTTGACCCAACATGTAACTCACAGCGTCCATATTAGTCCATTGCTCTTCTGAGCCAGCGAAATTTTGAGATGCACTCATAATTTGTAAATGATTATTACTCATTTCATGGTAAGATTCAGCTATTAAATTGAACTCAGCATCATCATTTACGCTTCCATCTTCATTAACAGTACCACATGAATATTCATAATAGTATTTTTCGTTACAGCCTTGTACTACCACTATTTCTCCCTCAGAATATTTTTTATCGTTTGTTTTTGGGGGATCTCCTTCCAATCCTAATGGATCTACAAAATACACTGGGTTATTATTAAATGCTACATAAGGACTCATATGTGGATACTTCGCCATCAAAGGATCAAGCGACTTCCATCTTCCAAGCCTCGGATCATACTGTCTAAACTGCGTAGTATAAGAATTCCCACTCCCTGAGACTTCCGCATCATGCTCCATCCCATTAAACAAATGACGTGATTCTGACAGATTAAAGCTTCTACCCGGTTGCACCATACCAAAAGCGAAATAGTCAGCATACATGATAACTACAGGCTCGTAAACACCATCTGTATTATTCCAAACTTTCCTATCGCTTATCGTGGCAAGCACGTTACCTAAATGATTAGTCAACTCTAAACTGCTATGTGCATTTAAACCGCTTTTCTCAAAGGTCAGTTCTTTTTCAGCACTAACGATATTTAGTTCAGGTTTTTGGTGACCCCGAAAGGTCGGGATTTCCATTGCATTACAATATGTAAGTCTTAAACAGCCCAAAGATTTTGCTTTAAGTCAACTAAGTTATGAAAAAAACAAAATACTTTGATGTTCTGATGTAAAAAAGAGGATTGAAAACTATTAAAATAGATTTACTTTAAAGGATGGAAGTTGTCCAGATCGTTTTGCAGGGTTTCAAAGTCGCCTGTAAGGTATTTTTCTGTACTGGCTATGTTTTTATGTCCTGCAAGATGTTGGGCTTTGCGAAGTCCGTAAAGCTTTAACCAATGGGTGATTTTAGAAGTGCGGATTTGCCTAAAGTCTTTGTATTTGGGATGTAGTTTTTTTAAGTGGTTGTTTAGTTTTTCAAAATGGTTGCGGTTGGGCATTAATGGAGTATCTTCAAGGTTTGCAAAGTGCTGCATTAAAACCCCTATTTGCAAGGCTTCAAGAGTAAGGGTTCTTTCTGCTCCTTTTCGACTTTCTTCAACGCTTACGGTGGCTTTACGTAAATCAAAACTAGAGGCGGTAAGCTGTTCTATTTCTTTTACTTGCAACGCTTGGTAAGCCATAAGAGTAAGGGCAATGTAATAACCTCTTAAAAGCGTTTGTTGGTCGGGATAATAAAGGGTTTCTTTTACACTTGGTCTATATTCTTGTATGTGATAATAATACGCATCACAAAGTAAGTCGAGTTCATCAGGTGTTAAAATAGAGGTTAAAACTTTACGCTCTATTCCTCTGATTTTAATAAAGTGGGTAATGTCTTTTGTGCCGTATGTTTTGGCTAAAAATGCGTAATAGTTTTTAAGCTTTTGTAAAACGCTGTTTTGTGTAGCATTGCATAAATTACGGCTTTCCTTTACGTGTTTCAGATAATCTAAAAGGTCTTTTTTAGTAGCGTTTTCGGCTTCTTTTCCTTTAGTTGTATCTAACCACTTTTCATAGTTATTTACTTCCCTTTTGTGCCGTGCAATGGTTTTGTCAATAATCCCCTTTTGCTGTAAAAATACTTCAAAATGGAGAGCCTCCGTAGGCGTTTTATTGGTCTTCTTCATACTGATTTAAAATGTGAGTGTAAAGCTTTGTACTTTCTAATGTGCCATGTCCTAAAAATCGGGCAATACGTTCTATATCCATGCCGTTTTTTAGTAAATGCGTGGCAATGGAATGGCGCAAAGTGTGAGGTGATGGATTTTTAGCTTTTAAACTTTGAGAGTCTGAGTATTTTACAAGGAGTTTAATCGATTGGTCAATAGTATTTCTCCCAAAAGGATAAAGGTATTCAGCACGTTTTGTAAAAGTTCTGTGATACTGATAAATGTAAGTTTGTAAGCCCTCATATACTTTACCACTCATGGGAACAAAACGATCTTTGTAGTTCTTACCTTGCCTTACGTGGATTATTCGCTGGTCAAAGTTTACATCATTTAGTTTTACATTAAATGCCTCTGATCTTCGAAGGGCGCAACCATAACATAAATCAAGTACCAGTTTTAAGGTTTGTTGTCGAGGCTCACGAACGGCAAAACTCATAGCAGAAAAAGTAAGTTCTATGGTATTGTAAAGTATTTTTATTTCCTCTGGTGTAAGTACTTGAAGTGGTTTTTTACGAACGTGTTCTAAGGTGTAACGTGTGGGCGATGGTGTGTTTTTTGCCCCTGTATGGTGCAGGAACTCTAAAAATTTATCAACTGCTCCAAAAGTTTGGTTTAAATGGGCTGTACTTAACGTTTGTTTTGTTCTCTCTCCTCTTTTACCTTCCAAATAAGCAAAGTAATCAAACACCATTTTAGAAGTCAGTAAATTGATTTTACTAATGCCTTTTTGTTCAAGCCACGTTAAAAAATCGCTGATGTAACGAGGAAAACCGTAAACGGTAGTAGTTGCAAAACCGAGCGTTTGTAAATATTCTGCATAACTTTTAACAAGGGCTTTGTAACTGTTGTTTAAGTTCGGGTTTTTCATTGTTGTTGTGTATTATTGTTTTTCTGCCTGCGGAGGCTCTCCGCTGTCGTCCTACTGGTTTTGCCTTTAGTAGTGGGAGTTTTAGAGTTGGACACAGGGGTTTGGCTAACTGTCTTACTGTTTTGCTTGTTGTACTCACTCCAAACAGCGGTTAGCGTCTCTTTAATAGCTTTTTCAATTTGATTTTGTGCGGTGTTTTGATTATTAAAATTGGTCAGCTTGTAAATAAATCCCTCTCGATGTTTGTTTCCCCCGACTACTTGCACATAAGAAAATAGTTTTAGTTCCTGTAAATAACGGTTTAATGTTCGGGGATGGACACTTCGTGCCTTTCTTATATCAAGTGTTGTAAATTGGTTTGTTTGTGCTTCATGTAAGTATTTTTCAAGCCAGTTATAAAAGCCTCGTGCCGATGTGCTTAATTCGTCCGCTCTACGGAACAGATTGTTTTTTAAAAATGTAAAGGCTAGTTCTATATCATTAGGGTGCGTAAGTATGCTTATTTCTCCTGTTTCTTCATTTACTTGCTCGGTGCGTTGTTGTTGGAAAAAGTAGGTAATAACCTCAATGAAGTTAAGCAGTAATAAAAGTGATTTTCTTGGATAGGCAATTTCTTTAGGTAGGTTAATTAGTGTAGCGTATGGATTGATTACTGTTACATTTTTAAGGCTTGCAATTACGCACTTTAAAAGCTGTTGAGTTTGAGTAATCAACTCTTTATTTATTAAGCCTGCGGATATTTTCCGTTGATATTCCATTATTGCAATGTCTTGGGCATGGCTGTGGTTTAAGTTCACACATAAAAACGGGAGGCTAAGCCTCTCATAATTCTTTTCAGAATAAGCGCAAGCAATCAAACAAAGCTTTCCCACTACTTCAAAACTTGTTGAGTGCATCATACCATCTTTATTTTTAGTGGCTCTGGTGTTTATTAATCGCCTTTGAGTTTGAAGCGTTGATAAAGGTTGTAGCATTTGGGTAGTCCATTCTAAATCTTCAATAAAAAGGGCTTTATTGTTTATTTGGTGGCTGTCAAAATAATATAAAGCGTTTGCACTTATTCGGGTGTGAAGGCTGTAAGCGTTTAAGGGCATACACTCGGAAAGCTTTTGCAGTAAATAACTTTTTCCGATTCCCGATTTTGCTAAACAGATTACTGAAAAGGGATTTGAAAACTTATGAGAACAAAGCGCCAGAAACAAAATAACTGCGTTTTCATCTTCTCCCAAAATACCAATTTTGTTTAATGCTTCAGTAAGCTTTGAGAGTAGATTTTTGTTCTTTAAAAACTGGTTTGCTTCTTTTTGTTGCTGTTCACTTGGTTCAAAGTCTGGTTCTTTAAGTTGAGGATATTTTAACCGTTCTAGTTTATAGCTTTCTAGTTTGGTAATCATTGAATGAACAGCTTTAGATACATCCAGTAGTTTAAGTTCCCATTTATCGCAAATAGTACGTATTAATTTATCTGTTTGGTTATCGTTGTATAAATCGAGTGTGGAACGCATAGGCGAATAATCTTTGTAATTTATGCGAAGTGTACAAATCATTCTTTCGACTTGCATTAAATCTATTCCGCCCAAAATGTCAACAGTAAAATGATTATCCGTGTAGGTTATAAATCGGCTGTTGTGTATCTGTAAATCTTTCATTTATCTACTGTTTTTTGTTGTTTGTGATATTCTTCTAAAAGTCCATCTCTTAAAAGCTGTAAATCTTCATAACAGCGTCGAATGTCACCTATACTTTCATCATTACAGACGTCTTTAAAGGCTACCATCATATAAAATGATGCTTTTTCCAACGAATCGGCAATGTCTTGTAGTTCGTCTGAGTCAGATACGACTTTGTTTAAAATAGAATATGGCATACTCTTACTTTTTTAGTATTAATAAATCAATTTTAACAACCAAAGGACGGTAACAAATAGCAATAAAAAAGAAGTTAAAAGGCAAAAGAAATTAACAATAGGAAAAACACTAAATCCCCCATTCTCCATCTATTTTAAGGGTTTTTTAGGGGTGGTATTTAGAGATAAAATTTGCTTAAAAATAGCTTACTGAACAGGTGTGTAAAGTTGGAATCCTAAGATCTCTCCCGACAGGTTCGGGAAAAACCATTTCTTATCAAACTAAAAAGCTAAAAAAAGAGGGGGGAAAACCGCTAAAGCGAATAAAAAACGGATAAAATCCGTTATATTTAAACCTAAACATTAAAAACAATCAGTATGCACAAAAAAGAATTAATTGAGGCAGTAGCCCAAAAAACGGGTAAAAGTCAAAAGGAGGTAAAAGAAACACTAGAGGCGATTTTAGAAACCATTACCGAAACGGTAAAGAAGGGCGATAAAGTAACTTTAACTGGCTTTGGTACATTCTCGGTACAACAAACAAAAGCAAGAACAGGACGTAACCCACAAACAGGGAAATCAATACAAATAAAAGCGAAAAAACGCCCAAAATTTAAAGCAGGGGCAGACCTAAGCAAATCAGTAAATTAAATAAAAAACTCCCTCGCTAAAAAGTGAGGGAGTAATAAAAATCTTAAACCTTTTAATTATGACAGATAAGGAAAAACAAGAAATAAAAGAAGTAGTAAATAACTACGGTGTAATTAGACATAAATATTGGGATGATCTCACAGAAATTCAAAGAATGAAAAGAGACGGAGAGATTTATTTGCATATTGGGGAGTTACGCATATTGAAGCTACATAAACAATTAAAGGAATCCGATGAACGATCGAAATTTGTTAAAATGGCAAAGGAATTTGACAATAAAGATGATGATTTTAAAAAATATTTTCAATCAGCATGTTTGAGAGAATTTAATGACATTCATATTGCACCAGACAAATTATAGAACACCTTAAAAAAAAATACAAATGACATACAAAGAATATTTTCAAGAGTTAAGAAAAGAATTTGCATTAAAAACCGATGTTTACATAAAAGCAGAACAGAAGTTAACAGAAGAACCAAACGGCTTTTTAAATCAAAAAACTTTAGAGGAATTTACACGTGCAAAAGTTGAATGGCAAAATACAGCGAATAGTTATAATACATTCCTTGATTTTATAAAGCAATATAACATCAATCCGACTGATGAAATGCCCTAAAAAAGCAAGAAAACAACTTAAAAATAGCGGACAAACAGACCGCTAAAACAAAGAAAGCTGACCACAGGCAGGCAGAGCAGGGAAAGGAACAGGCGAAGCTACCCACAACAACCCACCGCAGGGAGCAGAACCCACACAGCGGAAGCGAGAGGAAAGCGAACCAAACCAAGCAGAAGAAACACCAGCAGGAGACACCACAAGCACAGAGCAACCCAAACCAAGCGCCAAGGCAACAGAACCCCACGAACCAGAGCCACAGCCACGAAAGGACGAAGAAACACGCACACCAGACGGGCAAGCACCAAGCGGAAACGCCACAAGCAAGCCCGAGCGAGAAGCACACCACGAAACAAGCGCAGACGAACGACGAGCAAACGAGGCACGAGACACACGACCGCCAACCAAAAACGAGGAAACCGAGAAAACAGAAGCGGACGGAAAAGCCGAACGCACGAGGCTGTCAACGCCCGAGGCACAGCCCACGGCGACCGACCCACGAAAACCACCCAAAAAAGGCAGAAAGGCACGGCAAGAAACCGAAGCTGAAGAACCGCCAACACGAGAACCCGAAAAAGCCACGCAAGGAAAAGAACCAACAAAAGAAGTGAATGAAACCATAACTAATAATTAAATGAACGCTAATTGAAAAGAGCATTTGCAAGCACGTAAAGCAAGGGCGTTAGCTTTGTATTACCCTTGCAGAGTGTTTGCAAATGCTCAATTTTGCGGATCATTTAATTATTTGTTTTGGTGAAGAGCTGAATAGTTGGTTTTTCTTGCATGGCTTTGGGTTCTCTTTGTTGGCTCTACTGCTTAAATTTGCCGTGCCTTTCTGCCTGTTTTGGTGTTTAAATCAAAAAATCGACTAAAAAAGGAGTGTTTAAACTAAAGAAAACGTCTTTTAACCACACCACCAGTAAAAAGGAAAACAGCCCAACAAAAACACATTAAAGCCCCTAAAAAATGAATCCCGAAGCTTCGGGAGACAGAAAAAATAAAACACCTATAATGGTGATTACTGAAAAAGTTGAAGTACTCACAACCTTGTAATCCTAAACCTAAATTTCAACCAAAAAAAGAGAAAAAAAAGCCCCCTAAAAAAAGAAAGAATACCACCCCTAAAAAACCCTTAAAATAGATGGAGAATGGGGGAAATTGGAAAACTATATGAAAACGCCTGAAAGCTACACCATAAAAGGGATTTAGGCACTTCTGTAAATTGTTGATAACTTTTTGAGTTTAGCGAACTAAAAGAACTTTAACTAACTATCTTTTTTAAATGCTATAAATCAGTAACTTTAATGCTATCAATGATAAACAATGGCAGAATTTAGTAAAGAATATGCAAAAGTGGTAGAGTGGTCGGATTATGATTTTTCATATTTAGACATCTTTGATACTTTAGAGGAAGGTCATTATTTCTCCGCTATATGTGAAGGTCTTGGAACGTTCGGTATTCATAAGAAAAATGGTGTACCCTATTTGGTAATAACATACGATGGGGAACTGGCAGAGTTTTCTACTTTTATGACTAACTTTAAGAAAATACAAGAGTTAAAAGACCAAAAAAAGAAACACTAAAACAACACTAATTATGGATTTACTTAAAGACAAAGCTTCAACAACCTACGGAGATTATAAAGGTTCTATTTCTATTGATGGACACAATGGAGCTATATTACATGACATTTGGCGAGATCAAGAACTAGATGAGCAGTATTTCCCTATTGCTTTTGAACTTAATGATAGTTCACTTGCTTATCCTGCTTTAAATGTAAAAGCTTCTGCTATGCTAACTATTTATGCCATTGATAAACAAATTGCAGGGAATAACTTCGATGAAATTAAATCTTACATTGACAATAACTCTGGACAGGTAGAAATAGAACAATTTAATATCGGATTAACTTATAATGAGTTAAAAAAATACATCAAAAGAATGAGTATTTTTGCCGTGCAAAAAGGGATGGAAGGTGTTATTGAAAATGCAATTTAAACTACATGTTAAGCAACTCTCAAATAGAAAAATTCAAAAAACAGATGACCAAAGACCTTGTAAAAGGATCTGTTAAAGAACTCAAACAAGTAAAAAAACCCGAAGATCTTACCCCTGAAAAAGCTTACAATTTAATACAGACCATCTTTTCTTTTTGGATTACTTCTGGTAAAACACCACAAGCAACAAAAGAAGAACTTAACGCCATTGTAAATGATGCTTATGAAGATTTCTTAGAACAAGCTAAGTTGCCAGAATAAAAACGCAGTAATGCAACCGTTGTGAATACATTACTCATTTTACTTCTGTTTCCTGTTTTTAAAAGGATTCCAATAATATTTCAAAGCACCTCTTTCATATTTAATAAAAAGAAAACAATGTTCTTCATAAGCTTTATCTGATACGAGTGTAGGAAAAGATATTTTGGGAGTGCTTGGCTTGTTATTAAAGAAATAAACAATACTTTCTCGACCACCTTTAAACTCATTAAGTGTACTGTCGTACCAATTAGTGTAGAATTCTATGTTAGCTGTATCAATTTTGCTATAAGCGTTTATATGATAATGTTTTTCTTTAGGGTTCTCTCCGTCAAAAAAGAAAACTGCAGTATCAACCAAAACAGGTCTAACGTAGTTTTCAAACTTTCTTTTATTCTCTTTAACTGCAGCTTTTTTTTTCTTTAAACCCCTCCTGAACTCATCAAAATTATTTTCGTCTATTTGCTCTTCATTAACACACGCTAAAGCCGTAAAGAGTAATAAATTAATCATAAATATTAGGTTTTTACTCACCATTATTCTCGCTTTTAATTTGGTTTTCATATAATATATTCATCAAAAACACTTTTTCCCCATCAATAATCATGAAAACTTTATCTGGATTTTTACTACCTCTATCAAAAACTGTATCTTGACTACCTCCATACATCCTAACTCTCCAATAAGGGTAGTCATCTAATGAATTCCAAGGTGCCTGCCACTCTAAAAATAATTGCCTTTCTGATGTTTCCCATCGACCAGGGGTAATATAAAGATTGACTTTAGGTGGATACTCTGGAATTTCGTCATCGCCATAACCTATTGTTCCTGGTCCGCCCGGTTTTTCATCTGAGTAATGAATTTCTCCATAAGGATCATCTGGATCAGCAGAATCATCAGCATCCACGTGATCTTCGTTATTCTCTTCAGTAGATTCAGTATCAGTTTTTCTTCTATCAGTAATATGATAAATTATCTTCTTTCTAGGATCATTTTCTGGGGCTATATAAAAAGTATTTGGATCAAAACCGTCATGTTGATCCTTAGTCTCTACATCTAAATCATTGTTAGATGAGTAATAGCCTATTGGTTTTTTAGCTCTACCTACAACCTCAACATCTGGAGTTGTGTAAATCCACCTATCATTTTCTTTAGAATAAGTATAGCTTTTTCCATTATCCGCAGTTGCTACTTGTTCATTATTAGGGTTTTCAGGAAGTCCTGCTGGAGGATCTCCCTCTCCTTTTCCAGCAGCCAAACCTAACGGATCGGTATAATAAATTGGATTATTATCAAAGGCTACATAAGGTGATTGCCAAGGGAAACTTGCTTGTAAAGGATCTCTTGACTTCCACCTTCCGAGTCGTGGGTCATACTGTCTAAACTGCGTGGTGTAAGAATTTCCTTCTCCTGATACTTCCCCGTCTGCCTCCATTCCGTTAAACAAATGTCTTGAATCATCAACGGACTCAAAGCGACCTGGCATCAAAAATCCGAATGGAAAATAATCAGCTTTCATGGTAACTACAGGCTCGTAATTACTGTCTGTATTATTCCAAACTTTTCTATCCGTTATGGTAGCCAATACATTCCCTAAGTGATTGGATAATTCATACCTTTTTCTACCTAAGGTATGATCAACAACAGGATCAGTTGAGGGAGAAATAATACCACCATCATACATTGTTTGGTTAGCTTTAATTACGCCCACACGCTTAGAACCATAAATATATTGCTCATCCAGTGTTGTTTCTTTGGCAGTACCATTGTATAATTCTGAATCATATGTTGCCATGAGTTGACCATTGGCACCATAGGCATAGTAGGTAATTATCCAGTTATCATCTGACAATTCTACTCCACCACTTCTCGGTTTTTCTATTTTCGCTACTCTTACTCCAACGGGATTGTAAACAAATTCTAAGTTAGGGCTATCCTGATCCGTTCTTGTTATTTCATCTAATTTATGATCGCCATAGCGCCAATTTAGAGTCATATCCTCAGAAACATCTTCAACTAGCTCGCCTATTTTATTGTATTGGTAATTGTTGGTTGTTTGACCTTGTTTAATATCTTCGTAACCGCTATAGTCAGGGTAATAATCCTGAACGAAATCTAAACGATTCGTCTTTTCTCCTCCTATTGTTTGGTAGCTATATGCCATTCGATCCATTTTCAGTTGAGCACTTGAATAACCATTTCTAGCTAAGTTAGTAATATTTCCGTTTTTATCATAACTAATTTGTGTTAAATAGTCGGTGGTGGCTTGCGAAGTGCTCCAGTTATTATTGGTAGTCAAGTTGTTATCTCGATACACTTCCATCTTTTTAAGTCGTTGCAATTGGTCATAGGTATAGGCATACCCTTGTATTTCTAATCCTTCAATCGCAGTAACCATGTGGCGAATGTTTCCGTTGTAAAGGTTGGCAGAGGCATTCCCGAAATTGTGACCGCTGTAGTCGGCTTCAAAAGTATTCGTGCCAATGCCTGCATAGTCTCCATCAAAATAGTTGAGCGAAAAACCGAAAGCATCCACTGCAAAGTGCCTGTGCACATCGGTATTGTTTGTATAGTAACCTGTAGTTCCATCTTTGCCCATGTCTCTTGAAGCATCAAGCGTATTAGAGTTCGCTCCTTTGAGCCAACCGTTAATGGTATAAGCATAATCCGTTCCTTGTACCTCATATTCTCCGATTTCTACACGTGCTAGCGGCCCATAATCGTAATATTGGTATTTGGCATCTGTAGAAACATGTACCCCACTATCTGCTGAGGTTTGTACTTCTTTTAATCGGTTGAGTTCATCATAGTGATATATATGTGTATAGCCATCTATTTCCTCTTTTTGATATTCTACCTTGTTCATGTTTCCACTGATCAAATCATAATCATACTGCGTAGATTTAATGTCTTGCTCCACAGGCTGCATCATTGGGACGTCTTGTAATATTTCTATGACATTTCCATGCGGGTCATAGGAGTAGTGTGTTGCGGACTGATAGTCAGTAGTAATATCCGTAAAAGGAGAAACTAAAGCAAAGTATAATATAGAGGCTACTCGCAGTCTCAAGTTTTGTTGTCCGTTTTCAAACTTATTGCTTATGGCCGCTGAGAGGTTTTCATCATACTGTGTAATAGTAACTTCGGTTCGTGAACCATTGGTTACCCAACTTTCAAAACTGCTTCCTAAATCGGCTGCTTTTGTAATGGTTTCCGTAAGTGTTGCTGTAGTTTCTACTTGCCCAACCTGTAAAGGTCTTCCCTGTTCATCATAAAAGGTATAAGAATATTTATCATCTTGTGCTTGATGCGGGTTTTGAGAGGCTATAATTCTTCCATAGCGATCATACCAATATACCGTATTTCCTTCTTGATCTGGATTGGTGGTTTGTGTAAGTTGACCATAGCTGTTATAGTGATATTCGGTTACATATTCATGCGTTGGGAACACTCCTGTAGTTCCAGTATCATTAGGACCAGAAACATTGTCACGTGCGTTATTGATGTTGGTATTTTGTGTTTGATCTAAAGGGGAAATACCTTCTGGAGCAATGGTTTGTACTAAATTTCCAGCCTGATCATAATAAAACAGGGTAAATTGATACATTTGATAATCGCCTGTATAGTAAAATGATTCCGTTGCAAAAGCAGTCTTACATTGTGTATTATAGTTAGTTTCAAAATAATCGTAGAGGGTGTCCACATATTCAGTATAAAGATCCTCTGCATTTACAGCAAGTTGTGTTAATGTTTCTGCATAACAATCTGAAGGGTTGTTCAAATCGTCCGGGATTGGATCATTGCAAAGTAGTTGCCCCATATCTCCACAAACACACGTGCTGATATCAATGCAGGTAGTTGAGCCGGTAACAATTGCTGTTTCCACTTTTCCACATTCAATGTATTCCATAATTAGTGAGAATTCGTCAAGATTACTACACGTGGTATCCAGCATTTGAAGATCAGAAAATCCGATAATCTGATCATTGGCAATTGCAGAACCGACAGGAAAGTTGAGCGTAAAACTACAGGAGTTTAAAGCATCTTCTCCAAAATAAACCGTAAGCGTTTCATCATCACAGTCTCCGCCGCCTTCACAGGACCAGAAGTAAGGGGCTTGTAATGCATCTCCAAATGCGTTGTGGGCATAGGCAATGTTATCAGTATAGAGGTCTACCGGGGCAGCCTCCGTAGCGCTAAGTTGCCCTCGTTTCGCCAGTATATTCATTACTTCTAACCATGCAGTAGCTTCGGTGTTTAACCTACAATAGGGAGTTTCTGTAGTTGCATTGCATCCCGCCATAAAATCTAAATAATCTTCAGCGAGTAGATCATAATCTAATGCGGCATTCATATATCCTGAAAGGAGTTGGCCGTAATTGGCCGAAGTATCTACATCGTAGATCCCCTGATTTTCCATGGTTGTAATAAAAGCACTGTGTACAGAGTCAATATAATCACAATCGAAACATGCGGTGGAATCGTCTATACTACATGAAAATTCGGGGGCTACACTAATTTGCGCTGCGACTAAGTTGTTAGCGGCAGTTGTTGTCCATTCTCCAGGGGCAGTCCACGTTTCAAGTGTGCCGTTAAAATATTTATCGCATTCACACAGCAATTGATTGGCATCTTCAATACTAATTCCTTCATTATAAATCAGCATCTCTTCCACATTTTCCACACCGGCAGGCAGATTACCCTGGCCTTCAAGCTCGTAAAAATCATGGTGGGCCTGCATCAGTATGTCACACCCGCAATCATCTAAATACGTTGCATATGTTAAGGTGTCTGTCGTACCCTGAGCCGGAGGCACATCATCCAGCAAGTAGAAATTACAAACGTCTGATTCATACCCTGTACCCAAATGATATTCCAATACTTCCTCAAAACTTGAATTGCCGTTCGTCGTTGTTGCGCCTGAAAGTACAGAAACCCCTTCCGGGTACAACACACTACCACACCCCATCTGACAGAGTTCAATTAGTTCTGCTTTAATGTTATCCAGTGTAGTTTGCGTTACATTAGGACACTCATATAGCCCGGCGATCCAATCTGAGGCTTTTGTTTCACAACTCAACTCACATTGCTCTTGCATGATCAAATCAATACTGTCCTGCATGGCAGCGGTATCTTGGGCTATGTTATAATAATCCCAGTAGTCGGGAAACACCTGTTGCTTCTCTGTATACAGACTATTCAGGTAACAAGGCTGGTCTGCATCAGCACTTTCATCTGTTGTCGTACTACTTTGGTCGGTATAATTATCGAAAGACTGATTATCTACAATAATGTCTGCAGCATCAAAACCAACTTCTCCTATACAACCGTTATAGCAATCGTTAGTCATTGCGTATTCCAGTTCTTGTTGTTTTACATAATATTGTTTAAGCTGTTTATAGAGTCTGCGGTAAGTGACCCAAATGGCATCCATATCACATGTGTCTAGCTGATAATTTCTAATATCACTGTCGTATGTATCAAAATCATCTCCATTATAAACCGCTAAGAAAATAGAATAGGTCCAGATATCAATTATTTTTGTTGGCGTTGATCCCACTTCTATAAAATCAGACATGGAGTCCTTCATTGCATTATAAAAATAATCTCCCTGTCCATATCCGGATAAGAAGAAAGTATCAATCACACTGTTGTCAAAACAATCATCAAAAAGAGTAACATTATAGATTCCTGCATTGCCGTATAAAATATCCAATGGGTTAAAATATCCTTCTGAACACGCTTCATCAAAGGTATATATTGTATCCATACCATTGTTGTAATTTTCTGAAGATGCGTTTAAATAACAAAAATCAAGGTAGCAGGCTTCAGGGTGATAATCCAGTAAAGATGCAGCCCAACTCGGTTTAAAATTCGCAATAAAATCAAGGGCATTTAATAAATCTTCGGGCGGTGCAAAAAATATTGAAGGATCGTTAGTTGAAACAAGATTTGAGGTAGTAGAAAGTTCAGGGGTATACGTACCTGATTGACTATCGTAAATAATTGTTATATAATCTGTGTTTCCATCTTCATCCAAATAGTCAGTTATTGGATTCTTCCAACTTGCATTTGCATCAGGAAGTGAATTACTACTATTAAACAGAGAGAGTGGGTATGATGTAGCATCTACATCTCCATTGCTATCAATATCATACAGCGCGTATTGTCCGCCGGGAGATACTTGAGAGAGCATCATTTTTTCCTGTAATTCACATGTACTATTTCCTCCTTGAAAATCATCGGGATCAAACGTATCGGGAAGACACAAATTAAAGCTTTCCGTTTCATACAAGTCGTTATAGATTGTTGAATAAGAAGGAGCACAGGTATTTGCTTCTAAATAAGTACACCAATAATCAGCAATCGCTTGTTGGTCAATAGAGAGCTTTCGGGAGACCGTATAGGTTCCCTGATTAACAAACAACAACGTATCTAAATTATAAGTAGTTGATTGACAAAGGCTATCGAGCTCACCTCCATTGATCTTGAGTTTGTCATAAAAAAGCGTATCATTCTCACATTCAGCATCCTTGATGAGTATTTCCAAATCATAAACACAGTCAAAACAGCTTTCGGTTGCCATACAAAGATCTTCATATTCCGCTGGTGTAAAGGCATAGTTGAATGTATACTGACCGTCAGATAAAATTTCTTCAGGTTTTGAAAATTCAATCGCCGTACCCAAAGATGCTGTTTCTCCGACCGCGGGAGGACTATTGAGGCTAAACTGAAAATCTTCCAACGGGGTTTCTCCGTCAATGGCTTCCAGGTTCTGAGGAGCTGCCCCGGCAAGTCCGCTTGCGATTACCCTTCCCGCCAAATCATAATAGGTTACATAAATCTGGCCATTGGCATCTTGCATCATTCGTTTTTGGTACTGGTTACGATATCCTACTTCACTTCCGAAAAGTCTGTTCAATTCTTCCTGGCTGGGCGTACTGTACATATATTTAGTTGCCTTTCCATTTCCAATCTGATGAACATCCCCAAAGGCTCCTGAGCGTTTGACTCTTCCGGTTTGATCAGGCATGTACTGAATTTGAGAATACGGATACCCCTCGCCATCTGGAACATTATGATTGGCTCCATCTATTGCCGGGTTATTTGTTGAATAATATTCTCCGGCGCCATAATTCGTATCAAAGGCATCTGGTAGAGCAGGACAACTTCCCTGCAAATCCACTTCATCAAAATGCTCAGGACCAAATGCCTGCTGGTCAATAGCCGAGCGATTAAATGCAGGGTAATGTTTAAGTGCTTCATCATCAACTGGCGTTCCTAAATCTTGAATCACTGGTCTACCATGGTAATCATAATAGGTGTTGGAAACAATTATTTGTTCGGTAGCCGGATTGTGTATCAATTGCTGACGCGATCGACCTAAACCATCCATATATGAGACACCCTGCATACGTTTACCATGTTCTGCCATTGTTGCTTGATAAGACCAGTTGAGCGAACTGTGGTAATCCAAAGAAATGGTAAGTTTGTAATTACTGTTAACGGATGAAATCATACCTGATTCAGATACATTCCAACTTCCTTCATATCGCTTATCATAATCGGTGCCATTCTTACCTACGCCGCGCACACGAAAGATGAGATAACCCTTATCAAAAGTATTGGGAATTTTATACGTCTGCTTTTCAGTTGTGATGCGTGTTGCACTTTTATAAAAATCGTAGGTCAATACTGATTCGGGAAGGCTTCCACCCGAGAGGGTATAATTGTTAACGTGCATATACTCCAGCTCATATGATTCCGCACCAGATTTGAAAGCCCAATGAAACTCAATAAATTCATCGTTACTGATCGTTTGTACACCGGCACTGCTTACTGCTCCTCCATCAAAGGCATAATAGCGCTCGATTTCCATAATCGATTCCAAAAAGAAGTTATCGATTGCACCACTTGTCACCTGATCAATAGATATTTGTACAACGTGTGCATCTTCAAAAACGTAGGTGCTTTTATCATTTATTCCTAGTGTACCGTTGGATAAGTACTCCACAGCAAGGGTACACGCAAAGCTCTGAGTTGTTCCATCAGCTAAACGATAACTTACATCTAAAATCACCTCGCAAGTCTCGTCCGTTGTCAGCTCTGTTTCGGGCAATACGCCCAAACGAATCTTGTTGACTACTTTTTTATTATAAAATAAATCTTCCCAGTTGGGGTCTGTATCCATAATGGGGTATTTATCATCAATTACCTCTAATGTATTTGATGTTGTGATTGATGATCCTTCCAAACGGTCACTGAATGTTTCATCTGCCGAATAGAGGTTAAAGCCCCAAAGGAAACAGAATAATATTATTGTGATAAGACGTAGCATGTGCTTAATGTTTTTGTTGAAATTCTTAATTCGCGTATCTCTTCTCGCTTCCAGACTCAGATTCTGTTACCGTCCTGATTCCTTCATAGGTTTCTACCCTGACTTTCCGAACCTGCAAATTGCGGTCATAATTGTAAAAAGTAGTAAAATTATAAGCGTCGTGCCGCGCAAGCGGGAGCAATGTTTTTTTATCGTAAACCATTGTCACCATGGAGGATTTGAACGGGTGAATACGAATATCATCTATATAAGCCCCGACATCAGCACTTAATCTAATTAACAGCTCATCTGTATTGGAAGGTATCTCAAATACTCCCTCTATTCTTTGCCACCCATCAATGATTGGTCCGGAGGGAGAGAAGGCATTACTGCTGATCGTTGAGCCACCACTATCTAAATTCCGAAGATCTATAATGGTATTAGAATAAGTTGTGTCATTTGTTGGATTTTCTTCTTTGACCCATAAACTCACCACGTATTTTCCAGGCGTTGGGGAAAAATCCTCCACACAATCACAATCCCGAACTTTGTACTCTCCAGCTTCAATATTTGGAGTAGTAACCGGGTCACATGGATCAACGTTATCCACTTTCCGGGCCACCGTTGGGGCATTAGCACTAGAAATATATAATGAGGAATTCCCTGAATGCCTTTCACTATCATCAATCACAGCTGTTCCACTGTTAACACTTTCATTAAAATCGAAATGTCCGGATGTTGTACTTCCTACCAAATAATCATAGTCTTCAAATCCGTCAAAAGCAATTTCTGTTTGTCTGGCATTGGTAGCTTGAGCAATAGGAATAAGCTTTGCTGTATTGCTGTACCCATAAATTGAAGCAGAGAAAACATCAATCTGATCTTGTGATTCAATCGGTTTTCCAAATTCATCGTGTTCAGTAAGATCCCCTAGCATTCTATAGCTGTCATAATCATACGGTGATACATAATTTGGATGATCGGCATCATTGACTTTATTCCACACTCCGTTTACCAATTCATAAAAGGAAACGTAGTTAGTAAGCACTCCAGAATGCCGCGTGTTGTGCGGATCGGTATGATCTCTTTCCTGCTGAAAAGCAAACGGGGTCGCAATACGATAAATCCCTTTTACGCCATGGGTATAAGGGTCTATTACATCACCAGAATCAGGTCCTGGTTCTCTAAATAAACCATTAACACCACCACAATAAACATTTTTATTTTCCTTAAAAGCTATTGCATTCACGGAGATAATATTTTGGGATGGAAAATCAAAACCATTATCCAAAAAAGAATCATCTTTTGTAGTAACGCTTTGCATAATTGCGCCTAGCCTGTTTTTCCTACCGGTCGACTGAACTGTAATGGCATATTGATCACTTCCCGTATTAAATTGACTTCCGATACCTGATTTTATTAGAGTAATTGACTGGTCTGTTTTTTCGAGCAAAGTTGCATTAGAAGTTGAGCTTCCATCGTTACAGAGCAATATATCGCCTTCACTTAACGAAGCTAACATTCCCGTTGTTGGATTCACGATCTCTCCATCTGTGATTGTAATATTTTGAAAATGCTGCGTTGGTCTATGTATATTTTGAAAATTTTCATAGTACCAATGAGCGGGATAATTTACACTGAAAAGTTTGTCGTTGTATTCATCTTTTAAAGAAGAGACTAAAACATTTCCTGTATACATATCATAATAAAGGTTTTCAGCAGAATTGTTGGAACCTAAATATTTTGTCTTCACTGATTTCACTCTGGCATAACGCTGAACAAGTTTATGAAAAACATTCGTCATTACTCCTGTCTCCTGATAAAGCTTTCTGATTCCACCACCTAACATGAAATAAGGAGGACCAAATATCCCATAAGCAGAAATATTCCATTGGAGAGATTCTACTGCTCTGTGAGAAATACCTGTTGTAAAGTACATTTCATAATCAAATGGAGAAGTTTTTTCATGTGTATTTCCTTCCCTGTCAAGATATTTGAGTTTATCCTCTTCCTCCCAATACTCATAGGTTGTGGATGAAACCAAGCTTTCACTCGCATCGTAAATTTTGCTTCCTTTTTGTTTTCCATGAAAGTCATTTTTAATTAGGACATAACCTTGTGCTAATGCAACAAGACTATAAGTTGAACTAAAAAAGTCTTCCCGATATACTTCTTTTTCATCACTAACATGTGTTCGTAAAATTTGAGTTGGATGTTCTTTTGCTGTATGATATGTAGAAATAGAAGTTCCTACTTTATTCGCAGCATTATTTTCCGCAAATTTCACTTCTACTTTTTCATATCCAATTACTGGTGCTGGAAATAAAGCGCTGGCAACGGGCTCTTCATTGTAAAGAGTCATATCCGGCATGGCACTTCCTTCTTTTTCGTTTGTGTAAGTACTCCACTGATAAAGAGGGTTCTCATCTTTCCCCATGGCTGGTTCATTAGCGGCTACGCCTTTATTTTTGTCAACAGTAGTTCCTTTGTAATGGTACTCCCATGTATAAGAAGATGTTGGCTCTACACTATTGGCTATTGCCGACCAATTATCAGTATATGTAATGGATTTAACACGTGCAGTTGAACTAAATCGAGCGTACCTTGATACGTTGTTCAAACGAATGAAAGATTGACTTGGATCAAACTCTAAACAGAACTTTTTCTTGTTTAATACTTTGTTTAATTTTCCTCCAAATGCTACCCTCCAATCAATATTATTCTTGTAATCACATTCAAATTCTCCATTTGAATTTACTTCACAATCTGCATATATAAGATCAGGGAGATGTCTTCTTGAAAACTGCCAAGCTGCTTTTTGAAGTGAACTTACAAGGTAATCTGATTTCTCAAAAATATCCTGTTCATCCTTCTTGCTTTCTTTTGTATTATCATTTATATTATCCAACGCTAATACGACATATCCATATTTGTACAGGCTAGTCGATTCACTTCCAAGCAGTCCTATCGATTTTATCAGATCAACGCCCGACACATCCCCATCATCTATAGCGTTTTGTAATGCGAAATTAAACTTCTGGACATCCTTATCACCTATATTAACAAAAGTGGGAATGACTTCTTTTTTATCTAACTCATTATGATCAACAGCCACCTTGGTTTTTGTGTATATTTCTTTTAATCGTTTTTTTTGATTGCCGTAGAATTCTGTAAAATAATCATCCACGAGTTTTTGTTCTAATGTCTGTTTGTTTGTACCTGAAGAGCTATATGCTTCATCTAATTTAAACACTAATACATTATTGGGAAGCTGCTCGCCATCGGAATTGTTATCCAAACCTGGAAAAGTGTATGCATCCAAATTAGCTAAGCTGGATGCTTGTGAAGAAAGGGCGCGCATAGTATTAAATAATTCAGGTTCTGTGGAGCTTAAGTTTTCTTCATTAAGTAGCGTAAGATCGATCATACTTGTCATGCCTTCCAGTTGGTAGAAACGTTTGGCTTTTTTATTCTGAACATAATAGTACTCATCTGGTTCATAAGCAATTTCAATTTCGCCGTTTTTAGGTGTTTTTATTTTAGTAAGCTTCCAGTTTTGTGCACTTTCAGTAGCTTCCTGAATATCTTGATTAACATAGGAATGTAATCGATTAGGTAGCGATGTATTGTTTTGCTTGTAATTGCCCCACTTATCTATATTTATATAATTAAAATCTTTATTCACCGAACTGTAAGTAAATTCATAAGGATAAAGTGCTGTTTCCTCAGAACCTCCCGATTTAATGCGAATTTCTGTAAGCGTTAATTTACCAGAAGTTGAATCGTTCCCGTTGTATGTGTTTATATTGTTGGGAGCCCCTTTACACAGTGAGTAATCATAACTAAATAGCACAGTTTGAATCGGCGTAGCATTCTGCGTACCATTGACTTGAAGGTCAGCTTTATTATATAAAACAATCGAATCTAACTTTTTCAGAGTTTTGGAATCATCTATAAATCCATCCTCGTCAACAGCGTATCCGTCTTCTCTATCTGAAATAAAAAATTGAGCAACTCTATTTTTGGACTCCACACTATTAACATACCATACTTCTTTTTCACCATACTCGTATTTTGCAATATCATCCACCTCTGATGTTTCGAATCCTTCGTCCAGAAAAGCTACTTTTTGATCTCCCTGGCTTTGTAATCCACTCACAGGTGAACGCCAGGTGTAAGGGTTACTTTTACCATATACCTTAGAGTAATTGAACTTAAAATACGATCCTATATCGTCAAGCGATGGTCCATTATTTGTTCTATCTATATAATCGGATGAGTACATCTCTGTAATTAAGAATGAATGGGCATACGCAGGAGTTACATTTTTCTCATAAAACCCGATCTTTCCATTTTCATTATTAATACTATTATCCTGGTCGTCATACTCAGCAAGTCCGTGATTTTGGAATAGTGCCTGAGATGAGCTACCAAGGTCAGCAGAAAATGCCACGCTTTCATTTTTTATTGAATAAGCTGGAATACCAAATACATAATGAGTTCCTGAAGTGTTATCCACCTCTATCATTGAAATATGGTTTCCATTTCTAAATCCATCCACTTTTCTGTTTTCAGTTGAATAAGCAGGACTCATGAATGCAAACTCGTTTTCATCATAATCAAGAAAAATGCTGTTACCCTCCTGCACAGCTTTTGAAGCATGAACGGTTCTTACATTATGGGCTCTAGTTTTGTTGGCTGCCCGATACGTTGCTGTAGGATTAGAAAGTGCAAATTCCGACCCACTTCGATCCCGAAACTTATGATCTCCCTCATACTTCATTTGCTTATTCGTGTTGTCAAAAAATGGTCTTCTGGAAATGGGAGTAGTAGCCTTGAAATCATTAAACATTTCTTCCTCGGTTGGCAGGTTTTCACCGTTAAATGTCACCATTGTATTTGTATCAGGTGCATTCAAGTCGTTATGATCAACTCCACCGTATTCATATTCGGAAATTTGACCAGAACTTTTGGTTGTTTGCGTAGAGGTGCCATTGCCCCCCCCACCGTCAATTGAAAAAGCTAATGTACCATTATAGCCACCTATACCTGCGCCAATACTTGCATTTTTTTGGGTTGAAACATTATCAGCCTTCGCATCCTTTAAAGTTCCGATTTCACTTCGATGAGGTCTGAACTGTCCCTGAATGCCTAGGGCTGATATATTAAACAGATCATAAGTGGGTGCACTAAACGGTAGGTTTTTCATTTCTTCATTATACATTACTGCTTGAGATGAATTATAATCCATAACACTATTTTCTGATTTAAAAAGGCTTATCGCATCTGGATGAAGTAGAACCTTTATATCACGTTTAGCACTATGCAAATAACCAAAAGCATTAGCGGTTGTAGTGAAAGACTTATTTTTACTTACGCTAAGGTAATCTATGAAAGACAGGTCTAAAGCTAAACGTAATACGCCCTGCACCAAGAAGCCACTTAAAGCAAAATTATTATTTCTATTATAAGCAACCATTTCATTTCGAATTTTAGGTAAAGTAGATATTTCACCTACTGAAAGGTAGACTCCTGTGCCTGTTCCACCTTTACCTAATAAACCTCTGGCATCGTCTTCTTTACTCTTATTATGTACACTTGCTTCAGCACCTAAGCTGAAATAACGTCCCGTAACTCCATGCCTACTATGGAAAGCGCTTCCAAATCCTGCATTTCCAGAAATGTCAAGATAATCCCCTCCTAATCCTCCACTTAGTCCTAGGTTTCCACTTCTTCCAACGCCATTTTGAGAATCGCCGCTAAAACCTATACCTCCAAATAGTCCTAATCCAACGTTATCTACTCTAAAGTCATCGGTAGTCGAAATTGACGCACTAAGCGACAAATCAAAAGTTGTACCTGGACCATTTATTGAGTTTTTATACTTACCGCCTAGTGTAGAAATACCAATGCCTGCACGCAAGGAGGGAGCAAACGGAATAACCGCACTCACATTAAAAGCCGCACCTGCTTTCCACCCATCTGTCTTATCTTCTTTTGTTCTGGAAGTTTTGGTGATTTGATCACGACCATTAAAATCATCAGGAATACCTCTCATCTGTCTATTTACAGAACCTATATTTAAATCCCATCCCAGTCCTACCCAGGAAGCTTCAGTTGTCATACTAGAATTCTGGTTGTAGGAAATCGTTATCGGATAACCCTCCACATCCATTAGTGGAATTGAATAATTAAAGTCTCCCGTAAATTTATTTACCAGATTTGATGTGGAATTTAATGAAAACCCTGAAGTTTCAGACTGACCTGGACCACTCTGAGCAAAAACACTTTGAACAGGCAGTAAGATTGTTAGGAGGAAATTCCAAACAATAACGAATATAATAGCCCGAACAGCAGTTAAATTTTTTCTAAAAAGATTCATAAAAATATAGGTTTAATTCTTATATTGAAAATGCAAATATCTTTTTCCTCCCTTAGGAAGAACTACTTCTATATAATAAAACTCATCTTGTGTTAGCCCAAGACCAGATAGGTCAAGATCTACACGATTATCGTCGTAATTAACAGTTGGAGGGCTTGACAAAGAAATTTCAGTGCGGTCTTCTTCAAATAATTTTATATTGAGGTCATTATTGTTCATTTGATAAGAGTTCTCAAAATAAAATTTAAGTATACCAAACTGAGTGAACGTGTAAGAAGCATCTAAGACCCTTTTCAGTTCCACATAACCCTCAAAACAAAGTTTCCCCACTTTAACGGTGAGTTTAGGTCGCTGTGAAGCAGTAGAGTAATTTGGACTTCTATATTGCATACGTCTGTTAGTTGTGGATGATTGAGGATAGTCTAAGACTAAGTTATGTCCATAATTTACTGTTGTTCCATCCTGATAGTCTTGATACAAACTAGTCAGGTCTATTGTTACATCTTGATGGGTAGAAGTTGAAGTTGGTATTGTCGCTATTGTATCCCCGTATGCTGGTTTTGCATTCCAGGTAACAATTTCTTCATACCAAGCTTCAGTTATATATCTTAAATTACTTTGATTACCATTAGAATACACATGGTAAGATCCTTTAAAATATTGATTTGCAGAAACTATGTCAATATTATTTGGAATAATCAGTCTATTTCTAAATAAACTTTCGTCAAAAAAATCATATCCTTGCGAAGGGAATGAAGTTTTTCTTCTTTCAGCTCTAATGAGGGTTGCAGATGACATATTGACATCATCATAAGGCTGTCCATTCGGATCATGACCTGTAGTCGCTCTAGTAATTTCAACAAATCTTCCATCGGGCTGAAACTCTATGGTCACCTCTCCACATTTTGCTCCAACAACAAATGCCATATAAGAGACATTACCTAATCCATCTGTTACTTCTACTCCATACCAACCAGGTGATAAACCACTAATGCTTGATGCAGTTTCTCCCGAAATGTCATTTCCTGTCGCTCCATCAATCCATTGATACGTGTAGGTTCCATTACCTTCAGCAACATTGACTGAAATGCTTCCATTTGAGGAGGTAGGATAATCAGCATGTGTGATTTCATCAAGTGTGATTTCTACAGGGAGGACATAATCAACATGAAGTTCTGGTCCTGAGTTCCAAGCATTTCCTCCATCCCCGTCAATGCTGATATAAGTTGCTCCTCTTGTACTACAGATAAACATCATACCATTCCAGAAGCAAGAAACGGTTTCATCGGCAGATTTAATCCTCCACCCAAAATTTCGATGTTCATAATTTGCTAAAAATTGAACTTGGTCTGTAACATCAAATGTGTGTGTGGTCCAATTTTGTCCGAAAAGGCTATAGTTATCTACAGTGGGAGTTTGTGTAATCATGTTAGGTGATGAGTTAAGTACATCGGGTTGATTGTTGTGGTCGACATCGTAATCATCCCAAGTCTCAGATATAACGTTTAATTCAGTTGAAGTACCATTAGAACCAGCTGTTTTGACGAGTACCAGATCTGCACTCACAATGATTGCATTCTCGGGTATTTCTGTCGATAAGTCAAATTCTAAAAACGTTCTTCTGTAGTGAGGGCTGGCATCTGACCCGTCAACATATGTACTAATAGAGGAAGAGGATGAATAATCCGTTGATGGGCTACCTGAATTTGTATATGTATCCTGCCCTCCTGCACCCGTTGTTCCATCTACAGTTTTACTTGTAACCTGACCATTCAGAAAAACAACACTTAGACAAAAAACGGTGGTAATAATAATTTTATTCATAAGAAAGATTGATTTCTTTTAGGTCACTAAGTATTCCCTGATAGTCTTCTGTTCTATATATAATTTTATATTGATTTTGAGGCAGATAATAGCCCATGTTAACTTTTAAAACGCCCTCAACAATTGTATATTTGATATCACTATCCTCTGGTAAACGAACAATATTTCTTGACACTAGTTTGTTATTATTACTAACGTCTATTACTTCTATTTGAATAGACACAATATTTGTAGTGTCAAAATCCTGATATTCAACAAACATACTGTTGTAAACTAAGCCTGTATCTATAGGATCAGCTTGTTGAAGCTCACCAAATGATACAGTTACATTACTTGAATCCTGTGAAAAAACAGAAAAACTAATGGTTAGCATTAAGCCTAAAACAAGGGGTATAGATTTCATACGAATTATATGGTTATAATGTTTAATTTAAGTGGTACAAACCTAAAGTTTCTCCCATGAAAACACTCAATGCCTAAATGTTAAAATATGTTAATATTTAATACTTTTTAACACCATTTGTTCGGAAAAATCAAGCTTAGTAGTGGTTATAGAGTACTCTAAAAAAAATCAAATACGATCTTATACAAACGGTTTTTACTGATTGATGGAAAATTGTTAAATAACATACGTTACAATAGACTATAAAGAAAACCCTCATAATAATTAAGTAAAAACTTTTCAATTCCGTAAACCATACTATTTTTGAGGAAAATATTTTTAGTTATGGCGACAAATTTTACGGAAGAGTTAAAATGGAGAGGAATGATACACGATACAATGCCTGGTGTTGAAGAACACTTGACAGAAGAAATGCGTGCTGCTTACGTAGGGATCGATCCTACCGCTGATTCTTTACATATTGGTCACCTGGTGAGTGTTATGATGTTGCGTCATTTTCAAAAGGCGGGGCACAAACCGATTGCTTTACTTGGAGGGGCAACTGGAATGATTGGTGATCCTTCTGGGAAGTCACAAGAGAGAAATCTTTTGGATGAAAAGACGCTAAAACACAATCAAGACGCCATAAAAAAACAACTGGAAAAGTTTTTAGATTTCAAAACAGATGATAAAAATTCGGCACTTTTAGTCAATAATTACGACTGGATGAAAAATTTTTCATTTTTGGAGTTTATTAGAGATGTCGGTAAACACCTTACAGTAAACTACATGATGGCTAAAGACTCTGTAAAAAAACGACTTACTGGAGAAGATAGTGAAGGGATGTCATTTACAGAGTTTTCTTACCAATTGGTACAAGGTTATGACTTTCTGCATTTATACAAAAATAATAGCTGCACAATTCAAATGGGAGGATCTGATCAATGGGGAAACATAACCACTGGAACAGAATTGATTCGAAGAAAAGAGAGTGGGAAAGCTTTTGCAATAACATGTCCTTTGATCACAAAAGCTGACGGAACGAAGTTTGGAAAAACAGAGGGTGGAAATGTTTGGCTAGATCCTGAGAAAACATCCGCTTACAAGTTTTACCAATACTGGTTAAACACTTCCGATGAAGATGCTGAAAAGTACATTAAAATATTTACGTTTTTAAGTGAAGTCGAAATAGAACAATTGATTGCCGAGCACAAAGAAGCTCCCCATCAACGTGCTTTACAACAGAAATTGGCAAATGAATTAACAATCATGGTTCATTCCGAGTCAGATTTGAAAAATGCAATTGCCGCGTCAAAAATATTATTTGGAAAGTCAACTAAAGAAGATTTAGAAAGTCTTCCTGAAAAACAGTTTTTGGAAGTTTTTGATGGTGTCCCTCAAGCGACCATTTCAAAATCAGCAATTGAAGAAGGTGTTGGAATTATTGATGCTTTATCGGCTAAAACTGGTTTTTTAAATTCAAATGGCGAGGCGCGTAGAGAGTTAAAAGGAAACGCAGTTAGTGTAAACAAAGAAAAAGTAAAAGAGGATTTCATTGTTGATAAGAATAGCTTATTAAATGGTAAATTTATCCTATTAGGTAAAGGAAAGAAAAACAATTACCTTATCGTTGTGGAATAGAACGAAACTATGAACGAACAGCAACCAGCATATCTTAAAGCGCTGACATTTCCACGTTTTGTATTGGCGATTTTGGTTGTTATTTTTCATTATGGTCTTCATTTAGATTTTTTCAAAGAGAATATATTAGCCGAGTTTTTCAGGAATGGAGCAGTTGCTGTTAGTTTCTTTTTCTTCCTTTCAGGATTTGTTTTAGCCTATAATTATAATAAAACTAAAACGAGAGATTTCTTATTAAAACGCGTATTTCGAATTTATCCTATCTACATTCTCACTTTTGTCATTGTTTTACTCACACAGATTTACTTTGGGCTCGATACTCCTTCCGGATTTCACGGAGTTGCGAATGCACTAGGTCTACAATCCTGGTTTCCTGGTTATGCGCTCCAGGTCAACTTCCCATCTTGGTCCATTTCTGTTGAGTTTTTCCTTTATGCCACTTTTCCATTGATATTGTGGTTTTACAAAAAGATGAAGTGGAATTATTTTGTGTATTTGAGTATCGCGATAATCGCTCTAGGGTTGTTACAACACTTCTACTTTGTTGTTTATCTTTTCGATCCAAATCGATATTTTCTAGAGCAGTTTATTTTGTACTTCCCATTATTTCACTTCAGTACATTTGTAGCTGGGTTTTTGGGTGGAAAATGGATTTATCAAATAAAAAAAGCTAAATTAAATCCCTATTTATTCCCTGTAATGACTACTGTTGGCATCGTATGCTTTATTCTTATATTAAACTTCGAAAACCCAATCCGTTTATTATCTCATAATGGTGGATTAATTCCTTTTTTCTTGCTCATTTGTATTGGCTTGTCCCTGGATAAAAACTTCTATATTAGAGTATTTGGAAGTAGGCCTTTGATTTATTTAGGGAATATAAGCTATGGTATTTACATGTGGCAATTCCCCGTCTATCTTTGGTTTTGTTGGATTAATAGCATAGAGTTAATCACAACGTCCGAGTTTATATTGTATTTACTTATTTTGATCGTTTGGGCTAGTATTTCATATGAATTAATTGAAAAACCAGCAAGAAGAATAATGTCAAGACGGTTTTTATCCTAGCGCTAATTACTGGTCTTTTTTGTACATCGTATAAATCATACCATCACTCAAACCAATCTTAGGGACAAATATTTCTTTACAATCAAGTTTTCCAAGGATAAAGCTATAAATATCACAAGCGGGAACAATTACATCTGCACGATCAGGTTTTAATTGATAGGCTTCAATGCGTTGTTCGTAAGACATTTTTCTCAACTTTTTATGTAAACGCTGAAATTCTCTTGACCTTATCGGTTGCATAAATCTTTTATTTAAAAGTTTATGCATTTTATTGATGTTCCCTCCGGTTGCAAAAACCTTATGGGGCATATTAATATCAATCGTTTTATCAATCCATTCATTGATGTCATCCCAAATTGTAGGACTAAATTTATCCTTTAGAATACGTATTGTACCAATATTAAAAGATTTTCCAGCGATCTTTTTTCCTTCTTCAAAAACACTTACTTCTGTTGAACCTCCTCCAACATCGATTACTAGAAATGGTGAAGCCTTATCAAACGCCAAGAGAAAAAATGTTGAGAAGATGATGTTTGCTTCTTCTTCTCCATGAATGATTTCAATATTTACACCCGTTTCTTCCTTGATTTTTTTCTTAACGTCCAAGCCATTATCAGCCTCTCTCATAGCTGAGGTGGCACACGCTCTTAACTCCTGAACATCATATACATCGGCAATTAATTTATAAGCTCGAATTGTTTTTATGAATTGTTCTGTTTTTTGATCAGAAATAAAACCATCTGTAAACACCTCAAATCCTAATCTAAGAGGAACACGGGTATAAGAAATTTTTTGAACATATGAATGACCATTGTTTTGGGTTACCTCACCAATTAGCAAGCGAGCTGCGTTAGTCCCAATATCAATTGCGGCGTACTTCATAATCCTTGATTTGAAGTAATATTAAGAATATTTTGCGGACGTCTTTAACTTACCGTCAAGTTTATTTTTCAACGTGCGTTGATAACTTCAATACGAATAGCGTGCAGTTATGAAAACATCACACTTTTTCAATCTAACTAGAATTCTATTCACGAACCTGCATAATAGTCAAATAGCTCTTGTTGAGAATTATGATGTGTCTCATCCTCCTCTCGCTTGATGTATTTGTTCTTTTGAAACTCATCAATTACACGGGCTTTAACATTGTCTCTCCACATAATATCAAAGACATCCTGTATTTCTTTTTGAATAGCATGATCCAAAACAGGAGTCGTAACTTCTATACGCTTATCTAAGTTTCTTGTCATCCAATCTGCAGAGGAGATATAGTATTTTGGAGTTCCTTCATTCTGAAATATAAAGAATCTACCATGTTCCAAATATCTTCCAATGATACTTTTGACCTCTATATTTTCACTAAAACCAGGCTTTCCAGGAATCAAACAACATATTCCACGTACAATAATCCTTATTTTGACTCCAGCTTTACTTGCATCATATAGTTTTTTAATCAATTTCGAATCAACAAGACTATTTAGTTTAATATCAATACTCGCTGGTAGACCTCTTTTACTGTTTTTAATTTCCTTATTAATTAACTCAATAAACTTTCTTCTCGTATTGAAAGGAGAAACGAATATACTTTTATATATCCCTCTCTCTATATTGTTTTCCAGTAAATTAAACACCTTTTTAACTTCTCTGGAAATTTCTTGCTTCGATGTAAACAAGCTAAAATCAGAATATAATTTTGCTGTATCACCATTGAAATTACCTGTTCCGACATGAGTAATCAACTGTTCTTTTTTTCCATCAAAACGCGTAATTTGAATCAATTTTGAATGCACTTTTAAACCAGGAACACCGTAGATAAGTTTGGCTCCATGTTCTCTCATAATATTTGACCAATACATGTTGTTTTCTTCATCAAAGCGAGCTTGGAGTTCAACAACAACTGTGACCAATTTGCCGTTTTTAATGGCGTTAATCAATGCATTTATCACCTGAGACCTTTTCGCAACTCTATAGATATTAATTTTTATTTCTCTTACTTTCGGATCAATTGCTGCTTCTCGTAACAAGTCAACCAAATGATCAAATTTCTGGTATGGATAATGAAGAAAAACGTCTTTATTGAGAATTGTTTTAATCACTGAATTTTGATCGGTGAATTCCTGGTCTGCAATTGGTGCTTGTTTTGGATAAACAAAATCAGGCCTTCCAAAATCTGGGAACTTCATTAGATCTTTAAAGTTATGATACCTGCCTCCCGGAGCGATATGGTCTTCACTCGAAACACCTATTGCTTTCTTTAAGAAATTTAAAAGGCCAGTATCCATTTTTTCATCGTAAACGAATCTAAGCGGCTCTCCTTTTTTACGTTGCTTTATACTCTCTTCCATTTTATCATACATAGAAATAGAAAAATCATCATCTATGTTCAATTCTGCATCACGCGTGAATTTAAAAGTATAGGCTTCAATTTCACTTACATCAAAGATGGAGAAAATCTGATGCATATAAAGACGTACTAAATCATCAAGAATAATAACATAGGTCTTATCCCCACGATCCATTGTAATAAACCGTTTATGTTGAGAAGGGATTTGAATTAAAGCATATCGAATTTTGTTTTTCTTACCTGAAATCATTTTAATAGCCAGGTAAATTTCCTTATCACGTAAACGCGGAAATTTACGTTTACGCTCAAGCATAATTGGAACAATATCCTGCTTTATTTCTGAATGATAATAATGTGAAAGTTCCTCTTCCAGATACTCTGGAATATTTGTTTCATTAATATGATAAATATTGTGGGATTCCATTTCTTTGAGCAATCGCTGATAAGAAATATCGTAAAGTCGGCGTTGTTTTTTAATTATTTTTTGAACCTCATTTAATAACGTTCTTGGCGTTCCAGCATACCCCTCAATACGTTGATTTTTTAGATCAATCATGCGGTTAATATTGGCAACGCGCACCCTAAAAAACTCATCCAAATTACTGGAATAAATACCTAAAAACCTCAGTCTTTCAACGAGTGGAACTGTTTTATCTAAGCTCTCCTGCAACACTCTTTCATTGAAAGATAACCAGCTAAACTCTCTATTTATTAATTTCTTCATTTAATTAAAAAAACAATCGTGAATATACAACTAAAATCACAGCAAAAAAGAGGGGAAGCTAAAACTTCCCCTCGACCTAAAATCCATGTTGTTAAACCATGAAAAAACTTACTTGCTACGCGGACAAAAATACCTCTCAAACATTAAGCAAGTGTTAATCACAGTTTATATAAACAATAACTTACACTTTCATGCCTTTTACAACTCGTTCATTACGTTTATTTTTCTTCCATTTTTTTAATTTCACTAGAAGATAAGCAGAAGAACTTCCAGAAACAGCATAGTATACTGAACCCCCATAATCTAGTTCCCCTTTACCATTTTCCCATTGGGCCACTAGATAAAACCGCCCATTTGAGATGTTTTTTCTTTCACTGAAACGTAAGACTCTACCTGCACCCATTTCAAATCTAATTTGAATGGTTCCATCTTCTTCCATTTCTTCGAATACACATGGTCTGTTCGAAGGAATCACAATTCTTTCGGATGTAGATCTTTCACTAGCCACAAGTTCACCATCTTTACCTGTTGTAGAGACAACCTGTTGCTCATCACTTCTCTCCAAAATTATTGTTCTTGAAGTATAGAACTGCACTTTTTTTAGTTTATCTGGAGTTAAATCAAACTCCTCTTTAATCTTTGGAGTGTAAGGAACTTTAGTGGCACAACTTCCTAAAATTACTACGGCCATTAATGCAATTATAATTCTCATTTTCTTGTTTTTTTATTCAGTTTTAGATTGTGTACTATCACACAAATATTATTCCTTTTTTCTAATTTACCAACAAATTACAACCTCTAATGTCACTTAAATCAAATCTACCTAAAATTTTAAATAAATCCATGTTTTTTACGCCCAAATCATCGGTTGCTATAAAAGAACAGCTATATAAATTGGCGAGATCAATAACATTAACTCCTCCAGTCCTTCCATTTGGAAGAAATGTTAAAGCGTCATTTACATCTCTAATCATTATTTTCATCCAGTTAGGCGACCTAAAATAACCGTCTTCTTGAAGATAAGCTTGTGACAAAAGTTCAGTCATACCGTATTCAGAATAGATGTTTTTAACATTTAAACCATTTTTTAATATGTCGTGAAGTTCTTCTCGAATCATTTCTTTTCTTCTTCCTTTCATTCCACCAGTTTCAATTATAAAAATATCAGATAAGTCAATTTCTTTTTCAGCTAAATCTAACAAAGCATAAGAAACTCCAAAAAGGAAAACTTTACACTTCCTTTTTTTTGCTATACTCATCACTCTTAATAATTTTTTGTAATCATTCAAATAAAAACCAGACAATTCATTTTGGGATTGCTGAATCAAATGACCTACCATATATACCAGAGAAGAATTTCCTTGTTCGATATAATTTGGCAATAAAGCTAGAAATACATTACCTTTGATTTCACCCATCAAATCTTCAAACGTTTTACGAAATGACTTTTCATAAACATCAGGTTTAGCAATAAAATGAGTACTTCTTATTTGGTTCGTGGTCCCAGAACTTTTAAATATCAACTCTGGATCAAATCCTTCGGCTACAATTTTATGTGATTTAAAAAAAGATATTGGCAGAAATGGAATATCCTCTAAACAAGTTGGGTTTTTAACATCTAGATGATTACAGAAATCTCTGTAAACCGTACAGTTTTGATATTGAAATTTGAATACTTTTAAAGCTAATGTTTCAAAAGATTCATTACTCGCATTAATAAAAATGGAATTTTCAAGACTCTCAGTACTCAACGTTCAAGATTTTTGCTAAGATAGTTAAGTTTGTTGATGTAAATAAAAATTGTCTTAAAAGAATAAGAGCTCGAAACGGGCGTTCCGAGCTCTTATCACACTAATCAACCTAACCTACTACTACTGCCACAAATATAATCTAAATTCAGAGATATTAGAGTATAAAACACATGGAATTCTCACAATCAATTTAACAAGAATCATATATTATGTAAATATGTTAAACCCTTCAATTGGTCATATCGAATAAATTGCAGTGTTTGTCTATTCAAAGCATAGTTAAATCATTTAACATTTCGATTAAATGATTTTTTAACTCCACTAAGGCCTTAAAGTGTAAAATATAGGATTCCAATATTCACCATATTTTAGACTCCATCTTTTACATTGAAATTTTAAAAATAAACATACATATATCAAACGAGTTATTACCAAATTTGATTCCCCCAAATGTTACCAGTAGGATTTAGCAACGGCTAACGTTAATCTATCGAAAACCTTCTCACCAAAGTACCTGCGATTTAGTTTATAGC
>NVXV01000014.1 GCA_002734085.1 Fluviicola sp. | reverse complement strand
TCCAGAGGCAAACAAAGCCATCAACTTTAGAAGTGTTTCATCTATTCCTGCCCTGTGTAATGGTGAGTTTAGCTTAAAGGCAAACAAAAAACAAATCATTCCAGAGAACCAGTCCATCAGACGGTTTGCAACCGACAATGACCAAACTGTGCCTGTGGGGTATTACAAACTCGATAACCCTCGTCTTATTCGAGATGAAGAACTCATCGAGTTTACCGTTGAACTAGGAACAATGTTCAACATCCCAAAAGAACAGTTTATATATGTAGGACTGGACGGAACAGGAACCACACCTTAAAATCGCTCATGCTTAAATTTTACTGTGGGGAACTATTCCCCACAGTTTTTCAAAAGGCAATCAGCAACATCATTTATTCATTAAAACATTCACAAAATGAGTTATAAACATAACATCATAAAGGAGCGCTTTGACTTAAAAATTACTCAGGCAAACGAGATAGTTAAAGGAGAATTTGAGCTTGACAAGCACGCAAATGAGCTACTAGGGTTAGTACTCACAAGCGATAGAGATGATCTTCTTTTTTATCGTGGGACACAAAAAATACAGTTCAACGATCATGAGCTTTTCCCCGAAGAGTTTGAAAGTAGACTACTCATGTCAGGGATCAATGTTTCGCCCAATGATCGCATCGTGAAAGTAGGAACACCAAAAGCAGGAAACGGAAGACTTGAAGTTTGGTTCAAAGACAAAGATCATGTATCAACCAGCTTTGTTCCCTATCGAGTAACCATCTATGCCTTTTCTCTTGTAGAACCTGAAAACAATCAATAGCAATGAAAAGAATTTGGGTACATACGGTTAATGTTTCAAAAAGTGGAGAGAAGATTCAGTTTCAGATCCGCCTTCCAAGAACGGTAAAGAAAATCACAGGTGTTAAAGCAACGGCAAATCCGCAAATCAGATTGATTAAAAAGATCGCTCCTGATTATCCAAAAGAAGCGGGTTGGCTTTGGCTGAGAAGCACTGGAATTGAGGATGTGTTTTTTGCAGACGATGTAAAAAGACCGCTTCCGCTTCACAACCAAACAATCATAAACCATGCACCACTAGATGATTTTGATAAAGGTTCATTCTGGACGCAAGGTAAAATGGAGGAATTCTTACCGCTAGATTTAAAACTAGACTCCAATATCATACAAGGATTCTACATCAATCAAATCGTGCAACAAAAAGTGGGAATCAATGATCATTACAATCCCATTGAAAGAGCAATGATTCAGCCAAGAGGAGATCAACCCGTGTATCAATTAAAAATCTACTTAAAACTTGAAGTATGACAGAAGGATTAGCCATAGAGATCGCAAAGCAAAAAATGCAACAGCTTGGAAATGGAAAAGCGTATCTATTTCAACTAAGACACTTGCAAGTTTCACCGCTTACTCAAGTTAAACTAAAGGCACAAAATGAGCTACTCATTCTCATAAAGCCTCCAGATGAAGTCAAGGTGTATTCAAAAGCTGGCATTTACAACATGATGGATACAGACATCAACGAAATGCAGTACGTGCATCGAGGTCTTACAACGGTATTCAACCAACACAAACAAGAACACTTGCACGTGAAATTTTTACAGGTAACACCCAAGATAAAATAGAATAGAAATGGAGTATATAGATCAAACAAATATCAAGAAAAGAAAAAGAACAGGTAAGGTATTTACAGAGCCTTACAACCCATCAAGAGTCGATCGATTAAAATGTATTGTTCGAGACTTTTACAAGCAAGGGAAAAAGAAGCGCTATTGCATTTTAGTAGACGGTGAAATGGTGGTTGCCATCAATTCAGATTCAAGAAACTTTGATAGCTACAAGCGATACATGATGGCAGATACGCACAATATTGAAGTACGCATGTACTTTGGCGACTCACCCAACTGTAACCGCCATATTTTTCAAATGCAAAGTTCAGGACTCAACGGCACACATGATGATATTGAACAGCGCATACAAGAAGCTCTGCATAAGCAAAGAGTAGAAACTGAACTCGAATCACTCCGAAAAAAAGTTAAAGAAAAAAACAAGCAACTCAAAGAGTATGAAGAACTCCTTGAAGAATTGGATGGAAAACAAGTCAACTTCAAAGACATCTTAAAAGAGGGTATTGAGTTATTTGGAAAATACAACGGACAGAAAAGTCCAGCTCCACAATCTTCTCAAGTAAAAGGTGCGCCACAAACTCAAGTTGAGGTGCATGTAGAAGATGATACCGAGCAAACAAAATCTGATGAGCGCTATCAGGCAATGAAACAAGAATATAGCGAAGATCAAATGGATAAAGCACTCGATACATGGGAGATCTTCACTGCCTACCCAGACCTACAAAAAGAATTTAGTGAATTAGTTAATCAAAAAATAAAGAATCATGGAAAAGCATAAGTTTTCAATCAGTATTTCAGGTAGTAAAAAAGAGGCTACCCAAAAAGTAAATGGACTAGCAGTACTTGCTGCTCATCTTTCAGCAGAAACCATCACAGCGCTTGCTGAAGTAGTCAAATCAGACCCTGCAAAAGTAGAGTTTGCAAAGCACTACTTAGGTATAAAGTAATCCCTTAAAATCAATTCAATAATGGCTAAAGAAACGACAAATCAAAACACACCCGCTCAAACAAAGATTGTTCTTGACAATCAAAAGCAAGGTTGGTGGAATTCATTGACCGATGGTCAAAGGCAAATGATTGTTTCTTTGGCTATTTTTCTTGGAATATCAGTAACTGCTCTTATTGCCATAAAGTTTGCCTCAAATCAAGTAAGAAAAGTAGTCTCTAACAAAGAAGAGAATCAAAGTTTTGGAGAGGATAAACATGCCACTTGGGCAAAGCAACTCAAAATGGCTTTTGACAATGATGGTTGGTGGGGAACCGATGAGGCTAGCATTCGAAGAGTCATTCGAGAACTCCCCTCAAAAGAAGACTTTCAAAAAGTTCAGGTTTCTTACCGAAGACTCTATGAGGGACAGAATCTAATCAAAGACCTAACCGATGAATTAAAGGCAACGGAATTTAATGAAATGCTCGCCATTTTACAATCCAAACCCGAAAAGGATAACGGTAGTGCTGCCCCAATTTATGATCCATACGCATGGGCAAAAAGACTCTACAATGCAATGAGTATTTACTATGCTGGATTTATACCCGGTACTGATGAAGAAGCCATTCAAGCGGTATTTTCTGAACTCCCCTCACAAGCAGCTTTTGCAGATACTGCTCAAGCCTACCAAATCCTCTACGGCACTTCACTAGAAGCTGACCTTGACGGTGATTTAGACTGGTCAATGGACTGGCGTGCAATCATCTCTCAAAAACCTAATAATTGAATTTAAAAAGCAGAACAATGGAAAAGAAAACAAAATATGTGTTAATTGGTCTTGGTGTTGTTGCCGTTGGTACGGGAGCATACTTTTATTTCCAACATCAAAAAAAGAAAAATAAAACAGATGACTTTAAAAAAGCATTTGAAAGCAACAACATTCAATTACCTGAATCAATTGCTCCCTCTCGCCCATCTAAAAGTTCCAAGAATGGAAGTAGTGGATTTCCTTTAAAAAAAGGAAGCAGAGGAACGCTGGTTAAGAACCTGCAAAACGCCCTTATCAAAAAATACGGAAGCTCAATTCTTCCAAGATACGGAGCCGACGGACAGTTTGGATCAGAAACTCAAAATGCCCTAAAATCAAAAGGGCATCCAACAGTTGTCGATAGTCAGACCTTTACTCAAATCGTTCTAGGCGCTGGAAGCAGCTCAACGGATAGTGCTCCAACAAGTGCTATTAGTTCAGCAAGTCAAATTTCATCAATGCTGCATTCTGCCATTGATAGTGATAATTTTTCAAAAGCTATTGCAGCGCTAAATAACATTACAAGCGTATCAAAGTATTCAGAGGTAAATGCCATTTTCAAGCAAACACGAGTTGGGCTTGTTCGAATGACAATTGTTACAGCACTACTTGAAGAGTTTAATGCTTCTTCTCAAAAAAAGAAACTCAACGAAGAGTTCTACAGAATGGGGCTAAAATATAACGGTTCCCATTGGTCCCTTTCAGGTTTAAATGGAGCAATCAATCAACTTGTAACCATCAAACCTACCAAAGTATGGAATAGCGAAGGTCAATCACTTCAAGTGCCAAAAGCCACCATTCTTGGGGAGTACATGGATGCTGTAAATGGAGCAACAGAATTCATAACACTTGACGGAAAAAGACTCTTTGCTCCAACGAACGCTATAAGCTATGTATCATGATCATTCGAAGAATCAAAAATATTGCAAGACAAAGAGGGTACGTTGTTTATGAAGAACCCTACAAGCTCAATATCTGGGGCATTCGTGCTAACTCCACTACCCCGAACTCATTTGATGATGAAATCCATGTTTTTACAAACATTGGAACACCTCAAAAACCAAATTGGGCATATTGGGTATTTCAGATCACAACTGATCCCGGTACTTACTGGCTCAGTAATCCAACCAATGCAAAAGGAACAGCCATACTAAAGCCAGGACAATTTGTCGATACCTACAAAATTGATAAGCACCGTGGAAAGTACTATGCCCTTTGTCAAAGACTAAAAAAAGTAACCGTTATCAGGGATTATGATAGAGATGCCGTACTTGACTTTTATAACGGGAAGGAGGACTTGGGATGGCATGGTATAAATATCCATAGAGCTAGAAAAGTTGGTGAAACCTACACCGTTGATCGATTTTCAGCAGGGTGTCAGGTATTTAAAAATGCAGCCGACTTTCAATTCTTTATGAAGCTCTGCGAATTGCACAGAAAAGTACATGGTAACAAGTTTACCTATACGCTTCTTGACAAGCGAATGGAGTTTCGCAGATCACTTAAACAAATCACCATTGCTTCAGCCCTAGTTGGACTTGTATTCGGTGGATATTTCCTCATTAAAAATGATTAAACCATGAAAAAAGAAAAATTCTCATACACCAAAATGACATTCCTACTTTCCGTAATTGGATTCTTTGGAAGTATTGGATTCTACCTTGGAGTACTTCGACAAGTATACTCCTCATCAACTGGAAGTCAAGACACCATTCAGGAATTGCAAATTGAAAATAAGCGATTAAAAGAGCAGATAAACATTCTAATTGAAGAGAAGCATAATGACTAATAAGAGAGGACATATTGTAATTCCTGAAATAAAGGTACAGTTTGAAAAGAAAACAAGTGCTTCGTTTCCTCGAAATATTTCGAACTCCGAAGATGCAGCTGCACTTTTTCGGTCGCTTTATGATGAAGGGGAAATTGAGCTACACGAATGCATGTTTGTCCTCTTTTTAAATGAAAGCATCCAACCCATTGGATATATGAAACACTCCATAGGTGGTATAAGCGAGACTATAATTGACCAACGAATTATTTTTGCCACTGCACTTAAATGTCTTGCTACAAGAATGATAGTTGCACATAATCATCCAAGTGGAAATATAAAGCCTAGTGAAAGTGATGTAAAAATCAGCAAAAAGCTACGAGAGAATGGTGAAAAATTAGAGATCATCCTTTTAGATTCACTGATTATCACAAAAGACAGTTTTGCTTCACTTGCTGATGAGGGAGTTATGGGAGTGAAAAATCCATACCCTCTAATCCCTAGTCAATCAACTCTCATAGCTGATAGTAATCTATCTCAAGAAGAAAGTTTTGTAAATGATCTTATGAACTCTTATGCAAAAGGAGTCAAAAGAAACCGCCCAGATGTTGAGCGATCAGCAAGACACTTTGGAATTACGGATAAGACAAAAATCAAAGAGCTTACTGAACTTGCAATTGTTAAGGTGGCTCGAAAAATAGTCATATCAGTGGGTTCAGAACGATCAAAATATGATAAGATCGTTGAGCTATACAAAACACAAACCAATATCTCATTTCGAACAAGCATGAGTATGTTATTACAGCAATACTCAACCCCTGCACCTATTGGCTACCTCATGGGACTCTATTGCAAAACAGATAAGTATGTAACCGTATTTGAACCTTCTGCTGGAAATGGGCTGTTAACTATTGCTTTTAATCCTAAAAAAGTAATTGTAAATGAAATAGACCCTATTCGAAGAGCAAACCTTGAAAAGCAAGGATTTCATCATGTATCAAGCTCTGATGCTTCAAAGTCTTTCCAAGGGTATAGGCGTGGATTTGATGCAGTAATCACAAACCCTCCCTTTGGTAGACTTGGGACTCCAATTGAATTTGATGGATACAAAATCAAAGAACTCGATCACCTTATGGCTCTCAATGCCCTTGAGACTATGAAAGATGAGGGAAGAGCAGCTATAATTATTGGAGGACACACCAAATGGGATGATAAAGGTAGAATCCAAAAAGGAACGCAGCGAATCTTTTTCAATTACATCTACAACCATTACAACGTAGACGATGTAATTCCTATCCATGGAAAAAGCCTCTACAGTAGACAAGGAACTTCCTTTGATACCCGACTTATTTTAATTGACGGTAGAAAAACACCTCCAAGTGGTGTTGCTCCCCTAAAAACTGAATTACTCAGTCAAGTGGAAACTTCCTTTGATGGACTCTACCAGAGAGTCAGCACGCATTTTACTCACCCTGAAAAAACGAATACCATGACAAAGCTAGAAATAGAAGCACTCGAACTTGAAGCGCAACTACTGGCAGGAGAACTAGGAGCGCCCTATGTTCCTGCATCGGATTCTTGTGTTGTTTTAGATACGCAAGTTCCAGATGCCATGGAATTTGAAATGCACAATGCTGTAAAACGTATTAAAGAGGACGTAGGAGGTGATATTGATAACTTTGTTCGTCACAGACTCGGGTATCAAACCAAAGCAGAACTTTGCAGGTCTCTTTCAGCAGAACAAATAGATGCCGTAGGAATGGCAATCTATAACATAGAAGCCCTAAATCAAGCAGTTATTATTGGAGATCAAACAGGAATCGGAAAAGGGCGTGTAGCAGCCTCCATCATACGTTATGCAGTCGAGCAAGGTATCACTCCCCTATTTTTAACTGAAAAATCAAATCTCTTTTCAGACATCTATCGAGACCTGTCAGCCATTGGGTCTCCACATTTGCGCCCATTTATTGTGAATGCAAGAGCAAGTAAAACTCATATCAAAGACGAAAATGGGAACATCGTTTATCAAGCCCTCACAAAGCCCGAACAAGATCGAATTTTTAAAGATGGGAAAGTGCCCAATGAATTTGACTTTGTAGTGGCTACCTATTCACAATTCAATTCACCACAAAAAAAGCCTTTAAAGCCTGAATTTTTGATGTCTATTGCAAAGGGAAGTATTCTCATTATGGATGAGTCTCACAACTCAAGTGGATCATCAAACACAGGAGTATTCATGCAAAACGTACTTGCCAGAACCATTGGAGCTGTGTTTTTGTCTGCAACATTTGCAAAGCGCCCAGACAATATGCCTATTTATGCCATGAAAACAGCTATATCTGAGGCTAACATGTCAAAAGAAGAACTTGTTGACTCTATTACTAAAGGTGGAGTAGCTCTTCAAGAGGTACTTGCCAGTCAACTTGTAGCTGAAGGGCAAATGATTAGAAGAGAAAGAACCTATGAGGGAATTGAAGTAAATTACATAACGCTCAAAGATCAAGAAAACGAGCATAAAGCAATTGCTGATAACATTACCGAAATTGTAAGAGACATCATTGCCTTTCAAGCCAACCATATTGATCAACGGGTGGATGAACTGGATGAAATTGCAGCAGCCGAAGGAAAAGAAGTGGATGTGCGTGAAGGAACTTCCAAAGCAGGAGTTGATAATCAACCCTACTTTTCTAAAGTATTCAACATAATCAATCAAATGCTTTTTTCGATTAAAGCAGAATCTGTTGCTCAAAGAGCAATTGAAAGATTAAAAGAGGGTAAAAAACCAATCATTGCCTTTGCCAGTACCATGGGAAGTTTTATTGAACAAATGGAAGATCAAAACGGACTACCTGTTACAATTGGAGATACTGTAAAGGCTGACTTTTCAATTGTTTTAGAAAAAGGGTTGGAAGGAGTAATGCGTTACACTACTACCCTACCGAACGGCAAAAAGCAATACAAGTATTTTGATATAGTTGATCTATCGTTTGAAGCGCAAGAAGAGTACAAAAGAATTTCTAAGCGCATTCGAAAAATATCCACAGGTATTACCATTTCACCAATTGATGTAATCATTCAAAAGATTAAAAAAGCTGGATATAGTGTAGCCGAGGTTACGGGTAGAAAACTTCGTCTTCAACTCAATCTGAACTCAGGGATGGGAGTAATTGATACACGAAAGAAAGTCAACACCAATGATGCGTTTAGAGAGTTCAACAACAATGAAGTTGATGTACTACTTATCAATCAATCAGGAAGTACTGGAGCTTCAGCACATGCTATTGTAACGGATAAAGTATCCAAAGAAAAAGTAAAGCAGCGTGTAATGATTGTTCTGCAACCTGAACTTGACATAAATACCGAGGTTCAAAAAAGAGGACGCATCAATCGAACTGGACAAATTCTAAAGCCCATGTATGATTATGTAAACTCTGCTATTCCAGCAGAACAAAGACTAATGATGATGCTTCAAAAAAAGCTCAAAAGTCTGGATGCTAACACCTCTTCCAATCAAAGGCAAAGTAATAGTATTCTTGATGTACCTGACTTTTTAAATAAGTACGGTGATAAGGTAGTAATGGAGTACCTTCAAGAATCTGCCGAAATAAACGAGTTGCTTGGTGACCCTTTGAAGCTAGGTAGTGCAAATGAAATAAAAGAGGGCGCAGCACACAAAGTATCAGGACGTGTTGCCGTACTTTCTACAAAAATGCAGGAGGACTTCTACAAAGACATTAAAGATCGGTATGATACCTATGTTGAATACTTAAAACAATCAGGAGATTATGACCTAGAAGTAGAAGAGCTGGACTTGCAAGCCAAAACCATTTCATCATCTGTTATCAAAGTAGGTAAAGGAGGAAATTCTAGTTTTGGAGAGGATAGTATCCTAGAAAAAGTATCAGCCAATGTACTTAAAAAGCCATTCAAGGCAAATGAAGTTAAAAACATTGTTGAACATTCACTAAAAGGAAAGTCAGCAGATCAGATTAAAGATGAATTACTCTCTGAATACGAATCGTTTGTTGCCAATAAACTTCAATTAACTATCAATGAGATATCAGATCGTTATCAGTCACTCATCAAAGCGATCCCTAGTGAAAAGAAAATTGTAATACTATCCGCTGAAAACCCATCACTTGTAGAGGAAGCAATAAAGGCACGCACCAGCGAACTACAAAATGCAAAAGAAAAACGCATAGTAGATGAGCAAATTAGCACTAGAAACAAAAAGCAATATATAAATGGACTATTCAAGTTCTTTACCATAGGAAAGAAACTCCAATATCCCGTTCCCTCTTTTGATGGAACAGCCAATAATCAACTTGCTCTATTTCTTGGGTTTCAAATTGATCCAAAAAGAAACAATCCTTATGCTCCAAGTGCCATTAAATTAACCTTTGCTATTGCCTCATCACAAAAATATCTAGCTATCCCTGCTAGTTATGTAAAAGATATAAATGCAATCAAGGGAGCAAGTCTTGATCTTGTCGATAATGGTCTCAACCAAAGTCTTTCTGAGTGGACAACTAAAATTGAAGAAAACACAAAAGATAGAGCTACACGCTACATTATCACAGGTAATATTCTGCAAGCATTTTCAGATTTTAAAGGAAAGCTTGTAAGCTATACTACTGATAAAGGTGAAGTAAGAAAAGGAGTATTAATGCCTGAGCATTGGTCGGCTGAAGAAAAAACTAATGGAAAAATCATTGTTCCCATTGCAAAAGCATATAAAATCATAAGATCTATTTCCAATGGTAATGCCCTTTATGCAAGTCACAGTATTGCATTTTTCAAACAATATGATGGAACATTCAGAGTGGCCGTCCCTGCTTCAAAGAAAAAAGGAGGTGATGTATTTCTGGATGAGGATCTACTCAAATTAGTTCGGGGCAACAATTTTGAAAAAGTAGGTGATCGAATGGCTGCATATCTGGAAGAAGACAAACTTGAAGCGATCTTAATTATTCTTCAGGAAAAATTAGGTGTAACAGTATCTCTAAATCAAACACAAATTGACTCAGTAGGTCTTGTGATAACAAAGATCAAAAAAAGAGTAAAAATCAAAGCTCCACCTCCAGAAAAAAAATCAAGCATCAATATCAAGTTGTTAGAGCTTGAAGCCGAAGCCCTCGAACTGGAATTAGAATTATTATCCTTTTAAAACAACGCATTATGATTACAATACAAAATTATTATTCAACCATTGATAAAATCAATGGAGCTACACTTCCTGAAAATCTTCAGAAAGGATGGGAGTTTGTAAATAAAGTTTCAAATCATGGTAAATCATGGGAGACTTATCACGCAAGTAAAGCGATCAAAAAAACAATTGACATTTATTTTACAAAACTCTCGGAATATCAAAATAAAAATGAGGCGAAATCAAAAAAAGCGACTCCTAAAAAATCTACCCCAAAAAAGGTAGTACCCACAAGACAAAAGAGAGCTTCCAGTAAGCTAAAAAAGAAGTCGAGTAAACCAAGAGTTAAAAGATCATCTTCTACAAAACGTAAGGCTAAAAAGCCTTCGGCTACGGAACTTAAATACCAAAAAGCAAACAAAGTTGAGCGATTAAGTGATGAGTTAAAAATGATAAAACGCTTTGCGCTCATGCACGGTAAGATCAAAACACAAAATCAAATTCGACTTTTCTTAAATGCTCTCCAAAAAGCTATAATGGAAAAACGAATCCGTAAAATTTCACCACAAGCAAAGGAAATAAGAGAGATTCAGGAGAGTCTTATTCGACTAATGAATAAGTTTGACAATGCCGATAGTATAAAAATTGAAATTAGCGAGCAAAAACGCTCTCATTACTTATCTCATGTTGGTAAACACGCAGAGCTTCGTTCTGTAAAGTTCATTAAAAGCTACATTAATCTACAAGGAAAGCTTATTCCAAATCAAAAGGCAAAAAACCTCTACAACCGAATTGCAGGAGCTATAAACAATAATAAACTTACCAAAAAAGATAAATACTATGAGCAAGTTGAACAGGTTTTAAGTTCCTTAAAATCCTTTGTTGCCAAAAATCCCAACGAGGGAATTCTTATTGCTGAAGAACGTACCTTAAACGGACTTCAAAATACACTTGGAGAATGCGGATGCAAAACTGTATCAGGTATAACAACACGCATACCTGAAAACATGGTGATGAATAGTATGGATGTTATGAACTTAAAGTTCGACAAGCTTGGACTCAAAGGCAAATGGTTAGAGTTTATCGGAAATCCATCAAAACATTTTAATGTGATGATCTTTGGAAGACCAAAGTTTGGAAAATCAATTCTTGCTGTTGACTTTGCAGGATACCTTGCAAGAAATCACGGTACAGTCCTTTATGTTGCCAAAGAAGAGGGAATTGATGTTGAACTGCAAGAGAAACTAGCAAGTGTTGCCCATCCCGATATGTATGTGGTAGAATCAATACCAGAGGATATTTCAATGTGGGACTTTATATTCCTGGACTCTGTAAATAAGCTTAGGTTAAATCCACAAGATCTTGAGGATTTAAGTGCTAAATATCCTGACAAATCTTTTATCTCCATATTCCAAACCAGAAAAGACGGACACTTTAGAGGAAGCCAAGAGTTCCTGCATGATATGGATGTAGTTATCGAAGTACCTGAAAAAGGACACGCCATTCAGTACGGAAGATACAACCAAGGAGGAGAGCTTCAAATATTCAAAAACAAAAATTAAAACTATGAAAACAAAATATGCATTAGTATTAAGCGGTGGAGGTTTCCTTGCAGCATTTCAGCTGGGAGCGTTAAACTACCTGAGTGAAAACTGGAAAAAGATTACAGGATTAGATACCCCAATGAAATTTGATCTTATTTCAAGTATTAGCGGTGGATCAATGAATGGATCTTTACTTGCCATGAATAAACTCGATCTATTAAATGATCTTTGGGTACATCAAATCGGAAGAAATGGAGCATCTGAAATCTATACCTCTGAATTTATTGATACCTCTAGCAAATCGGATCATCTCAAATTCAAACTGGATTTAAAGCAGTTGTCATCTCGCCTGAATGTCAAACTTGATTTTGAGCTTGGAGTATTTGAAAAGCTCGGTGTGATCTTTTCCAAAAAGAAAAGAGCAAATATTATAAAATCAGTTCTTAAAGAGCTTCAAAGTCAAATAAAGGTGAGTTTACCAAAATTTAAAAGCATTGCCGATAACACACCACTAAAAAAGAAACTTCAAAAGTATCTTGATAGATCACTGATAAAAGGAACTAAGTTCTTTTGTGGTTTCGTATCACTAGACAGTGGAAAGTATCACAGTGTTTCACACGATGAATTTTCAACTGATAATGACTTTGTTAACGGTGTGTTATCTTCTGCTTCAATTCCGATGATTTGGAATCCAGTTGAGAAAATATCATTTAGAGATGGACTAAAAACGGTTGTTAGTACAAACAATATTGATGGAGGAGTAAGAAACGTTTCACCCCTTGGTGATTTAATCAAGCATATAAATCAAGATAAAAAGCACCGCTATAAAATCATTGTTATCAACTGTAGTCACCCAACACCAAAGCATAAAGACTATTCCAACAAGTCAATCGGTACTATTGCTTACAGATCACTTTATGAGATCGCAATGAATGAGATATTTAATAATGATGTTAACCACTTCATTAAAATCAATGACCTCATCAAGCAAGCAGAATCCAATGGTCACTCATTGACAGAAATAAATGGAACTCAGCTAAGATCATTTGATGCCACAATCATCAATCCTGATCAGCACATTGATCTAGGTAGTCCGCTTGTTGTCAATGAAAAGCTAATCAAGCAAAGAATGGATCATGGAGAGCTAATGGCTACTCAAGTATTTACTAACCCTAAAATATAGAAAAGAGAATATTATGGATGTTATCGTTTTTGAAAAAGAGAGCTTCAACAAGCTCATAGATGAATTAACTATCAGAATCATTAAAAACTCTGAAAAGTACTTCAAAGAGAAAGAATGGATCGGGGAGAAAGAAGCAAAAGCACTCCTTGGTATTAAAAGTAAATCAAAGCTTCAACAGCTTCGAGATGACATAAAAATCGAGTTCAGTCAATTCGGTAAAATCATTCGATACAGTAGATCAAGTATTCTACAGTTCCTTGATGATAATAGAGTGAGTCTGGATAGGTATTAAACAGTATTTCCTATTCAAAAGAAAAAGAGGGCTAGAACGGGAGTTCTACCCTCTTTTTTACTAACCTAACCACCTAAATCGTTGTAAAGGTAAATAGATTTATTTGTTTTGCAAAATACAATGTCTATTCATTTTTTATCTTAATGATTTTTTACAAGCTTAATGTTTTTAACAAAAATTAATGAGTGTCGTGTTAGACTTTAATTCTTAAATAAAAGGTGTTTTATTTAGGTTGGGAATAAATCTAATATAGGTTAACATTGAATTTATAATTGGGCTGAGTAGCTTAAAGATGTAGGTCTTAGCTAGGTTCAATTTTCCTTTTAGGCAAATTTATAGTATCATTTACCAATACTCTCCTGTAATCCTGCAATAATTTTTCTTCATCAACCTCATTACCTAATAAATATAAAACTATTTTAAATGCTAATGATTGATTGGCTGCTTTAGCCTCCATTTTTTTATTATTCCATAGAATTTTGTTTAAATCAGTTTCTGGAGCTACAAAGTTTATTTTTGTGATGTGCTCTTCAAATACCTCCTTGGATTTATTTTTAATGTAATATTGATATAGCTTTGCTATCAGCGTCACGCCTACAGGTCTAAACAACAGATAATTATTATTATCCCTTAAAGTCTCTAATTTTATTGACTTCTCAATAAAGAATTTTCTGTACTCCGGAATTACACTAATTACAGTATCAAAGAACTTAAAAACAATTGATTTTAAATCTGCAATATTCTTTTCATCCCAATCATCCGTACCCTTATTTTTTTTAAATAAAGGTTTCAGTTTTGTTACTACAGTATTAAGGTTTGTTAAATTGGTATAATGCTCTTTATCATCTAATTTTAAATTTGTTGCTTCGTGTAAATGATCAATTAATTTCCCATTCTGAAAATACTTATATTCCGCATAAACACGTCTTGTCACGATGTGTGTCAAGGTTTCTTCATCAATAATTATTTGATCTTTTTTAGGTACTGGCTTAGCTTTTCGATTAATATCTGAAAATAATTGACGAGTACGTTTTTTCCCTAATTCATCATCAATATGTGCAACAAGAATAACTGGGTATCTATCTTTCCCTATTTCGTGTATAATACCCTTAATTTCCTCTTTATTATTTTTAGCGTATTGGATACCTGCAATTCTATGTTGCCCATCAATTGCAAACATTTGCTCATTTCCGATGAACTCCAATAAACCCACATTACTATCAAAATCGCTTGAATCACCGCCTAATTTAACTATCTTGTTCTCTATTAAGAATTCATGCCAATCAGGTAAGCCTCCATAAACACCTATTACAATGGAATTAAAAAATCGACTTTCTCTTGTGAAAAGATATTTTGCAATTTCTCGAGATCTTGCACGCAAAGTTCTTTGTAATTCTTCATCTAAAGATTTTGCTTCTCGAATATCTTTTGCAGGCTTTACCCATTCAACTATTTGTGAAGCTGACATATACGAAGAATAATATATCCAATCACCAATCTGACCTCTAACACAAGGTAGAATTAATTTATTTTTATTTACTTCCATAAGCTTCTACTTTTTTTTGTTGGTGGTTCATATGCTGCATCACTATATGGTGCAGAAAAGAACTCTGTTAATGCAGTCTCAATTTTTAACAACTCTTTGTAATCATTACCTTTATAAAAAGTGTAAACAATGTACAAATCGTCATAATACATCTGAATAAGTTTGTGAATATTCTCTCTTTTCTCAAGCTTAGAAATTTGATAATAGTCATTTAGCCTATCCTTAAGAGGTCTTTTTTTTCCTTTATCTCCTGAAATACCGACATAAAGGACTGTTTGAGGAAGATTAAATATTAAGGTTTTAGGAGAAACAATAAATAAGTAAATTCCAATATCATTGGAAGAAATATGCTTGTTAAAATCTTTCAAATCAGAATATTTAATAGGTTTACTCCAATTAAACGATTCTTTTTTCAGTTCCTCATATTTTTCGTTCGCCCACCAAGGGTCTACTCTGTATGTTTTATGAGTATAAAAAACTTGTCTTTTATCAAAGTCTAATTTATTATAGAAGTCATTCTTTATTCTTAAGTGTGCATCCAATAAATCAAAAGTTTTTTGTTTAATCATAACTAACTCGCATAAAATTGTCTCAATTCAAACAGTTCACTTTTTGTAAACTCCTTTATATTAGAAATTGCCTGACCTTTTTTAATTTTTTCAAGACTTCTAGCCGCTTTTATTCCGTCTTTATCGCTAAGTCCAAGAAATTTATTGATTGTTTTTATATTTGTTTTATCTTTAATATCCAACAAGAATGATATTTCACACATACTCGAAAAATCAAAATCCGATTGATTAAACTCGTCAACTCCTTGCGAAAGCATTATAACAGATACACCTTTCGAACGGATTTCACGAAGTATTTTTTCTAAAATATCTTGATATTTTTTTTCTTTAAAAATCACATGTGCTTCGTCTATTAAAAGCACATATCTCATACCTCTATAACCATTTTCTGTCGGTGTACTATCCAGATTCATAAAAGTGTTATAGATATAATTAATAATCAAAAAAAGTGAGGTAAAGCGTACAGAATTGGATAAATCGCCCGATAAAGATAAATAGGTATTTTGATTTAGAAAAGTTGCTCCTTTTTTAGGGTCTTCAAAAATATTGTAGCGACTCAATTCGTCAATTATTTCTGTTAAAGTATCTCTTTTATCACCAACGATTTCCAACAGTTTTTCATTAATTTCAGGAAAACTCGGATATTCACCAGGTTTTTTATCCAGAAAAGCCTCTAGTGTAGCATCACGTAAAGTTCCTCTTTGTTTGATCCCAATATTTGAATATTTACAAATAATGTCTACAAATTTGTCAACTCCCATTTGCTTATTAACTTCATTAATGCTATCAATAAACGAAAGTGGATTTACCGGGAATGGCGTATTTGGTGCATCAATAAATGATGCTTTTGTTTTATCAAAAAACGGTTGAAAATATTTTAAATCGTCATCTTTCAACCCTTTAAAGTCAAGGTAAATGAAACTAACATGATGGTTAGATTCACTACTTATTTGATTCAATAATTCTAAAGCAAACTGTGTTTTTCCTGTCCCTGAACTACCCGCTACTGCAATATGACTATTGTTGTATATATTTGTATCATTAAAACCAAGGAAAATATCTTCATTTGCGCTTTTCCCAACGTTAATTTTGATCGGTTCCTTAAAGAAGGATTTTTCAATATTTTGACTGTTATTTTTTACAGCGTCTAAATTAACAGAGACTGTATCTAACATTGAGATTCCCTTATCCAAATGTTCAATCAAGAAATCAAAAAATGTATAGTTGCTATTATTGCTGAATAAGTTATCCATTAATTCCAGACCATGGTCTATATGAAGCTTTACATACTTAGGAATGTTTTCATTGGTTTTATAAATCCCATAATGTTGAGAAATCAACGCTAAGTAAAAATCTCTATATTTAGCATCAAATAAAATATGTTCTTTATACTCCTTACCTTTAGAATCATACTGAGTAAACTCTGAATTACTAAATTTCCTACCATTTTGCAGTGAATAACCTAATGCAATTCTAGCTATTACGTTTTCTTTCGTCCCAACAGGTAGTTTGCTCGTTAGTTTCCTGACAATTTCTTGATTTGCTTCTGAAGTTCTTATATTAATCTGCATAAAGCTCGTTATAAGTTTTTATTAATTGATCTGGCACAGATTCAACAAATTTAGAAGCATCCATACTAAAATTATGTATCAAATATGCCTTACTGATTTTTGATTTCAATAATTTAAATTCATCTTCGGTTAATTCTTTGTGGATCAATGGGAATAATACAACTTGCTTAGAAACATTGGGATAAAATTCATTTATTACATTCTCAGCATGATCTCTATCAAATTTCTGCATTGGAGAATCAATGAATACAGGAAATTCAATATCTGACTCATCAACCAATGCTTTTAGCAAAGCAGAAGCATACATTTGTCTTTCTCCCATCGATAAAGAACCTTTGTCAATCTTCTCATTCCGAGAATTGAATAAATTAATATCAACATCGTCACCTGATTGGTTGATGTCAACCTTAACTTTTTTGATAAATCCTTTTTTATGCATCAAAATATTCAACTCACTTAAAACATTTGCTTCAAGTGATTTTTTCTTCTCTTCTTTAAATGATTTAATAAAATCTTTTAACCTGTCAATTACTTCTTGTGCTTTTTCTTCTTTTGTACTGTATTTTCTTGAATCATCAATTTTCTTTCTTAATTCTTCTTGGCGTTGCTTTAATGTTTTGATGTCATTTTTCAATCCACCAGTTTTCTCTTTATAATCATAAATATCTTTTTCTATCGACATTATACGCAAATCTAAACGCTCTTTTTCATTTCTCAAACTTGAAATATATTCATCCTCTGCATCTTTTTCTGCATCTCTTATTTTTCTTCTGATAGAATCTAATTGATTTTTAGAACGAGAATACTCATCATTCAAACGTGTAAAAACTTCTTTAAATGTATGTTTTAAATTATTAATTAATCCATTTAATTCATTGCTTTCAGCATCTGAAAAATCGTGTAATGCTTCAAAGTTTGAAGGCAATTCTGGCGTATCAGCAAAGAAATATTTTTTTACTAATTTGCTGATCTGACTTTCATAAAAGTTTCTAATTTCGGTGGGTACAACTGTTGGAAATGTTTTTTTCTCTTGTTCAATATCATCAAGAATTTTGTTAGTCTTCTCACCAACATCTTCTTGAATAAATTTATTTGTTCTATAATTTTTTTCGTTTATTAACTGAGTTGAAACATTCATCAAAATTTCTCCTGCTAATCCAAATGGAATTAAATCAAAAAGTTCTTTTAAATCATCCTGAAGTTGTGTAAGTTTTGTATTTAGTACGGCTTCTTCTTCTTTCAACTTGTTCAATTGTTCAAGAGTCATTTGATTACCCTCTTGAATCAATTTACGTTGAATGTCATTCGAAGCATTTACTTTTTCTAATTTTTCATCATTGATTTTTTGAATTGATTTTTCAATTTCTTCAATATCAATTTGAGTTTTAGAAATATCAGCAATGATTTGACTTAGCTCAGATTTTTCATGTGGTTTTGCCGACTTTTTTCTGTATTCGTCTTGTATGGATTCAAGTTGATCTTTTAAGTCTTCGTATTTTTTAATTCCGAGAACCTCAGTATAAGCTTTACTCAGAAGCCGTCTTTGTTCAGGAGAATTAATTTCTGCAAGAGAAACAATTTTTTCTGCATCAAAAAAAAAGAACTTTGCTATTTCAATTGGTAATATGAAATCACGAATAAATATTTCTTCACCATCTTGTTTCCCATCTGTCGTCAAATCTTGAATCAACTCATTTTGAAAACCGTCAACAAGTACTTCAACTTTATCACTTGCACTCGTTACAATATCGTAAGTTCTTGTAATTTTTATTTCATTGCAAGTTATTTCAGGGATTTTTACATCACGAAAAGTTACTGATACAGAAAATTTAGTATCACCTTCTGATTTTGCTAATCTGTTTAAACTGTTACCAATATATTTTCCATACCCTCCTTTATCTCCAATTTCTTTCTGGTAAAGCTCGTCAACATTTTGCATGTTTTTACCATATAGACACCAAACTAAAGACATTAAAAAAGTAGTTTTTCCAAAACCATTCTTACCACTAACAACGATTACATTTTTGTCTTTTTCGGGTGATAAATTAATTTTGTTAACTCCTTTATATATCCTAAAGTTATTTAACTCAATTTCCTTTATGTACATCTTATTTCTCCTCCTTTAAATACTTTTCAATTCGGTTTTCAATATCTTCTTTTAAACCTCTTTTTCTGTTTAAAAGGGATTTGTTTTTTTGAAGAGTTAGCAATTCTTGAATCAAGTCGAAATCTGTCGGATTATCTTGGCAAGATTTTTTAAGTAATTCTAATTCTTTTTCGTGTTTTTCGTTTTGGTCTTTCATATCCAAATTGAGTTTATAAGCTTTTTGATATAGGTCTGAAACTTTTTGGTTAAAAATTAAATCTCTATACCATATCGTTTGAATCGCAACTAGTTCTTGATTAGTAATCAGTTCAACGTGCGGTTTTTCTTTTTGAACTTCTTTTTGAGTTTCAAGAAGTCTTTGAAGAAGTTTGGCTCTATACCATGGATAATATGGACCCATTCCATTAACTGCAGCAGTTCCGTTTCTACGTTCTGGCATTCGGTGTTCGATTAAATTTCTTTCTGAAGCTAATCGATTTCTGTATTTCAATAATGGTGTAAGCCATTTTAATCCATTATCAATTAATGCCGACATAGACTTATCTTCTTTAACAACCGTACAAACCCAACACCCAAATCGACTTTGTCCACATGATTTGTGATCTTTATTAGTTACAACAGTAGGACACTCATAGTCATCTGCACTAGCATCTGAATATATTTGAAATAATTCAGCATTATCAGCCCCCCATGGCGACTTCATAGTATTAATAATATACCAAACTTCTTCCAAACTCAAGCTACGAATAGGTGCGTACATATAAGTGTTAGATTGTGTAGGATGCTTGGTTAAACGTTTTCCTTTAATAGCATGTTTTTTCATAGATTTTGCACGCTGTGCACTTTCTGACTTTCTTGTACCAATTAGGATTACAGCTTCCCCAAACTCACTGACTTGTTCTATCAAAAAGCGTGAAGTCGGTTTAATTTTTAAACGTTCCGTACACCATCTAAATGCATTGTTTGGTGCTGGATATCCACGCCCGATCAAGTTAACCCAAAACGAATCCTCCAATCTAGGTATAGTTTTGATAACTCTTATTGGTATATCTTGTTCAACAGCAGATTGTTCAATTTTATCCAATACACGATAAACGTATTCAGTAATGACTGGATTTTCAACCATTGTGTCATTGCAAACAACATAAATATCTCTTTTGACAATGCCTGTTAATTCTTTGATTTGAGATATTGCTTTCCAAACAAGTTGGAGCATCACAGTCGAATCTTTTCCACCGCTAAAACCAATAATCCAAGGGCGATTTGTTTCATCCGCATAAACATATTGGTCAATTATTTCGTCTATTAGGTTTTGTATAAGTTTTGCCATAATATTCTATTTGGCTAAATTAATTAATAATTTGTCAACGTCATTAAAAATTCGGAATTTTAGTGTTTATTAGGTGATTGCTATTGTGCTTAGCCAAAAAACACGTCCATTATGGGGTTGTACTTCCCTCCTAATTACAGGATAAATACTTTTTTTTTGGAGTGTCAAGAATCTAATTGCAGTTGTATAAGTTTCTTAGAATATCTCAGAGATCATTCGTCAAATCGAATTATTCTGGAAGTGGTAGGATAAAGACTAAAAAGTTTTCAACAAGAATTATAGCTATTAGGAAGTACTTGTTTAGTTTATAAAAAAAACACGCAAAAAGCACGCAACAAACAAAAAAAGGGTTTCAGAAAATCTCTGAAACCCTTGTTATTACTGGGTGGGCCCTACTGGATTCGAACCAGTGACCCCCTGCTTGTAAGGCAGGTGCTCTGAACCAACTGAGCTAAGAGCCCATACTTTAACTTGCGGACTTGCTAGTCGACCAGTGACCCTCCCGACTTGAGGTCGGGATGTTCTGAACCAACTGAGCTAAGAGCCCATTTAAACTCTGTTTACTAAAAAACATTGAGCTAAATTTTACAGATTTATCAGCACCGTTGTACGTTCTGCGGGTGCAAATATAAGTGGTATTTTTAAATCTGCAAGTATTTTTAAAAAATAAATTAAATAATTTCTTCTAAAAGAAAAAAACTTCCAAAAACAAGAACCATACTGTTCTTATCAAGAGATGATTGAGCTTTTACTATTGCCTTTTCTGAAGAATTAAAATATTCTTTGTCTGCTGATAAAAGAGCTGTCTTTTTAATTAATTCTAGCTGTGTAAAACTCCTGACATTTTTAAAGCTGGTAAAATAATAATTCCAGTATACGGGGAAGATAGGAACGATCTCTTCCAGACTCTTATCATTTGAAGCTCCATAAATAGCGTGGACTGATTTGTCTGGATAACTTTGTTTTATAAAATTAATAAGTGCTGAAATACCTTCTTTATTATGCGCGGCATCCGCTATGATTAATGGATTATCAGAAATAATTTGCAATCTTCCTTTTAGTCCAGTGTTTTTATAGAGATTCTTAATACCATTGGTAAAGTTCTTATCTGAAATAGACCAGCCCTGTCCTGCTAAATATTTCAAAACAGAAAAAGCAAGTTGCTTATTTTGCTCAAAGACAGAAAATTCTTGATTATTAATAAAAATCATTTCTGCATCGAGCTTTTGAGAAACTTCTTTGAATACTGGCGCTGTTTCAACATTCTTCTCCCCAATGAAAACAGGGATATTTGGTTTAATTATTCCTGCTTTTTCCCTTGCTATTTCTGGCTTAGTATTCCCTAGAATACTAGTGTGGTCTAATCCGATATTAGTGATGACTGAGACAATTGGAGTGATAACATTAGTAGCATCCAAACGACCTCCTAAACCCGTTTCAACTACAACTATTTCACATTTGGATTCAACAAAATGTTTTAGAGCAAGCACCCATGTAATTTCAAAAAAAGAAGGTTTAATGTCCCAGTCAATGGATTTCACCTGTTTTATAAAAGCTTCTACTTTGATTTTTTCTATCATTTCCCCGTTTACTTTTATTCGCTCGCGAAAATCGTGAATGTGGGGTGATGTAAATAAACCTGTTTTATATTTTGATTCTTGTAAAACGCTTGACAATATAGAACATGTTGTCCCTTTTCCATTCGTTCCAGCCACATGGATAAACTTTAAATCATCAAGACTAATATCAAAGGAGTCTATTAATTTCAGCGTGTTTTCAAGGGTTGGCTTATAGGCAGTTGAACCAATTTTCTGAAATGCTGGGAACTGATGAAATAACCAGTTTATTAGTTCTCCATATGAGCTGTTTTTCATAATTCAGAAAAGAGGAGTTTAACTAGGAGATACACTAACCGTATAGAAGGCTGTTCTGTTTCTAGCTCCAGGGTTCTCTTTATACTTCACCTCTTTTTTAACCAACTTTATTACCTCATCAATCAATCTCTGGTTCGTAGTTGAGGTATTCGCTCTAACAACAGAAGCAGCAACAACAGCGCCCCTAGAGTCAACTGTAAGTTTTAAAGCTATTTTACATCTCTGGTCATTTGGTGTTTTAGGATTAGATTTTAAATCATTGATCCGAACCGGACCACCACTACCTTCACCTCCATCTCCTGGACCTGTACCAGGACCATCATCATCACCGAATCCTGTATCATTACCATTTCCTTCGCCTCCATTACCATTTCCTGAAAATGGATTTGATTCAGTTTCCGCTTCACTAGATGTTTGTGAGTCGTTATCGCCAGTTCCGTCTGGAACAGTAATAGGAGATTCTTCTTGAGTCGGTTGTTCTTCTGGATTGGGTTGAGGGTCTGGCGTTACAGTCTCGCTCTCGCTTGGAGAACCTCCTCCTGCATTACTTATTTCAAAATCTTCAATTCCGCTATCAGCCATTGTGATTGGAATTGGAATAGTAACTTTTGGCGGATCTGGTTCAGAATATGTGATGAAAAATAAAAGAAACAAGGCAATCCCTAAGTATAATAATGATGCAATTATACCTTTACGATTATCCTCTTTTTGTACAACGGGTACTCTAGCCATACTTGTTCTTTTTTAATCATACGCCAATACAGGCTTCCAGCCTCTAGCTTTAGATAATGCTAAAACTTGAAAAACAGCTTCATAACTCGCTTTTCTTGCACCAGCAATTTTCACTTTCTTTTCAGGTGTTCTCTCCACTTCAGCTATTAAAAACTCTCTCATCTGCTCATAAGCAGCTCCTTCTGTTTTAACCCCAAAAGGATTATTTGATTTACTCGACTCACTTAGCATGATTTGATACATATCTTCTTCTGTTATTACAACTGTTGTAGTTGTGTTCTCCATAGAGGAGTCAAGTGTTTCAGACGGTTGAGGTAATTCGACAGGTGTATTTTTCTCTGCCATCGTACTCATAATAATAAAAAATACGAGCAATAGAAACACAAGGTCGGTCATGGAAGCCATACCACCTTCTACTTTTACTTTATTTCGTGAATCAAATGCCATTTTTCTTACTATTTACTTGGTTTATGCAAAATATCCATGAACTCCATTGCGTCATTCTCCATTCTATAAACCACCTTGGAGATCTTAGATACTAAATAATTGTACCCCATATAAGCAATAATACCAACAATCAAACCTGCTACTGTTGTAATCATAGCTGTCATAATACCTGGAGCGATTGTTCCTAAATCCAATGAGTCAAGATTTTTCATTGCATTAAACGTCTTAACCATTCCGATTGTTGTTCCTAAGAACCCTATCATCGGAGCTGCGCCTGCTGCTGTGGCTAAAAAGCTTAAACGCTGTTCAAGTCTTGATATTTCTAGTTTCCCAGTATTATCAATCGCAGACGCAACAACATCCACGGGTTTTCCTAAGCGGTCAATTCCTTTCTCAAGCATCCTCGCAGAAGGAGAATCTGTTCTAATACATAAATTTCTAGCATCTTCCACTTTGCCATCACTTAAAAGATCTTTAATCTGAGATAAAAATCCAGGATCCTTCTTTGAAGAACGTTGTAAAGCTAATAATCGCTCAACAAAAACATAAATCACGTACAATGACATAATACCCAGAGCCAAAAGAATAATGAATCCCATTATATCACTTCCAGCGTCTGACACAGCTTGCCAAATTGCAACTTCTTTAAAGTTTTCCTCTGCTCCAGTTCCTAATGTATCTGGAACGGCTTGTAAAAAAAATGAACCTTTCATATCTCAATTAACGAATTAAATTAGTTTTTGTTACATCTAAATTAAGCAACCAACAAATACACGGCTGCTCCAGCAAGATATCCTACGAGTGCTAACCAAGTAATGTTTTTTAAATACCAAAAGAAAGAAATCTTCTCCATCCCCATTGCTACTACACCTGCTGCTGATCCAATAATCAACATAGAACCTCCTGTTCCAGCGGCATAAGCTATGAAATGCCAAATATGATTATCTATCTCGGCATTAAACATTCCCATACTTGCCGCTACAAGTGGAACATTATCTATAACTGCTGAACCAGCACCTAACAACATAACAAATATATCATCATGCATACTTTTTTGAACTGATTCTCCAAATTCAAATACCAAACCTAAGGATTCAAGTGCAGCTACGGTCATTAATATCCCTAAGAAAAACAATATTGATGGCATCTCAATTTTTGTAAGTGCTCTAAAAGTAGGACTCTCATGATGGCCTTTTGGTTCTGGCGAAACATACTTCTTTGTTGTATCTTTATTTACTACTCCAACAAAAGACATTTTAAATTGGCGAACACTAATCGTTTCAGCAAAAAGTGCAACAATACTTAATGAAAGCATCATTCCTACATATGGAGGCAAGTGAGTAACTGTCTTAAAAATAGGAACAAAAATAATCATTCCTAACCCCAAATAAAGCATAAGTGAAGCACGTGTATTAATATCACCTTCATCCTCAGGTAAATCAAAATTCCCTTTGAAAGGCTTCATGAAGCTAGCGATAAAGGTTGGAACCAACATACAAACAAGTGAAGGTAATATTAAGTATTCAAAGAGCTTCATTGCTGAAACTTTATCGCCCATCCATAACATTGTTGTTGTCACATCACCTATTGGAGACCATGCTCCACCTGCATTAGCGGCAATAATTATTATACCAGCAAACCAAATACGATCTTTCTTCTCACTCAATATTTTTCTTAAGATGGTGATTAAAACAATCGTTGCTGTAAGGTTATCTATTATTGCAGAAAGAATAAATGCAAGAATTGCGATAATCCACAACAGTGTACGTTTTTTATTTGTTCGAATGAAGTTCTTAATTGTTGAAAATCCATGAAAATGGTCAATAATCTCAACGATAGTCATTGCTCCAATAAGGAAAATTAAAATTTCACAAGTTTTACCAAAGTGATGAAGAAGAGTCCCTTCCATCAAGTGGAGTCTGTGATCATGAAACTCTTGGTAAGCTTCTGTCATTTCACCACTGGCTAAGTACTTGACACCTTCAAAAGTTTCAAGTGACATTAAATCACTATTATGACTATCAAACCATTGTTCAAAGCCATCCAACCCGAATGCAATCCCGGCCCAGGCTAAAGCCATCATTAATAGTGAGGGAACCAGTTTATCAATTTTGATACTGTGTTCTAATGTAATAGCTAGGTAACCTAAGATGAAAACAAAAACGATAAAAATTTCCATAGTGTTTTATATTAAAGTAGAGTTTATACTAATTGCTTTAAGGCTACTTCAAATGCAGCTTTGGCAATACCTGTTTTAGCGGGGTTCAGTTTATATGTATTTTCGAGTGCTTCTCGAATAATCTTACTTGTATCATCGAAAATATCATTGTCCGATATAGTCTTGAGGTCTTCAGACATTAAAAATGCAAACACCCTTGCCATGCCACAATTTGCTATAAAATCTGGAATTAGGGAGACATGGTTATCAACATAGTTTGCAATACTTCCAAAGAAAATTTCAGGATCTGCAAAAGGTACATTTGCCCCAGCAGAAATTACTTCTACTCCAGACTTAATCATTCTTTCAGCTTGATCTTGAGTAATCAATCTTGAAGCGGCACAAGGAGCAAAAACTTCAGCAGGCACATCCCAGATTTTCTCATTCACTTCTTCGAAAGAAAGTATTTTATCTGATACTAACTCGTTTCCGTTTTTATTAAGGAATAATGTTTTGATTTCTTCAAATGAAAAACCGTTTTCGTTGATCATTCCTCCTACTCTATCAATTATCCCAACGATTTTTGCTCCGCTTTGAGATAGATAGAAGGCAGCAGCTGAACCTACATTCCCCCATCCTTGAATAATTACGCGTTTACCTTTAACGTCACCACCCCAAACATTGTAATAATGCTCTATCGATTGGGCTACTCCGTAACCTGTTATCATATCTGCAACAACGTACTTACGCTTAATATCTGGTGAAAATTTATCGTCCTCGATTACTTTAAGAACACCATACCTCAATTGACCAATACGGTGAATTTTTTGAGCTTCTCTAGGCTGAAAGTGTCCATTAAAAACTCCTTCTTGAGGGTGCCAAACACCACAATCTTCAGTAATAGGAATAACTTCATGAATTTCATCCACATTTAAATCTCCTCCAGTTCCATAATAATGTTTTAAAAGTGGTGTTACCGCAGCATACCATCTTCTCAAAACACCTTCTTTACGTGGATCTTTCGGGTCAAAATTAATTCCAGACTTAGCTCCTCCTATTGGTGGTCCGGCAACTGTAAACTTGATTTCCATCGTTTTTGCAAGTGATTCCACTTCGCGTTTATCAAGTCCGGGTCTCATTCGTGTTCCACCTCCTGCAGCTCCACCTCTTAATGAGTTTATGACAACCCATCCTTTAGCCTCTGTTTCTGCATCACTCCATTCAAATACAATCTCTGGTTGTTTGTTCTCAAACTTCTCGAGTAAGTCTTTCATAATTCATTTTAGTTAACCGAACAAAAGTAAAAAACAATTTTAATGCACGATAAAAACTACTAAATATTTTAGGGCGTAAAAACGACACCCGAGCAACTGTTCTTTCTAGCACCTGTAACAGAAGCATATACATTAATCACATTATTCAATCGAAGTACTCCTAAAAAAGCAAAAGCAATTGCCTCTTTAGAATCGATGATGTCTTTTTCAGGTATGATAACTTCTCCTTTGAATTGTTGCTTAATCAATTCTATCAAAAATGAATTTTTAGCACCTCCACCTGTTACAAATACAGACTTCAAGTTATTTTTTTCTAAACTTCTTGCAATTTGATAAGCGATATGTGAATAGAAAGTTCCAAGCTTTGTTAATTCATCATCCTCTTTTTTAAGAGTTGGAAGAACCTCATTCTCTACCCATTCCCATCCAAGAGACTTAGGTCCGTCTTGACTGTAGTAGTCTAAAGCGTCTAGTTCTTCAAGCAAATCTTTATTAACTTCAGCACTCCTCCCTTTGTCTCCATTAAGATCAAATGGTTGATTAAAATGCTGCATAATTTCATTTAACACGATATTGGCAGGACAAATGTCAAAAGACAACCAATCCCTTTTCTTAAAAGAGACGTTTGCAAAACCACCTATATTTAAAAAGCTATCTGCTAAATTTGAAAATAAGTAATCATCTGCTACAGGAACCAAAGGAGCTCCATTTCCTCCTAATGCAACGTCCTGCGTCCTAAAATCTACAACACTTTTAAGACCCGTTATTGCGGATAATTCAGGGCCATTCCCTATTTGAAGTGTAAATCCTTTATCCGGTTGATGAAAGATCGTTTGTCCGTGGCTAGCAACTGCTGAAATAATAGCCTTATCAATACCATATTTCTCAAGAAAACTTAATACTTCTTGTCCATAATATCGTCCTAACTCTACACTTAGAATCCCAAGTTCTTCCCCTGACAGGAAAGGTGCTTTTCTAAGTTTTTCTTTAAATTCGGCAGTATAATCAACAGTTTCACTATGAACTAGCTTAAAACTCCATGACTCATTTTTGGATTGAAAAAATTCAACATCGGCGATATCTAAACCATCAAGAGAAGTACCTGACATTAAGCCTATTATTCTAAATCTTTTCATTTATGACACGATTTTACTGTCTTTTTTTAAATAATACTGCTACTTTTACGCCCTCAATTATACGGAAATAATTTTATTAGGTGCTCTGAGTTAAGTCTAAACAAGTTTAATACTCAATTGTAATTATAACAGACTTTACAGTAACTCTAAGAACACAGAAATTTAAAAAATATAGTATGGATTTTCAATTATCAGAAGAACAATTAGCAGTAAGAGACGCTGCACGTGACTTCGCACAAAATGTGTTGAAGAAGGAAGTTATCGAAAGAGATAATGCGCAAAGATTCCCAAAAGAAGAAATAAAACAATTGGGTGAACTTGGCTTTATGGGAATGATGGTTGATCCTAAGTACGGCGGAGGCGGTATGGATACAATGTCATACGTTTTAGCGATGGAGGAAATCTCAAAAGTTGATGCCTCTGTTTCAGTATGTATGAGTGTAAACAACTCACTTGTATGTTGGGGACTTGAAACTTTTGGTACTGAAGAACAAAAAGAAAAATACTTAAAGCCACTCGCTACAGGTGAGAAAATAGGTGCTTTTTGTTTATCGGAGCCTGAAGCAGGTTCTGATGCAACATCTCAGAGAACAACAGCGGAAGATAAAGGAGATCACTATTTACTAAACGGTACAAAAAACTGGATAACAAATGGTTCTTCCGCATCTATTTATTTGGTTATTGCACAAACTGACCCTGAGAAAGGACATAAGGGAATCAACGCTCTGATTGTTGAAAGAGACATGGATGGATTTATTGTTGGAGCCAAAGAAGATAAAATGGGAATTCGTGGAAGTGATACACATACATTGATGTTCAACGATGTAAAAGTTCCAAAAGAAAACAGAATAGGTGAAGACGGATTTGGATTTAAATTCGCAATGAAAACACTTTCAGGTGGACGTATTGGAATCGCTGCTCAAGCATTAGGAATCGCTGCTGGAGGTTTAGATTTAGCTGTAGCCTACTCAAAGGAGCGTAAAGCTTTTGGTAAAGAAATCATGAAACACCAAGCAATTGCATTTAAAATTGCTGATATGGCTGTTGCTGTTGAGACTGCACGTTTACTAGTTCACAAAGCTGCTTGGCACAAAGATAACGGAATGAATTATGACCAATCTGGAGCTATGGCAAAGCTTTACGCTTCAGGTGTCGCTATGGAACAAACTGTTGAAGCGGTTCAAATCCACGGTGGTTATGGATTTGTTAAAGAATACCACGTAGAACGTTTGATGCGTGATGCGAAGATCACTCAAATTTATGAAGGAACATCTGAAGTACAGAAAATTGTTATTTCAAGAAATGTATTGAAAGATTAATCAGAGTAAAATTATTTTTGGGAAGCACTGTCAGTTCTTTGGCAGTGCTTTTTTTAATACAAACATTTGATATTATTACCCTTAAAGAAGTTCATCAAACATTTTCCGAGAACATATCAAACATTTTCCTATTTTCAACGTCTTTATTAAAAAGAAACAAAATGAAAATCTACACAAAGAAAGGAGATACAGGAGAGACCTCTTTGATTGGAGGTAAAAGAGTTCCAAAAAACGATATTCGCATTGAGAGTTATGGTACTGTAGATGAGTTAAATTCGTGGGTTGGTTTACTGAGGGACCAAGAAATAAAAGAAGAGCACCGAAAAGAATTAATAGAGATTCAAGATCGACTTTTTACAATTGGCTCCTTGCTAGCAGTCTCTCCGGAAGGAACTAAAATGGAATTACCTCAGTTAAAAAATGAGGATATTACATTTCTAGAGAATGCAATAGATAAAATGAACGATGTACTTCCCGAAATGAAATCATTTGTTCTACCTGGCGGGAATACAATCGTATCCTATTGTCATATTTCACGTTGCGTTTGTCGAAGAGCAGAAAGATTAACAGTAGCTTTAAATGACACCAACGATAATTTCAAAAAAGTAATTCAATATTTGAACCGATTGAGTGATTATTTGTTTGTATTGGCACGTAAAATAACCAAGGACACTTCTGCAAATGAAATTCCTTGGAAGCCACGTATGTAATGGATTTTAGGAGATTATTTCAACGAAATTCAAAATCCATTTGCATTTACAAAAAATAAAATTACATTTGCGCTTTGAAAAGCGAATAAAATTTAATAAAATATAAACTATGTATTGGACACTAGAACTTGCCTCTTATTTGGAAGATGCCCCTTGGCCAGCAGCTAAGGATGAACTTATCGATTTTGCGATCAGAACTGGCGCTCCTTTGGAGGTAGTTGAAAATCTTCAGGACATTGAAGATGAGGGGGAGATTTACGAGAACATAGAAGATATTTGGCCAGATTATCCTTCGAAAGAAGATTTCTTCTTTAATGAAGATGAATACTAAATTAAAAAGTCTTTCGGCCATCTGAAAGGCTTTTTTTTATCACCTCCTATCCTACTTCAAGACACAATGTCAGTAAATCGTTGTTGGAATAGTTTGTGATTAATCTAAATTAACATGAATTCAGCGTTTGACTTTAGAGAATAACGTTATTTTTGGAAACAAAATTTTTGACTTACCATGATAGGAGGACTTTTAAAAAAATTCTTAGGCGATAAATCTGTAAAAGACAGAAAATCATATCAGCCGATTATAGATAAAGTAAACGAAATATACGGAAGACTTTCGTCAATTTCTGACGACGAATTAAGAGATAGAACAGCTACTTTCAAATCAAAAATCAACGATAACATCAAAGATTTAGAAGATGAGATTAAGTCACTAGAAGAAAAGTCTAATCACCCAGACACACCAGTAGCTGATAAAGAAGCTTTATTTGAAAAGATAGATAAACTTACTGAAGAAATTGATGAACGTATCGAGGAAACACTCGAAGAGATTCTTCCTGATGCTTTTGCTACAGTTAAAGAAACAGCCCGCAGATGGGCAGAAAGAGGAGAAATAGTTGTTAAAGCAACTGACTTCGATCGTGAACTCGCTAAAAAACATGATGGTCTTGTAATAGATGGCGACAAAGCAATTTGGAAAAACAAGTGGTCCGCTGCAGGTACTCAAATGGAATGGGTAATGGTTCATTACGATGTTCAAATCATGGGGGGTGCTGTACTCCATAGAGGTAACATTGCAGAAATGCAGACGGGTGAAGGTAAAACATTGGTTGCAACACTCCCAGTTTATTTAAATGCAATCGCTGGAAAAGGAGTTCACCTTGTAACTGTAAATGATTACTTAGCGCGTCGTGATAGCGAATGGATGGGGCCTCTTTATCAGTTTCATGGACTCACCGTTGACTGTATCGATAAACACCAACCCAATTCAGAATCTCGAAGAGAAGCGTACAAAGCGGATATTACCTTTGGTACAAACAATGAATTTGGTTTTGACTATTTGCGTGACAATATGTCAAGTGACATTGAAAGCCTTGTTCAAAAGAAACATCATTATGCAATAATTGATGAGGTCGATTCAGTTTTGATTGATGATGCTCGAACACCATTAATTATTTCTGGTCCAACGCCAAAAGGAGATCAACAAGAATATAAGTCTCTCAAACCTTTGGTTGAAAGAGTTGTTTCTGCTCAAAGAACATTTGTAAACAAAGTACTCGCAGAAGCTAAAAAAGAATTAACGGTTATAAACGAACCTCTCGAAGATAAAAAAGAGCAAAAACGTCGTTTGGAAGAAGGTGGCAAGAAACTACTTCGTGCGCACAGAGGTCTTCCAAAGAATAAAGCGTTGATTAAATTCCTTTCAGAACCAGGTGTGAAAGCTCATTTACAAAAGACTGAGAATTTCTATATGGCTGAGCAAAACAAGCAAATGCCTATTATCGATAATGAATTGTTTTTTGTAATTGATGAGAAAAACAATACGATTGATTTAACAGACAAAGGAATTGACTTACTTTCAGGTGAAAATGATCCACAATTCTATATCATGCCAGATATCGGAACGGAATTAGCTCAACTTGAAAAAGAAGGATTCGAAAAAGAAGTTTTAGCTGAAAAGAAAAATGAATTAATTAGAGATTACTCTATTAAGTCAGAAAGAATTCATAGTATAAATCAGTTACTAAAGGCATATACACTTTTTGAAAAAGAAGTGGAATACGTTACAGTAGATGGAAAAGTTAAGATTGTAGATGAGTCTACAGGTCGTATCATGGAGGGAAGGCGCTACTCTGATGGACTTCACCAGGCGATTGAGGCGAAGGAAAACGTGAACGTTGAAGCAGCTACTCAGACTTACGCCAGTATTTCTTTGCAAAACTATTTCAGAATGTACCATAAGTTATCTGGTATGACTGGTACTGCAGAAACTGAAGCAAAAGAGTTTTGGGATATCTATGAATTAGATGTTGTTGTAATTCCAACAAACAAACCAATAGCTCGTGAGGATAGAGACGACATGGTTTACAAAACTGGTCGTGAAAAATACACAGCTGTAATTAATGAAGTCGAAGAACTTGTTGCAAAAGGAAGACCTGTTTTAGTGGGTACAACTACAGTGGAAATATCTGAATTATTAAGCCGAATGCTTAAAATGAAAGGTATCAAACATAATGTCCTTAATGCAAAACAACACCAGAAAGAATCTGAAATCGTTGCTGAAGCTGGTGCAAGTGGTGCAGTTACTATTGCAACTAACATGGCTGGTCGTGGTACAGATATTAAATTGCAAGATGGTGTTAAAGAAGCTGGTGGTTTAGCAATTGTTGGTACAGAAAGACATGATTCACGTCGTGTGGATAGACAGCTTCGTGGTCGTGCTGGTCGTCAAGGAGATCCTGGATCATCACAATTCTTTGTTTCTTTAGAAGATGACTTGATGCGTAAGTTTGGTTCTGAACGAATCGCCAAATTAATGGACCGTATGGGACTAAAAGAAGGAGAAGTTATTCAGCACAGAATGATTTCAAAATCTATCGAAAGAGCCCAGAAAAAAGTAGAGGAAAACAACTTTGGAAATAGAAAGCATTTATTAGAATATGATGATGTAATGAATGCGCAACGTAAAGCTATATACCGTAAACGTAAAAACGCTTTATATGGAGATCGTCTTGATTTAGATATTGCAAATATGTTCTACGATACTGTTGAATATATTACTAGTAAGTACAGTGGAAAAGATGATTTTGAAGATTTTGAATTAGAACTACTTCGTGTAATTGGTGTTCAATCTCCCGTATCACAAGATGAATTTGCGAATCTACCTCAGCATGAAGTGATAGAGAAAGTATACAACGCTGCATTGGACAAATACGATAGGAAAAATAGTCGTATTGCTGAATTATTATTCCAAAATGTAAAGCAACACTACGAACAACCTGAAAATCGTTCACGTCACATTCGTGTTCCGCTTACAGATGGTAATAAAGGTATCGAAGTTTCTACAACCATTCAGGAAGGACACGATTCGAAAGGTATGTCTATCATACGATCTTTTGAAAAATCAATTGTTTTAGGATTGATTGATAACGAATGGAAAGAGCACTTGCGCGAAATGGACGATTTAAAGCAATCCGTTCAGCAAGCGCGTCACGAGCAGAAGGATCCATTATTGGTTTATAAGTTAGAGTCTTTCAATTTGTTTAGAGATATGTTAGACCGATTGAACCAAGATACTGTTGAGTTCTTAGTGAAAGCTGAAATTCCAGTGCAACAAGGTGAAGGATCAGTTCAAAACAAAGCTGCAAAACAACAGGACAGTTATGCAAGTGCACAGGTAAATCAAAGTCAAACTGCATCAAGCACTCCTCCTTCACAATTTGAAGGAAGTCAAGGATATGATGAAGCGATGGCTCAGTCTCAAAGACAAAGTCAACCAAAAAAGCAGCCTGTAGTAACAGAGAAAAAAATCAACAGAAATGATCCTTGTCCTTGTGGAAGTGGCAAGAAATACAAACAGTGTCACGGTCGTTCATAAATAAACGATAATGAAAGTTGCGATAATTGGAGCTGGAGTTGGAGGTTTAGGTGCTGCTGTTCGATTTGCTAATAAAGGTCATGATGTAACTGTTTTTGAAGCTAATAGTCACGCTGGTGGAAAAATAAACAATCTTGAATTAGGAGATTTTCGCTGGGATATGGGGCCGTCCGTTTTTACAGGTCCAGAGTATATAAAGCAACTCTACGATCTTTGCGGCGAAGATTTTTCAACATTTGAATACTTTGAACTTGAAAACTCGTTTAATTACTTCTTTCCCGATGGACAGCGTTTTACACTTCCAAAAAATAAGGATAAGCTAATAGAAACATTTGAGAGAGAGTTAGGAGAAGACGGTTCTTTAGTCAAACAGTACCTTGAGAAATCTGGTAAGAATTATAAGAGTATCGCACCTGTATTTATTGAATCTTCGTTGCACCGATTAAATCACGTTTTAACGAAAAGACTTTTCAAAGCACTCGGTCGTTTACCAAAATACAAGTTGAGTAAAACGATGAACGATGAGAACAAGTTGAAATTCAAAAATCCGAAAACTACACAGATTTTTAACCGATACGCAACTTATAATGGTTCAAGTCCTTTTAAAGCACCGGCCATGTTAAATATGATTCAACATTTAGAAATGAATGTTGGCGTATTTTTACCTAAGAAAGGAATGGTTCAGATCCCCAGGTCTATTCAAAAATTAGCTGAAGGACAAGGCGCAACTTTTAGGTTTGAGGAGAAAGTTGAAGAGATTCTCTACGAAAACAAAAAAGTAAAAGGACTAAGAACCAATAAAGGACAATATGATTTCGATATTGTTGTTAGTAATATGGATGTTGCTTTTACCTACAAACATCTACTCCCTCATCTAAAAACAGCACCAAAGAAATCGTTAAAACAAGAGAAATCAACTTCAGCCATAGTATTTTACTGGGGAATAAACGATTCTTTCCCTGAGCTAGGAGTGCATAACATGTTCTTCTCAGATGACTATGAAGAAGAATTCAATCACTTGTTTAAAACAAAAACTATTTCAGAAGATCCTTCAATATATGTACACATTACTTCCAAAAAGAAAATGGAAGATGCTCCTGAGGGCAAAGAAAATTGGTTTGTTATGATTAATTCACCTATAAATGTTGGACAAGATTGGGAAAAGCTTGTGCCTGAAATAAAAAACATACTATTGGACAAACTCAGCAGACATTTAGAAAGGGACATTTCTTCACTCATTGAAGAAGAGTTTGTAATGGATCCTATTTTCATAGAAAAGACTTATTCTGGTGCTCAAGGCTCTATTTATGGTAATGCCTCAAACAATAAATACGCAGCATTTTATAGACACCCCAACTTCAGTAAGGATTTAAAAGGATTATATTTTGTAGGAGTAACTGTTCATCCAGGTGGTGGAATACCTTTGGCTTTAAATAGTGCAAAAATTGCAGCGGAATGTTTTCAAGAAGATTTTAGAAATTGATCGCTACAGATTTTAATAACAGATTCATTTTTACAGATTCCAATATATTTTAAACATGTCATTCAACTCGACAATGTTAAAAAAAATCCACAATTTTATTGGTGTAATGTTGTATTTACCTTAAATTTACAATATAAAACAAAAACGTATAATATTATGAAGAAAATTTACTTATTGGTAGGTGTAACAGCTTTAGTAGGTTCAGTATTTGCCCAATCGGGAAATACGAACATTGACTATCCAGCTGTGAAGACTACAAAACACGGAAATGTAGAAGGTTTAACGAAAGTAAAACCTTCTCAAAAATTTGAAACCAAAGGTATAACAATTTGGAGCGACGAATTTACAAGTGCAGCTGACTGGGTTTTTACTAATCAGTCAGTTCCTAGTGGTTCAGATTGGTTCATAGAGACAGATCCAGCGGCTATACCTGTTGCTGCATTATCACCATTTGGTTCTACAACCGCTTCTAATGGTTATTTAATGATTAATTCTGATGCAATTGGTGGTTCTGATGGAGATAATACTCCAACAATTGTTCAAGCTACTAATGCTACTCCTATTGATTTGACGGGGTATCCATTTGTTTCTCTAACGTTCGAACACAACTACAGATGGTGGCAAGACACTAGAGGAGTTCGTGTATCTGGAGATAACGGAGCAACTTGGACAGAATTTGAAATAACAAACAACGGTGGTTATCCAAACGACCAAAACTCAGAGAATCCAACGGTTGAACTTTTCGACATCTCTTCTATAGCAGGTGATTCTTCAGAGGTTTTAGTTCAGTTTTACTATAATGATAATGACTATTGGGCTTGGTACTGGGCTGTTGATGACGTGAAAATTGTTGAAACAGATCCTTATGACTTAAGAAATAATGGAATATACTGGGGTTCTGACCAAGCAATTGGTACAAGAGTACCTTATTTCCAAGTGCCATTGAATCAAGTTGCACCAGTTGATCTTTCGGGTAGTGTTTCAAACATTGGATATGAAGATCAATTAGATGTAATTTATACTGTTGATGTTACTTCTGAAGGTTTTACAAGTCCTTCAGCTATTGAGACAGTTTTAGCATTTGAAACTGATACACTTGACTGTGCAGCTCAATTTACTCCTCCAGGATTAGGAACTTATGTTTTTGATGCAACAGTTTCTTCTGCTGCAGCTGATGCTACACCAGGGAACAATGACATCACTGCTGGTGGACAAATAACAGTTAATGATTACACCTACGCTAGAGATGAAGATGTTGCTGAAGGTGCTTTTGCTCCAGATATGGATTTTGAAGCTGGTAATATGTTTGATATCTGGCAAACTGATGATCTTACAGGTATCGATGTTCAGTTTGGTACTGGATTAGATGTTAACGGTCTTGAAGTATTTGCTAGAGTTTATTCTATTGATCCTAATGATGGAAGCTTTATTTTAGTTGCTGAAACCCCTATTTACAATACTGAAGCTGGATGGGAAGGTTCACTTCAAACTTTTGTGTTTGACAACCCAGTAACATTAACTGCAGGTGAAGCTTATGTAGCTGCTGTTGGTTCTTTCTCAACAGGGATGTCTGTAGGTACTTCAGGTGATTCACCAGATCAAACTTCATTCTTATATGGAGATTTAGGAACTGCAGGTATTGCTTGGTACTTTACAAACAGTACTCCAATGGTTAGAATGAACTTTGATCCTGAATTGAGCGTTAATTCAATTGAAGCGAACGAGTTCAACTTAACTGTTTATCCAAACCCTGCGCAAAATTCTGCAAATGTAGATTTCACTTTGGAAAATGCAAGTGATGTGACTTTTGAACTTACTGATCTTTCAGGTAAGTCTGTATACTCAATTTCTGAAAAAATGTCTGCTGGTGACAACTCAATTGTTGTTCCTACAGATGCTCTTTCAAATGGAGTTTACATGTATACATTCTCTAACGGGAATGCAATCATTACTAAAAAATTGGTTGTGAATAAATAATATTTACACAATAATTTTGAAAAAGCTCAGCCTCGGCTGGGCTTTTTTTGTGTGTATAAGATTTTAACTTCAACTCCTAAGACATTGTTTATTATTTATATTTTTGCCACTAGAACAAAAGAAAAACAATATGAAAGCATACGTATTTCCAGGTCAGGGAGCTCAATACATTGGTATGGGTAAAGATTTGTACGATCAAAGTGAATTAGCTAAGGAAATGTTCCATGAAGCAAATAAAATTTTAGGATTTGACATCACTAAAATAATGTTTGAAGGAACTGATGAGGAGTTAAAAGAAACGAAGGTTACACAACCTGCAATTTTTCTACACTCTGTGATTCTTTCAAAAGTAATGGGAGAGAATTTCAAGCCCGATGCAGTCGCGGGGCATTCATTAGGTGAGTTTTCAGCACTTGTTGCAAGTGGAGTACTTTCATTCGAAGATGGACTAAAACTAGTCTCTCAGCGTGCTCTTGCAATGCAAAAAGCTTGTGAGGCGGAGCCGTCTACTATGGCTGCTATACTTGGTCTAGAAGATAATGTAGTTGAAGAGATTTGTGCATCAATTGACGAAGTGGTAGTTCCTGCGAATTACAATTGCCCAGGTCAACTTGTAATTTCTGGATCGATCAAAGGAATTGATTTAGCTTGTGAAAAAGCAACAGAGGCCGGTGCTAAAAGAGCCCTTAAACTTCCTGTGGGTGGTGCATTTCATTCTCCTCTGATGGAGCCTGCTCGTGAAGAACTAGCTAAAGCAATTGAATCTACACCGTTTACAGAAGGTATTTGTCCTATTTACCAAAACGTTGCTGCAAAAAAAGTGAATGATGTACAACAGATTAAAAGTAACTTAATCGATCAACTCACTGCGCCTGTAAAATGGACACAAACTATGCAACAAATGGTTGCAGATGGTTGTGAAGAAGTTGTCGAAGTTGGACCTGGAAAAGTACTTCAAGGTTTGTTTAAAAAAATCGACCGTAAATTCCCTACCTCAAGCGGAGAGATAAGCTAAAGAGATTAGAAATAAAATAATTGATACCCCTTGAAAGATGCAATGCTTTTAAGGGGTATTTTATTTTTGATGGCTCTAAGAAAGTCTTCTATTTAATAAGTCCAAATCGGATAATTTGTGAAAATAATCACCTTTCAAGTTTGACTCCAGAATTTTAAGGTGTTCGATTCGGTGACAATCTGTTCCAACTAAATCAACCAATTTATTATCAATCAGCATTTCAGCTTGTTTCTGGATTGCCTTTCCATAATGCCCCGTAAGTGAATTTAAATTCAACTGAATCTTCAATCCTTTATCTTTTAAATGTTGAACATATTCAGGTCCTTTTTCAAATAAATAAGGATAACGTTCATAATGTGCTAGTATTGGCGTGTAATTATTCGTTTTAAAGTCAAAGATTAATTGGTCTACATTATGCGGTATAGAGACAAAAGAAAACTCAAATAAAACATAGTTTTCACCAAAGGTAAGAATATCATTATTTTTAATCTTATCAAATAGAAATTCATCAAAATAGTACTCTGCCGCAGCTTCGATTGAGATTGGAATATTTAATTTTTTGATTTCCTCACGAACTTTTTCCAAACCATCTTTTATAATATCCGGATTGTTAGGATAATGATCCTGCATTATGTGCGGAGTAGTAATTACTTTTTTATAACCAAGGTCTACAAACTTTAGCAACATTCCTATGGATTCTTCCATAGATTGAGATCCATCGTCTATCCCTGGAATTAAGTGACTGTGAACATCAACTTTTAAATCACTCAAGTCAAAAGGTGTATTATTTTTTTTAGACTGAAAAAGTGATTTAAATAGTCCCATAACTCTTTACTAATCTCGGTTTAAATACTGATTTTCATAATAAGATTGATAATCTCCAGAAATTACTTTTTCTAACCATTCTGAGTTATTCAAATACCAATCAATCGTATTATTTAAACCTGTTTCAAAATCGATAGAAGGGGTCCAGCCTAATTCACTCTCAATTTTAGAAGCATCAATTGCATATCTCTTATCATGCCCTGCCCTATCTTTAATAAAAGTAATTTGTTTCTCCGTTTCACCAGCTTGCCGACCCAGTTTTTCATCAATGATGTTCGCAATTTTTTTAACCAAATTGATATTTGTCCATTCATTAAGTCCACCAATATTATAGGTTTCACCAATTTTTCCTTTGTGAAATATTAAATCAATCGCATTAGCATGATCCTCAACCCACAACCAATCTCTAATATTTAATCCATTACCATAAATAGGTAGATCCTTTTTATTTACAGCGTTATGAATCATCAATGGGATAAGCTTTTCTGGAAATTGATAACTACCGTAGTTATTTGAACAATTCGAAATTTTAATTGGAAAGTTATAAGTATGAAAATATGCGCGTACAAAATGATCTGAGCTCGCTTTAGATGCAGAATAAGGACTCCTCGGGTCATATGAAGTTGTTTCTTTAAAATAACCTATATCTCCTAAACTTCCATATACCTCATCTGTTGAAATGTGATAAAAGACGTTGTTATCTATAAGCTTCCAAACATTCTTTGCTACATTCATCAAGTTTACCGTACCCACAACGTTTGAAAGAACAAACTCCATTGGTCCACTAATCGATCTATCTACGTGAGACTCTGCTGCAAGATGAATAACATCCGTTACTTTGTATTTTTCAAAGACGTCAATTATATCATCAATCTCACAGATGTCTCCTTTTACAAACTCATAATTTGTAGCGTTTTCAATATCCTTAAGGTTCTCTAAATTTCCTGCGTAAGTAAGTTTGTCAAAATTTACCACGCGGTAATTCGGATATGATTTCACGAAGAGTCTCACCACATGTGAACCAATAAATCCAGCTCCTCCAGTAATTAGTATGACTTTTTCCCAATTCATTTTACAAACTCCAGTATTCTATTTCTTTAATTTGGTCTTTATAAATGCCTTTTACATCAACAAACACACCTTTTCCTCCTTTCAAATATTTTTTAAAGTCTTCCTCTTTCAGTTCTAAGTATTGTTCATGATTTACTGCTACAATGACTGCATCATAATCATCGCTAATTGAATCCGCTAATTTCACACCATATTCGTGTTCCATTTCTTTAGAAGAAGCATATGGATCAACCGCGTCTACATGAACAGAAAATGATTTTAATTCATTGATAACGTCAATAACTTTAGAGTTTCTAATGTCACTCACATTTTCCTTGAAAGTAGTTCCCATAACAAGAACTTTTGCATCATTCATATTCTTGCCCTGAGCAATCATCTTTTTAACACATTGTTTTCCTATATAGAAACCCATTGAGTCATTTACGTAACGTCCACTATTAATAACCTTAGCGTGATATCCCGCCTGTTTCGCTTTATGTGTTAGGTAATATGGATCAACTCCAATACAATGTCCTCCTACTAAACCAGGTGTAAATTTCAAGAAATTCCACTTTGTTCCGGCCGCAGCAAGTACATCATAAGTATTAATTCCAAGTTTATTGAAAATAATAGAAAGTTCATTTATCAGTGAAATATTCACATCACGTTGCGTGTTTTCAATAATTTTTGCAGCCTCAGCAACCTTTATAGTACTAGCTCTATGTACCCCTGCTGTAACAACTAATTCATATATCTTTGCAATATTATCCAAAGACTCATCACAACAACCTGAAACTACTTTCACAACACTTTGTAGCGTATGTATCTTGTCTCCTGGATTTATACGTTCAGGTGAATATCCAACCATGAAGTCTTCTTTCCATTTTAAGCCAGACTCTTTTTCCAAAATAGGAATACAATCTTCTTCTGTACAACCAGGGTAAACAGTTGATTCAAACACTACATAATCTCCTTTTTTGAGTATTTTACCTACAGTTCTTGAGGCACCCAATAATGGAGCTAAATTTGGTAAGTTTGATTCATCGATAGGAGTTGGAACCGCTACAACAAAGAATGTTGCATCCTTCAAATCATCAGGATTTGCTGTAAACTCTATATCACAACCATCAAATTCAGAAGCGTCTAGTTCTTTACTTGGATCCACGTTATTGCGCATCATTTCAACGCGTTCTTCATTTATATCGAAACCGATAACTTTGATTTTTCTAGCAAATTCAAGTGCTATTGGTAATCCGACATATCCTAAACCAATAACAGCGAGTTTTTCCTCGCCATTTAATATCTTATTATAAATTGAATTGTTCATCTCGTACTTTATATATTCTTTCTATTATTTCTACTACTTTTAGTCCTTCTAATGCATTCGTTGTAGCTGTTGTTCTACCTTTTAAAGTATTTACTACATTTTCTATGATATAGTGATGATTGGCGGCAGAGCCTTTATAGGTTCCATAATCATTTCCAGGATTGGTTGGTGCTAGTTTAGGGAGCTCATAGTCTTGCACATTACAAACCTCAACTTCATTCATATACTGACCACCTATTTTTATACTTCCTTTTTCACCAATTATTGTAATAGAGCTTTCTAAGTTTTGATTTGCTACAGCTGTTGAGTAGTTAATGCTCCCCATTCCACCTTGAACAAAATCAAAACTTACAAATCCTGAATCTTCAAAATCTGTTGACTCTTGGTGTGTAAAATCATTAAATTTTCCTTGGATATTTTTTATATCTCCAAATAACCAATACATGATATCAATAAAATGAGAAAATTGTGTAAACAAAGTTCCACCGTCCAGATCAGCAGTACCTTTCCATCCTCCTTTCTTGTAATAACGTGCATCACGATTCCAGTAACAATTGAGTTGTACCATATAAATATCTCCAAGTATGTTATCTTCAATAACAGATTTGATCCATTCAGAAGGAGGAGAATATCTATTCTGCATAACACAAAACACGTGCTTTGACATCTGTAGTGCTTTAAAAATAACGCGTTCACAATTATCTTTCGACAATCCCATTGGCTTTTCACAAACTACGTGCTTATTCGCCTCTAAAAGCTGAATACTCTGTTCAGCATGTAAACCATTTGGGGTACATACACTCGCAACATCAAATTTAATTCCCGATTTCAATAATTCCTCAATACTATTAAAGAATGGGACGTTAAAATCTTCTAACCCTAATTCTGACTCCGGTTTAATGTCAACCATAGCCATCAATTCAGCTTCTTCATTTCGTTGCGCCATTACAGCATGACGCTTCCCAATGTGTCCAGAACCGATTACAACAAATTTCACTTTTTGATCTTCTGTGATCATTCTATTCAATTTTTTTAACGCGATTATTTTCTAAAGTATACTTTTCATTGCTTTCCTCACAAACAGCTATATTGTTATTATCAAAGTCTAATCGATGACCATATTCACTCATCCATCCAATTTGTTTCGCTGGATTACCAACAACTAATGCATACGGGAAAATTTCTTTAGTGACTACTGCTCCCGCTCCTATAAAGGCAAATTCTCCAATGTTATGGCCACAAACTATTGTTGCATTTGCTCCAATTGTCGCGCCTTTTCTCACTATAGTTTTACTATATTCACCTCTTCTATTTACAGCGCTTCTCGGGTTAATAACATTTGTGAAAACCATAGATGGTCCTAAAAAAACATCATCTTCACATTCAACACCAGTGTAAATAGAAACATTATTTTGGACTTTCACATTATTCCCAAGAATAACATCTGGAGAAATAACAACATTTTGTCCAATATTACATTTTTCACCAATCTTAGCATTCGTCATAAGATGAGAAAAGTGCCATATTTTAGTACCATCTCCGATAATACAACCTTTATCAATTACAGCCGTTTCGTGTGCGAAATAATCCATTTTCTATTTTATAAACTTTTCAAAGTTATAATGATCTTTTTTATATAGCTCATCTTCAGGCAAATTTTTAAAATACTGGTATGTAAGCTTTAAACCATCAGACCTTGATATTTTCGGCTCCCAATTCAGAATTGAACGTGCTTTGTCTATGTTAGGCTGTCTCTGTTTTGGATCATTTTGAGGTAAATCTTTATATACAACTTTTTGATCTGTACCTGTTAGTTTAATAATCTCTTCTGCAAAATCCTGAATTGATATTTCGTCAGGGTTGCCAATGTTTACAGGTTTTTCATAATCTGAATGTAATAATCGAACAATTCCTTCAATCAAATCATCAACATAACAAAAAGAGCGTGTTTGTGAACCATCTCCAAAAACAGTGATGTCCTCACCTCGTAGCGCTTGTCCAATAAATGCAGGCAATACGCGACCATCATTCAGTCTCATTCGTGGTCCATAGGTATTAAAAATTCGAACAATTCTAGTTTCTAATCCATGATAAGTATGATAGGCCATCGTCATCGCTTCTTGAAAACGTTTTGCTTCATCGTAAACTCCTCTTGGTCCTATTGGATTAACATTCCCCCAATATTCTTCAGTTTGTGGGTGTACCTCAGGATCTCCATAAACCTCAGATGTAGAAGCGATCAAAACTCTTGCTTTTTTTGCTCTAGCGAGACCTAAACAATTGTGAATTCCAAGTGAGCCAACTTTTAATGTCTGTATAGGTATTTTCAAGTAATCAATAGGACTAGCTGGTGATGCAAAATGTAAGATATAATCTAATTTACCAGGAACATGGATAAAATTTGAAACATCATGATTATAAAACTCAAAATTTTCTAAAGGAAATAAATGTTCAATATTCTTAAGTCTACCAGTAATCAGGTTGTCCATGGCTATAACATGATATTCATCTGCAATAAACCGATCACACAGATGAGAACCTAAGAATCCGGCTGCTCCGGTAATTAAAATTCGTTTTTTGTCCATTAGTGATGTACTTTTGGTAAAATGGTTTGGCGGCCAATTGAACTATAGAAAAAACCTTTGTTTTTCATATCCTGTAATTCAAATAAATTTCTACCATCAAAAATAACAGGCTCTTTTAAGGATGAGCTAAGCGCTGAGAAATCAGGATTTCTAAATACAGACCATTCTGTTGCAATTAGCAATGCATCTGCATTTTCAACTGCCTCATATTGATTTGAAGCATAATTAATCCTATCTCCTATTTCGGATTTAATATTATCCATCGCTTCGGGGTCAAATGCAGTAACTGTAGCACCTGCGTTGATTAACTTATCAATCAAATATAAAGCTGGAGCTTCTCTTATATCATCGGTATCTGGTTTGAAGGCAAGTCCCCAAAGAGCAAAGTGTTTTCCTTTCAAATCTCCATAATGGTTAATGACTTTATCAAATATTTTTGTTTTTTGTCTATCATTGACTTCAAGGACTGCATCAATTATTGAAAAATTGTATCCCACTTCATTACCACTTTTTAAAAGTGCACTTACATCCTTTGGAAAACAACTTCCCCCGAATCCAATTCCGGGATACAAGAAGCGATGACCAATTCGACTATCAGACCCGATGCCTTCTCTAACTTTATCAACATCAGCACCAACAATTTCGCAAAAGTTAGCGACTTCGTTCATAAACGTAATTTTTGTTGCTAAAAAGGAGTTAGCTGCATATTTGGTTAATTCAGCTGATTTTTCATCCATAATAATTAAAGGATGACCGTCACGAATAAAAGGTTGATATAACTCCTTCATGATTTGTATAGCTTTCGAATCAGAAGTCCCTACTACTACTCTATCAGGATTTAAAAAATCATCAACAGCGAATCCTTCACGCAAAAATTCAGGATTTGAAACTACAGCAAAAGGAGTATCTGTTTCCTTTTTGATTGCGGCCTCGACCTTTTCTGCTGTACCAACAGGAACGGTAGATTTATCAACAATAACTTTATATTCAGTAATTAATTGGCCTAACTCTTTTGCCACACCTAGCACATAACTAAGATCTGCTGAACCATCTTCGCCTGGAGGCGTAGGAAGTGCAAGAAAAATAATTTCAGCATCCTTAACGGCACTGGCTAAATCTGTCGTAAAGTGAAGCCTATTTTGTTTAATATTTCGTTCAAAGATAACATCAAGGTGTGGTTCATAGATAGGAACTTCACCATTTTTCATGCGTTCTACTTTACTCTTATCTATATCAACACATACAACCTGATTTCCAGTTTCCGCAAAACAAGTTCCAGTCACTAATCCAACATACCCGGTACCTACAACAGCAACTTTTTTCATAATTCTAAATATGATTTAACAGCATTACAGATGTAATTCAATTGTTCTTCGTCTAATTCAGTATGCATAGGCAACGAAAAAACACGACTTGTCAACCAATCCGTATTTGTTAAATCGCCGCATTCAGTATCTAACTCGGCAAACATTTTTTGTCTATGAGCTGGGACGGGATAATATATCATTGCAGGAATATTTTTTGAGGCTAAGTACTCCACTAACCCATCTCTATTAATAACATCGTCTAATTGCAATGTGTATTGATGAAATACATGTTTCGTATTGTCAGCTCTATGAGGCGTATGAATATGAGCTAATTTTCCAAAACTCGCATCATAAAAATCAGCTGCTTTTCTTCTTGAATCAATATAATCATTTAACTTTCGAAGCTTTATCCTTAGAACAGCTGCTTGTATCGTATCTAACCTAGAATTACATCCAACCATATCATGATAATATCTTTTGCTTTGACCATGATTCGCCACCATTTGAAGCTTAACAGCCAGTTCATCATTATTGGTGCAAATAGCACCACCATCACCATAACAACCTAGGTTTTTTGATGGAAAAAAGCTTGTACAGCCTATATCTCCAATTCCTCCCGTTTTTACAGTTTCTCCGTTAGAAAAAGTATAATCAGAACCAATCGCTTGTGCGTTATCTTCTATTACATATAAACTATGTTTTTTAGCAATTTCCATTATTGCTTCCATATCACAAGACTGACCATAAAGATGAACTGGAACAATTGCTTTCGTATTTGGAGTAATTGCTTTCTCTATTGCTTCGGGAGAAATATTGAAAGTGTCTTTTTCACAATCTACAAATACTGGTTTAAGCCTTAAAAGCCCTATAACTTCCGTAGTTGCTATATATGTATAAGAAGGAGTTATCACCTCATCTCCAGGCTTCAACCCTAAGGCCATCATTGAAATCTGCAACGCATCAGTACCATTTGCACAAGGTATCACATGCTTAACACCAAGATAGGCTTCTAATTCTGATTGGAATGACTTAACATCTGGGCCATTAATAAACTGTGCATTATCAAGTATATCATCGATAGCAGTCTTTACCTCTGGTTTGATTTTCTCGTATTGAGAAATAAGGTCAACCATTTGGATTTTCTTCATATTATATTAGTTCTAAATTATCTATGTAAATAACAAACAAAGATAAGAAAGTAGTGGAAACAGAAAGGATATGTACAAAAAAAAGAGTGCCCTAAAAGCACTCTTTATAATAAAATTAAGATAATCTATTACTATGCTGGGACATAATGAGTTTGATCACCATCTTCATCTTCTAACCATAACTCATCATTTTTGAGTCTAAGTATTTTAGATTCATTTGTTTCTGTTACAGTAACGCCACCTGATGTATATGTAAACTCAGTTTCTACATACTCTTTATCTTTAGTAAACTCCCAAGTACCAGTTGTTGAGAAGTTTCCAGACTTAACGATAAATGTATTATCTTTAGTAAATTCAATAGTACCATCATCGTTTGCATTTTCTTCATTTCCGTTTGAGTCAATGTACTTGTCTGCTTTCCACTCACCTGCTAATCGCGCTTTTTTAGTTCTTAAAGAAAATGCTGGACCTTCTTCATACTTACTACAAGAACCTAATACAAAGGTCATAGCCAATAGAGCTAATGATAAAATTTTAATTGTTTTCATAATTTAAATATTTTTTTGACAAATATAAGACATATTCGATAAAGATGAAATTTTTAACAATTAATTAGTTATTTCTTAAGATAAATATTTAACCCTATAAGCCCATGACGAGTCCTCATCTATTTTAAAACGATTATCAGGACACATTTTTAGGACTCCAACAATTTGATTCGAATCATCAACAATTACAAAATGACTTCTTTTTTTACTTGAATCTACTTTGCGGTCTCTTAAAAACTTAGAAACTTTCTTTTGCTCTAGCATACCTAAGGGATAAAATGACTCACCTTTCTCCCACTTGCGGATACTTAATGCACCCTTTACCTTGTCTTTATCAATAAAAACGATCCCTTCTTCGAATATGACTTCTTCAACGCGAATCAAATCTATTTCACAGTTAAAATCTAGAGTTTTATCACTGCTATTAACTATTAAAAAGCCATCTCCTTCATTCCAAATTGCTTTTGATTGGGTTTTTAAAGACTTTCCCTTTTCTGAAGTTCTTAGCCTTTCAACCTCCTTAACAGAAATTGGAAATAATTCCGATTTAGAAAGCAAAATATGCTTCATCCAGTATGGCATGAGATCCCATTTAGCAAAACTAACCTTCAACTCTTTTGAAAAATCATATTGGTCGGTTAAATACTGTTCTGTTAAAAGCAATAAAGATTGAAAACCCTCAATTAGATCAATAGCTTGATTTTTAATCGATTCAACATCTTCAAAAGCAGGAATCAGTTCATTCCGATACAAATTCCTCAAATAATCTGACTTTTTATTTGAGACATCTTCCCTCCAAAACCACGAATTAATTTTGGCCAAATTATAAATCTCACCTTTTGTGTAATCAAGCAAAGGACGTAAATAATTCGCCCTGTTTTTAGGCATACCCGACAATCCTTTTAATTTACCACCTCTTCTCAACTGAAGAAAAAAAGTTTCAATTTGGTCATCCTTGTGGTGGCCTAAAACAATATTTGCTTCTAATTTTGATTTTATTTCATCAAACCATTCATAACGCAAATTGCGAGCAGCCAACTGTGTATTACCACCATTCATTTTGATATATTTTTGGACATCAAAATTTTTAACTTTTAAAGGGACCTTAATTTCAGCAGCTAAATTCCTAACAAAATTTTCATCTTCATCTGAATCATTTCCTCTTAACTTAAAGTTACAGTGTAAAATTCCAAAACTTTTACCTAGCTCCTTAAACAAACGAACAAGAACAACAGAATCGGCTCCTCCACTACAAGCAATCCAATAATCAATATGATTTCGCGAACTACTCATTTAAAACATCTTTTAGTGCTTGAACTTTTATCAGACATTCTTCATATTCTTTTACAGGATCAGATTGAATTGTGATGGCTCCCCCAACAGGGCAAGTTAACTGCCCGGTAGCTTCATCAAACAAAATACTACGAATAACCACATTAAAATCAAAGTCTCCATTCGGTTTTATATAACCCACACTTCCAGAAAATAGTCCCCTTTTGAAAGTCTCATACTTTTCTATCAGCTCCATGGCCTTTATTTTCGGTGCGCCAGTCATACTACCCATGGGAAACATAGCTCGAATGACACCTGAAAATGAAACTTCCTTTTTTAGATTGGCAGAAACAGTAGAAATCAATTGATGAACAGTATTAAATGTATATACACCGAACAACTCTTCTACGGTAACGCTATTCTTTGCTGCTATTCTTGACAAATCATTTCTAACGAGATCGACAATCATAACATTTTCAGAACGTTCTTTTTTACTTTTAAAGAGTTCTGTCTTAATTTTTTCATCTTCAATTGGATCATTACTTCTTCTCGCAGTTCCTTTTATTGGCTGGGATGTAATTTTATCATCCTTTTTCTTAATAAATCGTTCTGGACTTCCAGAAATTAAATGCTTCTCCCCCAGCTGTAGATAACATGAAAATGGTGCGTCCGTTTTTGCATTCAATTTAAAATAAGTAGATACAGGATTTATTTTTGCATTCTCATTATAAAACTCCTGGCAAAAAGTTATCTCATAAATATCTCCTTCTTGAATGTGCCTTTTTAATGCCTCAATATTAGCAATATAATCCTCCTTACTGAATGCCTCATTCAATTCCACAGCGTTCGGTTGATCATTAAGTCTATTTCGTAAAAAATCCTGAACTATTTTGTTGTTAACACGAGATTCATTTCCAACAATATAACTATAAGAATTATCTTCTTCGATTTTTACAAGAATTTCAGGTACAAAAAAACAAAACCCTGGAAAATCAATGCGGCTTTTACTCCTTGATTCAAGATTTTCAATCTTATTTTTCAAGTCATATGTTAAAAAGCCAAAAACATAAGCCTCCTTGTTTGTCTCTAAGAATTGATCTAGATTATCAAAATCCTCTCCTTCAATGAACTTTTTAGAATTCTTTGATGAAAAGGCAAGTAATTTGTAACCTAAATTATTATTAAGAAATACTTTAATATCTGGCATTTTTATTGGATAAACTCTTACATTTAAACTACGAATTTAATATAATTGAAGAATGAATTGCATAAAAATGTTTGTGATAGTTTATCTCTTGGTTTATTGTATTACCAATGAATACTTCACGAAAGAAGTGTATATTTAAAATATATTATCCCCTTTTTTAAAAATAAATTAGATTTAGCTGTAACATTTTTAAAAGTTATTCGTCTTGCACAGACTTGGACACAAATGAGTATCATATCGCCGTTGAAGAATTCAGTGATCGACTGTATCGATTTGCATTAAAATTATGCAAAAACGAATCTATTTCTAGGGATTTCGTTCAAGACGCATTTGAAAAAGTTTGGATTAAAAAAGACACAATTAATTTTGAAAAAGTAAAGTCGTACTTATTTAGAACACTATACAATGGTTTTATAGATTATACTCGTAAGTCAAAAGTAATTTCAATAGAAGACCACCATATAGATCCTTATACGACAACTCAGAATCACGATGTTAATGAGGTTTTGCACAAAGCATTAAATCAGTTGAGTGAGATTCAACGTTCAGCTGTTTTACTCAAGGATTATGAAGGGTATAATTACAAAGAAATTGGTGATATATTAGAAATAAATGAAACACAAGTAAAAGTATATATCTACAGAGCTAGAAAACATTTACAAAAGTTCATTGGTAAAATTGATGCTGTAATATGAGAATTAATAGAAGTAACTACGAGGCTTATTTACTCGATTTGTCAGAGGGAAATCTTTCTGATGAATTGCTATATGAATTAAACTCTTTCCTAGCATCAAACCCTGATCTTGACACTGACCTGATTGACGATTTTCCAATTCTAGAAGATGAAATTACAGAACATATCGATAAAGAACTATTAACTTTTGACTCTATTACTCCAGCCAATAGAAAACACTTCTTTATTGCTTATCATGAGGGAGATTTAGATACTTCAGGTCAAAATAAGGTAACTGATTTTATTTCTAAAAACCCTGAGTTTAATTTAGAGTTTAATCAATTCTCTAAGCTTTCATTAAAGCCATCAGTTGCGATTTTCAAAGAGAAAGAATCACTTCACTCGATAGCAAATAGTGATAAATCAAAAGGATTATTTTATTGGTCTCCAAGAATTGCTGCCATTCTTATAATTGGGCTTATCTTAAATGCCTTATTACAAAACACTATTAACATCAGTCCAAAATATACATTTGAAAATAATCGACCAGACTTAAGACCAGTCATTCAAAAAGAAGGCACTTTCGATGTTTCTAACTTTTTAGTAAATAAAAATACTGAAGAACAAAACAGTAATATGAGCTTTGTGGTTAACAATAAAACTGAAAGTGAATTTGATAAGAATAAAGTTGGCGATTCAACAAAATCTGATGACAACAATAGAAAGAATCATTTTAACAACATTTCTGAAAGAAGAGAAAATGCTATTCTCAAAAAGAATCCTGAGTTGAATCAAGTTATAGCTAGTTTGAATAATAAAGAAGATGAGAATAAAGAATTAAAAACGCAGTCTAATAAAAAAATGAAAACACCACCATCTCTTTTAGCATTCCTAGGGGAGAAGGCAAAAGAAAAAGAACTTTTATCAGATAACGGACGACCAAATATTTTATCACTAATAAATAAAGGAAGTAAATCACTAACAGGACAAGAAGTAATTGCGCAAACGAAAACAGAGCAATCAACTTCTACTATTTTTCAGCTTGGTAGTTTCAAAATAGAGCGTATAAACAAAAAGTAATTTCCCTGTTTATAAAAGTCAGATTTTCAGCATATTTCAAGCGAAATTTCATAAAAAACAAAATAATATATTTTCACCTGTAACATTTTAGACACTCACCCGTCTTGCAAACAAACAAAATCAAATAGTATGAAATTAAAATTTATTGCATTAACAGCGTCCATTTTAATGATCTCAATAAGTTCATTTGGACAAGAAGAAAAAGAGGAATCAAAAGATACAACTCGTATTTCTTACAAAGGAAAAATAATTACAATTCATGGTGAGGGAGATAGTATTGAAGTCAAGAAAGATAACAATTGGGATGTTAATCATTGGCGAGGAATTGAGTTCGGAATAAATGGTTATTCAACATCTCAAGGATTTGAGATAAATAGTGACCCAAATAACGTCTATCTCGAACTGGATTATGCAAAAAGTTTTATGATTAATCTCAATATTCTTGAGTTCAATCAAAAATTAGGGACAGAACACTTTAGACTTATGACGGGATTAGGCTTTAGATTTAATCGTTATGCTTTTAAGAGTACTACTTCTACTTTATCTTATAATGATACAACTATTTTTTCTGCACCTGATAGCATTAAAACATTCGATAAGAATTTTTTAAACACCAGTTATATAAGTGTTCCAGCTTACCTGACGTTTATGCCTGGTAAGGACCCAGATAAAAGTTTTCATTTCTCTGTAGGTGCTGTAGTGAGTTATAGAATTGGTTCACGAGTAAAACAAAAATATAGCGTAGATGATCAAAATCGAAAAGACATCAATCGTGGACACTATCACATTTCACCTTTTTTAGTTGATGCAAGTGTTCGGATGGGAGTGGGAAGTTTTACCGCATTTGCTAATTATGCTTTAACTCCATTATTCGAAAATAATAAGGGTCCAGAATATTATCCGTTTTCTGCAGGAATCAGTTTAAATTTTTAAAGAATTGATATCCACGAGATAAATAAAGTGATTGTTTCAACATGAGGCAATCACTTTTTTAGTTTATTCTAGCCCTACTTCTTGTACTATTATCAAACACATAACGAAGCATAAACTCTAAGCCACCTCTGGCTCTTGTAGCTTGAGTTAAAGAGGATACATTTACATCATAAGCGAATCCTAAACTGTAATTAGAGTAAGTAATTAGTATTTTATTTACAAAAGCATCTCCAAACCTGTAAAAAGCACCATAGCCAATTGAAAAATTCTCAACAAATCCTGTACGCTGAGAACCTGATCGAATATTGTAATTAAAATACGTACCACCAAAAATTTCTTGATGTCCTCCTTGTCTTTGATAATATAATGCAGGCATCAATTCCCATTTAGTATCACCAATGGCAAATTCAGATTGTAAAAATCCAGCTATACGCATTTGCAAATCATCTTCTCCACCAACGATAAAAGAATAATCAGGTTGGTTTAAATGAAAAGCTGAAATTCCTGCCGTTAAAGAGAAACCTTCGCTTGAAAAATTATTATTTCTTCTTGAGTCATAATTATAAACAAATCCTGCTCCAGCATCTAAATGACCAAAATTCATATTCCCGAAACTTTCTCCACTTGCAATATTACTGTTAAACGAGGATCCATCATACTGACTTTCCCAGCTCCCATCTGTTGTTCCTATTCCTCTTTGAGCATAACCAACCTGAATAGCAGCTCCAAAAGAACTTTCACTATTAATCGCTAAATGATAAGCAACATTTAAATTCACATTCGAAGTAGTCATTTTCATATCTCCAGCAACATCATGATAAAAATTTAGACCACCAGCTAAAAATCCTCCGTTCTTGCTTTCAAAAATACGCATGTCATAGGAAGCACCAATAGTTGTAAAAGGCGCAGCTACACTATTCCATTGAGAACGATAATTTACAATTGCTCTTATATCATTCTCCAACCCTGCCAAAGCTGGATTAACAGTAAATGGTGAAAATTTCATTTGAGAGAAATGGACGTCTTGCGCTCTCACACTCATTAACGTAATTAAAGATATTAAGAAGACAAATAAATGTTTCATAATTTAAGTCAGTTTTAAAAGTATTCTTCTTCAAATTTAAGATAAATCAGATATACTTTTAAACATTACGTAAATTAAATAAAATCCGTTGAAGAATTTATACAATTAATTAATTCTCGCCTTAGAAGAATACCCAAATGGATTTGGTAAGACAAACCTCAGGAAAAATTCTACTCCACCTCTTCCTTTTGACGCTGTCGCTAGTGATGAAGCATTAATATCATACGATATTCCTAATGAATAATTAGAATATTCAATAAGTAATTTGTTAACAAAAGCGTCTCCAACCCTATAAAAAGCACCATAAGATAATGCAAGCTCTTTAATAAATCCCGTTATTTTTGATCCTTCTATTACCATTATTCGGAAATAAGTTCCTCCTAACAACTCTTGATGCGGTCCTTGTAGATTGTAGTATATTGCTGGTACCAAGGATAAACTTGTATTACTTATCCCAATATCTGCGTTTACGAATCCTGTATAACGAATAGCCAGATCGTCCTCCCCTCCTGATAAAAAAGTGGAACTAGGCCTATTAAGGTGGAAAGCCGCAATACCTGCGGTTAAAGAAAATTGATCATTCCCTCTCATATATCGTTCATTCTTTCTGTAGTGATATACAAACCCTGCTCCTGCATCAAAATGGCTAAAATTCATTTGTTCAAAATTTTCACCACTTGACATATTCGTATTAAAGCCAGATCCATTGAATTGATTAGACCATGTTCCGTTTTCAGGATTTATTCCTCTCTGACCTAAACCACCTTGAATTGCAACACCAAGTGTACTTAAATTATTTAAGCGCAAATGGTATGCTAGGTTTAAGCTAACATTAGTAGTGGTCATCCGAATGTCTCCTGCTTGATCATTAAAAAGATTCAATCCTGCGGCTAAAAACCCTTTACTTGATCTTTTTTCTTTGAATCTCATATCGAATGAAGCTCCAATAGTTTGAAATGGGAAAACAATACTACTCCACTGGTTTCTGTAATTTACAACAGCTTGGAGGTTTTGTTCAGCACCAGCCATCGCAGGGTTCAAATTTAATGGTGAATATTTCATTTGTGAAAAATGAATATCCTGACTAAAGGCAAAATTTGTGCTAAAAGCCACCAAAATAATTAATCTAAATAAATTTTGCATAACCTAAATTTTAATTAATAAATAACTGTAACATTTCCTGATTTTTTAACCGATTTTCCCGTATTCAACACTGCATTTAATTTATACACATATGATCCAGATTCAACCAATTCATTCCTATAAGTTCCATCCCAACATATATTTACTGAAGATGATGTAAACAAAAGTTCCCCCCATCGATCATAAATTTTCAACTCCATTTGAATAACACAGTCTGATAGCAAACAAAAGTGATCGTTATTTCCATCTCCGTTTGGTGAAAACATTGATGGCAAAAATGTTCCTTGACAACTTTGAATTACATTGATTACAACTGATGTCTGTGATACACACCCATCAATTGAAGATACAATTAAAGTATAAGCTGTAGTTTGATCTGGCGACGCTATTGGATTAGAGCAATCTAAGCAGCTTAGTCCTTCCGTTGGAAACCATTCGTAAGTTAACCCTGTAGAAAAAGGATCTACATAAGATTCAAGATCGATACTTCCACCTTCCTCAATTGTTATAGTACTGGGAACAATTTCTACATCAAGAATATTTGATACATCAACTGTGAAATTGAAATTTTGAGAACATCCATTATCATCGACGATTTCTAATTGATAATTACCAATACTTAAACTATCAACGTAAGAGCTATCTCCAATGGTTTGCAACCAGTTATATGTATATGGTGATGTACCTCCATTTCCAAACACTTCGATTGAACCATTTTCTTGACCACAGTCTGATTCAACAACATTACTAATTATTGATATTGAATCAGGTTGAGCAATAATTACCTCCTCTATCGCCTCACACCCTGAATTATCAGTAACAACTAAAATGTAAGTTCCAGCTGATAATCCACTTGCTGTATTCGTAGTACTAACGGAAGGTGACCACTGAAAATCATAACTCGGAACTCCGCCATTCACGTTAATTGATGCATAACCATCTGAACCTCCCCAACAAGACACATCAGATAATGAGTCGATTGAAATGATAGGTGAGTTCAAAGATTCAACAATTACAGAATCAATTGCTTGACAACCATTATCGTCTGTTACGATAACACTATATGTTCCTTCACCTAGACTAGAAATATTAGCAGTTACATATCCACCTGGGTTCCATTCAAATGAATAGCCACTCGTTCCACCAACGGGAATGACTTGAGCCGTACCATTATTAATATTACAATCTGTTGGAGTTGAATTTAAAGATATTTCCAATAAATCTGGCTCAAATACTTCAATAGAATCAATTGAAGTACAACCATTATTATCAGTTACTTCAACAATATAATTTCCAGGAGATAAGTTTTCTACAATGCTATCTGTGCTAGGAATCTGAATCCACTCATAAGTAAAAGGATTATTTCCAACTGCCTCTACTGTAGCAGACCCATTGTCAAATCCATAACAAGTTACATCTGTTGCAGATAATGTTAGATCTGGTTCGTCTCCAACACTTATAACATCTATACTGTCCACAATTGAATCGCAAAAGCTAACGATGGTTACACTGTATGTACCAGCGCATAATCCCGAAATAGAATTAGAATACTGATCACTACCGATAGTTGACTCTCCATTGCTCCAATAATAAGATATGGGTAAGCACAATCCTTCAACAGAAATAGATGCAGCTCCATCGCAACCTCCACAAGCACTAACATCTGTTTTCGTGATTTCATGATCTTCTTCCCCCTGTACTATTTTCATCAAATAAATATCTTCATCACCAATTAAATTATTCTCTTGAAAACTTGAACCTGAACTTACAATAGGATAAGATGAAGCATTTGCAGAGTTAGCATCCAATGTTGTTGATATAAAAATATTATCATTCACATCGACATCAATAGCTCCTTTATTTTCATCCCCATCTCCACCTAAATATGTATTCCAAAACAAGTTTCCATTAGGACAGAAAACAGAAAGAAACTTATCGTTTGCACCACCATTTATAGTATGACTATAGGATCCACCATCAAATGGAATTTGAAAGGGTAAATTGTTTGAATTTGTTCGATTTAATAAATAAATATTATTACACTCAGAAAAACTCAAGTTATCAGTAGTTGTTGTAACATCTTGCCCCTCCCCTCCATAATATGTTGACCAAATCATTTCTCCAATATTATCAAATTTAGAGATAAATAGATCCATTCCCCCAGCATTTGTGGGCTGAAAAAAAGTACCATTATCCATTGTTGGAAAATTTAGAGAATTAGTATGTCCTAATAAAATAACATCATCATTTTTATCTACTATAATGGAATTAGCTATATCAAAACCGGATCCAGCGATGTAAGTAGACCATTGCAATTCAGCAATCTCAGAGAACTTCAAAATAAAAGTCTTATCACATTGTCCTCCTGGATGACTATTTTGAAAATATCCGCCTCCATCTTGAAATGTCCAACTACCAGAACAATCTGAAGTTGCACCCGTAATAAATATGGAGTTATTACTATCAGTATCAACAGACTTTGCAACATCATTTGCTGCTCCAAAATAGGTTGACCAATACATTGTTCCGTCTGCATTAAATTTAGTAATGAATATATCTTGCATAGAGGTATAGTTTCCCTCAAAAAATGAAGTTCCTCCAAGGTCTTCGGTAGGATAATCTGTAGATGAAGTCCAACCAACAACAATTATATTTCCATCAGAATCTGAAGCAATTGAATTGCCAACATCAGCACCCGAGCCACCTAACATAGTGGCCCATATTCTATTTCCATTTGAATCAAACTTCAAAACGAAAGCATCCATCACACCACCAAAATTTTGGAAATACCCTCCCACGTCTTCTAACGGGAAATCATTTGATATGGAGACACCAGTAACAAAAAGATTATCGTTATAGTCAATTTCTAGTGAATGCCCTTCATCTATGGAGGAACCTCCATAATATGTAGACCATATCAATTCTCCATCATTATTGAACTTTGAAATTACTATATCTCGATTTCCATCAATATTTCCTTTATAATAGACCCCTGCATCCTGAGTAGGGAAATCATTTGACCAGGTTAAACCCGCGCCATATAAGTTTCCCTGACTATCACTTTTTAGTTCTTGAAACTCATCATTACTTGTACCACCAAAAAATGTTGACCAATTTATCTGTGGATCAATTACTAATTCAGAATTGAATAAATCTTCATTGACATTTGAATCGATTTTAAAATAAATTAAAGACTTGTAAATTGTATTCTTTTCTGTTATCTTTCTTTCTTGAGAACGAATATTAAATGTTGTTTCTAATTCTCTGTTTTTATAAAAACTAACAGGCTTATTCTCTTTAATTTTACCAATATTTGTTTGTAGAATTAATTCTCCTTTTTCAGAAATATTTAAAGGGCTAAGCGAAGAGTATTGAAGTAAAATATCCTTATAGTCTCCCCCTTCTCTTACAATAAAATCATATTTCAAATACCCTTCCTTTGAAATATAAAATTTCCAATCAATATTTTTGTAAACATCTTTGATTAAAAGATTTTGAAATTTTTTAACTTCTTTTACACCATCTGGAGTTTTTGGAGAAAAATAATTGAAATAAGAATTTAATTTATTTTGCGGAATGATATTCTCTTTTTCAATTTTTCCTTTAAATAAATCTAGCTTTATAGTTTCAACAGAAATAATAGCATTTCTAAGCATTAAGTTACTACTTGTATTTTTACCTTCCTCTTTTTCCTTTTGTTTCTTAAACAATTGAAAAGTAACTCCCCCTTCTGAAATTAATAAATTGAGCCCTTGTGAAGAAAATTTATAGAGTATTTGATCATCTTTAAACTGTCCTTTATTTTCTATAAAACACAAAGTACTCTCTCTTTTTCTATCTTCATTAACTAAACTCTCCTGTGCTTTTACAATTATGTTAAAATTGAATGCCAACAATGAAGCTAAAACAATTAAATAGTTTTGATCCGTTTTCATAATTCCGTGTTTTATACTATTCGAACAATTACTTTAGGACATTGATTTGTCCACTATTTTCCACTAAACGTCCATTACTCAATATTGATGAACATTTATAAACATACACTCCTGAATTAACTTTTTCCCCCTTATAAGTTCCGTCCCAGCAATTATTCACTGAAGTAGAGCTAAATATGTTTTCTCCCCATCTATTATAAATTTTGTAGTTAACTGATTCAATACAGCTGCCTAATGGACAAAAAAGATCATTTATTCCATCATTATTAGGTGAAAACAAAGTAGGAAAGTGCACACTGTCACAATCCTTGTCCACATAAATAGTTGTTAATAATTGTAGAATACAACCAGATTCGGTAGTAATAAGAACATTGTATTGAGTTGTACTACTCGGACTTGCAACTGGATTTAAACAACTGGAACAATTCAATCCAATACTTGGAATCCACTGCACTTGAAAATCATCATCTAAGTCTACTTCCAAATCTAACTGAACTTCATCTCCTTGATAAATAAGAGTATCGCCACCATGTATTATTCCACTTGGGGCATCCATGATTTCTACTATTATTGAGTCAGAATCACTACAAATTCCATCAGAATTAAAATAAATTATATGTGTTCCTATTCCCGCTTGCAAAACATTTAATTCTCCAGAAGCACTATCAATGCAAACCCCACAGCTTGCAGTCCAATTGCCACTACTTACTGTTGAAGTGTAAAATATTGATGGAGCTTTAACACAAACCAAGCCAGGTCCTTGAATTTGCACTGACATAGTATCCAATACATTTAATGATAATGAAATAATACTATCACAACCATTTATCGCTCCTCCAAAAATTGTATCACTATATTCACCCGTTAAAAAATAATTTACATTATTAAGTTGTAGTGTATCTCCCTTGCAAATTGCTGTATCTATCTCAAAAGTTGTAGATTGAGACCCATTTAGCGTAAAGAATAGTGTATCAACATCTTGACAGTTACTAGAAATTTCAACCCAATAATTTCCTGCACACAAATTTTTAAGCGTGTCCGTATTTTCAAAAATATTCAATTTACTATCTCCTGTGCTCCAAGTAAATGAATATGGCGGTTTATCACAGTTTATTTCAAAAACGAGCTCGCCATTACAACAATCATTAGGTTCTGTAACTTGTGTGTTAACGGATAGTTCTACGGTAGAGAATTTTAGGATATAACTATCATCTGACCCATTTGGAGAATTATCAAAGAAACTAGGACCTCCCTGATCTAGCATGGGCAGGCTTGAACCACTTGCATAATTGACAAACTCCCCTACTACAAAAATATTTTGATTGTTATCAATTGTTATTCCTCCCCTACTATCTTTTTGATTTCCTCCAATATAGGTATTCCAAAGTAAATTACCTTGAATGTCAAACTTTAAAATAACATTATCTCTCTCGACTCCCCCCCCAAATGACAAATCATTAAAATGACAGCTTTCATTTGAAATTAGATTAAGATCAGAAGATGCCGACTCGAGAATTAAAAATATATTATTACAATCATCAATTTTTAATCCGTCAAAAGAAGAAAAGTTATCAAAATTATTTCCGCCGTAATAAGTTCCCCATTCTAGATTACCATTTTCTGAAAATTTAGAAATAAATGCATCTCCACCAACTCCACCAAAACCACCGCCGATATAGGACCCTTGAAAAAAGGACCCTATATCGAATAAAGGAAGATTGTTTGATTTTGTATCACCTGCAATAATAATCTCGTTATAATTATTGACACCAACTGCAAACCCTCTATCGGTATCCAGTCCACCATAGTATGTTGCGAACAATAAATTACCAGAATTATCAAACTTGCTCAGAAAAACATCAGAACTACCAGCTAAATTATTTTGAAAAGGGTTATTCAATGGTAAGTCATTAGAAAAAGTTGTTCCTATGATACTTACATTATCGTCTTGGTCAATCGCTATTGAACTTGCCTGATCTGCAGAAGAACCTCCATAGTATGTTCCCCACAATAAAACACCATTAGCATCCATTTTTAAAATAAAGCCATCTCCACCAACATCTTGCCCAAATCCAGAACCTCCACTAAATACAGATTGATAATAAGTTCCTGCATCTAAAACAGGGAAATCTAATGAACGTGTTCCTCCACATAAAAATACATTTTGATCGGTATCGAAAGTCACGCTATGAATACGATCCATTTCTGAGCCCCCAACAAACGAAGACCAAAGCAAATTACCATCACTATCAAATTTAGTCACAAATCCGTCTGTACCTCCATTGTTGGTGGGTTGAAATGCATTTTGAATAGGGAAATCACTAGAGTTTGTCCAGCCAACAATATATGGATTGCCATTTCCATCAATAATAATATCATAAGCTTGATCATCTTGATCACCACCAATGTATGTTGACCAAACTATAGCTCCCATTTGATCAAACTTCAGAATGAATGCATCCCCATAAGATAGTCCATCATTGTAATTCCCTTGATAAAATCCTCCAATATCTACGATTGGGAAAGTAGTACTCGTTGTATATCCTGTCACATAAATATTATTATTAGAGTCGTGTTCTACGGCCATAAAACCATCAACCCCATTTCCTCCAAAAAAACTACCCCATTTAAGTTCTGGATCAAGAATTAATTCTTTAGTTTTATCATATTGAGGGACTTCAATTTGTACTTCAAAAGAAAAAATAGAGTTATTCATTACTGAACTACTTCTTCCGTTGGTATCATTTATACCATACCCTATATAAGATGGAATATCATTTTCATTGAAACTGTATTTCGATTCTACCAGAGAACTATCCTTTTCATGAAAGCATAATAATTCTCCCTCAACCAAATTACCAAATGAAGTGCTTACATCAATTCTATTTTTTTTAATTTCAATATCTCCAGCACCTTCATAAACCATTGTCAGTTGATTGATATCTGCAAAGGGATGAATTAAAAACTCAGATTTTAATTCACCATTTTTGCCTATGAACAAAACCCAATCAATCCCATTGTATATTTCTTTAATTATTAACTTTTTAAAAGATTTAACTTCAGATTTTTCAACGGAGTTTTTTAAATAAAAAGTTTGACCTTTTTCTCGGTTTATATTTTCAGGGAAAATTTGTTCTTTTGATATTGTAGTGTTCTTAAACGACATATCAATTCTTTTCCATGACGTATTTTTAATCTTAGTTTTAGTTCCAAAATCATCAGTATTTATCTTCTTCTCCCATTTCAAAAACTGATAAGTTAGCCCTCTCTCAGTTATCCAAATATTAAACCCTGGTTGTTCCAGTTTGAAGAATACTCCTTTCGAATCCGACTGATCACTACATTCAAATTGTCCAATATTTTCAACAAAACACAATTCATTTGATTCTATACTACTAAATAGTAGTGTATCTTCCACGGATCTACTGTGTAAAACTGTAAACTGAAAAAAAAGAAAAATTGTAAATACTAAAATTCTCATGACACGTCTATTCTTAGTTAATAATCAATTTCTTCTGAAACATTTGATTGTCCGTTTCGATAGACATGATGTACATTCCACTAGTAAATTCACTTAAATCAATCTTTTTGATGTCTAGTTCATTTAATAAAATTTTACCAGATAAGTCTATCAATCTAAGGTTGTAGTTTGCTCTATTAACATCAATATTAACTGAATTCTTTGCGGGATTTGGGAACACATTAATTGTGACTTCGTTACTCACCTTACCTTCCTGATTTTCTACTGATAAATGTTGTGAACATCCGTCTTTCAAAATTGTTCTTTCGCAAATATCTGTTATATCCTGCCAAAACTCTTCAATTGTAACACCTGCATTCTCGAGCTGATCTAAAAACGCTGTGTTTGAACCATCTTTTTTCCAGGAACCACTGCTTAGCCAAATTTTGTTTATACCTGATTTACTCAACGAATCTAATGCGTCTTCGAAAGTTTTAAGTTTAGCAGTATAGTCTACATCCCATTGAAAAAAGGCCATCCAGAACCCAACTGTGAAGTCTTTATGAGATAATCTTGGGTCATCATGAAATTTGACTTTATTGGATACTGCATTTGCTTTCGTATACTTAGCTACATCATCCAAATTATTGTCAAAAAAATTACCTGATTTCATATTGACATAATTGTGATGGTAAAGAGTTTGTATTGTATTCAATCCGAGCCAATTATCAACAATATGATCAAACACTTCATCGGGCATTTCCGTTCCTGGTTTCTTGTAGCGAACTTTATTTCTATGTGCCTGTCCCAATCTATTCATAGCAGGCAAGGCATAAAACCCTAAATTCACCTCAGGCAAAAGTTCCTTGAGTTTATTTGTGTAATATTTCCAATGAAGAACATGGAGGTCATTATATAATTTTCTTGAAATGTTTACAGAATCAGCAATAGAAAATTCATAATAGTCAATGAGAGTTGTGTCTTTGAATTTACTTTGAGTTTGATAGTACCAACCCCATAATGAGTCGTGAGGTACACCCCATTCATAATCGATCATAAGGTGTTTAACTTTACCATCTATTACATCTTGAGGAAGCCTATACCATGTATATTCAGAAGCTGCTTTTTCAGCATTTTCTATAATTAAAGCAGTATCAAGTTCTGTCCCATTACCATTTAAAAATTGGCATGGTTTCATCCCGCCTCCGGCAGAGCAAGGATTTAACGCATACCCGGTGGCATAATCCCATGGGTTTTTTAATCCGGCGAAAGATGGAAGGATATTATGAACGTACGTAACACAGTTTGAATCTGTGTTCAAAGTAAATACTCTTGGTCCAACTATCCTTTTCTCTTCTGCAATTGGAACAGTATCTCCTGTTCTCTCATGAAATGGAGATCCTTCGTTATAATTGAAAACAAAATAAACTTGTGGTGAGCTATTGGTTTTCACTTGTGAATATAACAAAGTTGAAAACATGAATAAGCTTAGTAGTGTTAATGAAATTCTAATCATAATATACATAGTTTATGTTTAATAATCCGTAGTAATCAAATCAATACGAAACAAACCTATGTATACAATTTCTTAAACCAAGGAGTTTAGCGTCCTCAAAACGTCCCCACTAACTTAAGCAGTTGATTTTCAATACATATATGAATATAAACTTATGATTTTAATAAATAAGTTGATAGTTTTTGTCCTTTGGGCAGGTTCATTTTTTTATGAACTCGATACTTTAAATTCCTTAAGGATTTTTGAGTTATAGATAGTAGATCAGAAATTTCAGAACTTGAAAGGTTCAACTTTAGCAAAGAACATAATCTTAATTCATGAGGTGTTAATTCAGGATACTTAGACGAAATTTCTTTTATGAAATTTGGATTAAGTTCATTAAAATGCTCCTGAAACAAAATCCAGTCATTGTCTTTTCGGGCTCCTTCTTTTAATTGTGTTTTTAATTCTACTAAAGAATTTTCAATTTTAGACTCTCCTCTTTCTAATTTACTTGTAATCGTACTAATATTTTTAAAATATTCTTTAGATTGATTTAACCTTAAAGACAGTGAAGTTAGTTTTTGACTTTGTTCTTGGACTTTAAATGTTAGTTGATTTTCAGTTGACTTAGATAGACGTTTTCGATATCTATAATAAAAAACACTTAAGGCAAGAAGTACAGTGAAAAATGTGATTAAAAGGAACATCCAAAATTTGAAATTATCATTTTGATTTGATACTTCATTTTTATATTTAGTCTGAAGATTTTCTTTTACTATTTCGAACTGAGATTGTAACTCATTCTCTATAATATATTTGTTAATCTCTTTATTGTCTACAAACAATTTTACACTATCTATTTTGGTATTAAAAACCATTACATCACTCCAATTCTCTTTAACTTCAGCAATTCTTTTTTTTGTCTGATAGTACCAAATTTTACATTCTACTTCTTTAAGCATTGGACTTAAGGAATCGAATTCACTTATTAAAGTTTCAGTTTCAGAAAAGTCACCGTTTATTAGTGAATATGTTATAACATCTGTTAAACATCCAGCTAAGTTATACCTAAGATTTTTTTCTCTAGCCAACTTCAAACTCTCTCTATTCAGAAGTTCTGATTTTTCAAAATGGCCATTTCTGTAATACAATTCTGCTAAATTTGCTCTATTAATTATTATACTATTAACCCGATTCATTTTAATACTTAGATTTAATGCTTCGTTGATATAATATTCTGCAGAATCAATTTCATTCATATTTAAATAAAACACTCCTAAATTTGATAGCGATTTAGAAATCATACTTGAATCCTTCAATTCATATCCTAAATTTAATTGTCGATAAGCATACGGTAGTGCATTTTCACTCTGCTCTAATAAATAAAGTATCTTACTTATTCTACTAATAATTTTAGCTTCATCATACAAGGAAATTTCTAAATCAGAATTAAGTAATGATTTTAATTCACTATATGTATTTTTAAAATTACCTTTTTCAATTTTTATTAATGCTATATTGATAATTGAGTTAACAATTTTCTCTGACGAATTTATTTCTCTTGAGATATTCTCAGCTTTTTTAAAATAATATAGTGCTGAATCTAAATCAGTTTTAAAATAGTGATGATGCCCTAAGTTTGTATTTAATTTATATCTTAAATCAAAAATATCATGGTTAGGAAATTCATTTTGAATTTCCTTATTGCTGTAATTAAGTGAATTCAATAGTGATTCGGCTTTCCGATTGTAGCTGATATATAGTCCAAAATCAGTTTCAAAATAAAATTTAGATAGTTCAAGGTATGATGCAGCTTTATCAATTTTATTATTTGTATTCGAAATTACATCTAATAAAGAATCTTTTGAAGATTGAGTTAAGCTAGGAAAACAAAGAAGAACAAAAAGAAATAAAATTAGATTTTTTTGTCCCGTTAATTTCATTTAGAAAAATTATAAACCGTGTTAAATATAAGAAATTTATCTTTCAAACAACATTTAATTAATTCTCGCCTTAGATGAATGTCCAAATGGATTTGGTAAGACAAACCTAAGGAAAAATTCTACTCCACCTCTCGAATTTGAAACGGTCGTAAGTGATGAAACGTTAAAGTCATAAGCAAATCCTAGCGCATAATTAGAATATTCAATCATAAATTTGGCAGCAAAAGCATCTCCAAACCTATAAAATATACCATAAGAAGTTGCCAGTTGTTTAATGAATCCCGTTCTTTTTGACCCCTCTTTTAAAAGTACCCTCAAATACGAACCTGCTAAAATTTCTTGATGCGGTCCTTGTCTGTTATAGTATATCGCTGGAGCAATTGAAAAATTAGATTTACTAACGCCAAAGTCAGCATAAACAAACCCTGAAAATCGAATTGCTAAATCATCTTGGCCGCCCACAAGGAAAGAAGATGAAGGTTGGTTAACATGAAACGCAGATAATCCTGCCGTTAAAGTGAATTGATCATTCCCTCGCATATACCCTTCTTTTTCCTTATAGTGATATACGATTCCAGCACCTGCATCAAAGTGCGAAAAATTCATTTGATCAAAATTCTCACCACTTGGAAGAGCTGTATTAAATTCACCATTGGCAAATTGGCTAGACCACGTACCTCCTGCAGGGTCTATTCCTCTTTGCCCAAAACCACCTTGTATTGCAAGTCCCAAAGAACTATTTCTATTTAAGAATAAATGATATCCGAGGTTAAGATTTGCATTAGTAGTTGTCATTCGAGCATCTCCCGCTCTGTCATTAAAAAAATTAACGCCCCAAGCCAAGACTCCATTTCCTCCTCGCTTTTCTTTAAATCGACCATCAACGGATGCTCCAATCGTTTGATAAGGAGTAGCTACACTCCTCCATTGATCTCTATAGTTCACAACTGCTTGAAGATTTTGTTCTGCTCCAGCCAATGCTGGGTTTAAATTTAATGGTGAATAACGCATTTGAGTAAAGTGAATATCTTGTGCAAACAATGTGCTTACCATCAAACCAGATACGAAAATTATAATTTCAAATAAATTCTTCATAGTTCTTAATTTAACTTAATAAATTATCTGACAACTGTTATATTTCCTGTTTTATCAATCTCCTCTCCGTCGGTGAGAACAATACTTAATTTATATACAAACACCCCAGAGTTAACTGGTTCTCCTCTAAAAATTCCATCCCAACAATCTTCTTGAGAAGTTGATTGAAAAACTCTTTCACCCCATCTATTATAAACGCTTAGATCCATTGTACTTACGCAATCACTAATTACACATAAATGATCATTTTTTCCATCTCCATTTGGAGAGAATATGGTTGGTAAGCCGGCTCCTTCACAAGGATTTATTACAACTACCGTTACTGAATCAACTCCTACACATCCATCGTCTGATACCACAGTAACTGTATATGTTGTTGTTGATGAGGGAGATGCTATTGGATCAGAACAATCGTTACAACTCAGTCCATCAGAGGGTGACCAAGTATAAGTTCCTCCTGTTATTCCTGGCGTAACCGTTGTCGTTAATCCTACTTCTTCTCCTGATTGTATAACGCCAGGATTTGGTGAAATGGTCACATCCAAACCACCTATCACGTCTACCTGGTAGCTTCCTGTTTCCTCACATCCATTTGCATCAGTTACAACAACATCATATGTACCTTGATCTAAATCTGTAATTGTTGCGTTTGAACCATTAGCTGGTGTCCAAGCATACGTATATCCTCCAGCTCCACCAGTAGCAGTTAATGCAATCGACCCATTTGATTCTCCACAATCTGAATCCGTTACAACAGCATCAATAACTATTGCGTTTGGTTCTGTTATTTCAATAATTTCTGAAGCAATGCATCCTGCCGCATCTGTTACAATTACTGTGTAAGAACCTGCACTTAATCCAGAGGCATTATTCGCTGAACCTCCAGATGGTTGCCAATCGTAAGTATACCCTGGAGTTCCATTATTAGCTGTAATACTTGCCGAACCGTCAGTCTCTCCTGCACATGAAATATCAGTCACATTATCCACTGTTATTGTTGGACCATTCACATTACCTACTATCACGCTCTCTGTTGCCTGACATCCATTATCATCCGTAACAGTTACGTCATACGAGCCAGCTCCTAAATTATTAGCTGTCGCGGTATTTTGTCCACTTGGTGTCCAACCATAACTGTAAGCCCCTGTTCCTCCTGAAGGTGTTGCTGTAGCTGTTCCATTATCTATTGTACAATCAGAATCAGTTGAAGAGGTACTTACTGTAAGCTCCAATGGTTCATCAATATCAATTGTTTCATTCGATACGCACCCGTTTCCATCTGTAACTTCTACAGTATATGTACCTGGTGAAAGTCCATTTGCCACATCTGATAAGCCTCCAGTTGGTTGCCAATCGTATGTAAATGGCCCTGTACCTGAAGCCACTACCGTAGCTGTCCCATCTGTATCACCAAAACATGAAACATCTGTTCCAGTTATCGTTAAAGACGCTCCTGTACCATTGACCGTAATCGTTACCTGATCTGTATTTTCACACCCACTTGCGTCTGTACCTGTTACAGTATATGTTGTTGTAGTTGATGGACTAACAGTATGAGATGCTCCAGCCCCTAATCCGTTATCCCAAACATATGTATCACCTCCTGTAGCTGTCAGATTTACACTCCCTCCATCACAAATTGTTTCGTCTGCTCCTGCATCAATCGTTGGTAATGGGTTGACTGTTACTACAACTGTTTCAACTACAGTACTTGCTCCATCATCAACTTCCACTTCATATGTAGTTGTAGCGGTTGGGCAAACATTAATAACATCTGTTGTACCTAAAACAGTTGGATCTCCTTGCTCAGTCCAAGAATAAGTATAAGCCCCAGCGGGTGAAGGTGTTGCAGTTAAATCAGTACAATCTCCATCACAAATCGTTGATGGTGTAGCATCTACATTTACTGTAAATGAACCACATAAAGGAATAGACGTTTCAACAGCTGGTTTAGTATAAGATGTGCAACCTGCCGTATATGTAATCTCAACAGAATATATAACTGCTCCTGTTGGGCAAACATTTGTTAGTGTATCATTTATTTCTCCAGGCATCAAAACTCCGTCTTCATACCATTGAAATTCAAAATCATTGGTTACTTCACAACCTCCTGATTGATTCGAAGTCTGAGCAACAAGTTCAACACAGTTCCCAGCACAATCTGGAGTACCAACAACAAGTATATCAGAATTAAAATCTAATGGACAAGCTTCTGAAACAACTAAATTATCAATAATCAAGTAAGCAAGACCCGTTGCGTAGGAGCCACCTGCAACTATATATGATTCTCCACCTGTAGCACAAAACGAACTCGTAAATTGTTGACATGAGTTAGTAAAAACATTTAAAGGGTCATTGACTATTTGTGGAGTGGCGCCAACTGGACCTGTAACAATATTAATAGCTCCACCATTATCTGCAACAAGATCATAAATACCCGTTCCATTTGAAAAAACTTCATTGTGAAACCAGAAAAATAAATCTGCTGTTTCACCATTAGAACTACTAGCCGCCACATCAACAGTTAAGCAATATTGTTTGCCAGCTTCTAATGGTTGAGCCAATGCACTTTGTATCTCTTCTCTCGCAGGGAAGAAACCTAATGCTCCTTGTCCCGAACCACACGGTCCAACAGAACCAGTAATATTAGGACTAACACCACAACCTGCAATTGTCCAATAATCTGGCGTAATTCCTCCCTGGGGACCACTTTCTTCAGTAGTTCCATACCAACTTTCAACACTAGTGGCATTAGAATGAATTTCTGAATCCGTATTATTTGCACATCCAAATGCATCGATTGTTTCAAAATCGCCATTTTGAACAATCACGCCACCGCAAGATGTAGGTTGATAACAAGGAGAACAGTTGGGCCCACCACAATCAATTTGTGCTTCGCCGTTATTTAAAATTCCATCTCCACATGTTTCAGGTAATGTACATGAAACTAACAATTCAAAACCAGCACCTGGGTCTGTATCAAAAAAATGAGGATCTGTATCAATAGTTATTGTTATACATGGGGCCCCTGATAAAATTATACCTGTGGGAGCAGTATCGACATCAGAATCAAATAAAACTGTACCTCCTGTTCCGGTTCCTTCATAAATAATTAATATATCAACGTCTCCATTAAACGCTGAACCTAAACCTAAAGTCTCTAAAACGAAGTATAAATCAGTTCCTGACGCAGCACAAATTGTCATTTCATAATTCGTTTCAGAATAATCTCCCGATGGACCACCGTCATCATAAATATAAGCATCGCAAGTATTCACGGTGCCATTCGTCATGTTGTATGTCGTTTGAGCATTAGAATCACAAACGGGGAATAGTAAAATCATCAATAAGATGAGATATTCCGTACGGAATACGAATAGAGTTTTCATAGTTAATACGGTTTCACAAGTTATAGTAATCCAAATATATAAATTCTATCTATCTAAGATATTGATTTAATGTAAAATAACTCTTTCCTTATTAAAAGTTAAAAAAATAGCCTACAACTTTTTAAACAAAAAAATGCCACTCAAAAATTAATTGAGTGGCATTTGTATCGTTGTGATCTATCTTTTATTCAGCATCCGTTTTTTCTGGTTTTGGAAGCAACACTTTTCTAGAAAGTTTCCACTTTTTAGATTTTGGGTCTCTTCCAACAACTTTAAACTTCAAAAGGTCACCCTCTTTAGCTACATCTTCCATTTTATTGATACGTTCATGAGCATATTCAGAAACGTGAATCAATCCATCTGTACCTGGCATTATTTCAACAAACACACCGTAAGCCTGAACTGATTTTACTTTTCCTTCATATATCTCACCTTCTTCAACAGTTGGTGGGAATGCAATTTGACGAACTGCTTTGTTTGCAGCATCCATTGCTTCTTTACCTTCAGCTAAAATCTGAACAACACCTTCACCAGTTGATGGATCTTCATCAATTGTTACTGTTGCTCCAGTATCTTTTTGAATCTGCTGGATGATTTTACCACCAGGTCCTATGATTGCACCAATAGCCTCGTTCGGCACTTTGAATGACTCTACACGTGGAGCATTTGGTTTCAATTCAGTTCTAGGTTCAGAAATAGTTTCTGTTAGTTTTCCTAGAATATGAATTCGACCAGCTTTCGCTTGTTCCAATGCTTCAATCAACACTTCATAAGGAAGTCCATCCACTTTAATATCCATTTGACAAGCAGTGATTCCTTCAGCAGTACCAGTAATTTTAAAATCCATGTCACCTAAGTGATCTTCATCTCCTAAAATATCAGATAAAACAGCATATTTTCCTTCAGCATTCATGACTAATCCCATCGCAATACCAGAAACTGGTGCTTTGATTGGAATACCACCGTCCATAAGTGCTAAAGTTCCAGCACAAACAGTTGCCATTGAAGACGAACCATTTGACTCTAAAATTTCAGACACCAAACGAATCGTATATGGATTGTCGTCTGGAAGTACTGGTTTCAATGCTCTAAGTGCTAAATTACCATGCCCCACTTCTCTACGTGAAACCCCACGAATTGGGTAAGCTTCACCTGTACTAAATGGCGGGAAGTTATAGTGCAACATAAAATTTTCAGTACCTTGATAAGTTGCTGCATCAATCATCTGTTCTTGAAGTTTACCTCCAAGTGTAAGTGTTGTTAATGATTGCGTTTCACCTCTTGTAAACACAGAGGAACCATGTACCATTGGTAAATAATCAATCTCACACCAAATCGGACGAATTTCATCGAATTTACGACCATCTAGACGAATACGTTCATTTAACATAACGTCTCTAACAGCTTCCTTCATTGATTTTTTATAGTATGTACTAATAAAACCTCCTAATTCTTCAAGTTCCTCCTCAGAAAACTGTGCTTCTAATTCTTCCTTTATAGCTTTAAAGTCATTAGCACGTTCCGTTCTATCAGCATTACCTTTGCGGGCAACGGCTTTTAGTTTGTCGAAAGCGAAGTCATGTACTTTCTTTTCTACTTCTTCGTTTGTATCAATGTGATTATATTCTCTCTTTGGATTTGCCGAAGGTATTTCAGCAGCTAAATCTAATTGGAACTGACATTGCTCCTTAATAGCCTCATGGCCAATTTTGATTGCTTCAACTAATTCAGCTTCTTGGATAAATTCCATTTCACCTTCAATCATAACAACATCCTTCATAGTTCCAGCCATCATGATTTCCATATCAGCTTTGTCTAATTCAGATTTCAATGGATTAACGATGAACTGACCATCTACTCTTGCTACACGAACTTCAGACATTGGACCATTAAATGGTATATCCGAAACAGCTAAAGCTGCTGATGCAGCGAATCCTGCTAATGCATCTGGTAGGTGTTCACCATCATAAGACATCAACTGAATCATGATTTGTGTTTCTGCACGATAATCGTCGTTAAACAATGGACGAAGCGCACGGTCAACTAATCGCATGATTAAGATTTCCATATCTGAAGGACGACCCTCTCTTCTTAAGAATCCTCCTGGAATTCTTCCAGCTGCCGCAAATTTTTCACGGTAATCAACTGTTAATGGAAAGAAGTTCATTCCTTCTTTCGCTTCTTTTGCTGAAACTACTGTAGCCAGCATTACTGTGTTGCCCATTTGTAACACTACTGACCCATCGGCTTGTTTCGCCAATTTTCCAGTCTCCAAGGTAATTTCTTTACCTCCTGTAGTGATGGACTTTTTTATTCCTATATTCATATTTATTTATTTACATTTTTGAGACATTAGGATTTTAAGATGTTAAGACCTTAAGACAAAATGTCATTTTTAACAAAAAAGGGGAACTTCGAATTACTTCGACTGCCCCCCTTTCTTTTATAATATTTCGAATTAAAATTATCTTCTCAATCCTAATTCTTTAACAATAGCTCTATATCGCTCGATGTCTTTTTGTTTTAAGTAATCTAAAAGACTTCTTCTTTTTCCTACTAATAATTGAAGCGCTCTTTGCGTTCCATAATCTTTACGATTATTCTTCAAATGACCAGTCAAATGACTGATTCTGTAAGTAAACAACGCAATTTGACCTTCTGCCGAACCTGTGTCGTTTTCTGATTTTCCATGCTTTTTGAAAATCTTCTTTTTCTCATCTGTACTTAAATACATGCCAATATTATTTAATGATTTTTATGTATGTGTTCTCTAACACGGCGACAAAGATAGATTAAAATTCGGTATTACCATCAATATCTATATACTTTTTTAAAAAAGAGGTACTTTTTATACTATATAACCCCAACCAACTAATGAACAATTTGTTAAATCTACTCTGAAGATTAATAATTTTATACATAACAATGAATTAATATCAATTTAATTTTTTACATTTATCGAAAATATAGAAAAATTGAAAGCTACGTTTACTACTATTTTCGCCCTTATATTATGTATTTCAGCTAATGCTGGAGGATTTCAAGTGAATTTACAAGGTCAAAGGAGCTCAGGCATGGGGCATACTGGAACTGGAATGCGTTTAGGTGCAGCAAGTGGATTCTTTAACCCTGGAGCACTAGCTTTTTCAGGAACGGAAGTACTTATTGGTATAAACTTAATCTCTTCAAGTGTAGGTTATCGCGAACACAAACCTGGTATCTACACTGCTCAATCTACGAGTGGTCTTGGAACTCCTTTTCATGGACATATTGCCATCAGACCTTCGGAAGATTCACCAATCGTTTTTGGATTATCCGCTTATACACCTTTTGGAAGTGGAATAAGCTATGATGATGACTGGAAGGGGAAATTTCTACTCAGAGAAATGTCTCTTGCTGCAATATTTTATCAAGGTACGATAGCATATAAGATTAATGAAAAATTGGGAATTGGAGCAGCTTATGTATTAAGTACTGGAGACTTTAATTTACGTCGTGCAGTGCCTGTTCAGCATTCTGACGGTAGCTATGGTGAGGCCAACTTATCTGGAGGCGGTATAGGACATGGATTCAATGTTGGTGTTTTTTACGAATTAGCTGACAATATTTCATTAGGTTTAAGTTTTAGATCAGGAGTTCAAGTTTCTTTAGATGGTGGTGAAGCGCGATTTGATGTACCAGAAGTATTAAACGAAAATTTCCCAACTACTAATTTTGATTCAAAAATAAGACTTCCAAGTGTTCTGAATTTTGGAGTCTCTATTAAAGCAACAGAAAAAACGACATTTAATTTCGATCTGAACTATGTTGCATGGAGTAGCTACGACACTCTTTCATTTGATTTTGAAGACAATACTGAACAATTAGAAGATGCCAACTCGCCGAGAAGATATAAAAATGTTGTTATCATTAGAGGTGGACTGGAGCATATCGTAAATGAAAAATTAATGTTGCGAGCTGGAGCATACTACGATTTTACTCCTGTACAAGATGGCTACATGACACCTGAAACTCCAGATATGGATAAGATAGGATTGACAGTAGGTGCCTCTTATCAAATTAAAAAATTCCAAATCGATGCCTCTTTCATGTATATTCATGGAAACGAAAGAAAGGATACAAATTTAGAAACTGGGTTTGAAGGTAGATGGACTTCTAGAGCCTTTATCCCTGGTATCTCAATTTCCTATAAATTATAAATTAAAAATCAATAACTATGAAAAAAGTTTACTTATTAGGGCTGGCTATATCCAGTATGATTACTGTGCAAGCACAAGATTGTTCAGGAGGACGTTATAGTGATGAAATCTTTGCAGATTTTGATCTTACTGCGAATATTGTTTACGGAAATAACGTGACATATAACAACTCAGGAAATGAGGATGTAGAACTGGATGTATATGAACCAACAGGTGATACAGAAACAGCAAGACCTTTACTTATTTTTATCCATGGTGGTACATTTATCGCAGGTAGTAAAGAAGGATCTGATGTAAAACCATTAGCAGAAATGTTCGCGAGAAAAGGGTATGTAACTTCTTCTATGAACTACAGATTAGGTATGAAGAACCTTTTATCTGGACCAGATGAATCAGATGCTTCTGAAGCAGTTATGCGTGCAACTCAGGATGCTCGTGCGGCAGTTCGATTTTTTAAGAGGTCTGTTGTTGAAAATGCAAACCCTTATGGAATTGATACTAATCACATCTATTTAGTTGGTAGTTCTGCTGGAGGTTTTACAGCTTTACACCTAGCATACTTAGATGAGGTGAGTGAAATACCAGCGTTCATTGATATGAACGATCCAAGTATTCAAGGTGGCTTAGAAGGTGTTACAGGTAATCCTGGCTATTCTTCGAACGTTACTGGTATTATCAACCTAGCTGGGGCTATTGGTGATACAACTTGGATACAATCTGGAGATACTCCTGTTTTGAGTTTACATGGAAGTGAAGATGGAACGGTTCCATTTGGAACGGATATGATTTCAGTTGGGTTTACTGAAATTATGGAAGTTGACGGAAGTCAATCTATTCACTTAAGAGCAGAAAATATTGGTCTTAAGAACTGCTTTAAACCATTCTGGGGTGCTGGGCACATTCCTCACGATGGGAGTGCTCAATACACTGATACAACAGAAGCATTCATGACTCAGTTTTTACTTCACTTTGTTTGTGGTGATGCGGACTATTGTTATGATTATTCGACTTCTTCATTAGAAGACTTATCTAAAGCTAATCTCCAGTTATATCCCAACCCAGTTTCTACGAAAATGACAATTACGTCTGATTACAATATCAATTCGTATGCTATTCTAGATATGAATGGAAGAATTGTTGAAGAAGCGGAGTTAAACAACACAAACTCTACAACAATAAATACATCAAAATTAAATGATGGAATTTACTTTATAAAAGTTCAATCTTTCTTCGGAACAGAAACAAAGAAATTTATTGTTAAGTAATACAAAGAAAACCTGTATACATAAAAAGGAGAACATTTCTGTTCTCCTTTTTTTATTCTTGTATTTCACTCGGTCTACTAACTACCCCCTAATTCTAAATTAAAATGTGTTAAAAGACTCTATAATTAAATACTACTATTCTCATTAAAATATGTACATATACTCTGAATAGAAGAAGCCATAACGAATCAAGGGATGCGTATCTAATTCATTTAAACAACATACTTGTAAAAAACTTATGAGTTGAAATGACTAGAGTCTACTCTTTAACAAACTTAAAAGTAGCAATACTTTCACTATTTGAAAGGTAAATTATGAATGTTCCTCTCTCAAGTTCACTTATTACAATTTTAGACTTTTCGGAGAGCTTTCCAGTTTCAATAACCCTACCCTGTTCATCAATTATATTAAAGTCGTAACCTATCAAGTTTTCGTCTAAAGTAATAAACTCTTCAGCTGGATTTGGAAATAGATTTAAAAAATTCCAATCAGACTTAGCAATACTTTGAATGTTGGATGTTTGATCGACAACACTCATTTTGTTGTAATAAATATTTAATACTCCAGATCTTGTATCTCCCCAAACAACATGTATTGTATCTCCACTATACTCAACGGACATAAAATCATTTCCCGACCCTTCTAAAACTGCCTCATGGTTAACCAATTGATCTGTGATTGTAAAGTTGGATGAGAAATTAGTGGAGTCAGAAAAACGGGTTGCTCCCATAATTTCTGTAGGAACATCATAACCAGCACCTCCGTTTCTTCTGTCCCTCCAACAAACTACAACATCTCCTTGTTCATTAAATTCTCCCCAAACTAAATCTTGCATGATACCATTTCCAACAACATCATCATTTACTCTAATTGCTGTTGACCAGTTGATTCCAAAATCGAGTGACTCTGAAAAATAAATATCTAAATCACCATTATCCTCCTTCAAAAAAAGATAACCTAACTGAGAAGCATCATTAGGATTTGAAATTAATAATGGAGCTTTTTTTGCCAATGGTGACGAAAGCCCTGAAGAAGCTTGATGAGTCACATTGTGATCTAAAGATATACCAGCATCATCCGATTGAGCCATTATGTATTGGGCAAATACGCTTTGAGATGTTTCATAACTAGGGTATATAGCGTAAAATGTCCCATCAGCGCCTATTGTTGGAGTTGGCATTGGTTGAGTTATTTGATCCCCCGAATAGTAACCCATAGTATCTAGAAATCTCGGTGTATCAAAAGTGTTTCCCCCGTCTGTACTAACTGCTAAATAAGGGTTATACGGAGGATCAACTATTGTTGGCTGATTCGCATTCATCGAGGTTACGTAAATAGTCCCATCAAGAGCACTACCAGAATTATCAATCACCATCCAAGGTCTATCAATGCATAACTTATCCGGACAATCTGTTGTATTAACAGCTGTAACTGGATTTCCCCAATTTAAACCTCCGTCATTCGATTTAGAAACCAAAACTTGACCTCCCGTAAAATTATCGTTATCATAATCAATGTAACACAAATAAGCATTACCGCTATTGTCGATTTTTAAGGAAGGATCAGCACTGCCATAACCAGACTGAAGATGCGTAAACTCATTCGTAGCGCTCCAGGTCTGCCCTCCATCAAATGTTGTTCTCGTTTTAATAATTATTTCTTGACCGAGTTTGAATCCCATCCATGCAACAACTAAGTGTTGACTATCATTGGGGTTTATAGCAATAAAAGGCTCTCCTTCAAAAGCCGCACCATTTGAAATATTGACATTTTGAGCAAGCAAGCCCTTGGTGAAAAGAACTGAAATTAAAAGAATAAAGAAAATCCTCATGATAAATGAAACGTTTTATTTACTCTGGGAAAATAGAACCATCACAATCAAAACAGTTTACGTTAGGAATTGCACTACCATACTTTGCATTGATTGCTCTAATCATTTCATTTGCCAAAAGTTCATGACCTTTTTGATTTGGATAAACTCCATCAAGCCCTATAAATCCACCACTAACAAATTCAAAACTATAATCCACACCATTCCATTTCATACCTGATTTCATGTTATGATAGAACGAGTTAGCATCAAACAAGGCAAAGTCATATTTATCGGCCAAATCTGCAATTATTTGATTATAAGAAATGATCGCACTATTTACTTCTGAAACCTCTGTTAAACTAAGCACATATCTATCGATCATATATTTCCCTTGAAGTCCGTATAAAAAACAACGCATCGAATCGAGAGGTACAGTTAGAGTCAAGTATTCTCCCTGCATGATTTGTCTTAATCCATTCGGCGCGTCTGGATCCTCCATAACAAAAGGATTTGGCCCCTCACTAAAACTGATGTGATTTGCTCCCGCAGCCGAATAAAATGTATTTAATTGATCTGCCTGATCTTGAGTCAAATTCGCATTGTTGTAAGGAATTAAATTAAAATAAGGTAAGTCTTCAATTGATGGAATGTTAGCCAAAACACCTTTAGTACCATTCGCATTCATAATAGCTAGAATTGAATCTAACTTTGTTTCAAAGTCCGCTGGAGAAGGAATAGTGTGACCATAACCACCATCTAAGGCATAAGAATAAATATCTTCCATTCCCAGCCAAGCAATTAGAAAACTCGGGTTGTAATCAACTAACTCGGAAAGCATCGTTGACGCTCCAGGATTCTCTGCTTTTCTATGGTAATATGGAAAATTATTTCCGTTACTGTATGATAAACCAAAATTCGGGTCATTCAGGTCATTCATTTTTGCAAACGGAATACATTGATTTTGATTATTAACCATTGCTGAAGAGTTATCAAAATCTGGAAGGTCTGTAGTTGTGTAAAGTTCTTTTACTGGACCTAAACTTACATCTCCATTACAGTCTGTTCTCATTCCCAAGCTACTCTTTGTTTGAAATATTGAAGTCCAAGGTTTTGGATTAATACCTACTCCTACACTACCAGAAGCATTCATTTTATTTACGTTAAAAGTAGTACCACCATACTGCTCTACTTGTTCAAAAATCAAATTAGGAATTGAGTTTTCTTGTCCTTTAACATAAAGAGCACCATCTTGATATCCAGCTAAAGTTCTTCCACCAATAGCGGCTGGGCGGTCAAAACTTAATTCAGCAAGACGATCTAAATCATCTTCTTTTTGACATCCAAATATTATTAAACCGATGAGTAGCGTAGCGTAAAGTTTTAATTTCATTTCCATAGAGTTACATTCTTAACAAATATAAAACATTTTTTACTTTTTAAGCTGTGTTTATTTAATTAATAAATGAAAAAAATCATTATTGATATATTCTTTGTTTTTATTAACTTTGTAGCCTTAAAATTAAACTGATTTAGACATGTTTGAGAATCTTACGGATAAATTTGAAAAAGCATTTAAAGTCCTTAAAGGTCAAGGCCAAATTTCTGAAATAAATGTAGCTGAAACACTAAAGGAAGTGCGTCGTGCATTGCTTGATGCTGATGTTAACTTTAATACCGCAAAAGATTTTACAAAAACTGTCAAAGAAAAAGCATTAGGTCGCGATGTACTTAACGCCGTCTCTCCAGGTCAGTTAATGATTAAGATTTGCCATGAAGAACTCATCGAATTGATGGGGGGTGAACAAGAAGAGGTTAATTACCAAGGAAATCCAGGTATAATTTTGATGGCTGGACTTCAAGGTTCGGGTAAAACAACTTTTTCGGGTAAACTTGCTAACTTCTTAAAAACGAAAAAAGGAAAGAATCCGCTACTTGTAGCTTGTGATGTCTACCGTCCTGCTGCTATTGATCAATTACATGTTCTTGGTGAACAAATTGGAGTTGAAGTTTTCTCTAACAAAGAAGAAAAGAATCCTGTAAAAATTGCAGAAGACGCAATTAAGCACGCGAGGAGTAATGGACACAATGTGGTGATTATTGATACCGCTGGTCGATTAGCTGTTGACGAGCAGATGATGAATGAGATTTCAGACGTTAAAACAGCAATACAGCCTACTGAGACACTATTTGTGGTTGATGCTATGACTGGACAAGATGCTGTGAACACTGCCAAGACATTCAATGAACGTATCGATTTCAATGGTGTAATTTTAACAAAACTCGATGGTGATACAAGAGGGGGTGCTGCGATTTCAATTAAGGCTGTAGTAAACAAACCCATTAAATTTGTTGGTACTGGTGAGAAAATGGATGCTATTGACATTTTCTACCCAAAGAGAATGGCAGATCGTATTCTTGGAATGGGTGATGTAGTTTCACTTGTAGAAAAAGCTCAAGAGCAATACGATGAAAAAGAAGCGCAAAAACTTCAGAAACGTATTAAGAAAAATCAATTTGATTTCAACGATTTCTTAGGTCAACTGCAACAAGTTAAAAAAATGGGGAATGTTAAAGACCTCATGGGAATGATTCCAGGAATGGGCAAAGCAATGAAAGGTGTTGAATTGGAAGATGATGCTTTCAAACATATCGAAGCGATGATTCAATCAATGAATCCTCAAGAAAGAGAAAACCCTGGCATAATTGATAGTAGTCGTAAGAAAAGAATTGCTCAAGGAAGTGGTCAGAATATTCAAGAAGTCAATAAGTTATTAAAACAATTTAATGACACAAAGAAGATGATGAAGCTTATGAGTAATAAGAAGAACATGATGAACATGATGAAGCAAATGAAGGGGGGTGGCATGCCTGGAATGTAGGATTTGAAGAGATCTTACTAAAATTCGAACTTCAAGTTAAAAACGATTTATATATTTTAGACAAAGTACTTTTTTGAAGGCAGAATACTGAATATGGAACCGCAGATTTTAGAAGTAGCGAGTTCGAAATTCTTAAATCCGTATTCAATATTCTTCGGTTCCTTTTTTTGGTTTAAGTATAATTCAATTAACAAAGAACTAAAACACTAAAATCAGAATTCTATACTTAATATAAATCAGTACACCTCTAAATTCTCCAACTCAATTCTAGAAACTTCAATCAACTCATCATTCTCAAATGCCTGATCTGAATGCTCTAATTTAAGATCTTTAGTTTCCGGTTTATAATTGACATAATCCTGAAATGTAATTCCTTCTATTTGACGTGAATTTATAGCTTCACGAAATCGAATACCTCCTGCTTCCGTAAAGTACTGATAAGCTACATAGTCCATTGAAAAGTCTTCTTTATCAAACCAATAAAGGAATATATCATTATGATCTTCTCCTCCACCCTCTTCGTCGAAAGTTACCCGCACTTTATAATAATCTCTCCCCTTAATATTTACTTCTTCCACCAACTCAGTATTAACAGCTGGATCCGTTAAACCCTTTGGTAGAAAAGCGAAATAAAAAACTGAATTTATTGAATTTCGATATGCTTTTTCTTGCTTTTTGGTAATAACTACTAAACTATCATCTAGAAATCGTTGTACCTCACCATTTTTCCAAACGTCTTTGATTTCGATACTATTAGTGTCTACTGTTTTTCTGTGTCGAGCAATACCATTTTCCTCTCTTAGAAAGCTATAATCATGGATACGAAATCTAAACGAAATATCTTTTTCTTGTAATCGTTCTACATTGTAGAATTTATAAGATCTGTCTATAATTTCTGATGCATTTAGTGATTTCTCACCTTTTCGAACCTCCTTCTCAGTGTTCTCACACGAAACTAAAAGAAGCGCTATAAATAGTATAAATAATAAGAGCAATCTCATTTACCTCTGTATTTTTCAATTAAAAATTCGGCTCCTTCAAAAGAGGTTATTCTACCTTCTACAACATCTAATTCAACAGATTTAATTTCCTTTTCTAAAACTTCAGAATCGTAAAAATCAGAAAGTAATACATCAGATATTGTCTCGTGTAACCAGTATTTATCCTGTTTTTTACGCTTCTGTAAAAGTGAGCCGTTTACTTTAGTATGATTAACAAATTTTTCTAGTGTATTAAGAACCTTATCAATATTGAGGTTTTCTATTGCTGATGAAACCAAAGCTTGTGGCGTCCATTCATTTTCATTTGGGGGAAATAGATGCATTGCATTTTGATATTCTTTTCGAGCCAGTTGAGCTTTACCGAGATTATCACCGTCTGCTTTTGTTATTACAAGCGCATCGGCCATTTCCATAATACCGCGCTTAATGCCTTGCAATTCATCTCCTGCTCCTGCCAACATTAATAGTAGAAAAAAGTCTACCATAGAGTGTACTGCAGTTTCAGACTGACCTACACCAACCGTCTCAATAAAGATATAATCAAATCCAGCAGCTTCACATAAGATGATTGATTCTCTTGTTTTACGAGCTACACCACCAAGAGACTTGCCTGCAGCTGAAGGCCGAATAAACGCATTCTTAGACTGTGAAAGATCATTCATTCTCGTCTTATCTCCAAGAATACTACCCCCGCTTTTTTCGGAAGAGGGATCTACTGCAAGAACAGCAATTTTATTACCTTTTTCAATAATTAACTGACCAAAGGACTCTATAAAAGTACTCTTTCCTACTCCCGGAACACCTGTAATCCCAATACGAATTGATCTACCTGAATGTGATAAACAACTCGACACAAGATTTCGAGCAACAATTTGATCTTCCTTTTTATTACTTTCTAATAAAGTAATTGCTCCACTTAAAGACTGAATATCACCAGCCAAAATTCCTTTTAGCAATTCGTCATGGTTCAACGACGTTTTTCGTTGTTGACGTTTTTCCATCCATTCTTTTAAGCGACCTGTATCCATATTATCAATCTCTTATGTAAAGATAATCAAACTTTAAACAGCAACATTATGTTCTCTCAACGCATCATTTAATGAGGTCTTGAGATCTGTACTAGCTTTTCGTTTACCTATGATTAAAGCACAAGGGACTTGATATTCTCCTGCAGGAAAAGATTTAGTATATGATCCTGGAATTACAACACTTCGCTTTGGTACTTCACCTTTAATTTCAACTGACTCATCACCTGTAACATCTATAATCTTAGTTGACTTTGTAAGAACAACGTTTGCTCCTAGTACTGCTTCTTCACGAACTCTGACTCCTTCAACTACGATACAACGAGAACCAATGAATGCACCATCCTCTATTACAACTGGTGCAGCTTGTAAAGGCTCTAATACTCCTCCAATACCTACTCCTCCACTCAGATGTACATTTTTACCAATTTGAGCACAAGAACCAACAGTAGCCCATGTATCAACCATTGTTCCTTCATCTACATAAGCTCCAATATTTACATAAGAAGGCATCATAATTACACCTTTTGAAATATAAGCTCCGTACCGTGCTACAGCATGAGGTACTACACGAACTCCTAATTCTTTATAATTCTTTTTCAAAGCCATTTTATCATGGAATTCAAAAGGACCGACTTCAATCGTTTCCATCTTTCTAATAGGGAAATAAAGTACAACAGCCTTTTTAATCCACTCATTTACCTGCCAACCATTTCCAGATGGCTCTGCAACGCGGTAGGCTCCTTTATCCAGTCCTTCAATCACTGATTCAATCGCCTCAACTACCTCTTTATTTCCTAAGAGAGAACGATCTTCCCATGCCTTTTCAATTATATCTTTCATTTTTTCCTTGATTCTTTAATCAGCAAAGATAATAGTCTTATATCCATAGATGGTTACAAGTTCGAATTATTCATTTTTTTCACACATAAATAGTCAGCTATTAAAGAAAAAACAAAGCTTCTTTACAAAAAAAATAGAAAATAGCCAACTATTTAACTGGTTTTTACGTTTAACTAGTATAAAAGAATAAACAATTGCATGATTTCACCACTTAATTCGTGCTAAAATTAAATAAAAAGATATGAGACAATTAAAAATAAGTAAACAGGTCACCAACAGAGAAACTGCTTCTTTAGACAAGTATCTTGTCGAGATTGGTCGTGTCGATTTAATTTCTGCACAAGAGGAAGTTGAATTAGCTCGTAGGATAAAAATGGGGGATCAAAAAGCACTAGATCGTTTGACTAGAGCAAACCTACGTTTCGTTGTTTCTGTGGCTAAACAATATCAAAATCAAGGGTTGACTTTACCTGACTTAATTAATGAAGGAAACTTAGGTCTAATCAAAGCTGCTCAACGATTTGATGAAACAAGAGGTTTTAAATTCATCTCATATGCCGTTTGGTGGATTCGTCAGTCAATCTTGCAAGCACTTGCAGAACAAGCGCGTATTGTACGTTTACCTTTAAATAAAATTGGTTCTATTGGAAAAATTAATCGAGCTTATTCTGAATTAGAACAAAAACTTGAAAGACCTCCATCTGCTGATGAATTAGCAGAATATTTAGACCTTACAATAAGTGATGTAAAGCAGGCCCTTTCATCTTCTGGTAGACATGTTTCTATGGATGCACCCTTGAAAGAAGGAGATGAATCAAGTTCAAGCATGTATGATATTTTACCCAATGATGGTCTGCCTACTCCTGAAAAAGACTTGATTCACGAATCACTTCAGAAAGAAATCAATCGTTCTCTTACGACATTAACTATGCGTGAAGCAGATGTATTGAAGCTTTATTTTGGGTTAGATGGAAAACGTCAAATGAGTTTAGATGAGATCGGAACACGATTTGATTTAACACGTGAAAGAGTACGTCAAATTAAAGAAAAGGCAATCCGAAGACTGAAACATACATCTAGAAGTAAGATGCTTAAAGCTTATCTTGGGTAAAAAATAATAGAAAAATACATTTCTATTTCACTTTCCAATTCTAGGTTCTTCGGAGTTGGAATTAATCCACTATTTTTGTAGTATGGATTTTAAACTCGTTTCCCCTTTTGAACCAACAGGTGACCAACCCGAAGCAATAAAGCAACTTTCTTCAGGAATAAAAGGAGGTACCGAAAGCCAAACTTTATTAGGTGTAACAGGAAGTGGGAAAACCTTTACCGTAGCAAACGTAATTCAAGAAGTCGATAAACCTACTTTAATATTATCACATAATAAGACACTTGCAGCACAACTTTATAATGAGTTCAAACAATTCTTTCCAGATAATGCAGTAGAATATTTTGTTTCTTATTATGATTACTATCAACCCGAAGCTTACCTGCCAGTTACTGATACGTATATTGAGAAAGATTTAGCCATAAATGATGAAATAGAAAAATTGCGTCTATCAGCAACATCTGCTTTGCTCTCTGGACGTAGAGATGTGATTGTAGTTTCTTCCGTTTCTTGTATCTATGGTATTGGAAATCCAAACGAATTCGAAAAAAGTATTATTCCTGTTTCGAAAGGTGATGTTATAAGTAGAAATAAGTTTTTATTTAAACTCGTTGAAAATCTATACTCCCGAGCTGGAGACGAATTCAAGCGCGGTACATTTCGTGTGAAAGGAGATACAGTCGATATTTATTTAGCTTACGCTGACTATGCGTTGCGCGTGGATTTCTGGGGTGACGACATTGAAAACATCAGCACCATTGACCCCGAGAGTAATAAAACGATTGAAGAGTTAGAGGCTATCAATATTTATCCAGCGAATATTTTCGTGAGTTCACCTGAAACCACGCAACAAGCTATTGTACAAATTCAGGACGATATGATGCTTCAAGTAGAATCCTTTAAAAGTGAAGGTAAAGGAATCGAAGCCAACCGCCTGAAGGAAAGAACAGAATACGACTTAGAAATGATTCGAGAATTAGGCTATTGCTCGGGTATAGAGAATTATTCAAGATATTTCGACAAAAGAGCCGCAGGAACACGCCCATTCTGTTTGTTAGATTACTTCCCGAAAGATTTCATGATGGTAATCGATGAAAGTCATGTTACATTACCTCAAGTTCGAGCAATGTATGGTGGTGACCGCGCTCGGAAAATCAATTTAGTTGAGCATGGATTCAGATTACAAGCTGCTATGGATAACCGTCCACTAAAGTTTGAGGAGTTTCACTCCCTTTTAAATCAAGTTATATATGTGAGTGCCACTCCCGCCGACTTCGAAATTGAGGAGTCTGACGGTATTATTGTTGAGCAAGTCATTCGTCCTACAGGTCTTCTTGACCCAGAAATCAAAGTACGTCCAAGCCTAAATCAAATTGACGATTTAATCGAAGAAATTCAAAAACGCATAGATTTAAAAGAACGAACTTTAGTTACCACATTGACCAAACGAATGGCGGAGGAATTACAAAAGTACCTGGATAGAATGGGAATTCTTTGCCGCTATATCCACAGTGAAGTAGATACTCTAGAACGAGTGGAGATTCTACAGCAACTTAGAGCTGGTGATTTTGATGTATTGATTGGAGTAAACTTACTACGTGAGGGACTAGATTTACCTGAAGTTAGTTTAGTCGCTATTTTGGATGCTGATAAAGAAGGATTTCTTCGGAACGAAAGATCACTTGTCCAAACGGTTGGTCGGGCAGCAAGAAATGTAAACGGAATGGTTATTATGTATGCTGACAAAGTTACCAAGTCTATGGAACGTACAATTGATGAAACGAATAGAAGAAGAGCTATTCAGCAAGCCTACAATGAAGAACATGGTCTAGAGCCAACGGCTCTCAACAAGACGAACAAAAATGCTTTTCATTATAGAACGGAAGAAGATGAAGAATTTGAATCTATCGGAACCACAAGTCTAGTGGCTGATCCCGTACAATCCTACATGTCCTCAGATCAACTAAAAAAGAGTATAACGAATGCTGAAAAACAAATGAAAAAAGCTGCAAAAGAGCTAGACTTCATTGAAGCTGCTCGATTGAGAGACGAAATGTACAAATTGAAAAAATTATTGGAAGATAAAAGTTAGGACTGGCTCTACTCGCGAGCTAACCTTTTTACAAAGCGCTACCTCAAATAAATTGAGAGGATATAAAATATCAGACAATAGTGATATAGCAACAAACCTTTACTTTTTTAAAAATATTTCGAAAATAACCCCTTCACCTTCACTTCCCTTAGCTTGAATAAATCCATTATGCGTTTCGACAATTTTTTTACAGATTGCCAGCCCTATTCCTGTTCCATCAAATTTATTGGTATCATGTAATCTTTGGAACACTTCAAATATTCGTTCATTAAATTCACCACTAAAACCAATACCATTATCACTATAAACGATTTTAACGTAATCGCCTTCTTCGAATCCCATTTTATCCAATTCAATTTGAGTAGGTAATACATTTTCAATTTTAATGGAAACCTCTCTTTCTGGATGCTTAAACTTTATCGAATTACTTATGAGATTTGAAAACAACTGTGCGATTTGAAAATCAATAATATTCACCACTGGAAATTCATCAACATCAAAGGTTAAAGCAATATCTTCGAAAGAAATTGTAGCGTCTACAACCTCGTCAATAACTGTTTTTAATGACTTACTTTCAAAAACTTCCTCATCATTCAGTTTCGCGTAGTTCAACAAATCATTTATTAATTGTTGCATTCTATCTGCCGCCTTATCAATACGACTGAAATAGTTCTTCTGATTTTCACTTAGTTCATGCTCTTCCATTTCTATTTGGTCAATAAATAAGCGGATCTTACGAAGTGGCTCCTTCATATCATGACTACTGATCCAATTGAATTGACTCAACTCTTCATTTTTACTTTTTAATTCACTTGTGATTTTTTCTAACTGTGCCTTTTGAGACTTCAAATTTTTAATATAAATCTCTCTTTCTAGATAATTCCCTAACCTTAGTCCTGCCTGAATCTCATGCGCAAACCACTTCGCACTTTTACCTTTGACATCTTCTTCCCATGTTTTAAAGGAGCTTCTAGGTGTTAGTATTTTTAATTTTTCAGTTTGTTCATTAGGATTGCCACCCCACTTTTTCCCTCCTGATAATTGTTTACGAAACCACATCACGGCACTATCTGACTCTTTATGAAGTGAGAAATACAATACACCACTTGCAATTTTTTTATATCTATCCGCCTCTTTAAGATAATCAGAAAATGTATTTGAAAGAAAAACTCTCTCACCATTCGATTTCATATATTCCTGTATTCTTCTTATAAAATCTACATCAGGAGTCTCTCCGCAGGTATGAACTTTCCCATCACGTAAAATTGCTCCGCCCGTAGCATCTGTCAACCCAAGAAAGTATGGCGTTGATGAAACTGATTCGAAAATATTACCTGAACGCAACACATCTTCCAAGATCGTTTGATAAATATGTTCTTTTTCCTGCACTTTATTATATTCTTCTGACCTCTCCCATCGATGTATTTGAGCTGCATAAAACTCTGACTGCATAAGTGCTGAAGTTCTATTATAAAGTAAAACTTTCTTTGGAGAGTAATTGTGACACGCGATCATACCCCACAATTGCTCATTAATCATAATGGAAATAGTTAGTGTAGCTGAAACTCCCATATTTTTTAAATACTTAATATGAATTGGAGAAACACTTCTAAGAATACATTTACTTATATCGAGATCTTGATGACTACTTTCATCATTTAAAGCAATTATAGGAGTGGGTATATAATTCACATCTGGAATCATACGAATCGACTGCTTCTTGTATAATTCTCTAGCCTGTGATGGAATATCTGAATGCGGATAATTTAACCCTAGAAAAGGTTCTAAATCATCATTTTTACTCTCAGCATAAACTTCACCATTATAGTCAGGGTCAAAGCGATAGATCATTACTCTATCATAACCTATAATTCTACGAATTTCATCTGCAACGCTCGTCGAAAACTCATAAAATGATTCAGCCTGATTGATTTTATTGATAAAATCATTGGTCCGTAAATAAAAGTCATGTTGCGTCTCAAATCCATCAGGAAGATGTTCAAGCTCAAACAACAAGTGATTATCCATTCTTTTGATAGTCAAAGAATAATCATTGTTGTTTAAACGCAGATTTACACTTGACAAATTCGTATTGTTCTTATTTTGTGAAATTTGTTGAAGGTCTATATTAACCCCCAATAAGTTCTTCAGACTTTCATAATTTAATCCTAGAATTTTTTCTAATGAAAATCCTAATTCGTCCGTAATATTTTTACTACAAAAAGATACTAAATCATTTTGGTAATTATATGCAATTAACACCCCAAAAGGTTGAATGCTACCTAAAAAACTTAAAGGTTCACTCTCGCAATTTTCAAGTGTACTGTATTTAGTATACGAAATATCTTTCATTCAATTTCCTTATAAAAATCAGAAAGTTCATCGTAGAAATACTTAAAAACCTTCTGAGCTCCTTTTATAACTTCAACATGATTCTCTTCAGGTTGTTCATTTAATAATAAAATAATTTGAGACCACTTAACTGTCGGTGGTGAGATCAAAAACGAAAGATTATTTTCATCCATGCTCAGATGACTTGATAAATGTTTTCCAATTAGGTTGCCGCCCAAACGTGAACCTTCCATTACATACAGTGCTCCCAAGTACTCTTTGTGATTTAAAATTAGTTTTTTATCAACTTCCATCGGCGGCTGTCCAACCTTTAATTGTTCCAAATCATTTTTCAATTGAGGTAAACGTTGGTTCAAGTTGATTTCTTTAATATAAGCTGAAGTATAATTATAGATTTCACTTTCGATAGTAGAGTATATCTTAAGAAATGCCCGTAAATAATTTTTATAATCCTTGATCTCTACATCGGTTGATGTCAATCGTTTCATTTCTGATATTTGATCTAACTGGGCATGCTGATCTCTCGTAGACTCTCTAAGTTTAGCTATTAATTTCATCAATTAGAACTCACTAGGTAATTTGATAATTCTGAGATAAGGGTATTTATTTTCGATGGTTTTGTAATAAATGCTGTCGCCCCACTTTTTATACATTCTTTAACATCGTCTGGATTATTAGATGTGGAATAAATTATCAGAGGCTTAGACTTATACAATGGATCGTTTCGCAATTGTGCCAATCCCTCCTTACCATTTATTCGAGGCATATTCAAATCAATAAAAACAACGCCAATATCTTCTGCCCTCTTTCCCAATGTTGGTTCAGCATCATTAAAGCTTGAAAATGAAAGGAATTCGTATCCTTTGAAGTGTTTTTTAATAGTGGTAGAAAAAATCAACTGATCATCGTCATCATCATCTATTAAAACACATAACTTCCCTTCTGCAATCATATATACTTAAATCTTCTACTAAAATATATAAAAATTGATAAAGGTCAACCCATCGAAGGAATTATACGTTTACTTAAGCACATTTACATGCCCCGTATGAACATGTCGCTTATCAGACATGGTTTCTTTGAATTCTATCTTCCATACATACGTACCATCCTTCACAATGTTTGTATTGTCGACACCGTAAGTACCATCCCAACCAATACTCGCGTCATTTGACTCAAATACAACTTCTCCCCATCGATTAAAAATCAACAGGTTGTAATCTTGAGGATCAAATCCTGAGTAAAAAACAGGTTGAAACATTTCATTAAAGTTATCATTATCTGGTGTGAATGTATTTGGCACATAAAATATAATACGATCTAAAATGGTAATTACCGTTCTAGCCGTATCCGAACAACCTTCATCAGTAAGTGCTACCAACTCTACCTCATAACTTTCTGGTTCATCTGGATAATTAACAGTTGGATTAAAATCAGAGCTAGTACCTATGCCTTCGAAGGTCCAGTTATAAATATCAGCATAATTCGAAGTATTAATAAAATCCACTTCAGAGTTAATTATATCTAACTCTTCTGGCTCATAGTAAAACGAAGCATAAGGTAAATGATAGACCTCGATGTAGTTTGCTTCATTATAGGTGTCTTGGCAGCCTTGATCCGTTGTAACTGTTAAGGTTAATCCAAAAATTTGCGTATTGCTTGTTTCATTTTCAAAGCATTCACTAAAATTTGGACTTGCACCGTTTTGAGAAATCCCATTTGAAAGAGTCCATTCGTAATCGACTATATTTGAAGGGTTGTTCACAATTGATGTAGAAGTAATCTCTGGACAAATTGGTGTACACCCCGATAAATTAATACCATTAAAGCTTGCTACAGGAAGAGGATGAACCGTTACTGGTAAAGTCTCTTCACTTGTACATCCGTTATTTGTTGTAACAATCAATGTTGTATTATATGCACCATCTGAATCATAGGTATATGTAGGGTTTTGTTGAGTTGCGCTTCCTCCATCTCCAAAATCCCAGTCCCAATCTGTTATATTATTATTCGTATTTGTATTTGAAATTGTTGACTCATCCATAAATTCTGTAGCGTTATCTAAACACACATCCGTTGGACTAAAGTCTACGACTGGATTTGGCCAAACAGTTGCAGTTTCTTCAATCGTATCTTTACATCCAAAATTAGTAGTTACAATCAATGAAACATCGTATTCATTTTCTAAATCATACGTATTAGTCGGATTCTCATTTACTGAAGTAGCTCCATCACCAAAACCCCACTGCCATCCATTGATTAGGTCACCATTAATATCGTCTACCGTTGATAAATTATTAAATTCTGACGTCACATCCTCACAAACACCATCCACGTTAAATGCAGCTTCAGGTTTGGCATAGGCATATACGGTTTGAGTTATGGTATCATGACAAAAACCATCAATTGCTACAACCAAAGACACGTTATACTCTCCTGCTGAATTATATAAGTGAGATGGGTTAGCCGCTGAAGAAGTATTTCCATCATCAAAAAACCACTCGTATTCATTCGCATATGGAACTGCGTCTTCATTAAATACTATATTCTCATAATAACATTCATTATTAAATGTGAAATCAGCCGTTGGAACTTGATAAACCATAACATCATGAGTCGTATCATCTGAACAACCCGAAACATTTGTGACAGTTAAGCTTACGTTATAGGTCCCACTACTAGCATATGTATTATTCGGATTTTGAATAATTGCGTTTGAACCATCATCGAAATCCCATTGCCAATCATCAATTGCTGACCCTCCGTTTGCATTGGATAAATCAACAAAGCTTGTGCTATTTCCAACACAAACACTATCATTCTCAAAGTCTGCTGTTGGAAGTGAGAAAACTTCTACCGACTGAGTAATAGAATCAATACAGCCATTATTACCTTCAACCACAAGAGTAACATCATAGTTACCGGGGTTTAAATAAGTATGATTTGGATTTTGACTTGCAGAAACATTCCCATCATCGAAATCCCAATCCCAACTATCAATAACGACTCCTCCAGTTGCATCTATCCAGGAAGTATCAATAAAGGTATTTACAGTTTCAAAACAAACATCAGAAAATTCAAAACCAGGAACTGGTAATTGAGGGGGATCAACAATATGATTTTCGACATCACAATCATCACCAATAGTATACATAACGTTGTATTCTCCTTCTCCCAGCCCTAAACCAGATAGATCTAATATAGCATCTGTTTCTCCAACTAATGCTACACCTTCAAAGTACCATTGCCAATCACCTCCTACACTATCAGCAGTTGCTTCTAATGTTAAATCGTTTGAACAAAAAGAGCCTTGTTGGTCAATGTTTAAGGAGTTAAAAAAGCTGTTTGAAGCAAGAATTAGATTATCATACATGAAATACGCATAACAACTGCCATTGTAATCAGGAGGTAATGTACAAGGAGCTCCGATCATTACGGCATTAATATTTTGCGTTGGTGTAATTTCAAAAGTAATGATTTCCCAATTTCCATCTGGAGAATAGGTCTCAGTAGAAATTATATCCCACTGCGCTGATGCATTTGATGGGCAACCTGTTGTTCCAACTGGTAAAGCTCCACAATTATCAGAGCCGTAAATGGTCACATCTACATCGCTATAATTCATATTACATGTTCCACCAAAATTATCCATAGGAACAGAAGCAATATTAAAAGAAAGTGTGTATGTTTCTCCAGCATTCATAGGTTGAAGAAGGCAGGCTCCTACATACTCCATCCAACCATCACTGTAGATTGCTCCTACATAAGCATCTCCATCAGGTGGAGTTAAACCAGCGTTATCAGAAGCACCAAAAGAGTAGCCACAGTTAAAATAATCTGATGTTGCTGTAGTTGCTTGAATCCAAGTATCTGCACAACTTAATTGAGAGTATGATGACGGACAACAAGAATTATCTTCAAAAGAAGGGTTGGGAATTAAAGAAGGAATAGCTTGAGATTGCCCAAACCCATCACAATCGCAATCGGGATCATTTAAATCAATCAAGCCATTTCCAGTGTCATCTATACCGTTATCACAAATTTCTTGAGCATTTATTAGAAATGGAGTAATAAGTAAAAATATTAAGCATCTTAATTTTTTTAACATAGTAGTAGAATTTTAAAACATAAACCTCTATTCTTAACGTATTAAAAATAAATAAGTTGCCTTTTTCAATACTTTCTTTAAATACTTTCAAAAGTTACATTACAAAACAGAGAAAAACTACTTCAACAAGTTAATGTGACCAGAGTAAACATGTCGTTTATCTGTCATGGTTTCTCTAAAATCAAGTTTCCATACGTAGGTCCCTTCAACCGACGGAATCCCTTGGTATGTACCATCCCAACCTATATTTGGCGATCTCGTTTTAAAAATGAGTTCTCCCCATCTATTAAATATCATAAAGTTATAATCTCCTGGCTCATAGCCAGAATAAAATATTGGTGCAAAAATTTCATTATGTTGATCCGCATCAGGTGTAAAAGTATTCGGAACGTAAAATATGAGTTCGTCATTTATTTTTACTAATCCATAAACTGTATCAGAACAATTATTATCGTTAAATGCAACTAATTGAACATTATAACTTCCCGGTTCTTCTGGAAAGTTGTGCATCGGATTAATTTCATTTGAAGTTTGACTATTATCATCAAAATCCCATTCGTAATTACTTGCCCCTTGTGATGTATTCACAAAGTTTACTTCAGTATTCAATATAGACACTTCAGTCTCCTCAGTATAAAAACTTGCTATAATTGGACCTGGCTGACTTATCGTCATATTCTCAGACTGATTACATCCATTAACATCTTGAACATATAGGTTATAATCCCCAGCGCATAAATCAGTTACTTCTACTCCAGTAGCATCTATTCCATTTCCCGACCAAAAATAATTATATGGCAAATTTCCACCAAGTACACTGGCACCCAAAATTCCATCACAGTATCCGTGGCACGTAACGTCAATTTCTAAAGGAGTTATTTCAATTTGATCAGGTTCAATCAAAACTATTTGATCTGTTAGCGTACAACCATTTTGATCGCGCAATACGAGATTATACATTCCAGAAGTCAAAGTAGTAAAAAGTGGATTTGCCTGAAAGTTTGTTCCAGCATCAATACTAAACTCATAATTAGGTGTACCTCCAGCGGTATTGGTAAACTCTATTTCTCCAGAATTGTCTTCAAAACAAACAAGGTCAGTTGATTCTATTTCAAAACTTAAAATTGCTGGACTAATAACATTAACGTTGTCGAATATTTCACATCCGTTAGCGTCTCTCACTACAACGTCATAGTTTCCCTCTAATAAATTCCCAAATTGATTTCCCGCTTGAAAAACTGTGCCATTATCAATGCTAAATTCATAATTACCAGTTCCACCTTGTGTATTTATAAATGTGATTACACCATCATCATCTCCAAAACAACTCACTGATGTTATGTCAAATTCAGTAGTAATTTCTTGCGGATCAAAAAGTTCAACTTGTTCACTAGTTTGACAACCATTATCATCCATTACAACAACGTCATAAATCCCTGAAGCTTGATTATTAAAAAGTTGATTTACTTGAAAGTTTGTTCCATTATCAATACTAAAGTTATACGGCGCCGTACCATCAACAATATTTACAAATTCAATACTTCCTGTATTATCTCCAAAACATAGCGGATCTATAAGGTTTACATCAAAAGTAACAGAAGGAAGTGCATCTATTATTACAGCTAAAGTTATTTCACAATCATTTAAATCACGTACCACTACATCATAAGTACCTGCACTAAGGTTTGTAAAAATATTATTTGGCTGAAATGTTACTCCATTATCTATACTATAGGTATAATTTGGAGTCCCTCCATTTATAATGATTTCAATTTCACCATCACTTGCTCCTACACAGCTTTCCGAAACAGTATTTGCATTGATAGCTAATGGTGTAGGTTCGTTTATTGTAAAAGGGAAGTTCTGTGTACATGACGCACATTCCTTAAAAGAGATATTATCAATTCCAAAATCATTTCCGTTACTGGCAGTGTTTGTGTTTACGATACAGATATCAGCTTGGGCTGATGCTCCAGAGAACCAAGATTCTTCATATACGTCCCAAACGTTAGTAGCTCCTGGTGCAATTGCGTTAGTAGGAAGAGGCACTCCATTAATTAAAATCTCCAAATTTGCAGGAGAAACCGTAAACATTGAACTAATCATCAAAGAAAAGTTATAATAGGTATTCGGAGTGACTGGAATACTTTGGCACCAAACATTTTGGTTGGCTGTTGCACTAGAATTAACAATCATAAAATTTCCTGCTCCTCCAGCTCCATTTCCAACAAAACCACTGTGATATAAGCTTGGGTCAAAAGAAATGGCATATTCATCTCCCGGCATTTGGCTTGCATAAACTCCCTGAGTATAATCTGTTGTAAAATCGATATAACCATTTTCAAAGTGTCCGTTTGAAACCAACTCAGTACCAAAAGACTTACAACTATCTGTAATGTCAACATCATAATTTCCTTGAGGTAAATCCTGAATTGTTAAATCTGTTGTAGTATTTGGATTCCATAAATGGGAGAAATTTGGTCCATTCCCCCCTGTTGGATTTATCGTTGCAGCTCCATCACTTCCTCCAAAACAAGATACGTCTGTTGTTGTAATATTTGAAGTGATAGGTGCTGGATTATTAATAACGATAGGATTAGTCACTATACAATCATTATTATTCTCAGGCCTTGCATAAACTGTGTAGTTTCCATCAGGTAGGCTTTGAAAAGTGCTGTTTGGTACGTAATTCACTCCATCTAAAGAATACTCATACGGCAAGTAAGCTCCACTTCCAGCAACGTTTATCACACCATTACTTTCACCATTACATAAAGGATCCGAAGCACTCACACTGGCATTCATTGCATGAGGATAAGGATCTGGTATCAATTGCAATTGAGGGTTCCCAATAGGAACACCATCCCATACAGCGTTGCCCTGATTGTTTACAAAGTTCCCATCAAATTTATAATATGCTAATAAACCAGGTTCGACCGTCGGATTTGGTAGATCCAACATATTATCTGCGATTTCTTGCTGCGTTCTCGCTACATTCCAAATTCTAACCTCATCAATAAACCCTCTGAATTGTTCACATTGACAAGCTGATTGTTGCCCTATTGCTGTTACCAAGTTACTCTGAGCCATATCTCCTGTCCATGGCATTTCTCCTGTCATGCAACCATTTACATAATACCTTAAAAATTGGCCATTGTAAGTAGCCGCAATGTGATAGGTTTCACCTTGCACTAGATTTACTCCAGCAGCAGCAACACCTCCAAAATTTGCAAAACCATTGGTCGTTGTGATTTCAAAACTACCAATACGTAATAAGTAATTTACATTCGACGGATCTGTATGTTTTGATACTACGTTATTGGAAACCCCTGTGTAGTGTATTAATGCTTCTACCGTTAATTGATCTCCAGTAACATCAAGGTCACCAACTTCAATATAGTTTACAGCATTAGGCATAAAAAGTGAACTCGATTGAGCAAAACCGAATTTAAAGTGAAACAGGAGAAAAGTGAGAAGTAGTAATGTATACTTTGAATGCATAGTAGATTAAATCTTAAAAACGATTCAAATGTATGGATTTTTAGTTGCTTACAATGAGATGCTTAGGACTTTTAATCAAAATAGTATAGATTCAACAATTTTTTAACAAAAAAGTCAACGATGTTTTGCGTATATTTGAAATAATGGTTTCAACTATTTTAATAGCAGATGATCACGAATTATTTCGAAAATCACTTATTATAGCTTTAACGGAATATTTCCCAAACACTACTTTTAAAGAAGCCTCTTCGGGTAATGAAGTAATTGAATTAACAAAAAAAATACACCCAGATATAATATTGTTAGACATTGAAATGCCTAGAATCAATGGAATCAAAACACTCTTTCAATTACGACAAAACAATATTAAATCAAAAGTATTGATGTTAACTGCAAAAGCAGCAAAAGAATTTATTTTTATTTCTAAGAAATATGAGGCAAATGGATATTTCACAAAGAATATTTCTCCCGACATGCTGGCAGAGTCTATTTTAAGAATAATCTCATCAAACTTGTTTGTTTGTTCTGAATGGTTTGCTCTTGAGTTTCACAGTAGTGATCAATTTATAAAAAACATAATGCCAAAAATTGATAAGTTAACAAATAGAGAGAGAGAAGTATTAACGAATTTTTTTAACGGATACAACACGGAAGAAGTCTCTTCTATTATGAATGTTAAGAAAAAATCAATTGATAATTATAAGAATAGAATATTATCTAAAATGGATAAAACACATGATATTTCTTTCAATGATTGGGTAAATAAGAATCGTGATATCTTAAAGTTTATGATTTAGACCTAATCATAAGGAATTAACTGAATATCTAACCCCGTCCACTCAATTAACTCTCTACCACTTTCTTCTATGTCCTCATCTATTTCTTTGTAATACCATTCAACAGTTTGGTTCACATTATCAATATCCCCAATACGTTTAAGTACCTTTGAAATATCAACCAAGTATTTAGTCGAAGTAGAGTTAAAATAATCCAGTTTGAAAATAACTTTCAAATCATAGTTTCGTTTTGAATTTATCATCAGGTTTTCAAAATCATTTAACCAATCCAGTACAGGGTCAAAAAACCTAGGTGCATTTTCAGGGCGAGATTCACCTAAAAATATAAACTCCCCCTTTTCGATATTAAGATCTATGCTAAAACTGCTTTCTGTGGGTTGGATTTTTAATCGCTGCATTCAGATTATTTTTTTGTGATCAAGTGCTAATCAATATCAATTTTAACGTCAATAATAATCATTCTTTTATCATCATATTCTTCGGTGGAAATTAATATTTTATTCTTAGATTTCAAACGAATTAACTCCATTCCTACGCCTATCGTACCTTTTTGGTTAATTTCTCCCGTTAAAAGTTTTTCTTTATACTGAGTTTTTAACTCGGAGTGTGATAATGCATTAATATTTGAAGAATATTCCAACAAATCATAGCTTTCATCAAGAGAAGAGGTATTGAAGGTAATAACCCTGTAAGCATTTTCACTTTTCAATATAGCAATTTCAACTTTACTATCATCACCACTTTGATGAATTAAGGTGTTTTCAAGCAATTCATTTACAATAGAATATATTTTCTTTTTTAGGTTGAAATTTATTTCAAGTGAAGATTTCAGATCAGCCAAAATATGAGTGATTGTCTCATGTTTAATGATAGAAATATTCCTATAAATCACATCAAATCGATCCAAAAAAAAGCTTATATATTCATTACTACGATGCATAATGTGCTAAATTACAAAATTTTAACTTCAACTCTCCTGTTTTTTTGAGCTTCAGAATCGTCTTTCTTTTGTAATTCACAATCTTTAACAATCATTCTTTGTTCACCATAGCCTTTTGATTCTATACGTTCTGAGGAAATCCCAGCATTAACGAGGTACTCTCGACTACTTTTAGCTCTTCTTTTCGATAACCATAAATTATATTTGTCCTCTCCTAAGCAATCAGTATGTGCACTCAGCTCAACTTTTACATCTGGGTTATCATTTAAAAAATCTTTTAATTTCTCCAATACTGGGTAAGATTCTTTTTGAATAAAAGAGCTATTTAAATCAAAATAGATATTATCAATTTGAATAACTAAGTCCTTTCTAGCATCATACTTCATTGAGAAAGGATTCATTCTTGAAAGTACTTCATTTCTCAATTCTTTTGAATCGTCGTAACGAGGAATTATTTCATTATGCGAAATATAATCTTCTTTTTCTTGCACTACTTTATATTCTTTATCCTTACGAACATGGAAAGCCCATTTACCCTCGTTATCTGATTTTTTAACTTCTACAAGCTTCCATTCATCGTCTCCCACTTTCTCGTAGAGTGTAACTTTAACATCTTCTATAGGGTTTCCAGTTATATCGTCAACGACTTGACCTGAAATCATTACAGGAGTCAATACTACATTTTTAATTTCCTCTATGTCATCGCTTGAAACGTCTGTATACTCTAATGTTTTAGTTTCATAATAAGGATTATCAAATTCAATAGAAACACTTTCTCCTAAAGAGATTCTTTTTGACCACTCTCCTTTTTCATCAGAAACCAACGGTTGATCTTCATTTATTGTTATCGCTACTTCTGAGATCGGATCACTTGTTAATTCGTCGATGACTAAATTTGGAGCTAAAGGGAAAAATACTTTAAAGACATCATCTTTATTTGATTCTGAAGAATTTCTATCAGAGGTAAGTATTCCTCTTCCCGCCTCATTAGTCATTATAAATGAGAAGTCATTCATACAACTATTCACTGGTAGCCCTAAATTTTCAGCTTTAGTAAATTCATTTCCGTCTTTTATACTTAAAAAGATGTCTGACCCACCGTAGTTATCATGACCATAACTTGAGAAAAATAAAGAGTCACCAGTAGTAAATGGAGTTAACTCATTAAAAGCTGTATTAACATTACTTCCACAATTCTTAATCTCTGACCATCCATTTTCTGTTTTTTCTACGTAATAAACATCATAACCACCATATCCACCAGGCATATCTGAAACAAAATACAAACGTTTTCCATCTGTTGTGATTGAAGGATGTGTAAAGTTATATTGAGACTTATTAAATGCTAACAATTTTGGCTCATTCTCATCTGATTCAATATCATAAGAATAAACTTGCAAGACATTTTTACCATCTTTAAAAGATCTTTTCTTTTTACTAATGTTGGCAGTATAATACAGTGTTTTAGATGTTTTGTTGTAGCTTGGATACGCATTAAAAAACGGCGTTTCTTCATTTAACTTAAACTCTTCTACCTCCTTAAAACCAGTAGAATACGTGTATTCACCAAGCGTTGTAAATGTCGTTTTCGTTTCTTTGTTTTCCTGCTCAATTCCAGCAAGTAAATTACCGTCTTCAAAGAATGTATACCCCATTCCCTGCTTAAACTTTGGTAATGTTAAGTCACTTAATTCAATTGATTGATTGACACTATTATTTTTTTGAGGATAATTTATCTTTGATTCAACAACCTTGTCAAACAAAGCTTTTTCACCTGATCCTGAAATATGATTTTCTGCGTAAACCGAATAGTATTTACCAGCTTCATCAAACTTACAAAACATTCTGTTTAGTTCAGCTAACCTCATCAAAGTTAATGAGTCCTTGTTTTCATTGTTATATAAATCTTCGTAGATTTTAATACTGTTTTTAAAATCATTCATTTGAAAATAACTGTCCGCAAGTTTGATTTGCAGCGACTCTGTATCTCCTTTTCCCTTGCCTAATTTTTTTTCAAAAATTAAACTTGCTTCTTTGAAATAACCAGCTTCGTAGTATTCATTGGCTTTATCTTGTCCTAGTGTTTCAGAAATAAAAGCTAGAACAGTAAAAATTATTAAGAAGTTCTTCATGATTGGTTTAAAATGTATTTATTTAGTAAAAGATTAAAATCTTGGAGACGTTACTGGAAGTAAGTCTCTCGATGGAGCATCAAAAGTTAACATGATTTCATGCGTATTACTATGGTATCTGGAAAGATCTGAAAAACCAAAATCGTAACTGTAAGAAACAGTAAATCTATCCATCAACCTAACTGAAACAATTGCTGCTAGGTCATTCGATGTTCTATAAGTCAATCCCAAACCAACAAAGTCATTGTACAATAACTGTGTATTTAAATCTGCTTGTATTGGCGATCCAAGCACACCTTTTAATAAGGTGGAAACACCTAGTTTAAAAGACTCATTTAAAGTGAATCTATATCCTGCAGTAGTAAAATAGTGGAAATCCTGAGGAACCACCAACTGACTCTCTGGGTAATAATTTGCATTTCTAAATAACGAAGGAATTGCAAAACCAACGTAATATTTTTTCGAGAAAAAATAAGCACTAAATCCAAAGTCCGGTTGTATCTCACTTGCCGTTCCTGTAGCAAATTCCGGGTCTCCCTGGCTATTTAATGTCAATTTTGAATAATCTGCGTTTGTATTGGTTACACCACCTTTCAAGGAAAGAGATAAATAGTTTTTAGGATTTAATTTCATTCGATAAGCAACTCCCAGGTCTACCTTAGTAATTGAGTTTGATCCAATTCGATCAAATGAAGCTATCCCTCCTATATGAAGATTAGTCGTTTTTATAGGAGCATTTACACTAAAAAATGAAGATGCTGGTGCTCCATCAAATCCGACCCATTGTTGACGATGAACAGCCGCTGCATTTATGTTGTCATTACCCGCTATTGAAGCCATGTTTAAGATTGGCTGATGCATCATATACTGTGTAATGTTCAAATTGTTCTGACCGTATGCAACGGTACTTACAAATAGTGCGACAATTACACCAATTATTGATTTATTCATAATTCAAATTTTAAATTCTATCTTTTTTAACTCGATTATCTCTTCAATTCAATATATCCTTTAATTGGATCTTCATTTTCTCCTAACTCAAGAATGTAGAAGTAAGTTCCAGCTGGTAGCTCTTCTCCACCGATACCACCAACATTATTCTGACCGTTCCAATCATTTTCGTAAGGTGATGATTGAAATACTTTATCTCCCCATCTGTTATAGATTGATAAATTATGTTCTGGATATGCGTCCAAGTTTGTGATCTCTAGAAAGTCATTCATTCCATCACTATTTGGAGATACACCATTTGAAACATCGACAACTACGTCGTCGCATTCATCCGTACTAACTGTTTGATTCACTGAAGGACATCCCGCTGATGTAGCCGTTATAACAACTTGCTGGTCATTTGGCACTCCTGTTACAGCCGTTGACGTTACACTACCTACACTCGCAGTAACAGTCGCACCCGCGTTAGTTGTATAGTCTACTGAATAACTACTCGTTGGCTTATTACAATTAATGGCTCCTATTGTTAAGGTTGGCGTTGCATTTACGATCACTGTTCCATCTGATGCTATACTTGAACAACCTGTCGCTGTACTTGTAAACACCATCTCTGTGGTTCCTTGTGATACTCCTGTTACTACACCTCCACCTGTTATTGTTGCTACTACTGGATCATTACTTGTCCATGTCCCACCTGTTGTTGGCTCTAAATTCAACGTAGAACCTACGCAAATTTCATTTCCAGCTGGAACTGTAATTGTTGGTGAAGCATTTACTGTGATAGTTCCTGTAGAAGCTACACTTGAACAGCCTGTTGTTGTATTTGTAAATGTCATATCAGCTGTTCCAACAGATATACCTGTTACCTCTCCTGCATTTGTTATTGTTGCAACACTTGGATCACTACTTGACCATGTTCCGCCTGTGGATGGAGTTAAATTCAAGGTAGCTCCTTCACAAACATTTCCACCTGATGGAACGGTTACGGTTGGGATTGGATTTACTGTTATACTTCCTGCTGAGGCAGTACTTGAGCAACCTGTTGCTGTTTCTGTATATGTCACTGTTGTAGACCCTGCTGCTATACCTGTTAATAAGCCTGTATTATCTATAGTAGCAACACTTGGGTCATTACTTGTCCATGTTCCACCCGAAGATGGTGTTAAGTTTAAGATTTCCCCCTCGCAAAGTTCACCACCGTTAGGCACAGTAATTGCTGGTGAAGAAGGGTCATTTAGATCATAAGTTCCATTATCTATTGTCGAACAGTTATTTAATGAAACCTCTATTGGTGAGTACGACCCTGAACCTAATCCTGTGAGTATGATTTCTCCTGAACCATCTGAATTTTCTGGGTTTAATGCTCCTGAAGCGATCGATACCTCATAGCTTGTTGATGGATTTAACCCTGATATTGTTATCATTCCATCTGTTGCGCCACATGAACTTGGATCTGTTAATGATACCGTAAATGTTGGTAACGGATTAACTGTTATAGTCCCTGTTGAGGCAGTACTTGAACAACCCGTTGATGTTTCTGTATAAGTCATATCTGCTGTCCCTTGATTAACTCCTGTTACCACTCCTCCATTTGTTATTGTTGCAACACTTGGATCACTACTTGACCATGTCCCACCTGTGGATGGAGTTAAATTCAAGGTCGCTCCTACACATACATTCCCACCTGATGGAACGGTTACTGTTGGGTTTGAATTCACTGTTAAAGACACGCTACCTCCTGTTGCACTTCTACAGCCATTTTCCGTACAAAATGCATAATAAGTAGTTGTTCCTGTTGGTGATACAGTTGTACTTGCTAATGGAGTTCCTGTCCCACCACTATTTGTATACCATTCTATTGTTCCTGAGCATCCTGAACTAGAAAGCGTTGCACTTCCTCCTTCGCATATCGCACTCGGGCTTACTGATGCTGTTGGTACATTTGGTAGCGGATTAACTGTTACTAATTGTGACGCACATGTTGTAGTGTTACATGTTCCTTCATACCTTACAAAATAGGTTGTATTAGATGTCGGTGATACTGTGATTGAGTTTCCACTTCCTACAGAAGTTCCTCCACACGTTCCTGAATACCACTGTGCTGTTGAACCAGTTCCAGCACTTCCT
>NVXV01000003.1 GCA_002734085.1 Fluviicola sp. | reverse complement strand
TGTGCCTAGTTTTTTCATCTATACAATGGGGCACAACCAACACTATCACGATGTCTTTGATACTCATGAGGAGCTTTCTTTTGCAGCTTATGATAATATTGTAAAGCTACTTATTGATTTCGTTGAAGCGATGTGATATTTGTAGTAGTGAGGCACGGCCGTGCCTCACTACTACAAATATCACACTACCAGTTCAAAACTACTTTTCCTGTTGATTTACCAGATTCTAAAAGCGCATGTGCTTTGTCAATCTCACTTGCATTAAATGATGCTCCAACTTGAGGGGAAAGCGTTCTATCTTTCGCTAATCGAACTACTTCTGTTAGACAATGCTGTATTGTGAACGGTTTGTAATCTGCTACTTTCAGCATATTGATACCTATTATACTTTTTGAACGCATCATTAGGGTAATTGGAATAATGATTCCCATTTTACGAACGAAATTGAGCGTTGATAGAATACCCCACTTTTTTCCAGATCTTTCGCTTCCTCCAAAAAGTACCAAACTACCGCCATTTCCAAGTAAACGCCAGTCTTTTTTAAACGTCGACCCGGCAACAGGGTTAAATGAAACATCTAAACGTTGCTTTTTCAAGAGTTTTTGTAACTGCTCCGTATAATCTGATTTATTGTAGTTAATGATATTCTCAACTCCCTGCTCCCTCAAGTAGTCAAATTTTTTATCGCTTCCAGTTTTTGCAATAAGGTTTGCTCCTTTGTTCTTTAATAATTGAATTAAAGCAGTACCAACTCCACCAGCAGCAGCGTGAATCAAAACATTATCTCCTTTCTGAACAGTTGTTGCTACATGGCTCATATAAAATGCTGTGACGTATTGCGTTGCTAAACAAAGGGCTTTTCCGCTGTCATAATCGCCAATTTCAACTACACCTTGATATTTTGTTTGAGCGTGTTTACTGTAACCTCCAAATCGAGTAAAAGCAACAACACGCTTCCCTTCTAAATCTTTTGGCGCCTCATTTCCCAGAGCAACGACTTTCCCAACAACTTCATATCCTAAAACACACGGAAGTGGTGGAGCTTCTCTATACAAACCATTTCTTGCCATAACATCAGCATAGTTGATTCCAAAACTCTCTACTTCAATACGCACTTCATCAATATCTAAATCAGGTAAAGTTATGGTCGTTTGTTTGAAGGCATTTTCTGCTTCCCCGTTCTTAACCAGTTGTATTGCCGTTGTTTCCATAATCTTTTGTTGTCTTAATTTTTCAGAAGACTTTAGATGTTAGAAATAAGATGTTAGACTATCTAACACCTACTGTCTAACGTCTATTGTCTAATATCTAATATCTGCTATTTCCTATACCCAATCACAATCACAATTTCGCCTTTTGGCGGATGAGCTTCGTAATAAGCCAATACCTCAGAAGGTTTCCCTCGTTTGAATTCTTCGTGAATTTTTGAAATTTCTCGCGCCACGCAAACTTCTCGTTCATCACCAACAAATTCAACAATTTCCTTTAGTGCTTTGACTAATCGATGGGGCGATTCGTAAAGTACAACACTACGTTCTTCCTCGGCAATGTTTTTCCATTTTGTCTGCCTTCCCTTTTTGTGCGGTAAGAAACCTTCAAAGACAAAACGATCACATGGAAACCCACTGCCTACAATAGCAGGAATAATAGCAGATGGTCCTGGTAAAGGAATTACGGCAATATCATTCTCTACACATGCGCGAATCAACAAAAATCCTGGGTCTGAAATAGCAGGTGTTCCGGCATCTGAAACGATGGCAGCGCTTTCAGCCATTTGAATTTTCTCAATTATTGATTCTAATGTCTTGTGCTCATTGTGTATATGATGCGCATAAAGCTGTTTTGAAATTTCATATTTATCCAATAGCTTTTTCGTTGTACGCGTGTCTTCAGCGAGAATAAAATTCACTTCTTTTAGCACATTGATTGCGCGAATTGTAATATCTTCCAAGTTGCCAATTGGCGTAGGAACGACGTATAATTTACTCATATTAGATTATCTTGTAAGAACGATATAGTCGTTCAAAACAGTTTTTAGAAATTGTAATTTTTTCTTTGGTACTTCTGGGAGCTTGAGGTCCTCTGAAATCTTTGTGGCTAATTCAATTGCCAAAGCCTTCGTATTTGCATTTCTATACTTTTCAACACGCGTAATGGTTTTTTTAACCAACATCATGTCATCATCAGTATATCTAACAACACCAGGATAGGTTGGTTCGTGGTTTTTATTTGTTTTGATAGCAAGTACATCGCGAATTGAAAAAATGCGTTGTGGTCGCTTACGAATAATGACTGTATTTGCCATGAAATCACCGATCCTCTGATTTTTTGTTGAAATAGAAGCAATTAAAGTATCAAAAAAAGCCGATGCTATAATGAGTAAAAATCCAAATGAAAAAATATTTAAAATACAGAATTCTAAAGGTCTAAAGAGCCAACGTGTAAAGTACTCTTTGAAACTTGCATTTTCTCCGTTCATTCTCGCTACACGAATCCCCATAGCCATCTTCCCGATTGTTTGTCCTTTCGTTAGATACTCCATCATCGGTGTGTAGAGCAAAAAAGGGAGGTAAACAATAATGGTAAAGAGAATCTCAAAAAACTGGAATTGCTCCATTCCTTGATCAAGATTAAAAGTACTTGCAAATAACATAGAGATGATAAACATCATGATTAGGAAGTAGGCAAACAAAATAATCGTGTCAAGCAAAACAGCAATTAACCGCTGACCCACTGATGCAAGTTCTACATCAATGGAAACATTTTGGTCTGTTGTGAGTTGTAATGTGTTCATTATCCTGTTGTGATGTGTAAAAATAATGAATTCAGATGAAATCTGGGTGTTGGATGAGCGAAACAATGTAGCTTATCATTTATAATTCACTTTTTCCATTCATATCCCGAAAAAAGTTATTTTTATAAATTCGTTTATGAAAGAGACTTCATTTATTGCACAGAATAAAGAGAAATGGGCGAAGTTTGAAAAAAACCGCGATAAATCCACTGCTGATCCTGAGGAATTGGGGAGACTTTATGCGGAGATTAACAATGATTTGAGTTTCGCGCAAACGTTTTATAAAAAGCGAACTGTTCGTGCCTATTTGAATTATCTTGCCCAGGAAATCCACAGAAAATTATACAAGCAAAAAAAAGAACCGCTTAAAAGAATTCTCAGAGCATGGTCAGTGGATATACCGCTCGAAATTTATCGTGCTCGAAAGAACATCCTTTTTGCCTTTATTTTATTTCTGATTTATGCGACCATTGGCGCTTTTTCAACGCATCAAGATGTTGGGTTTGCTAATATGATTTTAGGTGACGGATATATTCAAGAGACTGAAAATTTGATTAGCGAAGGAAATCCACTGGGGATTTATGGTTCTACTTCTCAAGGGTATATGTTTATGAGGATCACTATCAATAATATACAGGTAGCATTGATGTGTTTCTTTGGGGGTATTCTTTTTTCGCTAGGTACTCATGTTTTACTTTTTAATAATGCTTTGATGGTGGGCGTCTTTCAGTACTTCTTTAAACTGAAAGGATTGTTGCTCACGTCTTTCTTAACAATATGGATTCACGGAGCCTTTGAAATTTCTGCTATCGTAATTGCATCTGGAGCAGGGTTTACTTTGGGTCATGGATTAATGTTTCCTGGTTCCTATACGCGGCTTCAGGCACTACAGATGAGTGGTATGCGCGGAATTCGGATCATGTTGTCATTGGTCCCTATTTTTATTATCGCTGGATTTTTAGAAAGCTACGTAACACGTCATTATCAAACCATGCCCGAATGGTCGAAATGGTGTATTGTACTTTTTTCCTTTGCTTTAATTCTGTTTTATTATGTGTTGTACCCAATACTTGTAGCACGGAAGCATCCTGAATTGGTTTATTCAGAGCCACAAGTAACTCCCATAGAAAATAAGAAGTTTGATTTATTTAAAATCCGTAAAAATTCGGAAGTAATAAAAGATACCTTTCAATTTTATAGAGTTAAATTTTCGGTATTCTTAAGGTTGATGTTCCGCACTGCAATTCCTTTAATCGTAATAATTGCAATTTATCAAAACTATGTTCACTTTGCAGATCTGGATTCGTTTTATTATATCGACTGGGCGTCTCAAATGTCGATATTGTTTGGGAATCCGTATGCACAAACCTTTAATGGATGGTCTGATTTAATTATTGCGTTTTTATGGATTATTCCTATTTCATTTATCGGATCTGCTGTATTTTTTAGTTTTCGTTTTGATGGAGATAAGCTTAATTGGAGTGAGTATATAAGTTACCTCAAAAAAAGATATATTCCCATACTATTTGGAATCCTGCCTCTTTATATATTAATTATGGCTCTTCCTTACTATTTACTGATTCCTTTTGTATTTATAATGCCATTTTTTTACATAAAAGCGGCTACACTTGGGTTAAGTGATGCTAAAAAGAGAGTTTCAAAAGCATATGAATTTGGTTCAAGACATTGGTCAAATAGCTTGATATTATTAATTGTTTTGAGTCTAGCCTTGTTTTTTCTGGCTCAACCTTTTGCATTTGTAGTTTCCTTCCATGATTTTAGAGGACAGCCTTATATAGGAGATATTCTCGATTGGTTTACTGGGTTTTTACAAGGAGTATTGGCTGATAATACAGTTTATCATACTGAAATTATCAACTTTGTCAGACAATTTGTTTACATCGCTTTCTTTGTGATGGTGATTCCTTTGTTCTTTATCTCCGCTGGATTTATCTTCTATTCTGCACGTGAAGTGATCGACGCAAAAGGACTTCAAATTGATTTCCAAAAATTTGGTAAACGGAGTAAAACACAAGAAACGAATTTCGATTATGATTAGAGTCTGGCGAAATCTCATCTTGGGTATATTACTCTTTATACCGTTCATTATTCTTTCACAAGAGGAAACAATTGATGATCGTTGGAAACAAATGGAAGAGCGTATAAATTACGGTCCTTCTGGAAAAAAGCAAGGTCCGAGTAACAAATATACATACCCGCCAACTTTACAAAGTCAACCTTCCAAGAACTCATCAGGAGGAACGATCAATAATTCACCATCAAACGATGAGATTAAGTATTCGAGGGAAAAACTGTATGACAACTCTACTGGTGGAGGAGTAAAACAAAGGATTAAAGATCCAGATAAAACTGATTTAGACGATATTGATTCTCCCGACACAGAGGCGCCTGACATCGATACGCCAGATTGGGATAGACCAGATTTTGGGGAAAGTGATGGCACTTTTTGGAAGGTTTTACTGATCATTATTGGAGTAGCTTTGGTTGCATTTATTCTCTATCACTTGTTTTTCAAACAAACCGATAAAAAGGAAGATAAAATTGCACCTATCGATTATTCTTCTGATGATATTGATCCAAGAAAGATTAAAAAATCGCAACTCGAATTAGATTTAGAAGAAGCCATCGAGAAAGAAGACTTTAGAACAGCGATTAGAATTTATTATACCATGATTCTAAAGTCGCTTATCGAAAAAAGATGGATCGTTTGGGAGAAGAAAAAGACGAATATTAACTACTTAATAGAAATGCAAAAGCGAAGTGAAAAACTTGAATTTGAAACTTCCATACGCATATTCGAATGGGTTTGGTATGGAAAGCATCAGCCTCAATCTAATGAGTTTAAAAAAGTACAGAATTTCTTTGAATCATTTTACAATAAGATAAAGGGTGAATAGAAATAATCTCATATATATTTTTGCTGCGATTGTGATCGTTGTAGCTGGACTTGTGTACTTTCTTAATCGCTCTGAGGAGTCTATAAAAGATAGTAACAATAATGAACCGCCTTATTCTTCAAGCAAGTGGGATGTAGATGTGCAGCTCGGGAATAAAGATCCTTACGGACTATATGTATTTGAAGAACTACTTATTGCTCATGGGAAATTCACTCAATTCAACGACTATACGGATTATCAATTATTAGACTCTATTTCAAACGTAGATTCTTCATTGTATATGTATGTTGGTCTGGATTTTACTTTAACACATTCAGAAATTGATAAGTTGTTGGAGGGCATAGCAAAAGGAAATCAGTTATTTTTATCCGTTGAAAACCAACCGAAATACCTCTACGATGAATTGTTTGACGAAGGCTTGATGTTCGAAGCAAAAGACAGTGCTGTTTTAGTTACCAACGACAGTAGCTATGCAATGTATTATATACAAAATCAAGATACGTTAACTGAGTTGTGGGATTTGTTTAATCCATATACGTTAGAAATTGAAGACACCATTCATACTGAGGCATTTGATTCACCGATGTATGTTGAAGTACAATATGGGGAAGGAAGTGTTTTACTTCATTTAAATCCAGTAATTTTCACCAACTTTCAAATGTTGCGAACAGAAGGGAAGGAGTATTTTAAATCCTTTGTGAAGACTTTAGATCAACCCCATATCCAATGGTTGAGCTTTGCGAAATATGAGCCGTTCGAATATGACGATATGTTTGCTGAGGCACCAACTGACAATAGTTTACTGTCAGAGTTATTCAAATACCCGCCATTTAAATGGGCGTTTATTATTGTCATTTTTGGTGTTTTACTCTATTTCCTTTTCAGAAGTAAAAGAGAACGACCAATTATTCCTGCTTTTGGAGATAGTAAAAACTCAGGCTTTGCTTATGTCGATACATTGGCTGGAATTTATTTTCAGGGGAATCACTCCGCGAAAGTCTTAAAGTTGATGCGTCGAAATTTTTACGATGCGGTTTATAAAAAATTCTATATTGACTTGTCAAAGCGTAAATCAAATAAACCGATTATTGCGCTTGCTCAAAAGTCGGGTGTAAGTCAAAAATCAATTGAACATTTATTAAAGTTACTTGAAACGAAAGTAGACATAAGTGATAATTTTGTTTCCAAAACGTATCAAGCTCAGCGCGATTTTTATTTCAACTCTGATATCTGGACCTCAGACGATAAACAATTGTTGGAAAAACAGTTTAGTATTATACATCGCTCATCTACCCAAGCTATAATGCTAGTTATTTCGGGAATCTTATTAATTCTATTTGGATTTATTTTACTGTCAAGTACTATTGGATGGGGGATTCTACTTTGGCCTGTCGGAATAGCAGTATTGGCTATTGGGGGAAGAATGCTGGGGCACCCAATCATTAAAATGAATAATAAAGTATTTATTTACCAACCATTATTTGGAAAACCTGTACATTTAAACTTGTCTCAAATAGAAGATATACTTCGCGATGGTGACTTGCTGAAATTCCATTTGAGAAATGGTCAAACCTTTACGATAAACCTCCAAAATGTTGGAATAAAATATAGACAGTACTTAATTGATTTTAAAACAAACTTAAATAAAGCTGATTATGGAAGATAACGATAAATATATGCCAAAAGACGAGTCTGCTTCAACAAAAGAAGACTCAATTCCAAAGAAAGAAGAGGCTGAGAAATCAGAAGAAACCAAAGAGCAGTCAACTCCAAAAAATGAAAATTCTTCTACTGAGAAAGAGGAAGTTTCTACGGAAGAGGGTAAGAAAGAAAGTTTGCCAAAAGAGCCTTTAGAACAGAAAGAGGCTACCCCTCAAGTAGGAAGCATTCACGACCTCCCAATGCAAGAGACAAATGAAGATATTATCTGGCTCTCTCAGCGAGTAAATGATGTTCGATTAAAACTAGCCGATTTCATTATTGGTCAGGAAGAAATGGTGGATTTGTTAATGACAGGCATCTTTTCAGCAGGTCATATCTTGCTTGAGGGAGTCCCAGGAGTTGCAAAAACACTTTCGGCAAAAGTATTGGCAAAAGCGCTGGATATTGACTTTTCAAGAATTCAGTTTACGCCAGATTTAATGCCTTCAGATGTTATTGGAACTTCTGTTTTCAACATGAAAGAGTCTACTTTTTCCTTTAAAAAAGGACCTATTTTCTCAAACATTGTATTGATTGATGAGATTAACAGAGCTCCTGCAAAAACGCAAGCCGCTTTGTTTGAGGTAATGGAAGAACGTCAAATTACATACGATGGCGAGCAGTACGATATGGAGTTTCCTTTTCTAGTGATTGCTACGCAAAACCCAATAGAACAGGAAGGAACTTACAATTTACCAGAAGCTCAATTGGATCGTTTTTTATTTAAGATAACACTAGAATACCCAGAGTTGGAGGATGAAATAAAAATTCTTCAGCGCTACAAAAACAATATCAAATCACCAGATTTATCAAGTATTAAGCCTGTTTTAACAGTTGCTGATATTCAACGTGTTCAAAAGCTAGTACAAGACAATGTAGTGGAAGATGAGTTAATCACTTACGTTGCTAAAATCATCGACAAAACGAGAAACCATGGTAAGGTTTACCTCGGTGCTTCACCTCGTGCGTCACTGGCAATTTTGAAAAGTGCAAAAGCTGTTTCAGCGATTCGAGGAAGAAGTTTTGTTACTCCTGATGACATTCAGTTTGTAGCGCCTCATGTGCTTTCACACCGTTTAATATTAACACCCGATGCGGAAATGGAAGGAACATCGCCCAAAGAAGTAGTGGAGGATATTATTCAAGAAATAGAAGTGCCAAGATAAATTGAATGTTTAAATCTATTTACATATCGCGCGGTTTCTTTGTTGTGTTGGCAATATGCACAATACTGATTTTGCTTGGGTTTTACGTTAGCTTCTTGATGTATATTGGACAATTTGCATTGATTGCTTTGCTCGCAGTTACTTTTTTAGATGGATTTATACTTTTCGGTATTAAGAATCCTGTAAAAGTTGGAAGAAGAGTACCGACTCGAATGAACCTTGGAGATGATCACGATATTTTTATTGATATAGAAAATGCAACCATTCAATCTTTTTTTATCACCATTTATGATGAAACACCGATTGAAATGCAATCGAGAAACTTGAAGTTCACCTTTGCTTTGGGACCTAAGAAGAGTCAAAAAAGGAGCTATTCGTTTACGCCAAAGCGCCGTGGTATTTATGAATGGGGAGACATCCATGTATTTGTACGTTCGTTTTTATTTCTTATTAAGAGAAGAATTGTTATCCCACAAGAATGCAARGTCGATGTTTATCCTTCGGTGCGTCAAATGAAGAAATATGAATTTCAGATTTTTAATCAACAGACGCAAGTAAGAGGAATTAAGAAAATTCGACGACTTGGACACAATAATGAGTTCGAGCAAATTAAGAACTACGTGCAAGGAGATGATCCCAGAACGATAAATTGGAAAGCGACTTCAAGAAGCAATGAGTTGATGGTAAATCAGTATCAGGCACAACGTTCACAGATGGTTTATTCTATAGTTGATAAATCGCGTTCAATGGGGCATGAATTTAGAGGACTTACGTTATTAGATTATGCCATAAACTCTACGCTTGTTTTTTCTAATATTGCGCTTCGGAAAGGTGATAAAGTTGGAGTGATCTCCTTTGCGGATAAAATCGGTAGTCAATTATCTGCAAATGCAGGAGGAAGACAATTACAGAGAATCCTTGACTTGCTCTATGCGCAAAGAACCCATTTTTTAGAACCAAACTATACATTGCTTTATCAAACATTAAGAAGAGCAATTCCTTCGCGATCGTTATTAATGTTGTACACCAATTTTGAAACGGAACTGTCCATGCGAAGAGCATTGCCGATGTTGCGCAGGATTAACAAAAAACACCTATTGGTCGTAGTATTTTTTGAAAACACAACCATACAGGAGTTAACCTTCCAAAAACCGACCACCATTCGAGATGTCTACGTTTCAACCGTTGCAGAAGATGTAGTAAACATAAAACGTAGAATCGCCATAGAACTAAACCGCCACGGTATTCAAACAGTACTCACAAAACCCGAAGAGTTGAATATTGATACGCTGAACAAATATCTGGAGTTGAAATCTAAAGGAATGATTTAGACAGTAGTATCACTATCGAAATTATAATCTTCACTTATACCTAGCCGCTTTTAGAACAAGCTCTTTTAATACCTGCCCGACCACATTTAAAACATTATAATTAGGATTCGATAAATCTCCAGTAATGTTGAATTGTAAAAGTGTTTCGTCTTCTTTATTTTTAAGCGCTTGAGTAGCTGATTTAATGGGTAAGTGAAGCATTTTAGGATTTCTAACTTTCTTTCCAAACTCAAGGTTGAAAAATCGGACTCTATTGTTGTTGTCAAGTTGCCTATTAGTGATACTGACATGTGAATTTAAAAAACCTTTACCCTGAAGTATTGGTAAACCGAAATATTCATAAGAGTAAGGAGAGAAATCAGTAGCTTCAATATCCTCGAGCTTAATATTTCCATAAATATTATCTGGATCAATCGAGTTGAAAATCCCCATTGAATTTAGTCTCCCTTTGTTTTGTACATCAGCATTAAACACAACGTGAATACTGTCATTGTTAGATTTTAAGTTGTTAGAAGTTAGTGTTCCATGAAAGAGTTTGTATTTAAATGTTTTTAGTAAACTCTTATCCATAAAATCAACACCAATATTAGTCATGTTAAGGTTCTCAACCGAAAAATTTGTCACTTTAATTTGATTAATAAATGCTGAAATGTACTTACCAGCTATTATAAAAAGATTAGAATAACTATTTTCCGAAGCAGCTGTTGAGTCATATTTTATTAGTCTGCTGAAGTTATCTGAATGATTATCAATAGTGAATTTAGCGAAAGGCTTATCCAACTTGATACTTTTCAAACCAAAATACTCACGGGATAAATTCATTGAGTCAATTCCCACAGAAAAGTCTTTAATTGAGGCTATTTCATTGTTTGTTGAGTCGTTAAGAAATACATCGGTTAAATTAAAACTTCCATTTATACTTGATTTAATTGGAGCGTCTATAAACCCACTAGCGTTAAGATTGGAGCTATATTTCCCTCCTGAACCTTTAGAGTAACTTAAATCGGCTAGATATGGATGAAAAACGGACAAATCAAACTCGTTTGAATTGAATGCAATATCGTATTGCGTATTCTTAAAATCATAAGTAAACTGAGAATTGATTTCCCCACCACTTTCGAGCTTAAAATCTGTTTTAACGCTTAATATTAACTCGTTGGCAGAAAAGGGTTTTAAAGTTTGTATGTTTACCTTCTTCGCACAACCATAACTATTTATATTCTTGTCTTTATAGGTAACAGAACTATTTTTAATCGAGATATTTTCAAATTTCAATTTAGACGATTCACCCTCCTCATCTGAGTTAAATATGTGATCAATAAGCCCACTAAAATTCAAGACCGTATCACTAAAAACCAAGTTTAATTTTAGCCCTTCTACTTCAATATTTTCAAAAATATAATCGTCGTTCAGGTAAGAGATAAAGTTTAAGTTCGTATGAGATTTTGATGTAAAGAAGAGTGTATCTTTGTCATTTTTATCATAAATAAGGAAATCTTTTGCATTGATTGATCCAGTAAAATAATTGAAGCTTAGAGAAGAAATAGTTGCTTTCCTTCCAAATATTTCTCGACTATTATTGATTATATAGTTTTTCGTAATAAATGGAATTAAAAACCAAAGCACAATTAAAAAGCCAATAAAAATCAGTAGTGCTTTTTTCTTTTTACTCTGTTTTTTCCACATATAAAAATCCTTTTTTAAATATAGTTTCAAGTAGTGCTTTATAGCTCTAACTTTATACGCTAGAACAACATCTACTTGCGTACTTTGCTTGTCCTGAGCATGTCAACGGATGCCTTTTTAGCGCCTTCTACTGACATTTTGGCCAGCACAGGCGCGGTTAATCCTACTCAAACAAAGGACAGGCCTTCGTAGATTTTTTCCCGTACTGACAAGTATTATAATGAATCGACAGTTCATGCGTATGAAAGTTTCCACCACGAATATCTGAAGTAATAAAATCGAAACTATAACCAATGGTAATTTGCTGGATACGAACACGCATAAACCCAATAAAGGCATCCACATTTCTGTATCCAATCCCAACCATGAAATTATTTTGAAAATCTAACATTGCATTAATATCAAAACTGATGGGTCCCGCAGGAGGAATTCGAATGAGTAATCCTGGAAGCAAGGTGTTTTTGTTGTCGAAGGTAAATTTAGTACCTAATTGAAACTTTGTATGTAGTCGAAAGCGTGAAGCCAGTCCGATATCATCCCATTTATTTTTAGCAATTTGATCTACACTCAATCCAGCATAAAAGTTTTCGGAACTATACCAAGATCCGAAGCCAACAAGTGGAAATAAAAAATTACTTGCAGATTGGGCAACCGCAGGGTCTGGGTCGATGGTTGTTGCTTGTGTTTGATCAAATCCAAATTGTTGAATTCCTCCAGACAGTCCGAAACTCAACATTTTCTCTCTTCCAAGGGGGAAGTGTAAAGCATATGCTATAGAAATGGCGAAATTATTAAAGTTTCCAAAAACGTCACGTTCAATTTTACCGCCAATACCGTGAAAAGGACTGCTCAAGCTTTTTCGTTTTTTGGAAATAGGTGCATTAATTGTAAACAAACCACTTTGTGGGGCACCTTCAAAGCCTGCCCATTGCATACGGTATGCTGTTCTAACATCCAAACATCTTTTTACACCCGCTAAAGCAGGATTAATGGCAAATTGATTGAAAGACCATTGTGAGTACTGTGCAATTTGCTGCGAGTTTCCAAAAAAAGTAACTCCAATAAATGATATGATGATTAAAAATCTCACTCTAAAATTGTAACATGTCCTTTTAATGGTTCTTCAAAATCGTCATCCCTAACGTTGATGACATAATAGTATGCCGAAGCAGCAAGCGATTTTCCAGATTTAGAAGTACCGTTCCATCTTTTACTTGGAGGATAGCCTGTTGTTTGAAACACTAATTGTCCCCAGCGATCGTAAATTTGAACATTTGCATCAGGGTATTTTTCAATACCTAATATTTCCCAGGTATCATTAATTCCATCTCCATTTGGGGAGAACGTATTTGGAATCACTAAACCACTATTTACAGTAACAACCATTTCATCAGTGATTGAACATGTGCCATTATCTGCAGTTAAGAAATAGGTAATCGTTTGATCGGGGTTAACCACTGGGTTCAATACATTTGGGTCGCTCATATTGACATCAGGAGACCAAACAATATCTGTTTCACTGGAACTTCCCTGCAATTGAATAGACTCTCCTTGTTCAATAATTATATCTGGACCTGCGTCAACGTCAAACGTTATTATGGTCATTGGAATTTGATTACTTGTGAGTTCTTGTGGGCATTGATCAAAGCAAGTGATAGTAGCTGTAATTTGATCGCCATCGTTTATGTCTTGCGTTACGAAGAAAGTATCAACAGAAGAGCCAATTAAATTTCCGTTAGCATACCAATCAATGGCAGATTGATCATCACAACGTTCAACTAAAGCATATAAAACCACTTGTTCACCTTCGCAGGCAGTAGTGGTGCTTGCACCAATTGTAAAAGCTGGATCTCTGTCCACGCCATCCCCATTAATTTCAATATCAAATGTTGCTTCAGCATTATCAGTTGCGCCCATTTCTCCATTAACAACGACATAATAAGTTGTTTCTGGATTTAACCCTGTGGCACTAAGCGTAAAGTTACCAGCAGAGTTATTTTCGCAATTTGAAACGACACTATATGATGATGAAACACATGGAACTGTAGCTTCTAAGATGGTAGCTTGTAATGCACTTCCTTGTCCTGGAAGATTTTCAAAAGTGATATTCGAGAAATCTACATTTACGTCTCCGCCGTCATCATCCGTTGTAAAAGTAAACCAAACCGTGTTTTCGCCATCGAAGCAATAACTAAAATCATCTTCACAATTTGCACATAAAGTGCTGTTTGCATCTATGTTATTTGCTGTTTGCGTTACACCAGGGCAAAGCTCTAGCGCATCTGAGCAATTATTATAAGATGCTTGACCACTAACGTAAGTTAATGACAAAACAAAAAGCAATAAAGTAGTACAGAACTTCGAATTTATTGTAATCAAGACCTTTTCTTTTACTAAGTCAACGAAGATAATACATATTTATGTTTTCTCAATGAAGATATTGGTTAATGGTTCGTGTTTGCAATTATCAGATAGCGATACTTTCTAAATCACAACTGAAATTATAGAGCATTAGAATAAAATAATTCGTAGTATTTATATTTACCTAAGTCAATAAGTTAGGTCTAAAATGATTTTTTTTGTTAACAAGTTGTTATTAGTTTTAATTGCCCTTATTTTTAGCCCAATATTTTGAAACTAAAATCATTTTGGCACAAAAAATGATTAGTGTGTTTTGAGAAAAAAACTGTGTTATGAAACTAAAATTACTATTTGCTTTAATTTTTATTACGATAAGTTCAATTGGGTTTTCCCAAAGATTTGATTATGACAGTAACTCCAAAGTGTTTTTTGGACTTAACATAGGTCATACTTGGCATACGTCAGATGTGCAAGGAGTTAAAGATAAATTTCCTATTGGAGGAGGTTTTATTTTTGGTGGTTCTTTTAATCAGAATTATGGGAATGCATTAGCATTTGATCTTCGATTTAGATATTTGGGTGGTAACTGGTATGGTCAGGATACGGACACGACTGGAGCTATTGCAAATAATACGGCAGTTAATAGTATATATGACACGCTTGGTTATGCTGTTCAGAATTTTAGAACAACACAGCATAGATTGAGTTTAGAACTGGCAATTCATGCAAATAGATTAAGAGAGACTTCTGGTTGGGATCCTTATATTTTTGGTGGAATTGGATTTACTTTTTCACAATCAAAAGGAGACTTATTGAAAGACGAAGTAGCTTATGATTATTCAGCGGACCCAACAGGTGGCCAAATAGCGCAAGATTATCAAACACCTTTGGATATGAACGAAGCAGGTGAACCATATGATGAGTTATCATTTGAACCTCGTATACTTCCTAGTTTAGGGATTGGGTTAGGTTATTATTTCAATAGTCGTTTTTCAATTGGTTTGGAGCATAAATCAACATTTTTTAGTGATGATTATTTTGATGGAACGAGTTTAAATCAAGATGGGCAGCCTAGTGATATGTTTAAGAATGATGTCTACCATTATACAAGTGTATACTTTAGATGGTATTTGAAAAAACGTAATAGAGATGAGGTTCCTGATGAGGACGACCAAACAGAAGTAGTAAAACCAGTCAATTCGAATGTTAATGCATACACAGATCCACAATCAAGAAAACAACCCCCAGTAGTTAAATTTACGACTCCAAACGCGAGTCCGCATACTGTTGATTCTCAGACATTTACTTTAACTGCTGATATCCAGCACGTGACTAGTGATCAGTACGTTACTTTCAGACAGGAAGGTACTGTATTACATAACTTCACATTTAATCCTAATAACAATAGTTTCCAAAGTACAGTTCAATTAAAACCAGGACAGAATGTATTTAAACTGAAAGGGACAAACAATGATGGTTCGGATGAGGATATCATGGTAATAAACTTTAAACGACGTGTAGTAGATATTCCAACTCCTCCAATTGTGGAGATAACAGACCCGTCAGCAAATCCTCAAACGGTGAATCAACCGAATTACTTGTTAAAAGCTGACATTAGAAACATCGATTCTAAAAACCAATTGACTGTTTTGTTTAATGGACAAGCTGTAAGTAACTACAACTTTAATCCAAACGGAGTAAATAATTTCAGTAGACAATTAACATTAAATGTTGGTGTCAATACTTTTAAAATCACAGGTACCAATGACGATGGAACTGACTTTGATGAAACAACAATTATTTATAGAGAACAGACGATTGTAAATCCACCAATTGTAAACTTTTCGAACCCTTCAAATTCGTCAATTACAGTTTCTTCCCCTTCTTTTAATTTACAAGGAACAGTTAAATATGTGGATAGTAAGAACAACGTAGATTTCATTCAAAATGGAACAAAGAATAATAATTTCTCATTTAATTCTGGAACGAGTTATTTCAGTTCGAATGTAGTTCTTCAACCAGGTCAAAATATTTTCCAACTTGTGGGAACAAATACAGCTGGATCGGATCAAGCTACTGTGTTTATTAACTACACGGTAGCAAGCCCAAAGCCTCCGATTGTTTCTATTTTGAACCCTTCGAACAATCCGCATACGACATTTAATAACACAAAGTCTTTTAAAGCGACAGTATTGAATGTTTCAAATGCGAGTCAGGTTAGTATGACTTTGAACGGCAGCAACTTTACTTCTTTTAACTTTAATAATGGAAACGGAATTTTAACAACAGTTCTTCCACTTTCATTAGGAGCAAATATTGTTACAGTTACGGGAACAAATTCTGACGGTACAGATAGCAAACAAACTACAATTATATACAAGGAGCCAAGAACACCTCAGCCTCCAATTGTTGAATATGTGGTACCTTCTTCTAATCCACATTCAACAACAAATCCAGCTGAGTTAGTTAAAGCTACAGTGCAAAACGTTTCGAGTTCAAGTCAAATTGATGTTAACTTAAATGGAAATAACATTTCAAACTTCAGCTTTAATTCTAGTACGCACGTTATGGAGTTTACTGCTTCATTAGTTGAAGGAGTGAATACAATTACTACGACAGGAACAAATAGTGATGGGGTAGATAGCAAAACAATGACTATTATCTATCGAAAAACAGAAAAACCAGTTTTACCTGTTGTCACTTATAACGATCCATTAATTAATCCAAAAACGGTTTACAACTCTGTTTATAATGTTGTAGCAAAAGTTAGATATGTTGATGGACCTGCAGATATTAAATTGAGAATTAATGGAAACTTGACAAATAATTTTAATTATTCTACAAGCTCTGAGATAATGACATTCAATGTTAGTTTAATCCAAGGTGCAAACATTATTGAGGTTACTGGAACGAATGATCACGGTGAAGATGTTGAAACAACTTCAATCATTTACCAACAACCAAATCCAGTGGATCCACCAGTAGTTAACATTACAAATCCTTTGTCTAGTGTTTACACAACAACACAGTCGACTAAAGAAATTGGTGCAACTGTTCTTAATGTCAGCTCAGCACAGGATATTGAAGTGACAATTAACGGTAGTAACTTTAATAACTTCTCTTACAATCATGTTTCTAAACATGTACAGTTCAATATGAACCTTAACGAGGGAAGTAATCAAGTAGTTATTACTGCAACAAATAGTGCAGGATCGGATGATGATTCAAGAAGTATAATTTACAATAAAGAAGAGGAGGTTGAACCACCACACGTGACATTTATAAACCCTCCAAGTTCTGGATACATTGTGAATAGCCCAACTTTTGAAATGGTTGCGGAAGTGATAAATGTGGAATCTAAGAATGAAATTGAAGTTAAATTTAATGGAGTGACAGTAAGTGATAACGTGTATTCATTTGATCCAAATACAAAAGAAGTACATTTTACAACAAACTTAACCGGGGGTAACAATTTATTTCAAGTAAGAGGAACTAATACTGCCGGAACACATCAGGCAGCTTCAAATGTTATTTATGAAGAACCCGTTGAAGACTGTGACGATCCTGAAGTGACATTCAATGCACCTGCTACATCAGGTGTTACAACAAATGATGATTATTATGATATTTCAGCTGTTGTAAATAATGCTGAAGAATCAGAAATCACATTAAGAGTTAATGGTATCACAATCGGGAGCTTCCTTTATAATCCAGCAACTCATATCTTGATTAGAAAAGTTGATTTGATGGAAGGAAGTAACGTTGTTGAAATCATTGCCGCAACGGATTGTGGACGTTATACAGGAACAGTCTTGATTAACTATGAAATCCCAGAAGCTCCGTGTCAATCTCCAGAAGTTTCGACTATAAATCCAGTTGGATATACTTTTACTACATTGGCTGAGACATTTGATTTTAATGCGGCGGCGTCAAATATTGACAATACACAGCAATTGCAATTATTGGTTAATGGCTCACCCGTTAATTTCGACTTCGACCTTGGAACACATGAAGTTTCAGCGAATATAAACCTTAACGTTGGTGCAAACACGATACTACTAATCGCAACCAATGATTGTGGTATGGTAAAGAAAAGCTGGCAAATTACACGTGAAGAGTGCCACGAGCCAAGTATTAATTTAACAACTGCACCTCAAAATATTTCAGTTCCAATTCCGAATGAGGTACTACAAGTTTCAGGAACGATAAGTAATGTTGAAAGTTCTGAGATTACTGTTCAGCTTAACGGTAATACTGTTAATTTTGTGTACGATCAAACGAATGAAAGTTTTAACGCTTCTTTCAATTTAAATGAAGGAGTAAATAACATCACGATCAGCGCCACGAACAACTGTGGTACAACTGATGAGGCAATTAAAGTGACTTTTGAGCCTATTGTAGTACAAACGCCACCAACAGTTGAAATTGTAGAGCCAAATACAGATCCGTTTACGACATCTAATGCGAATGAGAATGTTCTAGCAAATACAACGAATATCTCTTCAAATAACCAAATAAGCGTTACGGTGAATAACACAAATGTAAGTTTTAACTTTGACGCCTCTACTGAAACTATAAGTTTCAATCAATCATTAGTTGAAGGTAATAATGAAGTTTTAATTCAAGTTACGAATAGTGACGGTACAGCGAATGACCAAACGACTATTGTCTATGAAAAACCAGTAGTTATAGAGCCACCAGTAGTTACTTTCTTTACACCTTCAAGCTCACCAGAGGTTGTTCCCGAAGCTTCATTTACATTCTCAGGAGAAGTAACAAACTTAACCTCAGAAAATCAACTACAATTAGTTGTAAATGGTCAGCCATTTAGTGGAGCAACAACTACTTTACAGAATGGTAACTTACAATTCAATTTTGATGTTCCTGTAAATACAACGCATAATAACTATGAAGTAACAGCAACAGGAACAAATTCTGCAGGAACAGATCAAGCGACTGCATCTATAGTTCTTGAAGAACCAGAAGAGGAAGAAGAGAATTGTACTCCGAGAGTTGGTGCAACATTTAGTAGTGATCATCAGTCTGTAACGGCTACAAGTACGTTGGATTTATCAAATGTGGTTTTAAAATTCTCTGATGAAACAACTCAGAAATTTGATGGACTTTCAGGAAACTCCATTACGCTTGCTGGTACAGGTGCTAATGAAGGAAAATGTATCATTGGTGTTTGGATAAAATCTGGATGTAACGAATCTGGAGATGGCCCTGGATATGGGGAGTGGATGCCAAATAATAGTTATGATGGGGAATGTGAAACAACTCCTTGTGATCCCCCAGTATTGAACTTGATTAGTGGTGTCGATGTAAATAATGCAGAATATCAACTACAAGTATTTGCTGATAATGTAACTTCTAATGAGGTAAGTATTACTCATAACGGTACACCTTTAAACTGTAGTTACACAGGAGGGAATCAAATGTTTAGTTGTAATGTAACACTTGTTCAGGGAACAAATACATTTAATGTAATAGCTGAGGGATGTGAAACGGTTACACAAAACTATACTGTTAACTACAGTGTTCCATGTAATCCAGTGACGTTTGCTAGAACTTTCCCTGCACAGCAAAATGAAACGGTGACAGATGATATTATTAACTTGACGCTTACTGCGCAGCACTATACATCTGTAAATATTACTGTTAATGGAAACTCTTACAACAATTTTAATGCGAATGGGAATCAAATTACAATGAATAATCTTTCACTGAATGAAGGTCCTAATAGCATTGTTGTTAGTTTGATTAACAATTGTTCAGAGGAAAACGTTAATTATAACATTGTTTATGAAGCACCTCAAAACTGTGGTCCACGATTTAACCCTGGGAACTCAAGTTGGGAATTTTGTCTAATTACTCCTTCAGGAACATATACGCGTGATGATTTAGCAAATAACCCGAACTTCACGTATAGTGGACCTGCTTCAAGTGTTTACTTTAAACCAATTGCAGGTGGAGGTGATGCGACTGTAGGTGGAAACCCATATCCAGTTCAAAATGGAAAATATTACTTGTTTGCTGGAAACTTGACAGTTTCTGTAAGTTCAAACCATCCTGGATCTATGGGACATTGGCAAATTTGTTTAGAATCGGTTAAGCCTCCACAATTTGGTAATGGTGGAAATCGTCCGAATAGCCCTTGTGAAAATAAAAGTATGAGTCCACCTGATGAAAAACCAAGGGAGGTTGAGAGACCGGATCGTAAAGTTGAGGATAAGGGTGAGAAAARACCTATTGAAGAGACAAAGCCAACGCGTAATACAAAACCCATAAGAAAGACTCCAGAAGTAGAGTCTGGTGAGGAGAGGGAAAACGGAGAACCAGAACCAAGAAAACCAACGCGTAAGCCACCTTCAAGAGTCGGTGGTGGTAGATAAAATTAGATAGCCTATACTTATCAAGAGGAGCGTAATTTATTATGCTCCTCTTTTATTGTGGTGTTTAATGTTCTCTTAACATTATCAAAATATTCTTAACTTAAGAATAAAAATAGTTTAATCAATAAGCTTAATTGGTGCCGTAACTTTGTTACAATATAAAAACAAATCATGTTAAACGGCAAAAAACAAACAATCTTACTTGTAGACGATGATCCAGATATCCTTCAAATGATTTCTTATAATGTAGAAAAAGAAGGTTATACAGTTTATTCTGCTGCTGATGGTGAGGAAGGTATTGCTCTTGCTAAGAAAGTTAAACCCGATCTAGTGCTTTTAGATGTTATGATGCCAAAAATGGATGGGATTGAAGTTTGTCAAATTATTCGTGAAAATAAAGATATTGAACAACCGGTCATAGCCTTTCTAACATCTAGATCCGAGGATTATTCCCAAATAGCTGGTTTTAAAGCTGGTGGTGATGATTACATTACAAAACCAATTCGTCCGAGAGTACTGATTAGTCGCATTGAGGCACTTCTCAGAAGGAATCACAAAGAAGATCAGGAAAATACAAGTGTAAAGCAAAAAGGACATGTTGTTTTGGATAGGGAGCGCTTTTTGTTACTATTAGAAAACAAAGAAATACAATTACCGAAAAAAGAATTTGAACTATTGGAATTGTTATTATCTAGACCAGGAAAAGTGTTCACGAGAGACCAGATATTATCAAGTGTTTGGGGAGATGAAACAATAGTTGGTGAAAGAACTATCGATGTTCACATAAGAAAATTACGAGAAAAGATAGGAGATGCTTACATTCGTACTATAAAAGGTGTCGGTTACACCTATAACGAAGTGTGAAAAGTAAGAAACCAGTACATATTATTTTGCTTGGAAGTCTTATTCTATTTGGAGTAACGCTTGGTGTTTTGTTGTTGGTCAACTATTTTCTTCAAGAATTAGATGTGCTTACAGTTTTCATTACGTCACTTGGAGTAGGGGTATTTTCATTTTTAATCTTCTTTTTATTTGTAGAACGATTTATAAATGATAAAATCAGACTTTTGTACCGTGTTATTCGTAAAGGAAAAACGGAGGAGCAAGAACACACGCAAATTTCGATGGCCGATGATGTAATCGGAAAGGCAGCGAAAGAAACCGAGGATTGGGCACAAGAGAGACAAAGAGAGATTTCAAAACTAAAAGAACAGGCAGCCTTTAGACGCGAATTCTTGGGTAATTTAGCCCATGAACTTAAAACCCCAGTTTTTAGTATACAGGGATACATTCTTACGCTACTGGAAGGTGGTTTAGAAGATGAATCGGTGAATAGAAAGTTTTTGGAACGTGCCTCTTTTGCAACGGAAAGGATAACTTCCATTCTTCAGGACTTAGATGAAATCACAGATATGGAAGTAAATCGCTTTCAAATGAATATTGAAAGGTTTGATTTAGTAAAACTTACGAATGACATCATTGAATCTACAGAGGTTTCTAGTCGAGAGAAGGAAGTTTGTGTCAAACTGCACAAACAATATGATCCTATTTATGTGAAAGGAGATAAAAGTCGTATTGCTCAAGTCTTGACTAATTTAATTTTAAACTCTATTAATTACGGCGAGAAGGGAGGTGAGACAATTGTTCGATTCTATCCAATGGATGATGTTATCATGACAGAAGTGTCTGATAATGGACCTGGTATTTCAGAGAAAGATATCCCTAGACTATTTGAGCGTTTTTACCGCGTTGAACAAAGTAGAAATAGAAATGAAGGAGGTTCAGGACTTGGTTTAGCGATTTGTAAGCACATCATCGAATCACACGGTCAAAACATCAATGTTCAAAGTACAGTCGGAGTTGGAAGTACATTTTCTTTTACACTTGAGAAGGCTTAGATAGCTTGTATTAATTCATTATCATTAGGAATAGTATTCGGGACTTGTCTTATCAGACATATAACTTCAAATTATGGGGTTATTTATAAGCTCATAAAATTTTTATGATTAGGTATTGCTAACGGCAGCAAAACCTAACTAAATAATATATAAAGTTCAAGTTAGTTCTTGTCTCTATTTGCCATGTTTAATGTTACCAACAAAAAAACCAGCTTATGCTCTCTTAGCATAAGCTGGTTCGTAATAACTTTCTGGTTTAAAGCTTAAGAATAGAAACTTTAAAACCCTAATAATTCTTCTTGTAGGTTCGGGTTAACTGCTAGAGCTATAATAACTGAGATAATTAACCCAATTGTAGCGAAAAGAATATCTCTGCCGACCATTTTAAAAGTGAGAATTGTTGCCCGTCCAGTTGTCAAATGTTTTGAAAATTGGATAGCAATTTCACGTCCACCTAATAGCCCTAAGAAAATCCATGTAGTACTCATTGGAATATTACTCCATTCTTTAAAGACAAAAAGAATCAGCGCATAAACTAAGTCAATTACACTTGCTGTCCTAACATCTGCTACCTCTGATTTTTCTTGGACTATACCTTGAATTTTATCTCCGCGCAAATAAAAGAGAATACCTAACCCTACAAATATGAAGGAAGCAAAGAATACGAAGTCCCAAACTGTTAAGCTACGATTTAAGAATATAGCAATGTTTGCTGCATCGTGTGTTACCCACATACTCCACAGCCAACCACTGATAAGCCATTGAGCTACTCTCCACATTGGATGCATTTTACCTTTTACAAGTTTGTTTAATAACCCAGAAAGTGAGTACCATACCACAAATGCAACAGTGAACGCGATAACATATCCTAATAAACTCTTTTGAGTAACACCAATAATACCAGCAGAAGAAGAGCTAAAACAACTGAGCAACATAAAAGTTGTTGAAACAGGCATTTTAAGCCGGGTTATAAAAAGCAGTATAATAGGTGCGGCAATTTGTAAAAAGTGAAATTCAGTGGGAGATTCACTGAATCCTTTCGATTGTAATCTTTGATAACTGACATCGCCGTCATACATTAGCCAACTATAGAGTACAGTGAGAACAAAGATACCTCCAATATAAAGCCACAATTTCCACCACTTCTGGTCACCGTTTGAAGCAATAAAAGTACCAATACTTTGGATAGAGTCATTTGCAATTGCTGAATAACCTGCCAACATAAAACCTAACCACATCGCAATTCGTGGGTAAGGATAAAGTACTGCCGCAAGAACTAAAAACAATGTAAGCAATCTGATGAAAGTACGCTCCTGAATACCGAATAGTCGAAGTGACTGATATCTTTTTTCACCAATTACTTCTGATATTAAGCTGAATTTACTCATAATTTAAATCTTGATCAATGCTATGAATTTTTTTTGCGTGTCTTACTTTTGAAAAATGGATTCGTTTGTTTACCGAACCTTAAGTTTATAAAGTAATATGCTAAAAACGTTGCTAATAAAGGAGCTATAAGGTGGAGTAATGAAAACTCCCAAACCGTTATATCAAATTGACTGGAATAGGTAAAAATTTCGGCAAACATATATCCAAAAGGGTTTAAAAATGACAAGCCTTGTATACTACCTGATAATGCAAACAGAATGGTAATTAATAATCCTAAAAATATAGTTCCGTTTGTACTTCTTTTCTTAAAAATGATTCGAATTATGTAGAAACCATAACACAGTATCGCTGTGAAAAGGAAATTTAAGAAAGCTACGAATTCTATGCTCGAAACACCAATGTTTTTAATAGCTTGTATATCTGTTTTGGTTGTAAAGTCATTAACAAACTGATACAGAAGCACACCTACCATTGCTCCAAGTATCTGCATTGGTACTTTATAAATAATTAAAGAAAAACTTTTTTTCTGTAAGGCTCTTAGAATCGTTATAAATGGTATGATGTGAATTCTATATGTATAGAAAGGAATATATACAGACACGAAATAGGAAAGACCTATTGCAAATGATAAGGTTATAAAATAGAGTTCAAAAGATTCAGATAAATGGCGACTGATGAATATGAAAAAAAGCAACGAAAAAATAATCGAAGCTGCAAATTCAGCAATTGAATTTAGTATGATTGTCCGACTCTTTCTTTTAAATGGTAATTTCATTTTTTATTTATTACGTCACGATATTAAGGGAGCGAAATTAATATAATGTCCGATTTTTATAATATTGTCAGTTAAAAGTTAACCGTTTGTTAATAATAGAATCTCCAAGATTTTTTGCCTCTCTGATAATCAGATCTTACCCGTAATTGCGTCTGATACATTTATGATGTGGTCCCCCACTTTTTCAATAGATTCAAACATATCATTATAAATCATCCCGCCTCTCAAGTTGCCTTCATTGTCTGATGTAATGCTGGAGATATATCCTTTTCTGAGCTGATCTCGCTTTTCATTAATCCTTTTTTCCACTTCAACGGCCTTCGCAATATCAACCTCTTCATATTCTAAATTAAGGTTTTCCACCATTACTTTGAATGCTTCGTCTACAAGACCAAACATTTCTGAAATGCTGTTTCTCTGCTCAGGAGTGAACCAAACGCGTTCTTTTTCTTTTCTTTTTATCATTTTTGACATGCGATAAAAAGCATCGCCAATACTTTCAAGGTCATTAACAATACTATTCATACTTCTAATACGTATTGCTGATGATTCACTTTGTTTGTTTTCTGAAATCTTAGTTAAATAGTTGGCAACTTCAATTTCAACACGATCGGTAATGTCCTCATATTTTGCTATTTTTAGATGAAGATTCTTTTGTTTTTTCGGATTTTTCTCAAAAAGTAACTGATGGGTAAATGTTGACATTTTACTTGTGATCTCACCAAAGCGAGCAATTTCATTTTTCACTTCTAAAAGGGAAAGGTCAGCACTTGACATAACACCTTTGCCTATAAAATTCAATTGCAGTCCACCACTACTGTCTTTTGGTGTTCTAAATTCAATTGATTTTTCAGTAACCTTTATTAATAATGGTATAAACCAAATAAGCAATATTGTATTCAACGCATTAAATAGTGTATGGAATAGTGCAATCCCCAGAATGCTTGTGATCAAGAGATTGTTACTATTTTCAATATTAATTACAGCTAGAAACTCTTCAAATAGTGGGAATACAACTGGAAACAATATAATCATCCATAGTGCACCTATTATATTGAATAAAGCATGAATTCTGGCAGCTCGTTTTGCATCAACAGAAGCTCTGTAGGAAGCAAGTTCACCTGTGATGGTTGTTCCCACGTTACTACCTATTACCATGGCAAGTGCCAATTCGAGAGGGATTATTGAGGCAGAAATTAAAGTCATTATTAAAGCTATTGTAGCTGCTGAGGACTGCACTATTATCGTAAATAATGCTCCCAAAAGAGCGAAGAATAAGATCGTTAAAAATGAAAACTGCGTATATTCTTTAAGTAAAACAGATTCTTCAAATAAAAAGTCGAGTTCTAAAATTTCGGTCCTCAATAAAGAAACAGAAATCAGTATTAAAGAGAAACCAATTAGTATGGGTCCAAGACTTTTAAGTTTGCCACTATTTAAGAATAGAAATGGAGCTGCAATTGCCACTAATATGATGGATGAGGTACCAACTTCATAATAGAATCCAAAAAAGAAGATGATCCATGCTGTAATAGTAGTACCAATATTAGCCCCCATAATCACAGACGCGGACTGTGCCATATTCATGAGGCCTGAGTTCACATAGGAAATAACCATTACTGTTGTAATCGACGAAGACTGAAGAGACGCTGAGATCCCCAAACCGGCAAACAATCCTTTGATGCGACTTGTGCGGGTTTCCCCCATTAAGTTTCTAAACGTGTTTCCAAAAGCTTGCTGTAGGCCATCACTCAAAGTCTTCAAAGAATATACAAAGAGAATTAGGGCTCCTAAAACCATTATAAAGTTATACATAGTCTGTGTTTTCAAACTTACACTTTATTCCAAATTAAGGTGTAAGACTTACAATATTGTGGTATCAAATGTAAAGTATTGTGTAAAGCCATCATTTTTTTCCTGTGTTAATTTAACATTAACTTTTCATTTGTCCTTCTTAATCGTTTAAAATACAGGAGTTAATAGATGTTCTCTCGTTTTTCGAGTTAATATAAACTTCATCTAACATTAAATGTAAGAAAACACTCCTAAGGAATATCTACCCCAACTTTGCACCAACATAAATTGTAAAAAATAGAAAAATGAAAACTACAAAAATGAAATTAGGTGTTTTGCTTTTTACAGCGGCATTTACAATGACAGCAGTTTCTTGTAAAAAGGAAGGTTGTACAGATGAAACAGCAACAAATTACAATGCTGATGCTAAGAAAGACGACGGTTCATGTGAGTACGCTGATCCAGTTGAAGATGAATCTATGGTTATGGTTTCTTCAAACATTACGTCAAACACAACTTGGACTAAAGATAAAGTATATGTTTTAAATACTCGTGTAGCAGTTGAGTCTGGTGCGACATTAACAATAGAAGCTGGAACAATAATCAAGGGAGAAGTTGGTTCAGGTGCAAACGCAACAGCATTGATTATCGCTAGAGGTGGTAAATTGATGGCTGAAGGTACAGCAACAGAGCCAATTATTTTCACAACAATAGCTGATGAAATCCAGCCAGGTCAAATTGACAGTCCTAACATGGATCCAGAATTAGATGGATTATGGGGTGGTTTAATCGTATTAGGAAATGCTCCTATTTCTGCAGATGCTCAAGCGGTGCAAATAGAAGGGATTCCTGCTTCAGATCAAAATGGTCTATACGGTGGTACGGATGCAGCTGATAACTCTGGTGTAATTACATATATCTCAATTCGTCATGGTGGTGCTAACATCGGTGAAGGAAATGAAATCAATGGATTGACTCTTGGTGGTGTTGGTACAGGAACTGTTATTGAAAACGTTGAGGTAGTTGCTAACCAAGATGATGGTATTGAATGGTTTGGTGGAACTGTTAATGTAACAAACGCAATTGTTTGGGGAGCTGGAGACGATGCTCTTGATACAGATCAAGCTTGGGCTGGTACAATGGATAACTTTATTGTAATTGCTGGTGGTTCTACAGACCATGGAACTGAAGTTGATGGTCCGGAAGGAACTTACCTAGACGCTCATACTTTGAGAAACGGTTCAATTAAAGGAGATGTAAATTCAGAGTTAGGTGATTTCAGAGATGGTGCAAGAGCTACTCTTGAAAACATCTATTATTTCAACTTCCCAGACCCTGCAACAGATGGAAGAGGAGACCTTTCAATCTCAGGGGTTGATTCTGAAGCTAACTTTGTTTCTGGAGATCTTAGTTTCTCAAATCTTCAAGTAACTTTACCGGCAGGTGTTGTTTTATCTGATGTATTCAAAGGTGGTACAGACGTTCATGCAACAGACGTTGCTGCAGGAGCTAATACGGTTGGTGCAGATAAAAGTGCTTTCGTAGGTTGGACAATGTCTGACGCTCGTGGTCAATTAACTGATTTTTAATCTATACTTTTTAAAGAAACTCGCAAGTTTTCTGGCTTGCGAGTTTCTCTATTTTTTAAACCAGAAAATTAAATATTATGCGCGCAATTAAATTTTTTACAACACTTATGATGGTAGGAGTTTTACTTCCAATCATCGCTCAAGAGAGCTTTATTAGAGGCTCTGTCATAGAAGAATCGACTGGTGAGTACCTTCCAGGTGCTCGATTAATGATTCAAAACCAGAAAAAGGGAGCTTACTCCGATATTGATGGTAAGTTTAGTATTTCTATAGAACCAGGAACATATAATTTAGTTATTACATTTGCTGGTTACGATACAGTATTAGTTGAAAACGTTGAGGTAAAACCTAATGATGTAACATTTGTTGAAGACATCAAAATGGGTGAAAATATAAGCGACTTTGACGAAGTAGTAATTACAGGTGAGCGTAAAACAAACACAGAAAACGCTATACTTTCTTTAAAACAAAAGTCATCCAACATGATTGATGGTATTTCATCTGCCAACTTCAGAAAAATAGGTGACGCTGATGCCGGTTCCGCAATGAAAAGAGTTCCAGGTGTTTCACTGAATGGTGGGAAGTATATCTTTGTACGTGGGCTCGGTGATCGTTATAGTAAAACTTTGTTAAATGGACTTGATGTGCCAGGACTTGACCCAGACAGAAATACTGTTCAAATGGATATTTTCCCTACAAACATCATTGATAATATCATAGTTAACAAATCTTTTTCAGCTGAACTTCCTGCAGATTTTTCTGGAGGACTAGTGAATATCGATCTTAAAAACTTTCCAGATGAGAGAGTGAGAAGAATTTCTGTGAGTGCTGCGTATAATCCTAATTATCACTTCAATGATGACTATCTAACGTCAAAAGGGGGGGCTACCGATTTCTTAGGTTTTGATGATGGAACTAGAGATATTCCAGCTGAAAACAATATACCCTTTTTTACTGACGCTATAATGGATCCCGATGGTCCAGACGCACAGAGATATAAAAACATTTTAAAAAGCTTCAATCCTAACTTAGCGGCGATGAGAGAAAAATCTTTTATGGATATTGGATTTGGAGCATCAGTTGGAGATCAATTTAAAAAAGAAAAATATACAATTGGATACAATGTAAATCTTTCCTATAAAAATTCTACTGAGTATTATGAAGATGCTGTTTTCGGTAGATATGGCTTATCTGGTGATAAAGATGTAAATCAAATGGAGGCAAGGGAATATCAGGTTGGAGATTATGGTGTAAACAATATTTTGAGTAGCGGTTTGGTTGGTCTTGCATTAAAGACAGCCAAGTCTAAATACTCTTTAAATGTTTTGCACCTTCAAAATGGAGAGTCTAAGGCAGGTATATTTGATTATGAAAATACAGATCAAGGTGCAGAGTTTTCAGGATTTCAACACAATTTGGAATACAGTGAAAGAGCGCTTACCAATATCATGTTGACTGGTAAACACAATCTAACGGCAAGTCAATGGGTCTTAGATTGGAGGTTGTCTTCTTCTTTCTCAAAAATAGATGATCCAGATATTCGATTTACTCGATACGAAATCCGAAATGATGGAGATTATTCTATTGGAACTGAATCTGGTTTTCCAGAGCGAATCTGGAGAGAGTTGAATGAAGTAAACTATTCTGGTAAAGCTGATGCTACGAAGGAATTAGACATCTTAGGAAATAAAGGAAAACTTAAGTTTGGTGCAATCCATACGTATAAGCAACGTGATTTTAATATTAGAACGTTCGCTATTAATGTTAGAAACATTCCTTTAACAGGAGATCCTGATGAGTTGTTTGCTCCTGAAAACTTGTGGCCTTATGAAGGAAGTATTGCAAGTGGTACTACTTATGAAGCTCCATTTATCCCAGTAAACCCTAATAAATTTAGCTCAAGTATTAATAACACAGGAGGATATTTTGTTGCAGAGGTGAGCCCTTTCAAGAAATTAAAAATGATCTTAGGAGTGAGAAGTGAATACTATACTCAAAGATATACCGGACAAGATCAATTGGGAACGAATGTCTTGAATGATGATGTAGTGCTTCAAGATTTAGGTTTGTTTCCTTCCTTGAATATGGTGTACAACCTAACGGAAAAACAAAACCTAAGAATTTCCTACGGAAAAACAATTGCTCGTCCTTCATTTAAGGAACTTTCGTATGCAGAGATTTCTGATCCTATTACAGGGAGAACTTTCATTGGTGGATTATTCAGAGATGCTGACGATGCAGCTGGTATCGAATACTGGGATGGAAATTTAGTCAGTACGGATATACATAACTTTGATGTGAGATGGGAGATCTTCCATCAGCTTGGACAGACAGTTTCTGTGAGTGGTTTCTATAAAATATTTGAAAACCCAATTGAGATCATTCAATTTGCTTCTCAAGCAGGTGCATTTCAACCTAGAAATGTAGGTGATGGACGCGTGATTGGAGGTGAACTTGAAGTAAGACAAGGTTTTGGCTTTATTGCGAAATCATTAGAGAACTTTAGCGTAGTATTTAATTATACAATGACTGATTCAAGAATAGAATTGAGTAAAACGGAATACGAAAGCCGTGTAAATAACGCTAGAACGGGACAAGAAGTCGAAACCTACAGAGATATGGCAGGTCAGGCGCCATGGATTTTTAACGGAGGATTTTCTTATAACGGGGGAGAGACAGGTTTCTTTAAAAACTTTGAAGCTGGAGTTTACTACAACGTACAAGGAGAGACCTTACAGTTTGCAGGTATCGTTGACAGACCAGATATCTACACAGTGCCTTTCCACAGTTTGAACTTTAATATCAACAAGACTTTTGGTGAAAAAGAAAATATGTCTGTAGGATTAAAAGTATCAAACCTGTTGGATGATAAAAGAGAAGCAGTGTTTAAGTCTTACGGATCAGATGATCAGTATTTCTCATCATTGGGAATTGGAACAACGGCTAGAATTAATTTCAGTATAAATTTCTAAGTTTAATTGCGCATAATTAAACTAAACTAAACGTTCACCTCAAAAGGGTGGACGTTTTTTATTACCTAATAAATTCAGGTTTATTAACGAATAGACACAGTTATTAATATAAAATGATAACGCTTGAAATTATCTAGAACTGCTATCTATAAGTTATCCAATATTTCGAAGAAACGATCCTTACTTGATCTTGATAAAGGTATTTCAGAACCATCTTTCATGACGATAGTTCCCCCATTTGATTTGTCATATCTGTCTAAGTAATTTAGATTGATAATGTGAGAGCGGTGACATCTTAAAAATAAAGGATATTGAAGCACATCTTCGTAATCTTTGAGTGTCTTTGAGGTAATTATTTTCCTTCCATCGTTGATAAAGAAATTAGTATAATTACTTTCAGATTGACATCTAACGATATCATTAATATCAAAAATGTATAGTGATTCAATTGTTCTGAGAATTATCTTTTTCTTATTACTTTGGATATTATTCAGCAGTGCCTCGTATTGCGCTGATAAGTCTTTTTTATTTTTAATAGAGTTTATCGCATTCTCTAAAGCGTTTTCAAGTTCACTTAATTCCACTGGTTTTAGAATATAGTCTAAAGCAGAACTTTTAATTGCTCTTATTGCATATTCTTGGTGAGCAGTTACAAATATAACCTCAAAATCCCTTGATTCAATTTGTTCCAGCAATTCAAAACCGGAACCATCGGGCATTTGAATATCTAATAAAAGGATATCAGGTTTGATTCTATTTATTGCTTCAATGCCTGAAGCTACACTGGAGCCTTCTGGGAATGTTTCTACATCAAAACCTGTTGTTTCTATCATCTTTGACAGTAACGATCTGGTTCGACTTTCATCGTCGATGATTAGTATTTTGTACGCCATTTATGTCTAATTCATTTATTTATTTGAAATAGGGTAGCAATGGTAACTTTCGTACCATACTCACCATTTTCATTTAAATCTTGAATAGATAAAAACCCAGCTTTTTTATATTTATCATTCAATAACTCTATCCGACTATTCGTAATGTCGATAGCCATGCTGTTGTGTTGTTTTAGATTACTTTTATCTTTCTTCTCCTCAGCAGCTTGACGACCAATTCCGTTGTCTTCAATGACAAAAATAAGTAAATCATTTTCAATTTTGTATGTTATCCGAATTTTACCGTCTTTGACTTTATTGAGCTCGCCATGTTCTAACGCATTCTCGATAAATGGTTGAAGTAACATAGGGGGAATAAGAACAGAAGAGGTATCTATGCTGTCAGAATTGACAATTTCGTAATTGAACCTTTCTTCAAATCGTTTTTTTTGAATTTCGAGATATCTTTCTAGAATTTCAATTTCAATATTCAGTTTGATAAATTCTTTTGCGCTGTTTTCTAAAATCAATCGAATGAGGCGAGAGAAGTTGACTAGAAATTTTGAAGAGTTTGTCAAATCATTGTCGTAAATATAACTCTGAATAATTGACATTGAATTAAAAATGAAATGGGGATTCATTTGAGAACGCAGTAAAGTCTGTTTTAATTCAATCTCTCGCTGTCGTTTTTTCAGTTTTTCTTGCTTCGTCTTGAAATAAACGATAACCAAAATGGAAATGAAAAGTACAATTGAAAAAACGAGAATTGTTACTATTTGCTTGTTTTTTAATTGTGTGTTTTCCAGTTGTTGATCTCTGATTAGTTTTTCATTGGCTTGCTCTTTTATTTCTTTCTCTTGCCCTAAAATTCTTTTTTCTTTTTGTTCTGCCTGATACAACTCGCTGAGCTCTGCCAACCTCTCTTGAGTACGTTGGATATTTAAACTATCTTGATATGCTGTATATTTCTCTAAGTAGAAATGCGCTTCTTTATATTGATGGAGTGACTTACTAATTTTAGAAAGAAGTAAGTAAGAATTATACAATTCAATAACGTTATTGTTATTTGAACTAAGTTCTATTGACTTATTTATTAATTTTTTTGCTTTTAAAGGGTTTTCTTTCTCTAAAGACAGTTCTGCCTGGTAATGATAAAGTTCAGCCAATTGTTCTTCCTCATTTAGTTTGTTTAAATAACTTTTACTAAGGTTATAGTTTCTTTCAGCTAAATTTAAGTTGTTATTAAGAAAATAAGACTTACCAAGATCTTTATGAATTGAGGCAATACCAGGGAAATCTTCGATTTTATAAAAATAAATTAGCGCCTTTTGGTAATAATTAATTGCTTTTTTTGTCTGCGTAGTTTTTTCATAACTTTTTCCTATAGAACCAAGAATAACACCTTCAAGGTAGATTGCTTCTATATTTTTACACATTTCAAGGGCGCTTTTGAAATAATCTCTAGCTTTTATATAGTTATTTATTTTTAATTGAATATATCCAAGTATGAAAGTATGGTAGGCCTTTCCAAATCTACTGCTTTCTTTTGTTGCTAGATCTAATCCTTTTTGGTTGTATAAAACTGCTTTTTCGTATTCTTCCTGTTCGATATAGAAGTTCGATATATATTTGAATATTGCAGATGAGATTAGGTTAATGTGAGAACGTTTCGCATGCTTAAGTGCTTCTACAAAATGCTTTTCCATATCATTAACCTGAGCTGTGAAGCTTGTTTGGTGCGCTGAAATAAGTGCATAGAGGGCTTTTTTGTCTGCAGTTTTTAAATCGTCGTGTTTTTGTTTTAGATTACGGAAAATTAATTCTTTCACAGGTATCCCATTCAAACAACTTTGATAAGCTTTTAATAAATTGTATTCTAGTGAATAAGGCTTTAGCTTGGTCGAGGAGATTGGAATTAGACTAGGCTTATTTGTTGCTTCAGCAAAAAGCAAAGAATAAAAAGAAATCTCAAATTTTTGATCAGTTGAAAATTGAGTCATCCTTTTTTTCTGAGATAGAAGCAAAGAGTCAACAATAGAATGGTTGTTTTGTAAACTATATCCAATCCAATCTATAATTACTTTGTTCTGCTTTTCCTTATTTTTAGCATTGTAATATTTACTTCTGAAATCATCTGTATTACAATAAATACCAAAACTGAGAAATATGCTGAATATGAGCGTTAAGAATTTCAAATGTTAAAAATATAGGTTTAGTTATCAAATATCTTAAAATAAATTGAATATTCAGTAAAGTGTTCATTATTAAGCTGGCATTAAGGGTGCGATAAAATATGAGACTAATTCTATAAATGTAAATCACACTAGTTTGAAGTACTTCGTAAAAGATTGATTTATTTCAGTTTTCGAAAAATAATCTTGGAAAAATTGAGATGTGTTGAAAATAAATGCCAAATTTGAACTAGAATTTAATTCAATTTGCAATGACTAAAATATTGTTTCCAACAGATTTCTCTGAAGCTGCTGAAAAAGCCTTTTTATACGCTTTGGAACTTACTCAAAAACTAAATGCTGAGTTAACACTTCTCCATGTATACGAGCTGCCAGAACTGGGAAGAACCCTACAAAATACAACACGTGAAGTGTATGAATTAATGGAAATGGAGTCTTTAGAAGCATTTAAGAAATCTGTCGATAAATTAAGAGAGTTTGCTTCTGAAAAAGGGTACTCAGATGTAGACTTTAAACACATGATGGCTGAAGGAGAAGCAGTTTACAGTATTACTGAAGTTGCAAAAGGAGAGTCTATTGATTATATAGTAATGGGAACAAAGGGAGCGACTGGATTAAAAGAGGTTTTTTTAGGTTCTGTAGCATCAGGTGTAATTGATAGTGCAAATTGTAATGTGATAAGTGTACCTCAAGATACAGATTATAAAGATAAACTGGATCACATAGCTTACTTGACGAATTACACAGAGAAAGAAATTGAATCGTTTAATACAATCGCCAAATTTGCAAAGCATTTTGAGGCAAGAATAAACTGTATTCACTTTGATGAAGACGATGAGAACATGAGTTTACAGCAAATGGAAGACTGGAAATCTAAATTGGATACCCAGGGAGCTGAAGTGAAATACAATATTATTTCTGGCAGCAATTTTGAAGAAACACTTGCAGATTTTTATAATGCAGAAGGCATTGATATCGTTGCTATCCAACCACGAAAAAGAAACTTTTTTGTTAAAATATTCTCTAAAGGTGTTTCAAAAAAATTAGCACACCATATTGAAATTCCACTTTTTACACTGCCTGCGAAGTAACGAAGTTTAGTGAGTTATATCTTTATCGCCTATTAAAAGATGTTTTCTTGATAAAGTGTACTATCTTAAAATCTTAATGTCGTATCGTCTTACCATCTTATGATTATATTTGCATTGAGATGATGAAAGTGAGTGACATTAAAGCCCCAATTTCAAAAGAACTCGATGAGTTCGAGGAAAGATTTAGGGAAAATATGAAGTCTAAAGTTCCACTTTTAGATAAAATCACGCATTATATTATTAAAAGGAAAGGAAAGCAAATGCGTCCAATGTTTGTTTTCCTATCGGCAAAAATGCTTGGCGAAATCAATGATGATACCTATAACTCCGCTTCACTCGTAGAGCTTTTGCATACGGCAACTTTAGTACACGACGATGTAGTAGATGATGCCAATGAAAGAAGGGGGTTCTTTTCTATCAATGCACTATGGAAAAACAAGATTGCTGTTCTAGTTGGGGACTACCTACTTTCTAAGGTTTTACTACTAAGTATAGAACACAAAAAATACCGTTCTCTCGAAATTGTTGCACGTGCTGTTCGAGAAATGAGCGAAGGTGAATTACTTCAAATCGAAAAAGCAAGACGACTTGATATTGATGAAGAAACATACTTTGATGTGATCCGTCAAAAAACGGCTTCGCTGATTGCAACTTGTTGTGAGGCTGGCGCTGTTTCAGTCGGAAGAGAAGACGAAGCTGAAAGAATGCGAAAATTCGGTGAACTCGTTGGACTAGCCTTTCAAATCAAAGATGATATTTTTGATTATGGAACGCCTGGGAAAATTGGTAAACCTACAGGCATTGATATACGCGAACGGAAAATGACATTACCGCTAATCTATACCTTAAACACCGTAGATAAATCAACTAAAAAAGAATTGATAAATATTGTGAGAAGGCACAACGAAAATCCTAAAAAAGTACGCCGAGCAATCGAACTCGTAATTGCAAATGGAGGAATAGAATACGCTCACGGTAAAATGATAGAGATAAAAAATGAAGCACTTACTTTATTAGATTCGATTCCCAACTCTCCAAGTAGAAAATCATTGATAGGGTTAGTGGAATATACTACTAATCGAGAGAAGTAACCAAAATTTGTTTTTGAAGTAAAGCCGTATTTAAAAACAAGTTTTGAATACTTAGCAGGGTAATTCAAAAAAAATACCTGAAACTTTTATGGAATGTAAATAACTTTTGCATCACTATAGTGAACAATAAAAATAAAAGTTATGAAACATGGAATAAAAATAGTGCTTGTACTACTCATGAGTAGTTTAGCATACGGACAGGGTAGTTTTGGAGAAATTGTAGGTAAGGTTTTTGAAAAATCAGATTCAGAAGTGCCTGCAGAATATGCAAAAATTTGGGTTGAACAAGGGAGTACAAAGTTCGGAGCAGAAGTGGATAGTGAAGGAAGGTTTAAAATCACAGCTGTTCCAACTGGTCAGTATCAACTTAAAGGGATCTATTTTACTGATACGCTCGACGAAGTTATTTACGCAAACGTACAAACCGACGGGATATCGAATGTTGGTCGAATTAACATTTTGGAGAATGTACAGGTTGTGGAGGGATTTGACGTAGTGGAATATGAAGACCCTTTGATCAACTTTGGTGATATTGGTCAAAGTAGAATATCTTCTCTTGATATCATGCAGAGTCCTGTAAGGAATAGCCCAAAACAACTTATTGCAAGCAGAAACTCTGACATCAAATTAAACGATAATGGCGATATGATGATTAGAGGTGCTCGAGCCAACGACATGGCTTATTTCGTTGATGGTGTAAAAACAGGAGAGATAAATCCAATACCTAGTGTTGCAATTGGGGGTATCACAGTCTATACTAGTGCAATTCCAGCAAAATATGGCGACACAACCGGTGGAGTAATCATTATGGAAACAAAAAGTTACTACGATCTTTGGAGGGCATGGAAAATGCAACAAAACAGAGAACACTAGCCACTTAAATCAAAAAACAGTAGGGACGTATTACAATACATCTCTACTGTTTTTTTTATTTCTTATCTTTTTTTCTATGCTCTTCCAACCATTTAGGAAAAAAACACCAAAGAAATTCGATACTATTCAAACAATATAACTCAACAAATAGCTAGTTGATTACAAGTTTTTTAAAGCCAAGACTAATGCCATTTATATCAAATAAACTTATCGTATAAATTCCATTTGATATACCCGTAATATCAATGGATTCCTCCAGTTCATTAGACTTAACCACTTTACCATCTAAGCTTGTAATTTTATAACTTTTCACTAATTCAAGTTTAGAAGATGTTAAAGTAACTTTATTATTTGCTGGATTAGGAAATACATTAAATGCAAAATTGTTTAGTACTTCATTTTGATCAACGCTAAGATCATACTGGCACAATTTGTCAATTTCTTCCTGATTCAAGGCTCTATTCCAATATCTAAAATCATCAATTGTACCTTGAAAATAAGAAGTCGGTCCTCCATAATAAGAGTCTTTTCTACCAATACTACCTGGAGCACTAGAGTAAGCTATCATTCCTCCCGATCCACTGTAAGATCCTTGGTCATTACGGCAATCAACGTAAAGATCCATGTCTTGAGGACCTCTGATTACTGCAACTACATGATACCATGTATCAGCAACAAGACTGGTCTCTCCCACTTTTGTGCGTCTGTTTGGTGAAGAAGTGTTACCAGTGTTATCCCCAAAATTGCCTGCAAAATTGCCTGCACTACTAGTATTGATCCAAGCCCCTGAATGGCTATCAGTCGCAAAGTCAGTTGTAGCAATAACTGTTTTTGTATAATGGATTTCATCGAATTTAACCCAACATGACATTGTAACAGGAAGTTGAGGCTTTAATACTGGGCTTATTGGTAAGTCAATATATTCATCTATTCCATTAAAAGAGTATGCACTATTAGAGTTTCCAAACCTGTCAGTAGTTAAGGTAGCATTAGGTATGCCATCAAAACCATTTATACTTGCGTCATTGGCATCTCCATCAAAAGGGTAGTGGATCAGTAAATCTGTAGTGAGATCTTGTGAGAAAATGGGTATTGAGAACACTAAGGTGATAGCGATAGTTGATAGGTTAAGACTTTTCATAACAATGAGTTTTTTTTTACGAAAATAAAAGAATAAATCTGTTATATTCAATTATTTCTTATCTTTTTTTCTACGTTCTTCCAACCATTTAGGCATAGGTTTACCATTATTACTGGCTGAAGGTTTTTTCTTTCTCCCTTTAAAATTTGGCTTATCTGCATTTTTTCCTAAAAGAATATCAATTAACTCAGGGCGTTGTGCCTTCATCAATTGATTCTTAATCCACTGGTGATTCTCTTTTTTATACCAAAAGAAGAAACGGTGTTGGCTTTGCTTTTGATCTCGCGTTTTAGCTGTATACACAGGTTTTAAAGTGTAAGGATGAACTCCTGTATAGTAAATAACTGTAGCAACGGTCATTGGAGTTGGTGTAAAATCTTGCACTTGTTCCAACTGGAATCCCATGTCTTTAGTCTCAGCGGCTAGATTTGCCATGTCTTGCTCCTCACATCCAGGGTGAGAAGAAATGAAGTAAGGAATTAGTTGCTGTTTTAAACCGTGCTTTTCCTGAATTTTATCATATTTTTCTTTGAACTTATGAAAATATTTAAATGACGGTTTACGCATAACGCGTAGTGTTGCATCACTCGTATGTTCTGGAGCAACTTTTAGTCTTCCGCTGACATGTCGTGTTACGACTTGTTCAATATACTCTTCGTGGTTACCGTTTTTATTGTTCTTATTAAAATCATCTACCAATAAATCGTAACGGATCCCACTTCCAACAAATGCTTTTTTAACCTTCGGATGGTTGTCAATTTCTCTGTACAGAGCAGTCATATCACTATGATCTGTATCCAAATTGCTACAAACAACAGGGTGAATACAACTCGGACTAGAACACTTAGCACAAATCGATTCATCGATACCTTTCATTTTGTACATATTCGCCGAAGGTCCACCAATATCAGAAATATAACCTTTAAAGTTTTCATCACTCGCTACCTGATCAACTTCTTTCATGATAGATTCCTTACTTCTTGAAGCAATAAATTTACCTTGATGAGCAGATATCGTGCAAAAACTACATCCTCCAAAACAACCACGGTGCGTGTTTACAGAAAAACGAATCATTTCAAACGCAGGCACATTACCACGTCTCTTATATTTTGGATGAGGTAAACGCGTATAAGGCAAATCAAAAGATTGATCGATTTCTCCTTCTTCCATTGTTTTGTAAGGTGGGTTAATAACTAAACGTTGATCACCTATATCTTGTGTAATTCTATTCGCCTGCCACTTATTAGATTCTACTTCAACCACCTTAAAGTTGGCTGCAAATTTTATTTTATCTTCTAAGCATGTTTCGTGTGATGAAAGCTCAACCGTTTCCCAATTTTTGTTTTTAGGTAACGGTTCTTCTTTCGGCATTAAGAAAGCGGTTTGTTTAATTGTCTTAAGTGACTCAAACGGAACGCCTTTTTTCAATAGTTGCAACATATCGCGTAAAGGCTGGTCGCCCATACCATACACTAGCATGTCAGCCCCAGATTCTTCTAAAATCGACGGTTTAAGTGCATCACTCCAATAATCATAATGTGTAACTCTTCTCAAAGAAGCTTCAATTCCTCCAATTAAAACAGGTACATCGGGGAAAAGCTCTTTCAATATTTTCGAATAAGTTACCGTGGCATAATCTGGTCTAAAACCTGATTCACCACCTGCAGTATAAGCATCAGTAGAACGTAATCTTCTATTCGCTGTGTAGTGGTTCACCATCGAATCCATACAGCCTGCTGTTACGCCAAAAAAGTATTTTGGTCGACCAAATTTTTTAAAATCGCGCAAATCATCCTGCCAATTGGGCTGTGCAACAATCGCAACTTTAAAACCTTCATCCTCCATGATACGACCAATTACAGCCGTTCCGAAAGAAGGATGATCCACATAAGAGTCTCCAGAAATCAATACAACATCAATTTCTTCCCAGCCTCTTTTTTCAACTTCTTTCATTGTAAGCGGTAACCAATCTGTTATCGGGCGTAATTCCATGAGCGCAAAGGTATATGAAATTCAGTGAAGCGAAAAACTATTTTGTTATGTTCTTGACATTACACTCCATTCTTTGTTTTACTAAAAAGGAACTGATTTCTGCTTCAGCTTCTTCAATTGAATGAGATAACTGCTCAAAAGACTCAATCACAAAATACAATTCTTGAATAACCGTATTGTCAAAATCTGTATTCATGACTTCGACAATATCAAAAGGTTTTCTTTCAGGCTCATTGCTTAAACTATATTTTGACTCGCCAAAAGAAGATAGAATCCCAGCACCGTAAATTTTTAAACCATTTCCATTTTCTATAAGTCCAAACTCCACAGTAAACCAGTAAATTCTACCTAATTTTTCAATTATTTCAGGATGGTCTATGTATTTGACACCTAAGTCTCCTATTTTTTGGAAAAAATTGCAGAAAATAGAATTAGTGAGTAATGGCATGTGACCAAAGGCATCGTGAAACATATCGGGTTCAGACAAATAATCAAGTTCATCCATTTTTCTCAACCATGTTGAAGAGGGGAATGTTTTTTCAGATAACATTTTGAAGAAATTTGTCTGATCAATTATTCCTGGTACTACATGGATGTTCCAGCCTGTTTGTTTTCGCAAACGAGCATTCACTTCTTTGAAATTAGGAATTTTATTTTTTGAGAATCCAACGCGCTTAATCCCTTCAAGATATGATAAATCTGCTAGTTCTTGTAATTGTTCAAATTGTCTTTCAAAAAGTATTTCCCACACCTTTTGATCTTCAGTAGAGTATTTGTCGTACTGTTGTTCTAGCCCTTCAATAATCTCGTATGTTTTCATAATATAAAATAAAAAAAGCCCGATTCAAATAGAACCAGGCTCGTTAATAAAAATAATTATTTATAGTTATAACATACTGGTTCCGTGTACACAGTTAAAATACCAGTATGTATAATTCTTCTTCATTAGATTGAACAAAGGTAAAACTATATTTCATAAAAAATATAACAATGTTGTTAATTTTTTTATACATTCGTTACGTTAAAACTAAAGATTATGAAAAAAGTACTTAAAACCTTCGTTATACTAATTATCCTTCTAATTGGGCTATTCTTTATTATTCCTTTATTCTTGGATACTGACTACAATTTGAAAAGAACTATTGTTGTTGACGCAGGAAAAGATAAAGTCAAAGCCTATATGGCAAACTTTGAAAATTTCCAGGATTGGAGCCCTTGGGCTGAAATGGATGAGGATATGGAAATTGAAATAACAGGAGCAGCTGGCTCTGTTGGAAGCAAATATGAATGGGAAGGAAATGAAGATGTCGGAAAAGGAACAATGACAATAACTGATGTTTCAGAAGATACAGTGAAGATCCATTTGATTTTTAAAGAACCTTTCGAATCAGAAAGTCCTACATATTATGCGTTTAAAGATGTAAATGGAAAAACAGAAGTAACCTGGTACATGGAAGGAGAAATGGCTTATCCTTGGAATATAATGTCATTGTTTTTTAGTATGGAAGAAACGGTTGGTGAAGACTTTGAAAAAGGACTTGATAAACTCAAAAATTCAGTCGAAGAATTAGCTGAGAAACCAGTAGTTGAAGAATCTCCTTCAAATATTCAAACGGTTGAAGTACCGACTAGAAAATTCATTGGGAAAAGAGATGTTGTTCAATTTGAAAATATGCAATCGTTTTATTCAGACAATTATGGAGCTATTAATTCATTTGTGGCTGAAAACTCGATGGAACTTGATGGTCGTCCTTCTGGAATTTACTTTGTATGGGAGCCAGAAAAAGGACAAGCTGATATGGCTGCTGTTATGCCTGTGAAAGGTTTGTCTAAAGATTTTAATGAGTTCGAAACATTTGAATTAGGTGGGAAAGCACTAAAAATTGTTCATATGGGAAGTTATGATGATTTGGCCGAACCCCATAACGCAATTGAATCCTATGTGAAAGAGAATGACCTTTCATTAGAAGGTCCTGCTTTAGAAGAATACATTTCTGATCCAGGGAATGAACCAGACACAAGTAAATGGGAAACACATATTTACTATTTCTTCAGTAAATAGGGCTTTCATCATTAGAATTCACCAAACATCATAACACCTTTGGAAAGTAGGAGAATATACTTTATATTGCCTGAAATTTGCTATTGTTATGAAAAAATATATATTACTTACACTTTTTACAATCTCATTATTTGCCATAAACGCTCAAGAAGAACCTCTACCAAGGGGATTAACTGAAGAGGAAAAACAAATAATGTCAACGTATCAGTTCAGTAATTACAACCCTGAACGCGCTTCTACTAATCCCCCTCAAGGTAATCTTCGTACCATGGCTGAATGGGAAGAAATAGAGTATTTATTAGTGACATGGGTTCCAAATTACTCCAATACATTAACAGGAATTGTTGAAGCAGCTGTAAATGAATGTAAAGTACTAATTATAACACCCAATGAGTCAAGTGTTGAAAATACATTGCAGAATGCAGGTGTATCAACAGACAGTGTTGTATATATGGATCGCGACTATAATTCGATTTGGATGCGAGATTATGCGGCAAACACTGTTTATAAAGACTGGAATGATTCATTGATTTTGGTGGATTGGATTTATAATCGACCTCGACCATTAGATAACGGAGCGCCTGAAGCGTATGCTAACTTTTTAAACATCCCAATTTATCAAATGACTAATGCGCCAACGGATGTTATTGCCACAGGAGGAAATTATATGGCGGATGGATTTGGTACAAGTGTTTCATCGAAATTGATAACTGATGAAAATGATGTCGGAAATTCATTTGGTGTTACGCCCAAAACTGAGCAAGAATTGAATGATATATTCAGTGATTTTATGGGGATTGACAATTATATCAAAGTGGAACGCCTTCCCTATGATGATATTGATCACATTGATATGCAAATAAAGTTCATTGATGAAGAAACACTTTTAGTAAGCGAATACCCAGCGGGTGTTGCAGATGGTCCTCAGATTGAAGCTAATTTAGATTACATATTAGATAATTTCACTTCAGTTTATGGCACACCTTATCGTGTTATTAGAATTCCTGCACCTCCATCAACAGGTGGCGCATATCCTGATAATAATGGATATTATAGAACTTATGCAAATCAAGTTTTTGTTAACAATACGGTAATTGTACCTTTCTATAGAGAAGAATACGACACGATTGCTCAACGAATATTAGAAGATGCAATGCCTGGGTACAATATCGTAGGTGTAAATGTGGATTACGAATCTGGAGAATCTTTGATTGCTTCTGGTGGTGCAATACATTGTATTACGCATGCTGTAGGTGTACAAGATCCTTTAATTATTTCACATCAGCGTTTAGATGACACGTATGACAATCTAAATCCATATCAAGCGACTGCGTACATCTCGCATCGTTCAGGAATAGCTTCTGCAACACTTCATTACAAAGTTGGAACAGGTGGTGCATATCAAAGTATTTCTATGACAGATATTGGAAATGATGACTGGCAAGCTTTAATTCCCGCACAAAACGGTGAAGTGGATATTTACTATTATATTGAAGCAACAGCGAATTCTGGAAAGTCAAGTACACGACCAATGCCAGCTCCTGATGGATATTGGAAGTTTACTGTTTTCGATGATGGCGATGCTAGTCTCGAAAATGAAGAAATAGAAGTACTCGAGGTATATCCAAATCCAGCTTCTGCGATAACTGTCATTCCTGTAAAAGCAAATGCTGATGAAGAAGGAGTGATTGAGTTAGTTGATGCTACAAGAAGAAGAGTAGAACTTATTTACGAAGGTAAATTTCCACAGGGAAAGAAAAATCACTTTATTGATGCGAACAAGTATGCTGAAGGTACTTATTCGGTTAGAATCGTTTCGAATAAAAGAGTGGAGACACATGCTTTAGTGATTATGTAAATCTTTGTATTTGAAATTATTATTTTTATTCTTTATAGTCTCATTCTTTGGTTTTTCTGCACTTTCAAACGAGGTGATAGACATTGATGATTTTGGTGAAAATCCCGGGAATTTAGGAATGAAGATGTATATTCCAGAGTCTGTAAAGAATGATTCGGTTTCAAATATCCCTGTAGTCGTTGCTTTACATGGTTGTTCTCAAACACTTAAAAATCTAATGGAAGGGAGCGGGTGGAACGAATTGGCAGAAGAAAACGACTTTATTGTTTTGTATCCCATGCAAAAATTTATCAATAACACTTCTTTGTGTTTTAACTGGTTTAAAAACAAAGACATTTCAGAAGACAAAGGTGAAAGTCGCTCTATTAAAAACATGATAGATTTTGTTATACAACATTACAAAATAAATCAACAAAAGATTTTTATATATGGACTCTCAGCAGGAGCAGCAATGAGCGTTTCAATGATGGCAAACTATCCTGAAATGTTTAAAGCAGGAGCAATTTTCGCGGGAGCACCTCATGGAATAGCAAAAAATGGATTTCAAGGAATGAAAGTAATGCTGAATGTTCCTAATAAGACTTCAGAGGAGTGGGGGCAAGAAATTCCAAATTATAACGAGAAAGTAAATTATCCAAATCTAGTTGTTGTACACGGAGAAGATGATAATGTGGTGAGTATTCAGAGCTCTTTTGAGTTAATAAAACAATGGAAGTATTTGAAAAAAGTGGATAATGAGGATCGCATAAAAGAAGAAAATTTCGGAGACAACAACTTAGTTCAAAGAATAAGCTATGCTGATTCCTCAGATCAGGAATGCATCATTTTTTACCAGCTAAAAGAAGTGGGGCACGAAATTACCGTCGACGAAGGAGAAAAGGGCAATCAAGGAGGCAAGGCAAATATGTATGCGACGGATATTGGATTTTATTCTACCTATTTTGTTGTTAAAGATTTTGGATTATTAGTGGAGTAAAACTTACCTAACTCTTCGAAATATAAAAAGCTCCTTCTTATATATTCTTTTCCGCGTATATTTAGTGGTAAAACTCAAGCTTCTCCTACTCAAAACAAACCTATTTCTAGAGATTTTTTCAATTCCATATTCTGCTGAAAGTACGAGTCGATAATCATTATTGACGTTTCGATTTTCTAATTGAAATATTTTTATAGAGTCTTTTTTAGAAGTTATACCCCAATAGATAATCCTATGATTCGTATCTCCTTGAATTATATGGTGACCTTGGAAATCTTTCTCAAAAATGAACCCATTATTTTCTTTTGTCAATTGAAAACTTTCCTCTTGGATAAGCGCTCCACCACTGTATGTTTTTACTTCCTTGAGATCCCATTTACCAAATAAGCGACTATCTATTTTTGAGACTGAGATAATAGAATCAACAGAGTGTAAATCAGTATCACCAAAAATATTTTCGAATTGTTTTTTGTTAATCGTGTCGTCTTGTCCAAAAGAAACAATACTAAATAAACTTATTAAGTAAGTAAATAAAGGTTTTCTCATCAATTACGTTTTACCTGATAGAAAAACGAATAATTAACTAAGTTATTTTCTATTTATATTTTGAAATTTTGTGATACAAAAAAGTCCCCGATTACTTCAGGGACTTTCTTTAAATGAAATATTTAGCTTATTATTTTGGCAATAATACTTTATTAATTACATGGATAACTCCGTTTGATTGATTCACATCAGCTATAGTTACCATTGCACTATTTCCATTTTCATCTGTAATATAGATATCTCCCTCTTTTTCCCAAAAGGTTAATTCACCTCCGTTTACTGTTTTCATTGTAACTTTCCCATCATTTTTTTTGATGTTTTTGAGGACGTCTTTAGCATTAAATTTTCCTGCTAAAACGTGATAAGTTAATATAGAACTTAGCGTCTCTTTGTTTTCTGCTTTTAAAAGTGTTTCGACCGTCCCATCTGGCAATTCATCAAAAGCTGAATTAGTTGGTGCAAAAACAGTGAATGGTCCTTCAGACTGTAAAGTCTCTACTAAACCTGCTGCTTTTACAGCAGCCACTAGCGTTGTGTGATCTTTCGAATTCACCGCATTCTCAACTATATTTTTAGAAGGGTACATAGCGGCACCTCCAACTTCAACAGTTTGTTCTTTACTCTTTTGTGCAAAAACTGGACTAGCTATAGTTCCAGCTCCAAGGATAAATGCACCAATCATTGTAATTTTTCTTAAATTCATCTTTTGTGTTTTAAAATTCAATTTACATACGCATGCTTTTCTTAATTGGATTGATAGGATTAATTTTTTCATAGTCTTAACAATTTAATTAATATTGACTTAATACGCACAAGTATCTTGATTTATTGATAGGACTCTTTAATAGAAGGTGAGTCGATCAGAAGCAGTGATTTCAAGACTCCTTATTTGCAAGTAATATAACCACTTCAAATTTATTATCTTTGCCCCTTTGTAATACGAAATATCAAATCATGGAATACGATTTCAAAGCAATTGAGCAAAAATGGCGTAAACACTGGGCGGAGAACAATACCTATAAAACGGTAGAAGACAACGACAGACCCAAGTATTATGGCTTAACAATGTTTCCTTATCCTTCTGGAGCAGGTTTACACGTTGGGCATCCATTAGGTTATATTGCTTCTGATATCTATGCGCGCTACAAGCGATTGAAAGGATTTAACGTATTGCATCCAATGGGTTATGACTCTTTTGGATTGCCAGCTGAGCAATATGCGATTCAGACGGGACAACATCCAGCAATTACAACAAAAACAAACGTAGAACGTTACCGCGAACAACTCGATAAAATTGGTTTTTCATTTGATTGGAACAGGGAAGTGCGTACTTCTGATCCGAGCTATTATAAATGGACACAGTGGATTTTCAAACAAATATTTGAGTCGTATTATTGTAATGACTCCAATCAAGCGAGACCAATTGCAGAATTGAAACAAGTTTTTGAAACAGAAGGAAACACAACGATAAACGCCGTTAATGATTGTGAAATAGAGTTTTCAGCAGAGGAGTGGAAGTCTTTTGATGCGAAAAAACAGAACGATATCCTGATGGATTACCGCCTGACGTATTTAGCAGATTCATGGGTGAACTGGTGTCCTGCTTTGGGAACAGTACTCGCGAATGATGAGGTGGTGAACGGTGTTTCTGAACGTGGTGGTCATCCGGTAGAACAAAAACTGATGCGTCAATGGTCGATGCGAATTACCGCTTATGCTGAACGACTTTTACAAGGATTAGATGACCTCGACTGGACAGATGCAATTAAAGATATTCAACGCAACTGGATTGGCAAATCTGTTGGAGCTTCTGTAAATTTTAAAGTAGACGGATACGAAGATGAATCGATAGAAGTATTTACCACACGACCAGATACCATATTTGGTGTTTCATTTATGGTGCTTGCTCCAGAACATGATCTCGTAGATCAAATCACTACAGACGAATACAAATCTGAAGTAGAGGAGTACAAAAAGACGGCAGGAATGAAGTCTGAACGTGACCGTATGTCGGACGTGAAAAATGTGACGGGTCAGTTTACAGGAGCGTATGTTGTACACCCACTTAACGGTGAGAAAATTCCAATTTGGATTGGAGATTATGTACTTGCTTCCTACGGAACTGGAGCTGTTATGGCCGTACCATGTGGTGATCAACGCGACTGGGATTTCGCCAAGAAATTTGATATTCCAATTAAAAATGTATTCGAAGGCGTAGATATTTCAGAAGGTGCTTACACAGAAAAAACCGGAACGATAACCAATTCTGAATTTTTAGATGGATTAAAAGTGAACAAAGCCATCAAACTTGCAATTTTCGAATTGGAAAAGCAGGGGATTGGTAAGAAGCAAACAAATTATAGGTTGAGAGATGCAGTATTTTCTCGTCAGCGTTATTGGGGAGAACCATTCCCAGTGTATTATGATAAAGGCGTTGCAAAAACAATTGCAGACGAACATTTACCAATTGAATTGCCAGAAGTAGATAAATATTTACCAACAGAAGATGGTCAGCCTCCTCTAGGGAATGCTACAGAATGGTACTGGGACGAAAAGAACAGTTGTCTTACCAGTAAAGACAACGCAGATCAACCACACGTTCACCCAATGGAATTAAACACCATGCCAGGATGGGCGGGAAGTTCTTGGTACTTCTTGCGCTACATGGATCCACAAAATGAAAAAGCATTTGTTGGGAAAGAAAAAGTAGACTACTGGAAAAACGTCGATTTATACATCGGAGGAGCAGAACACGCTACCGGACATTTATTGTACGCGCGTTTTTGGACCATGTTCCTAAAAGATCATGGTTATATCGACTTTGAAGAACCGTTTCAAAAGATGATTAATCAAGGGATGATTTTGGGGAGAAGTAGTTTTGTTTATCATACTAGTTGCACTGTGCTCAGGTCAGGCGTAGAGTCTGATAAGCCTTTTCAACATTATTATCATTTCTATAGTAAGAGTGATGCTGAGGAAATTTTGCAACATGATTTTACGGAAGATCAATCAGAAGACCTTATTCGTGACATCGAAAAGTTTAATAATGTGAAACTAGATGGAATAAGTGATTTGAAACTTGTTAAACTCCATGTAGACATTAATTTGATTGAAAGTAATGATATTCTAGATATAGAAAGATACAAGAAATGGAGACCAGAGTATTCGAACTCCAAATTCATTACGAACTATGAAGGTAACTACATCTGTGGACACGAAGTAGAAAAAATGTCTAAATCCAAATACAACGTGCAAACACCAGACGAACTCGTTGAAAAATACGGAGCCGACACATTACGTATGTACGAAATGTTCTTAGGGCCTATAGAACAAGCAAAACCTTGGGATACGAAAGGGATTAACGGAGTACATAACTTCTTGCGCAAATTATGGCGTTTGTTCCATGATAATGACGGAAACCTGAACTTATCAGCAGGAGAGCCAGACAAAAAAGCGTTAAAGGCGCTACATAAAACCATCAAAAAGATTCAGGACGACATGGATCGTTATGTGTTCAACACAGCGGTTTCAGCGTTTATGATTTGTGTGAATGAATTGACAGATTTAAAATGCAATAACAAAGCGATTTTAGAAGAATTAGTCGTTCTCTTAACGCCTTATGCACCGCATATTGCAGAAGAGCTCTGGACAAAACTGGGTAACGAAGCAGGAACAGTGAGTGATGCAAAATTCCCAGAATTCAACGAAGAATATTTAATTGAAAACACGTTTGCTTACCCGGTAAGTTTCAACGGTAAAATGCGTTTCAAAGCAGAGCTTCCAACGAATATGTCAAAAGAAGATGTAGAGAAAGAAGTACTCGCCATGGAAAAAGCACAGCAATACTTGGAAGGCAAAGCCCCTAAAAAAGTGATTGTTGTTCCTGGAAGGATTGTGAACGTTGTTGTATAACAATAACGCTATCGGTGCGGGATGAATCCCGGGAATACGGGGTCAACCCGCACTCCACGAATGCTCACAAGCCCCAGCTTTATTATTCGATTGCCCCGTTTTAAGGGCTTTTTGCTATGCGATGCTATCTATCTTAATTCTTTCTTTTGAAGAATTTTAAATTATCATGAACTAATTTTATGCTGGAATAGATGCTTAAGTAAGTGGTTGAAACCACTTGTAGGGGCAAACCATATTCTTTTTATGCGGGATGAATCCCGCATCGATAGAAAGCTTCGCTCTTTTGGATTTGCCCATTGAATAAATCCTTGATTTGAGATTTTATCATATCTACGATATTAAGACACAAATAATTTTCTCAAAAAAAATCTTCAAATCAAGAATTCCAGTCTAAACTTTTCACTAACTTAATTAAAGATATTAACCAAAATCACTAATCAAAATGCCAAAATCATTCAATAGGATTTGGATTCACGCTATATGGGCCACAAAAAATAGAAGGCCATTAATTAATCCAAACATAGACACAGAGCTTCACGATTATATTATGAAAAAATTTCAAGAAGTGGGTTGCCCCATCCGAATTTCAAACGGATATCACGATCATGTACATTGTTTATTTCTATTAAATCCAAAAAGATCTCTTGATGATATTATTCAACGCGTCAAAGGAAGCAGCTCCCATTTTGTAAATAGTAATAACTTGATCAATGATAAATTTGCCTGGCAAAAGGGATATCGTTCGTTTTCCGTTTCAGAATCTGTCAATAATCGGGTGTATCAATATATTTTAAATCAAAAGAAGCATCATGAAAAGAAGAAGTTTATTGAGGAATATAAATCATTTCTAAGCTTGCATAATTTGGATTCTGAGCGAGATGAATTATTGAAATAAAAGACGTTAGCATTTTTAAAATTAAGAGTGAAGCTCCTATTGATGCGGGCTTAAGCCCGCATTCTAAAAAATGCCCACGCCCCTATTATTCAGCCGTTTCAACGGCTTTCCGCATTACGTTGCTATCCATTTATAGAAGAATTCCCCCATAGAATGGGGATGTAGTAAGAGGTTTACGCATATTTATATTATCAATCCTTTTCCTATTTCTTAGAATGCAAAGCCAATTTATTTCCTTCCGTATCTTTAAATACACACATGAAACCGTATTCATCTGAAATTGGCTTTTTGTGCATCACCATTTTTCCTCCAGCGCTTTCAATTCTGTTGGCAACTTCAAGCAAATCAGGGTTAGCATTCAAGTAAACAAGTGGTCCTGTTTCGCCAGGTTGATAATATTCTGGATTATAACACAAAGCGCATCCCACTTCTTTATGCGGGAACACTCCTAACTTTAGTTCATCTGTTTCCACGGCTGTAATTTCTGTATCAAATATTTTTTCATAAAATGCTTTGGCTCTGTCAAAATCCCTAACAGGAATTTCAAACCAACTCGTCCACGATTTCTCTTTATCTGTATTGTTCATTATAGTTTGTTTTAATTAGTCTTTACTTGTCACTACAAAATAGGAAACTCTTTATAATTGACCAAATTTGTTGTGAATTAGTGTAACTAATTTCGATGAGCATTTTTTTTAAAGTGAAGGGATAAAAAAACGTCACTGGGATTATCAATGACGTTTTTTTAATCTATTAGAATGAATATTACTTACAATTTGGTCAACTTCTTATGAACAATTTCAGAATCTGTGTGAATCTCAAGAAAATAAATACCTGGAGTTTCTTTTGAAACATCAATGATTGTTTTAGAATCTGTTAATTTCTCTTGACTTGTAATTAGCTTGCCGTTTGCATCAAACACATACAACGTAGCATTCGCATCATACCCACTTACAGTATATATTCCTTCAGAAGGATTCGGATAGACTATCAGAGACTCTTTGTCTTGATCCTCTAAGCTAACCGTTGTAATTGCTACACAGTCTGAAGTGTCTGCACACCCATTAGGAGTAGTTATTACGACAGCATAACTTCCATTTTGTGTTGCGGTGAAACTTTGATTTGTTTCTCCACTAATTACTGTGTTTCCTTCACAATTTAACCATTGGTAAGTAACACCAGTAGCGTTAGCAGTGATTGTCTCATCTTGAAGTGAAGTTGATACATCAGGATTTTCAACAGTTAAATCTATAGTTAATGTACTATCACACCCAGCAACATTTGTAAGTACTTCTACAATGACCTGTGAAGATGTATAATCATTTCCAAGAGGACTTGTATATGTTTTACATGCTGTTTCAGTAATACTTGCGCTTGTTTCAAGATTTACAGTGACAGAAATTGTCTGTTGGTCAGAACCTCCACATGAGTTATTCGCAATAACAGTTAAATTACCGCTCGAATTATCGGCAGTTACTGTGATACTGTTTGTTGTACTTGTCCCTGTCCACCCATTCGGAATGGTCCAGGTATAACTATCCGCACTAGGATCATTTGTTACAGAATACGTCACAGTTTCTCCTTCGCAGATATCGGTTGGACCAGAAATAGTTGAGGGTTGATCAGGAGTACTGCAAATTTCAAACTCCATAATCGCCCATGCTCTGTTAGCTCCAGAGTTCCATTGGTCATCGTAGTATGCTCCTCCACCTGGATCGGTGTAAGGGAAGTCTGTAGCTTGAGTTGTACCGGTTATATATAGTCTTCCGTTATCAATATCACTAACCATTCGCTCCATGTAACAGCTATCAGAATGCACATAAGAAGCCCAGTTAATTGCAAAATCAGACGTCATTTCCATTGCCATATATCCATATTTTGTGGGGTCTGCATTTGATACATTATATGCTCCAGTTAGAGTGGTGATTGGAAAGTCTTTCGCTTGAAATAGTAAATAATGTTCACCGTTTTTCCCTTTCGTCTGACCTTGAATGTAGTTGGTCTCATTGTCTTCACCCATATAAGTACCATGTAACAGCACCGCATTTTCATCAAATCGCATTAGAAATCCACTTCCTTGAGAACCACCCATTCCATCATTTAATCCAACAGGTGTAGTTTGGTAATACGCACCATTTCCTGGGTCAAGTAGAGGCATTACAGTACTTCTTGTTGAAGAGGTAAAAATCACATCATTATTATCATTTATTTCTACTTGAGAATAAGAAAGGCCTTCTAGTCCATCTCCACCATATAATGTACTCCATGCCATACTTCCGTTTACATCAAATTTCACAAGCCAGTAATCCTGGTTGTCGGCATAAACATTATCATAAAATGCTCCACCGCCTGGGTTAACCATTGGTGCGTCTGCACTACTCGTTCTATTAAATAGATATAAATTATTCAAATTGTCAAACTTTATACCCATGGCATCTTCATAGGATGTACCACCAAGATATGTCCCCCAAGTTTGAACCATATTGGCGTCAAACATATAAACGAATATATCACTATTTCCTGTGGTCGCAGCTTGATTGAAAGCACCAGCTCTAGACACAACTGAAGGTGTGTCTGAAGTAGATGCTGAAGAGTTTACAGCAACGTTGCCGTTACTATCCACGTCTACACCGAACTTAGATCCTGAAAGTAAATAAGTAGAGTGGATCATTTCACCTGTTGTAATATTAAACTTAGAGAGAAAACCATCTCCGGGAGTTGTCTCATAGAATGCTCCACTTCCTTGATCCATAGTTGGAAAATCTGTACTTCCCGTTTGTCCACATACATAAAATATATTACCACGAGCACGAATACCATGGTCATAGTAATTATTTTGTGAACCAGTACCTCCTAAAAATGTGGACCAAACTAAATTTCTATCTACATCAAATTTTCCAAAATAGACATCTAAGCCCGATCCAGAATAATTTGGGTCGTAATAAGCGACTCCTCCGGGATTACTTAGAGGCATATCAGCAACGTATGTATTTATTTGATAAAAAAAGTTTCCGTTTTCATCAGTTGTAACATTACCGCGAATACCAGAAGAACTCCCACTTATTGTTGGCTGAAATAGCGTTGCCCACGATAAAACTGGATCAATAACAAGTGTTTCAGAACTCGATAAACGCTCCTCTGTCTGAAACCCAAAAATATTATCTTCATATAACTTATAGCTTATATCAACAGGTTTTTCAGTCTTTTCCCAAAATGAAAAAGGGATATTTTCAACTAATGGAAATAATTTAGTTGAAGCAATCAGTCTGTCTTCTTTGAGGTCTAATTCATCAGCTCCATTATAGCGAAACTTCACATCTGAGAGATCTCCACCAGGACGAACGACGATGTCATATTTTACTTGACCCGCTGTTGATTTGAAAACTAGATCAATGTTTGGATAAAGGTTTTTGTATATCACTTGATCATACATCTTTACATGGTTAATTCCTTTTGGACAATGTGCTAAGTAAAAGTTTTGTACTTCACTCCGCGGTTTTTCAAAAACAATTTCGGGATTCTGGTTCGCACCCACAAATTCGAAATCAATTCTTTGTGTTTTTACTCCGAGAGAAGCTTCTTTTGCAGCTTCAAGATCTCCTTCGTTCATCAGTCTTTTACTCTCTTCGTTTTCAGTAAACACGATTTCATGTAAAGCGAAAACAATTTTATCTTTTTCGAAAAAGAGTCTCGACTGTTCTGACTGAAGCGTAAATAATACTTCTGGATGAACACTTCCTTGTTCATCGGTTACTTGACCTTCGTTCTTAACAAACTGTGCAAATGCAGATGTTGTCAAAAACGACATAAATAATAAAATAAATGTAGATTTTTTCATACTGTAGTAGTTTTTGTGTTACTCAAATATAAGAAAAAATGTGGGCTTTTTTGAGTTGTAAGGAATTACACTTTCTGAAAAAAGACAGAGAGAACGGTTTAATGTTTTGATTGTAAAAACTATAGGCTAAGAGATTTTTTCCTTAGCCTATAGTTATGTTGATGTTTTGATTTTTGGAAAAGAGATCCCTTTCTTCTATTCTGTTACTACTGTTGGAAATACTTCTATTAGGATGTCTTTATATCCATTATTGTTATAACAAGGAAAAACAACTTTCCTAACCCTTTCTAAAAACTTTCGTTTTTCCTCCCTCAATCGTTGTACTTTATAATTCTCTTTTTCTAATTTAAGCCACGCTAATTCATCCTTAATGTTCATAGGCCGACCCAATCGATTTTGATTTAATGTAATAATTCGTTTTTCAAAATCACTTTCAGAAATTGACTTTAATTTTACTTCTCCGAACGTCCCTTTCTTGATTTGTTTAATTTCATGATAGAAGTATCCCGTTTCATTAATTCCTAGAACTACAATGTCATAAGTGATTCTATCATTTAATGGGTAGTCGACTTTTCCTTGTTTATGACCAACACGCTGGTAACTGTTCAATTTATCTGAGAGAAGATAAACATAAAGCCTTTCAAAGTTTTTATGTTTTGCTACTTCAAGAGTAAAATCATTGTATTTGATTACAGAAGTCTTCCCATTAAAGGAGACCTTAGTCGTTTTTCTAGCTCTAGTGGCAGCATATACTTCTCGATCAATATTCACGATAATTGTGTTTTTAGTAATCTTGATGTTTTGAGTAAAACCTAATTGCTTTCTAACATGTTCATGATTCAAACTAGCTTCTTCTTGAAAAGCTTGTGCTTTTCTATTTGCCGTACGAACATTTTCTTCACTCCTTGCGGTAGTCACTTCATTATCCCACTTTCTTTCTTGTTGCGCTTTTCTTTCTCGTTCCAATTTAAGTTGTTCACGTAATTCTTTAATTCCACGCTCATAAAATTTGTGAAGTTTATTAAGGTGTGGATTATCCAACTCGATTTTCCCCACACGTTCTGCAAAAAAGGATTCGAATTGTTTATATCCTCTAGTCACCGCTAATGAATCAATAAAGTACAAAGGTCGATCAAGATTACTTGTGTATAGTTTCAATAAAGATTCATCACAAGTTTCATGGATTTCACGCATTCGTTTTTCAAAATTTCTTGTTGCTAGAATTGTATTATTGAATTTTTTATTCCAAAACGCTAAGACTTTTGATGGTGGAATGGAATTAAATTTTTCATATTGAATGCTATCCACAGCAGATACTTCTTCTTGATTTTCAGAATATTCATAAAGAGTATCTTCAATGAGAGTGTCATAGATGCGATGTTCTGCTAGATTTGAAGTATTAGTAATTTCTTCCTCTTTATTAATTTGATCGTCATTACTCTCCATTTCGAAAACTTCACAAGCCAAATACAAACTATCACGATATTCCTTTTCTTGACTCAATTTCAATTTATCCAATGTGTCTTCATATCCTCTAGGATAAAAATCAAGTTCGCTCATGTCAACAGGTACTGGAATTTTCTCTAATGGTACTGGATTCACCCAGTTGATTACACTGTCCTTATCATATTCGCCCTTGTATAATTGCATTCCTGGTTTAATCTCATCAACAGGGACTTGAAGGTAAATCCCCACTTCTGGATCGACTTCTAGTAAGCCCCCGTTTTCAGCTTGTACACGGAAGGAGAACATTCCCTGTGTTTCGAGAAGATTGCTGTCTGCCATCGTACTGAGGCCGCTTTTCATGATTGTTGCTCCGTCCACTGCTTCTTGCCATTCAATGATTGCTTTCCCTTTATAGGGTTGTCCATTTTGTAAAAGTGCTTCGTTGGGGACAGAAATCAATACTCCGCTTTCTGAAAGGTAAATAGTATCTTCTCCACTCCATGTAAATACTTCTCTTGGAAGATCTTTTATCAGTTCTTTACTTTTCAGTTGGATTTGAAGTTGAGTCGTAGATTCTCTTTCTTTTTCAGAAGTACTGTTCAATTGCATCGAAAAGTATACTGCTGATACTATAAGTGCGATAACTGCAATTCCTCCTATAATCCATTTCGTTAGATTTATTAGATGGTGTTTTTTACCGACTGACTTCACAGTGTTTCTAGTGTTAGCTCTTTTAGCACCTTCATAAATATTTCGCTGAAGCTCCAATTCTTTTTGTAGTTCAGCATTCGATTCTAACTTCTTTTCAAAGTCAATTCTCTCCGTGTCTGAAAGTTCTCCAGACAAATATTGATCGATTATTTTTGTGTTATCTCGTTTCATGATTTCCAGTTTTTAAAGATTTTCAGTTGAAGCAGCCGTTTTGGACGCAGCTAATTCTTTCGCTTTTTGCAAACAGCGATACTTTTGGGCTTTAGCAACTTTGTCGTTGCGCATTCCCAGTTTCTCCGCGATTTTGGTCATGCTCAGTCCTAAGCCGTAGAAAGAAGTCAGTAGCTCCTTGCATTTTTCGCCGATGGAGTTTATTACATCTTCCATCTTTTTAAATTGCAGTTCTTTTTGCATCCAATCTTCCTCTACGTTGAGCTTAGTGAGTTCTTCATTCAACTCCATTTGAGGTTTGTTCTTTCGCGATTGATTGTACCATAAGAACTTGCAAATGCCTTTTATAAAATGAAAGGGTGCAACATCCAATTGAAAATCCTTTTCCTCACACTTTCGCGTATAAATAATAAGTGCTTCCTGGAAAATATCCTCGGCATCTGTCGACAAGCATCCTTTAGAACGTAAATAGCGCTTGATGTCTGGCCATTTTTTGTACAGGCGTTGTAGCTCTATTTTCTGTGTTTTGTGGTCCATAATATTTGCTTCTTTACTAACAGATGTCGAGAATGAGTAAAGGTAAACATGAATTTAGTTATTTTTTTTAAATAAGAGCGAAGCTCCTATCGATGCGGGTTTCAACCCGCATTCTAAAAAAAATATTCCCACGCCCTATCATTTTAGCCGTTTCAATGGCTTTCCGTCTTCAAATCTCAAAACCTCCCAACAACATCCACGACAGAACTCAAATACCCAACGCCAAACAAATTTAAGTGCACTAAATTGGGGTAGAGTTGACCGTATTGGATTCGATTCTCCCAACCTTTTTCGAGGGGGAATGATTCATTGTAGCTTTCGTAAAACTCGGTAGAAAAACCTCCGAACAATCTCGTCATTGCGATATCGATTTCTCGGTGTCCATAATAAACCGCTGGATCGTAAAAGAGTGGTTGATCGTTTTGGTCAATGAAATAATTACCGCCCCACAAATCTCCATGGAGCAGAGCAGGGGACTCTTTTGGAAAAAGTCCCTCAATTTTGGCGCAAAATCGCTCTACTTTATTGAGTACCTCTTTATTTATTATACCGCTATCAAAAGCTATTTTGATTTGATATAAAATTCTATTTTCTGCGTAGAAATCATACCAGTTAGACTTATTGGTATTTATTTGTGGTAGACTTCCGATGTAGTTGTTTTCTTCCCACCCAAATGATTTATTAGAGCATCTGTGCTGGTCTGCGAGGTGTTGACCCAATAATTTTTGGCCATTGCTTGAGTTTGATCCTTCTGCAATATATTCCATTACTAAATACTGCGATTCATCATCTGAAAAGTGTGCTATTGGACTAGGATAAATTGCTTTGCTTACGCTCTTTAAAAAATCTAAAGCACGAAACTCTTTTTCGAGCATTTCAGGGAAACGTTTGAGATCGTTGATTTTAATAACTAGAGTCTCTTCGTCCGTTTCGACCTTGAAGACATCATTTATATCGCCACCGGATAATGAAGTAGCATTGATTATTTTTTGGTTGATTTGATTTTCAATAAAAGTACGTTGTGCGTCTTGAAGCATAACTATTTATTGTTCCAGTTCGTCATCGTTAAATTTAAACCAATTGTGGTGAATCCCTTGATGAATTCAGTTGCTGTTTTAATACGTTCTGGTAATGTTTTGAGTTCTTCCTTATCCCATTCTCCCAAAACATAATCCACTTGTTGTCCTTTGTGAAATTCATTTCCAACTCCAAATCTTAAACGGGCATAGTCAGAAGAACCTAAGACTTCTTGAACGCTTTTCAAACCGTTGTGTCCACCATCACTGCCTTTTCCTTTTAAGCGAAGTTTCCCAAAGGGCAAAGCTATATCGTCGGTAATGATCATTACTTTATCGAGTGGTATTTTTTCTTTTTGCATGTAGTAGTTTACAGCTTTCCCACTTAAGTTCATAAAAGTTGAAGGCTTAAGAAGAATAACAGTTCTACCTTTCCATTTAGCCGTTGCAACATCACCTAGTTTAACGGTTTCAAACTTAGCGTTGCGTTCTTCGGCAAATTCATCTAGGACTTTGAAACCAATATTGTGGCGTGTGTTTTCATATTTTTCACCTGGATTTCCTAATCCTACAACTAAATATTTCATGGGATCATCTTGCTTTTCCTCGACGCTATCTTTTTTTGAGAAAATTCTTTTAAAAAATGACATGTCAAACTTTTATTAAGTAATTCTACCTTATAGATTTGCCAACCGAGAGAAACCGAGACTCCAACATCTAACATCTAATGTCTCTTTTCTCTCTAACTTCTTGGATTTGAGAATGTGTTTACATCGAAACCAGTAATTTCATTATCACATAAAATCACCATTCGTTCAATGACATTTCGAAGTTCTCTAATATTTCCCGACCAATTTGTGTTTTTCAACGCTTCAAGTGCGTCTTCAGAAAACTTTTTTCTTGGAATTCCGTGGTCTGCACAAGTCATTGTAAGAAAATGATCAGCCAATAATGGAATATCCTCTTCGCGTTCGTTGAGCGTTGGAACATGTATTAAAATCACGCTTAAACGATGAAATAAATCTTCCCTAAAGTTCCCATCTTCAATTTCTTGGCGCAAATTCTTATTCGTTGCAGCAACAATTCTAGGATTTACTTTAATGTTTTTTTCTCCACCGACACGCTGAATCGTATTTTCTTGAAGTGCACGAAGTACTTTTGCTTGTGCTGAAGCGCTCATGTCACCAATCTCATCTAAGAATAAAGTTCCAGTAGACGCCAATTCAAACTTTCCTTTCTTTTGCTTCACAGCAGAAGTAAAAGCTCCTTTCTCGTGTCCGAAGAGTTCACTTTCGATCAATTCAGCTGGAATCGCAGCACAGTTTACCTCTACAAAAGGCTTGTCTTTTCTTTCGCTATTATCGTGTAATGACCGCGCAACCAATTCTTTTCCGGTTCCATTTTCACCTGTAATTAGTACACGAGCATCACTCGGACCAACTTTAGCGATCATTTCTTTGATTTTTACAATATCGCTGGTCTCCCCAATGATTGAAGACCCCTTAAAACGTTGAACTGTCTTCTTTAAGGTTTTCTTTTCTTCAACAAGTGTTTGCTTGTCACCAGCATTTCTTATTGTGACTAAAATTCTATTTAGGTCTAAAGGTTTTTCAATAAAATCAAAAGCACCTTTTTTGATGGCTTCAACGGCAGTTTCAATATTACCGTGTCCAGAAATCATAATGATGGGACTTTCAATCTTTTCTTTTTGGAGATTTTCTAGGACTTCCATCCCGTCCATTTTCGGCATTTTGATGTCGCAAAAAATCACATCATAAAATGAGTTTTTAGCTTTTTCGAGACCTTCCTTACCGTCTTCCGCTTCATCCACTTCAAAATCTTCAAATTCTAAAATTTCTTTTAACGCACGACGAATACTTTTCTCGTCATCGATTACTAATATTTTGCCCATAATAATTGACTTTTAATCCTAAACGAACCAAAAATAAGAAACTATCTGAAGAAATGGATTAAAAATGCAAACGAGTTGTTTGAGATTAATATGAGAAAGTATAAAAACAGACTATTTTAAATGGATGTAAAATCACCTTTTTTTAGCAGAAAGTATGCAAGTCTGGCTAATCTTTCACAAACTTTATAGAGCACCCTTCTACAGTTATAAAGTAAGTGCCTTTTTTCAAATTACGTACATCAATTTTTGATTGATTTTCTGTTAAGTTAAAGTTAGAAACCAATCTGCCAGATAGATCTGTGATTGTTCCAGTTTTTGCTAAACCATCAAATTCAACTGTGACAAAATCGGAAGCGGGATTTGGGAATAGTTTTAATGTTTGGTCTTCGAGGGTCTGGTCGCTTATATCTAAAGCGCTTGTGATGGAGATGTTAACGTCATTTGTCCCAATAAGATTGTTGTTTCTTAAATCAAAATAATCTACACTCATAACTCCTTCAAAAAGTGTATTGGGTTCAGCCAAAACTTCGAAACGTTCTCCGGGGTATATGGTGAGTTCGTTGATGGATACAGTGTTGGGTAGTTTTCTACCGTCCGAACCGACAAGTACAACATCGAGCTCAGAAGGGAAAGTCACTTTTACTTTTCCATATCCAGTGTTGGCCAGTCTGAAACCTAACGTATCTTCGAGGATGCCATAAACAATATTGTCTGTAGAATCTAACTCCTCATCAGCAAAACCATTTACCATGACGTAGTCTGCTTCGTAAAGCGCAAAAGGACCTGGATTTAAGGGGTCTATGTTCCAGCTCGTATTCATTTCTGAAAACAAGAAGGAGAAATCTTTTGTGTAGACCGTTGTTTCGTCATACAAACTATTATCTTCAGACCCGTCGACAATAAAAAGTCCATACATACCCATCGCTAAATGAAGTGGAGTAAGTACATGACAATGATATAGAAACGTCCCAGCATGTGTGCAAACAAATTGGTATGTAAAGCCTGTTCCAGCCCAAACATCCTGAGAAGTATGACCAACACCGTCGTTTTCTTGGTCTACATCCAAACCATGCCAGTGAATAGTGTGGTCTTCTGGAGAGACATTATCTAAATGAATAATTACTGTATCACCTAAATCAAATCGTAAAATTGGTCCCGGAAGATAAATTCTAGCTTGACCTGTAATAGGGCTTTCTATACCGTAGCCCCAAAATTGAACATCTGTGCCATCACTTAGGGTTTTTTCACCATCCATTTTAGATTGAAGAAACACCTCTTTGGTCTGTCCATTAACTAAACAGATTATGAATAAACTCCAAATGGTGAGTATTTGTTTCATTCTTGAATCATTAACATAGTTACCATTCCACGAGGATAACCGTTATTAAACAAAGTGGCAACCAAATTATGGTTGTGAACTGGAAAATCTCCGGGTTGATGTGGGACTAACCTGACAGTCATTGCTTCCTTAGTTAATATTGGAAAAGTATCTTTAATCCATCCAACTGAGTGAGGTTGATGAGTTGATTGTATAATTTCTATATGATATCCGTGGAAATGCAACGTGTGATCCATATTGCCGTTGTTTACAATTGATATGTAAATGGTATCTCCAACGTTCCCTGTAATTACACTAGCACTGTTTGGCTCCATGTGATCAACAACACCGTTTATAGTAAAAAGTGTTGGACGATAGGTGTTCGGTAGCTCAGATATTACTTGATTTCCAAAGTCGCTTGTAAGATCGGGATCTTGATCCCATAAATCCCATGCAAATTTTTGACCTGAGATTCCAACCCGAATAACAGCACCAGCACCTAAAAAGTAACCCACATCACTTTCAACGTATAATGAATAAGTTCCTTTTTGTAAATTATTAAGAGTTATACTAACAGAAGAAGCTTCGCTGATATTGACTGTTCCAGTTGAGTTTGGTAATCTTACAGCGTGGGTAACAGTATCGTTGTTTGTAATGATTAAATCAATTGGTGAGCCAACAGCATAATCTAAAACAGCATTTTTAGCATTAAAAGTAGTATCTAAATTAAAAGCAGCCTTCTGAAATAAAACGGGAGTTATGGTAAGTGTATCTCTATTAATATATAACGTATCTGCAGCTTTCAGAGATAGGTTGAACAAGAATACGATGAATAAAAGTATCGCACGGATAGGGATAGTATTTCGTGTAATTTGATGCATTACGATTATTCAATACTTTGTTTTATGACATGTAGAATTTCATATGTATCCGTATCATAGGCATAAATCAAAAAGTGCATATTTGAAGGATCCAAGCCTGTGGGAATTTCATACGAATAGTCAAGTGTAATTTTGCTGTTAGAAGGTGAAACTGTATTAAAAGCTTCAACTCCAAAAGGATTGTCGTCAATACTTCCAAGGTGTTTGTCTCTGTGTACATAAAACTCATTGTTGGTGTTATCAGGCATTAATTGCCAATCGACAAGAGAATCTTGAATCACATAAACTACAGTATTAATAACTGTTTCTTCGCTTGTTAATTTTTCAAGCTCAACATGTAAAAACCCTCCATTTGTTGAAGGGAAAAAATTAAAATGAGATTGAATATTAACTTTCAGTTCGTTGGTGTTTAAAATGTCTGAAGCTCTACTTTGCCACGTTCCCGAAAAATCAAACATTTTTCCATCTACTATTTTTCTATTTACCGTACCTTGTGGATTACCAATAAAATTAAAACCATTTTGAAATTCAATTCCATATGCTACAGCATCAGGATTTGTATGGTCCGTAGTATAATAGGGTGCGTCTGGGTCAAAAGATTGAAATGACAATTGTGCTCCTGGGTCAGTGTGTATAGAAGCAACAAATATTCTCTGCGGATTATTTTCATGGATGTCGTGAGCAATTGTAGCTGCAGTAGGACAATTGTTACACTTATGTCCAGTATAATCCTCAATCAGTACATTGATATCTGTATTATTGTTTTGAGGGAATACTGGATAATCGTTGTCTAAATAGTCTTGCCAACTTCCAGGATAAAGCGTTGTATCTAATTCTACAGTTGCACTTGCTTCATAAGCATTTTCGACCTTATCACAGGAGGATAAACTAATCCCTATAGCGATAGCGAGCATGAAAAATATAACTAATCTAAACTGCATAATTTTAAAGTTTAAAAAGAATGAGAGAATGTTACTGTTAAACCATTTGATGCTGGAACAAATCTACAAATACCTCCGACACAAAACAAACCAGCGTTTTGTCGACCGTAACCGAGTTGAAGTCTTGTTGCTCCCCAAATACGACCAACAAAAGCCATTGGATAATTTATACGATCTTCAGGAACTGGATTTCCATAATTTGATTGAAATATAACACTGAAAAACCAATGAGGTGAAACAGTGTATTCAATAATAGCAGTAGCCCAATCTCCACGATCTTTGTTGTCTACTGTCCACAGACCCTGAACTTCAGCACGTATAGTGTTTTTACGGTTAATTTTATATTCGACATCTAACACTCCGATATGAGACTGGATAATTCCTTTCTCTTCCGTTAGTTTTAGCACATCATTATTCATGTGAATATTGAAATAATTCAAGCGTACAGTCCACTTTTTATGTACTTTTCTTTTAATTTGAACATTGATGTCTCTCCAATAGAGCAAGTCGCTTTTATCAAAAAGTTTAGAATCATATGCTACTCGAGACGAATCAGCTATGTTGTATCCTGAAGTTTGCTTTATTGGTTCGTATGCTGTGGAGAAATTCAATGAAATGTCAGTTCCGTATTTACCGCCTAGTTTAGTGCCTCTTTTAATTTTATAAATCACATCAGCTTGAAAAGCTACTTCGCCATTTGGTTGTGAAGCATAAGGATAAAGTGTTGCCGCTAAATTGTAAGTGTGGGTTTTAGTTAAAGGAGGAATAAAACCGATAGTTACATCTTGTAAAGTTGCATTTCTGTCACTTCTGAAACTCATATTATCTATAGACTTTGCAGAAACCAAGATTCCTAGTCCTTTTTGAGAATAACCAGCATTTATTAAAAGCCCTTTTCCATAATTATAGATGTAACCATTATCTTGTGAAGGATCTTGTTCTTTAATAACGTATTCTCCATTTATAAAAAACTTTTTATACGCCAATTCTAATCTTCCTCCATAGGAACCAGTATTTTCTGGAAGAACAAATTCACTGTTGTCATCTTTTTGATACTTAGATACAAAAGATCCAGCCGCATTGATTCTTATTTTGTTTTCAGCTAATTTTGGAAACCATTGATTCAAGTTAAATTCTAAATCAGCCCCTCTTACAATACCTGGAGCGTAATTAACTTTCCCACTGGTAAAAGAATAGCGTTGTTTACCATAAATAGTTTTAAGTGTAACTCCTTTGTATGGTGTTAATTTCACCCTAAAACCATTCATCATGTTATCAAAACCTAAGGCACGATCTTCGTATGATCTAAAGATCAAACCAGATCCAAATTGGTCATAGAAATTTCCAACAGTGATGTCAACGATATCATTTTCATAACCAAAATAACGATATCCTAAACCTGCTCCATCAAATCGATCGGGGTATCCTAAAATACGGGGAAGATAAGTTTCTATTCTTACACCAGCTTTAAACCCTGAATATCGATAATTGATATTTGTATAAGAATTAACCAAAGATTTTTCATCAGGCTGTTGAGCATTTATGGCTTCATCATCCAGTAAGTATTGGTAAATAGTTTCATGGTTACCTGATATATCACCTTGAGCATTTAATTGGTGATTAAAGAAAAATAATCCTAATAGGGCAGTAATACCCAACAATCGCTTCATCTGTAAATAGTGTTAATTGTTTTATTATTCTTCACCTACAAGTTCTAGAATTTTGTCGTAGAGTTCATATTCGTCACCAGGAGCGTAATTATTATGAGAGTAAACTATATTACCTTCTCCGTCAATTATAAAAGTGTGGGGAACATTATTAACGCCCATCGCTCTTTTGAAATCACCATTTGGATCCATTAATATTTCATATTCCCATGATTTAGAATCTACGTAAGGAACAACTCTATTTTTTGTTCTTTCATCATCAACAGAAACAGCTACTAATTTAACACCAGTTTCATCTTGCCAGTCAATATATAAGTCATTAATAGCGTTAAGTTCCTTTTTACAAGGAGCACACCACGTAGCCCAAAAAGAAATGATAATTGGTTTGCCATCGTTTGACAATTCAGACGTGTTTACTGTTTCACCATTGACATCTTTGAGCGAAACGGATGGAACAGTTTTTTCCAACAGTCCATCATCCTCTTGAGATGTAACTAGTAATGAAAAAAAGATTGATACAAATAATAAGGTTAAAACTTTCATGAGATTTACTTTTAGTTATTTCGTTTCATTCAACGAATAGTATGCCAAAAATAAAAAGGCATTCAAAACTGAATGCCTTTTTATTAAAAATTAATTTTTTAATGTGCTACAGACAAACGTTTAGTTGTAACATCATTTCCTGAAGAGATTTTTACTAAGTAAATACCTGCCTCAAGTGAAGCAGCATCAATCTCAACATTTTGAAGCCCTGAAACAGCTCCTAAGTCAATACTAATCACTTCTTGTCCAACTGAATTGATTACAGAAACGCTTGTTTCCTTTGTTTCATTGTTGTCAAAAGAAAGCGTTGCAACATTTGAAGTTGGGTTTGGATAAATTGCAATCGTTTTACTGAAAGCATTTAAGTCATTTAATGAAGCCGTTTCAACTACATTGAATGTGCTTTTTTCATCATCCCAATTGGCAGTTCCACCACCTTGAGCGATAGTTAAACCATCTCCATCAGTTAGGGTATAATTACCATCTGTACCACCCCACTGAGATCCGTTTAATCCATCCCCGTATTCATCATAGATGACAAATGAGTGACACCCAGTAGCTGGAATACTTACAGTTTCTTGAACTGTTCCTAATTCCTGACCAGGATAAGGGCCACCAGAACCTAAAACTGCTCCACTCTCATTCAGAATTTCCCAAGTAGTTTCATCAGGATAATCGTCTAAATTAATCGTCACTGTTACATCTCCTGCATATTCTTCGCTAGCATAAGTCAGGTTAACATTCATTGTGTTGTTCGAAGCATCTTCATCAGTGTCTGTAATTTCAATAGTTACAGTTTCATCTTGAGTGATAGTTACTGTACCAATATTCACATCAGCAACATCATATTGAGATAAGTTCCCTGACCAAGTTGTTGTAGCAACTTCCGTCCCTCCAATCAATGCACGAACAGTAGCTGATGTTAGGTTTGTAGAACCATAGTTCTGTATAACAACGTCTAAATCAACTTCACCACAAGACTCTAAGTCACCTAAGTAACTATATACTCTTGCGTCGTTAGTTGCTGTTGAAGCATTTCCACATTGAGTTGCTGCAGCATAAAGATTAGCGACAGATTGTTGTCCAATTTCAGTAACTGTTCTATCAGGACAAATAACAACGATAGTTGGGTAATATGACTGATTAAAAGTACCTCCGATTTCTTGAACAGCTAACGGGTAAGGAGTACCAGTTACCCAGTCCCAACCGTTAGTCCCTTGACCACCTTCAAGCTCTAGTTCTGTACCTCCGGCATGTGAATCAACACCAAGTACTACTAGTTCACCTGTACCTGCAGTACCATACTGAGTTTCTAAATCTTTCAAAGCACCAGCATTCGGATGTGTGGAACCTGAATCGTGATAATTCCAGCATGGTCCACACCATTCAGCAAATAGGTCAAGAACAATTGCTTTATTCTGATCTAGAATATCATAAAAGTTGTGTTCTACTCCGTCAATGTCTGTGACAATAACATTCTGTGTCAAAATTCCATTGTCTGGAACTTGAGAATAAGATAGGCTACTAACTAAATAATAGTGCCGCACCAAGTAATAATTTTTTCATAGTTTTAATATTTTGTTTAGTCCAAAACTACCGCATTATTTTTTTAAATAAATATTTTTCAAGAACTTAATTCTATGCACTCTTGAAATCCTAAAAAAAGAACTGTACTAAAAAACAGGTGGATTTTTTGAGAATACAAATAGAAACACTTACCTTTAGTGTGAATATAATCAAATGTAATATTATGGCACGAATTCTATTTTTAATTTTTATTGCTTCAGCTTTTAACCTTAAAGCTCAGATTGAAATATATGAAGTCTCTGATCCGAGCACAATATTGAATGGAACAGAGGTGGTAGTTGAAGGTCAACCATCCGATATTGCAACCTATATAGACCTCCGTGTTAAAAATATAAGTGGTCAGTCTATTGAAGTACGTTTTAGAAGAGATCGTGTAATTGCAAATAGTGCGCAAGATCAAATTTGTGACAATGATTTATGTTATAATTGTGCAGATGCACCATCTTATACAACACCGAGTTCTACAGTACTAGCTGATGACGAGGATATGATTTTTAAACCACAGTTTGTTCCTGATGGAAATTCTTTTTGTGCGATTCACGATTACTATGTAATAGACGATTTAGGGTTTAAATTGGATTCAGTTCGCATTAAATATAGAATAGGTGGGGTAGATTGTACGGCTAGTGTTGAGGAAGTTTCTGAAGCACTTTTAAATGTTAGCTTGTATCCAAACCCAAGTGATGGAGTTGTAACAGTAAGTGGTGTTACGAAAGGAAGTCAACTGAAAATTATCGATATTCTAGGTCAAGAGTTAAGAACATTTACATTACAAAATAAAGAAGTGGAGTTGACACTTGGTGACATGCCAAATGGTGTTTACTTTTGCACAATAATTTTACCTAACGGTGAAGCTTTACCTGCAAAAAAACTAGTTCTARAGCACTAATATTCTTATATTAAGTTTTTTACCAACTGTTCCATGCCTTTTGCGGCGTTGTCYTTAATATGCTTATAGTGAGAAGGCACGCTAACGTCGCTTGGGTCTACTAAAAAGCATTTTGCTTTATTTGGTACGTAGTGTATGAGTCCTGCCGCAGGGTAAACGTTTAATGAAGTCCCCACAACTATAAAGATATCGGCGGTTTGACAAATCTCCGCCGCTTCGTCTAACATGGGAACAGCTTCACCGAACCAAACGACGTGAGGTCTAAGCTGATAACCTTCAGAACACAAATCACCAATTTTTACTTCCCAACTTTTTTGTGGATAGTAGTTTGATTCACTATTGGGTCCAGAGCTCTTTACTTTATTGATTTCACCATGAAGATGAATAACTTTTGAGCTACCTGAGCGCTCGTGTAAATCGTCGATGTTTTGTGTAATAATTGTGACGTCATACTGTTTTTCTAGATTGGCTAATGCAAAATGACCTTGATTGGGCTTTGCTTCATAGGCCTGCTTTCTTCGTATGTTGTAAAACTCGGTTACTAATTCGGGATTCTTCCTCCAGGCTTCGGGCGTGGCTACTTCTTCAATGGGATATTCTTCCCAAAGCCCTCCACTATCCCGAAAAGTACCTAACCCCGACTCAGCGCTTATTCCAGCACCACTCAAAACGACAATTTTTTGATTTAACATGCTTTCAAGTTTTATATTCCTTTTGTTGACGCTATTTTATTAAATTTACGCCCTCGCATTTTAAAAATAACACAAATTATGGCTAAGATAAAAAAACAAGACGCTCTAGACTATCATTCACAAGGTAAACCTGGTAAAATTGAGGTTGTACCAACTAAACCGTATAGTTCCCAACGCGACTTATCTTTGGCCTATTCTCCTGGTGTAGCAGAACCTTGTTTGAAAATTGCTGAAAACCCTGAGGATGTTTATAAATATACAAGTAAAGCAAACTTAGTTGCCGTTATTTCCAATGGAACAGCTGTTTTAGGCTTGGGAGATATAGGTCCTGCGGCTTCAAAGCCAGTTATGGAAGGTAAAGGGCTACTCTTTAAAATATTTGCTGACATTGATGTATTTGATATTGAAGTAGATGCCAAGGATCCTGAGAAATTTATTCAGACTGTTAAAGCCATAGCTCCAACATTTGGAGGAATCAACCTAGAAGATATCAAAGCGCCAGAAGCTTTTGAGATCGAAGAAAGATTAAAAGCTGAACTTGATATTCCTGTGATGCATGATGATCAGCATGGAACGGCAATTATTTCATCAGCGGCATTGATTAATGCACTTGAATTGGCAGAAAAGAAAATTGAGGATGTAAAGATTGTTATTTCTGGAGCAGGTGCAGCCGCAATGAGTTGTGCCAAGCTGTATTGTTCACTTGGAGCAAAAATAGATAATATTTTCATGTTCGATAGTAAAGGGCTACTTTCAAAAGAACGGGAGGAGCTGACAGGAAATAAAAAGTATTTTGCGGTACATAAAAAGACTTCAACTCTTAAGAAAGAGATGAAAAACTCCGACGTTTTTATAGGATTGTCTTTAGGTGGAATTGTTTCGAAAGAGATGATTAAGTCGATGTCGAATAACCCAGTTGTTTTTGCATTAGCAAATCCAGAGCCTGAGATATCTTATAAAGATGCAATGGCTACTCGGGATGATGTAATCATGGCTACTGGTCGTTCTGACAACCCAAATCAAGTGAATAACGTACTTGGATTTCCATTTATTTTTAGAGGAGCATTAGACGTGCGTTCTAAGTCGATTAATGAAGAAATGAAACTCGCCGCGGTTCACGCAATTGCGTCTTTGGCAAAAGAGACTGTTCCTGATGAGGTAAGTGAGGCATACGGTGAAAAAAGTATAACTTTTGGACGAGAACAAATAATTCCAAAACCATTAGACCCAAGATTGATTTATTACGTTGCCCCAGCGGTTGCGAGAGCTGCAATGGAATCAGGTGTTGCAAGAAAACCAATTGAAGATTGGGATGCCTATGAAGCGGAACTTAAAAAGCGTCTAGGGTTAGATAATAAGCTAGTTCGTACAATTACCGAAAAAGCAGAACGAAATCCGAAACGTGTAGTTTTTGCTGAAGCGGATAACTATAAAATATTGAAAGCAGCTCAAACTGCTTATGAAGAAGGCGTAGCATTTCCAATTCTTTTAGGACGCAAAACAAAAGTGGAAGCAATGATAGAAGAGTTTTCAATGGATTTCCCTGAAGTTGAAATCATTGATCCAAAAATGGAGGAAGAGAACGACCGAAGAGAACGTTATGGTAAAGCCTTTTTTGAAATGCGTAAGCGAAAAGGATTTACAGAGTATGAGGCACTAAAAATTATGCGTGAACGCAATTATTTTGGTGCAATGATGGTGCAGACAGGTGATGCAGACGCAATGGTTTCAGGTGCAACTCGAAAATATAGAGATGTTTTAAAGCCCGCATTACAAGTAATTGGGATGCAAAAAGATGTTGAACGGGTTGCAGGGATGTATATACTCGTCACTAAAAAAGGTCCAATATTCCTAGCTGATACTACTGTAAACTTTAATCCGTCAGCTGAAGAAATAGCTGATTTAGCCAACAATGTAGCAAAAACGATTAGAAAATTTAAAGTTACTCCTCGAATTGCATTGCTATCTTATTCAAATTTTGGTTCAGCACCTGGCGAAGACTCAAATAAAATGGCAAAAGCGGTAGAAATCATTCACGATAAATATCCAACACTAACAGTTGATGGGGAAGTTCAAGCAAATTTCGCTATGAATAATGAGATGATGATGGATCAATTTCCTTTTTCTGAATTGGCTAACAAAGAGGTGAATACATTTATATTCCCCAACTTATCTTCTGGAAACATTGCATATAAACTACTTCAAGAGATGACGGAAGGTGAAGCAATAGGCCCCGTATTAGTTGGTTTACGCAAATCTGTCCATGTTTTACAACTTGGCTCAAGTGTTCGAGAAATTGTAAATATGGTTAAAATAGCTGTTGTTGATGCTCAAAGTAAATAATTATGATTACACATTTAAACGGTAGACTTGTTGAGAAAACACCCACATCAATTGTTATTGAATGCAATGGAGTAGGGTATGAAGTTAAAATCTCCTTAAACACTTATTCTGCAATTGGATCAGATGAAGCTTTAAAAATCTATACACAATTTGTGGTGCGTGAAGATGCGCAAATTCTTTATGGCTTCATTGAAAAAGAAGAAAGAGAGATGTTTAATTTCCTTGTTTCAGTATCTGGGATAGGTCCTAGTACTGCAATTTTGATGTTATCTTCTCTTGCTCCCTCTGAAATTGCACATGCAATTACCTCAGAAGACGTGAGTACTATACAAAGTGTAAAAGGAATTGGTGCTAAAACAGCACAAAGAGTAATCATCGATTTGAAAGATAAAATGTTAAAATTTGAGGTTTCGGATGATAATTTTACAACTTCAAACAATACTACTCGCTTTGATGCGTTAACTGCATTGGTCTCTTTAGGTTTTGATAAAAAAGCGGCCGAGAAAGCATTGAAAAAAGTATATGCTGATCAAGAAACTGTTGAATTGTTAATTAAAGATGCACTTAGAGTATTGTAATAGATATTGAAGCCTTGAATTTAAAAGCACTACATACTGTTCTGACTATTTTATTTATAGTGGTAAACCTAACCGCTGTGAATTATGTACGTGCTCAACAAGATCCAGATTCAATTGATCTTCAGTATCCAATTAACAATCCGCATGATCCTACTTCCAATTCTGAGCAAAGTTTCGATTTAGGGGATCCTTCAAGTGTTAATAAAACAATTGTTTACGATCCGAAAACAGGGAAGTATATTTTTAAAGAAACCATGGGGGATGATTTCAATTATCGAACTCCTTCAATGATGACACTCGAAGAGTATATCGAGTATGAACGTCAACAAAACATGCAATCCTATTGGAAAGAAAAAGTTGATTCTCAGACAGAAGAAGAACAAGGGTTGATTCCTCCAATTAAGATTGATAATCCTGGATTTGCTAATATATTCGGTTCAGATGAAATTCAAATTCGTCCAGAAGGGAGTGTTGAAATATCTCTGGGTGTAAATTCCGCGAGATATGAAAACCCAATGTTACCAGAAAATCAAAGAAGAATTACACGCTTTGATTTTCAACAACGAATTCAGCTAAACCTTGTTGGACAGATTGGTGATAAAGTAAAATTAGGCGCTTCTTATAACACAGAAGCTGCTTTTGATTTTGATAATGTTACAAAGCTGGAGTGGACTGGAGATGAAGATCAAATTTTACAAAAAGTGGAAGCAGGAAATGTTTCAATGCCATTGGAAACGTCCTTAATTGAAGGGTCTCAAACGCTCTTTGGTGTTAAAACTAGAATGAGATTTGGTCGATTAACGATTGATGCCATTGCGTCTACTTCACGTGGTCAAAAACAAGAAATTAATATTCAAGGTGGTGCACAAGTTCAGGATTTCGAGCTAAAAGCGGATGAATACGAGATGAATAGACACTATTTCTTGAATTATTATCACCGTGAGCATTATGACGAAGCAATGGAATCAGTTCCAGTTGTTAGTTCTCTTGTTGATATCACGAGAATTGAAGTTTGGGTAACCAACCAGACAAATCGAGTCGAAGATACAAGGAACATTATCGCATTTACTGATTTAGGTGAAGCAAATAGTGATAATTGGTCTGGAAACCCTGGAAATCCTTCATCAGATCAACTACCTGACAACAGTTCGAACGGATTGTATAGCTATATTAAGGATAATGCAAATATAAGAGGGTTTAATAATGCTGTAGTTGAATTGGAATCACTCGGTGCAAGTCCGGGTCCATTCAGTCAAGCTAGAGAATTCGAAAAGGTTGAAAATGCAAGAAGGTTAACAGAGCAGGAGTTTACTTATAATGCACAACTTGGTTTTATCTCTGTTAATTTACCTTTGAATAATGATGAGGTACTAGCCGTTGCATATGAATACACCTATGCTGGAAAAACCTATCAAGTGGGTGAGTTGTCGACAGATGGTGTAACTGGTCAGGACGCATTATTCATGAAGTTATTAAAACCAACGATCATTAACCCTAACAATAAGCTTTGGGATTTGATGATGAAAAATGTTTACTCAATTGGAGCTTATCAAGTAAGTCAGGAAGGTTTTAGATTAGATATTTTGTACAATAATCCAAACAACAGTTTGTTAGTGAACTTTTTACCTTATCCAGGATTAGATGAAAAACAAGTCATCGAAGTTGTAGGAATGGATAGACTAAACCAAAACAATAGAGCTCAAAAGGACGGCGTGTTTGATTTTAAACCAATAGAATATCAAGGCAATAGAGCGGTCAATGGTGGTACGATTAATACCAGGAACGGTAGGATTTATTTTAGTACCATCGAGCCTTTTGGAGCAACACTTCGAAAAGAAATGGAAGCCGTTGGAAATAGCTCTCAAATCGTGGATAATGTTGCTTATGAAGAGCTTTACGATTCTACTAAAATAGCGGCTCAACAAATTCCCCAGAAAAACAGGTTTTATTTTAAAGGCCAGTATGAATCTTCTGTTAGTGATGAAATTCCTTTAAATGCTTTAAATGTTCCTGAAGGTTCAGTTGTTGTTACTGCAGGTGGAATCCGTTTGCAAGAGGGTACAGATTTTACAGTTGATTATAATTTAGGTCGAGTTAAGATTTTGAATAGTGCAGTTTTAGAATCAAATTCTGATATAAAGATTTCCATAGAAAGTAATTCCGTTTTTGGTTTCCAGAATAAATCGTTGATGGGAACTCATTTGAACTATATGATTAATCCTGACTTTAATATTGGTGGTACTTGGATGCGTATGACTGAGCGACCAATTACTCAAAAAGTCGATATTGGCGATGAACCGTTTTCAAATAATGTTGTTGGACTTGACTTATCATATAGAACAGACGTTCCATTCCTAACGAAGCTGATAAACTTTATCCCTACAATTTCGACAAAAGCAATGTCTACCTTAACTTTGAATGCGGAGGTAGCACATTTAATTCCAGGCTCGCCTAGAGCAATTACAAAGGATGGTATTTCCTATGTAGATGATTTTGAGGGCAGTCAGTCAACAATTGATTTGAGAAATTTCTCTTCTTGGAAATTAGCCTCTATCCCAAAAGGACAAGATGATTTGTTTCCGGAAGCATCTATGACGAATGATTTGGCGGCTGGATTTAATCGTTCACACTTATCTTGGTATACTGTCGACCCGCTTTTCTTCCAGGGAAATTCCTTAACTCCACAACATATTGCGGAGGATCCGACGGCTACAGACAATATGAATATTGCATTGGTGGATAGAACAGAGCTCTTTCCTAATTTAAATCCTGGATTAGGAACAATTACAAACCTTCCAATTCTTAACATGACTTATTATCCAAAGGAAAGGGGGATGTATAATTATGATACAACAAATACTGTCAATGCAGATGGAGAGTTCACAAACCCTCAAGATCGTTGGGCTGGTGTAATGCGTTCGTTAAGTACAACTAATTTTGAGCAAACCAATGTTGAGTATATCCAATTTTGGATGCTAGACCCTTTTAATAGTGATCAAGAAGAACAAGATCCAAATTCTCCACATACTGGTGGTGAGCTGTACTTTAACTTAGGGAACTTATCTGAAGACATACTACCTGATTCTAGAAAGAGTTTTGAAAATGGATTGCCAGCTGATTTTAGTGAGACTGAAAATGTAGATGAAACCAATTGGGCTCGTGTATCAACCCAACAAGTTGTAGTAAATGCCTTTGACAATGATCCGGATATTCGTGCTGAACAAGATGTTGGACTAGATGGTTACAGTGATACAAGAGAGAGACAATCTTATACGAATTATGTGAATTGGGTAAATGCAAACCCTGTCTTATCAGCTGCGGCAAAACAACGATTATTAGATGATGTTTCCAGTGATAATTACAATTATTACCGTGATGATGTATATGATGCAGAGCAGAGATCAATAATCAGAAGATACAAGTATTGGAATGGCCATGAAGGAAATTCACCTACTCCAGAAATGTCAGCGAATCAAAATTCGGGAGGATACCCTACTCAAGCTACAAATGCGCCTGACATGGAAGATGTTAATCAGGATAATAACTTGAGTGAATCGGAAAGTTATTTTCAGTATCGTGTTTCTCTTCGACCAAATGATATGCAAGTGGGTAAAAACTATATCATAAATACTAGAGAATATTCCAAAGGAGACAAAAACTATAAGTGGTATCAATTCAGAATTCCTGTTCGGAGTCCGGATAAAGCAGTAAATGGAATAACAGATTTTAGATCAATTCGATTTATGAGAATGTTTATGAAGTCTTTTGATGAGGAAACAACAATTCGATTTGCCAAGCTTGAGTTAATAAGAGGTGAATGGAGACGTTTCAGAGAAAGCCTTCAGCAACCTGGAGACGGAGAGCAAACGGACCCAGATTTAACCACATTTAATGTTGGCGCCGTGAATGTCGAGGAGCATGATCAAAGAGAACCGATAAACTATACTATTCCGCCTGGAATATTAAGAGAAGTAGATCCATCTCAAACATTCCAACGTCAGTTAAACGAACAGTCAATGACACTTGAGGTTTGTGACTTAAAAGATGGAGATGCTCGTGGTGCAACAAAAAATGTGGGGATGGATATGATCATGTATAAAAACCTTGAAATGTTTATTCATGGTGAAATGATTGAACCTACCAAGCCAATTAACGATAATGACGTTACAGTTTTTGTCCGATTAGGCACAGATTTTAAGGAAAATTATTATGAGTATGAAGTACCGATTAAAATAACACCTTGGGGCGCTTCAAATGAATTGGATATATGGCCTGAAGAAAATAATGTCAGGATTGTTTTTGACGAGTTGATAAAACTGAAAAAGGAGCGTAATGAAGCCATGGAACAGCCTAATAGTGGAGCTGCATTTAATATTGAATACGTTAAAGCTGTTGACCATCAACCGGGAACTTCAGATAATAATAGCGTTAATCATCCTAAACGTCAAATTAAAGTGAAAGGTAATCCGAATATTGGAGATGTTAAAACGATAATTATTGGTATTCGAAATCCATCTCAAAACAATGATCACCCTTGGAAACCTGATGATGGATTGTCTAAATGTGTTCAAGTATGGGTGAATGAGTTACGTTTGACGGAGTTTCAAAATGAAGGAGGTTCAGCTGCTTTAGCTCGAGCGCAGTTGCAAATTGCAGATTTTGCTAATATTCAAGTTGCGGGTGCTTATAGTGGATTGAACTGGGGTAGTATTGATAGTCGTGTTTCTGAAAGACAAAGAGATACGCGATTGAATCTAGATGTTTCAGCCAATGCACAATTAGGTCAGTTACTAGGTGAAAGAGTGAAGATAGATGTACCATTCTTGTATACTTATTCAGTTGGAACAGTGAATCCAAGGTTTGACCCCTATAATCCAGATGTTGAACTATCGTCTTATGATTTAGAGGAAAGGCGAAAAAGAATGAAAGATGGACAAGACTTTAATCAAAGGCAGTCATTTAACTTCACCAATGTTAGAAAAGCTCGAAAACCTGGTGCTAAATCGCATATATATGATTTGAGTAATTTCTCGTTAAACTATTCATACAGTGAAGACTTATTTAGAGATTTCAGGACGAATTATGATCGAACCACAATTTGGAAAGGAGGTTTAAACTATCAGTATAGCGGTTCCCCAACATTATATGAACCTTTTAAGAATGTAAAATTCATGAGGAAATCAAAATGGTGGGATTTAATACGATCTACTAATGTTTACCTCGGACCGAAGAATATCAGTATAAAAAACAACATTGTTCGTAATTATAACGAAAGACAAATTAGAAATAACATCCCAAATACAAACTTTGAATTTGAACCGATTTACCTCAAAAACTTTACTTGGAATAGAAAATATGACTTTAAGTATGATATTACACGAAACTTAAAATTTGATATATCAGCCAATAATAGTTCGATATTTGATGAGCCAGAAGGTCAAGTAAATAAAGGTGAAAACCCAGAGTTGTACAGAGAGTTTCAAGATTCCATTCGTTCTCAAATGAATACTTTAGGAAAAGTTATGAGGTATGACCAGATGTATAATATTTCATATAATTTACCTTTTGATAAAATTCCTGCTCTCGACTTTTTAAATTCAAACATCCGATATAGTGGCGCGTATGAGTGGAGTAGACCTAACTTAGGTTTAGAGCATTTTGGAAATGTTATTCAGAACAGTAGAAACTTAAATTTTACTTCTCAGTTAAACATGGTTAATCTCTATAAGAAATCTGACTTATTGAAGAAAATTATTGACGATGGAAGGGGAGGTAATTCTGCTAGAAGATCAGCTCGAGGCGGAACTCCAAGAAGATCAGCACGTGGAGGCGGTGGTAGCACTAAAAATGATAGTCGACTTTCCAAAAAAGTGGATGAACTTCAAAAGAAATTGGAAGAACTGGAAAAAGTTGATGTGGAGAAACTAAGTCCTGAGGAACTAGAGGAACACGAAAAGGAATTAGAAAAAATTAATCGAAAACTTGAAAGAAAGGAGCCACGTTTAGAAAGACAAGAGGAACGCATCGAGGCTCAGGAAGAACGCGAAGAAAAATATCAGGAAAAGTATGGGAAACCTTTTCATCCAATAACAGGATTCTTAGGTAGAGCTGTAATGTCGGTAAGAACAGTGTCCGGTACATATACAATAAATGATGGAATGCAACTGCCAGGATATAATCAAGAGGCTCAAGTATTTGGATTAAATGGAAATACTGGTGATGACGGTAGGATGAGAGGATTTGTATTGGGTCAACAACAACGGGATTTATTCGGTAGAGAAACAGACTTTGAATATGCGCCTTACGCGGCTGATCGAGGATATCTTGTTGATACAAGTGGATTAAATACTCAGCATACAGTTATGCATTCTCAAAACTATAACTTAAGAGCGAGCTTAGAACCGATTAAAGATTTAAAAATCGACTTAACGATGAATCGAAACTTCACAGAAAACTCTTCAGAATTTTACCGTTTCAATGACAGTTTACAGGATTTTGAAAGTCAAAGTAGATTTAAAACAACCAATGTAACTTATTCTACAATTTCAATTCGTTCCGCATTTGAGTCACTCGACCCAAAAAAGAGCTATCGATCCCAGTCCTTTGATGACATTAGGGATTCTCGAGCTGAAGTATCTGCTTTCTTGGCAAATGGAAACCCAAATAGTGTGTCAGATAGTGCTGGTTACCACGATGGTTATGGACCAAGTCAACAAGATGTTTTGATAGGTGCTTTTTTAACCACATTCACAGGAAAATCAGTTGATGGCAGAAGTATATCTCCTGTTCGAAATATTCCACTTCCAAACTGGCAAATATCATATAACGGATTGACGAAGTTTAAAATCTTCCAAAAGTTTGTACAAAACTTTACGGTGCGTCATGGTTACACCTCTTCAGTAAATGTTTCGGGAATGCAAACGAACTTAAACTCTGAACGTGATAGCGATGGATTCTTAGTGGCACGTGATATAAATAATAACTTTATCTCAGATCAACAAGTTCAGAATGTTACGATTTCAGAACGCTTCTCACCACTTATTGGATTCGATGCGACTTGGAAGATAAATGGAAATGGACTTATTACGAAATTTGAATACAGTAGAGAACGTTCGGCTTCTTTATCTTTGGCTAATAATCAAATTACTGAGTCGATAGGAAGTGAAATAGTTATTGGAGCTGGATATAAGTTCAGTAACTTTAGACTGCCGTTATCTTTCCAGGGAAAGGAACTCGAACCTTCAGACTTGAACATTCGATTTGACTTGTCGATAAGAGATAACCTAACTGTAATTCGTAAAGTAGTTGAGAATACAAACCAAGCAACAGCAGGTCAAAAAGTAATGTCGATACGATCAAGTGTTGATTACCTTGTTGGTAAAAATTTAACAGTTTCGCTTTACTATGATCAACAACTTACGAATCCAAAAATTGCAACATCTTACGTTACAGGGAATACAGCCGCGGGATTAAGATTGAGATTTAATTTAGGAGGTCTATAGGATTTATGGGTGAAGAAAGAATAATTCGAAGAGCAGTTCCAGGTGATGAAGTGGCAATAATGGGGTTAGTACAAGAATTAGCCGAATACGAAAAAGAACCTGACGCTGTAATTAATACTCCAGAAAATTTAGCCGTAGATTTGTTTGAAGACAAGATTTGTGACTGTTTTGTTGTTGAAATAGATGGTGTTGTTCGTGGAATGGCTTTGTATTATATCTCCTATTCAACTTGGAAAGGTAGATGTTTGTACCTGGAAGATTTATATATTCAACCTGAATGCCGACAAGGAGGCTTAGGTCAGGAATTATTTAGTAAACTTCTTGAAGAAGCAAAAGAACTTGGGGTAAAACGAATGGATTGGCAAGTTTTAGAGTGGAATGAACCTGCAATAAAATTCTACGAAAAAATGGGTGCAACACTAGATCCTGAATGGTGGAATGGAAGGATGTTTTTTTAGCATAATTTATCCAAATAGCTCCCTCAAGACCTCTTCAATTCTAGAACACTCAACAACCTCAATCTTGAAATCACTCTGTTTGATCCCTTTATTATCTTTAGAAATTATGATTTTGTCAAATCCAAGTTTTTCAGCCTCTGAAACGCGTTGATCGATTCGGTTTACAGGCCGAACTTCACCTGATAAACCTACTTCAGCAGATAGGCAAATGTTCTTTTCTATGGCAATATCTGCGTTTGAAGAGAGTATTGCAGCAACAACAGCCAAATCAATTGCAGGGTCATCGACTTTAATTCCTCCAGCAATGTTGAGGAACACGTCTTTTGCACCTAGTTTAAAGCCACAACGCTTTTCCATAACGGCTAGAAGCATATTTAAACGACGCAAATCAAAACCAGTTGCGCTTCTTTGAGGAGTCCCGTATGCAGCAGTACTAACTAATGCTTGTACTTCAATTAACATTGGACGCAAACCTTCCAATGTTGCAGCTATCGCACTCCCACTTAATTTATCTTTATTCGTTGAAATTAGAATCTCTGAAGGATTTTCAACTTGTCTCAAACCGTCTCCAAGCATTTCGTAGATCCCCAACTCATTAGTTGAACCAAATCTATTCTTAATAGAACGAAGTAAGCGATATACGTGATTTCTATCCCCCTCAAACTGTAAAACAGTATCAACCATGTGCTCTAACACTTTTGGACCTGCTAATGAGCCTTCTTTTGTTATATGACCAATTAAGAATATTGGGGTTTCTGTTTGTTTTGCATAACGTAATAACTGAGCTGTACATTCGCGAATTTGCGAAATACTCCCGGGTGAACTTTCGATGTGCTCGCTGTGTATTGTTTGAATTGAGTCTATAATGATGAAATCTGGATCGAGCTGTTTGGCATGCGTAAAAATATGTTGGAGTAAAGTTTCAGTAAGTAAATAACAGTTTTCATTTAGATTTCCGATGCGACTAGCACGCATTTTTATTTGTTGCTCACTTTCTTCACCTGAAACGTAAAGAATGTTTTTTGCTTTCTCCTGCATTGCCATTTGCAACATCAATGTAGACTTACCAATACCTGGTTCTCCACCAAATAGAATCAAAGACCCTGGAACTAGACCATTTCCAAGCACGCGGTTAAGCTCAAGATCAACCATCTTGATCCGTTGAACAGGTATATCTTGAATTTTATGTATTTGCTGAGGTTTAGCTTTACTTTGAGAATCCTTACTAAAGGCACTAATGTCTTTACTAGATTTAGTAATGACTTCCTCAACAAACGTATTCCATTCATTACATGAGGGACAACGTCCGAGCCATTTGGGAGCTTCGTGACCACAATTTTGACAGAAATAAGCCGTTTTTACCTTAGCCATTTTGATGTTGTTCTTTGTACGAATTTAGTCAAAAACCTCAGTTAGATTTAAAAATATTGAGATTTATTGAATCAAATTTTGTTTTAACTAGTTTGTTTTGAAATATAGTGTAGAAGACCAATAGTTATAAAAAAAAATGGATTTGGTCTAACTTGTTGCCTTATTCTTTTTCAATCGTAATTGCCGAATATACGGTGTCGATATCAATGGCTTTTATATCCTTAATTGGAGATAATGTTTTAAAGTCGCCTTTAAAATTACTAGTGACGACTTTGCTATTAATACCAATTGGAGACCATCTACCTGGATGCATTGGACGTTTTTTTGTGTATAGTCCAATAGCTGATTTACCCAGAACGGAAGCAATATGGAGAGGCCCCGTACTGCAAGCTAATAAGATGTCACATTCATTAATAAAACCAATAAACTCTGATAAGGTCATTCTACCAGATATATCCTTAATGTTATCGTCTTTGGGAAGACTATCTCTGAACATTTTACCTTCTTTCTCTGTGCCCGAGAAATAAATAGAATAATTCTCATTAACTAATTTTTTGGCAAGTGAAATGTACTTTTCGATTGGCCATTCTACCGCAGATCCCTGAGATTTCGGATGAATTATTATTTTTTTCTTATTAGAATCAATGAGTTTTTTAAATGGTTCTGGTAGAGGCTCGTTGATGTAGAACTCTTGAATTAAATTAGCAATATCATTCATAGAGGGAATGTCTTTCAGTCCCAAAGATCGTATTAATTCAAAATTCAACTGTGACTCATGTAATGACGAGTTTTTACGAGTAAAGCTTGGTCGAATATTACATGTCAGGTTGTGATAGAAGCGATGTGAAGTTCCAATTCGATAATCAACTTTTGCTTTTTTTACCAATTTAGCCAAGTGCTTATTTGGAAAAACATGAACAAATACATCTGCGTGAAACGAGCGTATTGCTTTCACTTGCTTTTCTTTATTTAGTTTCTCATATTCATTCCAACAAACTATTTGGTCAATTGATGGGAAACACTCTAATATTGGTTTAGTATAGTTTTTACCTAAGAAAATCAATTTACATGAAGGATATTTTTGCTTTATCCATCTACAAAGTGGTAACGTCAAAATCACATCACCAATGCTATCTGTACGGCTGATAACGATTGTTTTATTATGTAAATCAATTTGCTTCATGCTGTAATCTTCTTAATTCTTTGTATTTATAGATATTTGATTTTGCTGAAATAGTGGCAATCTTCCACCCGGCTCTTCCGTCCAAAAAACCCTTTTTAATAAAGTACATCGAAATAAACCTACCCAACCCACTGATGAATGGCTTTACTGCGGTTGCTCTTTTTCCTTTTGCGTAAAGCTTTTGTGCAGTTAATTTAGAATATTTATCTGCGCGTTCTCTATGTTCAGTATAGTTATAATAGGAGTAATGCAATAAATGTCCTTCAAGTAAATGTGAAGGAGGACTCCCATCAATAATAAGTTTTTCATGGACAAATTTACCTTCCCATTTACTGGTTTTTTTTGGAAAGATTCGTGTCTTAACATCTGGGTACCAACCTGAGTGCTTGACCCATTTTCCGCAATAATTTGTTAGTCGGTTGACTGCATAAGCCCCTTCAAATCCTTGTTTTTTTACTTTTAGAATAGATTCTTGCAGTTTTTTGTCTGGAGCTTCATCTGCGTCGATAGAAAAGATATAATCATGATTTGCGAGGCTATTCAAATAGTTTTTAGCGTTTGAATACCCTTTCCATTCGCGTTTCTCAAAACGCACTCCATTTTTGGTACATATTTCTTCAGTTTTATCAGTAGAAAATGAATCTAATACAATTATTTCATCTGCAATGGGAAGGAGAGACTCAATACAACGATTAATGTTTCGCTCCTCGTTAAATGTAATTATTGTTGCTGAAAGCTTGTGATTCATAAATTAACTTAAGAATTTGATACTGCAAACATAATGTAGATAAATCAAAATATTACTGAATCGATAAAGGTGTTTTAAGACACGATTAAAAAAAAACGCCTCTACCAAAAGATAGAGGACGTTTAATAAATTTCTCAAATTGCAAGCTGAGAGGTTTTAATTTTAGTTTAACATTAATGCTAAAAAGCACTATTCTTTAATTTCTTTTATAAATATACGAGAAAAATCTAATTGTTCCATCTCATTTGTGGTAAATTTTCTCACTTTTAAATTAATCATAGTCACAAAGTCGTCGGTAATAAGTGGCATTACAACAGCGTCGTCAATGATTATTTGGTCACATTCAGCGAGCATTTCCATTCTCTTTTTGTCGTCTGTTTCTGCATTCGCTTTTTCAAACAACTTATCAAACTCAGGATTGTTGTATTTGAATGGGTTTACAGTTACATCATCTGTATTCACGTTTCCACCATAGAAAAGATTTAAGAAGTTTTCTGGATCTGGATAATCAGCTACCCAACCTGATCTCCAAAATATAGCGTTTCCATTTCTAACAGCTTCATCTCTTTCACCTATAGAACAAAGATTAACATTTATAGTAACGTCTAAATTTTGTTTTATGGAGAATGCTACAGCTTTAGCTAATTTATGAACTCCTGATCCTTCCAGACCATTTACATATAAGTCAATTTCTGGGAAACCTTTACCATTTGGATAACCCGCACTAGCTAATAGCGCCTTTGCTTTCTCAGGGTCGTATTTGTGCCCGTTAATAGTTGAAGAAGGATAGCCTTTCATTTTTGGAACAAACCCATCTTTTGCAGCCCATCCTTCACCTTCAAGCCATGTTTCTATGATCGCCTCTCTGTCTACGGACATGTTAAATGCTTGTCTAACTTCTTTTTTAGAGAAAACCTCACTTTCATGAGCAAATCCATAATAGCTAATACTCATACTCGATTTAGAGTCTACTTTGTGCTTAACATTTTCTCCAGCTTGAGCTTCGCGTAATGTACCTAAAACATTCTCAACTTCTTCAACTGGAATATCAAGAACAAGGTCAATTTTCTCTGCTCTAAAAGATAAAAGTTCATCCGTCTTATCTTTACTATAGGTCATTGTTATTTTCTCAAGGAAAGGTAATTTGTTTCCAAAATCATCAGTATCCCAATAGTTATCATTTTTAGTTAATTCAATTTTATCTTCTTCGAATGCTTTCAACTTAAAGGGTCCTGTACCTACAGGATGCTGGCCAATGTCTTCACCGTATTTCTCAACAGCTTCTTTAGGAAATACTCCCAAGCCAGTATGCGTTAGAACTTTTTGAAACCCTGAAAAAGGAACAGCTAATTCTATTTTAAGCTTATTTTTTCCTTCAACGGTAATACCAGAAACTTCATCAGCCTCTCCATCAAAATAAGCCTTAGCTCCTTTCACTTTTCCTTTCAATAACCATGAAAGATTATTTAATGGATCTTTCGAACAAGCAAACTCTAATGAATATTTAAAATCTGCAGCGGTTACTTTACGTCCTTTACCACCTTCAAAACAAGCGTCGTCTTGAAAATAAACATCATCTCTTAATTCAAAAGTAAACACTTTAGAATCATCACTTATTTTAAAACTTTTAGCAATCGATGGCACAACTTCTACACTGGATACATCAATCTTAAGTAATCCTTCATAAATTTGAGAAGCAATCCTATTAGCGTAAACGTCCGTTGTCTTTAACGGGAAGAGGTTTGAAACTTTTTCACTTGACATGAAACGAAATTCTCCACCATATCTAACTCCTCCTTTAGCTACTATAGTCTCTCCGTCATTTTTTTCGTCATTTTGACATGCAAAAAGTAAAAACGCACCTGTAGCGAGTAGTAAAAATTTCTTGAACATTGATTATTAGTTTATGATAATGTAGAGCAAATATATAAAAAAGACCATACAAAGCACCTTGTTTTGCTTAATTATTTACTAAAATAGCTATGAGATATTACATGACTCGTTAATAACCCATTTCTCTTCTAATTCTAAATAACGTATGGTGAGCTACTTTCCTTGCTTTTTCCGCACCGATACTAAGGATATCATCAATTTTGTTTTTGTTTTCAATGAAAAACTCAAAACGCTCTCTTTGCACTTTGTATTTGTTTATGATTAATTCGAATAAAGCTTGTTTAGCGTGACCGTAACCAAAATTTCCAGCTCTATATTTATTCGCCAATTCATTAACCTCATGTTCTTCTCCCAGAATTCTAAAGAGATTAAAAACATTACAATTATCTGGATCTTTTGGGTCTTCCATTGGTATACTGTCTGTCTGTATTGACATAATTTGCTTACGCAACTTTTTATCTGGAAGAAAGATGTTTATGAAGTTATTTCGAGATTTACTCATCTTCTCACCATCCGTTCCCGGAATTAGCATGGTATCTTTTTGAATCTTAGCTTCTGGAACAACCAATATTTCACTACCAATACTATTATTAACCTTATTCGCAACATCTCTAGTCATTTCTAAGTGCTGCATTTGATCTTTTCCTACAGGCACTTCATTGGCATCGTATAACAATATATCTGCTGCCATTAACATCGGATAAGTAAACAATCCGGCATTTACGTCTTTTAATCGATCTGCTTTGTCTTTAAATGAATGCGCTAGCATCAATCTCTGATAGGGAAAATGACACATTAAATACCAAGTTAATTCTGTGACCTCTGGCACATCACTTTGTCTGTAAAAAACTGTTTTTTCTGGGTCTAATCCAAATGCCAGCCATGCAGCAGCAACTTTGTATGTGTTTTCACTTAATGTCTCACCATCTTTAATTTGAGTAAGTGAATGTAAGTCTGCTATAAATAAAAATGATTCAGCATCTTTATTATTTGCCATTTTTATTGCAGGAACAATCGCTCCCAACAAATTTCCTAGATGAGGTGTACCCGTACTTTGAATTCCAGTTAAAACTCTTGTCATAATTCTTGATTTTACAGAATTTAGATTTTCTTACAAATTTAATCTTTTGTTGAAGACAAGCGCAACTTTCATTACTTTTGAAGTGCAAAGTAGATTGAAAAATATGAAATACGTTTTAGTCCCTTTTAATAATTTATGGAAATTGTATATCGGGATTATATTTGCTATTACTTTGATATTATTTTACCCATTATTTTTAATTTTCCTATCAAGTGACACCTTGAAGCCTTTCACATTTAAATTAAATGTATTCTGGTCGAGGTTAATGAGAATACTATGTTTCTATGGAGTAGAAGTAGAGGGTGAATCAATACCAAGTGATTCACCATTTATACTTTGTGCCAATCACACGTCGTATTTAGATATATTTTTAATGTATAGTACATTTCCAAATCATAAGTTTCTTTTTATGGGGAAAAGTGAGATTCTATCATATCCTTTGATCAAAACTTTTTTTAAACGATTAAATATTCCTGTCTATAGAAATAATAGGATTAAAGCAGCAAAATCCTTTATTCAAGCGAGAAAAGAAATGAGGAATGGTTGGAGTATAATTATCTTTCCAGAGGGAGGCATACCAGATGAAACCCCTTTTTTAATTCCATTTAAAGATGGTGCATTTCAATTAGCAAAGGCCGCAGGAGTCGGTATTCAACCAATTACATTTGTAGATAACTATTATCTTTTCTCAGATCCAGAAAACATATTTGATGGTGCTATGCCGGGACTGGCAAGAATCAAAGTGCATCCTTTTATAACAAAAGAAGAGGTAGCACAAAAATCGTCAAAAGAGCTCAATGAGAAAACTTATCAATTTATTAGTAGCCCTCTTCCTAAAAAGTTTGTTTAAATTTGCATCAATAATTTTATTTGATGGAAATAAACGACGAATTAATAGATCACATTGCTCATCTCTCGAGACTTTCATTTGAAGGAGAAGAAAAAGTTGCTATAAAATCTGATATGAAAAACATTACAGACTTTATGAATAAGTTGAGTGAATTAGATACAGACAATGTTGAACCACTTATTTTTATGTCAGATGAAGTGAATGTACTACGGGAAGATGTACCACATGATACTATTTCTCATGAAGAGGCGCTAAAAAATGCTCCTAAAAAAGATTCAGATTATTTTAGAATACCTAAGGTGCTAGATAAAAAGCTTTAAAAAAGATATGAAGTTTATTATTTTCATAATAGCCGTAACAACTCTTTTTTCATGTCAAAACAGTGTTTGTGACTGCGTTGAAGCAGGGGAAGAAGTGAATGAAATTTCGGCATCTTTCTTTGACCGAAAATACTCAGAGGCGGGTAAAGACAGTCTTGAACGTGCCATTGAACAAAGAGATGCTGTTTGCGAACCATTTAAAAATATGTCGGCTGCTGAACTACAAAAAGCAGCTTCCAAATGTGAGAACCTCACAATTCAAGTAGATTAGTTGTCTGTTAGTATCAGGCTAGGCCTTAAATCTTTTACGTTCAATTGGAGTGTGCTTCTTCCTCTGAATGTGTTTTCTTCCAATGTAAAAACCATGTCAAATGGTGACTCCGTTACAACTTTAAAAGCAGAGGGATTCGAAAACATGATTGCATCTATTGGCAATTTGTGGTGAGGCTGATAAACTTTCATCTTTAGGTGCTCACCTTTTAAAAGTTTGGCATCTCTTGCGTATACATTTTTTGCTAAAAAAACGGGCTTCATATTGCCAGGGCCATGAGGCTCAAATTGTTTTAAGATCCTCTTTAAACGAGGAACTTCATGAACTGACTCTCCTTTGTTAAATATAGCATCAAAAGTTATTTCACGTTCCAATATCTGTTCGGGAATTAAGGTCTCCGGCTGAAGTATTTTTTCAACCTCTTCATTAAACCTTGTAGCGAACTGTTCAATGTTCTTAGGTGCGACAGTTAATCCTGCAGCATAGTAATGCCCTCCAAATTGCTCAATAACATCAGTACAATTTTCGAGAATATCATAGACATTTACACCTTTTATACTTCTCACAGAACCTGTCCAATTTTCACCCTCTTTGGTTTGGGTAAGAATAACGGTTGGCCGATAATGTGTTTCGATAATCCGTGAGGCTACAATTCCAATAACTCCCTTGTGCCAGCCTGTTTTGTAAATAACATTGGTGCATTTCTCATCGAATGACGAATCTTTTTCCAAGAGACTCAATGCTTCCTGGGTGATAGTTTGATCAATATTTCTTCGCTCTTCATTGTCTTCATGTATTGCTTTTGCGATTGTTCTAACCTCTCCTTCATCCTCAGAAACTAATAGTTTTACAGCGTTTTTTGCATCTCCCATTCTTCCAGCAGCATTGATTCTAGGAGCTATAATGAAAACAACATTCGTTAGAGTCAGCGGTTTTTCTTTTTTAGCATAATTCAGCATTTTTTCGATGCCTATTCTTGTGTTTTTATTTAGACGTTCAAGACCATGCTGGCATAAAAGTCGATTTTCTCCAGTTATTGGAACAATGTCAGCGCCAATACTAATTGCGAGCAGGTCTAAATTAGCGTTAAGCATATCGGTATCAAAGTTGTTTTTAGCAACAAATGCTGATAGTAATTTATAACCTACGCCGCAACCGGAAAGTTCTTTATATGGGTATTGACAATCTTCTCTTTTTGGATCTAAAACGATACATTCGGGAAGATTTTCTCCAGGCGTATGGTGATCACATATAATTACATCTAAGCCTAATTTATTTGCTAAATCTACTTTGTCATTGGCTTTAATTCCACAGTCCAAGGTGATTAATAATTTACATCTTGAATCACTTGCGTACTTTACTCCTTTTTCACTTAATCCATACCCTTCTTCATAACGATCGGGAATGTAGTATTCGATGTATTCTGTATGATTGGCTAGGTAACTGTAGACTAGGGCAACAGAAGTTGTTCCGTCCACATCGTAATCGCCGTAAACAAGGATTTTTTCTTCGTTGGATATTGCCTTTTCAAGTCGTTCAACGGCTTTGTGCATATCTTGCATAAGAAAAGGATCATGTAATTTATCCAGCGTCCCTCTAAAAAAGTTTTTAGCATCGTCAAAGGCTGTGATTCCACGTTGGATCAGCATGTACGCTACGATCTCTGAAACGTTTAATTCTTTCTTTAATTTGCGCACTAAAGCTTCATCAGGTGCGTCTTTTACAAGCCATTTCTTTTGCATTCTTCAAGGTATTATTTTGGTTAGGATGATTGAAGATAAGTAAAAATATGGGGTGAATACAACTATTTTCCGAAATTATTTTCTTGATTTTATAAAATCAAGAAACAACTCAAAAGTAATCACAATATGTTTTTAACAATCTTATTATTGAATACACTTTATTGTTGAACATTTATTTTAGTTACCTTTGATGTGGTGTTAAGATAAATTAATTCTATGGCAAAACACACATTAAAGTTAGAGGATGACTTTGATTTTGATTTGATCGGATTATGCAGTCACCACAGTGATTATAGATTGTGTTGGGCGTTGAACGAATATTTAGAATTAGAACTTAGAAAATCTGATGAGCCATACATGGTTTCGGGTAAAAAAGGAGAAATTATTTCTTCACATTCTTTTTATGAGTGGATTGATGAGGAAAATATGGCCAATTATTTTTTGATTAAAAACAAAAATAATAGCCAGTACCTAATACCAGAGAAAGCCCAGATTGATTATTTTTTAGTAATACAAGAGTCAGGAATTGTTGAAATTGATGATTTCTTAACACGCATGAAAGAGATTTCAAGTATTTTAACCGCGTTTATTTTTGATCCGCATGACTTGAAGTCGAGCAATAAATTAATTTTTTAAATGAATATGAAAAGAACAAAAATAGTTGCAACATTAGGACCTGCTTCATCTGACAAAGAAACGCTCTTGGCGATGATGAATGAAGGAATGAACGTTGCGCGATTGAATTTTTCTCACGGAAGTTATGAAGATCATAAAAAGGTTATTGAAACTATTCGTAAGCTAAATGATGAAACGGGCTTGAATGTAGCACTTCTTGCCGATTTACAAGGTCCAAAAATCAGGACTCGTAAAATGAAAGATAATGGTGTTGATTTAATTTCTGGTGAAAAAGTTGAAATTGTTACAGACGAAGATCTTGAGGGAACATCCGAGAAATTTGCAATCAATTATGAACAATTACCTGAAGATGTAAAGAAAGGAGAGAAAATTCGACTAGATGATGGTAAATTGGAGCTTGAGGTTTTAAGTACAAATGGAAAAGATTCGATTAAAGCAGTGGTTAACCATGGAGGGATTCTTTCTTCAAACAAAGGAGTAAACCTTCCAAACACAGAGATTTCATTGCCTTCCTTGACAGAAAAAGATAGAGAGGATTTAGAATTTGCACTTGAACAAGATGTTGATTGGATCGGACTTTCGTTTGTTCGATCGGCTCGAGATATTATTGAGCTGAAACACATTATCAAAAAACACAAACGGAAAGCAAAGGTTGTTGCAAAAATTGAAAAACCTGAAGCAATTGAAGATATTGATGAGATTATTCGTCAATCAGATGCACTTATGGTAGCTCGTGGTGATTTAGGTGTTGAAATCCCGATGGAAGATGTCCCTTTGGTTCAGAAAATGCTAATTAAGAAATGCTATTTACATGCAAAACCTATTATTGTGGCAACACAGATGATGGAGAGCATGATTGAAAACTTCACACCAACCAGGGCAGAAGTAAATGACGTTGCCAATGCAGTTTTAGATGGTGCTGATGCAGTAATGCTTTCTGGAGAAACTTCAGTAGGAAAATTTCCAGTTCGCGTGATTCAGGCAATGAGTAAAATTGTTTCTAAAATAGAGGAGTCAGAGTTGATTTACCATAAGGAAGAATTACCAGAGAAAAATCAAGAAAGATTTATTTCTGATTCAATTTGTTTTAATGCAACTAGACTTGGTCAGCGTGTTGAGGCGAATGCTATCGTTACGATGTCTTTTTCTGGTTATACAGCATACAAAATTGCTTCTCAGCGACCAAAAGCACCGATTTTTGTTTTTACGAGTAATCGAGAAATTCTTACTCAGTTAAATCTAATTTGGGGTGTGAGAGGAATTTATTATGATAAAATGGTAAGTACGGATCATACGATTGCAGATATTAAGTATTTACTGAAGAAGCAAGGATTTTTGAAAGAAGGCGATTTAGTGATAAACATCGCTTCGATGCCTATAGAATCTCAGGGTAAATCAAATATGTTGAAATTAAGTTATGTGGAATAGCTTAAAACAAAAAGGCGCTATGTTCACCTAGCGCCTTTTTGTTTTATTATTACTTGTCTAAGTTCGATTATTTCAAAATATACCTAACTGCAAACGCACCGCCCCATCCAAATTTATTTGAATTTATTAATCCGATATAAGGCCCCATATCAATGGCGAAGTCTAACGGAACACTTGTAAGCGGTTCAATGCTCCAGTCAACTCCACCTACAGCATTTGCGCCTAAATAAAACCCTCTGTCGTAATAAACATCTCTTACAGGGTGATAGTGATTTCTGCCCCAAGCACCGACAGTACCACCAGCACCAATATACCAACTGAGGCCTTCTACAGCGTTAATGTTGTTTTGCCATTCGTAAAGTGCTTGACCGCGAATGTGATTGACTCCACCACCAACGGTGAACTCTAACGCGTTTTTACCACCTATAAAATGTTTTAAGTTTACACCACCGCCACCAAAGGCTAGACCTCCAATACTTCCGCCTTTTAAACCGATAGCTGTTTTATAGGATTGACTAAATCCAGTTGTTGTTAGTAAAATTGAAATTAAAACTGTAATTAAATTTGTTATAACCTTGTCCATCTTTGTAAATTTTATTTGTTTGTCCTTTTAATATAACAAAAAAAATCACTTATCCCCCAATTTTTGTGTAATTTTTTTCATTTGCAAACTTTAGTATGGATCCTGAAATAGCTTTACCGAAGTCATCTTCTACTTCATTTGTTTTGGATTGTTCTTGTATGTATTCCCCTCTTTTTTTGGCTAAGGCTTGTATGTTGTTCTGAATACGTTCTCGTTCGTTTTTTTTCTGTTTCACAAATTCAATATTTTCTTCGAGTGAATTTGATTTCATTTCTTCTGGTAAGTCTTTTTTAGGAATAGACTTTAGTTTATCATAATCCTCTTTAACGTAGTCCACAATATCCCAGCTAGAATTAGAATAGACATTAGAGGATTTACTCATTACCCTTTCGACCATGTTTTCTTCTGCCACAGATACAGCATTCATATCTTCGCTTTCTTGTTGCTCTTTTTTGCGTTCTCCTTTTACTCCGTAACCTATATATGTTTTGTTTAATGCTTCGTTTAACTTTTGAATACTGTCGTCATAAGGGGTTTTGATATACTGGATTTTTTTATTGCTATCTATATTGAAATATTTTCCAGTACCCAAGTCAGCTCCATCTTTCCAAAACTCTTGAATACCTTTTTGGTAATCACCACAATATATGGTGCTAACAAAAATGTCTTGAACCGCTGCTAATTTACATACCTCTTTATAATCTTTAACCCCTTGATTGAATGGTTCGTTTCCAGCAATATAGATAAGCTTCATGTCCCGTGTGTCTTGACTCCATTTTAAGTCGGTTATAGATTTTTCGATGACCGTTCCACAAAACTCACTACCACCATTGGTTGTTAATCCAAAGAGTAACGAGGAAATATCGTCCAGGTCAGTTGAAAAAGAAGATACTTGCCTTACGAAACCATCCTTTTGTGCAAGGTCATCATTTCCATACTCGTAAAGTGCGATTTCAATTTGTGGTTGTTCGTTGTCATATTCTAACTTGGCAATTGTATTTACAATGTTCCAAATTCTTGACTTTGCTTGATCGAGTAATCCATCCATAGAGTTTGAGGTGTCAAACAAGATAGCAAGTTGTATTTTCCGCTTTGAATCAGGAGGAGTATTTGCATTCTGAGAAACATTAGAATTGATAAATAATCCAATTGCTACAATTAATAAGGCTAATTTTTTCATGACTTTTTTTCTTGTGTACAATAGTTTCTTTAATTGGTTCAATTGTTTTTAGATTATTTCCTTATTGAACCTTTTTGAAGTTTTGTTGTTAATCTAAAAATCTAATTACATGAAAGAAGTGTGGAGAGTCATACCAAAGTTCAGCGATTATGAAATATCGAATTTAGGCAATATTAGGTCAAGAGAACGTGTGAAACAGTACAAGTCTGGTAGAACTATGCGTTTGAAATCTAAAGTTAAAAGCTTGAGAAAACATCCTAAAAATGATTTCATGATGACAGACTTGATAGATGACAAAGGCAAACGCAGAACTGTATATCCACACAAATGTGTTGCTTTGGCATTTATCGAAAATGATAAGCCTAGATTGAAGAAAGTTGTAATGCATAAAAATGAAGACTTATCTAACAATAATGTAGATAACTTGACCTGGGCCTCCTATTCAGAGTCTATTAAGAGAGGGTTTTTATTGGGAAAAAGAGATAATTCTGATCTCTGGGAGAAACGTCGTAAAAAATATGGTGAAAAAGGAAGTAAGAAGCCTATGGGGCGAAAAGATCCTTTAACTGAAGAAGAAAAGAAAAAGGTGTTTTTGCTAAGAAAAAATGAGAACATGAAACTTGCCACTTTAGCAAATAAATTCAACTGTAGTGTTTCTCATGTACACAAGACCTTGAGACGTTTAGAAGATAATTCGAGAGGATACTAAAAATTAGGATTAATATCATCTAACTTTCATTGATTCTTCGGCTCATATCTTACGAATCTTTCTATTTTTGCGTGAGTTAAAATTTTCAAAATGAAGCGTAAAAGAATAATAGAGATTTTAGATCATCCTACAACAGGAGAGACGGTATTTGTCAAAGGTTGGGTTCGAGCTTTTAGGAGTAATCGATTTATTCAACTTAATGATGGGTCAACAATGAATAACATTCAGGCAGTTGTTGATTTTGAGAATTTTGATGAAAAGCTTTTGAAGCGCGTTACAACAGCTTCTGCAATTGCAGTACAAGGAAAGCTAGTTGAATCGGAAGGTAAAGGACAGTCACATGAAATTGCTGTGGAGAAAATCGAAATTATTGGTGATGCAAATCCTGATGATGTTCAAAAAACGGTTATGCAGCCTAAAAAGCATAGTTTAGAATTTTTAAGAGAACAAGCGCATTTGCGTTTTAGGACAAATACATTTGGAGCGGTATTTAGAATTCGTCATGGATTAACTTTTGCTGTACATAAATTTTTTCATGATAAAGGGTTTTATAGTTTGCATTCACCAATCATTACAGGTTCTGATGCAGAAGGAGCCGGTGAAACGTTCCACGTTACAAATTTTGACCTAAACGAAATTCCAAAAACAGAAAATGGTGAGATTGATTATTCTGAAGACTTCTTTGGTAAAGCTGTGAACTTAACTGTTTCAGGACAGCTAGAAGCCGAACTTGGTGCTTTGGCGCTAGGACAAGTGTATACCTTCGGACCAACATTTAGAGCAGAAAATTCGAATACTTCTCGCCATCTAGCTGAATTTTGGATGATTGAACCTGAGGTTGCATTTAATGATTTGAATGACAATATGGATTTGACTGAATCCTTTTTGAAGTACTTGTGTAATTTCGTTTTGGAAAACTATCCTGATGATTTGAATTTCTTGGATGCAAGAGATCAACAAGAGCAAAAAGCAAAGCCAGAAAAGGATAGAAACCCAATGACTTTAACAGAACGATTAAAGTTTGTAGCAAATAATAATTTCGAGAGAATTACATATACTGAAGCAATTGAATTATTGCAACGGTCAAAACCTTACAAAAAGAAAAAATTCAAATACCTAGTAGAATGGGGAACTGACTTACAGTCAGAACATGAACGTTATTTGGTGGAGAAAGAATTTCAAAAGCCAGTAATAATTACTGATTATCCAGCATCTTTTAAAGCATTTTACATGCGACAAAATGATGACGATAAAACAGTGGCGGCGATGGATGTGTTGTTCCCTGGAATTGGTGAAATTGTTGGTGGTTCTCAAAGAGAGGAGCGTTTGGATGTACTCAAAAAGAAATGTGCTGACTTTAATATTGATGAAGAAGAGCTTTGGTGGTATTTGGATACACGTAAGTTTGGAACTGTTCCTCACTCAGGATTTGGCTTGGGATTTGAAAGAATGGTAATGTTCGCAACGGGAATGACGAATATTAGAGATGTGATTCCGTTTCCTAGAACACCATTAAATGCGGAATTCTAGTTGGTTTTTATTTAGAATTTCAAAAAAAAGAATTAATTTAAGCGAAGAAAACAAACTGCATGGCATTAAAGCAATCATTATCGCATAAATTGGAGCAAAAGCTTTCTCCTCAGCAAATTCAGCTGATGAAATTGCTACAAGTTCCAACCGTGGAGTTAGATCAGCGTATTAAGCAAGAAATAGAAGAAAACCCGGCTCTTGAAGAAGGAAAAGAAGAGGCTGAAGATGATTTTGAACAAGAAGAATACGACGATTCTGATTTGAATGACGAAGAGCGTGATTTTGACTTGGATGAGTACCTCAATGACGATGAACCTTCTTATAAAACAAGTATTTCAAACAAATCAAAAGACGATGAGGAAAAGGCTGTTCCTCTGTCATCTGGTAAATCTTTTCAGGAGCGGTTGATGAACCAGCTGAATATGGAATCACTTACAGAGAAAGAAGTGATTATTGCAACTTTCTTAATCGGTAACCTAGATGATGCTGGGTACCTTGAGCGTGATCTTGAGGCAATAGTAGATGATTTGGCATTTTCTCAAAATGTAATGGCTACTGAAGAAGAGTTAGAAGAAGTACTGAGTGATATACAAAAGCTAGATCCTCCAGGAATTGCCGCCCGAAATTTAAGAGAGTGCTTGATTCTACAAATGGAACGTAGACTAAATTCTGATATAACAAGATATACAGCATTACAGATATTAAAGGATCATTTTGAGTCATTTACAAAAAAACATTACAAGAAAATTATCCAGAAAATGGAAATTTCTGAAGAGGACTTGAAACAAGCCATTGATGAAATTATACGTTTAAACCCAAAGCCTGGAGGATCTTTGAAAGAGAGTTCAAAATCTCTTCAACAAATTGTCCCAGATTTTCAAATTTCTGAGGTTGAGGGAGAACTCCAATTAAGTATAAATGGGAGAAATGCTCCTGAATTAAAAGTGAGTCGCGGATATGAAAAGATGCTTCGAAACTATTCTGAAGGAGCAAAACTTAAGAAGACAGATAAAGAAGCCATGACATTTGTCAAGCAGAAATTAGAGTCTGCAAAGTGGTTTATCGATGCAATTAAGCAGAGACAAAATACCTTGTTGACCACGATGACTGCAATAATGAATTATCAGAAAGAATATTTCTTGACTGGTGATGAAGGAAAGCTTCAACCAATGATCCTTAAAGATATTGCTGAAATTGTTGACCTCGATATTTCTACAATATCTAGGGTGGCGAACTCAAAGTATGTTCAAACTCCTTACGGCACATTTTCTCTAAAATATTTCTTCTCAGAATCTCTTTCTACAGAATCTGGTGAGGAGGTATCTACGAGACAAGTAAAGCAAATCTTAACGGAAGCTGTTGACGCTGAAAACAAAAGAAAACCGTTGACCGATGAAAAGTTGGCAAAATTGCTAAAAGACAAAGGATATAATATTGCTCGTAGAACAGTTGCAAAATATAGAGAGCAATTAAATATTCCAGTTGCTCGTTTGAGAAAAGAACTATGATGGCTCCCTTTTCAAAATTTTTCTCCTGGCTTTTTTTGCCGCTATTTACGCCAATTTACGGATTATTAATCGTACTCTTTATACCTTCAAGACCGTCTTCTTTTTTGTTGATGGATTCACTTTTTCACTATCCGTATCAAGTGAAGATGTTGTATATAATGCTTTTTGGTGTGTTCATCGTTTTGGCTCCCGGGATGTCATTGCTGGTTTTAAAAATGAACAAATCGATTTCATCCTTAAGTCTCGAGAATAGAGAGGAGCGTGCAACACCGATTGCGATAATGACTTTTTATTGTTTTGTACTTTATCTATTTCTTATTTTTCAAGAGAATGGAGCAATGGTTCCGAACATCATTAAAAGCATGGCTCTGGGCGGAGTTTTAGCGAGTGCAATCGCTTATATTTTGAATCGAAGTTTTAAGGTAAGTCTCCACGGTGTTGGAATGGGAGCTTTGGCTGGGTTTGTGTTGATGTACTTTATGGGAATGGAGTTGTACTCCTTGCCAATACTGTTGGCTATTTTTATTTTAGGAGGTGTTGTTTTAAGTACGAGAATGTATTTAGAATCTCACAATTTAAAAGAAGTAGCAATTGGATATGGTTTAGGCTTTATGTCTCAACTTTTTTGTATATATTTTTATGATTTAATTTTTTAAATAAAAGAATAAACAGGATGAAAAGTAGCATTTTTATTATTATATCAGTAATTGTTTTATCTATTGCTTCAAGTTGTGGAAATACAAATAAGGGTACAGGATTTAACATATTTACAATAGAGCAAGATAAAGAACTTGGGGCTCAAGTAGCTCAAGAAATCGAGGGGAATCCTCAAGAATATCCAATTTTAGATAGTGCAAAGTATTCTAAAGCATACAAATATTTATACGATATTCGAAACAGCATATTGAATTCAGGAAATGTAATTCATAAAGACGAATTTGTTTGGAGGTTGAGAATTATTCATAATGATAGCGTTAAAAATGCATTTTGTACTCCTGGAGGATACATTTATGTGTATACAGGTTTAATGAAATACCTTGACTCAGAAGAACAATTAGCAGGGGTACTTGCTCACGAAGTTGGACATGCAGATTATCGTCACTCTACTCGACAAATGACCAAATTATATGGCGTTCAATTTTTGTTGGATGTAATAGCTGGTGACCGACAAGCGTTAAAACAAATCACTTCGGGCTTAGTTGGACTACAATTTTCTCGTTCTCATGAAACAGAAGCCGATAAAGCATCAGTTCATTATTTATGTCCGACCGAATATGATGCTGCAGGTGGAGCAAAATTTTTTGAAAAAATACAAGCTGACGGCGGAGGACAGGTGCCTGAATTTTTAAGTACTCATCCCAGTCCAGCGAATAGAATTGAGTTTTTTTATAATGAAAAATTGGAACAAGGTTGTGGCGGTGAAGAAACATATGAGGAGCGATACCAACAATTACTTTCTTCACTCCCTAATTAACTTATTACTATGCTAGTCACATTTGCCAACGGAAATAGAGTTGATTTGTCAAAGGGAATTGATATTTCTCTTCCTTTAACGGATGATGAATCGAACCCAAGAGCTTGGTATGTTGACTTACCACGATTTGAACCTGTCAGAACGGATGATTGGGTAGGAGTTGTAAAAGAAGGAGGAGGAGTAAACTTTAGAAACATATTTTTTAATCCTCATGGTCATGGAACGCATACAGAATGTCTTGGCCATATAACCGAGACAGTTTATTCTATAAACGAATCGCTGAATCAATATTTCTTTAATGCTGTGGTGATCTCGGTATCTCCTGAAAAGAAAGATGCCGATGAAGGTACTGATGAGGTTGTCACCTTAAAACAGTTACTACCTTTAAAAAAGTATAAAACGATCGAGGCATTAATCATTAGAACACTCCCCAATTCGGCTGATAAAAAATCAAAGAATTACTCTTCTACTAACCCTCCCTATATTGACGTTGAATGCTTAGAGCTTCTTGACCAATTAGAAGTAAAACACTTACTTATTGATTTACCAAGCGTTGATAAGGAGTTAGACGGCGGTGTGCTTGCATTTCATCATGAATTTTGGGGTGTACCCAATAATCAAAGGTTTGACAGGACAATAACAGAATTTATTTACGTTCCAGATTTAGTCGCAGATGGTGAGTATTTATTAAATCTACAAGTCGCACCCTTTGAAAATGATGCTGCTCCGAGTCGCCCTGTGTTGTATCCTTTTCTTTAAAAAAAGGTTTTTACAAATGAATTGAATTATGGATAAGTTTGGTTTTTTACTCATTTTCTTAATTGCTTTTTCTTCTTCAGCGCAAGAAACTCCTTTTGAACGAATTGACTTAAAAGTATTAAGTAGTCACTCAGAAAAAGTGGCAAAGTATTCAAAATTGGAACTCGGATTTGCTCTTCCTGCAGATTTAAAAAAAGCTGTCGACGACTATCTTCATAGTCCGCGCTTTAATCGTTCGGGGATAAACCCTTTTGTAAGCTGGGATTTAGATGTGACCGCTACTTTTTCACATAGAACTACGGGAGAAGTGCACAATGTGGATGGATTTTATTATCGCGAGATGAAACGCAATATCCAAGGAAATAATTGGACAGATGAAAACACTGCTTACCCAATTCGAATTCGTTTTGCTCCCCCACAAACTGGAAACTGGACAGTGAAAGTAGAGGTGAAGGTAAAAGGAGAAAAGAAATATGAAAGTGAGATGTTGACTTTTACTGCGGCTGATTCAGACAAAAAAGGGTACGTTGAGGTACATGAAAACGGGAGGTATTTAAAACGAGGAGGAAAAGTGATTGTACCAACAGGTAATAACATTCCCTTTCCCTATGTTAATAATAACTTGTTTTACAGCAAGAAAAAACATGAAACACTAAATGTAGATGCATGGGTGCAATACCGTGAACTCGTCAAACGATATGCATTGGAAGGAGGAGAATATTTTCGATTTTTCCTAACACCAGCAGCGACTGATATAGAATTTGAAGAAGTCGGATACTATTACGATAGACAGAATTTTGCTTGGGAAGTGGATCAAATAATTGAGTTGTGTGAACAGGAAGATGTATTGATTGATTTTAATATGATGCTACACACAATAACTATGCAGTTGGGTGATTATTACCAATTTCGATTTGATTATACAGATAATTGGCCCGATGAAAATGCATGGCCTTATAAAGACGTCAATTTTCCTTCAGGTTATTCCAAATTGTTGAATTCAAAGATGCCTTCAGATATGTTTTTGGAAGAAGAGTCGATGAAATATTTAAAGGAAAGAACACGTTATATTATTGCGCGATGGGGCTATTCAACAGCGATTTCAATGTTTGAAATTTTATCCGAACCATGGCATGTGGATGAGGATGGATTGAACCATTATGTCCCTTATGATAGTTTAGGTGAAAAAGGAGATAGGGCTAGAAAAGCAGCATATAACTATCATCACTCGATGGCGAGCTATATCAAGGATTCATTGAATCATAGAAATCATCTTCTTGGGGCTGTGGGTAAGTTTCCAGTCGGTTCTTCAGCTATCCTTTCACATCGAGTTTACAGTAAAGATCAGTATATTGATAGTACCTGGTTTGATGACAACATTGATATCATCTCCATTTCATATTATACATCACACCCAGATAAAATGATTCTTTCCAAAAAAGGAAGGGATAATAATCAGTGTGAAGATGGAGAAAATTCTTATGCCTGTGTGATTCAGCGACTTCATGAAAACTATGGTAAACCAGTTATTTTTGGAGAATCAGATCATGGTGATGGAACCCATGTTTGTTCGGATATGCAAGCAACTCAAATTGATATTATGCGATACGCTTATACAAAAGCTGCAGGGCACTATGTCTGGGCTGGATTTAATTATCCCGATGATAAAAGCGGAAGTAAGCAACAACAAGATGAAAGGATATCATGGGCTGGAATAATTACTTCTAAAGAATTCTACAACTCTGATTGGCAAACATCTGTTTACGAAAACTACGGAGACCAAGGAAGAGAAAAGTCGAATTTTCAAGGGTCGGATGAAGAAATTGTCGAGCATCAATATATCATCAACGAAACAAAAGATAAAGTCACGGGATATGTCTATAATAAAACATTTAACGTATACACTGCAACGGGAGAATTGGATGCTGCAATAGATTCAAATAGTACTTGTTTTATTCCTACTCAAGAATACCGTGTACCTAAAACAATAACCTGGAAACCTCAACGCCTCAAAGTTGAAGGCCTCAAATCGTGGAAGAAGTACCGCATTTTCTTTTACAGCTACATGGATGGAGCATTTTTGAATGAAGTAGAGGTAAGAAGTAATCTATTTGGAAAATTGAAATTGGTTCACCCTGCACTTGAAGCTGATAAAGATAAGAACCCGTTAATTTGGTATCGAGTAGAGGAGGAGTGACGGTTCTCTCGATACATTTTGTTTTTCACTGCGCTACAAACAAAACACTCGACCACCTAGTCTTATGATTTCATTTTGATAATCTTGTATGATATTAGAAAACAAGGTGATCGAGTGATGCGACGATAGGAGCACTGTATCGAGAGAGCCGCACAATGCAACCCAACTAAAATTTCAATACCTCGCCATAACATTAAATACACTTTCCATTTTATTGAGTAATGCATAGTTGGATAAATCATCGTTGTTCACAATTATTGCGAAAGCAATCTTTTTCCCAGAAATACTTTCAATAAATCCTGCGTAAGATTTAATGCGGTTCATGGTGCCGCTTTTTGCATGCATTCTTCCGTCTGCTGACTGCCCGCGACAGACTCTTGCAAGCGTTCCGCTTTTTCCTGCAACGGGGATTGTGGCTTTATAAGCTTCAAAATTTTTAGAATCGTGCATGTAGCTCATAAGTTTTACAAAATGGTTTGCGCTGAATGCATTACTTCTTGATAACCCACTTCCATCCGTTTGATGCATTTTAATGTTGAGTCTTGGCTCCCAGTAGCTGTTGATGTAATTAGCGCTTTTTGAAGACCTCCCATCATTAACTTGATTTGCTCCCACCAAGCAAAGTAATTGCTCGGCGAATAAATTAACACTTTGCATATTTGTCCAAAAAGCAACTTCAGCAATCGATTTACCAGCATAACTTAAAACCTTTTTCTTTTCAGAATAATCGATGGGTAAAGCTCCTTGGAGTAACAAACTACGGAATCCAGTCGGTATTGTGGTGGTAAAAATAGAGTCCTTAGCCAAGGCTCTATTAAATTCCTGTGCGAGTAATAGTTCAGGGTCAGGAATACTTGCTTTCACTTCAAAATTTGATCTGTTTCTAGGGAGGTTTCCAATTGCGAAACGATCATAACTGTACGGTGCGCCATAGACATAACAATTGTCGCTGCTTGAATTGTAAGTTGTGACCTGGTTCAATAATGAATATCCTTCAATAGGTGGTGTCATGGAGTCTAGGGTGGTAACATCATTCAGTCTTGCGCTTGTAGAGAAATGTAAATAGGTCATATTATCATACACAACACATCCACTTGGACCAGAACCATAATAATTTCCTAAATCTGACCAGGACCAACCATCTGGAGCACCGTCATAACCAAACTTAGAACCATCAGCAATGATTTGACCCTTTATTTTTGTGATTCCTTTCGACTTAACGGCTTCCACCCATTCATCTAAAAAAGCGGATTGTTGATCACGTTCATAAAAGAAACGACTTCCCAAAGAAGGATCACCACCACCTTTAATATAAATGGATCCATTTAAAACTCCATTAGAATCAATCTCACCGTCGTAATAAATTTCTGTTTTAGGCTTAAAATCYTTACCGAGGGTCTCAAAAGCAGTTGCTGTTGAGAATAGTTTTACAATAGATGCTGGCGCGATAGCCATCTCTCCATTGTGCGAGGCAATTGTAGTTTTGTTTTCAATATCATAAGCCATAAAACTGATGGCTGCATTTTCCAAACCAGCAGCCGAAGCAAATTGATTGATTGCACTCTGTACCTCGTTATTATCCGCTTGGGAGAGTGATAAATTCGCAAAAAACAGGCAAAATGTATAAACAACTATTATCTTCATGGCGTGATTTGAAATTTTCATTAAAAGTCGGCAAAAAATTGTGTGTGGCATAATCGGAATAAAACTTTTTCAAGGTGAACCGAAAAAATCGGACCAAACTCGTGTGGGAAAAGGTTTGGAAACACAAAGTCATAGAGGGCCAGACTCTACAGGACTGAAAATAATTGGGTCAACAGTTCTTGGTCATAATCGATTATCCATAATTGACTTAAAAGAACGCTCCAATCAGCCTTTTCAAGATAAAACAGAAAGGTATTCGATTGTATTCAACGGAGAGATTTACAATTATCCCGAGTTAAAAAACGACTTGCTTGAAAAAGGATTCACGTTTGAAACATCATCCGATACAGAAGTTTTGTTGTATCATTTGATTCAAAATGGTGTAAATGGAATAGACAATCTGGATGGTTGTTTTGCTTTTGCGTTTTATGACTCTTTGGAAGACGAGTTGATTTTAGCACGTGACCACATGGGAATTAATCCTTTGTTGTTTTCGATTCAGGAAAAAGAAGTGCTATATGCTTCTGAATTACATGGATTTAAATATTTACTACCAAATTGGAGTATTAATACTGAAGCTTTAAACGATTACTTCAAATTTACTTACGTTCCCGCTCCAAAAACAATGTTGAACGAAGTACAAAAACTACTTCCTGGGCATTATTTAAAAATAAAAGGTAAAGATTTGGATATGGTCAATTACTATCAACCAAAATCTAAACTTGATAATGAAATTAAATACGATGCGGCTGTTAAGAAGACTAAAAAATTAGTAGAGCGTGCTGTCATTAAGCGTATGAATGCAGATGTACCACTCGGTACATTTTTAAGTGGTGGTTTAGATAGCTCAATTGTTTCAGCTATAGCAGCAGATTTCAAATCAGAATTAAATACCTATTCAATAGGCTTTAAAGGAAATAATTATTTCGATGAATCGGAGTTTGCTAAAAAAGTAGCAGATAGAATTAAGTCGGTACATCATGCAATTCAGTTGGAAGATGTGAATGTGTTGAGCAATTTAAAAGATGTACTCGATAGTTTTGATGAGCCTTTTGCAGATTCGAGTGCCATAGCAATGTATTTTTTATCAGAGAAAGCAAAACAAAATCTAACAGTATGTTTATCGGGTGATGGAGCAGATGAGCTTTTTGCAGGGTACAACAAGCACAAAGCTTTCCTGAAAAGTCAAAGACCTGGAGTAATGCTTCAGGTGGCATTAAAGATTATAGGAAACCTGAGCGGAAGTAGAAATGGAAAAGTCGCAAATAAACTACGCCAATTGAATAAATTCAAGATTTTAATTACAAAGAAATGGCCAGATAATTATTGGTTCTTAGCATCTTTTATTGATTCTGAGACAAGGAAAAGTCTTTTAAAAGAAAGTAATGAAAGTGATTTGCAGCTTAAAGTCGGGAATGAATCGCTCAGTGATTTTCTTATAGCTGATCAACAGTTTGTTTTACCAAACGATATGCTCAAAAAAGTAGATGTAATGAGTATGCGCCACAGCTTGGAAGTAAGAACTCCCTTTTTAGATCGGGAATTGGTTGATTTTGTAAATACACTTCCAGAAAATTATAAGTTTGAAAACGGAATTGGGAAACGGGTCTTGAGAGATGCCTTTCAAGGAATGTTACCTGATGAAATTTTTACGCGCTCCAAAAAAGGATTTGAAGTTCCGCTTCACGAATGGATTTCGAAGAGTTGGAATGAAATAATTCAGAATAAATGGTTTGAAGCGGAATTCCTTCAAAAGCAAAATATTTTTCGTTTTAATGGTGTTGAATCACTGAAAAAGAGCCTTTTTAGCAACAACCCTGGTGAGTCTGCAATCGTCGTATGGGCGTATATTGTTTTTCAAAACTGGTATTCGCGATGGGCAGAAAAATAAAGGTTGTACGTATTATCAATCGTTTTAACATTGGAGGGCCAACTTTTAATGCGACTTTTCTCACAAAGTTTTTGGGGGATGAGTTTGAAACTGTTCTTATTGGTGGAGTACCCGACGAGGGAGAAAAAGATTCATTGCACATCTTGAAAGAATATGGTGTTGAGCCTTTAATTATACCTGAGTTACAACGTGATCCAAACATTAAAAGTGATCGCGCTGCGTATAAAAAATTAAAACAAATCATAGAAGAAGTTCAGCCTGACATTGTGCATACGCATGCGTCAAAAGCTGGATTTCTGGGTCGTCTAGCGGCTTTTTCGTGCAGTGTTCCAGTGGTTGTTCATACTTTTCATGGGCATGTATTTCATTCTTATTTTAGCAAAAGTAAGACGATGGTATTCAAAAATATAGAACGTTTTTTAGCTCGAAAATCCACTGGAATAATTGCAATTAGTGAATTACAGAAAAAGGAACTTACAATTGATCATAAGATATGTAAACCAAATAAAGTCAAAGTCATCCCGTTGGGATTCGATTTAGAAAAATTTACTCAAAACAAGGATGTTAATCGAGCAAAAACCCGTAAAAAGCACAAATTAGCTGATGATGAGGTCGCCATTGCAATTATAGGAAGATTGGCTCCTGTTAAAGATCATAATTATTTTTTGAATGTTGTTGAGAAACTGCTTTCTACCATTGATGGAAAAGTTAAGTTTTTTATCGTAGGTGATGGTTCTGAAAGGGCTGAAATAACCAGGCGTGTTGATGAAATAAATAAAAGTCATGGCGAAGTCGTAATCATGACATCTTGGGTTTTAAATATCGCTGAGTTTAACCATGGAATGGATATTATTTGTCTTACCTCAAAAAACGAAGGGACGCCAGTGAGTGTTATCGAGGCACAAGCTTCAGGGTTGCCAGTTGTTTCCACAGATGTCGGAGGAGTGAGGGATATACTAAATGATAATGAAGCAGGCTTTGTGATTAAAAGGGAGAATATTGAAACTTATGTCGAAAAACTTCGTTTACTTGTTGGAAACCAAAATTTACGTAATAAATTTGCTGTCAATGGTACTGACAATGTATTGAAAGCATTTCACTACAATAGGTTGACCAAGGATATGGCGAATTATTATAAAGAGTTATTGAAGAAATGAAAAAATATAAAAGAATTATATCCTTACTAGCTATCGTTTACCTGGTTTCCTCATGTAGTGTGAATAGTCACATTATGTTTAAAACTAAAGATTCTGAAGTAGAGGTTATTACTGAAAATATTCCAATTTCACCAAATGATGCATATAAGATATCTCCGGATGATAAAATAAAGTTTTCAATGTATGCTGAAAAAGGAAAAAGAATTATTGATGTTGTTTCAGGTGTAAATGAAGGGAGTACTACTGAACGAATAGGAATGGGTACGGATATAGAGTACTTAGTTCGTACAGATGGCTCTGTAGAGCTTCCAATAATAGGAATGATTGAAGTAGCTGGATTAAGTGTTATTGAGTGTCAAGAAAAATTAGCTGAGAAATACTCTTTGAATTACAACAATCCATTTGTTCAAGTGGAGGTTACAAATAGAAGGGTGATCGTATTCCCAGGAACTGGTGGAGACGCGCAAGTTGTGCCAATCAATAATAATAACACCACATTGATGGAAGCGATTGCACTTGCGGGAGGAATAACTGAACGTGGAAAAGCCAAGGTTATTAAAGTGATGCGTCAAGAAAGTGACGGGCGTAAAGTGTATCAAATTGATTTAAGTACTTTAAATGGACTCAAATATGCAGATATGATTGTCCAGTCGAATGACTATATTTACGTAGAACCATCAAAGCAGTTAACACGAGAATTTTTCCGCGAAGCTGCACCAATAATATCACTGGTATCATCAGCAATCGTAATAATTTCTGTTTTTTCATCATTGAAATAAGCGAAAATGGAGAAACGCAACAATAGCATTTATGTAAATACAAATTTTGACACTGACATTCTAAGGATTGTCATTCGTAAAAATTGGATTTGGTTGATGTTGATAGCTACAATATTACTTTCTTCGGCATTTTTATATCTGAGGTATACAAAGCCTGTTTATGAATCAAAAATGCTCATTCAAATTAGTAATGAAGATCAAGGAGCAGATGTTTTAGATTTTAAGAATATTAAAGAAGATGCTTCAATTTCAAGAGAAATAGAATTGCTTAGATCGGAATATTTGTTTGAAAAAGCATTGGATCGACTTGACCTCCAAGTAAGTCTTTTTGCTGAAGGTGATGTTCTTACTGAAAAGAGATATAAGCAAAGTACTTTTTATATAAAACAGAGTCATATAAAAGACTCGTCAGTTTTTCATATTCCAATTTATATAAAACCAAAGGCTCAAGGATTAGTTGAATTGAGTATGCAGCGTCATGGTGAAAGGTTGAAATGGGATATAGAGTCAAATAAACTACTTGCAACTCCTTACTTTGATCTGGAAATTGAAATTCCTAATTGGGAAAGCTTTGTTACTGATGCTGAAACAAATGTTTTATATTTTCACTTTAACAGCGAAGACAATCTTGCAAGTAAGTATTTGTCTGGGTTAGCTGTTAGTCCTGTTGATATTCAGGCCAAAACAATTGAAATAAGCTATAGAAATACAAATGCCAACTTAGCCCAAGATATTACAAAAGCGATTGGTGATGCCTTTTTTGAATATGATGAGAGATATACAAAAGAGAGTGCTGAAAATATATTAAGTTTCATCTCCCTTCAGTTAGACTCTTTGAGAAAAGAATTGTCTGCTTCGAAAGACAGTATCATGTATTTTCAGAGAAAAGAGAACTTACCTGACCCAGAGAATTTAGGTGAATCAATTGCTACTAAGTTAGAAAAATACCGTTTCGACAAATTTGAGTTACAAGATGAATTGAACACCTTAGAAATGATTTCTTTGAAACTTAAGCAATCACCTGAAAGTTTAGATGTTTATAAATTAATTCCAGAGCTTATAGGTAAGTCATTTGAGGGTAGTTTAAATCTTCAAGTAAAGGAACTTCACGAGTTGTTAGAAACCAAGGAAGATTTACTTTATAAAGTGACTCCCGAAAATGACATGATCAAAAAGATTGAAACTAGAGTCGACAATAGAATTCAAAATATTAATAAGATAATTATTGTGTTGAAGGACAGGTTGAAGGAAAAGATTAAAGTGGTAAACACTGAAATTGCAAAGCTTGAGAATTCTTATTATGAACTTCCAGAAAAGGAAATGGAATTGTCGAGGTTAAAAAATATTCAAAATTTGAATGAAAAATATTACACCCTTTTAACTGAAAAGCAAGTACTTTATTCAATTTCAAATGCTGGATATGCGTCGAGTAATAAAATTTTGAATAATGCCTCTATTTCTAACACTCCAATTTCACCTCAAAAGAGTTTGATTTATGGTGCAGCAATATTTATGTCGCTCGCCATTGGAATTGTATTGTTGTTCTTTAGGTATGTAACATTTAATGAAATAAATCAGTTGCCAGAACTTCAAAAATTATTACCTCCTCGAGTGAGTTTGTTAGGAGCAATTCCTTTGGTTAAACAAAAAATGGAGCACTCTAAATTAATAGTAAATGGAGCACCTAAGTCCATGTTGAGTGAGGCATTTCGAACCGTACGTACAAACCTTTCATTCGTTAAGAATAATCCTAGAACAATAGCAATTACCTCTTCCATTTCGGGAGAAGGAAAGACCTTTGTAGCATTAAATCTGGCAGGAATATTAGCGATGACAGGAAAAAAAGTTGTTGTACTGGATTTAGATATGAGAAAACCTAAAATACATTTAGGTTTAGATGCTGAAAACGATTGTGGTATGAGTAGTATACTCAGTGGTCAAAAAAAGGTAGATGATTGTTTGAAAAAATCGTGTATAGAAGAGTTAGACTTTATAACTGCTGGTCCTATTCCCCCCAATCCATCCGAACTTATTTTAAGCAATAAGTTTAAAGAAGTATTGACTGAACTAAAGGAAGAATATGATATCGTTTTAATTGACAATCCACCAATAGGTATTGTATCTGATGGCGTCAACGTATTGGCAATGGTCGATCTTCCCATATATGTTTTCAAAGCTAATTATTCGAAAAGATACTTTGTAAATAAGTTAAAAGAAATAACAGAACTAGACGAAATTAAAAAACTTTCAGTTATTCTCAATAGCGTGAAAATGAGTAAATCAAAATATGGTTATGGATATTATGAGGAGGATGCGAAGAGAAGTATTTTCAAACGAAATAATACTTAGTAGAACTTGAAAATTAGAAGAGGAAAAATAAATGATTTAATTATTATTGAACCAGATGTATTTGGTGATAATAGAGGATATTTTTTTGAATCATTTAATGAAAATGATTGGAGAAAGGAAGTTGGATTTGCTCCAAAGTTTGTTCAAGACAATGAGTCAATGTCTGCAAAAGGCGTTTTGAGAGGTATACACTTTCAAAATCCACCAGATGATCAAGGAAAACTTGTTCGTGTTATTCAAGGAAGTGTATTAGATGTAGCTGTTGATTTGCGAAAAAATTCGCCCACCTACGGGATGCATGAAAAAGTTGTGTTATCAGGTAAGAATAAAAAGCAATTTTACGTTCCAGCTGGATTTGGACATGGTTTTTTAACGCTTGAGGACGACACAATTTTTAGTTATAAGTGTACAGAATATTATAACCCTAATAATGAAAGTGGAATCGTATGGAATGACCCTAAACTTAATATTGATTGGGGTGTTAACAGCCCATTAATTTCAGATAAGGACAGAAATCAACAAAAATTTAGTAACTTTGCTACCCCTTTTTAAACGGGAAAAAATACGTGCTTTTAAACTACTTTATAGAAATCTTTCTGTTTTTTATGGTGGCCTTTGCTTTGTCATGGCTTATCAATAAGTTGTTATTACGATTTTCAAGATCACTTGGAATAAGAAATAAGAACGATGTTGTGGTTAGATGGAGCAATGAGTCTAAACCTTCTCTCGGAGGAATAAGCATGTTCCTTACCTTTATATTTGCAGTATTAATCTATGCCATAATAAATCCGGGAAACACAATATTTAATAATCTTGAATTCATAGGCTTGTTACTCGCAAGTTTATTGGCTTTTGGAATCGGATTAGCTGATGACGCCTACAATACAAAGCCTCTATTAAAGCTATTGGGTCAAATTGCTTGCGGGTTGATTTTAACATTCAGTAATAATTCAATTTCCTTTTTTCACAATGACATTGCGGATGCAGTTCTAACTGTAGTATGGATTGTAGCAATTATGAATAGCCTGAACATGTTAGATAATATGGACGGAATTACAGCAACAGTAAGTTTATTTATCTTATTAGCGTGTATGGTTTCTGTTTTAGTTATAACTAACTTTGAATTTAATCTCTGGGTAATCATTCTCGTAGCTGAAATAGGTGCAATTATTGGATTTTTAACCTACAATGTCAATCCTGCTAAGATGTTCATGGGTGATGCTGGGAGTCAATTTTTAGGTTTATTTGTTGGTTTTTTTGCTATAAAAGGACTTTGGAACGCACCTGTTGCTTATGAATTGCCTTCTTGGAGTGGAATGTTGATTGCCTTAGCTGCATTTACTCCTGCTGCTGCTGATACTCTTACAGTAGTTATAAACCGACTAAAAAGAGGCCAATCTCCGATGGTTGGTGGCAAAGATCATACGACACATCATCTCGTGTATAAAGGTTTAAATGATTTTCAAGTATGGCTGAGGTTTTTATTTATCAGTATCTTATCTTTTTTAATATCATCTATTCTGGTCTTTTATCTTGATGGAGGGAGTTATTTCCCAACATTAATTGGAGCCACCTATTTTATAGTTGTTTTTATTCTACTTTACCGGAATACAATAAAATTTCAACCGCCGGAATAAGAAAGTTTTTGAATATGTATTTTTGTTGATAATATAATTGAAGTCTTTTCTTATGAAAAACATTTTTTGGGTTTTAGCTTTATGTAATTTAATGCTTTCTGCTTGTTCGGAAAGTAAATTAGAAAAAAGTGATCAACAAGTTGAAAAAGAAAAAACAATTACTAATACAGCATCTAAAAATGTATTTGTTGTTCCCGAGGTACCCGATTCAATCCAGTTCGCAAATGAATGGTTTAGCTTAACTGATTTAGACTTAAAAGAACGCTTTGATAGAGAACTCATTGTAAATAATTTTTGGCACTCTAATACGATACTTTACTTAAAAAGAGCGAATCGCTGGTTCCCTTTAATGAGTGAAATACTCAAAGAAGAAGGGATACCAGAAGACATGCTTTATTTAGCTGTTATTGAAAGTGGTTTGACTCAGGCCACCAGCCCATCTGGAGCAAAAGGATTTTGGCAATTCATGGAGCCGACCGCAAGAGATTACAACCTACGTGTTGATCACGAGGTGGATGAAAGACTGAATATCGAGAAAAGTACACGTGCAGCTTGTAAGTATTTAAAAAGCGCTTATCAAAAATTTGGAACTTGGTTTTTGGCGGCAGCTTCATATAATATGGGTAAAGGTGGTGTTCAGTCAAACTTAGACCGACAAGGTGTGGACTCCTATTTTGATCTTTCCCTAAATTCAGAAACCGCCAGGTATGTTTTTAGAATACTAGCGGTGAAAGAAATCATGAATAATCCTAAAAAATTCGGTTTTGAAATAGATGCACATCAGCTTTATTCTCCATACAAAACAAGGAAAGTAAAAGTTGAAAATAGCATTGGCAACTTATACGAATGGTCTCTGGAGCAAGGTGTAACAATTAAGATAGTGAGAAAATTAAACCCGTGGATAAGTGGTTCTGAACTTACTTTAATTTCTAACCAAACAATTGAAATAGAATTGCCAAAAAATAATGAACAACTTAGTACATTTGGTGGTTAGTATTGAATCAACAGTGAAGTAGATCAAATGGGTGATTTTATAGAAGTTTTTGGCGCGCGAGAGCATAACTTGAAAAATGTGGACATAAAAATTCCGCGCAATCAATTAGTTGTTTTTACAGGATTGAGTGGAAGCGGTAAATCTTCACTTGCTTTCGATACGATTTTTGCAGAAGGACAAAGGCGCTATATTGAAACCTTTTCAGCGTACGCTAGACAATTCCTTTCAGGCTTAGATCGACCCGATGTTGATAAAATTGAAGGACTGAGTCCCGTGATTTCAATTGAACAAAAAACAGTTTCTAAAAATCCTAGATCTACCGTTGGAACAATTACAGAAGTTTATGATTTCATGCGCTTACTTTTTGCCCGATTAGGTACAGCTTATTCTTATGTCACTGGAGAGCAAATGGTGAAATATTCCGATGATCAAATTGTTGATTTAATCATTAAAGACTTTCCAAATGAAAAAGTAATATTCCTTGCTCCAGTAGTAAAAGGAAGAAAAGGACATTATCGCGAATTGTTCGAACAAATTCTCAAAAAAGGATTTACCAAAGTTAGAGTGGATGGAGAGTTAAGAGACATTGAAAAAGGAATGAAGCTCGACCGCTATAAAATTCACGACATTGAAATAGTCATCGATCGGGTTAAGGTTGACTCTAAGGATAAATCCCGCCTGAAAAAAGCGGTGGATACAGCAATGAAGCATGGAAATAAATCCATGATGATATTGAAACACGAATCGGAAGATGTTCGTTACTTCAGTCGCACTTTGATGTGTCCAACTTCAGGAATAAGTTACCCTGAGCCTGAACCAAATTTGTTTTCTTTCAATTCACCTTATGGAGCATGTTCCAATTGTAATGGTTTAGGTGAAGTATCCGTTATAGATCTTGATAAAATCATACCCGACAATTCACTTTCCATTAAAAAAGGAGGATTAGCACCATTAGGGAAATACAAAAAGACATGGATCTTTGAAAAATTAGGCAATTTTATCGAAGATGAAGGCTATTCCTTAACCACTCCATTGAAAGAGTTTCCAGATGAATTGATGAGTTCAATTCTATATGGTAGAGAAGCTACAAGAAATAGTTTAGGTAAAAACGTCCCTGCTTTTGAAGGGATAATCGATTTCCTTACCCGGCATTTTGAAGAAAAAACTTCAGCTAAAATCACACGTTGGGCACAGTCTTTTATGAATAAGAAAACCTGTCCGAAATGTGAGGGGTCACGATTGAAAAAAGAAGCACATTATTTCAAAATTGAAGATAAGCACATCGGTGATTTAGTGAAAATGGATACCGTCGATCTAAAAAAGTTCTTTGAAGAAGTTCCTTCAAAATTGTCTAAAAATCAGTTGAAAATAGGTAAGGWCATTCTCAAAGAAATCAATGATAGACTTTCGTTTATTTTGGCGGTAGGACTAGATTACCTTACTTTGAACAGATCTGCTCGTTCACTTTCTGGAGGAGAGGGGCAGCGTATTCGATTAGCGACTCAAATTGGTTCAGAGTTGATGAATGTACTTTATATTCTAGATGAGCCGAGTATTGGATTGCATCAGAGAGATAATACAAGATTAATTGATTCATTAAAACGCTTAAGAGACACGGGGAATTCAATTATCGTAGTGGAGCATGATCGTGAAATGATTGAAGCAGCTGATTTTATCGTTGATATTGGTCCGGGAGCGGGTATCAATGGAGGAGAAATTATAAATGCGACAAATTATAAAGGTTTGTTGTCAGGTAATTCATTGACATCAAGATACCTTAAAGACGAACTAAAAATAGAATTACCCAAAAAGCGAAGAAAAGGAAATGGTAAAAAATTAGTCCTTTCAGGTGCTTCAGGGCATAACTTGAAAAATGTGGATTTAAAAATCCCACTGGGTACTTTCACTTGTATGACAGGTGTTTCGGGGAGTGGAAAATCTTCATTAATTAACCAAACGCTTTACCCGATTTTAAATGCTTTTTTCTATAACGGTGTAAAAGAACCATTACCTTATAAAAGTATCAAAGGCGTAGATCATTTAGATAAGGTGATTGAAATTGATCAGAGCCCTATCGGTAGAACACCAAGATCTAATCCTGCAACGTACACAAAAGTATTCACTGAAATACGTTCACTATTTGCAAGTTTACCTGAAGCACAAATTAGAGGTTATCAGCCTGGACGATTTTCATTTAACGTGAAAGGAGGAAGGTGTGAAACTTGCAAGGGTGGAGGATTAAAAGTTATAGAAATGAACTTTCTTCCTGATGTTTATGTAGAATGTGAAACATGTGGAGGAAAAAGGTACAATCGCGAAACGTTGGAAGTTAGATATAAAGGTAAATCGATTTTTGATGTCTTGGACATGAATATCGAAACAGCTGCCGAGTTTTTTGAACCGATACCAAAAATTCATCGTATATTGGTGACATTAGTTTCTGTTGGGCTAGGTTATGTGAAACTAGGTCAAGCTTCTACAACTTTATCAGGGGGAGAAGCTCAGAGAATAAAGCTAGCTTCTGAATTATCAAAACGCAGCACAGGGAAAACAATTTATATTCTCGATGAACCGTCTACCGGTCTGCATTTTGAAGATATTCGAATGTTGCTTGAAGTCCTAAATAGACTTGTAGAAGAAGGGAATACAGTTTTGGTGATTGAGCACAATTTAGATATTGTTAAAGTGGCAGATTATATTATTGACATTGGACCTAATGGGGGACAAGAAGGTGGTCAAATTGTGGCGGAAGGAACTCCAGAACAATTAGTGAAGAAGAAAAAGAAATCACACACTTCAAGTTATTTAGAAATTGAATTAAATAGATAAAAAAATGAATGTAAGGAAAGATTGGTATGAGATAAAAACAAACGACAGTTGGGCTATTTTTAAAATAATGGCTGAATTTGTTAATGGATATGAAAGCATGGCGAAAATTGGACCATGTATCTCTGTCTTTGGTTCAGCTCGTACTCAACCACAAAATAAATATTACCAAAAAGCAGTGAAGGTCTCCAAAATGCTTGGTGAACGCGGTTATGGTGTCATTACCGGAGGAGGCCCCGGAATCATGGAGGCTGGTAACAAAGGCGCACAAGAGGGTGGAGGAAAATCTGTAGGCTTGAATATCGATTTACCCTTCGAACAAAGCGGAAACCAATACATTGACGCTGAATCGAATTTAAAATTTGACTATTTTTTCGTGAGAAAAGTAGTTTTTGTAAAGTACTCTCAAGGATTTGTTGTACTTCCTGGTGGTTTTGGAACACTTGATGAAATGTTTGAAGCTTTAACCTTAATTCAAACGAAAAAGATAAATAAAAAGCCTGTTGTTCTAATCGGAAAAGAATACTGGCAAGGTCTTATGGATTGGGTAAAGAACACAATGCTTGCCGAAGGAAATATATCTGAAGGCGATTTGGACTTATTTAGAATTGTGGACACGGAAGAAGAAGCGATTGAGTATATTGATGACTTCTTCAAGACACATGCATTAACACCAAACTTCTAATTTGTTCAACTCTTTAAAAACTCGATTGACCAAAGCATCAGAATGTTTTAGTCAACCGAGTTTAATAAATCAATTATCACCTTCAGCTTCTTCGGCTTCCTCAGTTGACTCATTAATAACCGATTCTTCAGCTGCTTCTTCAACGGATTCTTCTGCAGGGTTGTTTAAATTAACTATATTCCCTCTGATTTCAACAACCTTCCATTTTCCAGACAATTTTGCTAAGGTTAACCTATAGTAATAACCATTTTGTCCTCCAATTTGGAGATGTGTTTTTGCCTCAGAAACTTCGACTCCTACCTCTTTTGATTCTCTTATATTTTCTTTGAATTCAATTTTCTCAATTTCAACACTTTTATCTGCAATTAGTTTGAATTCATCAACTAAATCTAAAACATTACCTTTTAAACCGTACCATTCAGATTTAGACTTTTCTGGATCAGTGTTAAATTCACTTAGCATTTTATTCTTTATTTCAGATTTAATGGATGAATTTTCAATATCCTCTTTGGTAAAAAGGTAAGGTTTAAAGTTTTCTACATTTTCAGATTTTAATGCGTTAAAAATGTCCTTACCCAACTGATCCTGCGAGTTTGTTGAATTTGTAGCACTGTTGACATCTGCTCCTGAATTATTAATACCATTGGCTCTTTCCAATAAATACTCAGCCTTTCCCGGGTATTGCTGATCGAACCAAGCATTGTATTCATTCAAAATCTTGTCAATATCCTTGAATTTGTACCCGTCTTCTTTGTTCTTCACTTTAGTAGCCATTTCAGCATTATCACTTACCAATTCAGCCATTTTGTTTTTGAAGCCCATCATAAATGATACTGTGTTTTCAGGTCCCATTTCTAGTTTCTGAACCAACTCACCCAAAACATAGTTCCCTGTTTCTTCGTTTTTGACAACTCTGGCCAACTTTCGAATGGCGCCTTCTTTGACCAGAATATCCCAATATTCACCTGTAAAAACATACATCTGGTCGGCTACATAAAAGGCTTTGAAGTTCGATTTGACGATGTCGTACCCATTTATTTTTATAAACTTATTGGGATCCATCATAATCTCAGGTGCTTCGTATTTTATTTTAGTCTCTACTTTTTTGTAATCCTGATCGATGTAATAACCGTCCATGGTTTGACCAATTTTATCGTGCTGAACAAATTGAGAAGATGCATCATTTCCCATCATTGGGAAACGTTTGGCTTGGTATATCATTCGGTTGGATGATTCTGCTGCTTCCTCATTTGTAGACTCCTCCATTTCAGCGATTTTCCCTAACAGTCCTCCTTGTGGTTTATTTTTTCTTTCTTCCTGTTTGGCAATGGCGCTTTCTATGCCATCACCGGAAGGAATGATCCGACCTCCCAGGTACCAGGATCGATCAGTTTGAATGCAATCCTTCAGCGTAATATCAAAAACATCTCCTTTAAATTCGCAATGCAAAACAATGTCTGCAATTTTCACAGGTTTTTCCTGCTTGACATTGACTGATATTTTGTTGTACTTATTGGCGTAAATTCCATTATCAATAATAAATTGGGCGTCTTCTTTGACTTGTTCGGATAAGCGCTCTACGTCGCTTTTCAATTGCGCTTTTGTTTTATCCGTTTTACCGGCTACGTAATTTATTGCTTCATCATCAGGCATCCATTTTGTAATCAAAGAAGGTGCTAGCGATAAGGTCACCTTTTTTACAAAATTTTCATGGTCATGTGTTTTTTTCGGCTTTTGAGCCAAACATACAAATTGAATCGAAATAAACAGGAGGGTTATTATTTTGAAGTTTAGTAATTTATTCATCTTGATTATTTTTAAAATTTAACTCAAATATAGATTATTTAATTTAGTTATAATGTTTTGTTTTGTATAGTAACCTGTTTATTTTAAGCGCTTTAAACTTATTTTAATAAGTAAGTATGTACTTTGATAGCAAAAAGAGTCGATTACACTTTAAATAAAATGGTATTAATTTATTGAATAATTATTCGCTTAGTAAACACTTTGTCATTCTCGGTGACTTGCATAAAGTAAAGGCCACTATTTAAATTACTCAAGTCAATTTTTGTGTTTCCACTAACTACTTTAGTGAACTGTATTTTACCTGAAATATCTATCACTTTTAATTGGGCAGTTTTTAAAGTTGACTTAATATTCATCATTCCATTTGAGGGGTTTGGAAAAATTTGAAAATCTGTGCTCTTTTCCTGTTCCAAAGATGCTGTTGATATTGTTCTGTATTTGTACACTTTTATTCCGACAACAGGCGAACCAAAAGCAACATATAGAGAATCGTATTGGTCTATTCCAAATGCAACATCATAGGGTGTGTTTGAATCAAACCCGGCATCTCCCAATGTTTGAGCCGTGTTTGATGATGTAAAACCTCCATCAGCTACTTTTTTCACTGTAACCCCATACAGTTCTTCAGTATCAGCGAAGGCAAAATATGCTCCGGGATTGATATTTGAAGTTTGTAGATTACTCCGCTGCACAGCAATGTCGGTATAGAAATCAGCATAACCAATTGCGCCTCCAAATTCAGCCCAAGTTGGAAACCCTTGAAGTCGATTGTAATAAATAGAGTCGTCATTAGCATTAATGTATGCGATCGCTGCGTAACCATCTGAATAATCAATTTCTAAATTTTTGACCGAACTATTGGATGCAATAGAGTCTGTTCCACCTCCACCAAAAGCGTCCCATAGCGTGGCTCCATTATATGTCATTAAAACAACAGCTGTGTCGGCTTTCGCTCCTTCAGCATACGCCACCAACTTCGTGTTTGAGTAACTAACTGTTATGTCAATTAAACTTGCCGATCCAGCAGAAATATCCTGACCTCCATTTAAATAAGTCCAGTTGTTCCCATCAAAAGATTGAACGCAAAGTTTGTTTGACGTATTGTCTCTGTATGCCACGACAGGTTGATTTGTTAAGCTATCCATCGTCACGGAAATTCGATAATTCGTGCCATCTGTATTAGCAAAACCAGCAATTCCAAGCGTGTCCCAGTTTGCTCCATCGAATTTGAGTACCGATAAGTTGCCTGTGCCGTCCGTAATAGCCACAACGGGAACGCCCAACGTGTCAAACGCGATGGCTTTATTTCGTATAAAAGCTCCGGATGTTATATCGGAAGGGCCAACTTGTGTCCATGAACCCTCCATTTTATAAACATTTAATGAAGAATTTGAACTATTGTTCGAATAAGCATAGTAAGCGGTTCCGAATTGATCAAACTCCAAAGCTACGTATTCATCAGTGGTGGTTGGTACGATCAATTCATCTCCAATTTGTTGCCACTCTTGAGTTGTTTGTGCATTTAGTGTCAAACCAAAAGCAAAGAATAAAAGTGTAATTGTTGTTTTCATAATTCAATTTATTTAAAGTACGAATCAAACATACAGCTGTTATTTTAATCGTTGAGCTGATAATTTGTGAGCTAATTCACTAACTTTGTGAGGCATATAAAATTCTTTGTAAATGAAAAAAGAGCTTTTAGTATTGGTAAGTCTATTTTTATCTTTTAGTTCTTTTACGCAGAGCAGGGAAAGTGAGGTGGATCGCTTGAATAGCATTATTCAAGATGAAACAGTTCATGATACTACTGTTGTAAATACTTATTTGGAATTGGCAGATCAGTTTTATTTGAAAAACCCTGATACGGCGATTTATATTTGTGAAAAGGCACTTTCATTGGCTCAAGAAATTAACTTTTTAAAAGGTCAATCAGAGGCTCATGATTGGTTGGGATACTTAAAAAAGGACAAAGGCCATTATGATGCTGCTGTGTTTCATTTCAAGCGGTCTTTATCGATTCAAAAAACACTTGACGATAAGCTCAGCATCTCAAATACCTACACAAATTTTGCGAGTGTCTATACTAAAAAAGGCAAGTTAGACTCTTCCTTGTTTTATCATCAGAAAGCACTTTTTTTAAGACAGTCGGTTGGAGACCTAAATTTGGAGGCCAACTCACTGAATAATATCGGCTCTACCTACCACACAAAAGGAAATCTTCCAGAAGCACTTCGCTATTATATTCAATCATTAAAGATTGCAGAAAAACTCGGTGATAAAAGCAGTATAGCAACTGGCAAGTATAATATTGGTTTTATGTACAATCAGCAAGGTGATACAGCAAAGGCGTTGAGTTACTTTCTGGATGCAAAGGAAATTAATGAAGAAATTGGAAATCAAAGTGCTTTGGCTTCAAATTTAATCCATATTGGTCATATATACAGTAAGTCTAAAAACTATTCAAAAGCGGTGAAATATACCCGTCAAGCGTTGTGTATTAACAATGATATAGGGAATGCTTATGGTCGTGCTAATACGATGTATAATTTAGGTTTTTTGTATAAAGACCAAGGAGATTTAGATTCAGCCTATGTATACATAAAAAAATCTCTGGGATTACTACAGCAATTTGGAATAAAAAATGGAGTTGCTGCATGTTTTATTGGATTAGGGCAAATAGATTACGAAAAAAACAATCTCGTCCAAGCTCAGAATTATGGAGAAAAAGCGTTAACGCTTGCTAGAGAAATAAGTAAACCTGAAAAAATTAGAGCTGCTTCTGAGTTACTCTACCAAGTTTATGAAAAACAAGGACAAGGGTTGAAAGCATTAGAAATGCATAAGCTTTTTGTTGAAATGCGAGATAGTCTGATGGACATAGAATCCCAAAAGTCGATCATTGAACAAAACATGGAGTACGAGTTTGAAAAGAAGGAGGCACTTAAACAGGTTGAGCATGAAAAGGAAATCGCTATTTCTAATGCTGAAAAGAAACAACAACAACTTATCATGTGGGGTTCTGTTTTTGGTTTGATACTGGTAACTGCGTTTGTTATTGTTCTGATATCAAGACTCAAAACAACACGAAAACAAAAGCGATTGATCCAGAAAAAAAATAAAGAGAACGAATTGCTTTTAGGAGAAATTCACCATCGAGTCAAAAACAACCTTCAGGTGATTTCCAGTTTGTTGAGTCTTCAGGAAAAAGATATTACTGATGAGGTAGCAAAAAAAGCTATAATGGAAGGAAAGGATCGGGTAAACTCCATTGGTTTGATCCATAAACTGCTCTATCAGGACGATCAGTTTTCGGGTATTAAAATGCAGGAATATACTCAAAAGCTCATTGAAAGTTTATCAAATACATTTGGTTTTGAAAAGGGAGAAATTAGCACCAATATTGCTATGGGTGATACTTGGTTGGATATTGATACGGCTATTCCGATAGGATTAATTATTAATGAATTGTCTGTAAACTCACTTAAATATGCCTTTGACAAAGAGCGGGAAAATGAGCTTGAAATTGCCCTGACAGAAAAGAATAAACAATTATACTTATCATTTAAAGACAATGGTACAGGAAAGAAGGATGATCTTTTTGCTTCTGATTCTTTCGGGTATCGATTGGTACAATCTTTGACCAGACAACTCAATGGAAAACTAGAAATTGATGACAATGATGGTCTTCATTATCATCTTTTATTTAAAAGTTATAAAAGAATCAAATCATGAAAATAAAAGTATTAATTGTGGAAGATGAGGTACTTGTTGCAGAAGATATTGCGGGAGATTTAAAAAATGATGGTTTTGAAGTTAGTTCTATCGCTATTTCTAGTGAGGAAGCATTAGAGAATATAGAAAAAACTCCTCCACACATCATACTAATGGACATCAATATTAAAGGAAAATTAGATGGGATAGAAACTGCCGAAATAATTAATAGTAATTATAATATCCCTATCATTTATGTTACTTCAAATACAAGTTCACAATTTGTAACTAGAGCGTTAAAAACCTCCCCTCATGCATTTATTTCAAAACCTTACAGACACCAAGATCTCACTATTGCTATAGAATTAGCTATTGAAAGACATAATCAATATATCTTAGAAATGCAGGAGAGTAAGGTTGACTTGCATTCTATTTTTGTTAAAGGGGGAGATTATTATCGAAAAGTGATGTTGAAGGATACTTTATACATTGAAGCTTCAGGAAGTTATTGCAAAGTTGTAACTAAAAACGGAAATTACACGCTCTCTTTTAATCTACACAGATTTGAAAGCCAAATAAGTTATAAAATTCTAAAAAGAGTGCACCGCTCGTATATAGTGAATTTAGAAAATGTAGAAGGTATTGATAAAAGCTCTTTTATAATTAACGGAAAAGTAATCCCCGTCAGCAATGCGTACAAAGAAGAAGTATTTGGTTTTTTTCAAAAAGTATAGGTTTGATTAAATTATAACTACAAAAAAATAGTAAGATTTTACCATATACTACTCTAATCTAAAAATAACATTGATATTCAACACAATGATGTTTTATAATTTTGATTGAATTATCTATATTCGCAGTTCAGAATAAGTTTTTTATAGAATTAACTATTACATTATGAAATTATCCTTTTTAAAAGGCCTACTCGTTTTTATCAGCATTCTTGTTTATAGTCAAAATAACGCTCAAGTGTTTTGGACAGAGACATTTGGCGCTGGTTGTAATACAGGTACGTTAGCTAATGGGTTTGCTTCTCCTAATGGGGCGTGGTCAGTTTCAAGTACTGGAACCAATGGTGCTGATGCTAATGTTTGGTATATAAGTGCGGAAGAAAATGGCGAAGGTGTAGGAAATTGTGGTGCTGGATGTGGTAATAATCCAACGCTACACATTAGTGCTGGAGCAATCGATGCTGGAGCGGCATATTTAAATGGTGATGGCGGTTTTGGCTTTGATGCAACTACAAGTAAGCGAGCAGAATCACCTGTAATTGACTGTACAGGGGAGTGTGGAATTGAACTTACTTTTGAGTATATGGAGAATGGTGATGGTGCAAATGATGACCTTTCTGTATGGTATTTTGATGGCTCCGTATGGAATAAGATTGATGATACACCGAAGACGGCAACAACTTGTGCTCCGCAGGGGTTGTGGACAGCTTATACCTTGACTTTGCCAGGCTCTGCTAATAATAACCCAAATGTTCAAATTGGCTTTCAGTGGGTAAATAATAATGATAATACAGGAACAGATCCGTCTGCTGCAATATATAATATTCAACTCTCTTCAAATGATACAGAGGCACCAACAATGAATTGCGTTACAGACGTAAATGTATATGTAGACCAAAACTGTGACGCAGCAGTTCCAGATTTAGAGTTACCTCCATTTGTTGCAGTAAATGATAATTGTACTTCGATAGCTAATATTTTAGTGAATCAGGATATTCCAGCAGGAACAGTTATCTCTGGTCACTTGACAGTAGTAGAAGTTGAAATATTTGCTGAAGATGAATCTGGAAATGTTAACAGTTGCCTGCTAGATGTTAGGTCGGTCGATACTATATCTCCAGATCTTACATGCCCTGCTAATCAACCAGCTTATGCGAATGCGTCTTGTGAATCTACAGTGGATGATTATTTAAGTTTAGCGACTGTTAGTGATAACTGTACAGTTTTTGGTGATCTAGTCATAGGACAGAATGTTGCTTCTGGAACCCCAATGTCTTCTGATCAAGTTGTTGAAATTTCTGCAACTGATCTGGCAGGTAATACATCCACATGTTCTTTTACGGTAGAGTTAGTTGATACTATTTCTCCGAATATTACATGCCCTTCCAACCAAACGCAAGAAACAGAAGTTGGAACATGTGATACGCTTATCCGTGATTATACAGATCAGGTGATATGGAACGATAACTGTACTTCAAGTGCACTTGATATGACTTTCCAACAATCACCGAGTCCGATGTCTACTATTTCAGGAGCTACAACAGTAACGCTCACTGCAATTGATTCATCTGGTAATTCAAAATCTTGTAATATTGAGGTAACGGTGATAGACATGGAAGATCCAACAATTACATGTCCTGCAGATCAGACCTTACCGACAAACTCAGCTTGTAATGCAAGTTTGCCAGATTATACAGGTGATGCTACAGCTGGAGATAACTGTCCCGCTCTCGGTGGAATTCAAATTACTCAAGTACCTGCCCCTGGTACTCTGGTTTCAGGAGAAGGAACAGTTCAAACAGTTACTTTAACGGCTGAAGATGATTCGGGTAATACTAGTTCTTGCGACTTCGACGTTACGCTAACGGACACAACAAATCCTCAAGCTTTTTGTCCTTCTAATACAACTGAAAGTAGTGATGTAAACTGTGAATTCTCTGTACCAGATTATTCGGGTGCCACAACTGGTACTGATAACTGTTTTTCTGTTGGAGATTTTACAATTACACAAGATATTGCAGTTGGTACAGTATTAAATGCAGGGGTGCATCAAATTGAAATGTCTGTTGAAGACCCAAGTGGTAACGTAGGTACATGTACATTTGAATTGACAGTAGAAGACAATATGGCTCCAACTATTACAAACTGTGCCCCAGATCAAGTAGAGCCTTCTGATGCATCTTGTAACGCAGTTTTAACGGATTACACAGGATTAGTTACAGCTAATGACAACTGTGATGTTTCCGCGGACTTAGCTGTTACTCAGTCGCCAGCTGTAGGCTCTTCGATAAGCGGACCAACAACGGTAACGTTGACAGTAACTGATCTTTCAGGGAACTTCAGTACTTGTGATTTAGAAGTAACAATTGATGATCAAGAGGATCCAACAATTATGTGTCCTTCTGATTCGATAGTTAACGTAAATGCAAGTTGTGATTATTTAGCTCCTGATTTAACCGGAGTAGTTACTGGTAGTGATAACTGTTCTGCATTTGCTGATATGACTGTGACACAGAATCCAGCTTCTGGAACTAACTTAAGTGGAGCGGATGTAATAGAAGTAATTTTGACTGATGAAAATGGAAATAGCACAAGTTGTTTCATTAATACGATTCCAAACGATATAACCCCTCCAACAGTAACTTGTCCAGCGAACCAGTCTGTGAATAATGGAACTGATTGTAATTATCAAATTACTGATTACACTGGTATGGCAAGCGCAACGGATAACTGTCCAGGTGTGGTTCTTACACAAAATCCAGCGGTTGGAACAGAGATTGGAACAGGGACTCATAATGTAGAAATTATAGCAACTGATGGATCTGGTAATGCGGACACGTGTTCATTTGAATTAGCGGTGACAGAATCTATTGACCCTACAATTAATTGTCCAGCTAATATTTCAACATGTGATCCAATTGTTACCTACGCAGCACCAATTGCCAATGATAATTGCGCTGGAATTTTTGTTTCTCAGATTGATGGTTCTGGATTGTCCTCTGGAGATCAGTTCCCTGTTGGAATAACAATTCAAACATACGAAGTAACGGATCCTTCTGGAAATACAGCTTCATGTACCTTTAACGTAGAAGTTCTACAATCTCCAAGTCAAGCGAACGTTCTAACTGAGGATACTCAACTTTGTGATACAACGAGTATTGTGATCGAAGCAGATCCAGCAACTTCTGGTACAGGTGAGTGGATTTTAGCATCAGGTAGTGGAAACTTTAATAACGAATTTGCAAACATTACTGGGGTCAATAATATGACGTATGGAAGTAATGTTTTTGTATGGGAAATCTCTTCTGCTGACTGTGGAAGTACAACTGATACTGTAGTAGTAACTGTTTTCCAAGAGCCGTTACCTGCAAGTACACAAGATACTTTGTTTTTATGTTCAGATACGTCTTTGAACATATCGGCCAATCAACCAAGTGTTGGAATTGGAACTTGGGGTGATGCAAGTGGAAGTGTCTCGTTTTTGGATGAGAACTCACCAAATACTTTAGCATATAATTTCTCTAGTGGATGGAATGACTTATCATGGACAATTTCAAATGGGAACTGTCCAGTTACCTCAGATACTTTAAGCATATTTAATAAATTAGAGACTGAGATATTTACGGGCGATACATCAGTTTGTGCTGGTAACAGTATAGTCTTAAATGGAACGGATTCACCTCAGGGAGTAAATAGTATATGGTACGTAATAAATGGTGCTGCAGATTTCGAAACGGCATCAAATAGTTCGACTTTAGTTTATAACCTGGGTGGTGGGGATAATACAATTGTATTTGGACAAAATCACCCAATTTGCGGAACAACGCTAGATACAATTACTGTAACTATTGGCCTTTGTGGAGAATACGACCCTATTATTCCTACTGTAATCACTCCTAATGGAGATGGAGTAAATGACCTTCTTGTAATTGAAAACTTAAATATTTTATATCCTGACAATGAAGTTAAGATTGTGAATAGATGGGGAGGACTCGTTTTTGAATCAACGGGATATGAGGAGCCTTGGAATGGAACAAGGATGAATGAAGGAGAGCCATTGCCAATGGGTTCTTACTTCTATAGAATAATATTAAATGATGATCAAGGAACAGAGATTACTGGACCAATTAGTATAATTAGATAAAAAGAAGAGTTATGAGATATTTATTAGTGACATTGTTTTTGGTGAGCATAAGTACATTAATTGCTCAGCAAGAGGCACAGTTTTCTCAATATTATAACAATGCATACTTTTTTAATCCAGCTGCAGGAGGCTTGACTAAAACAATGCAATTTGATGTTGGATATCGAAGACAATGGTTAGGTATGGAAGGCACACCACAATCATTTTACGCCACTGGTCATTCTGAAATTAGCTTTAATAGTAGAAAAGAAGTTCTGGATGAATTTAATGTTGATCGTGAGTCAATCTTTAAAAACCCTAAAAATCGTGTTGGAAAGAATAAACATGTGATAGGAGGAAGGTTATTGTCTGATCATATTGGACCCTTTATGAAAAATTCTGTAATGGCAAGTTATGCATACCACATAAGGTTTACAGGTAAAACTATGCTCAGTTTGGGGGTAAGTGCTGGTTGGTCAAACTTAGGATTGAATAGCTCAAAAGTTGTTCTCTTAGAACAAGACGACGCACAATACAACGAGTTTTTATCGAGAAATTCAAATCAAAATATATTTGACATCAATGCGGGAATAGCTTTTTATAGTGAGAATTTCCACTTTGGTATATCGAGCACACAGCTTCTGAAAAATGACTTGGTTATTGATAATATTGTTACTCAATCTAATTTTGGTAGACACTGGTTCGGATATGGAATGTATGAACTTGATTTGATTGGAGATTTTGCTATCGAACCTCATTTTATGGCACAGCTAATTGGAAAGGTGCCATTTTCTTTTAATCTTGGAACACGTGTGATTTATGAAGATAAATACTGGATCAATGTTGCCTATCGTTTTGGAGATGCGATAAATTTTGGAGTCGGTCTTAATTTCGCAAATAATTTTAGGTTTGGATACGCGTATGATGTTGCAGCTGGACCTGTTCAAAGAACTTCCAATTTCGTTCACGAATTACAACTTGGTTTCGTTATAGGAAATAATAGGAACGTTAAAAAAGAGCTAAAAGACGACGAAAAACTGTAGTTTGTCGAAAATGTGGTCAGAAATCCTTATTGTTTCAACCTAAACCGATTATTCTTTAGTAACTTGAAGTTTCGAGTACTACAAAATGAAGCGAGAAAAGCTATATAACTTTGACTTAAAAGAGCCTAAAAATCAAAAATCGCTCACGTCCTTTCTTGATGTGATTCATTCTTTTAGTCGAAGAATTGTATCATCTTATACAGAAGAGGATGTGTTTGACACATTCATTAATGAAATTCCTGAAAGATTAAATTTAGTAGATTGTGTTATTTATAAAGTTAATCACGAAGATAATTCGTTAATTCAAGTCGCAGCTCACGGATACAAGTCTAACAAAGATAAAGTCATTCAGAATCGGTTAAAATTAAATATTGGTGAAGGTCTAGCAGGAATTGTTGCTCTAGATGGAAAATCAATTCTAGCTGCTGATATTTCGAAAGAAAAAGATTATGTTAAAGATATTATTTCAGCTGGATCAGAAATTGAGGTTCCAATAAAAATAAACAATGAGGTTTATGCTGTTATCAGTAGTGAGCATCCAGAAGTAAATTTCTTTAATGAGTATCACATTAAACTTTTTGAAATTTTAGCCTCAATTGCAGTAGGTGCTTTAGTTAAAATTCAAGAAAAAAATGATTTAGAGAAAGTTAAAAACAGGCTGGAAAGCATCTTAGAAAAGAAAAGTTCAGATTTGGACAGAGCAATTGATGCTTTGTCAACCCAGTATAGTGAACTTAAATATCAACACGATAAAAGAGAGTTGTTGATCCAGGAGGTTCATCATAGAGTAAATAATAATTTGCAAATTATTTCAAGTATTTTGAAACTTTACTTAACTGAATCTGACGATAATTCAAAATCAGATTTGAAAGAGATTCATAACAGGGTTCAAGCAATGGCTCTAATTCATCAAAATATATACAAGTCACTAGAAATGAACTTAGTAGATATTGAGTGTTATGTAAGAGATTTAATGAATCACTTGAAAAGTTTAAATGAAAACATATATATAACTTTTGATCAAAAAATCAGCTATAAACACATTAATCTAAATACTTTGGTTCCGCTTGGCTTGTTTTTAACAGAATTAATTAACACATGGTTGTCTCAGGTTAGTGAGTTAACAGATTTAAAAGAAGTTCATTTTGATGTTTATATAGGAGAGTGTAAGAATAAAAATTATTACGAATTGCGGATTGAAGATAATGTGAGTTCAAATCTCTTTGAAAATGTGCACTTAGATGAAGACACTAATATTCATAGTATATTAATATCAGCATTAGTAGAACAACTAGAGGGCAATATTGAATTCTTTGAAAATAATGATTCAAATGTTATCAAGTTGTGTTTCGACGCAATTTAAACTTAGATTTTTGAAAATGAATATGCTAATTTTGTTAGCTTTGGAAAAAATTCATTTTTGTTGAAATGCGTCCGCTCTATTTTTTTTTAAAGTACTTTCTGAAATATCCATTGTGGGTATATTATCCCCGTTTAATTACGGTAAATAAACCTAAGAGGCGATTTGCAAGAACTATTTTTGCGAGTAATCACGCAGCATCATTTATGGATCCCCTTGTGGTTGCTCAATGCCAACCACCAATTGTATTTTTCATGACAAGATCTGACGTATTTACGCCGATTTTAAAACCAATTTTATGGGCCTCCCATATGTTTCCTATTTATCGTGACATTGATGGCGAAAATACGAAAGAGAAAAACGAAAATGTCTTTAGAAAGTGTTATCGCATTTTAAAATACGGAAGAAGTTTACTTATTTTCTCAGAAGGATTTACGGATGATATATTTATTCGTCGATTAAAGCCAGTTAAAAAGGGCGCGGTGAGAATCGGATTTGGTGCTCTTGAAGATATGGATTGGGCAAAGAAAGTTTATATTCGAGCTGTAGGGGTTAATTATTCTGATCCAAATACAATTGGAAGTGATGTTGTAATTTCAAACAGCGATCCTATTTGTTTAAATGATTACCGCCAAAAATTTATTGATGACCCCAATAAGACAATTTACGACTTGACTAAATTAGTGGAGACTAAGATGCGGGAACAAATCACAGATGTCCGTAAAAAGGAATGGGCTGGTACGCACGAATATATAATGCGACTTACAAAAAAAGGAATGAATGCGGTTGATGCAGATAAATCTATCCCTTTAATTAAAAGATGGCAGTATTCAAAGGATCTTGCAGACTGGATGAATTCTCAAGAATTAGATGAAGTAGTTGAAATGGTTTGTCTTAGAGATGATTTAAAAGCTTATTTTGATCTATTAAAAAAGGAGAAAATCGAAGAAAAACATGTTGCCGAAATAGTAAATAAAAAGCGATCTGATGCTAGAGTTAAACTCTATTTCGCGCTCTTATGGCCGTTTGCAATTTTAGGATTAATTCATAATTATTTACCCTATAAATTAATAAAGAACTTTGTTGAAAAATCATTTCGAAGAAAAGTATTCTGGGGAAGTGTTAAAATGACACTTGGTGTTGTAGCTATAGGATTATTTAATCTGATATTTGTTTTTTTAGGCTATTATTTGATCTATCCTTCCTGGCTCATTTGGATAGGTTACTTCTTTACTGTGGCTCCGCTGTCTGGAATGATTGCTTATGGGTACTTCAACAAGATTAAAGATCACAAAAAATACAAATCTACTTTAGAAAGAGACTTGTCGGAGATAGCAACTTTAAGGGAAAGCCTTTTAGAACGAATTAATCAGTTTATTCCGGTTGCTTAACATTTGCCACTTTCTTATAGCCCCAATACATTAAAAGCGAAATTGTTGTACCTAATATTGCTCCGCCAATGATATCTGTAGGATAATGTACCCCTAGATGCATTCGACTATAAGAAACTAAAATTGCCCAAAATATTAGTAATGCAGTTATGTATTTATAGTGTCTTCTTAAACGTAGACTAAACATCACGGCAATGGCGAAAGAGTTTGTTGCATGTCCAGATACAAATCCATGTATCCCACCTTTATAAAACTCTCCAGGTTTCATTTCGTAGAAATGTAACATGTCACCCAGCACTAAATGGTGAGAGGGTCGGTACCGAGCAATCATTTCTTTAAAACCAAAAGTTGCTGTAAAATCTGCTAAACCAACTGCTAAAAAACCAAATAATACAAACCAAACGGCTTGTTTTGTTGATGTTTTTCTAAAAACAAGAATAAATAAAAACAGATAAAGCGGAAACCAAATTAATTTGCCACTTATTGCCCACATCACTTCATCGAGAAAAGGGGTATACAGTCCATTGATAAATAGCAATAATTCTTGGTCGATCTTTTCAATCCATTCGATCATACTTGGAGTTTTTTCCAGAGTAAATCTTTTAACTCAACGAGGTTGTAATTGCTTACTGAAGAAATGAAAATAGTCGAAATATCAGGCAGTTCTTGTTTTATCTCATGCATTAGCTCTTCATCTAACATATCCGATTTAGTGATGGCAAGAATTCTCTCCTTGTCAAGTAACTCAGGATTATATTGCTTTAACTCATTCAATAAGATATCAAATTCCTTTTTTATATCTTCACTATCAGCAGGAATCATAAATAAAAGAAGTGAATTTCTCTCGATATGCCTTAGAAACCTCAATCCTAAACCTTTGCCTTCATGAGCTCCTTCTATTATTCCCGGAATATCAGCCATGATAAAGGAAGTATTGTCTCGATAGCTAATAATTCCTAAATTGGGACGTAAAGTCGTAAATGGATAATTGGCAATTTCAGGCTTAGCAGCAGATAAAACTGAAAGAAGTGTACTTTTTCCAGCGTTAGGAAAGCCAACTAAACCAACATCAGCTAAAACTTTAAGTTCAAGAATACACCACCCTTCAGCCCCTTCTTCACCCGTTTGGGCATAATCGGGAGTTCGATTGGTTGAGCTTTTGAAATGGGTGTTTCCTTTACCTCCTCTTCCTCCTCTTTTTAGAATCTCTTCCTGACCGTCTTCGCTAATTTCGAAAAGAATTTCATTCGTTTCATTGTCCCTTGCTATCGTTCCAATCGGGACATCGATATAAGCATCATTTCCTTCAGCTCCAGTTTTTTGATTACCTCTACCCGGTTCTCCATGTTGAGCCTTTGTATGTTTGTTAAACTTCAAGTGAAGTAAAGTCCACATTTGCTTATTTCCTCTAACAATAACATGACCACCTCGACCACCATCACCACCATCAGGACCACCCTTCGGGATATATTTTTCTCGTCTCATGTGTCGAGAACCACTTCCTCCGTTACCAGATTTACAATGGATTTTTACGTAGTCAACAAAATTATCTGAAGCCATTTAGCCTTAACTATTTTAAAGAGTCAACTGTTTTAAAGAGTCGCTCTGTAATCTCATCAATACTTCCTAAGCCATTAATAGCGTAAAATTTATCCTGAGCCTCATAATATTTTTTTACGGGAGCAGTCTCGTTTTTATAAACTTCAATGCGATTTGCAATTACTTTCGGATCTGCGTCATCAGTTCTTCCTGAGTCAAGTGCTCTTTTCTTCAAACGACCCATTAATTCATCTTCAGGAACGTCTAAGGCTATCATAGCAGAAATGTTAGTGTCTTTAGACTGCATTAACTTGTCTAAAGCTTTAGCCTGTGGGTGAGTTCTAGGAAACCCATCGAATATAAAACCTTTCGAATTCTCGTGTTTTTCCACTTCAGAATTCAACATGTTGATTGTCACTTCGTCTGGCACTAACTGTCCTTTGTCAATATAGCTTTTAGCAAGTTTACCGAGTTCTGTTCCACCTCCAATATTAGCACGGAAAATGTCACCAGTTGAAAGATGAATTAATCCATATTTTTCAATTAATTTTTGAGATTGAGTCCCTTTTCCTGCCCCTGGAGGTCCAAATAATACTAAGTTTAACATTATAATTTTATTATTCTATTAATTTATAAATAGCAGAGGTATTTCTACCTTGCTCCATATAATCTAATCCGTATCCGACCACAAATTTATTAGGAATACTAAATCCAAAGTACTTGGGTGGATGATTCCCTTTGAAAGAGTCGGGTTTATAAAGTAGTGAAACAACTTCAAGAGAATTCGGTTCATCGTGATCAATCATTGAGTAGATTTTATCCAGTGTTAGCCCTGTATCAACAATGTCTTCAACGATCAAAACGTGTTTGTCTTTTAGAGAGCTTACAAGCCCGATGAGTTCATGAACATTTCCGGTTGTAGATGTGCCTTTATATGAAGAAACTTTTATAAACGAAACCTCGCATTCTAAATTGATGTTTTTTAGAAGATCAGCTACAAACATAAATGCACCATTTAATACACCCAAGAATATCACATCTTTTCCAGCGTAATCATTATTGATTTTTGCTGCTAATTTTGAAATTTCTGTTTGAATCTCACTTTCACTTATAAAGAGTTTAAAATCTTTGTCCTTTATTTGCACCTCAATTGTTTTCTTTACTACTTTCACAAAGATAATATTTTATATTCTTGTGCTTGACTATTTTGAATTTAAATGATTTGAATACTTTTGTAGTATGAAAAATCTGTGGTACGGAAATAGTTTTAAACTTGGCGTCTTAGGAGGAGGGCAGCTAGGAAGAATGTTGATTCAATCAGCTATGAATTATGATATTCATATTTATGCTATGGACAGTGCGTTATCTGCACCATGCGGGAAATTGGCTCATGAGTTTACAATAGGAGATATTAATGACTTTGGTGATGTTCTCGATTTTGGAAAGGACAAAGATGTTTTGACTGTTGAAATCGAACATGTAAATGTGGATGCACTAGAGGAGCTTGAAAACTCAGGAGTAAAAGTTTTCCCTCAACCACGTGTTTTAAGATTAATTCAAGATAAAGGATTACAAAAGGAGTTCTATAAAGAAAATAATATTCCAACTGCTCCATATAAATTAATTTCAAACAAAAAAGAACTCGAGAGTGCGATAGACTTCCTCCCGGCAATGCAAAAATTGAGAAAAGGCGGTTATGATGGTAAAGGAGTTTATAAAATCAACGATGAAAGAGACATCGTGAATGGATTTGAAGCCCCATCTTTATTAGAAGAGTTGGTAGATTTTGATAAAGAACTATCTGTTATTGTTGCTAGAAACGAAAAAGGAGAAGTGAAGTCTTTTCCTCTAGTCGAATGCGAGTTTAGTCCAACTTTGAATTTAGTAGAGTTCCTATTTTCTCCAGCCAGTGTTTCTTCTGAAATCGAACAAAGCGCGCAAAAAATCGCCAAAGATGTGATTGAAAAATTAGATATGGTAGGACTCTTAGCAGTAGAGCTTTTTTTGACAAAAGATGGAGATTTACTTGTAAATGAAGTAGCTCCAAGAACACACAATAGTGGACACCATACGATTGAATGTAACTATACTTCTCAATTTGAACAACATTTAAGAGCAATTACCAATCAATCATTAGGTGATACATCGCTTAAAACACCAGGTGTGATGGTTAATTTATTGGGGGAAAAGAATTTTTTTGGTTCGGCTATTTATGATGGTTTGGATAAAGTAATTCAGCACAAAGGTGTATATGTTCATCTATATGGAAAAGCAGAGACAAAGCCTCATAGAAAGATGGGACACGCTACGATCCTCAATGAATCTATTGAAAAAGCAAAAGAAAACGCTAGAATGGTTCAAAAGGCAATAAAAATAATTGCTAAAAAATAATGTTTTAAGTTCGTCAGTCTGCTATATCCTAGATTTTTGCAAGTATTTGTTGGTTATTTTTCGTAGTTTTATTGATTCTAATTTAAGAGCTCCTATGAAATTTGTAGTACGTATCTTTATTTGTGTATTATTTCTGTTAATTGCTACAGTTAGTAATGCACAACTATATACGTTTAAGAATTATGATCATACGGATGGCTTAATTCTTTCTTCTCTACTTTCAGTAAATGAATCGAGCGATGGCTACTTGTGGTTTGGTACCGATGGAGCCGGTCTTATGCGGTTTGATGGTAAAAAAATGGACTACCTTGAAGAGATTCAAGGAAGAACAAATCGACACATAAATTCAATTGATTTTGATGACCAAGGAAATGTTATTTTTTCCACTCAGTATAGAGGGATTTTTAAACTGAGATATAATCAAATTGAACGTATTGACTCCATTCAGTATAAGGGACAAAATCAAAAAATAATACATTTCTACAATGATTTAGTTGTTGTTCAAGACGGCGGAATTGCAATATATAGTGATAACCATGAGATATTAAGAGAACAAAAGCTTTACCCTTATGATAAAAGCATGCATTTTTATGGTAGCAGTATTGTTGATAATGCTGTATTCCTGTTTACTTCTAAAGGGAATTTTCTAGTTTATGACAAACAAATCATTCATTTAAATGAATGGTTAGGCACAGATGAGAATACAACAAAAAACTTCACTAGTGTGTATAAAACAGGCGATTCTTTAGTGCTTAGCAACAGAGACCTGACTCAGGAAATGACCGTTTTAATGGATGACTTTAGACCAAAGTTTTTCATTAGAACTAATATTGAAAAGACACTTTTAGAGGAGGGAGAGTTTGTTGTCAAGTCCAACCATAGATATGATTTCAATGTATATGTCACAAATTTTGGAAAAGTTATTACTAAGGATATAAGCAATAATGATTTTGTCGTTTTAACAAACAATTCGATTAAACAAATCAAAAGCCCTACGGATGTTTTTATAGATAGAAATAGAGATATTTGGGTGACTACGAGAAGCGTTGGTATTTTTAGAATTTCACTTGAACCATTTACTAAATTAAACTTTCATTCCTTATATGAAGATCACTACATCCGTTTTATAGGTAGAACAGCCAACTATGAAATTATTCTAACTAACAGTGAAGGTAATACTTATGTTGGAAGTAAATCTTCAGACTTTAGAGAATATGGTGATGTCGTAGTAAATGCAATGACCCAATTTGAGGATCGATATTTATTTGCAACAACAAAAGGAATTAAAGAAATACAAAATGGCAATTTAATAAGTAGTAATGCCTTTAAGGCGTATGATGGCAAGAGAGTATCATTGATATTTAATGCATTTGGTTCTGTATGGATTTCCGAAGAAGGGAAGGGGTTAACTCAACACAATTTAAAAAATAATGAAAAACGACTATTTGATAAGGCTCCAGCATATTTCTATAATGCAATAATACCAGATGATTCGAGCTCAATTCTTTTTGGGTCTAATAACGGAGTATTTCTTTATAGTTTAGGGGATACAACATTAACTCACTTGCCTGGAAAAGTAAATGGACTTAGCATTGGTTCTTATGTTGGAAATTCAGCAAAAGATATTTATGGTAACTGCTGGTTTACTTTAGATGAAGGATTGTATTGTTATAAAAAAGACGGAACAATCACTGCTATTACAGCTCAGAGATTTTTACCTTCTACACTGTTATACACACTGAATACGGATAATTACGGAAATCTCATTGTTGGTACGAACAAGGGGATAACTGTTATTAAAGTGGATGAAGAAGGAGTCCCAGAATCAAGTAATACCTATAACAATGAAAATGGTTTTAATGGGTATGAAACCCATATGAGATCTTCTTATAAAGATGAAAACGGGAATATTTTTGTTGGAACCCTAGAAGGTTTGTTTATGATTAAGCCTGAATTTCTTCAGAAAAAAATTAAACCGATCGCTCCAAGTATTCGGAAGGTTCAGAATAAAGATTTCAGGTCTTTTTACCAAGAGCTAGAGCCTGGGGGAGTTCCTGTTTTTCATGTCGATAACAACAATCTTTCATTTCAATTTAAATGCATAAATGCTAAAAATGATTTTGTAAGGTACAGCTATAAATTAGAAGGGTTCGACAATGAATGGTCTGATTGGACCACGTCTCAGGAAGCGTTTTATAATAATTTATCAGGTGGGGACTATACGTTTAAAGTACGTGCGACTATAGATGAACAAGTTATTAGTGAAACCTCAACATTTAGCTTTAGAGTCTACTTTCCTTTTTTTAGAACAAAATGGTTCATTATTTTAATTATAGGTTTAGTTATTATCGCTAACTTTTTTGTTCTTGAAAAGACTAAGAAATTTAGTAGAAAAAACATTATTTTATCTAGGGATGTAGGAGCAAATAGAAGGGTCGCGGGTAGTATTTTGTTGTTTGGAGCTTTTGCAAATACAGCAGCACATATTTTTGCCCCTCGGATGGATGAAACGATTCAACTTCATGATATTTCATCTATTCTTGTAGGAGTTTTAGTTTTTGGTCTTTTTCTTATAGTGAGCCTTTCAAAACGATTCGTTCAGAGATCAAACGAACTTTTAATAATAGGATTTTTTATATTACTTGGGTTCAACTTTGTTTGTGCATTTTTATCCAATATCCATCCGTTTTATTTAATGGCGATATTATTAATTGCTTTTGTTGCACCTTTTATTTTCAGAGGACTTAAATCGGCCATTGCATTTGGATTTATATTCATTTTGTCAGGCGTAGCAATGACTTTTTATTTAGAGGAAGCTTTATACAACCAGTATTTGTTTTTAATAGCTATATGTGTTGCTGCGTTCCTTTCTGTTTTTATGACATACTTGAGAAACAACTCTCTTGAGAGATTGATTTTTACTTCGGGGGTTGTAAATAAGGGAAATGTATTAGTTGTGGCTTTTGATGGTGACGGAAAAATATCGTATGCCAGTGAAAACATTGAAGAGTTATTAGACCTTAAAGTGGAGTTAAAAGGAACTTCTGTTAGTGAATTAAATCAATATCAACCTCGGAATAGTCAGCATAAGAAATTCTCAAATGTAGATCTGAAAAATGAATTTCAAGAAGGAAAAATATTCGTTACTCCACTTTTTTCAAAGACAGGAGACATCGTTTATTATCAATGGTCCTGTAAAGAGTTTTCAGATGACGTTAGAGTAATATTAGGACAGGACGTTACGGATAAAATAAATCTAGAAAATTATTATGAATTAATCGTTCGGAATGCGGATGACTTGATTTTTCAAACCGATCCACAAGGAAACTTTACGTTTGTTAATGAGAAGTGTGAAGAAGTCTTTGGAAGAAGTAAAAATGATTTGATTGGCAAATCAATTACTTCTGTAATAATAGGAGAATATCAATCTAAGGTTCGAACGTTCTACGCGCAGAACTTCAAAGAGAGAAGGAAACACGATTACTTGGAGTTTCCAATAACAACACCTGAGGGGCAGGAAAGATGGTTGGGTCAAAACTTAACTACTCTTTTAAAGCCTGGTGCTGACAATATTGTTATCGGATTTTTAGGTTTGGCAAGAGACATTACAGAAAGAAGAGAGGCAAATGCAATAATAAAGGAACAAAATAAGGACATCACTTCTTCTATTAATTATGCGCGAAGAATTCAATTTAATATGCTTCCAAGGTCAAATGACTTTGAAAAAACATTTATTGAACACTTTATTTTGTTTAAACCTAAGGATATTGTTAGTGGTGACTTTTACTGGTTAAATGAAGTTGATAACAAGACTATAATCGTTTGCTCTGATTGTACTGGACATGGAGTACCTGGTTCGTTTATGACGTTGCTAGGGATTAATATATTGAATCAGATAATTTTAGAAGCTAAAGTTACAGATCCTGGACAAATATTTGATGAATTAGACAAGCGACTTATCGACGTTTTACCAAGAGACGGTCAGAATAGAATTAAAGATGGTATGGAAGCTGTTGTATGCGTTTTTAATCATGAAGATGAAAGCGTACAATATGCCTGTGCTGGTGGTAGATTTGTAGTGACAGACGACGAAAACGAAGACATCACGGTGTACAAAACAGACGCGAAACATATTGGTGATATGCCTGAAACGGATGACTTCAAGTACCAGACAAAGGAAATCAACTTGAATCAAAATCAAATACTTTATTTGTTTTCTGACGGTTATCCAGATCAGTTTGGTGGGGAGAAGAATAAGAAACTTACGATTAAAAAGTTCCTTGCTTTATTAGATGCCTTAACTCGTCAGGATCTTCAAGAACAAAATGAGATATTTAGAGAACACCTAGAAGCTTGGATTGGGGAACAACCACAAACAGACGATATAACTTTGATTGCGTTAAAAGGAATTAAAAGCCGTGATAAGGAATAGTCTTAAATCCAAGACCTCCTTGCTATAGGTCTCAGAACTCTCAATTATTCTCGGATTATTTATTTTCTATATAGAAGCTGAGCTTAACCCAATACAAAAGTGCTGGAAAAGCTTTGTTTTAGTTCTAGAATTCCATGAATTTCTTTGCTCTTACATCTATATTTTATTATCTTAGGTAGTCTAACTTTAAACACACCACCAAAATGCAAGAAGAATATTTGCACTACTTATGGCGCCTTAAACGTTTGCCTTTAAATGATTTGAAATTAATTGATGGAAGAAAAGTTGAACTTGTCAATTCAGGCTGGCACAATTTAGATGCTGGTCCTGATTTTTTTAATGGTTCTGTTAAAATTGACGGAATTCAATGGTCCGGAAATATAGAAATTCACGTAAAGTCATCAGATTGGTATTTGCACAAACACCAATTTGATAGAGCGTATGACAATGTTATTCTCCATGTAGTTTTAATACATGATAGAGAGGTATTGTTAAATGGCCAAGCTATTCCGACTCTGGAGTTAAAGAATAAAATTGATAGGGTTCACTTTGAAAAATTCGATGTAATTTCAAATGGAAATGATGAGGTGCCATGTGCTCAACATTTGAAGCAAGTAGACATGTTCAATATCCGACAGCAGATAAATGTCGCTCTTTTCCAACGTTTAGAAAGAAAAGGAGAAGAATTAATGAAGTACCTAAAAGATGATGTTCAGGATAGGAAAAGGGCTCTTTTAATAGCACTGTTTCAATCTTTTGGAGGAAGAGTAAATAAGCTTCCTATGATAGAGCTCGCTCAAATAATTCCTTTTGAGATCATTGCTCGAGAAAAGTGGGATGTCGTTAGGGTTGAAGCGATATTGTTTGGATGCGCTGGGTTATTAAATATTGAGCCAGAAGACGAATACACTGATCAATTAGTTCAAAGTTGGAGGATGCTTAAGTCAAAATATAAACTCCCAGAGATGAACCCTGTATCTTGGAAATTTAGCGGTATGAGACCATATAGTTTTCCAACATTTCGCTTGGCACAGCTAAGTGCATTGCTTTTTCACTGGGGTATGGATTTCAAACAATCAATCAAAGACAAAAATGTAGTTCAGGAATTTAAGATAGCTTTTGACAAGCCTGTTTCTAAATATTGGGAAAAACATTTTCGATTTAATGTACTAAGTAATAAGCACAATTCCAAAATCTCTGAAAACTCTTTTCAGCTAATATTGATAAATGGTATTGCACCGTATTTAGTTTATTTACAGCATCTAGAGCATGATTTTGAATATTCAGATAATGCCTTAAATCTTCTCGAGAATATTCCTCCAGAGAAAAATAATATCACGAGAAGTTGGAAAAAAATTGGAGTATCTCCAAAAAATGCTGCAGAAAGTCAAGGATTAATTGAATTAAAGAATGAATTTTGTAATTTTAAAAAATGTTTGTCCTGTAAAGTAGGACACGAAGTTTTAGAAAAGAGCAACAAAAATAATAATGAAGAGATTAATTCAGAAGATAGTCTTTTTCTTTGAAATGCGTTCCTTCGGGGTTAGCGAGTGGTGGGCCAGAAAATTGGGGGTTAAAAGTTCAAAAGTACGACTGTTCTTTATATATAGTTCGTTCATTGCGTTAGGATCACCACTTATTATCTACCTTAGTATGGGTTGGGTTTTGGAAAATAAACACATTTTTACTTTCTCCAAAAAGAGAAGATCTATTTGGGAACTATAATTTATTTCTATGCGGCTTTTAATTACAGGAAGTAACGGTTTATTAGGGCAAAAGCTTGTGGATTATTGCAAATTTGAAAAAATTGATTTTTTAGCCACATCTCTAGGGTCGAACAGAAATTCAAAGTGTAGTAATCGTCAGTATCAGTCATTGGATATTACGAATGTAAATGAAGTCAATCAGGTATTGACCAACTTTAGACCAACACATATTATTAATACTGCGGCATTAACAAATGTAGATCAGTGCGAAGATAATAATGGAAAATGCCATAAGATAAATGTTTTAGGTGTAGTCAATTTATTAGAATATGCTAAAACAAATAAGTGCCATCTACAACAAATTTCAACCGATTTTATTTTTGATGGTGAGAAGGGTGATTATACTGAAAATGATGAGCCAAACCCTATAAGTGAATACGGTAAATCAAAACTAATTGCTGAGGAAAAAATTAGAACTTCCGGATATAAGAACTATTCTATTGTTAGAACTTCTGTTGTTTATGGCTCAGGTGAAAACCTCTCCAAGTCAAATATTGTCCTATGGGCAATTGAGGAGTTAAAGAGAGGTAATACCTTAAATATAGTTAATGATCAGTATCGTGCCCCGACATTTGCTCAAGATTTAGCGGTAGGGTGTATGAAAATACTCTTGTTAAACGAAACAGGCCTGTTTAACATGTCAGGCCCAAAAACTCACTCCATGTTTGAGTTTGTAGTTGAAATCGCAGAATATTTAGAGATTTCCAATACCCAAGTAAATTCGATCACAACAGATATGCTTAATCAAAAAGCACCAAGACCAAAAAATTCAGGTCTTAACCTCACGAAGTCAAAACAAGTGTTGAATTATTCATCTTCCGACATTAAATCTGCCTTATTTTTAATGGAGGTGGATTTTTGATATAATTATTTTTACTTTAGCGAATTAAATAATTAACAGCTACTGTTTTTTATCATATTCGGACATTACTAGTTTAAACAAATGCTAAAATTTTAATTTATGAGATTTTTATTGCTAACGTTTTCATTGATTTTATCTTCAATATTATTTAGTCAGAATGAGCCACTCAAAGCAGAGTTAAGTATAAGTGACGATCTTCCTGCAATTAATGACGTTACAGCTGAAGTAATCCCAACTGGAGGTAAGCCTCCCTACCGATATATTTGGAACGTTAAGGAGATATCTATTTATACTCGAGTAGCTAAAAAATTATCTGAAGGGGACTCTATAAAAGTTTCTGTGGTAGATGCTGCTAATGATACCGTAAAACTCAAGGGAATAGTCGAGGCGAATAGTATTCCCGAGACTTTCAATAATACAATGAAGCCTGCAGTAGCTTTTATGCAAAATATTCTTTTTGCAAACATTTGGTCGGATACAGTTAAAGTCGGGGAGTACATTTTAAAAGCTCCATTTGCACTTGAAAAAGAAAAGAAAGACTATACCCTTTCAAGATGGGTAAAAGAAGACGGATCTAAAGTTGAACACCAAGAAATTATCGCTTATTTAAAAGATGGTGATGTTGAGTTTCCATATTTTGCTATGGGTGCAGGAACTTTACACCATGGTGAACATAAAGGAGAAAAAGTGAGTCCTGGTGATAAAGTTTACTACACCAATAAAAGAGGAAATCGTTCAGAAAAAAACCTAGGACGAATTGAATATACAGATCCACAACCCTTTTATTACAAAAACTTATCTAACAAGGTTCAGGGAATACCATTGATAGTTGTATGGCTGGTGTTAGGGGCAATTTTCTTTACTTTCAGAATGGGCTTTATACAACTGAAAGGGGCAAGACATGCTATCGCTTTGGTTAGAGGTAAATATGATGATCCATCTGATGATTCTGGTGAGGTTTCGCATTTCCAAGCATTAGTTACCGCACTTTCTGCTACAGTAGGTCTAGGAAATATCGCTGGTGTAGCTATCGCAATCAGTATGGGTGGACCAGGAGCAACTTTTTGGATGATACTTGCAGGGTTTATTGGAATGGCTTCAAAATTTGTTGAATGTACATTGGGTGTAAAATATCGTCACCAGAAAGAAGATGGAGAAGTATTTGGAGGACCTATGTACTATTTGAGTAGAGGTTTAGCTAAAAGAGGTCCTGGATTCAAGCAATTAGGAAAAGTATTAGCTATCTTATTTGCTATTTTATGTGTTGGTGGATCTTTAGGTGGTGGAAATATGTTCCAGGCAAATCAAGCATTTAATCAGTTAGCAGGAATTCCAGGTTGGGATGGATTTGAGTCTTATGGATTTTATTTTGGATTAGTAATGGCAGCACTAGTTGGTATTGTTATTATCGGTGGTATTAAAAGCATAGCTCGAGTAACTGATAAAATTGTACCTTCAATGGTTGCAATATATGTGATCTCTGCAATTACAATTATCGCTTTTAATTATGATAATTTAGGTAATGGTTTTTCAACAATATTCTACGGAGCCTTTAGTCCAGACGCTATTTATGGTGGTTTCATAGGAGTACTAATTTTAGGATTCCAAAGAGCAGCATTTTCCAATGAGGCAGGTGTTGGTTCGGCGGCTATTGCTCACTCCGCTGCTAGAACGAAGGAGCCAATTAGTGAAGGAGTTGTTGCTCTTTTAGAGCCTTTTATTGACACTGTGGTTGTTTGTACTATGACAGCTTTAGTAATTATTTTTACAGGATATGCAGCCGATCCAGAAGGTTTGGAAGGAGCTGCATTAACATCAGCGGCATTCTCTTCATCACTTGGTGATTGGTCATTGTACGTTTTATCTTTTGCAGTAGTATTATTTGCATTCTCAACAATGATTTCATGGTCTTATTACGGACTTAAAGCGTGGACTTATGTTTTTGGAGAAACAAAACCAGCAGCCTACACTTACAAAGTGATATTCTTGATATTTGTAGTTATTGGGTCTTCAGTTGGACTTGGTGCTGTAATAGACTTCTCGGATTTAATGATTCTGGGTATGGCCTTCCCGAATGTTTTAGGTCTGGTGATAATGTCTGGAGAGGTAAGAAGAGATATGGTAGATTATTTCCAGAGAATTAAATCTGGAGCTATAAAACAGTTTAAATAAAATTACTCCTTTGATGTCTGACAAGTCATGGGATAAAGATTGGTTAGTTTTTTCGAGAAAATCAAGAAGAGGGTTTTTTGTATTGCTCTTCGTTTTTATAATTGTTGCTGTTCTTCCAAGAGTCTATAGAAATTATTTCATGGATGATTCTTTAAAGTTTCAAGTTGAAGAGTTGACTGAGAATAAAGTAAACAATTCTGAAAAATTTGAGGAAGATTCAAAAGGACGACATCTAGCTCATAAACAAGAAGAACAAAAGCCCTTTTCTTATAATATACCTACCGAGCCTTTTAATCCGAATACATACTCATTTGAAGATTGGAAGGCAATAGGCTTCTCTGAAAAACAAGTCCAGACCATTGTCAATTACAAACAAAATGGCGGTGAATTCAGAGTGAAAGCTGACGTAAAAAGACTCTATATTGTTGATGAAGATTTATATGCTGAACTCTACGGGGTAATAGATTTACCAGATACTATTTCGTCAATTGAGAATCGTGAAGTTATCGAGGAATCCAATACAACTGATAAAATCACCGTTAATATAAATATAGCCACTGAAGAAGAATTAAAGGAAGTATCTGGAATAGGTCCTTTTTTTGCTGAACAAATTATTAAATTAAGAAATGATTATGGTGGGATTCATGATCTGGATCAGCTTCTCGAAATATATAGAATGGATCATGAAAAGCTCTCAGTAATAAAAGGAAGTTTAATTATAGTCGATTCTGACATTCAAAAAATAAATATAAATACGGCAACTCGTAAAGAACTGAACAATCATAAATATATTTCTTGGAACATAGCAAATTCGATTGTTTCAACTCGTGAAGCTCATGGTGAGTACAAGAAGACTGATGATTTATTAAAATCTATTTTGATAGATCAAGGAAAACTTGAAACGCTAAAACCTTATTTAACAATAGAGTAATGCAAATAGGTGAAAAAATAAAATCTGAAATTAGAGATGTTCCTGATTTTCCAAAAAAAGGAATTGTATTTAAAGATATAACTCCAATAATGTTAAATCCAACGCTATCTAATGAGGTATTGTCAAGTTTGTACGAACATTATAAAAATAGTGGAATAACAAAAATAGCTGGAATTGAAAGCCGAGGATTTTTATTTGGTTATCCCTTAGCAATGAAATTGGGTATTCCTTTTGTTTTAATACGTAAGGAGGGAAAACTACCGTATAATAAAATCAGTTATAGCTACAATTTAGAATACGGAAGCGCAACAGTGGAAATGCATACAGATGCTATTAATAGGGGAGACAAAGTACTCATACATGATGATCTATTAGCAACTGGGGGTTCGGCTTCTGCCGCAGCTGAAATTATAACCAAACAAGGTGGACATGTACAAGGTTTTAATTTTCTTGTAGCGCTTTCATTTTTAAAGGGTAGGGAAAAACTAAACAAGTTCACTAAAAATATTATTATTTTAGCGGATTATTAAAGCGAATATTAGCTTATTAAAAATATAAAGAATGAATTTTGATTTGAATGAGAATCAGTTGATGATTCAACAAATGGTTAGAGATTTTGCAGAAAAAGAAATCCGACCGAAGATGAACGAATGGGATGATAAAGAACATTTTCCTGTTGACGTAATGAAAAAAATGGGTGAGCTAGGCTTACTAGGCATATATGTTCCTGAAGAATATGGGGGAAGTGGATTTACTTATGATGAATACGTTACGGCTCTAATCGAATTAGGTAAAGTTTGTGGTGGAATTGGTCTCTCTGTGGCGGCACATAACTCATTATGTACAGGTCATATTTATTATCACGGATCAGAAGAACAAAAGAAAAAATATTTACCAAAACTTGCGTCTGGTGAATTCATTGGCGCTTGGGGCTTGACAGAACCAAACACAGGTTCAGATGCGATGAGAATGAAGACAACCGCGGTTAAAGAAGGGAATGAATGGGTAATCAACGGTGCTAAAAACTGGATTACGCACGGATTATCTGGAGATGTTGCGGTAGTACTTGTTCGTACAGGTGAATTATTAGACAGTAAAGGAATTACTGCATTTATCGTGGAGAAGGGAACACCGGGATTTTCAGCCGTTAAGATTAAGGATAAGTTAGGTGTTAGAGCAAGTGAAACGGCAGAACTTATTTTCGATAATGTAAGAGTGCCAGACGAAAATGTAATAGGTGAAGTAGGTAAAGGTTTTATGCAAGCTATGCAGGTTTTAGACGGTGGTAGAATTTCTATCGCTGCATTAAGTTGTGGTGTTGCGCGTGGAGCTTATGAAGCTTCTGTAAAGTATGCAAAAGAACGCGAGCAATTTGGTAAACCAATCGCTCAGTTCCAAGGAATTAGTTTTAAGTTGGCTGATATGGCTACAAATGTAAAAGCAGCTGAGTTGCTTACGTTTAATGCAGCTTCACTTAAGAATAATAAGAAGTCAATGACGAAAGAAGGAGCTTATGCAAAATATTTTGCAAGTGAAGTAGCTGTTATGTGCGGAAATGAAGCGGTTCAAATTATGGGTGGTTATGGCTACACAAGAGAGTATCCAGCTGAGAAGTTTTTAAGGGATGCAAAGCTTATGACAATTGGCGAAGGAACATCGGAGATTCAAAAAGTTGTAATTTCTCGAGAAATTTTAAAATAATTGTTGTTGATAACATTTAAGTTATTATCTTTGCCGTCCGATTTAAGTATTTATAAAGAAACGTTATATACAAAAATATGTTAGTAGTACCAGTTAAAGAAGGAGAAAACATTGAGCGCGCGCTTAAGAAGTATAAGAAGAAATTCGAAAAAACAGGTGTAATGCGTGAACTACGTAAACGTAAAGAGTTTATTAAGCCATCTGTTAAGATACGTCAACAACGTATTAAAGCTGCTTATAAACAACGCATACTTTCTGACGAAATATAGAACATTATATTGATTTATACGTAAAGGAGTCTAAACAGACTCCTTTTTTTATGCTCGAAAAATTCGAATCATACCTTATCTCTGAAAAACGCTGCTCCAACCATACGTTGACCGCATACATTAATGATGTTTCTTCATTTTTAGAGTTTAGTGGAGTTGAATCAATTGAGGAGTTGGAAGAAGTCAATTATCAAATCATTCGCTCTTGGCTTGTTGAATTAGTAAATTCAAACCTAAACAATAGGTCTGTAAACAGAAAACTATCTTCGCTTAGAACATTCTTTAAATGGGCACTGAGATCATCGTTCATAACAGTCGACCCTATGTTGAGGATAAAAGGACCGAAACAAAAAAAACGGTTACCAGAGTTCGTTAAAGAAGAAGAGCTAGATTTAAATAAATTAAACGAAGTCTTTCCAGATACATTTGAAGGTTTTCGAGATCGATTAATTATAGAGGTATTTTATCAAACAGGTATCAGGTTATCTGAATTAATCGAACTTAAAAAAAGCGATGTACAAAATGGAGTTATTAAAGTTTTAGGTAAACGGAACAAAGAGAGACTTATTCCTATTACAAAAGAACTCAATCATGAATTGAATACTTTTCTCAATCATCCAGTTAATATAGAACACAATTCGAAAAGTATATTCTTAACTGAAAAAGGAAATAAAATATATCCAAAACTTGTTTATAGAAAGATAAATTATTACCTTTCATTACTCACGGATATGCAAAAAAAGAGTCCGCATGTGTTGCGACACACATTTGCAACACATATGCTTAATAATGGTGCAGGATTAGAAACCCTCAAAGAGGTTTTAGGCCATGCAAATTTAAGCGCAACACAAATTTATACGCATAATTCGTTTGATGAAATAACTAAGATTTATAAACAAGCTCATCCTCGTGGGCACAAAAACTAAAAATATGGATATAGACATTCAATCAGTTGGTTTCTCATCAGACCAAAAGTTAATTAATTTTATCAACGAAAAGCTAGAAAAGTTAACTCATTTTTTTGATAACATTGTAGCGTGCGAAGTTTATTTAAGGGTTGAACGAAAATCTGTTCAAGACAATAAAACAGTTGAGATTAAAATGAATATCCCTGGTAAGGATCTATTTGCTAAAAAACAATGTGACTCTTTTGAAGAAGCTACAGTTGAAGCTGTTGAGGCACTGAGAAAGCAGATTAAAAAACACAAAGGAAAGGTAATGGCTGTATAAAGTGTAAAACCCTTTATTTTAAGTATCTACAGAGCGCTATTTTAAAATAGCGCTCTTTTTTTTAAAAAAAAGATAAAAAATGCTTGCTGTAAAATATTTCTTTCATACATTTGCAACCCCGAACGGGTTTTTAACGTGTAGGGAGTTCTTTAAAAAGCTAAAAATACCAACAAAAGTGCCGATGTAGCTCAGCTGGCTAGAGCAGCTGATTTGTAATCAGCAGGTCGGGGGTTCGAGTCCCTCCATCGGCTCATGAAACATCTTTAGATTGGGGGGATACTCAAGCGGCCAACGAGGACAGACTGTAAATCTGTTGGTTTATACCTTCGAAGGTTCGAATCCTTCTCCCCCCACAAGAAGATTTATAAGCGGGAGTAGCTCAGTTGGTAGAGCGTCAGCCTTCCAAGCTGAGGGTCGCGAGTTCGAGTCTCGTCTCCCGCTCATATTTAGCTTTTTAAAAGAACTCAGTGCCGGTGTAGCTCAGGGGTAGAGCGCTTCCTTGGTAAGGAAGAGGTCACGAGTTCAATTCTCGTCATTGGCTCGAAAGTTTATGTGACATTCACTCGTGAAAATGGGTGAAATTTCGCATATTTTAAAGGTAGGTTTTTAAATAGTATATTAACAAGTAACAAATAAAAAATGGCTAAGGAAACATTTAATCGTTCCAAACCACACGTAAACATTGGAACAATCGGACACGTCGATCATGGTAAAACAACTTTGACTGCAGCAATCGCAGCAGTACTTCACAAGAAAGGTTTTGCTGAATCACGTGATTTTGATACAATCGACAACGCTCCAGAGGAGAAAGAGCGTGGTATTACTATTAACACGTCTCACATTGAGTACGAAACTGATAATCGTCACTATGCACACGTTGACTGTCCAGGTCACGCCGACTATGTAAAAAACATGGTAACGGGAGCTGCTCAGATGGATGGTGCAATATTAGTTGTTGCTGCGACTGACGGGCCTATGCCTCAAACTCGTGAGCACATCCTACTTGGACGTCAGGTTGGTGTACCAAGAATTGTAGTGTTCATGAACAAGGTTGACCTTGTGGATGATGAAGAGTTATTGGAATTAGTAGAGTTAGAAATTAGAGAACTTCTATCTTTTTATGATTATGATGGTGATAATACACCAATCATTAAAGGATCTGCTCTTGGAGCTTTGGAAGGAAACGATAAATGGGTTGGAGCTATCGATGAATTGATGGATGCAGTTGATTCTTATATCGAACTTCCTCCACGTGAGGTTGATAAGCCTTTCTTGATGCCTGTTGAGGATGTATTCTCGATCACTGGTCGTGGTACTGTTGCAACTGGTCGTATTGAAACTGGTGTAATCAACTCTGGTGAAGAGGTAGATATCTTAGGAATGGGTGCAGAGAAATTAACTTCTACTGTAACTGGTGTTGAGATGTTCCGTAAGATCTTGGATAGAGGTGAAGCTGGTGATAACGTTGGTCTTCTTTTAAGAGGTATCGATAAAAAAGATATCCGTAGAGGTATGGTTATCTGTAAGCCAGGTACTACAACTCCACATGCTAAATTTAAAGCTGAGATATACGTATTGAAGAAAGAAGAGGGTGGTCGTCATACACCATTCCATAATAGATACCGTCCACAGTTTTACTTCCGTACTACGGATGTAACTGGTGAAATCATCTTAGGTGAAGACCGTGATATGGTTATGCCTGGTGATAACGTGTCTATTACTGTAGAATTAATCGTACCAGTAGCAATGGACAAAGGTCTACGTTTTGCAATCCGTGAGGGTGGTAGAACTGTAGGTGCTGGACAGGTTACTGAGATTATTGAGTAATTCAATATAAATTATAGAAATTAGGGGAGTTTTTTGGCTCCCCTTTTTCTACGGGTGTAGCTCAGTTGGTAGAGTACTGGTCTCCAAAACCATTGGTCGTGGGTTCGAATCCTACCGCCCGTGCAAAATAGAAAAATAGTGGCAAATATTGTTGAATACCTTCAGGATACAGTACACGAGTTAGTTCATAAAGTGAGCTGGCCAACTTGGACTGAATTGCAAAACAACACGATTATGGTTGTGATTGGYTCTGTGATTTTTTCTCTCTTGATATTTGTTATGGATTTCATCTTTGGTGTGAATCCATCAACATATATGTGGGAAGGAGTTTTAGGATTGATATACCCATAATTTAGTATTGAATGCTTTAATTGAAACAGAGCTGTGGAAGAAGTTAAAAAAAGATGGTACGTCGTTCGCGCCATAAGCGGTAAAGAAAACATGGTCAAGGATTACCTTGAGATGGAAGTAAACCGTTTAAAAATGAACGATTATTTTGGTCAGATTCTTATACCTACTGAAAAGGTGTTCCAAATTCGTAATGGAAAGAAAATTAGTAAAGAGAAAGCATATCTTCCTGGTTATGTTCTTGTAGAGGTAGCACTTGTTGGTGAAGTGCCTCACGTAATTAAAGGTCTGCCAAACGTTATTGGTTTTCTAGGTGCAGAAAAAGGAGGTGATCCTTTGCCGATGAGACAAGCAGAAGTAAATCGAATCTTAGGTARGGTGGAYGAATTATCCGAGACCGAAGAGGAAATGAAGATACCTTTCGTTGTTGGTGAATCAGTTAAAGTAATTGATGGACCATTCAATAATTTCAATGGTACCATAGACGAAATAAACGAAGAGAAAAAGAAATTAAAAGTAATGGTGAAAATATTTGGCCGAAAGAATTTGGTTGAATTGAGCTATATGCAAGTTGAAAAAGAAAGTTAAATAAGTATTTTAACCAGTAGAAGTGGCTGCGATGATTAAAGCTTCCCATCGATCTTCCACGTTAGTACTACACAATATATATACAAATGGCTAAAGAAGTAGCAGGATTGATCAAATTACAGATCAGAGGTGGTGCAGCTAATCCTTCTCCTCCTGTTGGTCCCGCACTAGGTGCAAAAGGGGTTAACATAATGGAGTTCTGTAAGCAGTTCAACGCAAGAACGCAAGACAGAGCAGGAAAAGTTTTACCAGCGGTTATTACTGTTTACAGTGATAAATCGTTTGATTTTGTAATCAAAACTCCACCAGCAGCAGTTCAGTTAAAAGAAGCTGCTAAATTGAAAAGTGGATCTCCAGAACCAAACAGAGTAAAAGTAGCAGCAGTAACTTGGGATCAAATCAAGGTGATTGCTGAAGACAAACTACAGGATATGAACTGTTTTACAGTTGAATCAGGTATGAAAATGGTTGCTGGGACAGCAAGAAGTATGGGAATTACTGTTAAAGGTGCATTTCCTAATAACTAAAAAACATAAATCATGGGACGTATTTCTAAAAAGAGAAAAGAAGCACTTTCTAAGTATGACTTAGAGAAAGCTTATTCGTTAACTGAGGCGTGTGATTTAGTTAAGGAAATTACTAAAACTAAATTCGATGCTTCTGTTGACGTAAGTGTACGATTAGGGGTTGACCCTCGTAAAGCAAATCAAATGGTAAGAGGTACCGTAGCTTTGCCTCACGGAACTGGTAAGGATGTTAAAGTACTTGTACTTTGTACTCCTGACAAGGAAAGTGAAGCAAAAGAAGCAGGTGCTGATTTTGTTGGCTTAGATGAGTACATTGAGAAAATCAAAGGTGGATGGACTGATGTTGACGTTATTATTACTATGCCATCAGTTATGGGTAAAGTTGGTGCACTTGGTCGTGTTTTAGGACCAAGAGGTTTAATGCCAAACCCAAAGACAGGTACGGTAACGATGGACGTTGGTAAGGCAGTTCAAGAAGTGAAAGCTGGTAAAATTGATTTCCGTGTTGACAAATTCGGTATTGTTCACTCTAACATCGCGAAAGCTTCTTTCGATGGTGCTAAGATTAAGGACAATGCATTAGAATTGCTAACAACATTGATTAAAATGAAGCCGGCAGCAGCTAAAGGTACTTACATTAGAAGTATCTATATGAGCTCGACGATGAGTCCAAGTATTCAGATTGATGCTAAATCTGTTGTCGCTTAAAAACTTAAATTATGAACAGAGAAGAAAAAGCGAAGTACATTGAAGATTTGACAACTGAAATTCAGGAGTCAGGTATCTTCTATTTGGCAGATACGTCTGAGTTGACAGTAGAGAAAATTAACGATTTACGTGGAAAATGCTTTAAAAACAATATTCGCCTGAAAGTGGTTAAAAACACTTTGCTTGAAAAAGCAATGGCTAATGTTGCAGATAAAGACTTAGTAGATCTTAAAGGAGTATTGTCAGGTCCTACATCTGTCATGTTTGCTGAAGTTGGTAACGCACCAGCTAAAGTAATCAAAGATTTCCGTAAGAAAAATGATAAGCCTATCCTAAAGGGGGCATTCATTGAACACGCTATATACGTTGGTGACGAGCACTTAGATGCATTAACTGCAATCAAGAGCAAGGAAGAACTTATTGGTGAAATTATTACATTGCTTCAGAGTCCAGCGAAAAACGTTGTGTCTGGTCTTAAAGGGCAAGGTGGTAAGATTGCAGGAATCTTAAAAACGCTCTCAGAAAGAGCATAAGTTAATTAATAATTATTTTTGAACCTTTATTTAAATAAAATAAAATGGCTGAGTTAAAAGAAATCGCAGAAACGCTAGTAAATCTTACAGTAAAAGATGTAAACGAACTAGCAGAAATCCTCAAAGAGGAGTATGGTATTGAACCAGCAGCTGCTGCAGTAGCAGTTGCAGGTGGTGGAGCTGCCGGTGGTGGTGAAGCTGCTGAAGAAAAAACAGAGTTCGACGTAATCCTTAAAGCTGCCGGAGGTAGCAAATTGGCTGTCGTGAAGTTAGTGAAAGAATTAACTGGACTTGGATTAAAAGAAGCTAAAGAACTAGTTGACAACGCACCTTCTCCAGTTAAGGAGGGAGTAGCAAAAGACGAGGCAGAAGGACTTAGATCTTCATTAGAAGAAGCTGGAGCTGAAGTTGAAGTTAAGTAAGTTTTTAACTTATTATACAGTACAGGCATCCCCGATTTTCGGGATGCCTTGTGCTGTTTTTATGCGTTTTAACGCAATTGGTTCTTTTTTATCTAATAAAAATTAGTAGTCTTGGCAACATCAAATAATATCGCAACAAGAATTAATTTTGCATCAAGCAAAAGTTCTTTTGAATATCCAGACTTTTTGGACATTCAATTAAAATCATTTAGAGAGTTCTTCCAATTGGAAACAACTCCGGAAAACCGCGAAAAAGAAGGCCTTTTTAAGGTATTCTCTGAAAACTTTCCTATTACGGATACTAGAAATCAGTTCGTGTTAGAGTTTTTAGACTATTTTGTTGATCCGCCACGCTACACCCTTGAAGAGTGTATCGAGAGAGGATTGACTTACAGTGTACCACTAAAAGCCAAATTAAAATTGTACTGTACGGATCCTGAACATGAGGATTTTGAAACAATAGTTCAAGATGTTTATTTGGGAACTATCCCTTATATGACACCAAAAGGATCTTTTGTTGTGAATGGTGCCGAACGTGTAATCGTTTCGCAGCTTCACAGATCTCCTGGTGTATTCTTTGGTCAGTCAAGACATGCCAACGGAACCAAGTTGTATTCTGCTAGAATTATTCCATTCAAAGGATCTTGGATGGAATTCGCTACAGATATCAATAATGTCATGTATGCGTACATCGACAGAAAGAAAAAATTACCTGTAACCACATTGTTTAGAGCGATTGGTTATGAGAGTGATAAAGACATTTTAGAAATCTTTGACCTTGCTGATGAAGTCAAAGCGACAAAAACTAACTTGAAAAAAGTGTTGGGTCGTAAACTTGCAGCAAGAGTGTTGAAGTCATGGGTAGAAGATTTTGTTGATGAAGATACTGGAGAGGTTGTTTCTATTGAAAGAAACGAAGTAATCTTCGATCGTGAGACTGTTCTAGAAGAAAGTCACGTTGATGAAATTATAGATGCCGGTGTAAAAACAGTTATTCTTCATAAAGAAGATGTAAATTCTGCTGATTTTACAATTATTTACAACACGCTTCAAAAAGATACTTCGAATTCGGAGAAAGAAGCAGTTGAACATATTTATAGACAATTACGTAACGCTGAGCCACCAGATTTTGAAACGGCTCGTAATGTATTTGAAAAATTATTTTTCTCTGATACGCGTTACGATTTAGGTGAAGTTGGTCGTTTTAGAATCAACAAGAAACTTAATATAGATCAAGAAGAAGAATCTAGAGTTCTAACGAAAAGTGATATAATCAAAATCATTAAATACCTTATTGAGTTGATTAACTCAAAAGCGGAGGTGGATGATATCGATCACTTGTCTAACAGACGTGTAAGAACTGTTGGTGAACAATTATATTCTCAATTCGGTGTAGGTCTTGCACGTATGGCAAGAACAATCCGTGAGCGTATGAATGTTAGAGATAACGAAGTATTTACTCCTATAGATTTAATTAATGCGAAGACCCTTTCTTCTGTTATTAATTCTTTCTTTGGAACGAATCAGTTGTCTCAATTCATGGATCAAACGAATCCTCTTTCTGAGGTAACGCACAAAAGAAGACTATCTGCCCTTGGACCTGGAGGTTTATCAAGAGAAAGAGCAGGGTTTGAGGTACGTGATGTGCACTACACTCACTATGGTCGTCTTTGTACAATTGAAACTCCTGAGGGGCCAAATATTGGTTTGATTTCTTCACTTTGTGTATTTGCAAAGGTGAACAAATTAGGATTCATTGAAACACCATATAGAACAGTTGAAAAAGGTAAAGTGAAATTGAGCGATGAGCCAATTTATCTTTCAGCTGAAGAAGAAGATTCAAAAATGATTGCACAGGCAAATGCGCCTATTAATGATAAGGGTGAATTCCAAGGAGACTTGGTGAAAGCACGTGAGGAAGGAGACTTCCCAGTGGTAGATCCGAAAGAATTGGATTTAATGGATGTTGGTGCAAACCAGATTGCATCTATCGCGGCGAGTTCGATTCCTTTCTTGGAACATGATGATGCCAACCGTGCATTGATGGGATCAAACATGCAGCGTCAGGCAGTTCCTTTATTAAAACCAAACTCTCCAATCGTTGGTACTGGTATCGAAAGACTAGTAGCACGTGACTCTCGAGTATTAATTAATGCTGAGGGTAATGGAGTCGTAGAATATGTTGATGCAAACGAGATTGTTATTAAGTACGAACTTTCAAAAGAAGACGAAATAGTTTCTTTTGATGGTGATACTAAACGTTATGCATTGACGAAGTTCATGAAGACGAACCAAGGTTCAACAATGAACTTGAAACCAATCGTTAAGAAAGGTGACAAGGTTGTTAAGGATCAGGTGCTTTGTGAAGGTTATGCAACGCAACAAGGAGAACTTGCACTTGGTCAGAATATGAAAGTAGCCTTCATGCCTTGGAAAGGGTATAACTTTGAGGATGCGATTGTTATTTCTGAAAGAGTTGTAAGAGATGATGTATTTACTTCGATTCATATCGACGAGTACTCTCTAGAAGTGAGAGATACAAAACGTGGTATGGAGGAACTCACGGCTGATATTCCAAACGTAAGTGAAGATGCAACAAAAGATCTTGACGAGAATGGTCTAATTAGAATTGGTGCTGAAGTAAAAGAAGGTGACATCTTAATTGGAAAAATTACTCCAAAGGGTGAAACGGATCCTTCTCCGGAAGAAAAACTACTTAGAGCAATTTTCGGTGATAAAGCAGGTGATGTGAAAGATGCTTCGTTAAAAGCGAGTCCTTCACTTAAAGGTGTAATCATCAACAAGAAATTGTTCTCTAGAGCAGTAAAAGATAGAAAAACGAAAGCTCAGGATAAACCAATCCTGGAGCAATTAGATAGCGAATACGAAAAAGATTTAGGAAAACTTAAAGAAGTTCTAATCGAAAAGTTATTAGTTATTCTTGACGGACAGAAGTCTGCAGGTGTTACAAATAACTTCCGTGAGGAAATCATTAAGAAAGGTTCTAAATTCTCTGAGCGTAGTTTAGGAATTATTGATTACGGAATAGTTAACCCAAGTAAATGGACAACGGATGATGCTGTGAACTCTATGGTTCAACGTGTGATTCATAACTTTAATATTAAAGCAAACGATTTACTAGGAAACTACAAACGTAAGAAGTTCCATATCTCAGTGGGTGATGAACTTCCATCTGGAATTGTGAAACTTGCGAAAGTTTACCTTGCTAAGAAACGTAAGTTGAAAGTAGGTGATAAGATGGCAGGACGTCACGGGAACAAAGGTATTATTGCGAACATTGTTCGTCAAGAAGATATGCCTTTCTTAGAAGATGGAACTCCGGTTGATATCGTACTTAACCCACTGGGTGTACCATCTCGTATGAACCTTGGACAGATTTATGAAACTGTACTAGGATGGGCTGGTGAAAAACTAGGTAAGAAGTTCGCAACACCAATTTTTGATGGAGCACATCCTGATGAGATTGATAATTATTGTGACGAAGCAGGTATTCCACGTTCTGGGAAGACATATTTATATGATGGAGGAACAGGAGAACGTTTCCACCAGACTGCAACAGTTGGAATTATCTACATGTTGAAATTATCACACATGGTGGATGATAAGATGCATGCTCGTTCAATCGGACCATATTCATTAATTACGCAACAGCCGCTTGGTGGTAAAGCACAGTTTGGTGGTCAGCGTTTTGGTGAGATGGAGGTATGGGCACTTGAAGCATTCGGTGCTGCAAATATTCTTCAAGAGATCTTGACTGTTAAGTCGGATGATGTGAATGGTAGAGCGAAAGCTTACGAGGCAATTGTAAAAGGGGACAACCTTCCAAAGCCTGGAATACCAGAATCATTTAACGTACTTCTTCACGAGTTAAGAGGTCTAGGACTAAATATCTCGATGGATTAATAGTCAATGTTTAATTTGAAAACACTTGTTTAAAATGGCTTATAGAAAAGATTCAGAAAATACGGTAAAAGACTTCTCAAAGATTACAATTTCTTTGGCATCACCAGAGCAAATACTTGAGCAATCGAGTGGGGAGGTTTTAAAGCCTGAAACAATTAATTATAGAACGTACAAACCAGAACGTGATGGTCTGTTTTGTGAGCGTATCTTCGGACCTGTGAAGGATTACGAATGTCACTGTGGTAAATATAAGCGTATCCGTTATAAAGGGATTGTTTGTGACCGTTGTGGGGTTGAAGTAACTGAGAAGAAAGTACGTCGTGAGCGTATGGGGCACATCCAATTGGTTGTTCCTGTAGCACACATTTGGTATTTCCGTTCGCTTCCAAATAAAATTGGATACTTACTTGGTTTACCAACCAAAAAATTGGATCAAATTATCTATTACGAAAGGTATGTTGTGATTCAAGCTGGTGAAGCTTCTAAAGCGGATGGTGAACCTCTTGAGAAAATGGAGTTTTTAACGGAAGAAGAGTATTTGGATATTTTAGATACACTTCCGAAAGAAAACCAATATTTAGAAGATACTGATCCAAATAAATTCATCGCTAAGATGGGTGCTGAAGCGGTTTATGACTTGCTTCAACGTTTGGATTTACATACTTTATCATACGATTTGCGTCACAAAGCAAACACTGAGACTTCAATGCAACGTAAAAACGAAGCGTTGAAACGTCTTCAAGTTGTTGAAGCAATGCGTGACTCTCAAGATCGTATTGAAAACCGTCCGGAATGGATGATTATTAAAGTTGTTCCAGTGATTCCACCAGAATTGAGACCTTTGGTTCCATTAGATGGTGGACGTTTTGCAACTTCTGATTTGAATGACCTTTACCGTCGTGTTATTATCAGAAATAATCGTCTGAAAAGACTTATTGAAATTAAAGCTCCTGAAGTGATTTTACGTAATGAGAAACGTATGCTTCAAGAATCTGTAGATTCACTTTTTGATAACTCTCGTAAAGCGAGTGCTGTTAAGACAGAATCTAACAGACCTTTAAAATCATTATCTGATTCATTAAAAGGTAAACAAGGTCGTTTCCGTCAAAACTTACTTGGTAAGCGTGTTGATTATTCTGCACGTTCAGTAATTGTTGTTGGACCAGACCTCAAACTACATGAGTGTGGTTTACCAAAAGATATGGCTGCAGAGCTTTACAAACCATTTGTTATTCGTAAGCTAATCGAACGTGGAATTGTAAAAACTGTAAAATCAGCAAAGAAAATTGTTGATCGTAAAGAACCAGTAGTTTGGGATATTTTAGAGAACGTAATTAAATCTCACCCTGTATTACTTAACCGTGCACCAACTTTGCACAGATTAGGTATCCAGGCTTTCCAACCAAAACTAATTGAAGGTAAAGCAATTCGTCTTCACCCTTTAGTTTGTACTGCATTCAACGCCGATTTTGATGGTGACCAGATGGCCGTGCATTTACCACTTGGCAATGCTGCGATTTTGGAAGCTCAATTATTGATGCTATCATCGCATAACATTTTGAATCCAGCTAACGGAGCTCCTATTGCCGTTCCTTCTCAGGATATGGTTTTAGGTCTTTATTATATTACAAAAGGTAGAAAGTCTGACGATGATCGCACAATGCGAGGTGAAGGTATGACATTCTACTCTCCAGAAGAAGTAAGAATTGCTCTAAACGAAGGTGTGATTGATTTACACTCTCATATCAAAGTGAGAACTTACGACTTAAATGAAGAGGGAGAACCAGAGATCAAAATGTTGGAAACAACTACGGGTAGAGTTATCTTTAACCAGATGGTTCCGCGTGAAGTTGGTTTCATCAACGATGTCTTGACGAAAAAGGCATTGCGTGATATTATCGGAAAAGTCTTAAGAGTTTCTGGTACTGCACGTACCGCACAATTCTTGGATGAAATCAAAACGGTTGGTTATGATATGGCATTTAGAGGTGGACTTTCGTTCAACTTGGATGATATCATTATCCCTAAAGAAAAAGAAGAATTAGTAGATAAGGCACATTCAAGTGTTCTCGAAGTATTGGAGAACTATAACATGGGTCTGATTACAAATAACGAACGTTACAACCAAATTATTGATATTTGGACGCGTACAAACTCAAGGTTGACGCATACGTTAATGGAGCAGTTGAAAAACGATAAACAAGGTTTCAACTCCATCTATATGATGTTTGATTCTGGAGCACGTGGTTCGAAAGAACAAATTCGTCAGCTTTCAGGTATGCGTGGATTGATGGCAAAACCTCAAAAATCAGGTGCTTCTGCACAAGAGATTATTGAGAACCCAATCCTTTCTAACTTTAAAGAAGGACTTTCAATTCTTGAGTACTTTATCTCAACTCACGGTGCTCGTAAAGGTTTGGCCGATACAGCATTGAAAACTGCCGATGCGGGTTATTTAACTCGTCGTTTGGTAGATGTTGCTCAGGATGTTGTAATTAACAGTCATGACTGTGGTACATTGAGAGGTATTGTAGCGACACCATTGAAGAAAAACGATGATATCGTAGAGCCTTTATTCGATCGTATTGTCGGTAGAACAAGTGTTCACGATGTGTATGACGATGATGAAAACTTAATTGTTGAGTCGGGTGAATTAATTGACGATGATAAAGCGCACACAATTGAAGATGCTGGAATTGAAGAGGTAGAAATACGTTCAGTTTTAACATGTGAATTGAAGCGTGGTGTTTGTTCTAAATGTTATGGGCGTAATCTTGCAACGCATAGAGAAGCTCAATTAGGAGATTCAGTAGGTGTTGTTGCCGCTCAGTCAATTGGTGAGCCTGGTACGCAGTTAACACTTCGTACATTCCACGTTGGTGGTACGGCATCGAACATTGCTGATGAAAATGACTTACAAGCAAAGGCAACTGGTAAATTAGAAGTTGATGAGCTAAGAACGATTACAAGAACTGAAAAAGACGGTACGAAGAAAGAAATCGTAGTGGGTCGTTCAGGTGAAATTAAAATCGTTGATAAGAAAACAGGTTTAGCAGCAATGACTGCAAACATTCCTTACGGATCTGAATTAATGATCGATGTTGAGAAGAAAACTGAAATCAAAAAAGGAGATGTAATTTGTAAGTGGGATCCATATAACGCAGTTATCGTTTCTGAATACAATGGTATTTTGGAATTCGAAAATGTTATTGAAGGTATTACTTACCGTGAGGAGGTCGATGAGCAAACTGGATTTACTGAAAAAGTAATTACGGAAACGCGTGATAAAAAGAAAAACCCGACTTTATTAATTAAGAACAAAAAAGGCGATGTATTAAAATCATATCCTGTTCCTGTAAATGCACACATTTCAGTGAAAGAAGGTGATGAGATTAAACAAGGTCAAAGCTTAGTTAAGATTCCACGTGTAGGTGGTAAAGGTGGTGATATTACAGGGGGTCTTCCTCGTATTACTGAGTTGTTTGAAGCTCGTAATCCTTCTAACCCTGCAGTAGTTTCTGAAATAGATGGTATTGCAAGTTACGGAAAGATTAAACGTGGTAACCGTGAGGTTATTATTGAGGCGAAGACAGGTGAAACTAAGAAATACTTAGTGCCACTTTCTAAGCACATTCTTGTACAAGAAAATGATTTCGTTCGTGCTGGACAGTCACTTTCTGATGGTGCTATTACTCCAAAAGATATTTTGAATATCCAAGGACCGACAGCAGTTCAAGAGTACTTGGTAAATGAAGTTCAAGAGGTATACCGTTTACAGGGTGTAAAAATTAACGATAAGCACTTTGAGGTAATCGTTCGTCAGATGATGCTTAAAGTTGAAATCGTAGATGGAGGTGATACTAAATTCTTGGAGAACCAAGCAGTTCATAAAGCTGACTTCATGGAAGAAAACGATCGTGTTTTTGGAATGAAAGTAGTTGAAGAGCCAGGTGATTCTGAGAACTTGAAAGCAGGTCAAACGATTAGCGCACGTAAATTACGAGATGAAAACTCACTGCTTCGAAGAGAAGATAAAAAGTTAGTTGAAGCTCGTGATGCTGTTGCAGCAACATCGAAACCAATGCTTCAAGGTATTACAAGATCGTCGCTACAAACACAATCATTCATTAGTGCAGCTTCCTTCCAGGAAACGACTAAAGTATTGAATGAAGCCGCGATATCTGGTAAAGAAGATCATTTACTTGGATTGAAAGAGAATGTTATTGTTGGGCACCAAATTCCAGCAGGTACAGGTTCTCGTTCATTCTCAAAAATGATCGTAGGATCTCAACAAGTTTATGATGAGTTAACTTCAACAGAAGGATAAATCTACTTGATATATTAAAATTAAAGGCTATCAGCATTGTGTTGATAGCCTTTTTTGATTAATTTTAAAGCTATGGAAAATAATAACAATAAAGACAATAAGATTAATATCGAATTGCCAGAAAATGTTGCTGATGGCGTTTATTCAAACCTTGCGGTAATTACGCATTCTAACTCAGAATTTGTTTGTGATTTTGTGCAAATGATGCCTGGAATGCCTAAGGCAAAAGTTAGATCAAGAGTTGTAATGACTCCTGAAAATGCAAAAAGACTGATGAATGCGTTGAAAGACAATATTAATAAATACGAAGCAGCAAAAGGTAAGATTTCGGATGATAACCAGAATATGCCTCCAATGAACTTTGGTAATCCCCCAACAGAAGCTTAATTTTTTTGTGATACTAAACACCAAAATCTAAATTCTAATTCTAATTTTGTATTTCAATAAAGATAATCATGAGTAAATACGATATAATATTTATAGGTTCAGGTCCAGGAGGATATGTAGGTGCAATTCGTTCTGCACAATTAGGAATGAAGACTGCAATCATTGAAAAATATGACACTTTAGGCGGTACATGTTTAAATGTAGGTTGTATTCCTTCAAAAGCACTTTTGGATTCTTCTGAGCATTATCACAACGCTGAGCACTCGTTTAAAGAGCATGGAATTAATATTTCAGGTTTAAAAACGGACTTCAAACAAATGATCGAGCGCAAGAACAAAGTGGTAGATCAAACTTGTCAAGGCGTAAAATTCCTTATGGATAAGAATAAAATTGATGTTCATCACGGCATTGGATCATTTGTTGACAAGAATACTGTGAAAATAACTGACGAAAAGGGTAAAGAAACAAAGATTGAAGGAAAGAACATCGTAATTGCTACAGGTTCAAAACCGAATTACTTTCCAGGAATGGAGCCAGACAAAAAACGTATCATTACTTCAACTGAGGCCCTTGAATTAAAAGAAATACCTAAAAAATTAATTGTAATTGGTGGAGGTGTTATTGGACTTGAGTTGGGGTCGGTTTATGCGCGATTAGGATCTCAAGTAGAAGTTGTTGAGTTTGCTAAGTCTATTATTCCAACTATGGATGTTACTATGGGGAAAGAATTGACGAAAGTGCTCAAGAAACTTAAAATGAAATTCAACATGGAACACAAAGTTCAAAATGTTGAAAATACCGGTAAAGGCGTTAAGGTTACTGCACTTAATAAAAAGGATGAGGAAGTAACTTTCGAAGCAGATTATTGTTTAGTTTCAGTTGGACGTAAACCATACACAGAAGGACTTGGACTCGAAAATGCTGGAATCAAAACTACGGATAAAGGTCAAGTAGAAGTAGATGAAAATCTACATACGGGTGTTGGGAATATCTATGCAATAGGAGATGTTGTTAGAGGTGCAATGCTGGCTCATAAAGCTGAAGAAGAAGGTTCTTTTGTAGCGGAGAAAATTGCTGGGCAAATACCTCACATTGATTATAACTTAATTCCAGGTGTCGTTTACACTTGGCCAGAGGTTGCGTCTGTTGGGCAGACAGAACAAGATTTAAAAGAAGCCGGAAGAGCAATTAAAACAGGTTCTTTTCCAATGAAAGCCTTAGGTCGAGCACGTGCTTCTATGGATATTCAAGGGTTAGTGAAAATCATTGCAGATGAAGAAACTGATGAAATTCTAGGCATGCACATTATTGGTGCTCGTGCCGCTGATTTGATCATGGAAGGTGTTGTTGCTATGGAATATCGTGCTTCCGCAGAGGACATTGCTCGTATTTCACATCCACATCCGACATATTCTGAGGCTGTTAAGGAAGCGGCAATGGCGGCGACTGAAGGTAGAGCAATGCATATTTAATATATTCTATCAATATAAGTGTGGAATTTATTCACTCATATTGATTTCATTAATTAGAGTTATCCATGAAAATGATGTGCCGAATTTTAGTCGTAGGATTTATAATGTTTAGTTCCTCGGTTTTTCTTTATAGTCAAGAAGTAATGAAACTTTCAAAAGATCAACCTGTTGGTAAAGGAAGTTTAGATCAACTTTCATGGCTGGAAGGTTATTGGCAGGGAAGTGGATTCGGTGGAACTTGTGATGAAGTCTGGATGCCAGCAATGGATAATACTATGTCTGGAATTTTTCGATATTCGAAGAATGATACACTAAAGTTTAAGGAGTATTTAGTTATCGAAGAAATTGATAGTAGCCTTGTTCTTAAATTGAAACATTTTAATCGAGATTTAACTCCGTGGGAGGAAAAAGATGAGTGGACAGTTTTTGAACTCATTAAAATTGATGAACAAACCGCTTACTTTAATGGGTTAACTTATCAAAGGAGAAATAATGAATTAATAATTATGCTGAGACTTTCTAGTGAAGGCGAAAAATATATTGAAAAATTTACGTTTAATAAATTGAATATGTAATTTGTATGGCTAAGAATAGTATTTGGCAAGAAGAATTATCCCATCTAAAAGAAATTATAGATAAAACTGAATTAACAGAAACAACAAAGTGGGGCATACCAGTTTATACATATAATGATAAGAATATAATTGGGGTTGCAGGTTTTAAATCCTACTTTGGATTGTGGTTTTATAATGGTGTTTTTCTTGAGGATAAATCAAATAAATTGATAAATGCCAACAAAGAAAAAACTAAATCGTTACGTCAATGGAGGTTCTTTTCAGAAGATGACATTGAGGAGGAGTTAATTCTAAATTACATTAAGGAAGCAATTGAAATTGAAGAAAAGGGATTGAAAATCGAACCGCAGAGAACAAAAATGAAAGTTCCTGACCTCCTCAAAGATGCCCTTAGCAATGACAGTGATTTAGAGAAGGCCCTTAATCGACTAGCACCCTATAAGCAAAAAGAATATTGTGAGTATATTTCTTCGGCAAAAAGGGAATCCACTAAACATAGTAGGATTGAAAAAATAGTTCCAATGATTAAAAATGGAATTGGTTTGAATGATAAATATAGATAGTTTTTTAGTAAACCAAATACATAGAAAAAATAACCTCATTTTATTTAGATAATTTTTAGCGTCTAGTTCTCAATTTCCATCATTTTTCTAACTTTACTTTATGTCTACATATAAACTAGGATATTTTTGCGCTTCGAATAGCTGGGGAGGTCTAGAGATGAATCAGCTAAGAAATGCGATTTGGATGAAAGAACGAGGACATGAAGTTCTTATTCTTGGTCTAAAAGGTTCTAGATTAATTCAGGAAGCTGAAAATAGTGGAGTGAATGTTGCTTTTGTTCAAAAGCATAAGAAGTATTATGATTTTAAAAAAGCGTTCCATTTAAAAAAGCTCATTAAACTCAAAGGTATTTCTCACCTCATTTTAAGAGACCCCAAGGATATAAGTTTGGGTGTTACAGCAAAACGATTATTAAAAAATAGACTTTTCCTCGCCTATTTCATGGAAATGCAATTGGGTATAAATAAAAATGATCTTATCCATACATGGCGATTTAAGGGGTTGGACTTATGGTCATGTCCGCTTCATTTTTTAGAAAATCAAGTAAAAGAATTGACAAATTTCCCAGCGGCTAAAACTAAAGTGATCCCTTCAGCAATGGATCTTTCAAAATTTCAGGATTTACCGGATCAAAAATACGCTCGTGAGAAATTAGGTTTGCCACAAGATCAAATTCTTTTTGGACTAATAGGTCGACTAGATCCTTTTAAAGGGCATCTACTTTTAATGAATGCTTTTGAGTTGTTACCTGAAGAATTAAGAAATAAAATATCATTGGTTTTCCTCGGCGAAAAGATGAATCCAGATATAGATAATTTTTACGATCGTCTAATGGAAAGGATTAAAGAAGATACCTTCAAATCAAGTGTTTATATTTTACCATTTCGAAAAGATGTAGAAACATTTTATGCAGCTATTGATGCTTTTGTGATGGCGTCGAAAGCAGAGACTTTTGGAATGGTTACAATTGAATCAATGGCTTCAGGAACCCCTGTAATCGGGTCGAATGCGGGTGGAACTCCTGAGTTGCTTGATAATGGTAAAAGAGGATTATTATTTGAAACAATGAATAAGGAGAGTCTCACAGAGGCGATAAAACATTTTGTCAATAATTACGATTATGATCCAAATGAACTAAAATCTTCTGTTAAACAATATGGACATCACCAGGTATGTCAACTTGTTGAGAAACATTTAAATTTAACCAACTAAGATTTATTTGAAATCAAAATTATACTCATCCAACTTAGATCGATGTAAACCTAATATTTCGAAGTGCTTTTCGTCATTCATATTGCTTTTGTGAATCTGTTTAAGTTCACTTTTAGCTTCAAAATCATCTAGATGGAACAAATCATACCCGTAATCATCAAGTACATCGAATAACTCATCTCTTTCGCTCTGAATTAATTTTTTGTAACATTCAACCATTAGAGCGGGATGAAAGTTATTTAGAATTTCAGGAATTGTTTTTAGAATTTCCTTATCGTAGCCTTCTGCATCAATTTTAATCAAAGAGCAGTTCTCAAGACGATCAGAATGGTTTTTCTTTAGATAGTTTTGAAGATTTTTCCCTTTTACTTCTAACTCGTAATTGTGTTTGTGAGCACTGTTTTCTATTTGTGAAAGAAACCCACCATTACAAAAAGAGGCGTCGCTATAGTTAAAGGTGAATTCTCCATCTTCACTTGTTGCAGCAAAGCATTCAGCGATTATATTTGTCTTTTCTTTATTGAGCTCAGCATTTTTCTCTAAAACCGTGTAAACATATTTATTGGGCTCTATCCCGAGAACTAATCCATCTTTCCCAACTGCAAGTGCCATAGGAACTGTTGTGTCTCCTGTATGTGCTCCAATATCTACAATCAGATCACCTTCCTTACATAGTTTTTTGTAGAACAAAACATGATCATAAGTAAATTCTTTCGGCTTTTCAAATGGATGTTGCCATTGAGCATACTGTATATCGCCAATATGATCAATTTTAAAATCTCTTATTTCAAAACCATATTCTTGAAAAGTGTTTTTTTGTTTTTGCTTTTCAAGTTTTCTCTTAATAAAGTTCAACATATTAGCTTATTTTTAATGCTTTGAGGCGTCTTTGCTGTAAAGATAGCAAAACGTCAAGAAATTATATTAAATTCTCTTGCAATTCAAACACCAAACTATTACTAACTTCGTTATTACAATAGTATTTATGAGGTCGAATCGTCATTTTGTATTGTTTTGTGTTTTCATTTTTTGTTGTATGCATGTTTCATACAGTCAAGAAGGGAGTCTTCGTATAAGTAAAATACCAGCTACAAATGATACAATTGTTCTAGATTCGTTGACAATATTTGACTTTAGTTTTCATGCATTTTGCGGAGGTGAGGAGGTATTGGAGAACGATTATTATTTTAATCCATTATCTCGAGAATTCAAGTTTAATGGTGAATGTGATGATAGTTTGTCAGTTTATTACCGTGTTTTCCCCTTGGATTTCTCCAAAGTTTATCAGCAAAAGGATACATCTCTAATATATAAAAATAAAGGTGAAATAAAGGAGTATTATTTTCAAAACACAACAGAGTCTACAGATTTTTTTGGTGGTTCTAGTATTCAAAAATCGGGGAGTATTTCGAGAGGTGTAAATTTCGGAAACAATCAAGATTTGTCTGTAAACTCTACATTAAACCTCCAATTATCCGGGGACGTTGCCGAAAATATGAAGATTCGCGCTTCTGTTACTGACGACAACCTACCGATACAGCCAGACGGAAACACCAATCAACTACAAGAGTTCGATCAAGTTTTTATTCAGCTTTATGGAGATCAATATAAAATTATTGCGGGTGATTTTTGGTTAAAAAAGCCAAGGGGACATTTTATGAATTACAACAAAAGAGCACAAGGCCTTTATGGACAATATAGTTGGGAAAACGACAACAATGGTAAATGGACTATTCAAGGAGCTGGAGCACTTTCCAAAGGTAAGTTCGCAAGGAATATTATTCAGGGTGTTGAAGGGAACCAAGGACCTTATCGATTAAGAGGGAATGAAAACGAGCCTTTTATTATGGTGCTTTCAGGTACAGAAAAAGTATATCTGGATGGTAAACTGATGGAACGCGGTCAAGAGTACGATTATGTAATTAATTATAACACAGCAGAAGTTACTTTTACGACTAGGCACCAAATTACAAAAGATGTAAGAATTGTAGTTGAGTTTCAATACACAGATCAAAATTATGCACGGTCACTTTTTCAAGGAAGTGCAGAATATCAGAGTGAAAAATTCGATTTTTGGCTAAATATGTATTCTGAGCAAGATGCTAAAAATCAGACGTTACAACAAGACTTATCCCTCGAAGATCGTCAATTGCTTTCTTCAATTGGCGATAGCCTTTCTTTAGCCAGATCAACATCAATTGATAGCATTGGGTTCGTAAATAATCAGGTTACTTATAAACTTGTCGACTCTTTAGGGATTGACTCGGTATTGGTATACAGTGTGAGTCCAGATTCAGCCTATTACCGTGCGACATTTACAAATGTAGGAATGGGAAATGGAGATTATGTTTTTGATCGATTTACGGCTGTGGGTAGAGTTTACAAATGGGTAGCTCCTGTTGCAGGTGAATCACAGGGTGATTTTGCACCAGCTCGATTAATAGTTACTCCAAAGCGACAATCTATGGTAACAGCGGGTGCAGCATATCGATTTAATAAAAACTTTGAATTGAAGACGGAGTTTAGTACCTCAAATTATGATCAGAATACTTTTTCTAAAATAGATAGCGATGATGACAGAGCTATTGGAAATAACACACAGCTATTAGGTGTTTTTGATTTAGGGAACGATAGTATACCAAAGTGGCAAATTGAAACAGCCGCCGAAATAGAGTATAGATCTGAATTTTTCAATCCGATTGAACGATATAGAGGCGTGGAATTTGATAGAGACTGGAATATAAGAGGTCGAAATTATCAGGGACAACAGTTTCTTGCAAACCTTAAAGGTGGATTGAGAAATATGAAATATGGAGTTATTAATCTGGAAGGACAGAATTTTACATTTGGCAATGATTATCAAGGAAATAGAGCGAGATTCTTCGGAGGCTGGAATCAAAAAGGATTCTCAGCCAACTGGGATGGTAGCTTTTTAAATGCTTCAGCAGAAGACGAAAACACCTATTTACGACATGTTTCAGATATTTCACAGCGTATTGGAAAAATCAAAATAGGGTTTAAAGACGATCATGAATTAAATAGATTTATCCAAGGAGATTCTGCGTTAAGTACAAACTCTTATCAATGGTATGATTGGCAAGTTTATGTTACTCAATCTGATTCTTCACAAAATGCGTTTAAAGTATTTTACCGTGAAAGGTACGACTGGAAAAGTGATACATCTCGACTAAAGGAGGCTGCAAAGGGAAGAAGTGTAGGTGCAGAATACAACTGGATAACAAATAAAGCATCAAAATTGAATACAGTTGTTAGCTATAGAACACTCGAAATAAAGGACAAAGATTTAATTGATCAACAAGCAGAAAATACATTTCTTGGTAGAGTTGATTATAGCTTAAAACTTTGGAAAGGAGCATTGTCGACAAATACTTTCTATGAGGTTGGTTCTGGTTTAGAATTAAAGAAAGAGTTTCTGTACATAGAAGTAAATGCTGGTCAGGGGGTTTATACCTGGATTGATTACAACAATGATGGAATTAAAGATTTGAATGAGTTTGAAGTGGCACAATATCAAGATCAAGCGAGTTATATCCGTGTTTTTACACCGAGTAATGAGTACGTTCGAACATATTCTAATGAGTTTAATCAAAGCTTATATTGGCGTCCAGAGCGAATTTGGTCGAGTGAAACGGGGATTAAGAAATTGTTATCTCGATTTTCAAATCAAACGCGTTTTAGGGTCAATCGAAAAACATCAGATCAAACAACAGAGACGTATAACCCTCTAGCACGAGAAATTGCAGATACGAGTTTGATAAGCTTTAACTCTACAATCAGAAATACTTTATTCTTTAATCGAACGAATAATATTTTTGGCGCAGATTATACGTATACTGATGCAGGTTCGAAAATCCTTTTGGCCAACGGTTTTGATGCGCGTTCTAATACTTCTCATGAAGTGAACTTTAGATGGAACATAAAGCGAAAATTCACCCTTAAAAATGCCGCTGAAATAGGTGAAAAAAATTCTTCAGCGGATTACACAACAGGTCGTGATTATGGTATTTCATACTATAAAATTGCGCCTTCATTTATTTATCAACCTAACACTAAGTTCCGTGTTTCGTTGAACGGTAGATATGAAGATAAACAGAACCATGCTGATTTTGGAGGAGAAGTAGCTATCGTACGTGATTTAGGTCTACAGATTAAATTTAACCAAGCAGAAAAAGGGAGTCTTCAAGGAGAAGTAAAAGCTATTAATATAACCTATGAAGGAACTGAAAACAATGCAATTGCATTTGAGATGTTAGAATCTTTGAGACCTGGTACAAACTTTACTTGGAATTTGGGATATCAAAGAAATTTATCTGAAAATTTACAGATTAGTATCCAATACAATGGTAGAAAGTCTGAGGAAAATGACGCAATTCATGCCGGTGGGGTAGAAGTTCGAGCATTTTTCTAGAACTAGACTATGAAAAGACAGTATTCTGAAAATTAACAGTTAGTTATTCTTAAATGTCATTGGTAATTTTATTTTTGTAGTATGAAACACGCACTACTGTTTTTGTTATCTGTATCAATATTTTTCTTTTCCAATGCTCAAGGTTGGATGCCCCATGGAGCTAGGTCTTCGGCTTTAGGCAATGCTTCAACTGTACTTACAGATGTTTTTGCATTCCATCATAATCCGGGAGCACTTGGTTTTAACACTCAAGGAGGTGTAGGAGTATCTTATGAGAATAGATATTTAATGCGAGAGCTGCAAAGCCAAGGCATTACTTTAGTTCAGCCATTAAAAAAAGGTGTAATTTCCGCGGGTGGACAGTTTTATGGTTACGAAACATTTCGAACTAATCGAGTAGGGGCTGGATATAGCCTCAAGTTGACTGAAAACTTATCTGCTGGAGTTCAGTTGAACTACCTAAATGTTCGACTTGATCAGTTTTATGGTTCCAAACACACATTAACAGGAGAGGTAGGTATGATGGCTAAAGTTGGAGAAAAATTATCACTAGGTTTCTCTGTTTTTAATTTAGGTCGAACAAAATTATCGGAATTCCAGGATGATCGATTAACAACTTTAATGCGATTAGGAGCTGGTTATAAATTGTCAGATGAACTATTATTCTTAATCGAACTTGAAAACGAGATTACGAAGAAGCCAAGATTGAAAGGAGGGATTGAATACACTCCGAATGAAATGTTTTATATACGTGCAGGGTTTCAAGGCGCACCTGTTGAGTTTAGTTTTGGGTTTGGTGTGAAATGGAATAAGTTTAAACTTGACCTTGCAACACATTATCACCAACAACTTGGTTGGACACCTTCAGCTGCTATGATTTATCAAYTCAAAAATGCTGATAATGATTAAGTGGATTTTAATAATCGCACTTGTGTTGTTTTCTAAATTTGTTTTTAGTCAACAAAAATCAGATGTCATTCAACAACGTATTGAATTCATTGCTGAAGAGCTCGAAGTTGAAGATRTTTCTCTGGAAGATGTTTTTAACAACTTGAGCTACTATTATGACAACCCATTAAACCTTAATTCTGCAACAAAAGATGAATTAGAACAGTTACTTCTTCTTTCAGATTTTCAGATCAATGAATTACTATTACGGATTGAAGAAAAGGGGAATTTTAAAACGATTTATGAACTTCAAGAGTTAAAATATTGGGACCTAACTACAATAGAAAACATAGTACCATTTATTAAGATTGCGGAAGTAGAGGAGGAGAAAAAGCAAACCTTAAAAAAAATATTGAAGGACGCTAAGTTTGAAGTCTACATGCGTTGGATTCGAGGTATTGAAGAGAAGAAAGGGTATGAAGACGTGTCTGAAGAAGAAAAGTTAGAAAGCAATTCTTACTACTGGGGATCGCCTGACAAACTATACTCACGCCTTAGGATGCAATACAAAACCAATATTAGTGTCGGGGTAACAATGGAGAAAGACGCTGGAGAACAATTTTTTAATGAAAAACAACCTAATGGATTTGACTTTTATTCTGCACATGCTTTTTACAAAGGAGGAAAAATTATTAGAAAAGTAGCTGTAGGCGATTATCAAGTCCAGTTCGGTCAGGGATTAGCAATTTGGACGGGTTATGCTTTTGGTAAAACTGCTGACGCAACCTCAGGTAAAAAAAATCCAAGAGGATTAAGACAATACACTTCTGTTGATGAAACCCGATTTTTACGAGGAGCAGGAATTGAAGTCGGCTGGAAAGATTTTTCCTTAACAACCTGGGCCTCTCACAAAGGGGTTGATGGATCAATTCAGGTTCTCGATACATTGGCGAACGACGAAGCTAGATTTGCTTCTTCCATAAACCTTACTGGTTTCCATAGAACAAATTCAGAATTAGAAAGGAAAAACAGTGTCATGGAAACCATTTTTGGTGCCAATATTAAATACGAAACACGCAATTTGCATGTTGGGATCACGGCTGTTCAACAAGCTTACGACACTCCTTTTGAAAGAGATTTTAGAAATTATAATCAATTTGAGTTTCGAGGAGATGAATTACTTAACTTAAGTATAGACCACTCTTATGTATATAGAAACTTAAATATTTTTGGTGAAGTAGCAAGGAGCAGTAGCTCAGGAAGTTTTGCTACTGTACAAGGAGCAGCTGTTGCACTTAGTAATAGAGCATCTGTAAGTGTTATTTATAGAAATTACCCAAAAGATTACCACACTTTTTACGCACATGGCTTCGGTGAATCTAGCCGTCCGATTAATGAAGAGGGGGTATTTGTTGGCACTAAGTTCGACATAAGCAGGCAGTGGAGTGTGAATGCGTATGGAGATATTTTTAAATTTCCGTGGTTATCTTTCCGAGTTGATGCTCCGAGTGAAGGGTATGAATTCTTAGGACAATTAACTTATAAACCTAGCAGAGATCTGGAAGTTTATGCACGCGTTCGAGAGCAAATGCGACAACAAAATAGTAGAGAGTTTGAGGGTAACCTAAGACCAATCGAAGATGTCGTTCAAAGAAACTATAGACTGAATTTGAATTATAAAATATCAGACGCCTTCAGATGGAAGTCAAGAGTAGAATTTGTGACTGTAGACAGAGAAAGTATAGGCAGACAAAATGGTATTGTTTTAATTCAGGACTTGCTGTACAGACCCAAAAAACTTCCATTTGATATAGCACTAAGATATGCTATTTTTGATACTGATGGTTTCGACGCTAGACTTTATGCATATGAGTATAATCTTCAAAACGTGTTTAGTATTCCAGCTTACTTTAATGATGGGAGTCGAGCCTATATAATGCTGCATTGGGAGTTTTTAAAGGTTTGTGATTTATGGGTTCGATATGCGGCATTCCAATTTGCAAATGAAGACGGACTTGGTCAGGGAGCTGAATTCATAGATGGTAGCACCAGAAGTGAGTTTTCAATGCAGCTCAGAATTAAAATTTAGATATTTTTTGTTTACCGAGAATTCAAATGTTAATTTTCTACTTAGATAAATAAGTTCTTATATTCGCACAATCATGAAAATTGCTTTTTTATCTACTTTTTATCCCTACCGCGGAGGAATAGCTCAGTTTAACGGAGCACTGTATCGCGCACTTGAAAAAGAGCATGAACTAAAAGCGTTCAACTTTTCATTGCAATATCCCAAGGCATTTTTTCCTGGCAAAACACAGTATGTTGATGAAAAAGATGAGGTAGAAAAAATACCTACTGAAAGAGTGTTGAATGCAATGAACCCTGCTACCTACCTTACAACTGTTAAGAAAATAAAGTCGTTTAATCCAGATGTACTGATTATTGGCTATTGGATGCCATATATGGCTCCTTCTTTGGGGTATGTTGCTGGTAAGATGCAGAAACACTGCAAAGTGATTTCAATTGTGCATAATGCTGTTCCGCATGAGAAAGGGGTGATGGATAGATCACTCTCCAATTATTTTTTTAAGAGAAATAAGTATTGTATCGCTCTTTCTGAAGCGGTAAAAAAGGATATCGTTGATAGTTATCCTAAAATTAATGTAAAGGTGTTGCATCATCCTACTTATAATCATTTTGGAGAGTTAATACAAAAGAAAGAAGCTTTAGAATTTCTGCAATTAGATTCCAAAGTGAAGTATCTATTGTTTTTTGGTTTAATCCGAGACTATAAAGGGTTGGACTCCTTGTTAGAAACAATGCCTTTGATTGATAAAGATATTCACTTGGTTATAGCTGGAGAGGTTTATGGAGATTTTGAGAAACATAAAGCAATTATTGAGAAACATCAGTTGAAGGATCGTGTGCATTTGCATTTGAAATATATTCCAGACAGTGAAGTGAAATATTATTTCTCGATTACTGAAGCGGTTGTTTTGCCTTATAAATCAGCAACTCAAAGTGGGATTATTGCTGTTGCAAAGCATTTTGGTGTTCCTGTAGTTACAACTGATGTCGGAGGGCTCAGTGAGTTTATCAAGGATCTAAGAGAAGGCTATGTAGTTCAAAATAATACTACTGAAGAATTAGCTTTAGGAATAGAGAAAGTTCTTTCTGATAAAAAGAAAAATTCGTTTGAAACAAAGAGCGAACTCACTTGGGATAAATTTGCCGACGAATTATTGAGTTGATTCATAAAAAAAGGGACAGATAATTCTGCCCCTTGTAGTATTTTTGTAAGAAGACTCTTCTATAAATGAATTACCTCATCATATGCAGCTGCCGCAGCTTCCATAACCGCTTCTGACATTGTTGGATGTGGGTGAACCGTTTTTACTAATTCTTCTCCCGTAACTTCAAGTTTTCTGATTGCAACGATTTCAGCGATCATTTCAGTTACGTTTGCTCCAACCATATGACCTCCTAGAAGCTCACCATATTTAGCGTCGAAAATTAATTTAACAAAACCTTCTTTTGCACCTGAAGCACTTGCTTTCCCTGAAGCAGAAAAAGGAAATTTTCCAATTTTTAATTCGTAACCAGCTTCTTTAGCATCTTTTTCTGTGTAACCCACAGAAGCGACCTCAGGAGAACAATATGTACATCCTGGAATGTTGTTGTAATCTAATGGTTCAGGATGATGACCTGCAATTTTTTCAACACAAATAATACCTTCTGCAGAAGCAACATGAGCTAAAGCTTGTCCTGGTACACAATCCCCAATTGCATAATACCCTGGCATGTTCGTTTGGTAGAAATCATTAACAAGTATTTTACCTTTGTCCGTAGCAATACCAACGTCTTCTAATCCAATGTTTTCAATATTCGCTTCAATACCAACAGCAGAAAGAACTATATCACATTCGATTACTTCTTCCCCTTTCTTTGTTTTGACATGTGCCTTACAACCAGATCCTTTCGTGTCTACTTTTTCGACAGATGCATCCGTCATCACTTTTATACCTTGTTTTTTCAAAGATTTCGCAAGTTCTTTAGATGTATCAGCATCCTCAACAGGAACAATAGAAGGTAAATACTCCACGATCGTAACCTCAGTTCCGATTGCATTGTAGAAGTAAGCAAACTCAACTCCAATTGCACCAGACCCTACAACTACCATTTTCTTAGGTTGTTTGTCTAAAGACATTGCTTCTCTATAACCAATTACTTTTTTGCCATCTTGCGGCAAGTTAGGAAGCTGTCTAGAACGTGCTCCAGTAGCAATAATTACTCCTTTGCTTGCAGAGTAGGTTTCTTTTTTACCTTTTTCATCAGTAACCTCTACCTTTTTACCAGCAACAATTTTACCAGTTCCGTTGATTACATCGATTTTATTTTTCTTCATGAGAAACTGAACACCTTTACTCATTCCTTCAGCAACATCACGACTTCTTTTAATCATAGCGCCAAAATCCGCTTCACCTCCTTTAACTTTGATTCCGTAGTCTTCCGCGTGAGATAAGTATTCAAATACATTCGCACTTTTGAGTAGTGCTTTTGTTGGAATACATCCCCAATTCAAACAAACTCCCCCGAGAGATTCTTTCTCAACTACAGCCGTTTTCAACCCTAATTGAGACGCGCGAATAGCTGTAACATATCCACCAGGTCCACTTCCTACTACAATTATATCGTAACTCATACTATTTGATTTTCTAAAATTCTTGAGGCGAAGTTAATGAATAAAGAAGTAAATTGCGTTTAGAACAATGATTTTTTTGGAAGAGTTCTAATTAACAAGTATGAGCTGAAGAAGATTTACCTTGATTATCATTTTTTGATATAATGCTTCACGATTTACGTAGGTAAGATGATTTACATTTTGAGTAAGAACATTACACTCTTTAATTGTTTGATAAAAAATTTAATTCATGACAAATTCTTATTTACATGCCTTTATTTAAAAAAAACAATAGATTAACAAATACGATATTATTTAACATTGTGACTAAAAAACAAACGAAACATATGGTATTAGCTTAAAAAAACACAATATTGTAGTGTGAAATGCTTTAATAAGTTCTTAATTATTTGTATGTTACTTTTAGTTGACATAAATTTGTTAGTACTTTAAAAGGAAATTATTATGAATTATACATATTTTATACTATTAATATTCTTCTTAACCTCAACATTGAGTTTTGGGCAGGCTGATACAGAAAATGCTGATTCAAATATGGAGTCAAAATATGATTTTTCATATGAAGATTTGGATACATTGACTAAAGTATATTTGAATTATTATTATACAGAAGACGAAAGGGCAACAATTCTTGAAGATAAGAGAAAGCTTATAGGAATTAATTACTTATGTACCGAATCATTTGAGATTATAAATAATCCTGAAGATTTTACTTTAGAACAATATTTGAGTATTAAAATTGAGAAGTTATCTTCAAAAAGGCTTGTTGAAGAGAGTGTTGAGATTTATGATGAAGATTCTGGGTTAATGTTAAGACTATATTCTCATTCAACCGTTAAGAAGAAATTAGGCGTTTATTCTAACCATAATCAACGAATTAATAATAATTAATTATGAAAAATATATATTACTACATCTTATCGATAATATTATTCTATGGATTTGAAGCTAGCTCTCAAACATATACTCATAGTACTTCAGGTTTAGCAAGTACATTTAGTGGAGGGTGTACTGTAAACACTTGTTCTGGAGTGTATTATGATAATGGCGGGGCTGGCGGAAACTATTCTAATAATATAAATAATATTTATCATACTTATTGCCCCGATAGTCCTGGAACTTGTCTTCGTGCAACGTTCACGTCCTACAATATAGAAAATGGCTGGGACTTTTTAGATATTATCAATGGTTCAACTCAAGGAGACCCTCTATTAGTTTCTTTAACGGGAGTGGGTTCAGGTTTTATTCAGTCGACTAGCTCGTCTGGTTGCTTGTCTTTTTCTTTTGATTCAGATGGTACAGTCACTAGACCAGGTTGGGTTGCGAATTTGTCATGTGTTCCATGTGGTCAAAGGCAACCTGATGGATTGTCGGATTGTACAAATGCAAATCAAATATGCAATAACTCATCATTAACTGGTACGGCTCCTGGACCTGGTTCGGTAACTGAAGGTTGTGCAGGCTGTGCGAGTGCAGAAGGAGAAAAATATACAAATTGGTATTTCTTCGAAGTGACTGCAAATGGGGCTTTAGCATTAAATCTATCTGCTAATAATGGTACAGATGATTTGGACTTTGCTTTGTATGGGCCTAATGTTGATTGTAGCACTTTAGGAGCACCTGTACGATGTTCGTACGCAGCAAACGGTGGATCTGCTGGCGGAATGACAAATGGAGCAGGAGATAATTCTGAGGGAGTTACTGGAAATGGCTGGGTTGAGGATTTAAATGTAAGTGCAGGAGAAGTTTATGTATTGATGATTAATAATTGGTCACCAGGAGGAGGTGCTTATACAATTAATTGGACAGGTTCAACATCTTTAGAATGTTCACCTATTAGTTTGCCAGTAGACTTTCTATCCTTTAAAGGAGAAGATAAACCAGGTTTCAATGAAATCAAATGGGAAACTGCTTCAGAAAATGATAACGACTATTTTAGAGTAGAACGCAGTAGAGACGGATCTGTTTGGTATCCGGTTGCGACTGTGATGTCAAAAGGAAGCTCAAACTCAACACAGTCTTACCAAATTGAAGATCGAAATATTGAACAAGGTTCTCTTTGGTACTATAGAATCAAACAAACGGATTACGATGGTACAACGGAAACACATGATGAGATTGTTGCAATAATGAATAATCATGAAAAACCACATGTTGTTAAAGTAGTAAACCTTCTCGGACAAGAAATCGATCGAAACTCCACAGAGCTTAGAATAGAAATTTATTCGGATGGTTCGAGAGTTAAGAAAATGGGAGAATAAACTAAATAGTTGAATTAAGAATTGTAAAAGGCGGCTCTATTCGAGTCGTCTTTTTTTTAGTCTGTTTTTCTTAGAGTTGGATTCCGTTCACCGGCTTCAATAACAAAATCTATATGATTTACTGAAGGTGTAACTGGACAAGAGTATCGGTAAGAATAGACACAGTAAGGATTAAAGGAGGTATTAAAATCTACCGTAATATCTTTTGAACCTTTTTCTTTATAAAGTTCAATATATCTGCCTGCACCATATGTTATGCCTGGAGCGTTTGCGTCTTTGAAGGGCAAGAAAAGATAGTGTTTGTATTTCTTATCCTTTAATTCCAGATTTTTATAGACGGCTAGACGAAATTTTTGACCATTTCGCTCAAGACAAACCCAACCGTACCTTCTGTAAGTAGGTTGTCTTTCGGTAGACGTTTGCATTTTGAATTTTTTGCCTTTATCTTTGATAAGTGTACCTTCCAAAACCCAAGAGGTATCTATTTTGAAATATTCAAGACTTTCAATTCCAAGTTGCTCTTTTTCATTTAGCAATTCATCTGATTGTAGGATTTTTTCTTTATAAGCTTCTCTTTCCTGTTTCAAACTATCCTCGTATGTTGTCTGTGTAAAAGAGAGTAGCGGGAAAGCTAGAATTGATATGAATATTAAAAACTTCATTTTCTTTCTCCAAATATTTTGCTACCAACACGGATCATGTTACTGCCTTCTTCAATAGCAATTTCATAATCCCCGCTCATTCCCATTGAAATGATATTAAAACCTTCATTAAATTTAAAGAAATTACTTTTGAAAACTTGAAAATAATTGTTCAAAGTACGGAATTCATCTTCAATTTGTTCTTTGTTATTAGTGAATGTTGCCATCCCCATAACACCGCGAACGTTTATGTTTTCAAGTTCAACAAACTGATCGGATTCTAGCATTGTTTTAGCTTCTTCAAAATCAAAACCAAATTTTGAATCTTCTTGAGCAATGTGAAATTGAATTAATACGTCTATGCTTCGGTCTACTTTCTTCGCTTGTTTATTAATTTCTTTGAGTAATTTAAATTTATGAACACCGTGAATTAAAGAAACAAAAGGAGCGATATACTTTACTTTATTGGATTGTAAATGACCAATCATATGCCATTTAATATCTTTCGGTAACGCTTCGTGTTTTTCAGTTAATTCCTGCACACGATTTTCACCAAAAATACGATGCCCCGTTTCGTAGGCTTCCATAATATCAGCGTTTGGCTTTGTTTTGGAAACAGCAACTAGTGTTACATCCTTTGGAATACTTTCTTTAATTTGCGCTAAGTTTTCTCGTATCATTCGTCAATTTTATATATGGTTAGTCCACTTCTAAGTTTTGGCTCAACCCATGTAGATTTCGGAGGCATTACTGCATTTTCATCTGCTACGTTTTTAACTTGTTCCATAGTTGCTGGATGCAGAAGAAAGGCCACTTTGTAAACTTCTTTATTTACAAGTTGCTCGATCTTTTTAATTTTTGTTTCACCACTTAAAAAGCCTACATTTTTATCCGTTTTTAAGTCGTGAATTCCCAAAATAGGAGATAATACTTCTCGTGTTAGAATTTCAGCATCAATTGAACTTACAGCATCTGATTTTGATATAACATCGGGCTTGGCTACTAGTTTGAACCATTCATTTTCAATATACATTTGGAATTCATGCATGTTTTTTGGAGTACTACCTTTTGAAATCGTAGATATATCAAATCGTAACTCTAATTTTTCTAGAAGTTGAACTTTTGTCAACCCATTTAATGACTTACATAAACGATGGAAAGGTAATATTTGTAGTCTTTCTTCATCGATAAAAAAGCTAAGGAAAGCCTCATAGTTTTTTCCAGTAGCACTTGGGTTTTGTTCTAATCTTCGTTCAGCTAATCGAACAGAAGAGGCAGATCTGTGATGACCATCAGCGATATAAACATTTTCTATTTTATCGTAGGCCTGTTGGAGACTTTTAACTTCTTCCTCTGAAGCAATCCAAAGTTCGTGATGAACATTGTCTGTGGTACTAAAGTCGTACTCAGCTCTCATGGATGTTATGCTACTTAGTATTTCATCAACCTCCAAACTTTTTTCATGACTCAATAAAACAGGTTCTGCATTGACACCCACTATGTCCAAGTAGTTAGTAAACATTTCTTCACGAGAGGTAATCGTCGCTTCGTGTTTTTTAATTTTGTTGTTCTGATATTCTTCAACGCTGGCTCCAGCTATTACCCCTAAAAATGCATGATCGTTTTTTGTCTGTCGATAGATGTAAAAAGAAGGAATATCGTCTTGATCAAAGGTGCCTCTTTCAACAAATTCTTCATACTTTTTTTTGACTTTTTGAAATCGTTCCAAAGAATTTGGTTCTGTTTTATTGGATTCATCTTCAAAATATTCGGGATGTATGATATGAATAAATGTAAAGGGATTCTCTTGTAATTTAGCCTTTAAAATGGATGGTTTATACGTGAAAATCGGTCGTGATGCCACGAGGTGAGCCTTGTCTCTAGTTGGTCTAACAGCTCTAAACGGTCTTAATTTTGCCATATCATTTTTCTTTCGATTCGAAAGTAATGAAATTGATGGATATTGGATACTCATGAGAAGATAAATTGATGGATTGAATGGTACCACGTAAAAATTCAAAAATTACCATTTTTATTATATTTGCTAAATGAGCAATAAAGAACCACTAGACGGAATAAATCAAAATACCAAACCAGAAGACTCTTTCAAACATGGTTTTTACTTTCAACTTCCGGGAAGAGTCGTTGGAATTGCCTTGACTGTTGTTGGTTTTTTTATGTTAATCAGTTTGTATATTGTCCCAATGTTTATTGGTTTCGCCATACTTGTTTTTGGTTTATACATGGTAACTGGTGCGTCTGGAATGGACATCAATTACTCCCATAACATCTATAAGGAGTACAATAGATTCCTTGGACTAAAAATGGGGAAATGGAATTCATTGAACCTTTACCCTTTCATCACAGTTATGTCGGCCAACAAATCAAACAAAGCATCGGACATTACTGGGTTAAATAAAACTGTGGTGACCGAGAAAGCATTAGGAATTTATTTACTAAATAATTCCCACAGAAAAAAAATATTATTGAAGCGAACTTATCCTTCTATGGAAAAAGCGAAAGCTGAAGCAGAAAAGATTGCAGAACTTACGGGTAAGGAACTTATGAAGTATAATCCTAGAAGATTACTCGATAGAAGGTAGAATTTTTCAAGCCAATATAATTAGTCACTCACAATAATTGGCAAAGAAATAAATGAACTTGAAGATGCATTTCGTTGAATTGTATATGTAGGAGTTCCCGTTTTAGGAATTCTATCAAAAGTACTTTTATCTGCTCCCGCTATAGCAATTCGAATGGAATGCCCTTTTTTAATCAACACTGACGTTGGCCAAAGTTTAAAAGTTATAAGCTCCGTTTTCCCCGGAGTCATCGGACTTGCATCTTCTTCGTTGAATGAGTGTAAATTAAATGATTCATCCGTTTGTTCTGCTATTTTACGGTGAATCAACCGCAGCCCTCCCTCAGTGATGTAAGTACTGTTTCCGTTTTCATCAACATCTTCTAGGTAGACAAAAACAGCCCCATCTTCATGGGTTGATGAAATTTGAATGGTCACAACTGGAGTTCCTGTTATTTGAACATCATCTGTTACAGGTTGAGAGGTATAAGTCAACATTCTATCATCCATTTCATTTCGATGATTTAAATTCAATACGGGTTCCCCCATTTGAGTGGTCCACCTATTCATTTTACTTGTGTAAACACCAAAATCGACTTTATACTGATCTGTTCCTGTCTCGGTGTTAGGTTTTTCAGAACCAAGCCTTCCTTCTTCTAGAAAGTAGAAATTTGTGGTCTCCGTTCCTGGAATTGGCCAAGAATCAGATTCTTTGTAAACTTCTTGTCCCATATTAAAATATCTCATGAGCGGCCATTCATCAACTCCATTGTCAATTCCTTTCACATGATGATCAAAGAATTCTAATTGTAAGTTATTCTGATATTGCTTCAAAAGGTTAGGGTACTTTGCAATATTTTCTACACTAAAAGGACTTGCATTACTCCATCCGCCGTGTGAAGTTGCCATTAAAATCACTTTTTGAGGATTGCTGAAATGTTCCAGGCGTTGTATAGTTCCTTCAGCAGTACCTGCATCCATCCAGCTTGCTAAGACAAGCATTGGCACTTTCGATGCTTCAATCTCCTCTTTCCAATGAACAACAGAACACTCCTCGTAATCATAAACTCCCATGTCTGAATTTCTAAATTCACCTTTTTTTGTAGAGCGATAGACATTAAGGTTTCCTTTGTGCTCCTTTATTGCGGCCTTGAGTGAATCTTCGTCTACAGGATGAACAGAGCTTTTTAGAATCAATGATCGATTCCGGTCAAGTAATTTTACATATGTGCCCCATTTCTTGATGAATTTACTAGCCAACATTCCATAAGGTCTGACTGGACTGCGATAAATGTCAAAATCAGACCATCCAGGGATAACAGCTTTTAAGGAGGGGTGTTTTGTTGCACATAATAACTCCGCTGTAGTACCTGTATAGGAGGTTCCGTAAGAGCCAATATTTCCATTTGACCAAGGTTGATCAACAACCCAATCTAACACTTGCTCTGCATCATTAACCTCTTGTGGAGAATACTCAGAAAGCCTTGTTCCAAATGAAGCTCCCGAACCGCGAGTGTCTACAATAACAATGATATATCCATTATCACTAAAATATTTAGAAAGTCCATGAAGAGTTGGCTCTTCATTTTTCTTGGTTATTGAGGAGCGCCAATATCTTTCAAATTGAATTAAGACGGGTAGTTCACCTTGTTCATAAGATGTTGGTAAAAAGACGTCTGCGGCAAGCTTTACGCTATCTTCCATTTGAATATAGTAGGAGTTGCAAGTTTGCGATTGAATGGAGAAAAGACAACAGCAGTATAGTGTTACAAAGGTTACCCACTTCATGATAAAATAAATCTAATTAGACTATAAGGATAATCAAAATTCTTGATTTTAAGATTTTGTGTTTAAAACTGTTTGAATGTCAAATTAGAATTTTAATCGTAAATTTGAATTATGCAGGTATCTAAATTAAATGAACCTCCTACTATAAAAGTAGTTACCAAGTATTTCAAATAGAAAGTTGAATTAACTGACTAATTACAAAACTCAAAAAATAGTCCAAGACAGAAGAGTTAGAAATGAAAAAACTACCTCACATACTGTTTATTTTGCTTCTGCTGTCCTATCTTTCATACGGGCAAAACGAGATGAGTAATTGCGATTCAATAATTGATTATCCTGACAAAGAGGCAACAATAAATGAATACGAATCAATTTCAGATATGATTAGGAAAGAATTGGCATCAATAATAAATGAATGTGTTGCAAGTGGGTATAGTTATCAAGCAAAAGAATTCATAGAACTTATTATTGATAAAAAAGGTAAAGTAATAAGTATCGATTTCAAGAAGAGGACTTTACCTGAAGAGTGTTTGAAACAATTCGAAGAAAAACTCTTGAACACAGAGTATTGGTCCCCTGGAATCGTGAACAAAAAACCCGTGTGTTCGAAGTTGATGTTTGCTCTAAGAGTTGAATTATAATTGCATGATAAAGATTTTTAAAATATCAGTTATTTTGACTTTTTTCATTTTCACTCACGTTAGTTGCATTTCAACAAACAGGGCAACTGAATTATTTCAAGATGACCAACCAGCTTTGGATTTTGAAAAAGGTAGTTTTCGAAACTGTCCAGAATCGAATTGTGGACATTACAAAAACACATTATCTGATCAGTTAATATTTCAACTTTTTAATAAAGATAGCATTGAAAATTGGTCAAATACAGAAGTTGATTTAAAACGAAACAATAAATCTCTTGAAATTTCTGTAATTTCTGACGATAGTATAGTGAAAAGTTGGAGTCTTAGAGGAAAATGGAAAGGAAATATATTTCGTTCTAAAACTATGATTCGTCCTATTGGTTTACCATTTATTTATTTCTGGTATTATGATAAAAGAGTGTTTATTAAATGGACTGAAGATTACATGGAAATACTGAATATAGAAACGAAATTTGGAATGATTTTTATTTTAAATGCTGGAAATACATCGTCTAGGCTAACTAAATTTAGACGCATTAAGTAATTTAATAAACTTTAGTGTAACAAATTAAAAATGAAATATCTACTCGTAGGACAAGAAACCGAAAGATTAAAATTCAGACTACTCGAGCCAGAGGATTTTGATGAATGGTTGAACTTATTCAAAGCAGAAAATATTGCTGAGCACCTAGAACTTGATCCAAAGTTATCTCCAGTTGAATTATGCAAAATTTGGTTTGACAAAGCGTTCCACAGATATGAAAATAACTTGGGAGGATTAAACGTACTAGTGGATAAAAAAACAAACCGAATGGTTGGTCAGTCGGGCCTTTTAATTCAAACGATTGAAAATGAAGAAAGGCTGGAGATAGGCTATTCTATTCTTCCAGAATTTTGGAAACGAGGGTACGCCATAGAGGCAGCATCAAAATGTAAAAACTATGCATTTGAAAATGATTTTACTGATTCATTAATTTCAATGATACATATTAAAAATTTGGCTTCTGAAAAAGTAGCGCTTCGAAATGGGATGAGCTTCGAAAAAAGAGTGAACTCGTTTAATATTTTTAGCATTGATAAGTAAAGCGGGGATATAAGCCATTCCAATTATTTGAATATCTTTAATGAAGAAAATAAATCAGATGAAATTTTTATTAGTCTTCTTTACACTTGCAGCTTCTTTCTTAGTCCACTCCCAAGAGGCTAAGGTTGTTTTAACTCAAGGGCATACCGATCAGATTAATTCCATAGATGTTTCTCCAAATGAACGCTGGATGGCCTCAGGAAGTAATAATAAAATCGTCAAAATATGGGACATTCCATCTTCAAGAGAATTCACTACACTTGGACCGAACAACGGTCGAATCAATAGTTTAAAATTCACTCCAAACAACAAATTAATTGCAGCGCTGATCAATCACGGAACGATTAAAGTATGGAACTTTGTGACCAATGAATTGGTGGTAGAGGTGCCGGCGGAACCCAATGCGAATGGAATAGCGTTTTCTGATGACAGCAAATGGATGTACTATCTCAACGAAGACGGACATGCTGCGCGAGTAAAACTTCAAAAAGAAAGTCAAGGTGAAGTGCTTAGCGATCAGTATGTTATTCATTTGAATAAAATTCCAAATACCAAGAAACTAACACTATTAGACCATAAAGGCAAGCTTCACATACTGGATATTGAAACAAAAGAGAAAAACACATTGACGTTTTTTGATGAATTCAACTTCCCTTTTTGTCCCTCTAAAATCAGTACATCAGGAAATTATTTTTACAGCGGGTTCAACGATGACAACGTTCATATTTTTGATCTTTCTACAGGAGAAAAGAAATGGAGCATTCCCGTTTCATCTAAAATTCAAGGAGTTCACTTTGACGAAGAGCAAATGCTCGTCTACATAACTGTACATGGAAAAAAACTACAGATCTTCAATTTAGAAACGGAGGTCTTCAAAACGCTTGAAGAGAATGAAACGTTTAGTCCAACACATTTCAAAGTATTCCACGATAACGAGATTTTGGCTACTGTTCACATGAAAGAAATCGTCTTTTACAATTTAAAAGACTTACAGCCCATTAAAAAATTCCAACCGCTAATTAGCAAAATGCTTAACATGACTGTCTCTCCTAAAGGTGATTATCTGGTCGCTGCAAATGGGAAGTTGAAATTGGCCGTTTGGAACTTAAAACAGAATAAAATTGAACGCACACTGGATGGAATGTTTCCCTGTCAATTTGGAACAGAAGGTAAACTATACGCGGTGAGTAGAACACTACAAATTGGAATTTGGGATCTTGAAACAGGCGAACTACTGAATCGGATGGACGCAGGTTACGAAATCCAACAAACACTAACTGTTAGTTCTGACGGAAGATACTTAGCAGGTGCTGGATATCAAGGTAAGATCAGAATATGGGATCTACAAGAGCGAGAGTTGATTAAAACATATCAGGCACATGAAGGAGGAATTTTTGATTTAAGTTTTAGTCCCGATGGAAAACGATTGGCAAGTTGCGGTTACGATGCTAACGTTCGCGTATGGGATTGGGAAAAGGAAAAAGAACTGGTAGCCCTCACTGAACAAATTACCATGACTAGCGGTGTTGCTTTTAGTCCGGATGGAAAATACCTTGCATCTTCGGCATGGGATAAAACCATTTACATTCGAGATGCAGAAACTTATGATTCTATAACTGCTTTCACAGCACATCAAAATGCAATCAATAGTATTACCTTTAGTAGTGACTCAAAATACCTTGCTTCTGGTGCAACAAATAACACCGTATGGAAAGCCGACAACTCCGTAAAGCTTTGGGAAGTACCCACTGGTAAATTGGTATGTATATTTGAAGGACATCTTGATGGAGTGAACAAAGTGGTATTTGAACCTGAAACACACCGTGTTTATTCTTGTTCAAACGATGGCACATTAAAACTTTGGAACCCCGATTTGTGTGGAGTAGAAGCTACATTTACCGCTGCTTCAGGAACTGACTACATCATTTTTAACAAAGATTTTTACTATACAGGTACCAAAGCAGCATTGGAAGGAATTGCTTTCAAAATAGACGATCGTCTTTACCCTTTCGAGCAGTTTGACCTGATTTACAATCGACCTGATATTGTTGCGAATATCATTGGAAAAACACCAGAAAACCTCATAAGAGCTTACAAATACATTTATCAGAAAAGAGTGAAGAAAATGGGCTTTGAGAAGGATGAACTGAATGGAAGCTTTGTCGTTCCTGAAATCAATATTGATAGGGACAAATTGCCTTACATCAGCGAGAAAAATGAGATTACATTTACGGTTAAAGCAAGTGATAGCGTAGAAATGCTCGACCGTATTCAAGTCTATCTAAATGGAGTACCTTATTATGGTAATCAAGGAATTTCTCTAAAAGACAAGAACACTCAGTCCATTGAAAAAGACATAACGATTGGACTTATTCAGGGGATGAATAAAGTGACCGTAATGAGCATCAATCGAGCCGGTGCTTATTCATTAAAAGAATCCTTTACAGTAATTCATGAACCCAAGAAGCTTCTAAAAAGCAACCTTTATGTGATTGGAATTGGTGTTTCTAAGTATCAAGACGAAAAATTTAACCTGACTTATCCGACCAAAGATGTCAGTGATTTTGTGAGCCAAATGAAGCAAAATGGGGATGTTTACAAACATATTTTTATAAAAACACTTACCAATGAAGAAGCCACGAAGCAAAATATCTCTAATCTAGAAAGCTTCTTAACCGACGCAACCATCAATGATGTTGTGGTTGTTTTTATCGCTGGTCACGGAGTACTGGACGAAGATTACAACTACTATTTTGGTACTTATGATATGGATTTCACAAGTCCTTCTGAAAAAGGCTTGGCTTATGAGCGTATTGAGAATCTGCTTACACAAGTAAAAGCAATTAAAAAATTGTTGATCATGGATACGTGCCACAGCGGGGAAGTGGACAAAGATGAAATCAAAAAAGACACGACACCTCAAGATGAAGATGGAGAAATAAAGTTTCGATCTGTAGCTACCGGGTACAAGGAAGAAGACGCCTTTGGACTGGAAAACTCCAGAGAAATGGTAGAAAACTTGTTCTCAGACATAAGACAAGGCTCGGGAGCCACAGTAATCTCCTCCGCTGGTGGTGCTGAATTTGCTATGGAAAGCGATCAATGGAAAAACGGCTTGTTTACCTATTGTATGTTGGAAGGAATTAAAACCGGAAAGGCAGATTTGAATGAAGATACAAAAATTGAGGTTGATGAACTTAGAAGGTACGTTTACGAAAATGTGAAAGCTTTAAGTAATGGCAAACAACGCCCAACGACTCGAATAGAGAATATTCAAATGAATTATCCTATATACTATCGTTAGTTAAGTAGTATAAAAGAAACGGGCATGAGGTTTTATCTCGTGGTAGTTAAGAGGGTAAGGTTTAGCGAACACAATGTAAAACGAGAAATAAGTAGTCAGTTTAATAATTTTATAAATAAACCATGAAAAACTCAAATCCAAATATAATTCTTCATACCCTTTTCGGACTAATAATCCTTTTAAGTTCATGTTCAGAAGAAAAAAGTAAACATATCATTATAAAATTTGAAAAAGGAGGTGACTTAATTGAAGGAACTTTGGTTAAGTTAAATGAAATAGGCGTTGGGAAAATTGAATCAGTGAAACTAAACCAAAATTTATGACTAAAAAAGAAAACAAACCTACTGAGAAGTTTAAAGCTCAAACAACTAAATCGATAATTTTAATCATCTTTTTTGCATTGACTTATATATCATTATTACTAATGTCAGTAGGGTTGACTGCGTTGTGTATTTATGAATGTATAAGGTTAGTGGTACTTTATCCAGTTCCACCTACTATAGTTCTTGGAATTGCAATAGCAGGTTTAGGGGTTCTCGTTCTTATCTTTTTACTAAAATTCATTTTCAAATCATACAAAGTAGATCGCTCACATCTTGTTGAGATCAATAAAAGAGATGAGCCTGAGTTATTTGGTTTGATTGAGGACATTGTTCAAAAAGTGGGGACAAAACTCCCGAAAAAAGTTTATTTATCTGGTGATGTAAATGCTTCAGTATTTTATGACTCCAATTTTTGGAGTATGTTTTTACCTATCAGAAAAAACCTTCAATTAGGATTAGGCTTAATCAACTCTGTTTCTAGAGAAGAACTTAGGGCAATTTTGAGCCATGAATTTGGGCATTTCTCTCAAAAATCTATGAAAGTAGGTAGCTATGTCTATAACTTAAATTTGGTTATTTTCAACCTACTGTATGACAATGAATCATATGAGAAGCTTATCCAAAGATGGGCAAATGCAGCTGGTTATCTTTCAATTTTTGTAGTTCTTGCATATAGAATAACTCAAGGTATTCAGTGGGTTTCCAGTGTGATGTATGGAGTTATTAACAAGAGTTATTTGGGATTGTCTAGAGAAATGGAGTTTCATGCAGATGAAATTGCCGCAAACGTTACTGGAATTCAGCCTATGAAAACCGTTTTACTTAGAACTTCTTTAGCAGATTATTCTTTGAATTATGTTTTGTCATTTTATGAAAGAAAAATCCCAGAAAATAAAAAAAGCAAGAACTTGTTTGATGAGCAGTTGTTCGTAATGAATTTCCTTGCCGCAAAAAATGACATTAAAATTATAGATAATTTGCCTCAAATTACACTCGAAGACTTAAATAAATTCAATAAGTCAAAATTAGTAATTAAAGACCAATGGGCTTCACATCCAAGCGTTGAAGATAGGATAGAAGTATTAGAGAGAATTGGAGTTCTTTCAGTAAGGATGGAACGAGTCCTTGCGAACAAAACGTTAAATAACATTAAGAGTATTCAAGAAGAACTAACTACTAGAATATTTAATGACGTTCATTATAAAAGAGAGCCTACAATAACTGAATTTGAGGAGTTTCAAGCAGAATTTAAAAAAGAGTTTTTAGATAACTCTTTTTCTAAGATTTATAATGGCTATTATGATAACAAGAATCCTATTTCTTTTGAAATTGATAATTTAAAACGAACTGAAGATATTATTAATTTTGAAGAATTATTCTCAGACGATAAAGTTGATCTTGTATATACAAGCTTAGCTCTTCAAAATGACATTGACGTACTAAAACAGATTGCCGACAAGGCTATTCCAGTAAAAACATTCGATTATGATGGTAAAAAGTATAATCACAAGGATGCTTTAGCTATTCTTGGAAGACTTAATCTAAAATTAGATCAAGTAAATAAACAGATTAAGAAAAACGATATTAATATATATTTTTTTTACAGCAAGTTAGACCGACTTAAAAATAATTCAACTAAGTTAGAACAACTCTATCGAGAGTTTTTCGAATTTGATAAAGTTTTTGATTCTAAATTTGAGATCTATACTATCCTTTCAAACGAATTAATTTTCTTAAACTACACAACACCTTATGAGGAAATAAAAGCGAATTTCTTAAGAATTGAAACATTAGAAATCAACTTAAAAAATGGGATATTAGACTTGCTAGAAGATGGTAAGTATGAGTCCGAAATCACTAAAGAGATGAAAGATCATTTTGAATTATATCTTTCAAAGGATTGGAAGTACTATGGTAATGAAAAATACAATGATAGTAATTTAGAAATCCTCTTTAAATCTATGAACGATTATAGCTTTCTTTTATCAAGAGGCTACTTTTTATTGAAAAAGAAATTACTTAATTACCAAGAAGAAATATCACGTCATTAATTTAAATTAATTGTGACTACGAGCTCAGCGACCGCATTTTTGCATGATTTTTGATTCTATGATAATCCACTATGAAAAAATACATTCTATATTTGATGTTGTGCCTATCATTCACGACTCGAGCTGACCAACTAGAAGCTGTCTTAGAGATAGAATACAATCATAAAGGAGAAAGACAAATTGGCTATTTATTGGATCAATTCTGGTTATTTCAAGTAGATATAAATCCAGATTTTGAAAATATATTCAAAAAAACGTATGCTAAACACGGCATAGATTCAATAGAGATGTATAAAGAGTTGGTCGATCAATCGGCACTTTTTAAGAAAGCTAGTTTTCCGATCTACAAATTTATCTTGAAGGATGGATCACAACAATTGATATCGATCGATAACATGAAAGACATTGTTTTCCGTAAGTCTTGGAAGAGGTCCGGATATACGAAAATACTCTTCACTGATATTGAACTAAAAGATACAACCTGGATCGGAGGAAATTTTGACAAGATCAACCTTGGTCATGACGATGTAGGATGCAGGATTAATGTATACAGCTCTATGGAAGATGCAGAACAAATACCTCTGATCAAACAAATCTATGAGATTGTTCCTGACAATGGTGACTATCCGTCGAAAGAACAACTGGATAAGGTTCGTGCCATAGCTGCAGAACTTAAACGCTATAACGTTGTAGTCGCAATGGCTTGTGGGTGTTGAGGATTAGTTCTCAATACAAAGATTTAACTCCCCGTAAAATTGATTCGCATAAGGTTTAATATTATCACCACACTATTCCTATCAAGGCATCTTAAGACATGATCAGGATATACGAAAAGCTTACTTAATAATCACCTGCAGTAATAAATATTCAATCACAGTTATTGTTATTTAAAATATTTGTGTAATTTTAAATCATATACGATATATTATATATGATTATACAAAAAATTTCTTTTCGTGATCAAGTTAAGGATTTACTAATTCAGGAAATAATTGATGGAAATATCTTAACAGGTCAAAAATTGTCCCTAGTTGAATTATCTAAAAAAATGGGTGTTAGCGTTACCCCAGTTCGAGAAGCATTAACACAGCTCCAGGAATCAGGAATTATAACTTACAAACTAAATCAAGGGTTTTATATAAAAAAAATTAATCCAACAGAAGCGAAGGATATTTATGAAGTTATTAGTTATTTGGAAGGACTAGCAATAAAACAGTCAGTATTTACAACTCAAATTATAACGGACTTAAAAGAGCTTCAAAAAGATTTACAGCGTACAATGACACCATTAGAACGGCAGAAAATAGACTATAAATTTCATAACACCTTAATTCAGGGGTATTCAAATGAAAATATTAAAAGTGTTCTCGAAAACCTTAAGGCAACCGTATACATAATAGAATTGGAGTATATGAAAACTGACTATGTTAATATTTCAAATACAACTCATCTAAACATCATAAAACTTATTGAAAACAAGAAGGCAAATGAAGCTTGTAAGGAGCTCCAAGAACACTGGAAGTTGAGCTACGATTTTTTGAAAAAATGTGAGTTGTAAAAACTAGACAAGCCTAAATATTCAAAAAATATGTTATTAAAATTAATAATTATGAAAAAACAATTTTTAACTCTTATAATTTTAGTTTTGTGTTTTACAAAACTCGTTCAGTCTCAAAACTACAAAACTGAAGAAACAAGTTTCAAAAGTGATTCTCTAACTTTATTTGCGGATATATATACACCCAATAAAACGGGCAAAAAAATTGGAATAGCATTAATTCAAGGCTCAGGTGATAGCGGTGATAGAACAAATTTATGGTCTCAATCTTTTGCTAAAATTCTCGCTGAAAATGGTTATTATGTCCTACTCCCAGATAAAAGAGGGTGTGGAAAGTCTGAGGGTAATTGGAAGAATTCATCTTTTTTTGACCTTTCTTTAGATGCAGTAGCATCAGTTCATCATTTAAAGAATAAAATGAATCTAGATGCTGTTGGAGTGATGGGGTTAAGTCAAGGTGGTTTTATTGCACCAATTGCTGCCAGCTCAGATACAAGTATTCAATTTGTAATTGATATTGTTGGTGCTGCAGTAACACTTGAAGAACAAATCATACACGAAGTTACAAACTCTGCAATGAAGAAAGGTTTAGAACCGAATGAAATTAAAGAAGTTTTAGAATTACATGTTTTAATGAAACAGTATGCTTTTGATCAAAAATGGGAGTCCTTAGAAAAAAGATTTGCTGAACTAGACTCCTCTAGTTGGTCAGAATTTGCAAATACTTTTCCAAGTAGCAAAGATATTTGGGTCTGGAACTGGATAAAACTAAATATTGATTTTAACCCTATGAATTATTGGAAGAAAGTGAATCAAGATGTTTTTGTGGCCTACGGATCAAAAGATCAAAATGATAATATGCCAGTTTACGAAAGTGTATACCGTCTGCAAAAAGGATTCAGATTAAAAAACAAAGAAAATTATCAGATTAAGGTCTATGAAACTGGTCATGCAATGTATGAAGATGATAGGGCAGAAATAAGAAAGGAGTTCATTATAGACTTATTGAGCTGGTTAGAAAAATATTAGTGAATAATATGAAAATCAAAAATAAAAACGTGTATAAAAAACCCAATATTTTATACATGAATCACTAGTAATTGTAATTAACTGTTTTCTTACTTCCCAATACAAAAATTAGCAAAAATATTCCCCAACAAATCATCCTCGGTAATATCACCAATTATACTCGACAAATGACGAATAGCACTGCGAATATCCATCGCCAATAAATCACCTGGAATCTGTATTTCTAAGGCTTCTTCTACTTTGTAAATATCCTGTAATGCTTTGGAAAAAGCTTCGTAATGTCTTGCATTGATTACAATCGTGTCACTTTCGCTCGCAAATTTTTGTACTTCGTCGGAAAGTTGTGTCTTGATTTCTTTTATTCCTTCTTTCTCTTTTGCTGAGATGGGAATGATCGGGTAGGAGGAGTTGTATTTGGATTTATCAAACGACTTTAACTGATCTACCTTGTTGGCCAATAAAACAACGGATAATCCTTCACGTTGAAGTTTTTCAATATCTTGTTTTACATCTTCTGGAGTCATTTCTATTGCATCGAAAACGTATAACAGTACATTTGATTTACCTACTTCGGAAATGGTTCGTTCAACTCCAATTTTCTCTATTTCGTCTTTCGCTTCTCTGATTCCAGCGGTATCGATAAACTTGAATAGTACACCATCAATGGTTAAGCGTTCTTCAATCGTATCGCGAGTTGTTCCAGCGATATCTGAAACGATTGCGCGTTCTTCATTCAATAAGGCATTGAGCAACGTTGATTTGCCAGCATTAGGTCGACCAGCAATTACAGTGCTAATACCATTTTTTATTGCATTCCCGTAAGCGAATGAGTCCGTTAGTTCTTTGAGATGAACTTTTAACTCGTCTACAAGTTTGTTTAATTCACTTCGATCGGCAAACTCGACATCCTCTTCCGAAAAATCCAGTTCGAGCTCTATTAGCGACGCAAAATCCATCAGTCGCTGTCTGAGGTGTTTAATATGATCTGAATAGCCACCTCGCATTTGATTCATGGCTATTTCATGTCCTTTTTTGGAGTCGGCAGAAATTAAATCGGCGATAGCTTCTGCTTGGGATAAGTCCATTCGTCCGTTAAAATATGCTCGCATCGTAAACTCTCCCGGTTTTGCCATGCGACAACCGCTTTCGAGCAATAAGGATAATATTTGACGTTGGATATAGACTGAACCATGACAAGCAATCTCAGTAGTGTGCTCACCCGTAAAGCTTTTCCCTTCGTTGAGAACAGTTACTAAAACTTCATCAATGATGTTATTTTCTTTATCTCGAATGGTTCCAAAATGGGCTGTATGTGATTTTACTTTTTCGAGATCTTTGGAGAATACTTTAGATGTGATCTTTAAGGCTTCTTTTCCTGAAACGCGAATTACAGCGATAGCACCCATTCCGTTTGCGGTAGATAATGCACAAATTGTATCCTCATCAATCACACTCATAACCGTATTCTAATTTTTCACAAAGGTAAATAATTAAAATGGAGAGGTAATCCCATAAAGTTCTTATTCTAGATAAAACGCATACTTTTTTTAGGCACTAAAAGGTGCTGTATACATGAATAGTTTTAACCTCAGCATTCATTCAGAGATAGAGAAACATCTATCCCACAAAACAAATATACCGTACCTATGGCACTCAGATGTTGGGATACGACTTTTTGGTCTCAGACATTCATGCCTGAGTTAAAGATTGAAAGTGCTTACAGCACTACAAACATTTTCGATGTTAATATGATGAGAACTTTATTTAGAATCGAATAGCGTTACAAAAAAAGAAGGTGTTAATCCTAAGAGACAAACACCTTCTTTTATATGTTTACTATGAAAAAAACCTTCACCAATGAGCAGTAGACGAGGTTATTTAAGTATTATTCTGAATCTTTTAATATTTCATCAACTGTGTTGAAAGAAATAGCATGATAATTAGGACGCGCCTCTGCATATACTTCTTTAGCCCATTCCACTGAGTTGTTTTCAGGTTTGCTAAGTGCTGTATATATTGGCGCTAAGAATTTTCTACGTCCTACTTTTACTACGAATTTCTTGATGTCTGGTCTTAAGTCCGTATAGCCATTATTGATTCCCAAAATGAACCACTCAGACATGATTTCGGAATTCCCACTATTTCTAAAGTTTAATTGTTTATCAATAGCAATCATTTTCTCTTTGTCTAAATCTCCCTGAAAGTGACGAATAAAAGCCAACCATTCTTGAGTTGTTTTATCTTCTCTTTTTAGATCAGATGGTATCTTATCACCATTTTTAATCTTATCCGCCAAATTTTTAATTTTCACAAAACGATCAGATGTGATTTTTACAACATTGTCAGGAATACCATCACCATAAATCCATTCTTCAACATTGAAATCAATGTTTTCTTTTTCAAGAAGGTTTTTGTTTAGATACTCGATAAAGCTTTCAGAAGTTAATGTCTCAAACTGGTGAGCATTAAAGTATTCACGTAAAAAAGCATCAAATTTTTCTCTGCCTACTTCTTTTTCGAGTGTTTTAAGGAAGAAAGCACCTTTAACGTATGCAACATCTGTCATACCGTCGTCGGGATTTCTTTCGTCAAGGTTCAGTTTTAAATGAGTGTCTTCGTTGTGCCCTTCAGACATCATTTTATCGATACTTTTTTCTAATTCTTGAAACTCAATAAGCGCTAGCATGTTTGCTACTTCTTTACCATAGATTTTTTCCATGATACGGTTTTCGAAGTAAACTGTAAATCCTTCATTCAACCAGAAATCATCCCAAGTAGCGTTTGTAACTAAGTTACCCGACCAAGAGTGAGCCAACTCGTGTGCAATTACTGAAACCAAACTTCGATCTCCTGCTATAAGTGTTGGAGTCGCAAAAGTTAATCGAGGATTCTCCATTCCACCAAAAGGGAATGAGTGAGGAAGTACGATTACATCATACATATCCCATAAATATTCGCCATATAGTTCTTGAGCTGCATCCATCATTTTAGGAATATCCTGGAACTCTGAAGCTGCTGCGTCAATCATATAAGGCTCAGCATAAACACCACTTTTTTCTCCTAGTTGAGCGTATTCCAATTCTCCTACTGCTAAAGCGATAAGGTAAGATGGAATAGGTTGGTTCATTTTGAATGAATATTCACCAGACTCATTTTTTTCAGTAGGATTATTCGCACTCATTAAAGCAAGTAATTCGCTTGGTACTTTAACATCTGCTGAATAAGTAATTCTGTTTTCAGGAGTATCCTGAGTTGGAATCCAAGTTCGTGTTAAAATAGCTTGACCTTGCGTATATAAAAATGGATGTTTTTTGCTACCAGTAAGTGCTGGATCTAACCAATCTAAAGCTTGAGACTCTTCAGTTGTTTCATAATAGATGTTAATCATGGAAGTATTCTGCTCAATATCAACTTTAAGGGGAGCTCCTAATAATTTATCTTCCTTTCCTATTTTATATGTAGTTTCTACTTCCTTGTCTTCTCCAAGAGTGACTTTTTGAATATCTAACCCCTGCACATCGAAAATAGCTACTTCAACACCTGTGTTGTTCATCTTGTGACGCGCAACACCTTTTATTTTTTTATTATCAAAATCGATGTCAAAATTAAGGTGTAGATGAGTGGTATTAATTTCATCGATATTAGAGTAACTATGATTGTTTACAACATTTTCATCTTCCTTTTCGGGTTTCTGATTCTCTGTTGTAATATCAGAATCAGTGCTCTCTGTTTTTGAATCGTTACAAGCAAATAAGAAAAGACTTAAAACAACAATTGAAAATTTCTGTATCATAATATATTTTGGTTTCGGGAATGTAAAAGTATAATTTTATTTCCGAAAATTTCAAGGAAAATTGCCGAATGGCATAGATCTATCGTTAAGTGCAGATATTCAATCGATTATTTTTTTAACAACAAACAAAATCCGTCTTTTTATACAGACTTCAGAATTTTTGATTATTTTCGGCGACCGACCGTGTAGAGTGGACTTTTATTTTAAGTTAAATTCTATACATTAAAAGCAAGTAATATGAGCAGTGAAGCGAGATCTAGCGAATTATTTGGACACCCTACCGGGTTGTTCATTTTGTTTTTTACAGAGATGTGGGAACGATTCAGTTACTATGGTATGCGAGGGATTCTCGTTCTATATATGGCTACTTCGGCCACAGCAGTTGATCCCGGATTGGGCTGGACGAATAAAGATGCAATTTGGTTGTATGGTTGGTATACGATGCTTGTTTATGTGGCATCTATTCCAGGAGGCTGGGTTGCAGATAAAATGTGGGGTCAAAAGAAGACTGTATTAATAGGTGGACTTTTACTTTGTTTAGGCCATGGAATCCTTGCAGTTCCTCAAGATTGGGCATTTTTCACAGGTTTGTTCTTAATTATATTAGGAGTTGGTGGACTTAAACCTAATATTTCGACGATGGTTGGTGGTTTGTATGAGCCAGGAGATATAAGAAGAGATAGTGGGTTTACTATTTTTTATATAGGAATTAATATTGGTGCATTCTTGGCAAGTATATTTGTTGGCTTGGTAGCTTACTATTACGGCTGGCATTATGGTTTTGGCCTTGCAGGAATCGGGATGTTAGTAGGTCAAGCTGTATACTTGTGGGGACAAAAGTACCTGGTTGGAATAGGAGAATTTACGGGTGGTAATAAAGCCAGTAAAGCAGAGCAATTAGCTCGAAAGAAACCACTTTCAAAAATCGAAAAAGATAGAATCATTGTTTTGCTTATATCATTCCTAATCGTAGTTGTGTTCTGGGGTGCATTCGAGCAAGCAGGAGGGTTAATGAACCTTTACACGGATGCAAAAGTTGACAGAACGACTGGATGGAGTTGGTTAGAAGAAATTCCTGCTGCTGTATTCCAATCCTTAAATGCTGGTTATATTATCATATTTGGTACATTGGTAGGAGCATTTTGGATCTGGCGAAAAAAGCGTGGGAAAGAGGCTTCTTCAATATTTAAAATGGCTGTCGGTACTATAATCATGGGACTCGGATATGTCTTCATGATGTTTGCATCACAGGAAGCGAGTGAAGAAGTGTTTGGAAAAGCTGCTATGTTTTGGATCTTTTTAGCGTACTTGTTCCATACAATTGGCGAATTAAGTACCTCTCCAGTTTCATTGTCTTTTATCACTAAGTTAGCTCCATTGAAATACGCATCAATTATGATGGGTGTTTACTTCGCCGCTACAGGTTTTGGAAATAAATTGGCAGGAAGCATTGGAGAATCTGCACAATTAGAACCGTATCAGGGGAAAATGGTTGTTGAGAAAGGAGAAGCGATCTCTTACATGACTAAGGATTCCATAGAGTATAAAAATCAGAATAGAGAAATCGTTACAGCATATGATTATCCGATAAATTTTGATAAGAATTTCGAAATTAAAGCTCAAGTATATCCAAGTAATGGTGACGTCGTTTATGAACGAATGACGGATTCAAAAAAGGTAGGTTACCTTTTTAAACTTGAACAAAGTGAGGATAAGAATAGTAAAGAAAGACTTCTAGAAAACCTTAAGAAAAATAATGTTTCTGAAGAAAACCCATATCATGCTCGCTTAACTTTTGAAAAAAATCCAGATGCCGCTCAAGTAGTTGAGAATCGTGGTGATGGTATTAATTATGAAGTGAGTTTTGTACTTGAAGAAGAACAAAGTGAACAAGAGTTTAGCACGTTTATGTGGCTTACTATTTTTACAGTTAGTTTTGGTTTACTTTTGATTTTATTCTTGAAGAAATTAAAAAGACTAACTCACGGTGCTGAGGATAAAACAGTAGAGGGATTAGAGCAAGAAGGATTTGAGCTTGCAGATAATGAAATAGATAATTAATTTTTGAAGATGGCATCTGTTACAAAGGAGGGTAACTCAAACGAATTTTTTAAGTCAAAAGTCTTAGGACATCCATCAGGACTTTTCGTTTTATTTTTTACAGAGATGTGGGAGCGCTTTTCATTCTACGGGATGAGAGTGTTATTGGTTAATTTCTTAACTATGTCTATCATAGGTGTCAACCCAGGTTGGGATTGGACATCTGAAAATGCAGGAACTCTCTTTGCAACCTATGCAGGGCTACTTTATTTAACCCCAATTTTGGGTGGAGTAATTGCTGATAAATTCTTAGGTTATAGAAATGCTGTAGCAATAGGAGCATTAATTATGACTTTAGGGCATGGTATGATGGCATTGGAAACGGAATTTTCAATGTACGGCGGCTTGGCTCTATTAGTTATTGGTACAGGTTTCTTTAAGCCTACAATGACCTCAATCATCTCAGAAATGTATAAAGACCTACCCGAGAAAAAGGATGGGGCATATACCATATTTTATATGGGTGTAAATGCTGGGGCATTTTTTGGTATGATGCTTTGTGGTTATTTAGCTGAAAAAATTGGATGGTCTTGGGGTTTTGGTCTTGCTGGAATTTTCATGATGCTTGGTCTTTTACAATTTTGGTTTTCTAAACCATTATTTGGAAAAATTGGTGCTAAGCCTGATAAAACGGCAAAAGAAGTTGTTGCATCAACATCTAAAGTTCAACCTTCAAACCAAGAAATTGATGATGTTGTTTTAGATGACGAAGGCACTAATACAGTTACAGTGGAAGGACACTCTGAAAAAAGGAATCCTTTTACGATGTTTGATAAAATCCTGACTGTATTAGCTTCTGTTTTTGGAGTAATCTATCTGCTTCATGGTCCTTTTAATATTAATGGTGTTCCATTGATACCTGATTTCTTAAGTATTGTAGTTGATGGAAAAGAAGTTTTACCTGCTAGTATAACTTTTATCTTGATCGGACTCATACTGTTCTTTTTACCGCTAGTAATTAGTCGAATTTCCCGTTACGAAAGAGTATTAAGACATAGAATGATAGCGGTGATTATCTTTGCTTTTTTCACAGTGTTTTTCTGGATGTCCTTTGAACAAGGCGCAACCTCGCTGATTATTTTTGCAAGAGATTTTACAGATCGTATTCTAAATGGTGATGCAGCTACCGCATTTTTAATAGTAGATCTATTATTAACTTTTATTCCTTTGATAATTATAACATGGGTTTTGGTTAAGTTATGGAAAGCATCGTCACACATAATTAAACTATCTAATATTATATTGGCGATTTGTTTCTTAGGAGTCTGGTCATTGGCAGTGTGGAAAACGAATAGAGACTTGAATACAATGTCTTACCAGTTGGAAGTAACAATGAAAATTGATCCCGCAGTAGACGAAGAAGGAAATAAAGTATATGATAAAAAAACGGGTGAGTTAACGTATACAGAGACTCCTGTTACAATTGCTATGGAGAAAAACCTAAAAGCTTCAGATAGTGTCGTGGTTTTAAAGAAAAAGATAGGTGAATATAAAGAGTTGGAAGTGGGTTCTAAGATTCTTACGACGTATGAACTCGATGCATTTCGATATGTTGACGATAAGAAGGAACAAAAAATAATGACTCAACTTAAAGAAAACCCTGAAGAGGCATCTCCTTTAATAATTGCAAAGGTGGGTCAGATTAAAGGGAATGAAGTTGAGATTACAACCTCATGGTTCTCAATTTTGAACTCCTTTTTTATAATTGCCTTCGCCTCTCTATTTTCTAAATGGTTTGAGAGTAAATATAACCCAAGCGGAGCCGTGAAATATGGTCTAGGTTTAATTACTATGGCTTTTGGATTTGGAATATTGGCCTTTGGATCAGCTGGCCTAGTAGATGGTACTCGAGTAAGTTTAATATGGTTAGTACTCGCCTATTTATTCCACACGTTGGGTGAGTTGTCATCATCTCCCGTTGGACTTTCTTATGTGAGTAAACTTGTGCCTGCTAGAATGATTGGATTCATGTTTGGAATGTGGTATTTAGCTATTGCAATAGGTAACTATGCGGCTGGTGCATTGGGTGGTTTAATTGAACCGATTCAAGAAGAATATTCTATGTCTACTTTCTTCTTGATATTTACTATAGTCCCAGCAGTTGCAGGTGTATTGATTATTTTCCTCAATCCTTTATTGAAGAAATTAATGCACGGAGTACGATAATAACAAAACAATAAATTCTTTAAATGGGTTTCAATGATTAAGTTGAAATCCATTTTTTTATCCCATAAATTATGCAAAAACTAGATTTTAACCTCGAAGGTCCATACATTGAACTGATTCAACTTTTGAAAGCAATCGGTGTAGCCCAAACGGGTGGTCATGCTAAGATGATTGTAGATGAAGAAGATGTTGTACGTAATGGAGAGATTGAAATGCGTAGAAGAGCTAAAATCATAGTTGGAGATATTATCGTGATCGGAGGAGAGGTGGAAGTTACCGTTGTCTAAATGCCTTTTGAAATGGAATCCTCCAATGAAGGATACGTCTATTGTCTAACATCTAACGACTCAATATCTTAATATCCCCCTACCACCTAAGAATAAGTTTCAAATTAAATCGCCGTTGGGTGAGGTAATTCGGAATCGCATAAAATCTCCCTTGCGTATCTTGCACCCACTGTTGAGAAAGCACATTGTTAATTCCTAATAAATTGAATATCTCAAAATTCAATCGAACGTCCGTAAATGGACGCATAAATTTCTTACGGTCTTCTTTCTTTGGTTTCTTATAAAGGAAGTCATACCCGAAACCAATGTCTACTCTAAAGTAAGCTCGTTGTCTGATCGTATCTTTGTAGCGGTTTCTGTCTGGTGGACCATAAGGAAGTTTAGAACCATAATTAAAGCCTAATTGAACCGTAAATTGTTCTATACCTGGCATTCTGTCTTGAAAGAGTGTGGCAAACGTAAACCATTGGTCTGTTGGCTTAGGAATAAATCCAGGGTTGTTTTCTAGACTGTCAACAGGTGTATCATTAAATGTGAAACCGGGAATAATTTCTTCTCCATCTGAATTGATGTATGTGTAATATGCATCATTTTCTAAATCTTCTATACTTCGAAGTAATCCCATTTTAAAGAATGATTGTGTTCCGTCTATAAATTCACCATGAAGATTGAAATCTAATCCGTATGAGTGTCCTACAGCCATGTTTTCGGCATAATACCTTGTTCTTACATTATCAATTTGATAAGGATTTACATCCCACATATATTTGTAAAAAACTTCTCCACTAAACTTAAATGGTGTTTCGCGATCCCACATCTCGAAGGCGTAATCTAGACCTGATACGAAATGAAATGATTTTTGACTTTCAACATCTAAATTCAATCCTCCCTCAAATGTTCTTAATTCTCTATAAAATGGAGGTTGGTAGTATAGTCCGGTACTGGCATGAAGTCTTAAGAATCGCTTTTTTAGTACATTGTTTTTGTCTAAATAGTATTTCCTTGGAAAAAAGCTTATACCCATTCGCGGTGTAAAATAGAGTTCTTGGTTGAAAGCAGTGTATCCTCCACGAACGCCAGCGTTAAATGAAAACTGGGAACGAGATTGATCAATCGTGTCATGGTAATAGGATATAGTTTTGTTTCCAAGTGAGTCTCTATCTTTCACCTTTATTTTCACAGGATAGTCTTCGATATATTTATCAAAAGATTGGCTAAACTGTAGGTATGCATTTGTCCGGAAGTTTTTGAGCGTGTTCTCAGCTTTAATAACCTCAAAGAGTTGGATTTCATCAGCGGGTGCTTGTGGAATACTGTATCCAGCAGAGTCCACGTAATTCCATTCACTCATGACATCGTAAAAATCTTCATATTGGGCAGTGACGCCCCATCGTAAAAGTCCTTTTTCATCGTAGTCCAAACCATCTTCTGTGATTTCCAGAAATTGATAGCTTCCTTCATGACGGAGTGAATATATTGTGGCTTGCAGTCTATTTCTTGCGTGATCTAAAAAAGAACCAACACCAAGCGTTCCAACAGAATCACCAAACTCTTCTTTTGAAGGGTCGGTCTCTAACTCATTGATAAAATACTGCCCAAAAATGTCGAAAGTTTCGTTCTCATCAGTATTGAAAACTTTAGCATAAATTTTTAAATCAGTTCTTTTATTTACATCCCAATCGAGTGATGTTGCTCCCGTCATTGTTCTGAATCTCGTGAGTTCTTCACCGTCAAAAAACACATTAAAACTTAATGCTTGATTCACGGTTCCGAAAGTCGTTTCTTGTGATACTGGAGCAAAACGATAGTCATTCGAAGAGAAGTGTCCAAGAACGCTCCACGTTAAGTTTTCTGTTATGGCAAAATTTGTGAGAAATTGTAGGTCATAAAACCTTGGATTATAAGCCCCCTGAACGGGTAGTGCATTTAACAAATAACTTTGATCCTGATACCTTCCCGCAATCATGTAATCGAATCTTGTGTTCACTTTATCTTCTACATGAATGGAAGCACCAAGTAAAGAAGCATCAAATGACCCTCTAAATCGAGTTGGTCGACGATAAGCAATATCCAGTACAGAACTCAACCTATCACCATATCTTGCCGCAAAACCACCTGCGCTAAAGGAAATATTACTGACCAATGCAGGATTAATAAAACTCATTCCTTCTTGTTGACCGCTTCTTGTTAAAAATGGACGGTAAATTTGAAACCCATTGACATACACAAGGTTTTCATCGTAGCTACCACCACGAACATTATAATTATTTGTGAGTTCATTATTTGAAACAGCTGCGGTTGTTAAAGTAAGGTACTTTTCAACTGTGGCTTGTGGTCCCGGAATTTGTTGTACTTCTATTACAGGTAAATCACCAATAGTATTATCTCGAAATGTACCTTTAACACTCACTCCTGTAAAATACTGAACGTTGAGCTTAACCTTGTCTAGTTTTAGTTGCTCACCTTTCTTTAACTTGATTTTTAAATTCTCAACTGCATCCTGGTAGTTGATTACGATTGTAATCAAAGTATCTGAAGGAACGTTTAATTTATAAACTCCATCCAGATTAGTTTCCGTTCGCAATTTTGGAAACTCTTTTACAAAAACTAAAATTTCAGGGAATCCTCTATTGCTTTTATCAACTACTTTACCTGAAACTTGAGCGTCTTGTGCATAGTATGTTGCCGAAAGACACAAAAATAGAAACAGTAAAGTGATGCGCTTCATTAAAATAGAGTTGTTTTGTAGCTATAAACGGTAAGAAACCTATTCTCGTATAAATTATAGGAAATTTGATTAGAGTAATTCTTCAATGATACGATCCATTGAGTAACCTTCCGCTTCAGCCTTGTAGTTTTTCACTAACCTGTGTCTTAATATTGGCTTAGCAACAGCCTGTACATCTTCTATGTCTGGGGCGTATTTCCCTTTGAGTACAGCATGACATTTTGCACCAATAATTAAATATTGAGAAGCACGTGGACCAGCACCCCAGGAAATGAAATCTTTTGTAAGTTGTGGAGCCGAAGCATCATTGATTCTTGTTTTACCAACAAGTCGAACAGCGTACTCAAGTACGTTGTCTGCCACTGGAATTTCTCTAATTATTTCCTGAAAACGCATAATTTCTTCTCCAGACATCACTTGTTTAATGTCTATTTTGGTATCAGTAGTTGTTGATTTAACAATGGCCATTTCTTCTTCAAAAGAAGGATAGTCCACCCAAATATTAAACATAAAGCGGTCGAGTTGAGCTTCTGGCAAAGGATAAGTTCCTTCTTGCTCAATTGGGTTTTGAGTTGCTAAAACAAAAAACGGAGCCGGTAAAGGATAATTTTGACCTGCAGCAGTCACGTGTCGTTCTTGCATCGCTTCCAAAAGTGCAGATTGTGTTTTTGGAGGAGTACGATTAATCTCATCGGCTAGAACGATATTATTGAACAAAGGTCCTTTTACAAACTTAAACGTTCTGTTTTCTCCAAGAATTTCTGATCCTACAATATCAGAAGGCATTAAATCGGGAGTAAACTGTATTCTGTTAAAACTAAGTCCCAGTGTTCTGGAAATGGTATTAACAAGCAACGTTTTCGCTAGTCCTGGAACACCAACAAGCAAGCAATGCCCTCTAGAAAAGATAGAAATCAATACTTGATCTACAACATCATCTTGACCGACGATAATTTTGTGAATTTCTGTTTTGAGTGTATTATATTTTTTGACCAACTGGTCAACTTCTTCAACGTTTGACATAATTCAAATTTGTGTTGTGCTAAATATAACTATTTCCAGTCGTAACGGAATGAACAATCGCTATGATTGTCATCTATTTTTATATACGTTTTGTGGACTTTTTCATTTACCCAATTTGCGATTACTTTCTCTTTCCTTTCATTTTCCGCGGCTTGCTTAATGAAATTATAGTCGTCTTTTAAGTTTGCAACATGCGGTTTAGTTCGGTCTTGAATCCTAACCAAACGAACTCCTTGCTTTCTACTTCGTTGATCAGTGTAAAGTGAAGGTTCAGAGATTTCTCCATCTTTTAACGAGTTAACGATTCCAAAAATTTGTGGATCAATTTGATTAATGTTCTGTACATCCCAATACTGATCTCCTGTATAAGGGTTTGACAAATTACCATTGTTTTGTCGTGTGTCTTCGTCTTCTGAATATTGTTGAACAGCTTCCTCCCAAGTAATTTCATTCTTTTTTAAGCGAGCAACACACTCGTCCATAAGTGCAGCAGCGTCCATTAGTTCTTGACGTCCCACTTCTGGTGTTTTAAGAATATGTCTAATTGTATAATCATCTCCCTTTCTGTCAATTAACTGAATAATATGGTAACCATATTGTGTTTCTACAACATCTGATATTTCACCCACTTCTAAAGAGAAAGCGGCAGCTTCAAAAGGTTTCACCATCATACCTCGAGTAGCTTCTATTTTACCACCATCACGTGCACTTCCCTGGTCTTCTGAATGAACTGTAGCAACTGCAGCAAAATTTCGTTCACCATTGAGAATATCTTTTCTCCATTCACGTAATTTTTCAATCACTTTATTTTTACTGGCTTGATTGATTTTAGGATAAATAACGATTTGTTGAATCGCAATTTTTTCGTTTACATACGGTATGCTATCTTCAGGAATATTCTTAAAAAACCGCTCCACGTCTCTTGGGGTAACAGTAATGTCTTGTGTAATCTGACGCTCCATTTCTTGTGACATCATTCTATCTCTGATAATCTCTCTAAACTCCTCTTTAATTTGAGTATACGTTTTTCCATAAAATGCTTCAAGCTTTTCACGACTTCCAATTTGATTCTCGATAGTTCTCAAACGGTTTTCCATTTCTGCATTCACCTGTCCATCAGAGATTATAATACTATCTAATTTGGCTTGATTCAATAAGATGTTTTGATAGAGTAGCTCCTCTAACATATAGCACTCAGTCTGGTCGTCAACCTCAACATTTTCATTTTTTGCTTGAATTTTTTGAGCTTCAATATCGGATAGTAAAATGATATTATCTCCTACTTGAGCGATTATTCTATCAATGACGTCACCTTCTGAACTCCCTCCATCATTTGAAATAATTTGACCAAATGTGAATGGAATAAAAATAAAACTAGCGATAATTAACTTTATACTTTTGTCTAACATTTTCAATAATTGTTTCTCTTGCTTTTTCTCTTAACGCGTTTACTCTTCGCTTTAGTATGTGCTTTTCAATCAACTTTTTTTCCACTTCCATAGGGGAAGATATATTTTTTAGACGATAATCCAAGATATTAATAAAATGAGTAAAACCACTCTCTTTAAATATAGCATTGTCTCGATTTACAATGAGTTCTTTTTTCTTGCTTTCGGATATTGGAATATCACGCACTAAATCCTCAAAATAGATCCATTTCTTATCTTCAAAATAGAAGTTGGTTGCATAAAGGTTGGCATATTTTTTAACATCCTCTATGTGTTTATCATTTTTTAACAGGAAACTTTCAGCGATTGCATTGTGGTTGCCAAGCGTGTCGGCAACTTTTAAATATAAAGCACGTACGATGTAACTTTGACTAACGTAATTTTCACGGTGCTTTTCATAATAGGTCTGTATTTCTGAATCCGTTATAATAGAATCCAAATTTTCTCGAATAAATTGATTCTCCAACTCAAATAAGTTTCTCTCTGCTAATTCCTTTTCAACTTTTTGTTGATTAGAGTTCAAAACTTCAGGAGCTTTTTCTTCAAGTTCTAATTTTAGCAACTGCATATCAACCCATTCTTCAATTGCTTTATCTCGGTCTTCACTATTGTCTAAACTTCCATCATTAAGAAGAATAATTTCATCCAATTCGTCTTCAGTAAGTTGATATTTACCAACTTCACAAACAATGTCCTCATTTTGAAAATCACAAGAAAATAAAAACACAAGAAGGCTGCTCGTAAGAACAACCTTCCAATAATGTAATATGTTTAATTTACTCGCCAAGACTGTATAAAACTTCGTTTTGAACTGTAATTACATGCTTACTTCTCAGCTTTTCCAGCCAATCTTTTTCAAGTTTTGATTGGTAGTCTTGAATGACAGCGCCTCGGGCTTCAGAAAGTTTTTTAGGACCTGCTTTTAAAACATCATTCACAACAACGATGTAATACTTTCCATCATGTTCATAAGGCTTGTTCATCCCAACTTTTAAAGCTCTTGCTTCAAGATAAGCTACATTATCCTGAACAAATTTATCTTCTTTTAAAGAAACATTCAGTTGAGAGTTGTTGTTGATCATCGCAGTGACTTCTTTCGGAGATAATGTATCTTGACTTGAGATTACATTCCAAGTAGAATCTATAATATCTTTTTTATTTGAAGAGTAAATTGTAGCATCAATACGCTCAGGCCACTGATAATTGCTTTGATTGTTCTTGTAAAACTCTTTTAATCCGGTTGTATCTTCGATTGCTTTGTCCCAAACTTTATCTTTCATGATTTCATACAAAAGAACACCGTCATGATACTCGTTGATTAAAGCTTTGTATGAAGGATATTTATCCTCTAATCTACTTTTTTCGTCGGCGATAATTTCATAGTTGATCCACTCTTTATATTTATCGTTAACGTAATTCTTAAGGTTTACAGGATTAGAACGTGTTTGATTTTCTTCTAAATAGTTTTTAAACCCTTTTTGATCGAATTTGATACCATTGTATTTAAACATCCATTTATTCTTATCAAGCGATGGCGCTTTCCATTTTTTCTGGAAAATTGTTGAGTCTACGTTAGTATAAAACCAATCTAAACGTTTAGCTCCTTTGTCTTTAAACTTGTTTTCCTCTTTCAATTTGTTGATAAAAGAGGTTTGTGTTTGTTGACCTCGATCACCTCTGTTTACTTTACTTTGAAGATCACTTTTCACATCATCAAAAGAAGCGAGTGGTTCGTATGATAGTCGTTTTACTATGTGAAATCCATAATCTGTTTGGAAAGGTTTTGAGTACTCATCATCCTCAGAAAGTGAAAAAGCAACATCTTCAAACTCAGGAACCATTCTTTGGTTTGTACCTGTACCAAAAGCGGGTAAACGACCGCCTTTGTTTTTAGACCCCTGATCATCTGAATATAGTCGTGCTAAATTTTCAAAACTTTCTCCTTTTTCAAGTTTTTGATAAATTTCATTAATTTTCTTCTCAGCATTTTCTAAATCATTTTTCTCAGCATCACGGGTTGCACCAACCATTATGTGTGCTGTACTTATTGTTCCTCTTGCAGGACGTTTGTCATGTACTTTAAGAATGTGATAACCATATTTTGTTCTTACAGGTTCTGAAATCTCACCTTCTTTTGTGTTGTAAGCAGCAGATTCGAACGGATAAACCATTTGAAAAGCAGTAAAGTAACCAAGGTCTCCTTTGTTTTTTACCGCGGAAGGATCTTCAGAGCCACCTTTTGAAGCTACCTCTCCGAAGTCTTCACCATTTTCAATTCTCTTTTTTAAGGCTATAATTTTGTTGTATGCCTTTAAAGTATCTTCTGGAGAAGCGTTCTCATCCACTTTAACCAAGATATGAGAAGCATGGATTTCCTTTTTCATTCTGCTATACGCTTCTTGAACTAATTCTTTGTTTTTAGACGAATCTACAAGATAAGGTCTAGCCAATTGTTCTTTGTAACCAGCAAGTTCTCGCTGTAGAGAAGGAATCGTGTCGTATCCTAAAGCTTCTGCCTCAGCCACTTTTAGTTTAAATTTTTTGTATAAATCCATATACTCATCCAATGTCTCTTTATCGTACTTTGGATCATTATTGTTTTTTAAATAAATCTGAAGAAACTCTTGTTTAGTGACTTCATCACCATTGATTGTTAGAATAACATCGTCCCCATTTTTTTGAGCAAAAAGGCTTGTCGTTAGGGTTAAAATAAATAGAAGTATACCTATATTTTTCATTTTTGTAATTTTTAGTCTGTCAAATTTGCATGAAATAATTGATTTGACAAGGGTTTAATACGTATTGATATTTAAAATATTGTTAACAAATCTGGTTTTTCATTTAAAACTATAATTTGGGGCTTCGCGTGTGATTGAAACATCGTGTGGATGTGACTCCATCATTCCAGCGTTCGTAATTCTTACAAATTTTGCGCCTTTTAATTTATCAATATCAGAAGCGCCACAATATCCCATTCCAGCACGTAATCCACCGATTACCTGATAAACGACCTCTTTTAAGCTGCCTTTGTAAGGCACTCTACCAGAAATACCTTCTGGAACAAGTTTGTTTGAATCTTCTTCAGCATCTTGAAAATAACGATCTTTCGAACCTTTCTCCATGGCCTCAATCGATCCCATTCCGCGATAAGCTTTGAATTTTCTACCTTGATAAATGATTGTTTCTCCCGGCGACTCTTCTGTTCCTGCAAACATAGAGCCAACCATTACTATATCAGCACCAGCGGCAATAGCTTTTACAATATCGCCCGTATAACGAATACCACCATCTGCAATAACTGGAACGCCAGTCCCTTCTAGTGCTCGTGCAACATCGTTAATTGCTGAAATTTGAGGAACACCAACGCCAGCAATGATTCTTGTTGTACAAATAGATCCAGGACCTATCCCTACTTTCACTGCGTCTGCTCCTGCATTTACTAAATATGTTGCAGCTTCAGCTGTCGCCACATTTCCAACAATAACATCTATATCTTTAAATCTTTTCTTAACTTCTTTTAGTTTTACAACCACACCTTTTGTATGACCGTGTGCAGTATCAATTACAATAGCATCAACACCTGCATTAACTAAAGCTTCTACGCGTTCCACAGTATCATTGGTAACACCAACAGCGGCTGCAACACGTAAACGACCATAAGAGTCCTTGCATGAATTTGGGTGTTCACGTACTTTAATAATATCTCTGTAAGTGATTAGACCGACTAACTTCTTGTCTTTATCAACAACAGGCAGTTTTTCAATTTTATGCTCTTGTAAAATATCTTCTGCGGTAGAAAGATCTGTACCATCGTCTGTTGTAATGACATTTTCACTTGTCATGACTTCAGTAATTGCACGGTTTTTACGCTTTTCAAAACGCAAATCTCTATTCGTAACAATTCCTTTTAGGAAGCCTTTACTATCTACTACAGGAATTCCTCCAATTTTGTTTTCTTTCATCAATCGAAGTGCATCTTTTACGATTGCATCTTCGCCCAGTGTGATTGGATCGATGATCATGCCACTTTCAGAACGCTTCACTTTACGTACTTCCAGAGCTTGTTCTTCGATGCTCATGTTCTTATGAATAACACCAATTCCACCTGTTTGGGCAATGGCAATTGCCAATTGAGATTCAGTCACTGTATCCATTGCTGCAGAGACAATAGGTGTGTTTACTGAAATGTTTTTTGAAATTTTACTTTTTAACTGCACATCTCTTGGTAATACCTCTGAATAAGCTGGTACTAAGAGAATGTCGTCGAAGGTTAATCCTTCTTTCACTTGATTGATGTCTTGGAGCGCCATTTTGAACTTATTTTTATATAAATAAATTCCCGCAAAAGTAAGAAAAATTAAATGAAAAATGACGATATTATAATTCCATTCTGTTCAATACTCTTGAAAATAACTATATTCGAGCATTCAATTATAATTACATGCTGAGACTTAGGAATTTCTTGTTTACTTGTCTTATGTTTTTCATAATCCTTGGGAGTAGTGCTCAACAGGTTGTTTTTCCTGATGTTGTTTTAAAAAATATTCCTACGGAGTTTGAAGTTTTTGCACAAGATTCCATGAATCAAATTAGTATTAATGGAGAACTTATTCCTCTTCAAGAAAAGGAAGGAAATTATAAAGGCGAGATTACATTACCGAACGACGATGTTCATTTTGAATCTGAAGAAGTAACGTTTAATCAACCAACAGTAATTCCTGGCTGGTTATCTTTACTTCCCCCACTGATTGCAATTTTCTTGGCGCTTATATTTAAAGAAGTGATGTCTTCTTTATTTATTGGGGTATTTATTGGTGCCGCTACGATTGGCTTTTATACAGGAGGTATATCAGGGATTTTCGGTGCTTTTTTCGCAGTTTTAGATCATTATATTCTAGATGCTTTAATGGATACAGGGCATTTGTCGGTCATATTGTTTTCGGTGTTAATTGGCTCAATTGTAGCCATCATTTCGAAGAATGGTGGTATGCAAGGCGTTGTAAATCGTTTAGTGCGCTTTGCCCAAACTCGTAAATCTGGAATGCTCACGACTTATTTTTTAGGTATTGCGATCTTCTTTGACGATTATGCAAATACATTGGTGGTTGGAAATACAATGCGTCCTGTTACCGATAAACTCAAGATTTCAAGAGAAAAGTTAGCCTATATCGTAGATTCAACCGCTGCGCCAATCGCTGCTGTAGCTTTTATCACAACATGGATAGGAGCGGAGTTGACATATATTTCTGGTGGTGTTGAAAAAATTCAAGCACAAGGTGGAGTGATTACGGAAAGTGCTTATGGCATATTTGTGAGTTCTCTATCGTATTCTTTTTATCCCATTTTTTCTTTGTTTTTTGTATTCTTTTTGCTTTACAAACAACGCGATTTTGGTCCAATGCTTAAAGCAGAACGAAAAGCTGCGAAAGGGGAAGTGAAAGCAGACTCAGTTACAAATAAAGAGTTAGAGGAATTTAATCCTGTAAACGATACTAAAATCCGATCGTTTAATGCAATTGTTCCGATATTGGTGCTGATCACAGGAACTTTTATCGGTTTGGTTTATACCGGGCTTTCTGGAACAGTTCTTGAATTGGCTAAAGATAAGGTTGAGATAGTTGGAAGTGTTTGGTCATCCATTGACTTAATGGAAGGCGGTGAAGTGGGCTTCTTCAGAAAACTGGGAATTGTAATTGGTAATGCAGATTCTTATGCAGCACTTTTATGGGCGTCATTGTCTGGCTTGGCTGTAGCAATATTCTTAACCGTTGGACAACGAATAATGTCTTTAAAAGATACGATGGATGCTGTTCTTGTCGGTATAAACACAATGATGCCTGCGGTTGTCATTTTAATTTTAGCATGGTCACTTGCGGGAGTTACAGAAGGACTGAGTACAGCGGAGTTCTTGAAAAATTCTTTTGGTTCTGATTTCGATCAAGTATGGATAATTCCAGCCCTAACTTTTGTGCTATCAGCATTTATTGCTTTCTCCACGGGTTCATCATGGAGCACAATGGCATTGATGTACCCTCTCGTAATTCCATTATCATTTTCGGTGGCTGGAGACTTAATGGGACAAGAAGAAGCGATGTTGATAATGTATAACACAATTGCATCAGTATTAGCGGGGGCAGTTCTGGGTGATCATTGTTCTCCGATTTCAGACACCACAATTTTAAGTAGTTTGGCCACATCTTGTGATCATATTAGTCACGTTAGAACTCAAATGCCTTATGCTTTAATTGTTGGAGTAATCGCATTAGTGATCGGTATCATTCCAGGTGCTATGGGTGTGCCGTCTTATATCACGATTCCTATTGGAATTGGTGTTGCGTTTGGGGTGATTCATTTTTTTGGGAAGAAGCTTTGATGGTGATGAGTGTTTTATAATTTCTTACTTCTGCCTTTAGAGTTATCTAGTGTAATGTTCCCATTTTCTTACCTATTTCAATTTTTTCTAATACGTTTGCAAAAAAAAAGTAATGAATCAAATTCGATTATTAACGTTGTTCTTATTAGTTACAATTAGTTCATTTGCTCAATCGGTAGTGAATACTGAAAGTAACCGACTGGATACTTTAGAAAATGGGATTCGGGGAAACATTGAGTTAGGTTTGAATTTCGTTCAGAATATCAATAATGTGTTTCAAACACAAAATTCCTCACTTTTTCAATGGAATAAGAACAAGCATAGCTTAATGTCTTTTAATGCATTGAACTTAACTGTTTTTAATGATTCTAAAGTACTTAACGATGGCGTTCAGTATTTGCGTTATAGCTATCATTTTAAAGATTACTTAGACATTGAAGCTTTTGGTCAGGCGCAGTATAATGAAATCATTAAAATCAGAGGGAGATACTTGATGGGGCTAGGAGGAAGGCTTCATATTTTTGATCCAGAAGAGGATAGCGTTAAACTTCATTTGAGTGTTCACTATATGAGAGAGTACGAAGAGGAAACAACCAGTCTAATAAACCGACATCATCGACTGAATAATGTATTAGCATTTGGTTGGCCAATAAACGATAAGATTGGTTTAAACATGATCGCTTATTACCAACCAGATATGCAAAATTTTAAAGATTTTAGATTTTCCTCTGAGGCAGGAGTAGAAATTAAAATATTAAAACGGTTGACATTCAAGTATTCGATGGCTTGGTTTTATGATGAAAATCCTCCTGAAGGAATAAATCGGATTTTTTATAATATAAAAAATACCCTTTTGTTTGAGATTTGAAAAGTTAGGTTTTGTGTTGAAGCCTTAACGAAAGAAAAGTACATCCGTTTTGACTTTTTATATATTTGTTACCTATCTTAGGAAGGAAATTTAATTAATGAAATACTATGGATATTGATTTTTCAAAGTTATTCGCTGAATTTTTGCAAAATGCATTGCGCTGGATTATTAATGATTTACCAGCCATTCTCATTATAACACTAGTATTTCTTATACTATTTAAGTTGATTAAATATATTGTTAAAGGATTTTCAAAAGTTTTACATAGTCGATCAAGGAAAGACGACGATATCACAAAAAGTGAACGTCAAAAAAGGATTAATACACTAACAGGTATTATTTCTACTATTTTGAAAATAATATTGGTGTTTCTTTATGCCGTAATCATTTTAGAAAAGTTAGGAGTGGCTATTGGCCCTATTTTAGCGAGTGCGGGTATTTTAGGGTTAGCAATTGGTTTTGGTGCACAGGAACTTGTAAGAGACATGATTTCAGGATTTTTTCTTCTCCTCGAGGATCAAATAAGAATTGGAGACGCTGTTGAATTAAACGGTGTGTGGGGCGTTGTGGAAAGTATTGAATTGAGAACGATCAAGTTAAGAGATATGTCAGGAGTGGTACATGTTTTTCAAAACGGGAAAATTAATACCTTATCAAATATGTCTAAAGATTGGTCTGCGCTAATTGTAAACGTTGGGGTAGCCTATAAAGAAAAATATGATCATGTTGCTGGAGTTATCGAAAAAGTGGGTAATGAAATGTTGAATGACTCAAAATATAAGGACATCATGATTTCTCCACTCGAAATAGCTGGTCTTAATGAATTTGCAGATAGCGCAATTGTAATTCGTGTAATTATAAAAACCAAACCTGGAATGCAGTGGGATGCGGGAAGAGAATTTAGAAGAAGAATAAAAGAAGCATTTGATGAAGCCAATATTGAAATCCCATTCCCACACAGAACAGTTTACTGGGGAGAGAAAATTGATCCTTTGAAACTGAAAGTTGATAAAGAGGACAAGTCGTAATACTCAAATATTCTTGACTAAAACTTGAAATAGCACTACAATTTAGTGGATATTATTTTCTGTTATTCGCCCCTTAAGTGTAAGATAAATACTATGTTTGTTAGATAAATTTTCTTGAGAAAAACATGGATACCCTTACAAAAAGACACATCGAATATGATCGTTCAGAATTCACTGACGATGAATTGATAGATATTTATAGAAGTATACTTAAACCACGCTTGATAGAAGATAAAATGTTGATTTTACTTCGTCAAGGAAAAATTTCAAAATGGTTTTCTGGTTGGGGACAAGAAGCGATTAGTGTGGGAACAACTTTAGCGATGGCAGAGGAAGAGTTTATTTTGCCAATGCATCGTAATCTTGGCGTTTTTACCACAAGAGGAATACCATTAGAACGTCTTTTTGCTCAGTTTCAAGGAAAAATGTCTGGTTTTACCAAAGGAAGAGACAGATCGTTTCATTTTGGAACAAAGGATTACAATATTGTTGGAATGATATCACACCTTGGTCCGCAATTGGGAATTGCTGATGGGATTGCACTTTCTACTTTATTAAAGAAAGAAGAAAAAGCAACGCTTGTTTTTACGGGTGATGGAGGTGCTAGTGAAGGAGATTTTCACGAGTCACTCAATGTAGCTGCTGTTTGGGATTTACCAGTGATTTTCACGGTTGAGAATAATCAATGGGGACTGTCAACTCCGAGTAACGAGCAGTTTCGGTGTAAACAATTTGTAGACAAAGGAATTGGCTATGGAATGGATGCCTACCAAATTGATGGGAACAATATATTGGAAGTAATTACTTCTGTGCGCCAAATCTCAGAATCAATTAGAAAAAATCCACGTCCTTTTTTATTGGAATGTATGACTTTTAGAATGAGGGGTCACGAAGAAGCATCGGGTACAAAGTATTATCCAGAGGGCATTCAAGATGAATGGAATAAAAAAGATCCAGTTGTTAATTTTGAACTCTTTTTGAAAGAAGAAGGTATTATAACTGATGATATAATCGAACAATTCACGAAAGAAATAAAAGCTGAAATTCAAAACGGTTTGGACATTGCTTATGCTGAGCCGAATATTGAAATTGATACGGATACTGAAATTAAAGATCTTTTTCAAGAACATAAACAGGAGGTTATAGCTCCAATGAGTGATAAAAAGTCTGAAAAGCGTTTGATTGACGCTATTTCTGATGGTTTAAGACAGTCGATGGAAAGATATCCAGAATTGGTGTTGATGGGTCAGGATATTGCAGATTACGGCGGAGTATTTAAAATTACTGAAGGCTTTGTTGAACAATTTGGTAAAGATCGAGTGAGAAACACGCCTCTTTGTGAATCAGCAATTGTTGGAACTGGACTCGGACTTTCAATCAAAGGAATGAAGGCCATGGTTGAAATGCAATTCGCTGATTTTGTGACTTGTGGGTTTAATCAAATCGTAAATAATCTTGCAAAGATTCATTGGCGTTGGGGACAAAATGCAGATGTTGTAGTTAGAATGCCAACAGGAGCAGGAGTAGCTGCTGGACCATTTCACTCGCAAAGTAATGAAGCTTGGTTTTTCCATACTCCAGGTTTAAAAATAATTTACCCTGCATTTCCTGGAGATGCAAAAGGACTTTTAGCCGCTGCGATTGAAGACCCAAACCCCGTAATGTTTTTTGAACATAAATTCTTATATCGTAGTCTTAAAGAAGAGGTTAGTGATGATTACTACACATTAGAAATAGGGAAAGCACGAAAAGTGAGAGAAGGAAATGATGTCACCATTGTTTCTTATGGAATGGGAGTACATTGGGCACTTGATACACTGGACAAACATGAGTCAGTTAGTGCAGATTTAATAGACCTTAGAACACTTTCTCCTTTAGATACTGAGACAATATTTGAATCTGTGAAGAAAACGGGTAGAGTAGTGGTGCTCCATGAAGATTGTGAGGTTGGAGGCATCGGAGCTGAAATTGTTACTCAAATTAACGAACACTGTTTTGAATACTTAGACGCGCCAGTAAAACGAGTTGCTTCATTAAACACGCCAGTGCCTTTTGACGCTGGACTAGAACAAAATTTCTTACCTCCAAAACGGTTTGAGGAAACTTTATTAAGTTTGCTAGATTATTAACCTACAAAAAGAATAATGAACGAAAAGGATGATATCCTTGATAAGGAGTACGGAAATACATCGAAATCTCCATCACACTTTGGTATAGTTAAAGGTGATAAGCGAACCATAAAAGGCTGGATTTTTTATGATTGGGCGAATTCAGTTTATAATTTAGTTATTTCCTCCGCTATTTTCCCGATTTTCTACGCAAACATTACCGAAAGTTATTATTTAAAGCAATTAGGTAGGGAAGGAGAGAGCTTACGTCTTGGAGAAAATGTGATGGTTGACTTTTTTGGTACTAGCATCTCGAATACGGTACTGTTTTCCTATGTTTTAGCCACTTCTTTTTTATTGGTTAGCATTTTATCTCCATTGCTTTCAGGAATTGCCGATGTAACGGGAAACAAAAAACGTTTCATGCAGTTCTTTTGTTACTTGGGTGCATTGTCATGTATTTCCTTATATTGGTTTAGTCCGGCTAATATTGAATGGGGAATGCTCTCTATTTTTCTGGCGAGTATCGGGTTTTGGCATAGCTTTGTTTTTTACAATGCTTTTTTACCGGAAATAGCAGAGCCAAAAGACCATGATAATATTTCAGCAAGAGGTTTCTCTATGGGATACTTTGGGAGTATGATTTTATTAGTCATTTGTCTTTCTTTAATCATGTTTATTGACAAATCATACACGAAATGGAGCTTTATATTAGTAGGTGTTTGGTGGGTAGGTTTTGCACAAATCACATTTGCACGCCTTCCAAATAATGTTTATAAAAGAAAACGAGAAAAAGGATATATCTGGAAAGGATTCAATGAGTTAAGACGTGTTTTTAGAGAATTTCGAAAAACAAAGCGTTTAAAAAGGTATTTATACTCTTTCTTTTTCTTCAATACAGGAGTCCAAACGGTTATGTTAATGGCAGTTGTTTTTGCTAAAAAAGAAATCAATTGGGAAGGAAATGGTGGAGATACAGGGTTGATTCTGGCGATTCTCTTGATCCAACTGTTGGGAGCAGGTGGAGCCTATTTAATGTCATGGGTCTCTAGTAAAATAGGTAATTTGAAAACACTTGTAATCGTTGTTTTAGGCTGGGTATTACTATGTATAATGGCGTATTTAATTACAGAGCCCTTAGAATTTTACTTCTTAGCAGCTGGAGTTGGATTTGTAATGGGGGGAGTGCAAGCATTGGCTCGATCTACCTATTCTAAATTCTTGCCTGAAACAAAGGACCACGCTTCTTATTTCTCTTTTTACGATGTAACAGAAAAAATTGGTATTGTTATAGGGCTTTTCTTTTTTGGGTTAATGGAAGACTTAACGGGAGATCTAAGAGCTTCTGTTCTTTCAATTGTTGCGTTTTTTGCTATAGGTTTAGTGTTATTGGTGTTAGTACCTAAAGAAGAAAAAGTAGATATTGACAAAATAGTATCGGATTAGATTTTTTCTGGTTCTAATTAAACTGTATCTCTTTTATTTTGTCCATTATCTATCGATAGATCTATATTTTTTCTTATTATATAGGGAATTAAACTGGTGAAATGAACATAATATATAAAGGCGTCGAAAGTGAAAGAATTCGAAATTGTTTTCGAGATGTGATGAAACGATTTGAAGGACTTCACGAATTTGAAATCACCTTGGTTTTGGGGAGAATTAAATCTTCAACAATGCAAGCTCAGCCGATTATATCATTGAAGTCAATTTTTACAGGTGTTAAGCGTTACCGCATCAAATTAAACAAACACATTAGAGATCATGAGGAGTTGAAAGTTATTGATGTTCCAGATGACGTTCTAAAAGGGTGGTTTGCGCATGAACTTGGTCACTTAGTTGATTATAAACAACACTCCAATTTCCAAATGATCATTTTTGGCATCAAATATTTGTTATCTAAAAAATTCAAGAAGAAAGTTGAGCATGACGCTGATTACATTGCAATAACTTACGGGTATCATGAAGAAATTCTTGCCACTAAGAGGTATATAGTGGAACATGACCTTATTGGAGACAAATACAAAAATAAAATATTGAAGTACTATTTACCAGAAGAAGATGTTATGCTTTGCTCACAGGATGAATCAATTTTAGAGCCGTATCTTGATCTCTAGTCGAAAAAGGATAGGAATTTATTCATTTTTTCTGATTTCATCACTTTTTGTGTTTTCACTTGACCGCCTTTTTTATTAGTTTTTTCTAGGTAATTATCGTATTGTTGTTTTGAAATAACCCGAATCGAAACTTCATCGATTGTTTTATTTCGAGCAACTTTGTAATTGTTGTTATGAGACTTTAGGTGTTCATCTAGTAGATTAGCAAATTTTTCATTATCAATTTTGTCGTCAGTAACAAGTACCCACTGATGCAGATGTTTATTGTCGCCTCCTTTTACAGCGGCTACCATGTACTCATTAATGGTAACATCTTTTTTCTCAGCTGAAGCTACTATGGCATTATCTAATTTTTCTTCAGATAATTGTGAACCAAAAACATTTAAAAAGAATTTTGTTCTTCCAGTAATCTTAATTTCGTGTGGATCGAGGTTTGTAAATTGAATGGTGTCTCCAATGATATATCTCCAAGCTCCTGCGTTCGTTGAAACAACCAGTACATATTCATCTGCTGTGTTTACTTCTGAAATATCATAAATTTCTGGATCGTCTAGAATTTCTCCCATCTCGTTTACACCTCGTTCATCAAAGGGAATGAACTCATAGTAGTATCCATGACTCAATGCCAGTTTCATGGACATAGTTTCGGGACGTGCTGTATAAGCAAAAAAACCTTCTGAGGCTAGATAGGTGTCAATGATAATAAGCTCTTTGCTGGATAGTTTTTTAAAATCTTTATGGTAGGTGTCAAAAGCGACTCCTCCGCTAACATAAACACTAAAATTGGGCCATATATCTTGAATGTAATCAAGTTCGTAATGTTCAACAATGGCTTGTAACATTCTTAAAATCCAAGAAGGTATACCAGCGATAGCACCGATGTTCCATTCAGGAGCTTTTTCTACAATCTTTTCAAGTCTTTTGTCCCAATCATCGATAGCGGCTATTTCTTTACCGGGACTATAAAAAAAGTCATACCAATCTGGAAAATTATGAATATTGATTCCACTAATTTCTCCTTCAAGATGTCCATATTCATTTAATTCTAGATCGCTTGAACTACTCAGCATTAAAATGTTACTTTCAAATACTTCTTCCGGTACAGAGAAATTTGGCAATGCGCTGGCTAAAGAGATCCCAACTTTTCGCATGCTTTCAGAAAAATCATCGGTTATTGGAATTTTCTTGCTTTTACTCCCAGTTGTTCCACTTGTTAAGGCAAAGTATTTAGGCTGACCGGGCCAGGTAATATCTGGAAACTTTTGTTGTTGTTCCCACCAGAACTCCATATTCTTATAATTGTGAATTGGTATATTGGATCTAAAATGGCTAATCACATTTTCTGAGTCTAAAATTTTCTGGAAACCATAATACTTTCCAAAAGAAGTACCTTTTGAACTTTCTAAAAGATTTATGAGTACTTTTTCTTGCTCTTTTTGAGCATTTTTAGAACCAAGTTCAAATGAATGTTTTAAAGAAATAGCTGTTTTTACAATTGTACCAAGAAAACCCATAAACTAAATATATTGATTATCTCACGGAAATACAAGCTTTTTACGCTTCTGGTGCTAATCTCAAAACAATACCATCAATATTTTCAGAAACTGGAATTTGACATCCTAAACGACTATTGTCCTCCACAAAAAATGCTTGGTCTAGCATATCAAGTTCATCATCACTTTGCTCTTCTAGTTCGTGGTCTGATTCTAAATAGCACTGGCATGAAGCACACATCGCCATTCCACCACAAGTGCCTTCAACAGGGAGTTCGTATGATTTACAAACTTCCATAATATTCATATTCATGTCTGTGGGAGCTTCAAGTTCGTGTGAAATACCTTCACGATCGATGATTGTAACTGAAATTAAATTATCGGGCATTGACAATGTTTTGGGCAAAAGTAATTATTTTTCTCTTTTCATTAGGTTCAATTTTCCCTTTTGAACTAAAAAGGAGGAACTATTCAGTCCCCCCTTACTACTTTAGTCATTGGTTTAGGTTATTGCTCTTAATAAATTAGTACTTATTGAATTCTGTAAGTCGCATTTTTTCTCGAAGTTGTATTTGATATGGTATTCATAATTGTGGTCTGAATAGTAACTGTAGATCCCACTCTTGCTGTTCTTAAGTACTGTTTGACTTCATTGCTTAAGATTGGACCATCTCCTTTCTTGCTTACTGGAACACCTTCAATTTTTATAATATAATCAACTATTCTATAGTTACAGTTTAGTGGAATACCTGGTCCATAATAAGGTGTGATCCGAGTTGCATAAGTTATTTCACTCAATTCGGCATCCCTATTTTCTTCAGCAGAACCTAATTTTAAGTTAGGGGTTGGAGTGTTTTCAACTCGAAACTCATGAGTACCGAGATCACTTTCTTGACCGTTACTGTTCACTCCAATTACTTTGATTTTTGAGATTCTATCTCTTCCGGGATATGCAATTTGCTTCCCGTTTTCATTTCTTATCTGTACGTTGTCTACAGCAACTAATCGATAAGTTGTAAATCCACTACCACCACCTAATATTTCATTTTTATTTCCGCGATACAATACATTCAGTTTAGGTAAAGAGATTGTTCCAGTTGGTTCACCTACCGTGTATGCATACCTCCAGTTTCTATATTTCACTTCGTTATTTTCTTTTACACCTATCTGTCCTTTTGCTATGTGATATCCGGGACTATCTGATTTTAGTTTTATTTTCCCGTTAGTTGTAATCCATTTTTCTGGTATTGTATCTTCATCAATACCATAACGGATGATATTATTTTCTGTTGAATCGTATGCGGCGATCATAACATTAAGACCTAATGAGTCTCCAAGGTTCACATAATTGCTTCTGGAGAAGGGGAGGGGTTCAATTTTATTAAAATTAAACATTGGAGCATCAACTTTTGCAAGCATAAAGTCTGAAGCGATACTTTTTCCATTGAGCACATCAACTTTTAAGGCAGTAAACAAAGCCGCTGCGGCAACTATTGGTGCATGGTCAAACATTGCAGATGCCCAGGGTTTTTCCTTTACTTCACCGGCGTCTTTTATTTTAATGGTTTCAGGAATACTCAAAGTAGAGTAAATATGTTTAATCGCCGATGTATCTTTTGGATTTACCGTCAACAAAGCTTTTTCAATATCTTGCTTCGCTATGATGGGGTTAAAGACCCATTCATTTGTGCCTTCGGAATAGTTCGCCATCAGTTTGCATACATTGTCTCTATACGCAATAATACTATCTCGTATGGAGTTTCCCTTAGCATTTGGTTTATTAGGATTTCCGCCAATAAATAAGTTTGTTGGGATATCATAATTATCCATATTAGAAATATCAAATAGTGATTTGAGCTGTTCTATTTCACCTTTTTCATTTGTAGAGGCTATCCAGTCTTTTCCCTCGGCCATTTTAATCATTTCATTGGAGTTCTCGAGTATGAAGCTAACTGTACTACTTGTAAGGCGATTAAGTTGTTCCGACTTACCTTGCCAAAGATTGATAGTCTTAAGGCTCGCATCTTTTTCTTTGAGCGCGAGTCTTTTTTGATTGAATGCAATTGTATTGCTTTGACTTTTGTCGTCGATTATTGCTCCACTATTATCTAGCTTGTCATTTATAGTTATGAAAGCGGCAATAATTTCTTTAGATACATTTAATGCTAGGAGTGCTGTTAACACTAAATACATCATACCGATCATCTTTTGTCTTGGGGTTTCTTTTCCTCCTGCCATAGTTTTTGTTTTTGGGGTTCAACTATGTAATGCGGCTTTTTTGAAAAGTAACAACTAGAATCAAAAAAACCGTCCCGATTAAACGAGACGGATATGGTATTTTGCTTATGTACTATTTAGAAACTCCAGACATCGTGTTCGAGTACTCTAATTTCCTCAGTAATCTTTTGCGATTCCATTAGTGCATCAACTCCAACTCGGTATTTATCAATACTTCTGTCGTATACATTTCCTTCCTTATGTATAAAAGAACTAAATCTACGCTTCATAAAGAAGTCATCAAAACTCATCCATCTTGAGCCGTTGTCTTCGTTATAAACAAAATAGTTATTGAAGACATAGCGACAATCTGTAGGGAAATAGAGCCAAAACATAATTGTGGTTCCAGATACATTTCCTTGTTCATCTTTTTCGTATTTCACAGGTGCAAGACCTATGATTCTTACATCTAATACGGATCTTTCTTTATCGAAAAACCAATCTTCTTTCAATTTATACTGTACAATATCTTTGGATGTATACCAAGTTGTATCCCGTGAAGGATAAACAATATTTCCTTGTGCGTCTGTTGAATCAATACCGTCTTTCGTTTGAAGGGGATATTCTGATCTAATTCCCAATTTACCTAAATAATTAAATAATTCTTCACGATAAACTGGGTCGGAATAGTAATCTTTACCCGGTTCTGGAAGGATAGGGTATTTGAATAGATCCCCATCGGTGACGTAAAAGTCAGCTGGATTGTAATTAGAGTACAAAGTTAGATCACCAGTTAGTATATGCTGACGAATAATGGTCCACAAACTCCATCTAGATTGATTTCGAGCCCAACCTCCTGCAGCATCAAACTCATCCAGCGGATAATACAATGGACGATTTATTTTTTCTCGGAGATCAATTGTGCGCCATATTCGCTTACTCCATACTACATCCGCTTCGCGTACATGCTCATAAGGAATAAGTCGCTTTGTTGGAATATGTGTAGACAAGTATACCCCGTCAATCACACCAGTTTTGTTGTTGACACCGACAGGTCCTCCAGAAGGGATTTGGGCGTAAACACCTAGGTTTATACTTAATAATACAGTTACAATTAAATTCTTCATGATTCTTAGTTTGATTAATTTCTTATATAACGGTATTCTCAGAGTTCGTTACTGAATTAGAAGATCTATACTTGATAAATTCAATAGAATAAAATGTAAAACAAAAAAAAGCCGCCCCAATTAATTGGGACGGCTTCAGTATATTAAGCTCTAATGTTTAGAAACTCCAAACATCGTGTTCGAGCAATCTGATTTCCTCAGTTATCTTTTTTGATTCCATCAAGGCATCAACACCGACTCTGTATTTATCAATACTTCTATCGTAAACATTTTCCTCCTTGTGAATGAATGAATTAAATCTACGCTTCATAAAGAAGTCATCAAAACTCATCCATCTTGAACCGTTGTCTTCATTATATACAAAGTAGTTATTGAAGACATAACGACAATCTGTTGGGAAATATAACCAGAACATGATTTTAGTACCACCAATATTTCCTTGGTCGTCCTTTTCATAAGTTACTGGTGCAACACCCAAGATTCGCACATCTAAAACAGATCTTTCCTTATCGAAAAACCAATCTTCCTTCAACTTGTATTGAACGATGTCTTTAGATGTATACCAGGTCGTATCACGCGGAGGGTAAACTGTATTTCCTTGTGCATCGACAGAATCACTACCATAAATGTTTGAAAGAGCTCTATCTGACCTAGTTCCTAGTTTACCGAGGTAGTTAAACAACTCTTCACGATAAACAGAATCAGTAAAGTAATCTTTTCCTGGTTCTGGAAGAATAGGATATTTAAACATATCACCATCTTTCACATAGAAATCTGCTGGGTTATAGTGCGAGTAAACGATCAAATCACCTGTTAAAATATGGTGACGAATGACAGTCCACAAGCTCCATCTAGATTCATTACGAACCCAACCACCAGCTGCGTCAAACTCATCCAAAGGATAGTAAAGAGGACGATTTATTTTTTCACGAAGATCAATCGTACGCCAAATACGCTTACTCCAGATTACATCCGCTTCACGAACGTGTTCATACGGAATAAGTCTCTTTGTTGGAATATGTGTAGACAAGTATACCCCATCAATCACACCAGTCTTTGTACGACTGTTGATAGGTCCGCCATTAATATCCTCCTGAGCAAAAGTACTCAAGCCGAACATTAATATTACACTTACAATTAGATTCTTCATGATACTAAGTTTTAATTATTTAACTTGGATAACAGCATTCTTTCTTTTGGTTCTACCATCAGGACCTCTGAAATCTGTCATTATCGTTATAGTTGCTCCACCACGAACCTGTTTCAATAGACCCATAGCGTCACCGTTTAATGCTGCACCAGAACCTTTTGCAGAACGAGGTGCACCAGAAACAACAATTTCGTAACTCGTAACACTAAACTTTGCTTCTAACGGGATTTCTGGTGGATACTGAGCAAACAAACGAGTCATCGCTTTAATTGTTGCAGCATTTACTTTTTCACCATCCCATACAGATCCAAGCTTAATTGTTGGCTTAGGTAGATCACGAACTCTAAAGTCAAATGAACCAACATTTGCTGAAGAACCGTCTTCTGCTATACCTGAGATATTTATCGTTGCATCTCTTCCATTTCCTGGTTTAGCGATATACATATCACCTTTTTTAGATAAGCTTACATTTGATCCAGACAATTTGTAATCAACAAAACCAGATACAGCTCCTTGTACTTTGTTATCATAACCTCTGTATAAAACATTCATTTCAGGTAATGAAACGGCTCCAGATGGTTTACCAACTGTATATGGGAAATTCCATGGCATCCATTTCTTTTCACCTTGAATTTCTACAGCATATTCACCATAAACTGTATGTGCACCAACACCTCCAGTAAGGTTTAACTGCTGACCTGGATCACCTTTAAAAACTTGCTTATTAGCTTCTGATTTCGTTGAATCATCTAACCAGTAATGAAGTTCCATTGGCTCCAATGAATCGTATGCAGCAATCATTACTTTTAAGCTCAAGCTATCTCCTTGATTAATGTATGCTGAATTTGCACTTGTCAATGGCTCAATCTTGTTAAATTTAAACGGTGGAGCATCCACTTTTTCATTCATCAATTTAGCCGCCATGCTTTCAGCTCTCAATACATCTCCTTTAAGAGAAGTAAATATTGCAGCTGCTGCTACTAAAGGTGCGTGGTCAAACTGAGCACCAATCCAAGCGATTTCTTGGTTGTAGTTTTTCACTTTCTCAGGTAAGCTTAAGCTTTTGAAAATACTTCTAACTACGTCTTGATCTTCTGGATTAACAGTCTGTAAGGCTTGTTCTAAAGCTTTATCAAACTCTTCAGTTTCTCCCTCGATTGGAATTCTAATATCCGGTGGGGTAAAACTAAAAGTCTTGCTTCCTTTTTCATAACCTGCAATTTCCATACAAACAGAATCTCTATAATTGTGCATTCTTTTCACAATATTAAGACCTCTCTCTTTAGGATTTGCCATGTTTGGACCAATGAATAAGTTTGTTGGTATGTCATAATTATCCTTTTGCTGAATGTCAGCTAACGGCAATAACTCAAGATACTTATCATCACCTTCAGATTTTTTGTGCCATTGCTTTCCTTCTGCTTTCTCAATCATTTCACTAGCCTCTGTGATATAAAAGTTAACTAGACTACGTGACATACGTTTAACATCTAAAGCTTTTTCTTGCCAATAAACAATATTCTTTTTTTGCTCATCACTAGTTTGTGGATTAGCTAATTTCATGTCGAACATATTGTAAGTTGACATGTTTTGAGCTTTTATCGCATCATTACTAAGAGCAATCTTATCATTTAAAGTAACAAAAGCATTGATAATCTCTTTGGACACGTTTAGTGCCAAAAGAGCAGTCAAAACGAGATACATCATCCCGATCATCTTCTGTCTTGGGGTTTCTTTTCCTCCTGCCATGATTAATTATTTTTTAAAATTATTAAATTAAATGCTTTTAAACATTTTGATTATCTCTCCGTGCTATTAGCCTTTTGAAATAGTCATGGCTTTCAACATGTTTCCATAAACGTTGTTTAAGTCTGTTAAGTTCTTAGACAACATAGACATGTTTTCTTTATATAATCTTGTATCTTCAACTGAATCAGAAAGATTTTGCATCATATCAGTAACTTGACCTTGGAATTTCTCAGTTGCTTCTAAATGAGCAGAAGAACCTTTCAATTGCAATTCATAAACATTATTCAATGCTGCAAGATTTTTAGATACTTTTTGCATTTGCTCTCCAAATGATTGTCCTTCTTCTGAAGATGAAGTCATTCCTGAAATTGCTTCAGATGCACGTTCATAAGATTCAGATAATTTTGAAACTTTATCAGATGCAGCTTGTAAGCTATCAACATAAGAATCAGTTGCTGCTGCTGCAGAGGTAACACCTTTCAATTGAGCTGCATTATCTCCTAAAGCACGCATACCGTCACCTAGTCGTTCAAGTAGTTCACTATCTATTTTCGCTTCTTCTAGCATTTTGTCAAGTTCATCAGTAACTCCACCTTTACCACCTGCTTTTGATGGCAAGCTATCTGGATCAAAATCTTCATCATGACCTAATGCTAATTCTGGATATACTAATTCCCAATTCGGATCTTCATGTATTGGTTCAAAGGCTGAGAAAACGAAAATTAACGCCTCCGTACTCAAACCTGCAACAAGCATTGCTCCTGCTCCTGGCCAGTGCATGATTTTAAACATTGCTCCAACAATTACAACTGCAGCTCCAAATCCATACAATTTTGCCATAAAGGCTTTCCACTTTTTACTTCCTGGTTTCATAGTTTACTACTTTTTAAGGTTTAACGATTTATTTATTTGTTTTTGTTTTGATTACTTTTTTATAAAGATTAACGTAATTGTAGATCTTGATCTAACTCTTCACCTCCCTCACTTGAGAAGTCTCTTCCACCACGTCCTAGGTGAGTTGCGACACTTCTAAATCCAACATAAGACTTAGCTGTATCTCTATACTCGTATGTACGTGTAGATGTTTGAAGGTAATACCCAATATCTTTCCATGAGCCTCCACGGATAACTTTACGCTTCATTGAAGGCGGATCCCAATCCATTGCATTGTATCTGTACTCTGGATTTAAATCATGAGACATTTCATACATTGACTCATCGTAAGCTGTTTCAGTCCACTCAGCAACATTACCAGCCATACAATATAGACCCCATCCATTTGGATTATATGAGAATGCTTTTACTGTATGGAAACCACCATCTTCAAAATATCTACCTCTCATAGGTTTAAAGTTTCCAAGGAAACAACCAGAAGCATTTCTGATGTATGGTCCACCCCAAGGGTATTGAGATAAATCTAAATCACCTCTCGCTGCATTTTCCCATTCAGACTCAGTAGGTAAACGGAAATCATTCACGTAAATTTCTCCCATAGACTGTAACCAGCTATTTAATAGTTGAGTCCTCCAAACATTGAATGCTTTAGCTTGAACCCATGTTACACCTACTACAGGGTAGTTGTCATAAGCTGGATGCCAAAAATACATGTTCGTCATTGGATCATGGAATGAATATGTAAAATCTCGTACCCAGCATAAAGTATCAGGATAGACATTAATAACTTCATCTATGATAAAACGTTGTCTGTTTTCATGACCTCTAATCGCGTTGTTTTGTCCGATCTTATTGAAATACCCCATATCCATATCTTGACCTTGAGGCTCTTCAGTAAATGGGTGATCAGGAGTTCTCAACTGTCTGTGGTCATTATTTAAACGATTACCTTGATTATCAAAACCATCAGGAATAATATGTACTTCTCCACGACGAGCCGCTTCAACCAAATCGATCCAGTAATAACGGAACTTTAGTTTACGCGTATCTATTTCTTTTCTTTTATAGAATCTTTGAGGTTGAGGATAATACATATCCGCTAAAATAGGAACCAATAAAGGATCTCTATATGAGAATGATCTGTCCCAGTTTAAAGAGAAGACTTCTCTATTTCTGAATCGATCACTTGGATCATATTCAACCCATTCCAAAGCTCCCTCATCGAAATACTCATCTTGGTAGTTGATGTAGCGTTCTGCTTCTTCATCTTCTTCAAGACCTTCGAATATTTTTTCACGAGCAATTGAATCTCGAACCCAAAATACGAATTGACGATATTCATTATTTGTGATTTCCGTTTGGTCCATATAAAGAGCCTGAACAGAAACTGTTTTCGCAATGGTCTGATGTAAAAAAGGTACATCCTGATCATTTTGACCCATTGTATAGGAACCCGAAGGAATATATACCATTCCTAACGGTATCTGTGGGTAGTATGTAGGCCTTCCTAATACTCCCGTCAAATGCCCAGACCTCGTACTACAAGATCCGAGGATTATTCCGATTAAACTAATTACCAATAATTTTTTCATTCTACCTCGTTTTTACTTTCCGAATCATCACTAACTTTCTACAGGATCAACTTACTTGGGATGATTATAACGGAAACTATACCCAAATGGTTACATTTTTTTTTAATTCTTATAAATATCTTGGATGTCTAGGCTTTGTCACAGGCAATGGCGGCAAAGGATAACAGTAGCGCACCAATAGTTCGTGAGAACCCGTTGAAATTGACGATATTCTATTAACAGTAATATCATATGAGTAACCAAACGTAAATCTTTGCCAATTTAAACCAGCCATAATACCTACAGCATCATCAGGTCTAAAAGTAATACCTCCATAAAACATATTGTTCCAAATAGCTCTAACATTGATATCACTACTGAATCTTACTAAGTCTGTTCTAATTAATAAATTCGCTTCTAAGTCTAAACTGTTCATACCAAATGCATCCTTATAAGTGTAACCACCCATTGCATAATAATGTCTTGCAGTATTAAAGTTCAACTGAGTTAATTCTGACGCTGGAAGGTGTGTTGAAGAAATTCCAGCATACCAACCGCTGTTGTGAGAATAATAAGCACCGAAATTGGCATCAAAATTAATTTCATTAATTGCAGTTGGCAATGAAGCATCGGTAGGATCGTTTGGAGTTACCCATGTTGGACTCATTCCATAACTTACAAAACCTAAACCTACTCCTAAGCCTAACATACCATTTGCAATAGGTAAATGATATGCATAGTTTAATGTCAAATTATTTTGTCTTGAAAAACCAATAGCATCATGGTAAAAAGAAAGACCCACTGCACTTGGTACGTATTGAGATATATTCGCTTCAGCGTTAAGCAAAGCAGAATTTGGAGCTCCATTAAATTTATCCCATTGATTACGATAAATCATAGTCCCACAAACTTGAGCAGGCATCCCAACACCAGTAGCTCCAGGGTTGATACTCATTTTATCAAAAATGAAATGCGTCAACAATTTTTCTTGTTGGCCATAAACCATACTTATACCTGAGCAAAGTAAGCTGAAAATCAATAGATATTTCTTCATAAAAGCTATGTCTTTCAATTGTTTAATGTTCTAAATGGAGCACAACAACACTCCATCAGGCGACTAAAATAGTTAAAAAAAAGAAAAAAAGAAATAAATTTTTATAGAATCTGCTGTTTTCAACAAATATTTGTTCAAATGTGGAAAACTATACGATGTGATTTAAGCTAATTTTTGATACGTTTTCCACCACAAATCAGGAACTTCTCCCTTCATTGCTTCTTGATAAACTTCATAGCTACAAGGAACAAGCTGATGACGTTCAAAGCGGTGACCTTTAATCCCTGGGTAAGGCACCTCCATCCACCATCTACCAGACTTATCACTCTTGCTAAAGACAATTTCATCCTTAAGTTCCTCTAATGTGACTCTATATTTTTTGTAATTCCGTTTACTTCCAATTGGAAAATCACCTTTACGACTGGCATATCCTTCATTGAAATACCAGATCATTTGAGCAATCAGTTCGTTTGTTGTTTTCTCGTTTTGATTTGTGTAACAATTAAAAATACCGATACTTGTTAACTTATCACTAATACCTGCATATCTCATCAGTTGACAGGCTTCATTGGCAAATAAACCGTTAGGAGAGGTGTATTTGCCATTAGAGAGTTCACTTGATCGAATAGATTCTAAATCGAAACTTAAGATATCTGTGTTTCTCATTATTGGCTCTGCTAACTTAGAATCTTGATTGATATTTCCTAAACGACAAATATCAAAATATAAATCATTGAATAAATCTAAAGTACTTGGAGAAATGTAATGTGACTGGGCTCCTATGTTGGTGTAATTAAAAAGGAAACAAGGCTTGTGCAATAGTATATGACTCAGCCATTGATCTTCTCTAGGTTCGTTTTCAGTTGTACCTAAATCAAGTTTATGGTCGACGGTTGTCAAGTTTATTAATTGTTCTAGATTCTCATACGCTTTATATAAAGCGATAGTTAAGTCTTGTGAGCCTCCAACAACCAGAGGAACTATATCTGACTTTATTAATTCTTGACAAACAGCACTAATCGCGTAGACAGTATCTTCAATTTTTTCTCCAGGGTTTATTGTTCCAAGATCGTAAATGGAGTGATTCCAATTACTTCCTTTGTACATCTGATAAAAATCCTTTCTAAAAGAGTCTTCGTTTTCAGTTGTATACTTATTGTTTCTTCTATTCTCGGGTGTAAATATTAGAGCAACACCTTTTTCTTTTATGTCTGGAAAGTTGTCCGGTGTATGCAGATTTATTTCCTGTCCTAAAGATTCTTTGTCAAAATCTTGATCAATTTCAATGGCCTGAAAATAAATCGATATATCTTTCATACTCTATGTTTTCAACAAATATAGTTTATTGAAAGCATAGATTAGAATATCCCTTATGAGAGTAATAAAAAATCAATTGTCGAAAACCTAAAAGAAATTTACTTTTTAGCCTTCTTTTTAGCTTTTCCTCGTGCTGCTTTTTTTGGTTGGTTTTCAGATATGTGAACACATTCTTCATACGTCAACTTTTCTGGCTCTGCATCTTTTGGAAGCTTGAAGTTTTTCTTACCGATTTTGAGGTAAGGACCCCAACGACCATTTAATAGTTGCATGTTTTCATCTTCTTCAAACGTTTTTATCAACTTCTTAGCGTCTTCTTCACGTTTTTCTTTGATGAGTTCTATAGCTCTATCGAGTTGAACCTCCATTGGATCATCTTCCTTTAATGAGACGAATTTTCCATCATGCTGCACGTATGGTCCGAATCGACCTACATTTGCTTTTACAACTTTATCTTCGAAGGTGCCTAGCTCCCTTGGGAGTTTGAATAAGTCCATGACCTCTTCAAATGTAATTGTTTCGATAGATTGATTTGGGCGTAAACTAGCAAACCTGGCTTTGTTGTCTCCTTCAGTGTCTCCAATCTGAGCCATTGGGCCATAACGACCAATACGCACGATCACTTTTTCACCCGTTTTCGGATGTTCTCCGAGGTGTCTTTCTCCTGATGCTCTTTCTGAATTTTCAAGTGTATCTTCAACGTTCTCATGGAAAGGATCGTAGAAGCGTTGAATCATTTCAGTCCACACTTTTAATCCTTCTGCAATCTCATCAAACTCTTGTTCAACTTTTGCAGTAAAGTTATAGTCTAAAATTCTGCCAAAGTGTTCTACTAAGAAGTCTGTTACAACCATTCCGATATCCGTTGGAGAAAGTTTATTACGATCTCGGCCAGTTATTTCTGTAGCTGTTTTTTGGTCTAATTTGTTTTCTTTTAATTCGTAAACCTGGTAGTTTCTTTCTACCCCTTCTCGTTCTTTTTTCTCAACATATCCTCTTTTTTGGATTGTTGAAATTGTTGGAGCATAAGTTGAAGGTCTTCCAATACCAAGTTCTTCAAGTTTTTTAACTAAAGAAGCTTCTACATATCTAGGTGCTGCTTTTGTAAATCTTTCCGTTGCTGTAATTGAATCGGTGTCTAACTTATCGTCTACTTTCACATCTGGAAGTAATCCTTCAAGCGCTTTATCTTCTTCATCGTCATCCAGTGAAGCTTCTAAATATACTTTAAGGAATCCATCAAATTTGATTACTTCACCTTTAGCTACAAATAGATCTTTTACGTTTTCTGCACCAATCTTTATAGTGGTACGTTCTAATTTAGCTTGACTCATTTGAGAAGCAATCGAACGTTTCCAAATTAGATCATATAATTTCTCCTCATCTGACCCCATGGAAACATGTTGTTTTCCAAATTCTGTTGGGCGAATCGCCTCATGGGCTTCTTGTGCACCAGCGTTCTTGTTCTTATAACGCTTAGGGTTACTATATTTATCACCGTAATTTTTTACAATCGCTTCTTTTGCCGCATCGATTGCTGTATCTGAAAAGTTCACACTATCGGTACGCATATATGTAATGTGTCCAGCCTCATAAAGTCGTTGAGCGACACTCATTGTTCGAGAAACACTAAAACCTAACTTTAAACTTGCCTCTTGTTGTAATGTTGATGTTGTAAAAGGAGCGCTTGGGTTTTTGACAGCTGGCTTTTTAGTAACCTCAGTTACTTTAAAGTTTGCATTTTTACAGCTTTCAAGAAATGCTTCAACTTCTTTGTCTGTGCCAATGTTATGTGCCAAATTAGCATTAATTGTATCATTCCCTTTGTTGAAAATCCCTGCAACTCTGTAATAGTTTTCGGGTGTGAAATTCATGATTTCACGTTCACGCTCTACGATTAGACGTACAGCAACAGACTGAACACGACCAGCAGAAAGACTTGGCTTAACTTTTTTCCATAGAACAGGTGAAAGTTCGAATCCTACTAATCGGTCAAGCACTCTTCTGGCTTGTTGCGCATTTACGAGTTCCTGATTTATTTCGCGTGGGTTTTCTATTGCACGTTGAACGGCTGGTTTTGTAATTTCATTAAAAGTGATTCGTTTTGTATCTTTTTTATCCAGTTTCAATGTTTCGTAAAGGTGCCAAGAAATAGCTTCTCCTTCACGATCCTCATCCGTTGCAAGCCAAACAGTCTCGGCCTCTTTAACCAATTTCTTAAGTTCTGTAATAACTGATTTTTTATCAGTACTTACGGCGTATTCTGGTTTGAAATTGTTCTCGATATCAATCGCTAATCCCTTTTTTGCTAAATCTCTAACGTGGCCATAGCTTGATTTCACAACGAAATCTTTTCCTAAATATCCTTCTATTGTTTTTGCTTTAGCGGGGGACTCAACGATAACTAAATTTTTCGCCATAATTTGTTTGAATTAATCTCTTGTTTTCTAAAAACTGAGTGCAAAATAACTTTAAAATTAAACGAAAACCAAACTTCATTGAATATTGAGGGTTGAATTGATGGTGATTTAATATCATTTTAACCTTTAGTTGGATGTGCTTAAACCTTTGCTCCTGTTGAGTTGTATTGTCAAAAGTGCAATATCATTGAGAAAATTTTGAAAAATTAGCAACTGACATTTTGACACGATGTAAAGAAACTATATTTTTGCAGTCTATTTTAAAATTCGAATTTTAGATGAGTGTTACCTTAAATAAAGACGTAGATGAAAATCGCCAGGGCGAAGCGATTGAAATGGAAGGGAAGAAACCTACAGGTAAGAAATTATATTTAGAAAGTTATGGTTGTGCTATGAATTTCTCAGATAGTGAGGTCGTCGCATCCATATTAATTGATAAAGGATTTACTACAACAAAAGATCAAACTGATGCTGATGTTGTATTAATTAATACGTGTAGTATCCGTGAAAATGCGGAGCAAAGAATCCGAAATAGACTGTCTCAATTCAATAAGGCTAAGAAACAAAGACCAGGAATGGTGATTGGAATCTTGGGATGCATGGCTGAAAGGTTGAAAAAAGATTTATTGGAAGAGGAAAAACTAGTTGACTTAGTAGTCGGTCCAGATGCCTATCGTGATCTGCCAGGACTAATTGAAGAAGTAGATGGGGGGCAGAAGGCAGTAAATGTTCTTTTATCAAGAGACGAGACGTATGCTGATATTAACCCCGTTCGTTTAGATAAAAATGGTGTAACAGGCTTTGTTAGTATCACAAGAGGATGTGATAACATGTGTTCATTTTGTGTTGTTCCTTTTACTAGAGGTAGAGAGAGAAGTCGTGATCCGCATACAATTGTTCGTGAATGTGCTGATTTATTTGAAGCGGGTTATCGTGAAGTAACTCTTTTAGGACAAAATGTAGATAGTTACCGTTGGAATATGACAAGTAAGGGCGAGATTAAAGACCCTGAAAAGCCGACGACAAATTTTGCTCAATTAATGGAAATGGTTGCTGAAGTAAATCCTAAATTAAGAATTCGCTTTTCAACTTCGCATCCAAAAGATATGACGGATGATGTTCTTCACGCTGTAGCAAAACATAAAAATATTTGTAATTATATTCATTTACCTGTTCAGTCTGGTAATACAGATATGCTTAAGCGAATGAATAGAGGCTATTCTCGTGAATGGTACATGAATAGAATTGACGCCATTAAAAGAATTATTCCTGAATGTGGAATATCAACAGATATCATTAGTGGTTTCTGTGGTGAAACGGAAGAAGAACATCAAGATACACTTTCAATGATGAGAGAAGTAGAATATGATTCTGCTTATATGTACAAATATTCTGAGCGTCCAAAAACACTGGCTGAAAGGAAATTTGAAGATGATGTCCCTGAAGAAATCAAACAGAAACGTTTGGAGGAAGTGATCACTTTGCAACATGAGCATAGTTTGAAAATAAATAAAGCTCAGATTGGCAAAGTTGAAGAAGTACTTGTTGAACGTGTTTCTCCTCGATCAGAAGAACAAATGTTAGGTAGAACAGATCGTAATCATAAGGTTATTTTTGATCGCGAAGACTCTAAGATTGGAGATTATGTTATGGTGGAAATTACAGATTGCTCTAAAGCTTCACTTCGTGGTGTTATCGTTTAATACAGAATTGAATTAGATTATAAATGGATATTCAACAAATAAAACAGAGATTTAGCATTATTGGGAATGCCCCTCGTTTAAATCGTGCCTTGGAGGTTGCGATGCAGGTGGCGCCAACAGATATCTCGGTTCTCGTTACTGGCGAAAGCGGAACTGGTAAGGAAATTATTCCACAAGTGATTCATCATTTAGGCGCCAGAAAACACGGGAACTATATAGCAGTGAACTGTGGCGCAATTCCTGAAGGAACAATAGATTCTGAGCTTTTTGGTCACGAAAAAGGCGCATTTACAGGCGCAAGCGGAAGCCGAAAAGGTTATTTTGAAGAAGCTGACGGAGGTACTATCTTTCTAGATGAGGTTGCGGAATTGCCACAACAAACACAGGTCAGGTTACTTCGTGTATTAGAAACGGGTGAATTTATTCGTGTTGGTTCTTCTAAAGTGATTAAAACAGATGTTAGAGTAGTTGCTGCTACCAACGAGAACATGGCAAAAGCGATTCAGAAAGGAAAGTTTCGTGAAGATTTACTTTATCGTTTAAGTACAGTTCCAATTCAATTACCTCCACTTCGTGAGCGTAAAGAAGACGTGCATTTGCTTTTCAGAAAGTTTGCAGCGGATTTTGCGGAGAAATATAGAATGCCTGCGATAAAATTATCCGATGATGCAATAGTTGCTCTTGAGAATTACTCATGGCCTGGAAACATTCGACAATTGAAAAACATTGTTGAGCAGATTTCAGTAATTGAAAATGAACGTCAGATTACAGGAGAAAGGTTAACCTATTACTTACCAGAAGAACAAGGTAGTATTTTACCCTCTGTAGTTGAAAAATCGAATTCTGGAAGTAATGATTCTTTTTCAGACCGAGAGTTGATGTACAAATTTCTTTTCGATATGAAAAGAGATTTGAATGAATTGAAGAAACTCGTGATTGAGATTTTGAACGGCAACGATGATGTGAATTTAACTGGTAAGCAAAAGGATGTATTAAATCGAGTGTATAGCGATATATCGAATGAAGATAGTCGCAAGCTCTTAGAATCCGGAACGCAACACCATTCAACGACAGAAGAAACAAATTACGATGATGACGATAATCAACCAACAATAGTGGATAGTGATTACCATGAACATATTGAAGTAGAAGAGTCATTATCTCTAGAAGAGCGCGAAAAAGAATTTGTGAAAAAAGCATTAGAAAAACACAATGGAAAACGAAAACACGCTGCGAGAGAATTGGGTATTTCTGAGCGTACACTTTATCGCAAAATCAAAGAATATAATTTAAGTTAATTCGTTATTGCAGTTATGAAACGCTTTTTAGTCATATTCGGGTTGTTTTTGCTTTCGTCTTGTTGGCCTTCTAGTGTTTCGTTTAGGGATGGAAGCGTCCCTCCAGAATGGAAGAGGTTTATGGTGACAACTTTGGAGAATGAAGCCCCAAACGCTCCGATTAGTTATGCGCCAAATTTAACGGAATTAGTAAAGGATGCAATTCAGAATAGGGTTGGGTTAAAGCTAGTAAGTGACGAAAGTGGCGACCCTCAGATTACTGTAACTGGTGTAGTTAAAAGTTACAATGTCACTCCACTTGCCTTACAAGATAATGATGTAGCTGCAAAAAACAGATTGGCTATAAATGCTTATTTCGAAATATTTATTTCTGCACCAGAAGAAGATGTAATGGAATTAAATGTTTCTAGATTTGCTGATTTTGACTCAAATCAAGATGTTGGAGCAATTCAAGATCAATTATTAGAAGAAATCAACGATCAAATTGTGCAAGATGTTTTAAATAAATTACTTTCGAACTGGTAAATGTTGGATACATTAAAAATAGCACAGTTGATAGAGAATCCATCTTTGGTGGACTCAAGTGACTTAGACTCGTTGAAGGAATTGAGTGATAAGTATCCTTTTTCGCCTATTTTTTCTCAACTTTATTTAAAAGGATTGTCTGTAAATAACCCTATCTTGTTTGAAGATGAGTTAAAATTACATGCTTATCGTATTCCAGATCGCGCTCAACTATATTCTTTGGTACATTTTGTAAGTCAGAATGACACCGAGAGCATGAGTGTGCATAACAATGAAGAGAGTGTAAAAGATGTGCCTACCAACGACGAAGTTTTTAAACCTATCGAAACGGATGAAAAGAAGGAGGTAGCTACTTTGGAGGAAGACAAAAGTGAGAGTGCAGTCTCATTGAATTCGAAAGAGGAAAACCCAATTGTTGAGAAGGAAGATTTAGATGCCGAAAAACTTGAAGCTGAAAAAGAAATAATAAAGGATACTGATGTTACCAATGGTGAGAAGGAAGCCGTTGAAGAGGTTAAAGGTGAAGAGAATAGTACTCACAAGACCGATGACTTAGATCGAGAAATCTTGTCACATGCGGTGAGTTCTTCGATTTCTTTTGAGGTTGATAGTGAGTTTACTTCCGATGATACTTTCAAGATTGATTATAGTAAATTAAATACGTTAGATCAGGATTCAGAGGAAACTGTATCAGTCGATATAGAGTTTGAATCAATAATAGAAGAAGGTTCAGTAGAAGTACCAAACTCAAAAGATGAATTAAAATCTGGTGATCAGAAAAAATCATTCTTGGAATGGATGCAGCCGTTTATTTCGGATGAAAAAATCGGTGGTAATTTTGAAAAGAATGATGAAGAATTTGAAAAAAGGAGACTTGTTAAAGAAAAAATTAGAGAATTATCTACATTAACAAAACCGAAACAAGAGTTCTTTTCACCCGTTAAAAAAGCTAAGGAAAGTCTTGATGAATCAAGGCTTCCAGTGAGTGAAACCCTAGCGAAAATATATGGAGCTCAAGGTAATTATCCGAAGGCAATTGAAGCTTATGAGAAATTAATGTTGAAATTTCCAGAAAAAAAGAGTTTCTTTGCACTTCAAATTGAAAGTCTGAAAAGAAAATTAAATTAAGAATATGGCAACTTTATTAACTATACTAGTAATTATCGCGAGTGTTTTACTCGTACTTTTGGTTTTAATGCAAAACCCAAAAGGAGGTGGTTTATCTACTGATTTTGGATCTGCTCAACAATTGGGTGGTGTAAAACAAACAAACGATTTTATTGAGAAGTCTACTTGGAGTCTTGCAGGTGCAATTGCCGTACTAAGTATCTTTATGACGATAACATACTCAAGACCAAATCAGACTCAAAACCCAGAAGAGCAAAATACAGAAGAAACTACAAATGAAACTGGAGGAGAGAATCCAAATCCACCAGCAGAAGGTGGAGGAGAATAAATATGTTTGGTTTAGCAAATGTATTATCTATATAAACAATGAGTTTAAGAAATTGCGAGTTCGAAATTCGTAAATCCATATTCGATAATCTGCGGTTCTTTTTTTACTAAAGCGTATTGTGAACCGTAGAAGTTAGAAAAATAATAAAATTCAAAATGTCAGTGTGTCAGTCATGCTGACATTTTTTTATGCTTTAAAACCCCTATTTCTGTCAATTATTACATGATTCTGAATTGGCATAAAATTCGTCGATGCAAGAAAGTCAATAATTAATATTAAATAACTAAAATAAATTTAAAATTATGTCAGCATTACAACCGTTGGCGGATCGCGTGCTAATAGAGCCCGCACCTGCCGAAGAAAAGACAGCAAGTGGAATCATTATTCCAGACACAGCAAAAGAGAAACCTTTAAAAGGTAAAGTAGTGGCTGTAGGGAAAGGTAAACCTGATGAACCAATGACAGTTAAAAAAGGAAATACAGTGTTGTATGGACAGTATTCAGGAACTGAAATCAAGTTGGAAGGGAAGACGTATTTGATTATGAAAGAATCAGATATTTACGGAATTTTTAGCTAATCAAAAATAAAATTAAAGTAAAATGGCAAAAGAAATATTATTTGATGTTCAAGCAAGAGAAAAACTCAAAAGAGGAGTTGATGCTTTGTCGAACGCAGTGAAAGTAACATTAGGACCAAAAGGAAGAAATGTTGTTATCGGAAAGAGTTTTGGTGCACCTCAAATTACTAAAGATGGGGTTACCGTTGCTAAAGAAATTGAGTTAAAAGACCCGATTGAAAATATGGGCGCTCAAATGGTAAAAGAAGTGGCCTCAAGAACGGCAGATATAGCAGGTGATGGAACTACAACTGCAACAGTATTAGCGCAAGCAATTATTACTGCTGGTTTAAAAAATGTTGCTGCTGGAGCGAATCCAATGGATTTGAAACGTGGAATTGATAAAGCCGTTGAAACAGTTGTTACTGAGTTGAAAAAGATTTCTAAAGAAGTTGGATCAGATAACGCGAAAATCAAGCAAATCGCTTCAATCTCTGCAAACAATGACGAGGCTATAGGTTCACTTATTGCTGAGGCAATGAAAGTTGTAGGTAACGATGGTGTAATTACTGTTGAAGAAGCAAAAGGAACTGAAACTGAAGTTAAGACAGTGGAGGGGATGCAATTTGATCGTGGGTATTTATCTCCTTACTTTGTGACAAACACAGAGAAAATGATTGCAGACCTTGAGAATCCTTACATCTTGATTTGTGATAAGAAAATCTCAAACATGAAGGATTTACTTCCTGTACTTGAGCCTGCTGCTCAGTCTGGAAAACCATTATTGATCATTGCTGAAGATATTGATGGCGAAGCACTAACTACTTTGGTGGTTAACCGTATTCGCGGTTCATTGAAAGTTGCTGCTGTAAAAGCTCCTGGATTTGGAGATAGAAGAAAAGCAATGTTAGAGGATTTAGCTATTTTAACTGGTGGACAAGTAATTTCTGAAGAGCGTGGATTGAGTTTAGAATCTGCAACACTAGATATGCTTGGTACTGCTGAGAAAGTTGAGATAGATAAAGACAACACAACCATCGTAAATGGTTCTGGTAAGAAATCTGATATCAAAGCACGTGTTTCTCAAATAAGAGCTCAAATCGAAACTTCAACTTCTGATTACGATAAAGAAAAAATGCAAGAACGATTGGCTAAATTAGCTGGTGGTATTGCTGTTCTATACGTAGGTGCTGCTTCTGAAGTAGAAATGAAAGAAAAGAAAGACCGTGTAGACGATGCATTGGCTGCAACAAGAGCTGCTGTAGAAGAAGGAGTAATTCCAGGAGGTGGTGTTGCGATCTTGAGATCAATTAAAGCACTTGAAAAATTGAAGTCAATAAACGAAGATGAGCAAACGGGTATTGCTATTGTTCGTCGCGCAATTGAAGAACCACTTCGTCAAATAGTACAGAATGCAGGTGGTGAAGGTGCTGTAATCGTTCAACAAGTAATTGATGGTAAAGATGATTATGGATACAACGCGAGAACAGGTAAGTTTGAAAAATTACTTAAAGCAGGTGTTCTTGATCCTACAAAAGTAACACGTATTGCAATTGAGAACGCAGCGTCAATCGCTTCTATGCTATTGACGACAGAATGTGTAATCGTGGAAGAACCAGAAGACGACAAAGGTGGATCTGGTGGTGGAATGCCAGGCGGAATGCCAGGTGGAATGCCAGGAATGATGTAGCCTTTTGACAATAAGATTTTAGGGCTTTAAAATATTAAGACGGTTGTGAGTCTTCTCGTCTTAATATCTTAACATCTTGATGTCTTAAAGTCTTGTTAATGTTAATATAGAGAGCGCCTCGTGTCGAATGATACGAGGTGTTTTTTTTAGTGACGAATTTTGTAGGACGTTGGTAGGGTGTCAAGGGTGTCAATCTTGTCCACAGATTTTTGGGATTTTTGAGTGTGGATTGTGAAATTCTATTTTACTGCCACCTGTCCCAATGTATATTTTTCAATAAAAAACGTAGTAAAACAACATCGGGAACATAACAGCTCTATAAATCTGTGTAATCAGTGGACAGAGTGAGCATTTGCGAACCAAAAAAATCTCATAAATCCTCCTAATCTGTGAACTCCCCAGAGCAAATCACTCACGACGCCCTACAAATTCGTCACTAAGACTAGCTTGCTAGGTCATTGTCACTAGTCACTATCAAACTACGTAAGTTTATCTGTAAGGATCTTCATTTCAATTACTGGAGAAATCTTTTCGTAAAGAATGTTATTTACAGCTTCAACGATAGGCATTTCAACCTGGAACTTTTCGTTGATTTCCATAACAGATTTAACGGCATAATATCCTTCAGCGATCATGTCCATCTCCATTTGTGCTGTTTTAACAGAGTACCCTTTTCCAATCATAAAACCGAACGTTCTATTTCTCGAAAATTTGGAGTAGGCAGTAACAAGTAGATCACCTAGATAAGCGCTGGATTTGACATCTCTGTGAATTGGACTTACTTCATCAATGAAGTTCTCTATTTCTTGAATCGCATTCGAAATTAATACGGCTTGGAAGTTATCCCCATAACCTAACCCTGAACAAATTCCTGAAGCAATAGAGTAAACATTTTTCAAAACCGCAGATAATTCTGTTCCAAACAAGTCATCAGATGTTGTGGTTTTAATGTAGCGACACGCAAATAGTTCTGCGACCTCATCGGCTATATCTTCATCCTGACACGCGATTGTCAAGTAGGATAATCTTTCCAGTGCAACTTCCTCTGCATGACATGGACCACAAACAATTCCTATTTGGTCATATGGAGTGCCGAATGTCTTATGAATAAAACGTGCTGGAATAGCATGGTATTCCGGGACAATACCTTTTACGGCAGAAAAAACTGTTTTTCCTTCAAATAATTCAATTGGAAAATCTTTGAAGATATTTGTTAGAAATGCGGACGGAGCAGCAATCAAAATAATTTCAGAATTTTTGACGGTTTCAATTAAATCCGTACTCACATCAATTTTTGAAAGATCAAATTCTACTGATTGCAGATAACGTAAGTTGTGCTTATACTTGTGTATGTGCTCAACTGCATCTTCACTGCGCATCCACCAACTCACTTTTGGAACATTATTGCATAATATCTTTACTAATGCAGTTGCCCAACTACCACCACCAATTACGCCTATTTTATTTATAGAATCATCCATCCTTACTCACAAAAATAAAGATTCTATTCAATTGGAGTTGTGAATGAGAAATTATTATTAATATTTTTCATTATATTCTAAGCTGAAAACAATACTAAAATTGATTTTGTTATGTTGAGGCTATTGAAATGGTGTTATAACCAGATAAACTATCTAATAATCTTTTGAAACAGATGCTGAAATATTTTAATACAGTTAAGGAAGTCACCAAAATACTTATCAAAGGGCTTGATACGCACAATACATTAATTTATGCGGGGACAATTGCTTTTTACATGATATTCTCTCTTCCGGGTTTACTTATTACTAGTATTGCTGTAGGAGGAGTTTTTATAGGACACGAAGAAGCACAAGCTGAATTAACAAGTCAGTTGGGAGGCTATCTGAGTGAATCAGCAGTAAACACAGTTTCTGAAACAGTTCGAAGTATTGATTTTTCAGGAGACAATATTATACGTACTGTAATAGGTGTTGCTGTTTTGTTATTTTCTGCTACAACTGTTTTTGTAACTCTGCAGCAAGCACTCAATAGAACATGGGATGTTATTGCTGTTCCAAAAAAGAGCTTTCTTAAAATCATAGTTGATCGATTGCTTTCTTTTGGAATGGTTATCTGTTTAGGTTTTATAATGCTTGTCTCTTTACTAATTGATATTATACTAAATTTCTTTTTCTCGCACCTTGTTGAATTTTTTGGTGAAGGAGCTGCTATTCTTCTGGAATTAATCGGATATTTCACGTCTTTTACTTCTGTACTTTTGATCTTTATGTTGATCTTTAAATACCTGCCAGACGTAATAATCAGATGGAAAGATGTTTTCATTGCATCTTTAGTTACAACATCACTTTTTGTGTTTGGAAAGTATTTGGTTGGACTTTATATTGAAAGCAGTAATTTCTCAGAAACCTATCAAGCTGCTGGATCTGTTATTGTGATTTTAGTTTGGGTTTTTTGTTCAACTATTATGGTGCTCTTTGGTGCAGAGATTGTTCGAGCGATAAAGCATTACAAGGGCGAGCCAATTCATCCAAGTAAATCAGCGACAAAGGTTAAACAAGTTCACATGGATTATCGAGAGTATGCGAGAAGAGTGAACGATGTTGACTAGGAGTAGGTTTTTACAAAGACTATTTGCCTGATTTAATGATTTTATGTGTAGTACTTTGAAATGCTGATTGTACTATAAGGTAGTACACCCCATTATTTAAATTACCTATTGAAATAGAGCTTCCACTCTCGATTCTGCTTTGGTTTTTTACAAGTTTTCCTTGAGCGTCAAAAAGTGAGATACTAACATTATCTGAATTATGTGAAATATAAAACAGATTATTTGTAGGATTTGGATAAATGTCAATAGCCGAAGTTAAATTATTATTCTCCAGTGAAAGAGAAGCACAATCATTCGGTCCGATACCTTGTGCAAAGAAATCGGCCATACTAACGGTACGATTCCAATAACTATCAAATTGGTGACCTCCTAAACTAGGATCGAAAATCTGCTGAAGACAAGTTGCGTTATTCGAAGTGAATTCAGCCCTAACTTCAGGTTTGTTATCTACGCTAATATTTAAAGTGTCAATCATATTGTTTATTCCAAAGCCCCCATATGAAATAGGCCTGTCATTTATTTGAGCACAACCTCCAGGGTTAACTGAGCAAGCATTAAACCCAGCCAGAAGTCCATTGGCATTATAAGGCACAATCAAATCAGCGGGTTGATGGAAAAGATAAAGTTTAGGTATATCAAAATAAGATTTTTGAGAAAATAGGTCAGTGAACATACCACCAAAAAATGACCCAACACCTTTAATGATATATGGTTCACTTGAGGGATTTAAATAACCGTTTATAGACCCTAAATCAGGTCTTGAAAGATCCATATCCTCAATGGGAATATCAAAAGTTGATCCCTGAAGGCATGTACTGTATAGATTTGAATGAGGGGCATTGACACTATTTAATGCGTTACAACTCAATGGTTTTTCAGATCCAACGTCCATATATGCAACGCCCATAGAGATATATGCGCCCGCACTTTCTCCGAAAACGTATACATTTGAAGCGTCAATTTCATAAGTTGACTTATTTTCCATTAAATATCTTAAAGCCCCTTTTGCATCTTGAACACCTCTGTACCATGCTCGTATCCATTCGGCTGAATCTGCCAGGTTTAAGCAATCCCAGTTCTCGATATTACAATGCTTATTTGCATCTGTATAAAAATAACCTAGTCTATAGTTTATGGCTGCAGTTACATAGCCTCTTTTCGCAAAATCTTTTCGCATTCTTACGATGTTGACATCTTCTTTGCTGCCAACAGCCCAAGCCCCACCATGAATTATAAGTGCTAAAGGTCTTCCGCAAGAAGGAACAACATCATCAGTAGGATAAGAAATATCCATTTCAAGTGTTTTTTGTTCGCCTGCAAAATTTACCGAAGTTCCATATTCAATATTTGTTTCGGTGGTAATATTATACAAAGTGTCAACGTAGTTTTGAGCGGATAAAAAAGTTGATAGAATCAACCCAAGTAGTAATAAGGCGTTTTTCATTTCCCGTTAATTTTAACGTAAAAATAAATCAAAATTCTCAATCTGCAGCATTAATTATAAAAATCCAAAGTGAGTGAAGCTTCTTTAACGTTCATGTTGCCAAGACTTTCAAGTTTTACAACTATTTCATCACAATTTTTGATCGATTTATAGTGAAATTGATAGCTAGTTTTTTCTTTATTTTTTGAAAAAGGAGTAGTTAGACGAAAAACTCTTTGCTTTATTATTTTGTTGTTTTTTAAGGAAGCAATCACGATTCTCCCATTTTCTAAACCAATATTAGTAGTAAGCTCTAATTCACCTGAAATCCAGGTGTATTTTGGATTTTTATCGATATGTAGAATTTCGCTTTCCCAGGCGTCAAGCTCAAAGTTTGAGATTGATTTTGCTGTTTTTGAATTTGATTTGCCAATTAATTGCTCGGGAAGCTGTTCACCTGTATCCAGAAGACTATAGTCAAGTAGAGTGGGGTTGTGGTCTAAATAAATTGCGCTATAATACTGTCTGTTCATGTCTCTGTAGTGAATGATACCAGCATTGTACTGCCAAATTTGAAATAGATTGACAAAAATTAAATAGGCACCAGCAATAATTACTATGGGCGACCATTTTTTCGAAAATATGCGTTGTAGAAATGCTGCTAGAGGAAGAGCGAGAATAGGATAACTTTGAGTCAAGGCTCGTGTGGAGTAGCTTGCGCCATATTGCCAGTCCGACCATGAAATGATAATCCAAATATTGAGAAGTGTAAATACAATTACTGACTTTCTAAAGGGTTTTCCTTTCAAAAAGAACAATCCTAAAATAAAGAAAATCGCTATAGGTGTATAAATAAACCAGCCTTTTTCAAATCCAAATAACACCCGCCACCATGGATTTAAGAAAAACCATTTACTGCCAACATTATAGATCCAATCACCTGATGCTAACTTCCAATAGAGAAGCTGAGGGAATATCCCAATGATTCCACCGACTAAGGCAAAGAGAATATGTACTCTATGTTCACCAACAAGTTTCCATTTACTTTTGAGATTTTTGCTGTCTGGGAGCATCCATAAAATAGGGATAAAAATCATTATAAACTCTGTCGGACGAGAGATAGTTGCTATTCCAATAATTAAACCTATGGCAAATGCAAATTTCTTTTTTGGTTTTTTGTGCCATTGAATCGTCCACCAAAGCAGTAAAGCATAAAGCGGAAATATAAAAGAATGACTCATAGCACCATCCACGCTAACATATTGTAATAAGTTCGATGCACCCACAACCAGAATGAGTGTGAGGGTAGTTATTGTCTCTGAAAAATAGACAAGCAGCACTTTTCTCAAATACCATAAGCCAAATAGAAACCAAAAAACCGCTCCCCAAATAATTGAATATTGATAGGGCGCTGAAAAACCGTCGGCAGGATAATCTGAATTCGAAGCAATCACATGACCCACCACAAAAAATGGAATTTCCATGATTGCTACGCCGCCTAAATACTTGAACACGTAATTACCATCATCTTTTAGAGTCGCTTGATACAAAGTGCCACCAGAAACATTGTAAGTGCTGTCAATCGCTGGAAACCAATCCAGTTGTGTAGCATCTTGATAGATAAAAGTTGAAGGCAAATAAATATAATAGCCAAGTGCGTCCCATGTTGTAGCATTGTAGCCATTCACCGAATTGTTCGTATGATAATTAAATCGAACCACTACAGCCAACAACGCACAAATCAAAAACCCCCACAGACTTACATTGACTTTTTTGCTTTTCATATGAAATCAAAGATAGTGGTTTACATGAAGATACGAGGCTATTAATATTCAGAAAGTAATTGCGCTTTTTGACAAAAGTTCGTACTTTGTGAGAAATAATGTACACCAAAAGGTGTGTATATAAACAAGTTAGCGATAATTAAAACAAAAAATATGAAACGACTATTAATAATCTTGGTTTTGAGCACTACTCTTTTTTCTTGTGCGAATTCCCAAAATCAAGGTCAGGACAATTTTAAGCTAGTTGGTGGCCCTTGTGAAGGTTGTGAAGCAATTTTCGAATATGGTGACAAAGATTTGAGCCCAGTGGATACTTTACCTGATTTTAATGACCAGGGTCTTAGAATAAAAGTGACAGGAACAATTTACGAAAATGACGGTAAAACACCAGCAAAAGATGTAATCCTTTATGTCTATCATACCAACCAAGAAGGAATTTATCAACCCAGAGAAAATGCTACAGGGTGGGAAAAACAACACGGTCATATAAGAGGTTGGGTTAAAACTGATGAAATGGGTCGATATGTCTTTTATACTCTCAAACCTGGAATATACCCGAATCTTTCTTCACCAGCCCATATTCACCCAACCATTCTAGAACCTAGCGGCAAATATTATTGGCTTGGTAGCTATCGTTTTGAGGGAGATAGTCTGTTGACTGAAGAACATCTTAACCAAACTTCACCGAGAGGAGGAAGTGATGGACTACTGAAGTTGAGAAAGGAAGGCAACATTTGGGTTGGCAAAAGGGACATCATTTTAGGTAAAAACGTTTCAGACTATGATTAAAGAAAAACTACCGCCAACGAAACCTATACGCAATGCGGGCTGAAGTGATAAACGAAAAGCCTGTGCTTGTAGCCCGCCAAAGCTTTGATGTTTTTGTTGAATAAAATTAAAAAAAAACAAAAGGCAGCTTTGGCTACCGTTTGTGCAAGGTTGAAAGGTTCGGGTTTTTAATCCCACACTGCGCATAGCCAAAACGTTATGTTCAATAAAAAATAAGATACAGACAGACGCTTCAATAATACTGTAGAAATTGCTGTTTCAAATTAAATTGCTTGTAATTAAGTGGACAAAATTAAAATGATGAGATATATAGGATTAATAATTCTTTTTGGATTAATAGTGAGTTGTTCGAAAAATGTTCCGTTTGAATCGTGTGAGAATTCGCTTTCTGATCACGTGGAGGTTTCAAGCATGTTTTTACATCAAAAAGGAAATAAGATTGTAGATCAAAATGATAACGAAGTATTCATTAAAGCGGTTAATCTAGGAAGTTGGCTTCATTTTGAGGCATGGATGTTAGGTGCTCCTCTCAATATAACAGATTTAGAAAAAGGATCTGAAAGTCAAATAATTTCGAGGTTCACTGAGCTTTACGGTCAAACTGCTGCAGATGATTTTGTGAATACAATTCATAATGAATTTATCACTGAGAGTGACTTTCAGGATATATCGGAACTTGGTTTTAATACCGTTCGTGTTCCAATCAATCATACTTTGCTAGATAATCAAGATGGTTGGAATAAACTTGATAGTGTTATAAGTTGGGCTGAGGAAAATGACCTATATGTAATCATAGATATGCACGCAGCACCAGGTGGTCAATCAAATTCATTTCCTGCAGATCCAGACAATGTCCTTTTGTGGGATGATATTAATGCACAAGATCAATTGGTTTTTTATTGGGAACAGATAGCAGATAGATATAAGAACAATCCAACGATCTTTGCTTACGATCTTTTGAACGAACCAGATCCTTCCTCAGAGGATCAATTACTTCTTTTGTATGATAGAATCATAGATGCAGTACGGAATGTTGATACGCAACATTTGCTTTTAATTGAAGGCTCTGATTTTTCACGTGACTTTAATTCATTTTCGTATCGTTTGGATCACAACATGGCATATAGTCCTCACGTTTATATTTGGTTGGGATTCAATGATGATCAATGGATAAATTCTTTTGTTGCATTGAGCAATTGTCATGATACACCCGTTGTGATTGGTGAGTTTGGTGAAGATAAAATGGATGATATAGAGGGACTACGCAAAGGATTCCAAAAGCTCTCTGGATGGGCGGTTTGGAGTTGGAAAAAAGTAGAAACTGGTGGACAGCCTGGGATTAATACAATAAACGCTCCTTCTGAGTGGTTAGATTTAATGGAGTCCCTTATGGAGCCGACTGGAACTGCTGCAGTAATGACCGAATCTCAAGCTTTCGACGCACTTAATGATTTTCTTCAGGCAGCATCTTCTCCTGTTCGAAATGAAGGTTATGAAGCCGCTCTCGGGTTGAATTAATAGTTACTAAAAGCTTGTAAAAAAGAAGATTGGGTAATATCCAAATATAATTTGTTAAGGAACAAGGGTTTTGCCTGAAGCTGAAATTATTTCGTATTTTTGATAAAAACTGCACTATGAAGATTACATCTTATAAGTTTCTAGTAACGAATAGTTTATTTCTTTTTTTGATGTGTAATGTAAATGCACAAACAAACCCTAACCCAAGCACTGCAGTCGACGCTGTGATCGAAGCTGAAATGAATACAGAGTATCTTCCGGGAGTGGCAACAGTAATTGTTAAAGACGGTAAGATTGTATGGATTGAGTCTTATGGTTATGCTGACGTTGAAAATTCAGTTCCTGTTAAGGACTCTACAATCTTTCTCCTTGCGTCATTGTCTAAGTTGTTTACTGGAACTGCTTTGATGCAGCAAAAAGATAATAGTAAGTTTAATCTTCACGATGGAATTGATCAGTACTTACCATGGGTGTTAGAAATACCAGGCTTTGAATCAGAATCAGTTACATTTCACCAATTAATGACGCATACTTCATCTATTGCTGATAACCCAGATGTTATGGGAGACTACTACGATTATCCTGATCCAACTATATCTTTATCTGATTGTATGCAAAGATATTTCACCGAGACAGGCGCTGATTATAATGCAGACTTAAATTTTCTACCTAATTCTCCAGGAAGTATTTATGAGTATTCTAATATGGCAACAGCTTTAAGCGGTTATATAGTTGAATGGGCAAGTGGTTATTCATTTGATCAATATTGTAATGAGAATATTTTCAATCGACTTTGTATGAATAATACCTCTTGGTATTTTAGTGATTTGGATTCTGCACAAGTAGCACGTCCTTATCAATATGATTCAGGAAATTTCACACCTTATGCTCATTATGGATTTGCAGATTACCCTAATGGACAGCTGAGAAGTAATACATTAGATTTAGCTAATTTTATGATAGCATACCTTAACGGTGGCAATTTCGGAGGTAACGCGATTCTTTCAAGTTCGTCAATTGATGAAATGTGGTCCTCTCAAATTCCAACAATTGATCAACATCAAGGATTGAATTGGTATCAAGAAGAAATCTTTCACAGCGGAGGGTCAAATTGGCTTTGGGGACACAACGGTGGTGAATCTGGAGCGTCAACAGACATGTACTTAGACCCGGTAAATAATATTGGGATTTGTGTCTTAACCAACGGAGAAGGAGATGGACTGTATATTTGTGATGAATTATATGATTATGCCTTGTCGTTAAATTCATCCGTTTTAAGTATTACACCTGAATGTGCTACAACAGGCATTGATGAAACAGTTGCTGTACCTCTGAAAAAAGAGTTGATTAAAATTGTCGACTTTATGGGAAGAGAGACTTCGCTTAAAACAAATACTCCTTTAATAAAGATGTATAGTGATGGGAGCGTTGAAAAAGTATTTATAGCTGAGTAATACCCAGTCTCAAATAAAAAAGGAGCTAGTTTCCTAACTCCTTCTTTGTTGACCCACTAGGGCTCGAACCTAGACTCTTCTGTACCAAAAACAGATGTGTTGCCAGTTACACCATGGGTCAATTGCGAGTGCAAATTTATAAATATTTTTTTGTCTACAACCCTAAATTATAAAAAAATATAAAATCAGTAATTTATCGACTGAAAACCATCATTTTAAAATTTTAAGAAATTTTAAATCCTTATTTTCGGTGAATGCTTGAATATTCTTAACTTCGTGCGATTCAATTTTACATTATGGACTATAGAAAATTAAATGTATCTCTTGGTTGGCTTGCTTTTTTAATAGCCACAATTGTTTATTTCATTACAGTTGAAGACACTGCTTCCTTATGGGATTGCGGTGAATATATAACTGCAGCATACAAATTAGAAGTGGGTCACCCTCCAGGAGCACCTTTCTTTATGCTCGTAGGTAGAGTATTTTCACTTTTTGCTGGTGGAGATGTTGGTGAAGTTGCACTTTGGATTAACCGAATGTCGGCCTTATCAAGTTCCTTGACGATTTTGTTTCTGTTTTGGTCCATAACAATGCTAGGGAAGAAAATCGCACAAAAAGATGGAGCAATAATGTCAAGCGGACAAAAGATAGCTATTCTAGGTGCTGGCTTTGTGGGAGCAATGGCCTATACATTTACTGAATCTTTTTGGTTCTCCGCAGTGGAGGGAGAGGTGTATGCAATGTCATCACTTTTTACAGCTGTCATATTTTGGGCTATTCTTAAATGGGATGAAGAACTTACAAGAATTAAAAGAGGTGAGCTTTCACATGATATCCGACCTATGAGGTGGTTGGTTTTGATTATGTTCCTGTTTGGTTTAGCAATAGGTGTCCATTTATTAGGATTACTTGTATTGCCTTGTATTGCCTACGTTATGATGTTCCAATACAACAATAAGGTCTCACCAAAACTTTTCATTCTTACGGGTATAATCGGTGTGTTCGTGCTAGCTTTTATCCAAAACGGTGTCATTCCAGGTACGATCGCTTTAGCATCAAGCCTTGAAATATTCTTTGTAAATACACTTGGTTTACCATTTGCATCTGGGGCTGCATTCTTCTTTATTTTGTTGATTGGACTTCTTTCTTTAGGGTTGTTTATCACTAGAAAAAAGAATATGAAATTGGCAAATACTGCCATGTTAGGTTTGATTGTCTTATTCATTGGTTATGGATCTTTTGCCACAATCGTAATTCGTTCAAATGCTAACCCACCATTAGATGAAAATAACCCAGAAAACCTTGTGACATTGCATGCTTACTTAAAGCGTGAACAATATGGATCATGGCCAATTCTTTATGGTGAGTATTTTAATTCTAAAACAGCGCCTGTTGAACAATATGAAGATCGTTCGCCTTTTTATGATAAAAGATGGGTGGTAACCACTTCTTCAGGTTCAGAAATTGCCGCATTTAGAGATAAAACCGTTGCTGAGAATTATGTAAAAAACAGCGGTAAAAGTTACGATTTAGTTCATAAATACTTTGAAACCAATAAAAATACACGAGAAAATCAAGTGCCAGTTTATACGCAAAATACATTTTTCCCGCGTATGTTCTTCAGGGGGGATGCTAACCGAGCAAGTGGTTATAGAAATTGGTCGGGATATGATGAGAGTCGAAGAGGTCCGAAAGGGGAAGATGGCAGACCTATTCCTTCCTTTGGTGAGAACATGACATTTTTCATGAGTTATCAGGTAAATTGGATGTATTGGCGTTATTTTATGTGGAATTTCTCGGGTAGACAAAATGATATCCAAGGACATGGTGATGAATTCAGAGGGAATTGGTTGTCTGGATTCGAAGCGGTTGACGAAGCACGATTAGGTGCTCAAGGTGAAAACGCACCGTACTACACACAACACAATCCAAGTAATAATAAGTTCTACTTTATTCCTTTAATTCTAGGACTAATTGGATTATTTTTCCACTTCTTGAAAGCCCCAAAAGATGCCTTCGTAGTGTTATTGCTCTTCCTGTTTACAGGTTTGGCAATCGTAGTCTACCTGAATCAAAAACCATTTGAGCCAAGAGAAAGAGATTATGCCTATGCTGCGTCTTTTTATGCTTTTGCAATTTGGATTGGATTAGGCGTCTATGGTTTATTTGAAGCCTTTAGGTCCTTTTCTAAAAAGGAATATACTAAATTGATAATCCCTTATGGAGGTATTTTGTTTTTCGGTATTATTGCTGATTTGAGTGGTACTGGAGGAATGTCAACTACTATGTCCATATTGATAATTGGTGCAATTGGAATCGGAGCATTGGCTCTTATGTCGTTACTGAAGAAAATCAATTTCTCAAGTAATGGAGCAGCAGGAATTTCTATACTATTAGGTCTGGCTGCACCATTTTTACTGGGAACTCAAGGCTGGGATGATCACGATAGAAGTAATCGTACTCCAGCTAAATCTTTAGCATACAACTATTTAATAGGTTGTGCACCGAACTCAATTTTATACACAAATGGAGATAACGATACTTTCCCATTGTGGTATTTACAAGAAGTTGAAGGAGTGCGAACAGATGTTCGTGTAGCAAACTTATCTTTGATGCAAACAGATTGGTACACAGAACAAATGATGATGCGTGCTTATGAGTCAGACCCTTTGCCAATCAAGTTTAGAGAAGATCAAATTTTGATGGGTGCTGGAAATACGGATTATACTTTGTTCCTCGATTATGAGCAGTATAAGTCTAGAATATCTCCAAGCGTTGCTGAAGAAATAATGAAAGAGAAGATAAAAGGAAATAAACAGATTTTCAAGCAATCATTACGACAGTTAAATAATGGTTTAATAGGAGCTATTAAGTCAATGAAAGCAAGTAATGAGGAAACCGAAGCGTTAATGGCTAAACTTGTTGAAGTTCTAGAAAGTCCTTTAGATAATCCTGGATATGCTGAATATAAGCAAACAGATAAAATCATTCGTAGTTTATTTAGTGAGTTGAGAAGTAGCCGATTATCTGCAAGTGAAAACTTGATTAACCAGCTTCAAGAAGCGGCTATATCTTGGACAGGCAGCTGGGATTATTTGCCATTGGATTTTGCAATGAAATTTGTAAGAGATGATGCAAATATGATAGAACAACCAGGCGGGAGAAAGTTGAGATTCTTCCCTGCATCAGGATTTGTTTTAGATGTCAATCCAGAAAATGCTGTGAAAGCGGGAATTATATCTGAAGATCAAGTAGGGCAATGTGTTGACAAAGTCAGATTTAACTTCAGAAAAGGAGGGATCTTTAGAAGCGATGTGAATGGATTGAGTCGTGAAGAAACAATGATGCTAGATATATTGGCAAACTTTGATTGGAAAAGAGGAATTTACTTCTCAAGTCCAGGAGGATCGGATGTTTCGAAAGCGTTGTACTCAGAAGGATTATTGCAGAACCTAGGTCAGGTGCATGGATTATCACCCTTGAATCGAAACGCTGCTGAAGATGATGCTCGCGAGAAAATGTATGAAAATGTAATGGAAGAGTATGATTACGCGAATTTAAATGAAGAGGGAGTACTAGTTGACTATTATGTGCGTAGACATACTACTCAATATAGAAATAATTTCGTTGAGTTGGCTTCTAAGTATGTAGGTGAATACAGAGGAGTACAAAATAAAATTGAGCGTCAACGAAATGATACAATATCCGTGTCAAGTAAGATTGAAGATCCTGAGAAATATGCTGATAAAGTAGAAGAGATTATTTTATTTGCTATGGAGAAACTACCCCTCGATAAGGTGTTTGACTTCGGAGAGCCAAGAGCAGTTGGAAAAAGACTACCAAATGGGCGTCAGATTTATTCTGATGGAGTAATGCCTGATTACATTAACATTCTGTATGAAGTTGGTAAGACGGAAACGGCGAATGAAATTGCGATGGAATATTTTAAACAACTTGAAACAGTAATGAACTATTTTGAACATAGTGATGCAATGATTGCTTATGATAATCAAGATGAATTTATTGCATTTGGGATGAATTTCCTAAGAACTTTCAGGTCTGTTTATGTCTCAAACGAAGATAATGAAATCGCAAATTATGCTAGTAATCTAGAAAATAGGTTGACAAACCAAATTGTTCCTGGTATTGCCAATGAGATTCAATCTAGAAAGATTAGTGATACGCGAGGTAGTAGAACGGTTGTAAGAAATATGAATCGTGAAGCACAAGAATTCCGTAATTTGTATACTGCTTTACTACAGGAAACTGGATTAGCGGATGAGCCTCAAGCAACCGGTGGACAATAGACTATTTCGTATTCCACATTTTGTTACTTGGTTTTACCCCAAGCGAATATGGAGTATAAAAAAATCAGATGCGGTTTATCTCACTTTTGATGATGGACCGCATCCTGAAACTACCCCGTGGTTACTCCATATTCTTAAGGAAAATAATATTAAAGCCACTTTTTTCTTTCTGGGTGAACAGGCTGAAAAATATCCAGAGTTATTGAATCAAACGCGAGAAAAAGGCCACACAATTGGGCATCACGGCAACAATCATATTTCGGCTAAAAAGCAAAGCTTAGCTGAATTCAAAGAGAATTATAAAAAGTCACAGTCTGTCGTATCAAGTAATTTATATAGGCCACCTTATGGAGATATTAAAAAGGCTCAGGCAAAATATGTATTAAAGAACGGTAAATTAGTAATGTGGAGTTGGATGAGCTATGATTGGGATGGTCAGCTCAAGGTCAAGCAGATCATTGATCGCTTTAAAAAGGATATTAAAAAAGGAGATATTGCCGTTTTTCACGAGAATGAGAAGTCAAAAGACCGATTGGAAGAAATTATCCCGGAAATCATCCGTATAGTTCGTAAGAAAGGGCTTAACTTTGCCGTTTTAGAATAAGTTTGAAAACATTAATTTCAGTGTCATGAGTGAAGATAAAAGAACAGAATTAGAGACCATTGGAGAGTTTGGATTAATTGATGCGCTCACAAAAGGCTTTAAAAAGAAAAACGATTCAACCATCTTTGGTATAGGTGATGATGCTGCAGTAATCAACCGCGATGATAAAAATGTCACTTTAGTTTCTACTGATTTTCTAATAGAAGGAATTCATTTTAATTTGATGTATACGCCATTGAAGCATTTGGGATATAAGTCTGTGGTTGTAAATTTATCTGACATATATGCAATGAACGGTAGGCCAGAGCAAATAACTGTTTCCATTGCCGTTTCAAATCGTTTTCCAAAAGAAGCTTTGGAAGAATTGTATGATGGTATAAAAACCGCTTGTGATATTTACAACATTGATTTAATTGGAGGTGATACGACTTCTTCATTATCGGGGTTAGTTATTTCTGTTACTGCATTAGGTACTGCAAAAAAAGAGGATGTAGTCTATAGAAGTGGAGCTAAAGAAAATGATTTATTAGTGGTTACAGGTGATCTAGGAGCTGCTTATATGGGCTTACAAGTTTTGGAGAGAGAAAAGTCTGTTTATAAGGCAAATCCAGATATTCAACCCGATTTAGACGGTTTTGATTATTTACTCGAGCGCCAACTCAAACCTGAAGCAAGAAAAGATGTGATTCAGTTTTTAAAAGATTTAGATGTAAAACCTACTTCTATGATTGACGTTTCTGACGGATTGGCTTCAGAAATTTTTCATTTGTGTAAAGGTTCAGATTTGGGGGCACAGATTTATGATGAAAAATTGCCTATTGATACTAAGGTGTCAATGACTGCAATTGACTTTAACATTGATCCAGCAACGTGTATATTAAATGGTGGAGAAGATTATGAATTATTATTTTCTGTTGCTCAGGAAGATTTTGATAAAATAAAAGGAAACCCGCACATGTCAATTATTGGTCACTTTACATCTAAAGATGCCGGAGTTTATATGATTGACAAGCAAGGTGCAGCAATTAAATTGAAAGCACAGGGATGGGATTCATTTCGAGGCGAATAGAACTTTTTTATTATTTTAGTACTCATTTTTAATTCCCATGCAACCTCTTTTAGGTTTAAAGCGTTTCAAAAATGAATTAATTTAATACTACATAAAAATGAATAAGTTTTTCACACTAGTTACCTGTATTTTTTCTGCTCTATTTGCATTTAACTCATTCGCTAGCCATATTGTTGGAGGTGAAGTATCCTATGATACAGTAGGAGTAGATGGAAATGGCGATATGGTTTACAATCTAAGGTTTGAGTTGTTTAGGGATTGCGATGCTGCGGCTTCATTCCCTGGAGACGGCGCAGGTGCAGCATTTCACTTTACAATTTTTGATGCTGCTAATAACGTTGTTTTGAATGAAGAAATACCTTTTACAAATTCAACTGAACTGCCATTGGTTTATGATGACCCTTGTGTAGAGCCTCCTGATGATGTATGCATTGAGAGTGCAGTATATGAAACAACTGTCGCATTACCGATAATTCCAGGTGATTATTTAATCGCATATCAAGTGGGATACTGGTCGGGTGATTATGTCAATTTTATTGATCCAGCTCAGATAGGAATGACTATTACAAGTACAATACCAGGAACAAATAGTGTTGGAAACGTAGCGAATAATTCACCACGTTTTCAGGATTATCCACAAATTGTGTTTTGTCTTGATAATGAGTTAACGATTCCAAATGATATGATAGAAGAAGATGGAGATAGTTTGGCTTTTAAACTTTGTGATCCTTTTATGGCGCCAAACGGACAGCTTAATCCAGATCCAGAGTTAGCTCCTCCATACGACCCAATTCCATGGGAAACTGGATTTAGTGCTAATTTTCCATTTGAGAACGGATCTCCAACAACAATTGATGCAGTTACTGGAGACTTTTCTGTTACACCAAGTATGTTAGGTAAATTTGTTGCTCGTATTTGTGTGGAAGAATGGAGAGATGGTGTTCTGATCAATACACACTCAAGAACTTTTGGATACAATATTGTAGAATGTGAATCTGAACCAGCATTTGAAATTAACGTGCTTGGTGGAGGTGATATCATTGAAGGTTGTGGAGGTGTTTCTTTTATAATTGAACGTAATGATACTATTGGAGATTTACCACTTATTGTTGAAAGTTCAGGTGATGCAGTGATGGGCTTTAACTACACTGATTTACCTGATACAGTATTTATTCCTGAAGGTGTTTCGAACGACACGATTGAGGTAAATACGATTTATCAAAGTGAAGAAGAAGGAGAGTTGACAGGAACCGTTTATGTGTTGTATCTTAATCCATGTACAGGAAATCTTGATACGGCTTCGACAACATTTAATATCCAAGACTACATTGAAATGGAGCTAATTATTGAGGATAGTATTAATGTTTGTGCTGAAGATGGAGATATTCATACACTTACTCCGTCAGTATTCACAGGAGGGGTTGGACCTTATTATTATCAATGGAATAGTTATGCGAGTACTTATCCGAATAATGACACGATTTATGTTGATGCATCAATTTTGGAAGATAATTACAATGAGTTTAGCTTGATAATTTATGATCAATGTGGCTACGAAGTTGAAAGTGGATCTATTGGAATATATGAACAATGTCGATTAGTCGTTCCAAATATCATCACGCCAAATGGAGATGGCTCAAATGATTTGTTTAAAATTAGAAATAGCGAAGATTATGATCGCTTAGAATTACAGATATTTAATCGTTGGGGGAATTTGGTTTATGAAGATACAGACTACAAGGATGATTGGAATGGAATTAATAAAAATGGTATTCCTTTAACTGAAGGTGTATATTTCTATACGGTTATACCTTCTGGTGATAAATATGAATATAGAGAAGATGAAAATCCACTTCTAATGCATGGATTTGTGCATATTGTTAGGTAGTTTTTATCTATAATTTTTTTTAAAGCGATTGTCATACTGTGACAATCGCTTTTTTATTTTAAGACCAAAAATGCGGTTATTTCATGGAGATTTAGTGGATAACATTAACTTTGTCTAAAATCAAAAAGTGTCAGAAATGAAACGTTCCAATTCAGAAAAACTATACGAAACGGCTAAAAACTTTTTTCCTGGAGGAGTTAATTCTCCAGTTCGAGCTTTTAAAGCAGTGGAAGGAGCCCCTTTGTTTATTAAAAAAGGACAAGGACCGTACATTTGGGATGAGGACGATAATAAATTCATCGATTTCTGTTGTAGTTTCGGACCTTTGATCTTAGGTCATAATCATCCTGAGGTTTATGATAATATTACTGAAAATCTTCAAAATGGAACAAGCTTTGGAGCTCCAACAAAACTAGAAAATGAGTTGGCTGAAATTATTCTTTCTAGAAATCCATACATTGATAAAATTCGTTTTGTTAGTTCTGGAACAGAAGCAGTAATGTCAGGTATTCGTTTGGCACGAGGTTATACAGGAAAAAATAAAATCATCAAGTTTGATGGTTGCTATCACGGGCACGTAGATTCACTGCTCGTAAAGGCGGGTTCTGGCTTGGCTACATTCGGAGAAAGCTCAAGTGCAGGGGTTCCTGAAAACGTAGCTGCTGATACTATTGTAATTCCGTTGAATGATGAATCAGCACTTGAAGCGTGTTTTGATAAGTATAAGGATGAATTAGCCTGTGCTATCATTGAGCCAATTCCAGCGAACAATGGACTTTTACTGCAGGAAAAATCTTTTCTTTTGAAATTGAGAGAATTATGTACTGATAATAATGTGCTACTTTTCTTTGATGAAGTAATATCTGGATTTAGAGTTGCATTTTCTGGAGCAGCTGAGTACTATCAAATCACTCCAGATATTGTCTCGTATGGAAAAATAATTGGTGGAGGTTTACCAGTTGGAGCCTATGGAGCTAAAAACCATATTATGAAAAGTGTATCTCCTGACGGTCCGGTTTATCAAGCAGGAACCTTAAGTGGAAATCCCGTTGCAATGTCCGCAGGAATTGCGCAGTTAACAGTGTGTGCCCAAAAAGAATTTTACGAAGACCAGGAAAAGCGCACAAAGGGCATGGTGGAACCAATTAATGCTTATGCAAAAGAAAAAGGCTACACATTTGAAATTTTTACTGTAGGTTCTATTTTTTGGCTCGCATTTTCTGATAAACTGGCTATTCGTAGAGCTGATGAAATAGGTAATGACATGACTCCTTTTAAAAATCTGCACAAAGCACTTTTAGAAAGAGGTGTTTATGTTGGTCCGAGCGGTTATGAAGTTGGATTTGTTTCACTTGTCCACTCGGAAGAGGTTTTAGAAAATGCAGTTGAAGCATTTTGTAGTGCTTTGGATGAGGTTTTTGGTTAATTGATTAGAATCTTTTAGTTTTAATCATGCTTAGATCAATTTTTACAGTACTATTCTGTTGGGCGATTACTTTTTCTAATGCTCAGCAAAAAACGGATGTGTACTTGTTTCCAGGACAAGGCTCAGATTGTAGGATTTTTTCAAAACTGGAGTTTGATACTTCTAAATATAAAGTTCATTGCTTTGATTACGGAGTCCCTCCAGAAAATGAAAGTTTGAGCGACTTTGCGATGCGGTTAAGTGAGGAAATTGACACTACAAGATCTTTTGTCTTGATTGGGGTTTCTTTAGGAGGAATGTTCTGTACAGAAATAGCACACGTCTTAAATCCTGAGAAAACTATAATAATATCTAGTGCAAAAACGATGGATGAGTTGCCACGAAAGTATACCGTTCAAAGAAAGTATCAACTCTTTAAAATTATACCTGATCACTGGTATAAGAAAGGAGCTCTACTTTTACAGCCCATTGTTGAGCCAGATCGTAGAAATGAAAAAGAAACTTTTGTATCAATGCTTAACCGCAAATCTCCATTATATTTTAAACGAACTGTTGAAATGCTTATTCATTGGAATAGAACATCGTGTAGCAAGAATATTATTCATATTCATGGCGCAAAAGACAACACAATTCCGATTGATGAATTATCTATAAATTACGTAATTGAAGAAGGTTCTCACATGATGACTTTAACGCGTGCTAACGAGATTAATGCCTTATTAAAAAAGATATTAAACTAACTTAAGAGCGATTATTCAATAAGAAAAATCGCAGTGTAATACTACCCCTTAAAACCTAAAGGTAGCACCTGCCATAAATTGAAAACCTTGCACAGGATAATTAAACCATCGTTTGTAGCGCTGTGCAGCAACATTGTTGAAGTTAGCAAAAATAGAGATGCGCTTTGTATATCTAAATTCAGCCCCAATGTTTGCATCTGCAATAACACCAAGTGGCATAAAATAAGTACCATCCTGCTCTTCAACACCTTCCAATGTAGGATCAAAAACTTTTGTTTTTCTTCCTGTTTCAAGTGTGAAGTCCGCTCTAATAATCAATTTATCTGCAATGTTGTAATTCCCTCTGAGGATGACTTCAAGTTGTGGTAAGTTCCAAGCATATGGATTATTTCTCGCCTGATAACTATTAAAATGTGCTATTCCATCAATTTTTAATTTTTCATTCGCTTGATAAGATAAGCTACCTGTTATTCTCGAAATATTAATCGTGTCATAAATGACGTTGAATTGATTTCCTGAAGAATAAATCGTGTCATTTACAAAAAGTACGTGGTTTCTGTTTTGAGAGAATGAAGCCCCAACATTAAAACTCATTTTTTTCGACAATGTCCCTTTGATTCCAAAGTGTAATTCATAACGTTCTTGGTTTCGAAGTTCAACATTAGAGCTGATGAATTCATTTTGAGCTGCTAGGTTTTGAAATCTTTGCTGTTTTAATCCTCCTTCAAGTCCAGCATAAGGAATAAATAAGTCGTTAAATAAAGAGTACCTTACCTCTGCAATTGGGTAAAGTGTTGCTTTTGTTTTCTCTCGAATGTCTATGGCTAGTTCACCCCCAATTTTAAACTGAAACTTTTCATTTTTACTGTAAAAATGAGTTATAGGTCTAAGCTGTATTATTGTGTTACTCGAGATAAATCCAGTGTCTAACGCAGTTAAAGAACTGTCTTTGATTCCATAGCGATAATCGTTGTAGAGTACATTAAGGTCTGCACGCAGATTAGACAGCAGGACATTACTGCTCATGTTATATTGCCACCTGGTTCTTAAGGCAGCGTAATTTTCTCTTCCTCTCCATTTATCGAGAGAATCAATTTCAGGTTTTTGATCCATGAAATTTGAATAGTCTAGCCCTACACGATAATTCAGCATTGAGCTATCTTTTTTGTGTGAGTCAAAGAAACCAGAAAAATCTATAGATTGGTAACGTTGCGAAATGCTATCTCTGGAAGCATCAGGATTTTCAAATCCATAATAGTGTAACCCTTGGTTCTTGTACCCGAGTTCACCCCCATAAGAATACCTTCTTTCTTCAACTTTTCCAAAAGCCTTAACACTTGTTCTATCGTATTGAGAAGGAGCATAGTCTTTTATTTGTCCCCACTCGGATAAGTGTTTGGCGTGAATACCCCAGTTGTATTTTCTAGAACGTACAGAACCGTAATATACTTCACCTAATCCCATTAACCTACTTCCTCCTCCAATTTTCGCATAACCTCTGTAGAGTTGAGAAAGTTGAGGTTTATGTCGAATATTTGCGGGTTCTATATTGTCAAGATCAAAAGAAGTCTCTTTTTGAATCACGAGTAAGGGGTATTCCACAATTGAAGATGAGATTACCGTATCAATCATTTTTGGGCGCATTGAAATACGCTGTACTGGTGCAAGAGAACGATCTGAGTCAGTGATAACACTAACGTCACCTTCATTATTGTTTTGGCTCATTAAACTGAATACAAAACTTGTTGCCAATATGGTAAGTCCTAATTTATTCATCATCGCCTTCGTTTAAATCAATACTTCGATCTGTATCGTCTTCGGTATCTTTTGGTTTGTCTTTCAATTGCATTAATTCAGACTTTACTCTTTCTGCTTCTGTTAGCACGCCATCTTCATCGTTAGGATAATTATTAATTACCAAATCGATTGTTTTTTCAGCTTGGAATAAATCATCTGTTGCCATAAACACACGTGTTTGTAAAATCAGTGATCTCGCAATCCAATAATCGTAAGCTGGTTTACGCTTGAGTAAGTTTTTGTGCAATTCTTCCGCTTTTTCATAATTCTCCAAATGATAATGACTATAGCTTAAAGTAAAGAGTGCCTCAGTTCCTCTAACTTCTCCTGTGTTGTCAGCCGTCCACTTAAGGTAAGGTAAGGAAGTTTGATATTGTTCACTGTAAAAATTGGACATTCCTGCCACATAATTAGCTTCAAGTTTTACTTTTTCATCACTCAATAGTTTATCCTCTAATACTTTTTCAGCTGCCTCTGCTGCATTTTCGTGATTATCTACTAAGAAATTACATCTCATTAAACCAACACGTGTGTTGTATATCACTTGTGGACTAGAAGCTAAATCTTCAAGCTGTTCGTAATACGGAAGGGCTCTTTCGTATTCTCCATTGTTGTATAGTGTTTTTGAGGTTCTAACAAGCGCCTCTTCGGTATACGCCGATTTTGGTCGCTCAATAATTTGTTCATAATAGGATATTGCTTTTTCTTTATTATCCCTTTGGTAATATATATCAGCCAAATAACTAATTAATTGAATTGAAAAACGTCCACTTGGATATTTATTCAAATATTTTTCAATTTCAGGAATTGCTTCGTCATACTCCTCATTGAGGTATAGTTCATTAGCCGTTTCGTAATAGAATATTTCCTCATCATCTTCTGAGATATCAGCACAAGCATATTCTTTACTTAATTGAGTGATTTTTTCTTGTTGTCGTGTTGCTCTATAAATATCTTGCAAGCCATTTGTTGCTCTTTTACAGTTTGTAGTATCTAAGGAGTATTCATTGAGCACCCTTCTAAAATAACTTTCTGATTCTTGATATTTCTTTTGTTTGTATTTAATATCGCCAATTTCAATTATTGCATCTTTTACCAAGATGTTATTCGGGTAGTCATTAATGATTTGGTTTAGGTAATCTAATGCTTTTGATAGATTGCCCTCATACTTATAACTTAAGCCTACTTCAAAAATAGCTGGAATCATATATGTAGAACCTGTATAGTTATTTATTATATCTAACAAGGTTGTGATTTTTTCTTGACGTTTGTTTGGTAAATATTGATATGCTTTAGCCAATGAAAACAGTGTTCGATCTTCATTTCCCTGTTTGAGGTCAATTGACTTTTCATAGTTTAAAACTGCCAGGTTAAACTCTGGATTCTTTTTTGTGTAATAAGCATCACCTATTCTAGCATACGCATCAGCTAATTTTCTTTGGTTTTTAATGTTTGATAATTGTGTAAATGTTCTAAAAGCTTCAATCGCTTGAATCCAATCATTTTGTTGGAAATAAGCATAAGCAATGTTATAATAGGCAGACTCTTTCAAGGATTGATCTGTCACCCCTGGAATGGCTAAAAATTCACGATATTTTTTTATTGATTCCGTGTATTTGGATAAATTATATAGTGCATCAGCTTGCCAAAATACGGCGCCACCAGTCAAACTTGGATCCACATCGTATTTTGAAACACCTTCTAAAGCTCTTATTGCTCCGCTGTAATCACCCCTTTCAAAAGCCTCTATCCCCATGTTATAAGAAACAATTTGGTACGCTGTTTTTAATTTAATATTTAACCGATCTATACGCTCAATTGATTCAAGTGCTGATTTGTAACGTTTTGTACTTGAATATACGTTGATTAAATATCCATAAACATCCTCAGTTCTTTTTGAATTTGGGAATTCATTTAAAAAATACTCGAATGTTAGAATCGCTTCATCGTAAGGATTGTAGTCTAATTCATAAGAAAGAACAGCATAATTGTAGAGTGCATCTTCTTGAATTTCTGCGTCATATTTTAAATCAGAAGCACCCTTGAAAGCGGCTCTTGCATAGTTCAACTCATCATTCTTTAAATAGCATTCTGCGGCATGATATAGTGCAGCTTGAGCCAATTCATCCTCAGTTCTTGAAACCCGATCAAACATTTTAATGGCCTTATCACACTGCTTACTTTTATAATAAGCAAAACCAAGGGCGTAATCTTGTTCCCGAGTTGTTTTTTTACGCTTATCATAATCCTCGAGGTAAGGAACAGCCTCATCATATTTTTTAATTTTATAATAAGCATCACCGATTAATAAATTCATTTCTGCCGAAGTTTCTTTGGAGTCTGGGTCTTCAGCTATGGGAGCAAATTCAGTTACTTTTTCATAATTGCCAAGTAAATAATAAATCTGGGTGATATAGTAAGGAACTTCATTCCTGAATGTAGGATCATCCATTAACTCTAAAAATCCTTCAAGTGCTACTTGATAAGTTTTGTTTTGATAAGCGATATGTGAATAATAGTACAATGCGGGTGCGGCATAAGCCGATTTTCCGTCTTTTATTTCATGAAATGAATTTCTCGCTTCAGAATATTCTCCAAGTTGGAAATTGGAATATCCTAACTTAAAATAGTATTCTGCAATATAAGAAGTGTCGATTTCGGTTTTATCTGTTTTGTCGAGCCACTCTCGCGCATCGTTGTATTTTTTGCGTTGATAAAAGTACTGTCCGATTTTAAAATATATCGTGTTCTTATAAATATTCTCTGGATAGTCGTTATTGAATTCTTGAAGTAACTTAATCGCGTCATTGTTGTAGAGGTGAAGCGCAGAAAGTCCTTCATAATACCTCGCTTTTATGTATTGAGGATCATTTTTATCTTTGAATTCAGCTAAAAACTCAGCAAAAACCTCTCTCGCCGAGTTATATTGTTCTTTCTCAAACAATTCTTCAGCTCGATAAAAATTGGCATATTCGCCACTGTATTCCTCTGATGTTTGTCCAAATAAAAAGGGCATTGCTATCAAAGAAAACAGGAACAAAAGCAACTGTGGCTTGAATTTCATGATTTGTATATTATTCATTATAACTTAACATGTTAAAAGTATACAGGAAAAGCGATGAGCTGGAAGGACTTCCTAAAAGTTTTAAACGAAAATCTGTTAAGATTGTTATTTGAAGAATAATATTTCTTACTATTTTTTGTTCATCTTTGTAAAAACCAATATCGTGGAAAAGGTTGTTCATATAAAGGAAGGTCGAATAGAACAGAAGAAGGTTACTGTTTTGCAACATGTAAATGTTTTACTTGAGCAAAAAGAATTTGTCTATTTGATTGGAAAAACTGGGTCCGGAAAAAGTAGTTTCTTGAAAACGCTTTACGGAGATTTGAAGCTTGTAGATGGACAAGGAGAGGTAGCAGGTTTTGATTTGAACAAACTCCGAAAAAAAGAAATTCCACTTCTAAGAAGAAAGATTGGTATCGTATTTCAAGATTTTCAACTTTTATACGATCGCTCTGTTATGAAAAACCTGCATTTTGTGCTTAAAGCAACAGGCTGGAAGAAAAAAAGATTAATGGATCAGCGTTCGTTGGAAGTGTTGCAAATGGTTGGAATTGAAGAGAAGGCTTATCGCATGCCGCATGAACTTTCCGGAGGAGAACAACAGCGTGTGGCTATTGCACGCGCTTTACTGAACAAGCCAGAACTTATTTTGGCCGATGAGCCAACAGGTAATTTAGACCCTGAGACTTCTGAAGCAATTATGAAACTACTCATCGCAATTGCAAAAGAAGGAACAACATTACTCATGGCGACACATGACATGAGTCTTGTAGAAAAATTTCCGGGACGTGTTTTACGTGTAGAGAAAAACACCATCAATGAAATTGAGTCAATAGGGAATTTCAATCCTTTTGAAGTGAAAGAGGTGTAATAGAATTCATTACTTTTATCATACCAACAGTTAAATCATTATTCATCGTAAATTAAACATACAAATAAGCCCAGTAAATCAAAAACGCTTGTAACGGTAAGCGTAAATAAGCAATCCAGACAAATTTATTTTGTTTTTCTTTCATGCGTTGAGCCATGTATATGTTGGCAGGGAATACCGCAATCAACAAAGCGATAATTCCAATAGCTGACCAAGACTGTGTTTCAGGAAAAAGTAAGCCAACTCCAAAGAGAACCTCAAAAAATCCCGATAGATAAACCATCAGCATTCGTTTCGGAATATATTTTGGAACAATTTTTACGTAGCTCACAGGTGTAATAAAGTGCATTACTCCAGCAAAAATGTATATCCCTGACATTAAGTACAACCAATTCATGTGCTAAATATAGGGATTTCTGTTGATGGTAGAAGAATGAGTGATGTTGCTCCTTTTGGATCTTAAGACATTAAGATTTTAAGACCTCTATAAATCAAGTCATACAGCGCAGCGTGTCTTTTGTCTTAATATCTCAAAGTCTTGTATGCTATTCACCGATTTTCACTCTTTTATTTCTAATTTTAACCCATCATGCAAAAAATTGATCCGGTAAAAAGTGTTTCAGGAAAACTCGTAGTACCTTCATCGAAGAGCTACGCGCAAAGAGCAATAGCAATTGCAGCGCTAAGTGAATATTTAGTGTGTCTAGAAAATCTAACGGATTGTGATGACGTCGTTGCAGCGCAACAAATAATTCAGTCACTCGGAGCGAAAATTCAACGAAATGGTAAAGATTTAAATTTACTAGAAGGTATTAAGCTTGATTCAAAAGAACATGTTAAGATCAATTGTGGTGAGTCGGGGTTGAGTACGAGACTATTTAGTGCATTCAGCTTATTATTTGAAAATGATTTTACTGTAACAGGACATGGATCAATTATGGAGCGTACAATGGATATGGTGATTGAAGCTCTGGAACAATTTGGTAAGTCTGTTACTTCTAAAGACGGGTGTTTACCGCTCGTAATATCAGGAGAAACAAAAACGAACGAAATTCATATCGATGGGGCGGTGAGTTCCCAATTGTTAACTGGGCTTCTGATTGTCACACCTGGATTAACTCAAAACACAACGATTCATGTTAAAAATTTAAAAAGCATTCCCTACATTGACATGACACTTGAGATATTGAGTGATTTTGGGATTGAAATTCGAAATGAGAATTACGAAATCTTTGAAGTAAAAGGAAGTCAAGTTCCGAAAAGAAAAAAATATCAAGTAGAAGGGGATTGGAGCGGGGCTTCTTTTCTTATTGTGGCTGCTGCAATTGCGGGTAAAATTGAGTTGGAAGGCTTAAATCCAAGCTCCAGGCAAGCAGACATGAGGATTTTGGACGCTTTAACAGCGTTTGGAGCTGAATTTAACTGGAAAGAAGATGTTCTTAATATAAAACAAAACGAGAATAAAGCCTTTACGTTTGATGCAACACATTGTCCAGATCTCTTTCCACCATTAGCTGTTTTAGCAGCTTGTTCTGATGGCACTTCAGTAATTAAAGGTACTTCTCGTTTAGAACACAAAGAGAGTAATCGAGCGCTAACAATTAAGGAAGAGTTTGAAAAATTAGGTGTTGAAATTCAGTTGAAACCAGATGAAATGCATATTGTTGGCAATGGAGAGTCCTTGTTTATAAAAGGCGGTAAAGTGAGCTCAAGAAATGATCACCGTATTGCAATGGCGCTTTCGTTATTTGGGTTGCGAACAACGAATCCGATATTGATTGAACACCCGGAAGCGATAAATAAATCTTATCCAGATTATTTTAAGGATATTTCAAGTGTTTTTGGAGCGTGATTAAGTTGAAATAATGCCGAATCCTAGTCATTTACCACTCCTTAATTTAACACTTTAACATTAACAGAGTAAATATGTTAAATGAGTTAACAGGCTTGACATAATTATATTATATCTGTATGTTTCGCATGTGATAGGCATGAATTAAATGTCCGTTCCTGCATTTAAGGCAGTAAATAGATATATTTTATATATAATTTCGAATTCAGTATTTATGAAACGATTGAGAACTTTATTGTTATTTGTAATATTAGTTTCTATGATTAGAATTTCTAATGCTCAAATTATCAGTCAATTTGATTTTAATTCTAATCCTGTGACTAATGCAACTGTTGGTCCTAATGCAACTTCTATTTCTACTAGTGCTACATCGAGTCCTGGTGGAATTGGTGGAACGAACGGACTTAACCCTGGACTTCCAAAAATGGATATTGAAATGGTTGTGCCAGGCTCTCCAACCTTCGATGTTAACGGAATTGATGTTTCTTTTTACTACCAACGCGATGAAAGCGTAGGTGAGTTTTTTGAGCGAGGTCAGAGCTTGCGTATTGAAGGAACCAATAACCTTATAATACGTTATCGAGTAGACGATGGTGGAGGCGGATATAATACGGTGAATTCAGGAAATGTATATGCTATTCCAAATGATAATGTAATGAGACATTATCGGTTTATTTATACTCCATGTGATGGTGTTGGGATGGTTTTAGTCAATAATACATTGGTTTGGATGAATGATGGTCCTGATAATCGAAATATGTACTGGGTTGGCTCTGGAGATGTCGTAATCGGAGGGAGAATGGATGGAAGCGGTAGTAATCAAACAGCGTTGGATCAGTTTGTTGTCGGTGCAGTAGATTGCTCTCCGTTACCTGTTGAGTTTGTTGAAGTGTCAGTAAATAGCGTATCGAGCGATTACGCCCATGTTAATTGGTCAACAGCTTCAGAAAGAAATAACAGCCATTTTATTGTTGAGAAAATGATATCAAATAACGATTGGTATGAAATAGGGACAGTACAAGGTGCCGGATATTCAGTTGAAGAGTTAAATTATTCATTTATAGATTTGGAGTTAACCCCTGGATTGAGTTATTATCGTATTAAACAAGTTGATTTTGATGAAGAGTACTCTTATTCAGACATTGTTTCCCTGGATTACAATTTTGAGGAGTTTAAAGTTTACCCCAATCCTTCAGAAGGATTGTTCAATGTCTTTTGGAATAAGAAAGGATTGAATAAGAACAACCAGATTGAGATTTATAATCTTCAAGGCAGGTTGGTACGTTCGTTTGATGTTGCAAACAATTCATCAACAACAATAGATTTAAGTGATGTTGATGCTGGTTGTTATATTCTAAGGTTTGGTAATCAGAAATTAACTCTATTAAAGAAGTGATTTTGCATTAATTGATTTGTATAAGTTTCAATTTTGTATGGTCAATTTATTTTGGTCAAGAAAATTAACAATCTATCCAACAATTCAGTTCTATTTTCGTTAGTGTTTGTATATTTAACGTCAGAATAAGTAATAAAAATTAAGACAATGCACAATAAAGACGAGTTTAATAAATTTGCTACAAAACACATGGGTATTAATAGTACTCATTTAGGTCACTATATAGAGTCTTCAATGACGCCTTACATTATTGAAGAGCGCCAATTGAATATGTCTCAAATGGACGTTTTCTCTCGATTGATGATGGACAGAATTATCTTTTTGGGAACTGGAATTGATGATCAGGTAGCTAATATTATCAACGCACAGTTACTTTTCTTAGAATCTGTGGATCCGAAGAAAGACATTCAAATCTATTTAAACTCTCCAGGTGGAAGTGTTTATGCTGGATTGGGGATCTATGATACGATGCAATATATCAGTCCTGATGTCGCGACAATCTGTACAGGATTAGCAGCTTCAATGGGAGCAGTTCTTCTTTGCGCTGGAGCTGAAGGTAAACGTACAGCGTTGAAGCATTCACGTGTAATGATTCACCAACCTTTAGGTGGTGCTCAAGGTCAGGCTTCTGATATTGAGATTACAGCACGAGAAATATTGAAGTTAAAGAAAGAACTTTACGATATTATAGCAACGCATACAGGAAAACCATTTGATAAAGTAGAGGAAGATTCTGATAGAGATTACTGGATGACTTCTGAAGAAGCTAAGAAATATGGTATGGTGGACGAAGTGTTACTTCGTAAAAAGAAATAATAACATTTAATGATTATTGTTTGACTATTTTAACACTTCATTTTGTTGAGCAAGTCAAATTAACTATCTTTGTAATACGAATTCAAAGGTCAATTTTCGGATTGGCCTTTTTTTGGCAATGTCTATGAGTAAAAAAGAAACAACTTGTTCGTTCTGCGGAAGACCAAGAAGTCAAGTAAGGCTTTTGATAGCTGGTATTTCAGGTCACATTTGTGATAACTGTATTGTGCAGGCGCAATCAATCGTTAAAGAAGAGATTCCTAACGGAGAAATTGAAGGTGTATCTGGTGATGATGCAGCTCCATTGAATTTAATGAAGCCCGCAGAGATCAAAGAAAGACTAGACGAATACGTTATCGGTCAGCTTTCCGCGAAAAAGACGCTTTCTGTTGCGGTTTACAACCACTACAAGCGTTTGAATCAAAAAGTGGGCGCTGATGAGGTAGAAATCGACAAGTCTAATGTTGTACTTGTGGGTAGAACGGGTACGGGTAAGACACTACTCGCGAAGACCATTGCCAAAATGTTGAATGTCCCTTTCTGTATTGCTGATGCAACTGTTCTGACGGAAGCTGGTTATGTAGGGGAAGACGTAGAAAGTATTCTTTCACGTTTACTTCAAGCTGCCGATTATAACGTGAAATCTGCAGAGAGAGGAATTATTTTTATTGATGAAATAGACAAAATCGCTCGTAAAAGTGATAACCCTTCAATAACTAGAGATGTGTCAGGAGAAGGAGTGCAGCAAGCACTTTTGAAACTATTGGAAGGAGCTGAAATAAATGTTCCGCCACAAGGTGGTCGTAAGCATCCTGAACAAAAAATGGTAAAAGTCAATACGCAAAACATACTTTTTGTTTGTGGTGGTGCTTTTGATGGAATCGAAAAAGTGATTGCACGTCGTGTAAATAGACAAGCTATTGGGTTTAGCAATGAAGGAGAAGAAGAACGAATTGATAAAGAAAATTTATTAGAATTTGTCAACCCTACAGATTTAAAAACATTTGGTTTAATTCCTGAGTTAATTGGACGTTTCCCAGTGTTGACATATCTAAATCCATTGGATGCAAAAGCGTTGAAACGAATTATCACAGAGCCGAAAAATGCATTGATGAAACAATATGTTCGCCTTTTTGAAATCGATGGTGTAGAGTTGAAGTTCGATAGCGAAGTACTTGATTTTATCGTCGAAAAAGCAATTGATTTCAAACTTGGTGCACGTGGACTGCGTTCAATTTGCGAGGCTATTTTAACTGAAGCAATGTACGACATCCCTTCTAAAAAGGATGAGCTTAAAGAATATCGCGTGACTTTAGATTATGCAAAAGCGCAATTTGCCAGATCTAAGATGGCGAAGATGAAGGCGGCGTAATATATGGTGACGTTGCCTTTCGCTTAGTGATAATTGCGGGGTGTGATTTTTTTGTTTTACCAATGACTCCAGAGAAATTCTAGATAATATTCTATTGCAGTGGGTTTTAACCCGCGGATATAGAATATTAGATGAAATCCCTTTTTGGCGTGATTTTTTGCTCCAAAAATCATGACAAAGAGCACTCAATTAGACAAACTCTAATTTTTCTATGGCTAGTCATTTTTTCATTGGAATATAACTATACTTTATCCAAACTAATGTGAAATACCTTTAACTTGTTCCAAAAACCCAATTCCAACTTAACTCACTTCCAAAAAACAGAAATATTTGTATCTTGCAAAAAACAAATTTATAGATGTTCTTACAGCTATTAATGGCGGTAGTATATCTAAACGTAATAAAACTCATTCAATGAAATACGAACGTATTGACAAAAGACTATTCGAAAGAAATCGCACAAAGTTTATGCAAAAGATGAAAGCTAAGACATTGGCGGTATTTAATTCAAACGACATTTATCCAATTAGTGCTGATAGTACAATTCCTTTCCAACAACATAGGGATATGTTTTACCTTTCGGGTGTAGATCAGGAGGAAAGTATTTTGGTGTTATTTCCAGATGCTTCAGACCCAAAGCATAGAGAAGTCTTGTTTTTAAGAGAAACGAACGAACACATTGCAGTATGGGAGGGAGAAAAGCTTGACAAAGAAGCGGCTTTTGAAACTACTGGTGTTAAAACCGTTTACTGGTTGAATCAATTTGAATCAATTTTTAAACAACTCATGGCTGAGGCAGAAGGTATTTATTTTAATACCAATGAGCATTTAAGAGCAAACACAGAGGTGGAAACACGTGAGGATCGTTTTATTAAAAAGTGTAAACGAAATCATCCCGCTCATCAAGTACACAAAAGTGCACCGATTTTACATGCCATCAGAAGTGTGAAAGAAGATATTGAAATCGACTTGATGCAAAAAGCATGTAATATCACAGAAGGTGCTTACAAGCGCGTTTTAAAATTTGTGAAACCTGGTGTATGGGAACACGAGATTGAAGCAGAGATAATTCATGAATTTGTGCGAAATCGTTCGAAAGGATTTGCATATACACCGATTATTGCTTCTGGAAAGAACGCATGTGTCTTACATTATATCGAAAACCGAGCTGAATGTAAAGATGGGGAAGTAATTCTTATGGATTTCGGTGCTGAATATGCAAACTATGCATCTGATCAAACACGGGCAATTCCAGTAAGTGGAAGGTACACTGAGCGACAAAAGGAAGTTTATAACTCTGTTCTTCATGTGAAAAAAGAAGCTGAAAAATTACTAGTTCCAGGAACTTTGATTCCAGAATATCATAAAGAAGTTGGTAAGCTAATGGAAGAGGAACTCGTAAAATTGAAATTGTTAGATCGAACAGATCTTAAAAACCAAAATCCAGATTGGCCAGCATATAAGAAATTCTTTATGCACGGAACGTCTCATTTCATCGGTCTTGATACACATGATTCTGGATTGTACCACAAGCCGATCGAAGCAGGTATGGTTTTCACTTGTGAACCTGGAATTTATATTCCTGAAGAGAATCTTGGAATTCGTTTAGAGGATGATTTAATTATTAGAGATGGTAAAAGTCCTTTCAATATGATGTCTGGTATTCCAATTGAAATTGAAGAGATAGAAGACATTATGAATAGCTAATGAAAACAAGAATAAAATTGAATCACAGGGTAATCGGTGAAGGTTACCCTGTTGTTTTTTTACATGGTTTTCTAGAAAGTAATACCATGTGGGAATCTGTCGTTCCAAAACTCAAAGGAGTTAAGGCTATTCTAATCGAACTTCCAGGTCATGGAGACTCACCCTTTTATCCTTATGGTGAAGAGATGACAATCAGGGATATGTCTGAAGATGTCAATGAAGTACTAAAAACGCTTTCAATCGGAAATTTTTCAATTGTTGGTCATTCACTTGGAGGGTATGTAGCGTTAGATTTAAAAACGATAGATAATAAAAATACAATTGAAAAGGTTGTGTTGCTAAATTCCCACCCCTGGAGTGATTCAGAACCTAAGAAAAAGGAACGAACGCGCGTTGTGAACATTGTTGATCACAATAAGTTGTTATTTCTCAACGAGGCTATCCCAAATCTTTATCGCAACCCTTTGAAGTATAAAAAGGAGGTTCAAATACAACTTAGAGAAGCAACTAAAATGACTGAAGTTGCCATTATTCAATCCCTCATTGCTATGCGTGATAGAAAAGATGCTATGGAAATAATGAAGGAATTAAAACGCGACTGCTTAGTGATTCAAGGAAGGTATGATCACCTTATTTCTTTTAATGAGATGGAAGAATTTACAAGAAAGTATGGGAATGTGTATTATTTGGTTGAAGATGCCGGACACATGGCACATCATGAATCAGAATTAGAGGTAATTGAACAAATAGTAAATTTTATTTGATTCTAAAAGAATAGACGTGACGCTTTAGAGCATTGAAGAGTACAAGTTTGTAAAAACCCGGTCCAATATCACTAATGTCTAAACGAAATCCATTAAGAAACTCTCCTTTGAGTAGGATAGACCCATTTTCAGTTGAAATAGCGTATTGATACTCACCTTCACATTTGAATGAACACTCTAATATTGAGTCGTATAACTGAACAACTGGAGCTGTTTCAGAATTAGCCTGAGAAGAGAGCAATATTTTGTTTGTATCTGAATTCATCGAAGTCAAATGTAAACAATGAAAAGTGAATAGGTTTTTAATCTATATTATTTTAGCCAAAACCATGTTTTGAAAAGATTAAACGGGGAAATTCATCCTTCAATAAGCTAGGCGTACATAGTAAATTAACAAAAGATTAAAAAAATAACGGAAAACTAGTTTCCGTTATCATTAAAGATCCATACAGTATTTGTTAAAATTGTAGTATCATTTTCCATGATGTCTGAATTTAATAAGGTTTCAATTGCGCTTCACTTCAAATTTAAATAAGATTAACCTTGTTTTAATAAATAATATGTGAAGTATTAACTCTATTGAGTAAAGTGTTTACATTAGCGTTTGAGTTGATAACACACTATGATTAATTGTGTGATTTCCAACTTAGACTTGTAAATATTTCATTACATTTATGTAAAACAACTATTATGAACTTACGAGCAGTTATTGTAGACGACGAAGATTTGGCAAGAAAAAACCTAATCATGATGCTAGAGACTTACTGTCCAGAGATTGATGTTATAGGTGAAGCAAGTGATAAAGAAGAAGCGAAAAGTATTATAGAGAGTTCGAATCCAGATGTTGTATTTCTCGACATAAGAATGCCTAGTGGATCAGAAGGGTTTGAATTACTTGAAAGTTTAGAAAACCGCAATTTTTTGGTTGTTTTCGTAACAGCATTTAAAGATTATGCAATACGAGCCTTTCAAGCCAATGCAGCCCATTACTTATTGAAGCCAATAGATGACGAAGATTTGAGATCAGCTGTAGATAAGTTGATAGCTACAAAAGAAACATTTACTCAAAACCCTGGTAATTATGAGGCTTACTTTAACTCTTTACAAAACTTAGCAGACCGTTTATTGAGAAATAAAGAAACAAATCGAATAGCAATCTCTCATACCAAAGGCGTTAAGATTGTAGAAGAAGACACTATTGCATATTTGGAGGCTAGTGGAAACTGTACAATGATATATTTTAAAGATGGAACACGGTATTTGGACACCCGAACGTTGAAAGTTTATGAAGAGATTCTAGACGAAAAGAGGTTTTACAGAGTTCACAAATCATACATTATTAATATGGATATGATAAAAGAATATCTCAGTGAAGATGGGCATATTATTGTTCTGAAAAATGATGTTCAATTACCCGTTGCAAGAAATCGAGTAAGTACATTTTTGAAAACCGTAAAAGGTACATTATGATAAAATTGCTGTTGTTTGTAACACTGTTCTTGTTTACTTCTTCGGTCTTTTCTCAGCGGTATGCTTTCATTAATTACAGTACTTCGGAAGGTCTACCTCAATCACAAGTGAATACGATTATTCAAGATAACGATGGTTATTTGTGGCTCGGTACACTTGGTGGATTAGCAAAATTTGATGGGAAAAAATTTATTTCTTATGGTAAGAGTGATGGTCTATTAAATAATCGAATTACACACGTAGAGATAATCGAAGAACAGCTTTACGTTGGACATGATAAAGGAATTTCGTATCAATGTGCTATCGACAGTTTTTGTCCAATTAATTTTCCAGCAAACGTTACTTCACGAAACGTTACAGACATTCAGCTTCACAATGGAAAGATTTTTATTGCTACCAATGGTTCTGGACTTTTTGTACTGGATAAGAAAAGTAATTCATTGTCTTATGTCAAAGATAGTCCTGAAAGAATTCGTAGTCTTGAAAAGCATTCGAACTCACTTTTCCTAGCCACAAAAAATGGAATAATTGAATACACAACCAAGTTTAAGTCTGTCAAAGGGATACCAGAGGGTTCTTATTCCTCTGTTATTGCTAAAGGAGATGAGATAGTTTTTACTTCGTATGATGGTATTCTCATGAGTTTTTCTTTTCTAACAAAAGAAGTTAAAGTAATTCATCGAGATGAAAATGATCCCTATAGGAACGTGACTATTGATAACCATGGAGATTATTGGTTAAATTCAAAAAATGGAGTAACATTAATAAAAGGACAAAAGGCAATTAGGTTTTATGAGCAGACAGGTTTACCAATCAATGATATTAATATCGTTTTTGAAGACAGGGAAAGAAATATTTGGTTTGGTACAGGAGGGAAAGGCTTGTTGAAGTTTACTGGAGATGTTTTTACCCATTTTAATGAAAAAAGTAATTTACCCAGTGATTTAGTCATATCAATGCTAAAAGATAAAAACGACAAGTTGTGGCTATCAACATTAGACAAAGGTATTTGCACAATTGATAATGATGGGAAAGTTTCAAAAGAACCGTATGTTCTAAGTGTTGTTTGGAGTATGGAGCAGACAAAAGATATGATTTTGTTTGGTAGTAATTTTGGACTTCACGTTTACGACTACAAAACTTGGACAAGTTATTATGAGGAACAAGGATTGCCTTCCAATCGAATAAAAGGACTAAAAAGAACAAAAAACGGACTCATCATTGTTGGTACCTCTGAAGGAACAGTAGTATTTAATAAGAAAACAGCAACGTTTTCACCTTTAAATAGTGAAGCTAAATCATTAAATAATGTTCGTGATTTTATTGAGATTGAAGACACCTTGATTTTTGCTGCTCAAAATGGTATTTATAAAATATATAATAACGCGGTAAAGCTCGTCCAGACTTTCGATGCGGGTATTAACTGTATTGAATTAGACAACGATAATTCGATATGGGTAGGAACAGAGAACGGCTTATACATTGAAAAAAATGGAGAATTATCGAACTATGTTCTTGAAGAAAATGGTGGCGCTGATTATATCAATTTTATTAAAAAAGTAGATTCAGTCATGTTTATTGGAACCAATAATGGGCTGTATGAAATAAGTTTTGATAGAAAACATTGGAAGCACTATGATATTAATGCTGGTTTGGTTGATTTAGAAACAAACCTTAACTCGAGTTATTTGGATAATAATAATTACTTGTGGTTTGGAACAGCTGCGGGTTTGATGAAAATGAATTTAGAACAAAGGAATAATCTTTTTTACAATATTCCTCCTAAAATTCATTTAACTGATATTGAAATCAACTTTAACAAACTGAGTGATAAAAAAATTAAAAATATCAATAAAAACGTAAAAGAAGATTTTCGAATAGAATACAAGAATAACAATATTTCCTTCGATTTTGACGGTATTTATTTGAGTAATCCTAATGGGTTAAGTTATAGTTATTTTCTAGAAGGGTTTTCCGAAGATTGGTCGCCACCCTCAAATAACCCTAGGTTGAGTTTTACTAATTTATCTCCAGGTGTCTATACCTTAATGTTTAAAGCTACTACTTCCCAAGGTGTAGATTCTGAAATTTATCAAATGTCTTTTGAAGTACTGCCTCCTTTTTACCGTACTTGGTGGTTTTATTTGATCTGTTTCATTTTACTTACTCTAGTAGTCGTGTTTTTGGATCGCATCCGAGTTCAAAGGTTAGATAGGAAAAATTACAGATTGAAATTAGAGTTTCAAAATAAATTGACTCGACTGGAACAACAATCGCTCAACGCAAGTATGAATAGGCATTTCATATTTAATGCTTTGAACTCTATTCAATACTACATTAATTCTTCAGATAAGAAGTCTGCAAATAAATACTTATCGCGATTTGCAAAATTAATTCGAAAGAACTTAGATAGTTCTCATCAGGAAAATGGGATGGTTCCATTAAACGATGAATTAGAACGTCTAGAGCTTTATTTGGAACTAGAGACCATGAGGTTCAATGAGAAGTTTAGCTATCGTTTAGAGATAGGTGAGCATGTTGAGGTGGAGATGTTGAAAGTTCCTGCGATGTTTCTTCAACCTTTTGTTGAAAATAGTATCATACACGGTATTTTACCTCTAAAAGAAAGAAAAGGGGAGATTAAAATCACAATTACGGATCATTTAGACCATATTAGAATCGAAATAAGGGATAATGGGGTAGGAATAGAAAATTCTGTTAAAAGTAAAAAAGAAGTCACTGGCGATCATGAATCGCAGGGTATGCTGATTACTAAAGGGCGAATTGAGCTTCTACAGAAGATATCTGCAAGATCTATAGAAATGATTGGCCCCGTTCAAATCAATGAAAGTGACAGTTCAATCAATGGAACGCTCGTTACATTCAAAATCATCAAACAATATTTGGAATAACAGATAAAGTGTTGTATATTTGGATGTAAGCTTAAAATGTTTGTTATGAAAAAGTTAGTAATTTTCTTGTCTTTATCAATGATACTCCTAGTAGTAGGGTGTCAAAAGGAAGATATACGTCCAAATACTACAGATCAAACGGCTTCAGATTTTAGCAATGAAAAAGCTTTAAAGAATCCTGGGTCTGATGATAACGATAATGGAAGGCCTATTGATACAATTACAGATCCTAATCACGATGAGGATGAGGATGAAAAAACCAAAAGATAATTCTTTACAGAATATATTTATATGAAGCGTCATTTTTTAAATGACGCTTTTTTTTATTTTTTTATACCTGTCTATTTAATTACATTACACTCAATAAGTTTACATCTCAATCAATGAAATCAACCATTCAAGTTTTAATCTTTTTACGCCTATTATTTTTAGTTACATTTATATTAATACGCTTTTAAAGAAGTGTATTGAGTATTTCGAAACTAAACTAATTCAATATGTCAAAGAAAGCATCTCCCGCGTTATTCGAGCTTATAAGTAGCATGTCTAAAAGTGAAAAAAGATACTTTAAGCTTTTTGCTTCTCGACATACAATAGGCGAAGAAAATAATTATATCCGAATTTTTGATTTTATCGAGTCACAAGAAGTTTTTAATGACGAAGAGATTCACGACAACTTCAAAGGTGAGGCGTTTTTGAATAAATTCTCGATAACAAAAAATAGATTGTATGATCAAGTAATGAAATCTCTAGACAGTTTCCATAGTGGAGCTTCTATTGATGCACAAATTTATAAGCTACTACATGGTGGACAAATACTTTATAATAAGGGATTGTATGATCACGCTAAACGACAATTGAAGAGTGCAGAGAAATTGGCTAAAAAACATAATCGCGATATTTTAATCCAAGAAATAGCTATTCAACAAAAGAAAATAATCGAAACGGAGGGATATAAAAATCATGATTTAAAAGAGTTGGAAGAAATACGATTAAAGGATCAAGAAAATCATTTACAAATTCATTACTATGATGAATTATGGTTCTTGAAGAGTAAGTTATTCAACCACATGAATAGAAAAGGAAAATCCAGATCTGACGCCGACCTAGAAGTTTTCAAATCTATTTTTCTATCCTATCGAAAGCTCAAAAAGCCAAAAACAATGGGGTTTGAAGTTGAATACCTAACAAATCACTTTGAAAGCGCTTACTATTTTGCAATTCTTGATGCTAAGATGTCTCTCAAGTTTATGGAGAAAAATTTAAGCTTAATGAAGAATACTTCAAAAGCAATCCAATCCGTTCCAAACAAGTATTTCTCTATATTGACCAATATTATTCATCTAGAGACTGCGAATGGTAATTATAAAAATGTACATCAATACTTAAAAGAACTAAAATCATTCAAACAGGAATATAAAATTAATTCAAGTGAAGATTTAGATATTAAGTTGTTTTCTAGTATCAATAGTATAGAGTTGATGATACATATACATAGAGCAGAGTTTGAAAAAGCTATTGTTTTAGAACCAATTATAAAAGAGGGTTTCCGACTGTACGAAGATGCAATAACACCGTTGAGAAAGGCCTATCTGTCTTTCAATTTAGCTGTTGCATTCTTTGGTGTGGATGATTACAATAAAAGTCTCTGCTGGGTAAATAATGTTCTCAACGATTCTGAACTTGACGAGAAGGAAGATATTATTGCTTTTGCCCAAATATTGAACTTAATTATTCATTTTGAACTAAATAATGACCAATTATTACCTTATGCGTTGAAAAGTACAATGCGTTTCCTTAAAAAGCGCGATCGTAGCTATAAGTTCGAAACGATATTCCTTAAGCAAATTAGAAAAATATCCAATGCCACTGATCGTTTTGAAGTCGAACAAATTTTTGCTGATATTGAAAAAGATATTGAAGAAATAGCAAATGACCCCTTCGAATCTGTGGCGCTCGAATACTTTGATTTTAAATCTTGGCTAAAATCAAAACTTAAGAAACAATCATTTAAAGTGATTAAAAGAGAGTCGTTTTTAGCTCAAGCTTCTTAGTATCACATTCTTACCAAAGAATTGGGTTTGAGCCCTTTTCAGCTCCTATTGTTGTTTGCGGACCATGCCCACAGTAAACAACTGTGTTTTCTGGTAATTTAAATAGTTTTTGAGTAATCGAGTGCTTAAGTTCCTCAAGATTTCCGCCTGGAAGATCTACACGACCATAGCTTCCCTTAAATAAAATATCGCCATTGATTAAGATTCCCTGCGCCTCATTATAAAAAGCGACGTGTCCTGGAGCATGTCCAGGTCCGAATATTACATCAAAGGAAATATCCCCAAATTTTAATTTTTGACCTTCTTCTAAGTACTTATCTGGTAAGGGAGAACTTTCAAATTGATCTAAACCATATACATGTGCACTTTGCTCACCCATTTTTAAAGTAGGAACATCTAATTCGTGCAAATACAAATCCACCCCATACTCTTCCTTAACAAAAGCATTACCCATTATATGGTCTAAATGAGCGTGAGTATTGAGTAAAGCGAGAACTTTCAATTCATTTTTTGCAATAAAATTGGCCAAATGCTCTTTTTCTTCTCGAAAATAACACCCAGGATCGATCACAACGGCATTTTTATTAGCATCTACAACAACTAACGTGTTTTCTTGAAGTGGGTTAAATGTGAATTGAACTATTTGCATTTTAATTATTTTAGGGCAAAGTTAACTAATGAGATTGGCGAATAAAAACTTTGTTGATAATGATTCTCGTCTAGTGAATAAATAGGGTTCTGCATCTGGTTACTTATGTTTTTTCTTATTATACTATCACCTTTCATTTATTTATAGTTAATTTAGTTACAATAATCAAGAAAGGAATATAATGAACCAACAACTCAAAGAGAAAATACAATCGCATTCCGAAAAATTGTTTGAAAAGGTACGCGGTTACCGTGAACATTTACACATGAATCCAGAGCTATCTTACGAAGAGAATGATACAATGGATTATATCACGAAGCAGTTAACTCAAATAGGTATTCCTTACGAAGCTAAAATTGCTGATACAGGTGTTGTTGCGATTATAAGAGGCAAACATCATTCAGAAAATGATGAGTGCATAGGACTCAGAGCAGATATAGACGCCTTACCTATAATTGAAGAAAACGATGTGCCTTATAAGTCTAAAAATCATGGTGTGATGCATGCGTGTGGGCATGATGTGCATACATCCATATTACTTGGTGCTGCTGAGATTTTATTCGAATTAAAAGACGAATTGGAACATCCTGTTAAACTCATTTTTCAACCAGGTGAAGAAAAGAATCCAGGGGGAGCTAGTTTAATGATAAAGGCAGGTTGCTTAGAAAACCCAAAAGTAAAAGAAATGTACGCTTTGCATGTTTTTCCTGATATGCCTGTAGGAAAAGTGGGTGTAAAAGAAGGATTGTACATGGCCTCATGTGATGAGGTTTACATAGATATTCACGGTAAAGGTGGACACGGTGCTACTCCACACCAAACAATTGACTCTATTCTTATTGGAGCAGAAATTGTGACATCATTACAACAAATTGTTAGTCGACAATGCGATCCAAAAATACCTTGTGTTTTAAACTTCGGTCACTTTGAAGGTTTAGGAGCAACGAATGTTGTGCCGTCAAAAGTGCATTTAAAAGGAACGTTTAGAACAATGAATGAAGAATGGCGTGCGGATGCTTTAGAGCGTATTAAAAGACAGGCAGAACACATTGCTTTAGCTCATGGCGGTAGAGCAGAGGTCACGATTAGTAAAGGGTATCCGTTTTTGAAAAATGATATTGAGCTTACTAGAAAATTCACATCAAAAGCGAAAGACTGGTTAGGTAACGAAAATGTTGAAGACTTGCCAATTCGATTGACTGCAGAAGATTTTTCCTTTTATGCGCAGGAAGTGCCAACATGCTTTTATAGAATTGGTGTGCGTAATGAAGAAAAAGGAATTGTCCATGGTGTCCATAACTCAAGATTTGATATAGATCCTGAATCGCTAAAAATTGGTATGCAAATGATGGTTATGGCTTGTTTGTAGAAAGTCACATTTCATAGTTTTTAGGTTTGATAATTTATTAAAAAGAATTATAACTTCATTTTTTAATTTCTTAACACGACTTGTTCAACAAATCCAAATTCATGGTGTTCTTTGTATAGAACCAAAAAAGACAATAACATGAAGAAAGTATTAGTTGCAGGAGCGAATGGACAAACAGGAAGACAGATAGTTTCAATTCTTAAAGATAAGGAAGGTTATGAACCAGTTGCTATGGTTAGGAAAGAAACACAAATCCCTTACTTCGAAGAACAAAATATATCAACAGTGATTGGTGATCTCGAAAAAGAGTTGTCAGGTGTTGTAAAAGGTATGGATGAGGTCGTATTTGCTGCGGGATCTGGAGGTGATACGAGTGATCAAAAAACAGTAGATATTGATGAAAATGGAGCTAAATCATTAATAGATGCAAGTGTAGACTCAAACGTAGAAAAATTTGTTATGTTGAGCAGTATGGGAACTGATCAACCTGATTCAATTCCTTCACTAAAGCAATACCTGAAATCTAAAAAAGCAGCAGATGAGTATCTAAAATCTAGTGGGTTAACCTATTCAATAATAAAACCTGGAATGCTTACAAACGACGAAGGTAAAAGCGAGATTCAAGCTAAGGAAAGATTGAATAAATCAGGAAAGATACCTAGAAATGATGTTGCTAAGGTTATCGTTCAGAGTCTTAACTCAGATATTTTAAAAAATAAGGAAGTAGAAATATTGGAAGGCCAAACTGAAATCGGTCTAGCACTTACCAATATTTAATATTTATATAGTATTGGTTAACAACAGCTCCCTGCTTCAGGTGAGTTGTTGTTTTCCGCAAATGGCATTGCTCCACCGCAACCTTCAAAAATTCCGTAATGTGTGGACCAATCTCCGTAAAATTCAAAATGACGTTTATATCTTGTGTCATGAAGCATTTTATAAGTGTTACCACATACACTCATTACTTTCCCTGTAGGGAAGTGGTGATGGTCATCTAAATCAAATGCATGAATATGCGTGTCAATAGATCCTTTATACTTTACAGCCTGACCATAGTCTTCACAATCGCTTTCTAATCCATTTATTTTAAAGAGACGGTAAGTAACAGAGAAGAATTTTATATTCCCAACCTTTGCTTCTAATTCACTGTTTTCTATCGTTATTGGCTTACTTTCTACTGATCTTGGATCGGTAAAACCAGCATTCTTAGATGCGCGTAGAAAATCATTCCAGTAAAGTGCTCCACTTAAACATTCACCCCAAAGAACTTGGTCTTGTTGAAGATTTTGTGGTATCCTTTGATCAGAATACACATCGGAGAAATACATCTCTCCACCTGGTTTCAACAAGTTGAATGCATCTTTCAATACTTTGTCTTTATCAGAGGCCAAGTTAATAACGCAATTAGATATAATTAAATCAAAACTCCCTGGTTCAAATGGAAGCTCATCAAGTTTTTCAATGTTTCCTTTCACAAAACTCACATTTGATTTTTTGTAGCCGAATTTTTCGGTGTGGTAATCAATGTGTTTATTTGCTACATCCAATTGTTCATCGGTCATGTCTACTCCAACAACTTCTCCTTTTTCACCTACCAGTTTTGCCGTGATATAACAATCTCGTCCACTACCAGAGCCTAAATCCAGGATCCTTAATCCATCAAGTTCATTTGGTATTGTCAAACCACAACCATAGTATTTCGCTTGAACTTCATCATGAACTAAGTTTAATGCATCCATTATATGCTTTGGTGGCGCATCTATTGTGCAACAAGCATTTGTCTTTAAATCTTCGGATTGAGTAAGTTCTTTACCATAATAATCCTGTACACTTTCATGTATTTCTGACATAATTTAAAATTCTTTAGTTGTTTGAAGTATTTACGAAGATACGAAGAAAACCTTACAATTGGATTTAATTAATTCGCCATTTCGGACATAAATTTAATTCGCATAAGACGCAATTCCTCTTCTGTATAGTCGCCATCAAATTCATCGTAGGCCTCTTTTAAGGAATCTGTTTCAGCTTCAGAGAAATAATCATAAATTTCCTCTTGGTTATCTTCATCTAAAATCTCATCGAGATAATAATTTATATTTACCCTTGTTCCAGAGTTTACAATCATTTCAATTTCCTCAATAATTTCATCCATTGACTTACCTTGAGATTTACCGATGTCTTCGAGAGGAAGTTTTCTATCAATATTTTGAATCAATTGAACTTTTAATCCTGATTTGTTGACAAGTGATTTAACCACCATATCTTGTGGACGCTCAATTTCATTTTCCTCAACATAGCTTTTGATCAATGATAGAAATGGAGATCCATATCTTCTTGCTTTACCTTGACCAACACCTTGAATATTTGTCAACTCTTCAGCTGTAATAGGATATTGAAAAGACATATCTTTTAAGCTTCCTTCTTGGAAAATCACAAAAGGCGGAATGTCTTTTTCTTTTGAAATTTGTTTTCTTAAATCTAACAATGCCTGATAGAGTACTTCATCAAAAGCATCTTTTGAACCAGTTGAAGTAACGATGTCTTCATCGCTATCTAAACTATAGTCATGCTCTTTAACTAAAGTGAAGGATACTGGATTTTTTAGAAATTCCTCACCTCGATTAGTCATTTTTATAATACCGTAAGTCTCAATATCCTTTGAGAGTAATCCGGAAACGAGACATTGACGAATAACGGCATTCCAAAACGTTTTGTCTTTATCTTTACCAGAAGCAAAGTGAGGCAATTGATCGTGACGATAAGATTTTATCTCAGTAGTTTCTTCACCAGCTAAAAAGGAGCAAATATGATTTGCGCGCTGCATTTCCTTGAGTTCATTTACAGAATGTAATAATTTAACAACGTCGTCTTTTCCTTCCGTTTTTTCCTTAGGGTTCCGACAATTATCACACATATCAGAACAATTTGAAGCATCGTATTCTTCACCAAAGTAGTGGAGTAAATATTTTCTTCTACAAATTGAAGTTTCTGCATAGGAAACAATTTCAAAGAGTAGTTGACGACCAACTTCTTGTTCTGCGACTGGTTTTCCTTGAAGGAATTTTTCTAATTTCTCGATATCCTTATACGCATAGAATGCAACACATTCACCAACACCACCATCACGACCAGCGCGACCAGTCTCTTGGTAGTAGCTTTCAAGCGATTTTGGAATATCATGGTGTATGACGAAACGAACATCGGGCTTATCGATACCCATACCAAAGGCAATGGTAGCAACAATTACGTCGACATCTTCCATCAAAAACATATCTTGATGTTTTCCACGGGTCGACGCATCCATTCCTGCATGATAAGCCAAAGCATTGATACCATTTACTCGTAATATTTCGGCAAGTTGTTCTACTTTTTTACGGGACAGACAATATATTATTCCAGACTGACCTTTCCGTTTACGTATGTATTTTATAATCTCTTTCTCAACATTTTTCTTTGGTCGAACCTCATAGTAAAGATTATCTCGATTAAAAGAAGCTTTGAATACTTTGGCGTCAACCATATTCAGATTTTTCTGAATGTCTTGTTGAACCTTTGGTGTTGCCGTTGCTGTTAGTGCAATAATTGGAACATTTGAAATCGCTTCGAAAATTTCTCTTAATCTTCTATACTCAGGTCTGAAGTCGTGACCCCATTCTGAAATACAATGCGCTTCGTCTATCGCGAAAAATGAAATTTTAACTGATGTAAAGAAATCTATATTGGCTTGTTTTGTTAAAGACTCAGGAGCAACGTATAAGAGCTTTGTTTTACCCGCTGTAATATCTGCTTTCACTTTGTTGGATTCAGTCTTAGACAATGAGCTGTTAAGTACATGAGCTACTGAATCATCTTCGCTTACATTTCGTATAGCATCCACTTGATTCTTCATTAAAGCGATCAAAGGTGAAACAATAATTGCCGTTCCTTCAGAGAGTAGAGCTGGCAATTGATAACACATGGATTTACCTCCTCCGGTTGGCATAATGACAAAAGTATTATTGCCTGCTAAAATATTCGTAATGATTTTCTCCTGATCTCCTCTAAATTGATCATAGCCAAAATATTTACGTAGCGCTTGGTTCAATTCAGTCATTTCTTTAACAGCCATATAGAATTATTCAATTTACACTTATAAATATACAAAAAAAAGCTACACTAATTTACATTAAAATTGTGAAGAATTCTCGTGAACTCGTCATAAGTCGTTAAATAATAGATGAACTGTTATTCTTTTTGGATAAGATTTGAAAAGTATTGATGATTAAAAAAGAAAGCCTGTTGAAATTTTTCAACAGGCCTTCTATAAATATTTTGATTCCCCCAAATGTTACCAGTAGGATTTAGCAACGGCTAACGTTAATCTATCGAAAACCTTCTCACCAAAGTACCTGCGATTTAGTTTATAGC
>NVXV01000013.1 GCA_002734085.1 Fluviicola sp. | reverse complement strand
TTCCATAAATTTTAGTATATTCATCTTGCTTTTTTCTTCAAAACTAGACCGGCAGAACTTATTCTATTTACGTGCTGGTATTTTGTGGGGGAATCAGTTGTTTAATACTCAAATAAGCATTTAAAAACATTTTCGCGAATTAATTTATATTGTATGTTTGCTACACAATTAAACCTCCAACTATGTGGAAAACTGTTATTTTTTTAATCTTTACTCTAATCATTGTTCCAGTAATTGCTTTTTACTATGGTCAACCTCTGAGTGAAGTCCAAGTAAGTGCAATAAAATCGACTGGGATAGTATATTTAATTGCAGCATTTTTATCCTTTGTAGTGAGTACGATTACCAATAATCACAGTCAAGTGGACAAACTATGGAGCATCATTCCAGTCGTGTATGCATGGATCATAGCAGATCACGGAGACTTTTCATCACGAATGATTTTAATGGCCGTATTAATTTCTATTTGGGGATTTCGTTTAACCTATAATTTTGGCCGCAGAGGTGGTTACTCATGGAAGTTTTGGACAGGAGATGAAGATTACAGATGGTCTGTACTTAGCGCAAAGAAAGAGTTTCAACCAAAGTGGAAATGGATGATATTTAATTTCTTCTTTATTTCATTTTATCAAATGGGGTTAATACTTCTTATTACTTTCCCAATGATTAAAGCCATCGGAGGTGCCCCTCTAGGTATTTTTGATTATGTTTTAGCTGTTCTATTCATCAGTTTTATTATAATAGAAACCATTGCCGATCAACAACAGTGGGTATTTCAAAAGGAAAAACAACGGTTGCTTGCTGAAAACAAAGAATTAAAAGGAATCTTTTCTAAAGGCTTTGTACATACGGGGTTGTGGAAATACTCCCGTCATCCCAATTACGCTTCTGAACAAATCATATGGATTATCACATACTTCTTCAGCGTGACAGCAACAGGGCAGTGGTTAAACTGGTCCATCATGGGCTGTTTACTCCTAATAATACTATTCAAAGGAAGTTCTGATTTTAGCGAGGAAATAACGAACAACAAGTATAAATCCTATAAAGATTACAAATCAAAAACGGCACGCTTCATACCTTTCTTTATGAAGTAGAAAGTCAATAATTAGAACCGAACTCCGAAAAACAAACCAAAATGATTCATTCGGAGATTTCGAATCGTTTCTCGTGAATTTACTTTGTAGTAGGTATACTGTAGACCAATACCAACGTTTTTGTACCAAAATCGTGCTTGTGGGTTTACTATAAATCCTGGGATTGGAATTGGGTATTCATTAAATTCAGTAAGTGTAAACACTACCCCGGTATTTGCTTGTAAATCTAACCCCATCGTCTCATTGAAATGATATGTCGCTACAAATCCTGGACAAGGAGTTGTAAAAGCCAGATTTGGTAAAACAAAATCATCATCTAAGGATATTCCCACATTCAAAGTTAGATAGTTAATGTCTAACCCTACCCTAAGTTTTCGGTCACCCGGTCCCATGTAAAATTTATGTCCTAACTTAAAGTTTAAGCCGAACATGCTACGATTAGTAATAACAGTTTTTTCTTTCGACCCGATATAATTTCCATTTTGATCATAGGAATCTACAATATCTATAGTGGTGTTTTGATAATTGTTTAAACCCAAAAAAGCAAAATCTAAGTAAAAGACCGCATTTTGTTTAGAGTTTCCATGCTCCCCATCATTTTTAGCTACATCCACTTCATTTGATTCGCTTCTTTTATATTCACCATTCTCCAAGGCATACAAATCTTCACGCAGTTCTGTTGCTCTTTCATAATCTTCTTCATCGATAGCCACTTGTAATTTCTCACGGATAGCCAATTCATCTTCGAGTTTTAAGGCTAATTCATAATTTTTATTATTTGCTGCCTCATCTATTAGAGCAGGTAGCTCCTTTAACCTGTCTGCATTCGAATTTTGACTGATCGCCAGGTTCACAAATAAAAAACAGAATAGAATGCAAATTAAATATTTCATGTGTTATAAAATTTTCACCAAATATAAAGAAAGTTAAGGATTAAGTCAGATCTTCTTACACAAATAGCAAGGGATTCTAATACATTTATTTTGAACTTGAGCTTGAAATGCAAGGAATCATGAAGAAGTCCTAATTTATTATTTGTATACAGCACAAAAAGCGATAGAAGCTAAAACTGGATATGTTCTCATCTTAACCGTTGTAAATCTTATACATTTCATCCACGCGATTATTCAATTCATCTCTTAAATTAGTTGGAGCAATGACCTCTACTTTTCCACCATAACTCAATAACTCTCGAATCAATTCCTCTGAAATTTGTACGAATAATGAGAATATTGTAAAATCAACATTAGACTCCATAACTTTTTGACTTTGATGAAAGGGTTGTGAATCTATATACTTTGCTGCCACATTCTTTGCTTTAAACTTTATTTCTACTGGAATAGCATCATCACTTGCAGTAATTCCAATGGAGTGCTTAAAATATAAATCAGGATTAAAAGATTTCGGTTTCTCGCCGTTTTGATCCGTCACATTCAAATTCCCCATACGATCAAGACCATAAGTGATAATTTTTCCTTTGACCATATCACTAGATATCAAATACCATCTATTTCGATATTCTTTAAGTAAGAGCGGTGTCACTTTTCTGCGCTTTCTATTTCCCGAGACAAAACTCTCATAATCAAAATAAACTATATTATTCTTTTTTATCGCTGAAAGCAATGGTGCTAAAAAGTCACTTCCTGTAGATGTATTTCCAGTTTCAAACTGAACGTACTGATCCACCTCTTCTGACTGACTTTCTTTACTAACATTTACGTGATCTACAATTTTATTCAGCGCAAAACCAAACTGCTTGAAGATTGCAGAGTCTCTAAATTGTGCTAACGTACTCACTGCAAACTGTATGGATTCCACATCATCATCGGAAAGTGGTACTTCGTTAATACTAAACTCGGGATTTGTGTAATAATACCCCTTGTGCTTCTTACTATATTTTATAGGTGCATCGTGTTCCATACGCATAGCAAACATATCTTTTTCTATAGTTGAATCACAAATATGTTCCCCACTGGAGTCTCCGTATAATGCTTCTTCGCAAGCCTGTCTTAAATCCATTTTAGAAGGATAAGGATGATATGTATTCCTCAGACACTTGTCTAAAACACGATAACGAATAAGTGCATTTTTTATATGTGGCACGTTGCTTTATTTGTTTTTATCAAAAGTAGGGATTTTTTTTTGTTGAGGGGATTAAAGGGTATTTAGTAGGTTGAGTTGTTTTGATGCTATTGTTAGAGAATGATTAACTTTGTGTTTGAAAAAAATAATCCATGAAAGTTCTTAGCATAATTTTAATTTCATTTGCCATTGTGGCTTGTCAATCGGAAGAGAAACCAGATACACAAGCGATTAACAACCGTATTCTTTCGGGGGACTTTGAAATGTATGAACATTTGTCTGTTTGCCATTGCGATAGTTTATCAATAGATTCTACTGATACTTACTACAAAAATGACTCTTTGTATTCTGGAGTTTGTTTTAAGACGTTCCCAAAGTCAAGCAAAAAATCTGAGGTCAGACAAATTTTTAAAGGTCAACTTCACGGAAATAAAATTGACTTTTCCAGAAGTGGAGATACACTTATAAAAAGTATTTACAATTTAGGTAAGCTCGTAAACCGAATCAGTAGTGAGCTAGAGGTCTGTCATTGCGACTCTTTAAACGAAGTACAAAAAGATAATGAAACAACACTCATGTTCTACCGAGATGCACCTTTCAATGGAATGTGTCAACGCTTTTTTCCTGCACCTGATACAAATAAAGTGTATTTGGAAATGCCTTACAAAAACGGGCAAGTTGACGGAAGTATGATTATTTACAATCGTCAGGGAGAAGAAGTTCTTACAGAGTTTTACGAGAAGGGTGAGAAAGTCAATGGATAGGGGTTTAAGGTATTGTTGAGGTGTTGTTTGGGATGCAAGATCGTTTTACATATATAGGGGATGTACGACCGATTTAATATTGTAGGGATGCACGACCGTGCATCCCTACAATATTAAATCACCATCCCAACTTTAATCAATATAAAAACTCTCTCATTTCAACAATTTTCACTATCTTCGTGATGCTAAATTAAACTACACGAGTTCGATATTTTATGAACGAATCAAAGGGAATAGAACCAACGAAATTAAAACGATGGTATGTGATTTTCACGAAACACAATTGTGAGAAAAAATTACAAAAAACACTCGAAGCGAATGGTTACAATTCCTATGTCCCTGTTTATGCCACCATAAGACAATGGAGCGATCGAAAGAAAAAAGTAATTGTTCCACTTATCAATAGTGTTGTTTTTGTTCAAGTTCCTGAAGTTTTACTAAACGATCTCTACAACTTCTCACATGTCAAGGGAATTCTAAAAGAACTCGGAACCCCTGCTATCGTAAGAGATTACGAAATTGAAAATCTCAAAATCATTGCGAAAGAATGGAACGGTGAAGCGGTTTCTGCTTGCTCTGAAAATGATCGCTACGAAAAAGGCGATAAAGTTGAAGTTCTCCGTGGACCCTTCGCTGGAATATTTGGTGAACTTGTTGAAAAAAATGGTAAGCACAGAGTTGTCGTTCGTTTAAAATCAATGAACGTAGAGTTTGTTATTAACGTGCCTTTGAATTCCGTTAAAAAAACTTCGGAAAAAATGGTTTAGTAGTGACAAAAGATATCTTCAGATAATCTGGTTTACATCTCATAAGTCACTAATTTTTAGAGATGCATAATTCATCAAATTTCAGCGTTATAATAAAATGACATAAATCTTAAAAACCTCAAAAGACTGCAATACATTTAGAAAAAATGAAACCATTCTATATTCTAATATGTTTTCCCTAACTTTGTACTTTACTATCAATGACAAAAAATGACATCACTTTCTTATTTTAAAAAATCTTATATTCTTTTATTACTTGTATGTTTTACATCCCCATACTTAAGTGCCCAACTTGAAGGGAGAAAAATCACTGTATACAAAGAAAAAAACTATTCTCCCCCTAAAAATAAAATTGTAGCTGTATGGTACAAGCATTGGTGGTTTGTAGATGCAAATGTTGGAACGAGGTTATTAGGTAAGACATCTACTAATGTCAACTTATCGGCGGGGATTAACGCTAATGCTTCTATAGGATACCTTTTTTCAGAAAAATTTGGAATCAAAGGAAGGTATGACTTTAATTCATTTAAATTTTCACCAGGATTTAATGGCCAAAGCACAAGTATTGGTCGTATGCACAGTTTTTCATTAGAAGCTTGTACAGATCTTATAACCCTCATCAAAGGAGAAGAAATTAGAAACTGGCGTTTTGTACTACACGGTGGTGCAGGTTTATCTAGTTATGGCAATGTCGATTATCGAGAATTTAGAGAAGAATTTGATCCTTGGGAGGATCCGCTAATCAAAGGAAACGATGATATGGGTCACGTTATACTAGGAATTACCCCACAATACCACATAAGCGGAAGATGGAGTCTTAACCTTGATATCAGTACTTTTATACTCATTAAGCAAAGTAATACTTTTGACCGTTTTAGTGATGTGAGAGTAAATGGACTTGGAAATGTTACCACTGTTTCACTTGGACTCACTTTCAGGCCTTAAATTAAACATTTCTGAATTAAAATCCACCAATCATTGCTAAAGAATGAAAAGGCAAAGCTGTTTCTGTCTACTCCGAAAATGCACTTTGAAAAAGTGCGATAAAGTTGAAACTTTGTGAGAATCCTTCGCTGGATTTTTCGGTAAATTGATTGAAGGAAGCTGCAAACACAGAGTCGTAGTTCGCTTAAAATTAATGAACGTAGAATTTGTTATTAGCGCCCCCTTAATGTGGTAAAAAAATCTTCTAAAGAGACTGTGTAATCTAATGTAAATGCTAAATTTGCTGACGCTGTGATAAAATTTGCAGTGAATACGTCGATTTTGTAACACAGGTTCCTGTGAGTTGCATAGGCGAAGCCTTACATTGTAGCGTGTAGATCTGTCCACAGATTTCTCAGATTAATGGGATTGCAGGGCGTGAATCAGTCTATAGATTTGTGGAATTATAGGGCGTAAGTTAGGCTTCATGGTTGCCCACACATGTGAGCAACCACGAATAAAACAATCCTATAAATCTGTGGACAACCAAAATGAGCGACCGCGAACAAAAAAAATACTAATCAGTGAATAATAAAATACTAATAACAGGAGCCGCTGGATTTATCGGATCAAATCTAGTGGAGCATTTTCTTGGACAAGGATTCTATGTTCGGGCTTTAGACAATTTCGCTACAGGATTTAAACACAATATTGAACCCTTTCTAGAGAATCACAACTTCGAATTTATCGAAGGAGATATTCGTGATTTAGAAACTTGTCAAAAATCGTGTAAAGGAATCGACTACATATTACACGAAGCAGCGCTTGGTTCAGTGCCAAGATCTATTAAAGATCCAATAACTACGAATGATGTCAATAATAATGGCTTTCTAAATATGTTAGTTGCTGCCAGAGATCAGAAGGTAAAGCGTTTTGTCTATGCTGCGAGTTCTTCCACTTATGGCGACTCAAAAAAATTACCAAAGATCGAAGAGGAAATTGGAAAACCCCTCTCCCCTTACGCGATCACAAAGTATGTAAACGAATTATATGCGGACGTCTTTGCCAAGACATACAACATGCAGTGCATCGGACTTAGATATTTCAATGTGTTCGGAAAAAGACAAACTCCCGATGGGGCCTACGCAGCTGTAATTCCATTATGGGTAAAACAACTGATAAATCACGAGTCTCCAACAATAAACGGTGACGGTTCTTATTCAAGGGACTTCACTTTTATCGAAAACGTCATACAAGCCAACGAAAGAGCAATGCTCACTCCAACAGAACAAATCATAAAACGACAACACGACTATTACAACGAAGACCTAGATAACCACAAGTACTTCAATGCGAATAAAAACGAAGACGAAAGATTGTCGAGTGATCGTGACTCGAGTGAAACGGAACGTCACTATAGTGCCGAGACAACCGCTTTCTCAGAAGTCTTCAATGTAGCCTACGGCGGAAACACCAACCTCTTAGAACTATGTGAATCACTTAAAAAAGAACTTGCTCACCATGATCCTAAAATAGCTGACATTAAACCAACACACGGCCCCATAAGACCAGGGGATATTCCACATTCTCAAGCGAGTATTGTGAAAGCACAAATGATTTTGGGGTATAAACCGAAATATAGTGCACCAGAAGGGTTTGCTAAGGCATGTGAGTGGTATTATAGGAGTTTGGTTTAGGTGGGGTTGAGAGGTTGAGGGGGTTGAGAAGGGTTTAGTTGTTTAGAAGATTTTTATGAGGGAATATGGGTTTGAGAAATTATTGGTTTGGCAAGAAGCAAAGGATTTTGCTGTTTTGATCTATAGAATAACTCAATCTTTTCTTGATGAAGAAAAATATGGATTAACGAATCAAATTAGAAGGGCTACGATATCAGTATCTTCAAACATTGCAGAAGGAGCGAATAGAACGACAAAAAATGATCAAGCTAGATTTTATAGTATTGCATATAGCAGTTTAATGGAAGTACTCAGTCAAACAATAATAAGCGCGGAATTAAGTTTTATGACAATAGAAAACAAAGACAAAATTAGAATCAAAATAGAAAGCATATCAAACAAACTAAACGCACTAAAAAACGCAACAACCAAACGCTAACCCAAACAACTAAACAAAAACAGTGAACATCCCCCACGAAGATTATATAATAACCCCCACTCAACGAGCAACCCAAAAAAATCAAAAACCCTTATTAATTTGGTTCACCGGGTTATCAGGTTGTGGAAAATCTACTTTGGCGAAAAATTTAGATGTAAAATTATTTGAAAAGGGATATCATACATTTAGTCTAGACGGCGATTGTATTCGTTCAGGATTAAATAAAGATTTAGGATTTACTCCCGAAGGACGAAAAGAAAACCTAAGAAGGGTTGGCGAAGTGGCAAAGTTAATGTTAGATGCAGGTCTTATTGTTATTGGAGCATTCATCTCGCCCTATAGAGAAGATCGTCTAAAGCTACAAAAGACTGTTGGTGCGAATCATTACTTTGAAATATTCGTAGACACACCTTTAGGAATATGTGAAGAGCGTGATGTTAAAGGACTTTACGCAAAAGCAAGAAAAGGTGAAATAGAAAATTTCACAGGGATTTCCGCCCCTTATGAAGCACCTAATAGGGCTGATTTAAGGATTGATAATTCGAAATGGTCTTTGGATGATTCTTTGAGAAATATTTTAATGGAGGTTGAACATAGAATTGCAAAAAACTAGAGTTTAAGAATAATTAATCGATATTTTTGTTGACTCTTTTTGAAAAGGCAAGAATGACATATTAAACATGGAAGAATTAGTAAAACAATTTCCAAGTCTATTGTTGGAAGGTATACAAATAGCAAAAAAATGTTCATTGAATACAAACAAAAACATTCAAAACATAGTGATATGTGGTATGGGTGGATCAGGATTTGGAGGACGATTAATTTATGACTGGTTGTATGATAAAATTAATGTACCGATTAGTATAATCCAAAGATACAACATTCCTTCCTACGTAAATAAACACACTTTGTTTATTGCGTGCTCTTATTCTGGAAATACGGAAGAAACAATTACCGCTACTCAAGAGGCTATTAACAAGAATGCTATTGTAGTGGGTATAACATCTGGAGGACTTTTATCCGAAATTTGTAATGATAAAAAATTAAATTGTATTACTTTGACTGCCGGACTACCTCCAAGGGCCGCCTTACCAATGTTAATCGTTCAAATAATCTATATTCTCCAAAAATCCAATATACTACAAGTTAATTTATTAAAAGAAATAGAGCTAGCAAGTAATTGGTTGTCAATTCAGCAAAAAGAAATTCAACAAAGGGCAAAGAAAATTGCGAAAAAAATTCATAATAAACATATCATGATTTATACAGATGCTCAAATGGAATCTGTAGCTATTCGTGCCCGACAACAGATTAATGAAAACTCTAAAATGCTCTGTACCTATCATATTATTCCTGAAATGAATCATAATGAATTAGTTGGTTGGGCTGGTGGAACACAATTTAATGCTGCACTATTCTTACTTCATGATCAGGTCTCAACGCAAAATATTAAGCGATTAAAGTATGTAGAGAGAATAATTAAAGAAAAAACAAATTATATATTCAATTTTCTTTCAAATAACAATAATCTCATATTAAATAGTTTAGAAATCATTTATTTTGTCGACATACTATCAGTTGAAATAGCAAAAACAAAAGGGCTTGATGCCTTGGATATTTCAGTTATTGAAGATTTAAAAGTTGTTTTACAGAATGACTAATTTTACTTTACTTAGTTAAACAAATTTTTTATGAAAAAATTACATATTTATTTAGCCATTATAACATTAATCGCCTTGTCAACCACAAGTTGTGCTAGTAGAAAAAAAATGGTTTACTTTCAAAACATAGAATCTGATACAACAGATCTATCTTATCCCGACTTCCAATTAATATATAAAGTAGGAGATTTTTTAGATATAAATGTATTAGGGGCAGATCCCGAATTATTAGAGTACTTTAATATGAAAAAAGTTGCAGGTGAAAACCCAACTGGCAACTACTTAAGTGATAACCCTCAAACTTTAGGTTATAAAATACTAGATGATGGTACTATTAATTTTCCTTTAATAGGTAAAATTAAAGCAGCTGGAAAATCACAGTTACAACTAACACAAGAACTAACGAGACTCTTAAAAGTATATATAGAAACTCCGGTAGTAAGCATTCGTTTGAGAAATTTCAAAGTTACAGTATTAGGAGATGTAGTCACACCCGGAACTTTCAATATTACTAACGATAAAATTACTTTAATCCAAGCTATAGGGGTAGCAGGTGATCTTCAAATAACAGCAAAGCGCAACAATATTTTGGTTATACGTGAGAGAGATGGAGTCAGAAAAAACTTTAGAGTGGACCTCACAAATGATGATATTTTTAATAGCCCCGTTTTTTTTCTTGAACAAAACGATATAGTATATGTAGAACCAAATCAGGCCAGAATAAACGCATCAAAATATAGTCCTGTCTACAGTGTATTGATTTCTGTTACATCACTTATATTAACCACTATTGTTTTAATTACAAATTAATATGTCAGATAATCCTCATAGTTCGTTAGTAGAACACAAAGAACATAACATTAAAGACTTGATTTCCCCTTATTTAAGAAGGTGGAGAATCATTCTTGTCATAACTTTATTGAGTTGTATCTTAGGTTATTTCTATATACGTTATAAAATCCCCGTATATGAATCAAAAGCAACGATATTAGTAAATACTGATAAAAAAGGGTCAAGTAAAATAAGTGAGTTAGCTGCATTTGAGGATTTAGGAATTTTTGATCAAAGCGGAGGAACTGTTGACGATCAAATAGTAATAATACTTAGCAGAAAATTAGTTCAAAAAGTTGTAGAAGAAAAAAACCTTAATATTACTTATTATTCTGTTGGTGGAAAAACTGGACTTACACGTAAACCACTTTATGGAGACCGGAAACCATTCAAATTCCATGCTAATAATTTACAATCTTCTGTTGACTTGATTATAGAAATATTGTCGGAGGATGAATTTTTGATCTCCTCATACAATGAGTCTGAAATTAATAAAAAAGTGCATTTCAATGAACCTTATTACCTAACAGATAGTATCTATTTTAAAATCAATGATTTACGTAAAGATATTTTCAAAGGAAGAATTTTTAATGTCCGATTTCGACCTTCTAAATTTGCCACAGGTACATTTTTACCACGACTAAAAGCTCAACCTGTTAATAAAAAATCAAACTCAATCAACTTAAGTTTTCGTGATGAATCACCACAGCTTGCTATTGATTTTTTAGATGAACTGATGGATCAATATAACTTGGACGCAATAGCTGATAAAAATAGAGTTGCTGCTAATACTGTAGACTTCATTAATGACCGCATGCGTCTAATCACCGTGGAATTAGGAAATGTTGAGGATAGTGTGAAAAAGTTTAAAACACAACGGGGAATTGTTGATATCCCAATTGAATCTGAAATATTTCTAGAAAATGAATCTGAAATTACACGCGAAATTGTTCAATTAAGCACTCAGGTCGAGTTAGCAAAGTTTGTTTTGGATTACTTGAAAGGAGATACAACAGCATTTCAATTACTCCCTGCAAATCTTGGTTTAGAGGATTTTGCTACTAGTCAGTTGATTGAAAAATACAATAATCTGATTTTGGAAAAAGGAAGAGCACTGACATTTTCAGGTCCTGACCACCCTAGAAGTATTAACCTAAAGCAACAAATTGAAGAAATTCGAAAATCTCTGCGAAACAGCTTATCAAATTCACTAGAAATCAACAGTATACAATTGAAATCGTTACAGAGACAAGAACAAAAGGTAAATTCACGAATTAATAAAATCCCTGAATACGAAAGAATTTATAGAGATATCATGCGTCAGCAACAAATCAAAGAAGAATTGTATATCTATTTATTAGAAAAAAGGGAAGAAGCTGCAATCACATTAGCGGCTAACGTGGCAAATGCTAAGATTGTAGATCATGCACACATCACTGGATCAGTTACTCCAGCCGATTTAGACATTTATATAGGCTCATTTGTAATAGGATTTTTATTAAGTATTGGAATTATTTTTATAATTAAAACCCTTGATACTAAAATTCATTCTTTAACGGATATAGAAAATGAAGAACTACCATCGTTGGGAACTATTCCTCAAGCTGAAAAAGGCCAAGGAAGCTTAGTTATATCTGCTAGTGAAAAATCTAACATCGCAGAATCATTTAGAATGCTACGAACAAATGCTCATTTTTTGCTCAACGAAAAAAACAATCAGCAGTTAGGCAAAATATTGTTTGTGACTTCTACTATAGCTAAAGAAGGCAAAACTTTTGTTGCAATAAATCTAGCTATGTCATTTGCTTTGACAGGAAAAAAGACACTTATTCTTGGAATGGACTTACGTGCACCGAAATTACTAGAGTATTTGGAATTAGAAGATAAACCAGGTGTAACTAATTACCTAATAGATGATTCTAAACCAATTAATAATTATATTCTTAGGAGTGAATCTAACGAAAACCTTGATATATTACCTTCTGGAGCTATTCCTCCAAATCCATCAGAGCTACTATTAACCTCAAAAGTTAATGAACTATTCGTTGAACTAAGAGCTAAGTACGATTATATAATTGTTGATACTGCACCAATGGGAATGGTAACTGACACTTTACTATTGAAAGAATATGGAGACGCTTTTTTATATGTTGTTAAAGCTGAATATCTTGACAAACGAATGTTAAGTTTACCTAAAGAAATCTATCAAGACAAGAAGTTGAGTAATATGGCTATAGTTCTTAATGGTGTTCTACATAAATTTACTCAAGGATACGGTTATGGATACGGTTATGGATACGGCTATGGATACGGTGTTGTTCGTCCAAAAAAATGGTGGGAGATTTTCAAAAAAACCTAATATTCAATCACTAATTCAAAACTATTTTGATATTTATCTTAAATTTATTTAAGTGAATACTACAAATATGAAAATAATAAAATGACTGTCTCATGATTCCTGTAACAAAGCCATATCTTCCAAGTAAAAAAAAATATCAAAAATATTTAGACGGTATTTGGTATAGACAGTGGCTTACCAATAATGGCCCCTTAGTAAACGAATATGAGTTAAAGTTAAAAGAATATTTAAAGGTTAACCACTTACTTTATGTATCCAACGGAACTATTGCGCTTCAAATTGCTTTAAAAGTATTAGGTATAAAAAATGAAGTAATCACCACACCTTTTTCTTATGTGGCAACAACGTCTAGTTTGGTTTGGGAAGGATGTGAACCCGTTTTTGTAGATATCGACCCAAAAACATTTAACATTGACCCAAATAGTATTGAGCGTGCTATTACAGACGGAACAACAGCTATTCTAGCAACTCATTGCTTTGGTAATCCTTGTGATATTGAATCAATAGAATGTATTGCACAAAAATTCGATTTAAAAGTCATATATGATGCCTCTCACTGCTTTGGAACCCAATATAGGGGAAAGAGTATTTTAGATTTTGGAGACATAAGTACATTAAGTTTACATGCTACCAAATTGATACATTCAGTTGAAGGTGGTGCATTAGTAACTAGAAATAAAAAATTAATTGATGAAATGTCTTTAATGCGAAACTTTGGACACAATGGTCCAGAGGTTTTTAGTGGTGTTGGAATTAACGGTAAAAACTCTGAGTTTCATGCGGCCATGGGTTTAGCTGTATTGGAGGATGCCGACATGATATTACTTTCAAGAAAGACACAATACGCTTACTATAACTCTATACTTAAAGAGTTAGATATTCAACATCAAGAGATAAATAAAGAAAGTGTCTATAATCATTCATACTACCCTGTTGTCTTCGAGAGCGAAAAGGCTGCCCTTAAAGCAAAGAGTGAATTAGAAGCACACGAAATTTATTCTAGAAGATATTTCTTCCCTCTTTTAAGTGAGCTAGATTATGTGAAAAATAATGAAACACCTAATGCCAAATTTATTTCTCATAGAATTTTATGTCTTCCTATTTATGTAGGTCTGAGCATTGAAGAACAGGATATGATTTGTCGATTATTACTCAAAGCACAAAATAATAATTCCTTATGTTAATAGCGGGGGCTTCTGGACATGCTAAAGACTTATTACTTTGCTTTAAAGAAGTAGAAGTTAATATTGTATTTTTTGATGATTCTAAAAATTCTAAAGACAATTTTATAGGCTTTACTGTTATTGACTCATTAGAATTAGCTAAAAAATATTTTGATGATAAAGAAAAATATTTTTGCATTGCAACAGGTAGTCCTAATTCGAAATTTATTTTAAATAGTAAATTGACTAACACAGGAATAGGCGAAACAGTAACAAACTAGAAAGGTATCAAATGAAAGATATTTTATTACTTACAGACAATGACAAATTATTAAATCGTTTTAAGAACTTAATTAAAGAAAAAGGTTTGGACAATAATTCAGACTTTAAATTTAATTATGCGTTTAGTTTCAATAATAAAACGTTTGTTGAGAAATTTAAGCATAGCGATTGGATTCAACCTATAAAAGTGAAGGATGAAGTTGACTTTCTAATAGGAAAATACAATATGATTTTTTCATTACATTGCAAGCAGATATTTCCTTCAAAACTTGTAAATAATGTTAAGTGTATCAATGTTCATCCTGGATTAAACCCAAATAATAGGGGTTGGTTTCCCCAAGTTTTTTCAATTTTAAATTCTTTACCATGTGGTGCTACAATACATGAAATTGATGACCATCTTGACCATGGACCAATAATATGCCAAAAAGAAGTCAAAATTGAAATGTGGGATACTTCTTTATCAGCTTATAATAAAATTTTGGATATTGAAATGGAGTTATTGTCCGCAAATCTTGTGAAGATTCTTAATTCTAAATACGAAACCAAAATAAAAGGAGAAGGAAATTTAAATTTGAAGAAAGATTTTGATGATCTATGTGAAATTGACTTGGATGATAAAGACACATTCAGGAATCATATTAATAAACTTCGCGCATTAACACACGGTGATTATGCAAACGCTTATATCATTGATGATAAAGGAAATAAAATTCATTTAAAGTTAGAACTAAAAAGAGAATAGCAGCAAACAACAGTTGAAATGTGTGATGAACTGGACTACCTAGAAGAGTTATAGGTTTCAATTCTGATGAAAATGATCTTAATAATTACATAAAAATTGATTAGAGTATAAAAATGAAAAAGGCTTTTATTACCGGTGTTACTGGTCAAGATGGATCCTATCTTGCAGAATTACTGCTAGAGAAGGGTTATGAAGTTCACGCTATAATTCGACGATCGTCAGTATTCACATCTCAGCGATTGCATAAAAATGTTTGGGAACACCCTTTATTTCATACCTATCATGGTGATTTAGCTGATTCAAGTAATCTACACCGTTTGATTTCTAAAATCCAACCAGACGAGGTATATAATTTGGGCGCTCAATCACATGTAGCAGTTTCCTTTGAGGTACCCGAATATACTGGTGAAGTGGATGCAATTGGGGCCATTAGATTACTAGATGCCATACGAGATACTGGTGTTGATACAAAGTATTATCAGGCATCAACTTCAGAGTTGTTTGGTGGTATTCCAGAAACTGCTCCACAGGATGAAGATACACCTTTCTATCCGAAATCTCCCTACGGAGCTGCAAAATTATACGCCTACTGGATAACAGTTAACTACCGAGAGTCCTATGATTTATATGCATGTAATGGTATTTTATTTAACCATGAGTCTCCAAGAAGAGGTGAGACTTTTGTAACAAAAAAAATCACTAAGGCTGTCGCTAATATCATAAATGGTAAACAAGATAAATTAGTTCTGGGTAACCTTGATGCAAAAAGAGATTGGGGTCATGCTAAAGATTATGTTGAAGCTATGTGGTTAATGCTGCAACAAGAAAAACCAAAAGACTATGTGATTGCCTCAGGACAAACATTCACTGTAAGAGAATTTGTTGAAAAAGCTTTCAATGTAGTTGGAATACAAATTGAATGGACAGGAAATGGAGTTTCTGAAAAAGGAATAAATGTTGAAACAGGAAAGATACTGGTTGTGGTTAGTGAAAGATATTTCAGACCTGCTGAAGTAGAACTGTTATGGGGTAATCCAGAAAAGGCAATAAAAGAACTAGAATGGAAATCGAAAATTTCCTTTGATCAATTGGTTGAAGGTATGGTAAAATATGATTTAAAATATGACGATTACGGTGGAACTGAAATATATTAATTATGAGTAGTAAAATAAAAGATTTTGAAGTTTCAGAGTCAAAAACAATAGATGGTGTGAAAATTATTACCCCATCAGTACATACTGATGAAAGGGGAACATTATTTACGACATTTTATAAAGATGTTTACAAAGAATTAATTCCAAGTCATTTAGATTTTAAACACGACAAATTTTCTAAATCCTTAAATAAAGTGCTCAGAGGAATACATGGTGATACAAAGTCGTGGAAACTTGTAACTGCAGTCTATGGAGACATTACTCAAGTCGTTGTAGATAACAGAAGTAAATCCCCATCTTACAAAAAGTGGCAATCGTTTAAAATTAATGATAATACCCCTAAATTGATCTTACTACCACCTGGTGTAGGAAATGCTTTTTATGTACACAGTGATGTAGCAATTTATCATTACAAGCTTGCTTACCTTGGAGAGTATTTAGATGCTGAAGATCAATTCACTCTTAAATGGAATGATCCTGAATTAGGTATAGAGTGGCCTAACAATAATCCAATATTATCTAATAGAGATAAATAATAAAATAAAATGGAAACAATTAAACATAAAGAAAAAATTTTAGCAATAATCTACCGAGATGAAGATTGGGTGGAAGGTTTAAATTTTATAACGCCAGATGAATTATTTATTCAAGTTGGGTCATGGTGGTATCCTAAAGGAAAGAAATTAGCCTCTCATGTGCATAAAGATTTTGAAAGGTCTGCCATGCGCACACAGGAAATGACTTACGTTAAGAGAGGATCAATGCGGGTATTACTCTACGATGATGACCATAACTACCTTCAGGATTTTGTAATAAAAGAAGGTGATTTAGCTGTTGTTGCTTACGGTGGTCATGGATATGAAATATTGGAAGAAGGCACGCAGATTATCGAGGCTAAGAACGGTCCTTTTATTGATGTGGAAACTGATAAAACAAAATTTTAATTGGAAAATATATTTTTCAATAGGGCAGATTTAAAATCATGCGGGAAAAATGTCATTATTGGAAAAACCGTAAGGATTCGCTACCCTGAGCTCGTCGAATTAGGAGATAATGTTATTATAGATGATTTCACCTATATTTCGACTTCTCTAAAAATTCATAATTATGTTCATATTTCATCTGGATGTAAAATAATTGGTGGAAAGCAGGCATTTGTAGAAATGAATGAGTTCTCTACCCTAGCTCCTAATACAATTTTATCTGCTGGCTCTGACGACTATCTAGATGGTTTAGCAACACCATTAGTACCTGCTGAATTTAAAGGAAATGTTCAAATTGGTAATATCGTATTGAGTAAACACTGCATCGTTGGTGCAGGTTCTGTTGTTTTACCCAATATTACTTTTCACGAAGGAGCTTGTGTAGGAGCTCTTTCTTTGGTTAATACAGATTTGGACGAATATTGTCTTTATGCTGGCATTCCAGCTAGGAAAATAAAGAACCGAGATAGTGAATCTATATTAAAACTCGAAAAACAATTTAAGAATGAGAGATAATAGTTTTATTAACCAAATGGAGCCCTGGTTTGGTACAGAAGAAAAGAAAGCCATCAACGAATATATGGAAGAAGATGGTTGGCTTACAGAGTTTAAACATACCAAAAGATTTGAGCAAAGAATAGCTGAATATACAGGTGCTAAACACTGCGTTGTTGTTAATAATGGTACGATAAGTTTAACATTGATGGCCATAGCAGCGGGAATAAAGGCTGGTGATGAAGTAATAGTACCAAATTATACTATGATTGCTACTCCCAACTCTGTCAAAATGTTTGGAGCTATTCCTGTTTTCGTAGATGTGGAACCAGAAACTCTTTGCATGGATGTTTCATTAATTGAAAATGCAATTACTTCTAAAACGAAAGCCATAATGTATGTAAACGCTAATGGTCGAAACTCTAAATCAGGTATACAAAAGTTTGTTGATCTAGCAAAAAAACACGATTTAATATTATTAGAGGATGCAGCACAATCTTTAGGGTCACGCTTCCCTGATGGGCGTCATCAAGGTACTGTTGGGTTAGCTGGTAGTTTTTCATTCAGTGCTCCTAAAATAATTTCAACAGGTCAAGGAGGCGCAATTATTACAAACAGCGATGAAATGGCAAATAAATTAAGGAGACTTAAAGATTTCGGTAGAAGCGGCGGCGGTAATGATATTCATGATACTATTGGTTTTAATTTTAAATTCACTGAATTACAAGCAGTCATAGGTAACGAACAAATGAAGAAGTTGTCTGAGCGAGTAGAAAGAAAAAAAGAAATTTACTCTCTATACAAAGAAGAACTTTCCCATCTTAAACAAGTAACCTTTTTTGAACAAGACTTAACCTGCACAACGCCATGGTTTATAGATATTTTAGTAGAAGATCGTGAAAGATTACAACAACAATTGAAAGAACAAGGAATAGGTACTAGAGAAATGTATCCACCAATAAACAAACAAATGGCTTATCAGGTCAACGGTCAACACAAGGTGTCTGAACTCGTTGGTGAAAAGGGTTTATGGCTTCCCTCAGCAGCTCAACTTACAAATAATCAGGTTTTACGAATTTGCCGAGAAATATCATTATTTTTTAAGGGTTGAGTCTAATTAAAGTAAAATTAAAAAGATTTTTTACAGGTGGAGATGCCCGTTCTAAACGAGCAAAAAAAAATGTCATTGTATCTGTCTTTACAAAAATTATTTCAATTGGAATTAGTTTTTTGATTGTCCCGATTACCTTAAACTACATTGGGAAAATTGAATATGGTATTTGGATGACAATATCCTCTATAATTGCGTGGTTTGCATTTTTTGATATTGGTTTAGGTAACGGGTTGAGGAACAAACTATCAGAGGAACTGGCTAGAGGTAATCTAGAAAAAGCTCGCACCTATATTAGTTCTTCTATTTTTATATTAGGCGTCATCTCTCTTGGCTTATTAATTCTTTTTATAATTCTTTCACCATTTATTCCTTGGAATGAGGTTTTTAATACTCAAAAAGTTTCAAGTACAGTTCTATATCGCTCTGTTGGTGTTGTTTTCTTCTTTTTTTGTGTCGGATTTGTAGTAAAGATTTTATCTTCTATACTTCAAGCTATGCAAAGACATGCCATAAACGACATAATGGGGCTTATAGCTCAAATATATAGTTTACTTTTTATCTATATTTTAGTCAAAACATCATCTAGTGATTCAGGGTCATTGTTTTATTTATGTCTAATCTATGGAAGTAATACTGCATTGATTTTTTTAATTGGCAATTTCTTATTTTTTCGTAAATCCTTAAGTCATTTAAAACCAAAATTTAAGTATGTGAATATAAGGGAATCTCTGCCTCTATTAAAGCTAGGGGGCTGGTTTTTCATAAATCAAATTATGTATATGATTGTTGCTAAATCTGCTCTCATTGTAGTCATTCAATTATTTGGTCCTGAAGAGGTAACGGTATATAATCTTTCTTTGAGATATATGTCTTTTATTTCAATATTTTTTATGATTGCCCTCACTCCGTATCTTACTGCTTTTACAGAAGCCTACGTCAAGGGAGAGTATGATTGGATAAAAAAAACGATTAAATCACTTTTCTATATTTGGTTACTTGGTGTTCTTGCAAGTATATTTTTGATAATCGCACAACCTTACTTCTTTAGCGTTTGGACAAAAGGTCAGGTAGAAGTACCTAAAACTTTAGTCATCGTTATGGCATTGTCAGGACTTTTGAGTATGCTGGGTTCGGTTTTCACACTGTTTCTAAATGGAATTGGAAAAATAAAATTGCAGTTCTACTTTCTGGTTTTTCAAGTTATTATGTATTTCCCTCTAATATATCTTTTTTATAAATTACAGTTCGGTCTATCAAGTATTCTTTTACCTATGATTTTCTTTCAAGCTATTGGGATCGCACTATTCTTCACACAGTATAAGCTAATTATTACAAACAAAGCAAAAGATATATGGGCGAGGTAATCGTTAGATTAAAAGGAGGTTTAGGTAATCAGCTATTTCAATATGCTTCAGCCTATTCGTTTTGTAAAAAACATAATTTAGATTTGAAATTTGATTTATCCTTTTACAATGAATCTCGGTATAACGACATTTATCGATTAGAATACTATGACTTGGAAATTAACGAGATCAGTAAGAGAAAAAAGGAGTTATTAAAAAGTTATTTGAAAAATAAAAAGTCACAGAAAAGAGTTCTTAAGCTTTTAAATATTTTCAAAAAAGATAATGATTTGTTTGAAGTGGTTAAAGCTTCTTCCTTAAAGAATATTATGAACCGAGAAATTCACGACACTTGCTACTTGTTTGACGACTGGTTTGTTAACCCGGATTTCTTTAAGAACTATAGAGGTGAATTGACTAGAATGTTTACACCTATACATTTAAGCGATGAATCTAAACAGGTTCTAAAAAATATTCAAACTTGTAATTCAATATCTGTACATGTTCGAAGAGGTGATTACGTCGGAAATCCGTACTTCAACAATTTGAATGAATCTTATTATTTACCAGCGATAAAAGAAATGCAAGAAAGTATGGAAGATGTTATTTTTTACTTCTTCTCAAATGATACCGATTATGTGATGAATACTTTCAAAGATGTAACGAATAAAGTCATTGTAAGTATTAACTCAACACAACTTAATAAATATTCGACAAAAGGAGATGTAGAGGACTTATATTTGATGGCAAATTGTAAAGGCCAAATCATTGCAAATAGTACTTTTAGTTGGTGGGGAGCATTTTTAAATAACAACCCAAATCCAAAAATTATTGCACCCATCAAATGGTACAATGACAAAAAAGCTCAAAATAATTATCAAAAAAGCTCACTAATTTTAAATAATTGGTCTAAAATTTAAATTTGTTGAATCCCGAATATAAAGTAAGTGTCTGTATAATAACATATAATCAAGCAGATTATATTGAAGAAACAATTAAAGGTATTTTAAGTCAAAAAGTATCTTTTAATGTTGAAATAATAATTGCAGAAGATTGTTCTCCGGACAATACTGGCAATATTATAGAACATTATATTTCAAATTGTCCTGATAATTTCAATATAAAGTATTTTCGACACGATAAAAATCTCGGTCCAATTAGAAATCTGGACTGGGCGTTAAAAAAATGTGAAGGCGAATACATTGCTTGGTGCGAAGGCGATGATTTCTGGACTGATAATTTAAAATTAAATAAACAAATTGAAATATTAGATCATAACCCGTCTGTTGCAATGTCAACGCACAATGCTTTAGTAAAATATGAATATCTAAAAAAACAGGATGAGTTTTTCAATACTCCGAAATCATTTGAGAAATCCATATTTGCTTTTGATGATATTTTGGATAAGTGGTTTATCCCTTCAGCTAGCATGGTTTTTAGAAAAAAATTAGTAACCCAAATACCAGATTGGTATAAAACTGTATACAATGGTGATTGGACGTTGCAGCTACTAGCATCTTCAAAATACGGAGATATTCATTATTTAGATGAAGTTATGTGTGTCTATAGAAGAAATGAAAAGTCATTATCTTATAATGTTGGATTCGATTTAATAAAAATGAACAAGAATAAAATTTACATATTAAATAATTTGATTAAAGAAGTAAATTTTGCTCAAAAAGTAGCTATTCTCAAAAAAATCAATACGCTTGAAGGCAATAACCAAAAATTAAAATTTAACCTTAAATATCTCATTAAGGTTCTTTTGAAATATTATCGACTCAAATTTAATTTATGAAAGAACTTTTGAGGAATTCGACTTTAATATTTTTACTTGTTGCAACATCTGGTATTAATTTTTTCTCGGATGATCCAGTTGTTAAACTTGGAGTAATATTATTACTCATAGTTTTTTACCTTAATCAGAAACAGAATTATTTTAAGCAGGAGAAATTAGTAATGTTTTTACTATTTTTCTTACTTATTTACGTGATTCAAATGTTTATTTTTGATAGAGTAAACCTCTATTTCATAATTAAATACCCACTTTATCAATTTGTTATTCCCTTAACAATAATAGCCTTATTGCCAATTGATTTTCATAAACATTTTGTCAAATTCATTTATATTTGGACTATAATGACATTAGTTATATGGGTTGGGATTATCACTTTTCCTCAATTTGATGCTTTTATGTCTCAACTTCCAAATCAACTTCGCTTAGATTCCTTTGAAGCTAAACGGAAGTCTATTATACTATTCACCTATGAAGATGATCAGTCGTATGGAATAAATAGATTCGCAGGCTTTTGGCATGAACCTGGCGCATTCGCTGTATTAATGATTTATAGCTGGTATTTTTCTGCATTGGTAACGGGTAAATTCATCAATAAATACAGTAGAATTTTCCTGATTTCCATATTAGCTACTATGTCTACAACAGCTTATTTCGCCATTGGAATATTAATATTTTTGTACACGTTTTTAGTAGCAAGATCAAACCTTATTGTTAAAATTGCAGCATCTTCATTTCTTTTATTTACTTTTTTTTACGTATACAACGAAACGGAGTTTATGTCATCAAAGGTTGAACACCAATTATCGGTTGCTAATAAGGTTAATATTGAAGGGACAGCAACTGCAGGTCGATTTATAGGTCTATACAAGTCTTTAAATGTTATTTCAACGTATCCGCTATTCGGACGCGGACTAGCTAGTCAATCTTCTGCTGATATAACTTCCGCAGAGGACACTGGATACGGTTGGCCTGGATTCGTAGCTAATACAGGATTGATACTTGGCCTATTATACTTATATTTAATATTCAAGGGAATGAAAGGTTATTCAAGTCTTTACTCTATGGACAAGTTATATCCAATAATTTTTTTTGTCGCTCTTCTTGTTGTTCTTTTTAGTCAAAAACATACCAGTACACCATTGATTTTTGCACTTGCCATTTTTCCTTTTCTAAGAAATAAGTTTTCACATAAAACAGACTCTCAATTATGATAAATAAAGTTCTTCTTATAACAGGCGGTACAGGTTCATTCGGCTCCACAGTATTACACAGATTCTTAAATGACAAAAAGTATTCTGAAATACGCGTTTTTAGTCGGGATGAAAAAAAGCAAGATGACTTACGTAAATCTCTACAGTCCGAAAAAGTGAAATTTTACATTGGTGATGTTAGAGATCCCTCTGCTTTAGATAGTGCTGTGAAGGGGGTAGATTATATCTTCCATGCAGCCGCACTAAAACAAGTACCCTCTTGTGAGTTCTTCCCTATGGAAGCTATTAAGACGAATATTAATGGAACAGAAAATGTTTTAAATGCCGCGGAACATCATAATGTATCTAAAGTTATTACTTTGAGTACGGATAAAGCAGCTTATCCTATCAATGCAATGGGAATGTCAAAAGCTTTAATGGAAAAAGTAATGATTGCCAAGTCAAGAAACTTAGATCCGAGCAAGCAAATGTTCTGTGGTACCAGGTATGGAAACGTTATGGCATCTCGTGGATCAGTAATTCCCTTATTTATAGATCAAATAAAAAAAGGCGAGCCATTAACAGTCACTAATCCAGAAATGACACGTTATATGATGACCTTGGATGATGCCGTAGATCTTGTTCTTTTTGCTTTTGAAAACGGTAATCCAGGAGACATGTTTGTTCAAAAAGCTCCAGCTGCGACATTAGACGTTCTGATTCAAGCTCTAAAAGAGTTATACAATGCAAACAATGAAATTAAAATCATTGGAACACGCCACGGTGAAAAACTGTATGAAACACTAGTAAATAGAGAAGACATGGTTAAAGCTGTTGATATGGGAGACTACTACCGTATTCCAGCCGACAATAGAGATTTAAACTATAACCGCTATTTCTCCGAAGGAATGGACGATCATGAGGTCGAAGAGTATCACTCACACAACACAAAAAGACTTACTGTAGTAGAAATGAAAAGTTTACTTCTCAAGTTACCTATGATCCAAAACGATCTGAAAGAATGGAAAAAGTAAAGCTTATTTCTGGAGGAGTTCATCAAGACGAACGAGGTAGTTTACATTTTAATAATGATGTATTAATCAGTCAGGTAAAAAGATTTTATCAAATAATACCTGAAAGTAAAGAAATAATTAGAGCCTGGCAAGGACATAAAGTAGAACAAAAATGGTTCTATGCTCCAAAAGGAAAGTTCGAAATCTCAACCGTTAAGGTTCATAGTTTCGAACAAGCTGATCATAAAGCTCCAGTAGTAAAATACACGATTGATTCTAATAGAACGGATGTATTAATTGTTCCTGGAGGTTATGCAACAGGGATTCGTTCACTGAAAGACAATGCCATTTTGACTGTTTTCTCGAACAAGACATTAGAAGACTCAAAAAAAGATGATTACCGCTGGGATCAAAACTATTTTATAGATTCTGACTTTTAATTAAAATCTGTAAACAGTTGTTAGTAAATTTAATTTGTTAGACTGGTAATGCTCTTCAACTCATTCGAATTTTTATTATTCTTTCCAACTGTAGTCTTACTGTACTACTTTATTCCAGTTAAATTTAGATGGTTATTTCTATTAATTTCCAGCTATTACTTTTATATGAACTGGAAACCAGTTTATGCTTTTTTAATTTTCTTTTCTACAATAATAACGTGGACTGCAGGTATATTAATATCTCAAAATAAAAATAAAAGATTAAAAAAAACAGTTCTTGTAGGAAGCCTTGTTATAAATCTATCTATTTTATTCACATACAAGTATTTAGGATTTATTAATGACAATTTAAATGAACTAATTAATTTTTTTAATCTACGTATGGAAATTCCCGATTTTGATATTCTATTGCCAGTCGGAATTTCATTTTATACATTTCAATCAGTTGGTTACACACTCGATATTTACAGAGGAGATTTGAAGCCTGAAAAGCATCTAGGAGTTTATGCTTTATTCGTATCATTCTTTCCACAGTTGGTAGCAGGTCCAATTGAAAGAGCTAAAAACCTTCTTCCTCAATTCCACGAAACTAAAAAGTTTAAAATTGAAAACTTTAAAACAGGTATGTACCTCATAATTTGGGGATATTTTATGAAGGTTGTGATTTCGGATAGAATTGGAATGTACGTAGACGCTACATATAATAACTTAGATCTTCACAATGGTACTACCCTACTCATTTCAACTATATTTTTTTCCTTTCAAATTTATTGTGATTTTGCGGGATATTCTAGTATTGCCATTGGTGCTGCGAAAATTATGGGCTTCAATTTGATGACTAATTTTCGTAGACCTTATTTTTCTGTCAATATTTCTGAATTTTGGAGTAGGTGGCATATTTCTTTATCAACTTGGTTCAGAGATTATTTATATATCCCTTTAGGAGGAAATAGAGTTTCAAAACCTAGAGAGTATTTTAATTTATTTTTGACTTTTTTAATTAGCGGGCTATGGCATGGTGCAAATTGGACTTTCATTATTTGGGGTGGACTACATGGCCTTTTTAATTCTTTACAAAAGTTTTTCAAAATTGATAAATTATCTTTTCGCAAAATTTCTTACCAAAAATTTCTATTCTTTGCTTTAAATTTCACACTTGTTATTTTCGCATGGATATTTTTTAGAGCAAACTCTGTAGCTGATGCATTCACAATAATCACCAAAATATTCTCCCAACCGGGGGATATTTATATTGGATCGATATCGACTCTAATGTATGGGGTATTTGGTTTATCTATTTTGTTATTTAAAGAAATACGAGAAGAATTTTTCCCTAATAGAATGAAATTACTTCAAAGTAAAAATGATGTTATTTCATCTTTTTCATTATCGGTATTAGTAGTTATTATTTTATCAATAGGAGTCTTTAACGGAGGACAGTTTATTTACTTTCAATTTTAATCCATGAAATTAAAAAGTATTAAGTTTCCATTATTACTGATAATTTTTACTATAAGCCTTGATTTTCTGATTGGGTTATTCGCCCATGAACTTTATTTTTCAAAGTCCTCTAAGAAAACTAACCCCTTAATTTACTCATTTACTTCAAGTAATGACGATATAGTTATTTTTGGCTCTTCGCGTGCCAAACATCATTATAATGCAAAATTAATGCAAGATACAATAGGTTTAGACACCTATAATTTTGGATCTGGTGGTCAAAATATATATTTTCATAATTTATTATTAAAAAGCATACTTCAAAGGTCTACTCCCAAAATAGCTATATTGGAGTTAATGAGTATTGACTTTGAAGTTACACCATCAGAATGGAATAAAGAAAAGTTAGATATTCTCTTACCTCTTAGCACTCAAAACAAACTAATTGATGAAGAACTAAGCAAGATTGATGATTTTCATGATTTAAAAACTAAATCAAAAATTTATCCTTTTAACTCAAAGTTTTACTCAAGTATACAAAATAATTATTTTACATCTATAGATCACTTCAACGGGTTTGTTCCAATCAATGGCAACTCTTGGAGAGGTGACTTAAATAGAATTGATTCTACTTTTGAAAACATTAAATTCGATGAAAAAAAAATTGAAGAAATTTATGATTTTCTTGAATTATGTATAAAAAATAATATTGATACTTACATTTTTATTTCACCGACATATAAAAAATATTTGAATAAATCCGAGTATCATAAAATTTTGCGAAAAATTCAAAAAAAGTACAAAATAAAAGTGGTTAATTTTTTAAATCATCCTGAATTTATTGAAGATTCAAAATATTTTAAAGATCCTCTTCACCTCAATGAGCAGGGAGCTAATATTTTTACAGAAATGGTAATTGATACATTAAATAAAGAGTCAGAATTATTAAAACGTATAAATTAAGAATAGATCACACAAGTATATATGAAGAAAATAGGAATCACAGGGGAAAATGGTTTTATAGGCTCTCATCTTAAGAACACAATAAATCTATCTACTGAAAAGTATGAATGCATTCCTTTTGACCGCACTTATTTTGAAAAAGCTGAAAAATTACAAAAATTTGTCACAAAGTGTGATATCATTGTTCATTTGTCTGGTCTAAACAGACACAATGACCCTAACGAAATCTACAATAAAAATATAGCATTAAGTCAACAAATTATTGATGCTTGTGAAGCCGTTGATGCTAAACCACATATTATCTTCTCCTCCTCTACTCAAGAAGAAAGAGATAATCCATATGGTAACTCCAAAAAGGAGTCAAGATTAAGACTTGAAAAATGGGCCAAAAAAAACAATGCTATTTTTTCAGGTTTAATTATCCCCAATGTATTTGGCCCTTTTGGCAACCCCTATTACAACTCTGTAGTTGCTACTTTCTGTCATCAGTTAACCCATGATGAAACGCCTAAGATAGAGGTTGATAGTGAGCTAAAATTAATTTATATCAATCATTTGGTCAAAGAAATACTTACTGTAATCGATAGTAAAGTAGATAATGGTATTCAAAGAATAGAAATTCCTCACCAATACGAATTGAAAGTTTCTGAGTTATTTAAGATTTTAAGTGGGTTTAAAGAAGATTATTTCGAGAAAGGAATTTTTCCAAATCTGGAAAAAACAGTTATTCGAGACCTTTTCAATACTTTTTTGTGCTACATCGACTTCGACAAATTCTTCCCTTTCCATTTAAAATTGAATACAGACGACCGTGGAAGTTTTGTCGAAACAGTAAAGCTAAATAGCGGTGGACAAGTGTCATTCTCAACAACAGTTCCCGGGATTACCCGAGGGAACCATTTTCACACAAGAAAAGCAGAGCGTTTTGCTGTTATTCAGGGAAAAGCAAAAATTGAATTTAGAAGAATCGATTCAGACAAAGTCTTCAGTTTTGAGTTAGATGGTAGTCAACCTTCGTTTGTCGACATGCCTATTTGGCACACACATAATATAACGAATGTAGGTGATGACACTTTATTAACGATCTTCTGGATTAGTGAACATTTTGATCAGAAGGATATGGATACTTTCTTTGTAGAGGTATAAAGGCAAAAGTAAAAAGGCAAAGGTTAAAAGGTTTAAGTATTAAGGCGGATTAAAATTTATGAGAGAGAATGATTTACTGGATAGGGTTTTTAATTTTGGTGTTAGGTGCTTAAAGTTATTGAGAACTTTTCCGAATTCTTCAGAATATCAAATAATAAAAAATCAACTCGGAAAAGCCTCTACCTCAGTTGGAGCAAACTATGAAGAAGCACAAGCTGGATCGTCTAGAAAAGACTTTAAAAATAAAGTAAATATCTCCTTAAAGGAAGCACGTGAATCTGATTACTGGTTAAGAGTTTTGAAAGCAATAGATGAAGCTCCAAATAAGGAGTTAGAGGATTTAATAATTGAGAGTAGAGAAATAAAAAATATATTAGCAAGCATAATTATAAAGTTAAATAATGCACATTGTAAAATTACAAATCCGAAATTGTCACTTTTTACTTTTGCCTTTTAACTTTTTACATTGAAAAAAATGAAAAAACTAAAAATAATAACAATAGTAGGTACACGACCAGAAATTATCCGCTTATCGCGTACGATGAGTCGACTAGATGAATTTACTGATCAAATTATCGTACATACAGGACAGAACTATGATTACGAATTAAATGAAGTCTTTTGGAAAGACCTTGAGTTGAGAAAACCTGATCATTTCCTGAATGCAGACACCTCTTCTTTAGGGGCAACGGTAGGTGACATACTGAAAAAAACTGAGGAAGTTCTTAAAAAAGAGCAACCTGATGGATTATTAGTATTAGGCGATACAAACTCTTGTCTATCAGCTTATATAGCCAAACGAATGCATATACCCATTTTCCACATGGAGGCAGGTAACAGAAGTTTTGACCAAAATGTACCAGAAGAAACCAATAGAAAGATTATCGATCATTTAGCAGATTTCAATTTGGTGTATACGGAACATGCACGCAGACATTTGTTAAGTGAAGGACTCCCCCACCGTAGAATATACCTTACTGGTAGTCCGATGAAAGAAGTACTTAGCCATTACAAATCCAAAATTGATACTTCAAAAGCTTTGGAAACGCTTGATCTTAAAAAAAAGGAATACTTTTTAGTATCTATTCACAGAGAAGAGAATGTTGATCATCCAGAAAGCCTTTCTAAGATATTAGGATTGCTGAACACAATCGCGGAAAAATATAATTCACCTGTAATTGTTTCAACTCATCCGCGCACTAAGAAAAGAATTGAAGCCTTACAAACAGGAAGTCCTCAAAAAGTTCATGAGCACATCAAGTTTATGAGACCTTTTGGATTTTTGGACTACATCCATTTACAAAAACATGCTAAATGTGTAATTTCAGACTCTGGAACCATTAGTGAAGAATCAGCAATTCTCTCCTTCCCTGCCATATCTTTACGCCAGTCAATGGAGCGCCCTGAAGCCCAGGATGAAGGGACAATCATACTTACTGGGTTTGATCAGGATGTTGTTTTAAATGCTATAGAAGCTGTTATTAGTGAATTTGAAATGAATGACGGCACTTATCCAACCCTTCCTGAAGATTATGCAATCAATAATACTTCTTGGAGAGTGGTGAAATTAGTGTTAGGAAATACAAAGTTGAGTAATCAGTGGGCAGGGATAAAGAAATAATACTATCCTTAAATAAAAAAGTAGCCTTAATTAAATGAAAATTTTTCATACTCTTTTAGAGTATTTATATATGAAATTCACAATTGTTATTTAATTCTTTCATATTTTTTATTTTTTTGGGTGCTATACTACCCATCTTTTACTTTCTTCCCAATAAGCAAAGTAAAAACATATTTCTTGTAATCTCAAGTTACTTTTTTTATGGTTATTGGGATTGGAGGTTCTGTGGCTTACTAGCTATATCTACAGTCATTGATTTCTATATAGGTAGAAAAATCTATGAAACTAAAAACACTAAAAAAAGAAAATTATTTTTAATTATAAGCTTGGTATCTAATTTAGGTATCCTCGCATTTTTTAAATATTTTAATTTTTTTGTCGATTCTTTTGTTACAATTTCGGAAAATATAGGCTGGAATGTCGATTTTTTACACTTAAATATATTGCTTCCAGTAGGTATATCATTTTATACTTTTCAAACTCTTTCTTATACGATTGACGTATTCAAGAAAAAATTAGAACCAACAAAAAACTTTATTGATTTTGCTTTATTTGTTTCATTCTTCCCGCAACTTGTAGCTGGACCAATAGAAAGAGCAAAAGCGCTCTTACCACAACTATCAAAAAAATTAACCCCAAGTATAGAGCAAATAAAAGCTGGAATAACACTTATTGTTCTGGGCTTATTTAGAAAGGTTATGATAGGAGATACAGCGGGAAGATATGTGGATAGTATTTTCGGCGATTTAAACACCTATATGTCTATTGAATTGATTGTTGGTTTGGTACTTTTTTCAATTCAGATATATGCTGATTTTTCTGGATATAGTCATATGGCTAGAGGTACAGCCAAACTTCTCGGAGTAGAATTAATGAAAAATTTTGAACAACCATATTTTTCTCGAAACATCACCGAGTTTTGGAGAAGGTGGCACATTTCCTTATCTTCCTGGTTGAAAGATTATTTATATATTTCTTTGGGAGGTAATAGAAATGGTAAGTTTCTAATGTACCGAAACCTAATGATTACCATGCTATTAGGAGGTTTATGGCATGGTGCTAGCTGGAATTTTGTAATATGGGGGGGATTACATGGCGTGTATTTAACTATTCATAAATTTTTTTCTAAAAATAAAATTCCACATTCTAACAGAATTAAAAAATTAACAGTTGTAATATTTATCAATATATTAACGACATATATTTTAGTTTTATTTACTTGGCTGTTTTTCAGGTCAACATCATGGGAAACAACAGAGTTGTTTTTTAGTAAAATTATAAATTGGGAATCCAGTGAACATAGTTCCCTTTTTATTTCAATAGCATGCACTTATTTATTAGCTATAATTACATTAGATATTTTTGAATATGTAACTGGTAAACATAGTTTTATATTACTTATCAAGTCTAGTGGTATAAGGTATGGAATTTTGTCAGCGTTATTTTTAGTATCTTTAATCTATATGCTTCAGGCCGAATCTCTACCATTTATCTATTTTCAATTTTAATATGATTAGACAATTTTTTTTATTTATACTATCATTTCTATTTGTAATGGTAATTATAGAATTTTTTTTAATCTACTCTGGAGTTGGATCAGTATCGCCAAATGAATATTATAATGATATTGGTAGAGGAAGACGACAAAATCTTCAATATTTGTATTTTAACGAAGGTTTTGGTGTTGGGAAATTCAATGAATACAGGTACATAGGTAAGACACATACAATAAAAAAATCCAAAAACACTGTCCGCATTATTCTTTTAGGCGATTCTTATGTTGAATCATTTCAGATCTTTCAGAGAGATCATTTTAGTGTTATTGCAAAAAATGAATTAGAGGATAAATATCAAAATAAGAAGTTTGAAATATTAAATTTAGGTCGAAGTGGTTTTGATATCGCTGATATGTATGCCTACCAAAAATTATTAGCTGAAAAATTTAATCCTGATTACATATTTTACATATTATCAAGAGAAGATTTAAAACCAAAATATTCTGATCCACTAAGACCAAAAACAGTTTTAGTAGGAGATAGCCTTAAAATTAAATTAGACACAAATCAAAAAAAAATAAACTCATTTAACCGGAATAAACTATTTATTCAGCACTCTACAATATTAAATATGCTGAATCTAGGTATTAAGAAAACAAAGAACACCCCCTTACCTTCTATTTTATTAGGTAAACTATACCCTTTAGAAACTGCAAAAAACGAGCCTATTATGAAAAGCTCAAAAGATGATGAAAAAAATGAAGTGACAAAAGCAATTATTGAAAATTTCAATTCTAAAAGGATAGTTATCATAAATAGAGATATTCCACCCCTACCCGATTATTTCTACAAACTACTTGATATTAAAGGCGTTAATCATTATGAATTTGGAACAAGTTTAAACAAACTCCTAGAAAGTGGAGTTGATCCAAACTATTGGGAAATAACTGATAAATCTGGGCATTGGAATCAAACAGGGCATGAAGTTGTCGGAAGAAAGCTTGCCAATATTATCAATCAACTAATAAATAACTAGTTATATCAAAAAGAGTTGTCTGGAATGAATAAAAATAATATATCCATATTATGAAAGTAATTGTTCTTACGAACTACTCATTATCCAGTAGAAAAGGCGCTGCTTACTCCAGAATATTTGCTTATAGTGATGCTCTAAAATCAAACATGAATTTTGAGGTTATTGAATTAGATCGTTTTATTAAAAAACGCCCTCAGCCATCAGACCTTAAGAGAAATGAAAACGATGGTATGTCATACCTTACTAATAATAAGTCGGGACAAAATAAGCTATACAAGGTAGTTTTCTCCATGTTCGATTTTATAAGTGCATTTAAGACCGTAAATTTTATAAACAAAAATTACAACCCTTCTGAATCGAGAATTTTACTCTATTCCTCTAACTTCTTTTTATTCTTTTTTTCTATTTTCTATCTCGGAAAGCTAAACAAATACAAAATAATTATTGAAAAAAATGAAATTGAGATCGGAAAAGTCCAAAACTTATACATTCCAAGCTTTCCTTATTCCGTGTTGTTTATATGCTTATGGCCAATAAAATGGATCCTGGCCCTCTTCATCGATTTAATGGTGTATCTTTCAGATGGTGTCATTGTGATATCAACAAATTTGGAAAGAAAATATAGCTCAAAGAAAAATGTATGGCGAATTCCAATTTTAGTTAATCTAAAGAGGTTTAATAAGCGAAAGGACATAAATAATAAAGAAAATTTTATTTATATGGGAGCCATCACGCATAAAAAAGATGCTTTATTTAAGACAATTGAAGCAATTGTATTAAGCAAACATAAATTGTCAGCAAACTTTTCTTTCGAAATAATTGGTGATGGAAACAAGAAAGTCTTAAATGAATTAAAAGCTTTAATACTGAAGTTAGGACTTAAGGATATTGTTAAAATAAAGCCTTCTATACCTTCTGAAAAGGTTTCAGAGGTATTAATGAGCTCAAATTTTGGTATGCTTATTAGAGAAAATAACAAACAAAACAAATATGGGTTTTCAACAAAGTTAGCTGAATATGTCGCAGCTGGATTATTTGTGATTAGCTCGAATACTAGTGATAACCTTTTGTTTCTCGATCATATGGAAAATTCTTTTATTGTTGATCCCGAGAAAAAAAAAACGATATCTGAGGCATTTATTTACTGTTCAAACATGTCAGATCAAGAGCTAAATAAAATAAACGAAAGAAACTATTCAATTGCACAAAAAAAATTTAATGCAGAGAAATATCGTTCAGTCCTATTAAAGGTTTTTAATTAATGAAAGGCGTTGAAGGAGGTAAAATATTCATTATTGTAGAATTATTCTCTTTTTATCTGTAAACTCAAATGGCTCTATGCGTAAACAAATTTTGTATTTTATAGTCAATAACTAAATTATCTTATTAATTTTTATTTTATCAGATTGAGAATAGTTTTTTGCACAGATACTTTAAGTCGAGGGGGGAAAGAAAGACAAATGGCGGTTTTAACAAGAAACCTTCTTGCTCGTGGTCATGAAGTTTATTGGATTACGCAGAATTGGGATAAAGGAAATGATTATGTTGACGAATATGGTATTGATAAAAATAGAATCTTTATTGTTAAGTCAAGATCTTATTTTTTAGGAATAAACCCTATTGACAAACAGATTTCTGGACTAAAACCAGATGTTGTTATGAGTTGGGATATTCGCTCATCATTCTGGTTATTAGTTTTGCATTTCTTGAGGTCATGGACTTATGTGAATGGTACAATTCGACATGGGATTAGAAATAATAGCTTTCAGCATAAGCTAAGATCCTGGCTCGTGCGACTCTCTCCTTTCGCAATAGCCAATTCTAAAGCAGGATTTAAAGCAAACAAACTACGTCTAAAATCTAACAGATGTGTTATTTATAATGCAGTAGACCCTTTATTAGATCTAAAAAATGAGCGTGATAAAAAGAGAGCATTACTTCTATCAGAATCTTTTAAGGAAGATATTAATTTTGATAATATAGTTCTTATGATTTCAGTAGCTAATTTAGTTCCGTATAAAGATTACAAGACAGTAATTGAAGCCCTTAGTCAATTAAATATACCTTATCGTTATTTGATAATAGGTGAAGGACCACAACGAAAATCTATTGAGGATTTAATAAAGGTAAAAGGAATACAAGAAAAAGTTAGGCTACTTGGAAGACGTAAAGATGTGAAGGAACTACTACCTCTTGCAGATCTTTTTTTGCATTCGTCAAAAGGTGAAGGGTGTAGTAACGCAATTTTAGAAGCTATATCTGCCAAAATACCCGTTGTTGCATCAGAAGTTGGAGGTACGCCTGAAATTTTACCAAAAAAATCTGGTATTCTATTTACCTTTCAAAACGCTAAATCTCTCAAGAGCGCTATCCTGCTGTCACTAAAGATAGATAAAAATAGCGAAGAATTTCGGAAATCAAACAGATCCCAAGTACAAAAGTTTAGTAATGAAAGAATTACTGATGAGTTTGAAGAAGTTTTTAATAAATGGATTTCAAAGAAATGAAAAAAACTATCGTTTTTTATTACCACAGTATATCCCAGCGCATCAAAAATGACTGGTCACGAAAGTATCTCACCCTTGAAGTAAATGCTTTTGAAGCACTACTTAAATATTTAATTAACAATAAGTATAAGGTAATTAGTTTGGAGGAAGCACATGCAAATAACTGGAATTTCAAAGAAAAAACTGCATGTTTGACATTCGACGACGGTTTCGCAGATTTTTATATTTATGTATACCCTCTTCTGAAAAAATACAAAATGCCAGGTACAGTCTTTGTGAGCACAGAATTTGTCGAAGATTATAGAAAGGAAACCCTACCAACTTTGCAAGATTATTGGGCAGGTAATAAAAATATGAAGGAATTAGATTATTGGGGTTATTTGAATTGGGAAGAAATGAGGTTAATGGAAAAAAGTGGTTGGGTTAAAGTAGAGTCTCATACCGCTACACATATGAAATACTCCTCTGGTCCTATTCTAAAAGATGTTCATCACCCTGGTTCAAATTGTCTTTACCCTGTAGGACTATTATACCCTGAATTGAAAACCAAGTATATAAGAGAGTCTGAAGCATTTGAAAGAAAACTATCATACGGCTATCCCTTTTTCGAAGAAAAATCGGCGGTACTTACCCCTATTCATTTTCCTAATTCTGATTTAATTAAAGAAGTTATTGAAATTTTCAAAGACTACAATTGGGCAAATTACGAAAAAACAAAAGCTGTTGCACTAGCAGAAAATATTGTAAAACAATACAGACAAAATGATAATGTATTTGAAAAGATTGAGAGTAAAGAGGAGATGGAAAAACGATTGCACTATGAAATAGTTGAATCAAAGAATATTTTAGAAAAAAACTTAGAGAGGCCAATCTCTTTTTTATGTTGGCCTCATGGAGATAACGATAAAAAAAGTCATGACATGGCTATTAAGGCAGGATTTTTAGCTACATCTTTAGGCTCAAAGGTCCAAACCAATGATTTTTCTGACCGCATTCCTCCGAGGTTTCAAAATAAATTAATTAATAATTCAATCCGCTTAGGGCTATTCAAAATGGATATGAAAATCAAAGAGTACCAAGGAGCTCCTTTTGCTAAGTTTATTTCTAAGGTTTATAAGTTAAAGGGGAAATAGATGGGGTTCTTGATAAAATATAATCTAAAACAAAACTTCCAAAGTCTTACTTTAAAGTCTTACCAGGAAATTATTAAATCTAAAGATAATTCTATCTGGTATGATGAAGATTTAAAAGGTCAAAAAGTATACAGAAGAAATATCGACAATACAAATTTATTAGTTTTTGGTGATTTAGTTAATGAGTCTAAAGCTACCGAACTATCAACTTGGATTAAAGAATCAAAAGGAAATTATATTGTAATAAAAGAAGAGTCAACAAAAATTGAGATTGTCTCTTCTATGTTTTCGATTCTACCCATATTTTATGAAATAGAAGATGATGTCTTATGGGTTTCAGACCGATTAGAATATATAATTAATGCTAATGTTAAGCAACGAGATTGGAGTAATATACACTTATTAGAAAGACTGCTTTTCAATTACACACTAACTAATAGAACATATTACGACTCCATATCGCAACTAGATGTTCATACTATTCTTACCCTAAGTGCTAAAGGAATGGATTTCACAAAGCATACTGACATTTTTAAGCTTTATAAACAAAATCCTAATTCAATAATAAAGTCAAAAAAGAAAATTGTAGCTTCTTTTGAAGACACAGTAAAATCATATTTAGTTTCCGAGCCTTACGCTGTTGCTTTTACAGGAGGGTTTGATGGAAGATGTATTGTTGCGGCAAGTTTAAAATACAATAAAAATTTTCTTAGTTATTCTTTTGGTAGTTCTAAATCAATGGATGTTTACATCCCCAAATCAATTGCAACTAGACTCAAAATTAACTACCGCTTTATTAATCTTGATGATGACTATGTCAATAATACATTTGAAGGTCATGCACGAGAAATAGTGAGTGCTAGTGGAGGTATGGCTACCTTTTCACGTGCACATTATCACTTTGGAGCTGAAAAATTAGGGGAAGAGTTCAATTATCTTTTGAGTGGAAATTTTGGAAGTGAACTTTTTCGATCTGCTCATTTAGATGGTGTTATGACAACTGATTTATTGTATGTTTGGATAAAAGATGGGTTGCCAAAAAACTGGACGAAATTTATTAAAGAATATCCAAGGTTTAAATTTTTAAAAGCGAATGAATTTGAAACACCATATAATGAATTAGCCATTGAATTAAATAATCTTAGGAAAGATTTGCCTGATATTCCACTGAACGCTAAATTATATTATTTTCTATGGTCTCAAACTTTAAGAAATTACTTTGGAGCTGAACTAGTCATGCAACAAAAACAGATTATTCATCGAAGTCCATTTCTTGACTTTGACTTTTTCGTGCTTCTACAAAATACACAGTTCTCTGGAGCTTATGGCAATTTTAGGGAGAAGAATCTCATAAAACGACTCAAAGGTCAACTCTTTTATGCTTATTACTTAAAAAGAACAAACAAATCTTTATTTAGAGAGATTACTGGCAAGGGATATAAACCATCTGATATTCTCTCACCTGTTGGATTATTAAGGATGGTAATTGCAAAGGGACTAAAGAAAAAGATTGTCGTCGACGATTCTGATCCTTTAAATGTAAATAGAAGTTTTAAAAAGGTGGAAGACAAGATCGTGAATAGAGCAAAAAATTATTTCGAAAATTATTTTCACTATCTCCCATCTGAAGATGACCGCCATTTTAAAACAATCTTGAGTTTATCTATTTTTTTAGATGGACAACAGAAAAAAGTTAAGATTAAAAATGGGGAAAAAAATTAAAGTAGCAATATGCTCCAATGAAATTCATGATGATATCCAACTATGGGTAAATGCATGTAATGATTATAAGAGTCAGATTGATTATGTTATAATTGACTTAACGCTTAACGATTGGCTAGATAAAATAAGAGCTTCAGAGGCTGATTATTTCCTTCTAAAACCTAGTGGTTATAATGAATCATTCAAACAATTATACGACGAACGCGTTTTAATCATGGAAGAAGAACTTAAGTTGAAGGTTTTTCCCTCAAGAAAAGAAATCTTCATTTACGAAAATAAAAGATTTTTATCCTTTTGGCTAAACGCAAATGCTATACCACATCCCAATACGAACATATTCTATTTTCGTAAAGAAGCAATAAAATTCATTAATACACAACCCTTTCCCATCGTCTCTAAAACTAATATAGGTGCATCTGGTTCAGGAGTGAAAATATTAAAGAATGAGAATGAAGCCGTTTCATACATAAATGATATTTTTGACGGAAAAGGGGCTGACAATCGAGTAGGGCCAAATTTAAAAAAGAAGAAAATTCTTCAACGCGCATTAAAATTAATTATAAACCCAAAAAAATTAAAAGCTAAAATATTTAAATACAGTATTGTTTCAAAAAGCTTGCAGAACCATTTTGTGATTTTTCAGAAATTCATTCCTCACTCATTTGAGTGGCGTGTTGTTCGTATTGGGGATTCATTTTTTGCTCATAAAAAAATGCTGAATGGTGAAAAAGCAAGTGGGTCTCTAATTAAGAGTTATGATAATCCTCCCCTCGATCTTTTTGACTTTGTTAAAGAAATAACTGATAAACATAATTTTTACAGTCAGGCTATAGATGTTTTTGAAAGTAATAACGGCTACTTGGTAAATGAAATGCAATGTATTTTTGGCCAAAGTGATGCTTTTCAAATGAAAGTCAAAGGTAAGGTAGGTAGGTATATATGGAAAAAGCAAGGTTGGCAATTTGAAGAAGGAGATTTTAATAAAAATGAATCCTTTAATTTGCGTATAGAATACATTCTTTCGAAATTATGAAAATTCTTTTTATAAGTTCTGGAAATAACACTACCAATACTGGCATCTCCCCTATTATCGAATCTCAGGGGCAATCTTTAATTAAGTTAGGTATAGACATACAATATTTTACAATTAAAGGAAAAGGGGCTAAAGGATATCTTAAAAACCGTAAAAGATTAAAGCATCAAGTTAAAGAAGGATCCTACGACATAATTCACGCACATTATTCATTATCTGGTTTTTTAGCGAGCCTAACCTTCACAAAGACTCCTATTGTCGTGTCACTTATGGGAAGCGACATTCAAATGAATAAGTTTTGGAGACTTATAATAAAAATAAATTTGAAATTCTTTTGGTCAAGAATAATCGTTAAGTCCGAAAAAATGAAGAATCACTTAGCCCTTGATAAGAAAGTAGACGTAATTCCTAATGGTGTAAATCTAGATGTCTTTTACCCTATTGAAGCTTCAGTAGCAAGAAATAAATTAAACTGGGATCATTCAAGAAAGTATATTCTATTTGCTGCCAACCCTAATAGATATGAAAAGAATTTTACTTTATTTCAAAAGGCATTTACTACCTTGAACACTGAAAACATTGAATTTAAAGTACTTCAAAACGTCAATCATAAAGATATACCTTTGATGATGAATGCTTCAGATGTAATAGCTTTATCCAGTAAGTGGGAAGGAAGTCCGAATGTTATAAAAGAGGCGTTAGCTTGTAATAGACCTATCGTATCCACGGATGTTGGAGATGTTAGTTGGTTATTAGATTCGTGTAAAGGTTGTTTTATTTCAGATTCTGATTATTCAGATTATGCACAAAAACTTTCAAATGCACTTTCTTTTAAAAACTCACACGGCCGAGAGAGAATAAAGGATTTAAATCTAGATGATAAAGATATTGCAAAGAAACTAATTAAAATCTATAAGGAATTAAAACAAGAATGAAAATTATAAGAAACAAAGAGGTCAGTATATCAAGCTGGCAAAACCTAATCGAGTTGAATAAGTTCTCCTCTCCTTTTCAGACCCCAGAATATTTTGATTTCTTTAATAATGTAGATGATTTTAGTGCAGACGTTTTTGCCGTTACAGATGATCATGGAGAAATCGATAGCCTCGTAGTGTTAACGATACAACAGGAAAAAGGTTTAAAGGCTGGATTTTCGAAACGCGGAATTATTTATGGTGGTCCTTTATTAACAAGTAATTCAGGTGCTGAAAAATTATTTCAGTATATAATTGAATATTACAAGCAGAAGCTTATTTATATTGAAACAAGAAATTTTTTCGATTATTCAGAGTATAAGATACTTCTAGGTAAAGCTGGGTGGTCTTATACTCCTTGGTTGAACTTCCAGTTGCAAACTGAAAATCCAACCGCGATTAAAAAAAATATGAGTTCCAGTCGCTGGAGACAAGTTAAGAAAGGTATCAAAAATGGAGCAGAGATAAAAGAAGCTCAAAGTGAAGATGATGTTATAGCTTTTTACGAAATACTTCTTGAACTATATAAAACAAAAATTAAAAAGCCATTACTACCGAAATCCTTTTTTAAAGCATTTTACAATCAGTCTTTAGGCAAGTATTTATTAATTTTTTATGAAGGCAAAGTAATTGGTGGTATAATGTGTCCGATTCTTTCCGGTAAAGCAATTTATGAATTTTATATATGTGGCTTAGACCATAAATTCAGAGATCAGAATCCTAGTATTCTTGCCACTTGGGCAGCCATAGATTATGCGAAAGAGAATAGTTTAAAGTACTTTGATTTTATGGGGGCAGGTTCACCAAAAGAAGAGTATGGTGTAAGAGATTTTAAATCTCGCTTCGGAGGAAATGAGGTCGAACATGGAAGGTTTATTTATATTTTGAATAAACCAAAGTATAAAATAGGGAAATTGGGACTTAAAGTGCTCTCAAAGCTTAAGTAAACTATGAATATCCTAATAGACATAGGACATCCAGCACATGTACACTTATTTAAGAATTATGCCAAAGAAATGATAAATCGTGGGCATAAAGTCTTATTTACATGCAGGGACAAAGAATTTGAAATCTATTTATTGGAGTTTTATGGCTTCGAATATAAAAGTTTTGGTAAAAAGTACAAATCGACTGCAGGTAAACTACTTGGAATGATCAAATTTGACATCCAGGAATTCCTGACAGGATTGAAATTTAAACCCGATTTATTCTTGAGTCACGGTTCTATTTATGCTGCACATGCCTCCTTTTTATTAAGAAAACCTCATATTGCATTCGAAGACACTTTTAATTTTGAACAAGTAAAACTTTACAAACCATTCACTGATATTATATTAACAGGAACTTATGATCATCCCCTAAAAAGTGAAAAAGTTGTAAGATTCAAAGGCTATCATGAGTTGGCATATCTGCATCCTAAACGATATTCTCCAGATAAAACAGTTCTTGATGACCTAGGTGTTATTGAAGGTGATAAATATGTTGTATTACGATTTGTATCTTGGGTAGCAAGTCATGACAGAGGACATTCAGGAATATCTTTTGAAAATAAATTAAAAGCCATAGAAGAGTTCTCTAAATATGCAAAAGTATTTATTTCTTCAGAAAGTGAACTACCAAAAGAATTAGAACAATACAGAATTAATATTCCTGCTGAAAAAATGCATGATGCTCTTTATTTTGCTAGTCTTCACTGGGCTGAGAGTTTTACAATGCCTGCAGAATGCTCTATATTAGGAACTCCCTCAATCATTATGCATAATACAGATGCATTGTATCTGAAAGAACAGGAGAGAGAATACGGTCTTTGCTTTTACTATTCTGAGTCTCCTAAAGATCAATTGGCTGCAATAGCTAAAGGGACTGAGATATTAAAAAAGGATTTGTCCAAACCTTACTGGTTAGAAAAACGAGACTTATTACTCAAAGACCATATAAATGTGACAGACTTTACAGTTTGGTTTACAGAAAACTATCCTAAAAGCAAGAAGATAATGCAAAACGATCCAGAATATCAGTTAAGATTTAAATAATTTGCTCAATTCAAACTACTCATATAAAAAATGGACTTCACTTTTAAGAAATATATAGAGCTCCTAAAGGAGCTGAAAAACAGCGAATACTCTTTTATGACTTTTGAAAGTTTTCTTCAAAAAGCTAATGAAAAGAGTATTGTTTTAAGACACGATACTGATCTGTTGCCATTAAATTCTTTGGCATTTGCTAAAGTTCAAGCCGAATATGACGTAAAAGGTACGTACTATTTTCGTGCAGTTCCCCAAAGTTGGGATGAGGATGTTATAAAAACGATTCGCGATCTGGGACATGAAATTGGATACCACTATGAATGTTTAACAACAACTAAAGGTAATGTCGAAAAAGGAATTGAAGATTTTCAAAAAAACTTAGAGGCGTTGAGAAAATTGGCTCCCGTTTCTACAATATGCATGCACGGCAGCCCAATGTCAAAACACGACAGTAAAGATCTATGGAAACATTACAATTACAGAGATTACGGAATTATTGGCGAACCTTATTTCGATGTAGATTTTAAAAAGGTCTTTTACCTTACTGACACAGGTAGGAAGTGGGATGGTGATAAAGTAAGTGTTCGCGACAGAGTAGATTCTGGTTTTGATTTATGTTTTCATAAAACAGATGAGATTATTGCTTCAGCAAAGAAACATCAATTACCCGATCAAATCATGTTTACTTTTCATCCGCAACGATGGGATAATAATAAGTTCAAGTGGACGAAAGAATTACTACTTCAAAACACGAAAAATATCATTAAACGAATAATAAAAAAGTAACATTATTAAATTTCTAATTTATTTAAAGATAAATCGTAAGCTGTAAATGAAATATCTTTTCCATATAAACCATCCTGCACAATATCACCTCTTCAAACACACGCTGAAGGATATTGAAAAGAACGGGCATGAATTATTGATAATCGCAAAAAACAAAGATGTACTCACTCAATTATTAGATAATGATGGTGTAAACTACATTAATACACATTCAAAAGGGAAAGAGGGGAATCTCTTCTCACTATTTATTAATTTTATAAATCAATATAAGATTATAAAGAAGCATTGTCAGAAATTTAGACCAGATGTATTGGTTGGTACTTCTTTTATTTTACCCCGAATCAGTCGAAAATTAAAGATAGACTACATCAATGTAGTCGAAGATGATGCGTCTGTTATTCCCTTATACGCTAAATTAAGCTTTCCCAACTCAACACATATTCTTGCACCCCATATTTGTAAAATTGGTAAGTGGGAAAATAAAAAAATCGGTTATAATAGTTATCATGAATTTGCGTTTCTTCACCCAGATCATTTTCTTGCAGACGAGAATATAGCGAAAAACTATTTAGACCTCTCCCAAAAAAATTTCATCATACGATTTACTGCATTCAATGCTCATCATGATTATGGTAAGCATGGGATTGACACCAAAACGACAAATGAGTTAATCAAAGAGTTACTTCCTCACGGTAACGTATTTATATCAAGCGAGAAAGAAATTCCTAGATCTCTTGAACAGTACCGACTAGTAATAAATCCAAATGATATTCATCACGTAATAGCTCATTCTAGTATGGTGATTGGTGACAGTCAAAGCATGGCTATGGAGGCAGCCTCTTTAGGCATTCCTTCTCTTCGCTTAAATGACTATGCAGGTCGGATAAGCGTTTTAGAAGAGTTGGAGCATACATACTCACTTACTTTTGGTTTTTTACCAAAGCAAAAGAAAGAATTCTTTGAAAAACTTAATGAATTAATACAAACAACCAATCTCAAGGAAAAATTCTTAAAGCGTAAGCGCCAACTGATTAATGATAAAATAAATACGCATCAATTAATTTCATGGTTACTTTTAAGTTATCCCAAGTCTTTAGATCAACTAAAAAATGATAAAGATTTCTCTCTCAAAAAAACTGGTATCAAACCTGGTACGTCTTCAACATTTGAATTAAGAAAAGGGAATACCAAGAAATCGCTTTTACTCATTCTACTCTATTTTAGTATTCTACTCTTTTTCTACCTTTTCCCCTTTTCGGATTCGTTATCACTAAATAGACAGCACTATAAAAGTTTTCGTGGTGATCACATAATCCATTTCTTCGTTTTTGCTCCTATCCCTTTTTTAATTCTACCCTTATTCTTAAGGCAAATAAAATTTAGGTGGTTAAAAGCATCTCTACTAGGTGTTTTAATCGCAGCTTTATTTGAAATCACACATCTTTTACTTCCCTATCGTTCATTTACCTTCCAAGATTTAATGGCCAACATATTAGGTGTTTTCATTGGTGGAGCTACACTTTATTTTTTTGGGCTTTTTAGTAAAAAATAAATATTAAACAGAGAGTTAATAAATGATGATCCAATTGTCGTTTAATGCTATTATAAAAACTATTGCTTTCATTTTTGGAAAAGTGATTGCACTCGTCACGATCCCACTTATAAGTAATGCGTTAGGAATAGAATTATATGGAAAATATAATCATCTCTTGACAATTGCAGGCTATGGTTTAGTTTTAATTAATTGGGGATTCTTAGCTAAAGGTATAAGAGAGATAGCATCTAACAATAAAAAAACAGTAGATGTTGTGCATGAAATTATTTCTACGAGAGTAGTTCTTTGGCTGGTTTCAACTGCCACTTTAATCATCATCACCACAACCGTTTATCAAAATATAGACGCCCTGATATTAATTGTACTAGCTTTGGTAGCAAATTTAGGACAGGCCCTCAATTTAGATTTTTATTTTTATGCTAAAAAGAACACTGTCATTCCAAGTATCGCCAGACTTATGGGACAAATACTTTTTTTAACTCTGCTTCTTCTTTTCGTTGAATCATCAAGTGATATCTATTATTTATTTTTCTTTCTCATACTTTTTCAATTTTCAGAAACACTTATTAATTACTTGTTTTCGAAAGGTATATTGTCTATTCGTAAAATATCGCTGAATTTTAAAAAATCATTTGGCGTACTCAAAAGTAATTTTCACCTCGGCTTTGGTGCAAAAACAAGTTTCTTAACTTTTTCTATCCCAATTCTACTTATACCCTATTTTTATAGCAACGAAGTGCTAGGGGCATATATGATCGCTTACAAAATATTTTTATTAATGATGGGCGTCTTTAGTATTGGTACGCTCGTACTTTCTCCTTTTATCGTTAAATACTTACAAGAAAAAGATGACAAAATCATTTCAATACTACGCCTCGCGGTACTAGGGTTTTTATCAGTTGGTCTTCTAGGTGGCAGTATTGTTTATGTGCTACATGATTATTTAATTGACTATTTTTTTGAAAGCGAATTCAAATCAGCCAATCAATACTTTTTTTCTTTTATGTATGTTCTTGTGCCAATATGGGGAATCTATACATGTACTGTTATTTTTCTAAATAATATGATTTTGGATAGACTTTACTCGATAGTTTCATTCATTCAATTGATTATAATTGGCATATTTACTCCTATCTTAATGCATCTCGAATTATTAATTTATTCCATATATCTCATTGCAGTTATTACATTTATTTCTAGTATGGTTTATTTAAAAATAATCACTAATAAACTTAAGGCAAAAACATATTGAGTAAAAATGTTCTCATATTGCTAGCCTCTAGAGGTCGTGGAGGTGTTGAAAAGAGGTTTATCAATTACGTCTGTTATCTCGCTAATAAAAATGAATCCAGTCATACATATTCGTTTCTTGTAAACAGAAATATACTTCTCGATTCAGAATATGCAGTTTTGCTTCAAAGTAAGCGTGTAAAATTAATTACCTACAAAAATATACGAATTGGAAATTTACGCCGACTCAACACATCTGCAAACGTTGTTTCTTTTTATCTAAAGGTGTTATTTCTTCAAAAAAAAAACCACTTTGATGTAGTACACTTTTCAACATTTACTTCACTACATGTATTTAAAATGTTCAAGAATTCAAGAAAGTTAGTTTCCGTTTACACTGGATTTTATCCATCTTTAAATTATAAATTAAAACACAAACTATTTCAACGAAGTATCTACAAAACACATTATGATTGTTTGAGTCCTTTAATTTCTGATCAATTGATAAGTACAACTGCTATAGCACCAAAATATGTACACACATCGCCAGGAAGTTTTATTGACCTAAAAAATACCCAAACAAAAGTTGAAGAAAAAGAAAATAAAATAGTATTCTTAGGCGGGTTAAATGATCAAAAGGGATTAAACTTACTCATTAAGTTGATTGAAAATTGGGACAAAATCAGTGGTCATTACTTTTTAGACATCTTAGGAAAAGGGAAAGGCAAGGAGGAAGTTATCGAAAAAATAAACTTACTTCACCTGAATAATCAAATAAAACTGTCTTACACAGATGATCCAAAACGCTTCTTACGCAAATCTAAAATCTTTTTAAGTCTTCAAAAGGGAGAGAATTACCCTTCACAGTCTTTACTTGAGGCGATGGCATGTAAAAATGCAGTAATCGCTACGGATGTTGGTCATACTTACAAACTCGTTGACGACTCAAATGGAATTCGAATAAATAACAGTGCTGAAAGTATTATTACTGGAATAAATACGATCATCAAAAAGATTGAAAACGACAATTCCCTCTTCGAAAATAGCCGTAAAAAAGTACTAAATAATCATTCTATTGAACAGTTTGATGCATACTTAAGCTCTATTTATAATGAATTATATAAGTAATTAATGTTCTTCATTGTATAGGTATAAAATAACTCAATCTAAAAACCTCCATACAGAATTCTGTATGGAGGTTTTTAGATTGGTAGATTAGGAATCATGTATAATATGAATTGGAAAGAATGGTGATTACATGTGTGACTTCGACTAACTTCTACTCTCCGCTCAACTGTCTCATTCAGTCTGAATATAAAAAAGCCCCGCATTTCTGCAGGGCTTTAAATTATCGAAAAAGTTCATCCTATTACTGTACTACCAGCTTCATCACACTAGCTTCAACACGCAAGAAATAAACCCCTTGCTCTTCAGTAGATAAATCAATTGTATTTTCCAATTGCTCAAACGTACCTTCCAGTACAATTCGTCCTGCATTATCAGTAATTGTGTAGTTTACTGCATCAGCAGTAGGCAATTGAATATTAAAATTGCCTGAACTAGGATTAGGATATACAGAAATATTAGTTTTAGAATAATCTTCTAATCCAACCGTTGTTACATCGATACAAGCACTTGTATCCTGACAACCATCTTGTAAAACAATTACTGCATAGCTACCATTCATATCCGGAGTGTACGTTTGATTCGTTGCATTTACAATTGGACTATTGTTATCATTACAATCAATCCAACGGTAAGCAACTCCTACTGTAGAATTATTAGCAGATAACATAACCCCATCCACAGAAGTTGTAACATCAACACCTGTTATAATTACATCTTGGGTCTGCATAGATGAATTACCAGCAACATCTGTATATGTCCATGTTATCGTTGTATTTGTTGTTATTGGCAAAGTAGCATCATGTGTGCCTTCAATAGTACCTTCACAAGCATCAGTAGCAGTTGGTGCCATTAAGGATGTTACTTCACAAATTTCAGTAATATCTCCTAAAGTTGCTACATCAGCAACAGGTGCTTCAAGGTCGTCTACATGAATTGTAATACTATCACATGTTTGTGGTACTCCACAAGCTCCTTCTGCTCTTACATAATAAGTCGTAGTTGTAGTTGGCATAAAAGTAACCGTATCCCCAGAAGCAACGTGCGTCATGCCACATCCACCAGTATACCATTCCCAACTCGCCGCATCGTTCAATGTACCTATAGCAATAAGCTCTGTTGATGCCATCTCACTTGGACAAAACAATGTGTCTGCTGCCACATAATTGATACTATCAAATACCGGTGCAACACAAGTTTGAGAAAGTTTATGCGTATACGCATCACTTGCGTCAACAGAAGTTAAAGATGTATTTGTTCCTGATGGGTCAAAATCAGCCGTACCTGCGTAATAACCTGTGGAATGAACATCCCAGTTGTCCCCTACAGATATACCTACAGAAAAGATAGCTGTTCCCCCTTGGTGCGTATGCAACCACGCTTCATTACCATCTATATCGTACTTTTGAATAAACCCATTATTACCTCCTACAGCTGTTATTGATGTTGTTCCACTCTGAGAAACAAAATCAGTATCCCCAGCGAAATAACCCGAAGCATAAATTCCATCAGAAGGGTCTTTTGCTAAACGAAATGAAATACAATTCGAAGTACTCATTACGTGATTCACCCACTGAAAGTCTCCATTATTATCTAGCTTCAATACATATCCGTCAAATCCGCCACCAGCAGTCAATTCAGTATCCGTATTTCCTGGGTCAAAATTAACTGTCCCTTGAAGTCGACCAGTGATATAAAGGTTATCATCACTATCTACAATTACACCTTCACCTCTTTCTTGTCCAGTGCCTCCATAACCTTTTACCCACATTAGTTCTCCATTATTATCCAGCTTCATTGCAAACAAATCAAAGCTTCCGTTAGAAGTTAAGAACTGAGAAGAACCACTTGGATCAAAATCAACTGTTCCAGAATAAAAACCACCAACAAATAAATTCCCATTACTCGTTAAGTCTATTGACATCCCATAAGAGTTCTCTAGACCACTAAATTGTCGAACCCATACAAGGTTACCCATTTCATTTAGTTCCATCACAAAAGCATCGCGATTACCTTCAGCCGTCAGTATATGACTCCCTGAGGTTGGATCAAAATCATACGTTCCTTGAAATAAACCTGAAACAAAAATACGATCATTTTCATCACCTTTTAGTGAAACTCCTTCGCCGTCTAAAAGACCTCCAAAACGTTTCACCCATAGTAATTCTCCATCTGTATCTAGTTTAAGAACAAAAACATCTCTTTCTCCAACAGCTGTTAAAATGCTTTGTCCTACTCCTGGATCAAAATCTACAGTATCTTCAAAATAACCCGTTGCATATACATTTCCAGCATCGTCCACATAAATATCATTACATCGGTCTCTTAAATCTGCACCGAAAGAATGCCCCCAAGCATAATTACCATCAACATCTGTTTTAGATATATATATGTCTTGTTGTCCTTCGGATGTCTCTACATCTGTTCCTGTACTAGGATCCAAATCAATATCACCGAAAAAATAACCACCTGAGTACACGTTTCCAGTGGCATCAGATCCTATACCCTGACCAAAATTATCACTAGTTCCCTCAAAGCCATTAACCCATTCAAATGTCTGACCATGAGCTGTCATGGTGGTCAACCCAAGTGCAAAAGCACTTGCTATAGACAGTTGTTTTAAATTTTTAAAAGTAAAATGTTTCATAATAAATATTTCGTTTAATTAGTTCCTAAGTAAAAATACTTAATTTTCAAAAATAGTAATAAATTTTGTTTACAATATCATTTACGCAAAAACTTGTAGAAAGGTTGGCTACCTAAGGAGTAGTATTGTAAACAAATATGATTTTGCCATTTTTTTGGGCTTGGTCTTATTCTTCAAAAGTCTCAAGAATGCCATTTCCTTCTTTCTCAAGCAACTCTCTTGCTTTAGAAACAGGAATACGTTTTCCTTTATAGTAGGCTGTGACGAAGGCGTCTAGAACACCATTATTTACGGCGTATGGTAATGCAGCTTTTGCTTTTGCTTCACTATTGAATCTTCCCGAACTGTAACGGATCTGTCCATTGGGGAGGAGTGTTGTTATCAAATCAGGCATATCGTTAATTTCACTTGATTTTACAGGGCTGTCGAACACTCCAATTTGTACGGTAAAGTATAATCCCTGGCGTGTTTCTGATGCAACTGCTTCTACTGCTCCACTCGCTTTGTTGTAGTCTGGATCAATTTCAACGGTAAACGGCTTGTCTGTACCTGGGCGATTCACCATTACGGTATAGTCAATATTTGGCTCTTGTGACTGTGCTAGTGGCTCGCATTCACCTGATGCAATCAACTCTTTTGCTCTAAACAGAGGGATTCTTTCACCATCGCAATAGGCAACAATAAATGCATCCGGATAACCGACTCCTCTCACTTGCGCTTGAGATTTAAGTGCTGCATCGATGCTATTACAGAATCCAGTGATATAATGATGTAAACCTGTTGGCCCCTCCACCTCTACTACTTCACTCAAATTCGCAAAGGTACTTGGTGATGCTTTTTCACTAAATGCTCCCACTTGAATCGCAAAAAATAATCCATTTGGCTTTTTCGCAAAATCAGGAAGTTTTTCATCTTCAATCTTAAAACCATTTAGTTCTTCAATCAATGCATTTTTCAATGTGTCAGAGAATTCAACCAGAGAATCTGCTAATGCCCTTAAGGGTTCATACGCCTCTTTAAGTGCAGCTCGTTGCTCCGCCATTTCAAGATCTAAGCCTATATCATCATACCGTTCTTCAATAATTCTAATCAACGAATCGATAACTATCTCTTGTTTTAAATCATTAGTGACAGCTCTAAACAAAGAGTCAACCAGTGCTTCTGACTCTAATGATTGTTTTAAAGACTGATCTATACCAATAAGTGATGTGCTATCAATATGGTTAAATAGATCACAATAAAAATCAGATACTGTCATCRATTCATTTTCAAACTGCTCTTTAATATAATCCACGTTTAATTTGTAAGTCAATTCAGTTTCTGTTCCGAAAACATTTCTAAATTCATCAATCACCCCCAAAGCTTCTTTGAGTTTTTCTTCATTATCGCCAATAAAATTTTTACTTGAAAAATTAGGAAACTGAGAGCAATCAATGCGCTTTCTGAATACCATCAACTCATCCTTTTTTCCTTCCGTATCTCTAGTGGAAGCAAAAAATCCCGTACGGCTTGATATCATATTAAAACTAAAATCATCATAGCCTGAAATTAATGTAGAGTCTTGAATAGGACGAGCATCCCACTTATCTCCGAGAATTTCCGCTTCATAAAAATTTAAGAAAGTATAGTTTTTACGATCCGAAGAGTAATAGAGAACGTTTTCATGGAAATAAGGAAAAACGTCATTTGCATCTATTGCATTGATATCCGTTAAGGCATACATTGAATCTCCAAATACTTCTCCATCATATTCGATGAAATACAAATTAAAGTTATCACTGTTTTTATTTGAAGTGAAAAACATTCTTTTATTCTCTTCATCATAACTCGGATGCATGACACTATATTCTGGGGAATTAAAAGGGAATTCATTTTGAACTGCCCAACCGTTGATAGACTTTTTAAGTACAAAGATCCCCATTTGTGCTTCTGATTTACCCGCAAAGGTATTTGATAAAAACAAAAGCTTGCCGTCCTCACTTACACTTGCGGGGCCATTATTACCTAAAACATTAATATTTACATATTCACTTCTCTCTTTGTGATATAACATAGCTTCTGTCAACTGACAAGAATCTGAAGCCCTCATCAATAAAGAACGAGTATTTTTATTAGGCAAACTATCTGATGATTCTAAGTCGTGTACACATAGTATGAAGTCTTCCCCTAACTTCATTCCACTAAACGCACTTACACTATCGTTAAAACATGGTTTATACAACAGTGTTTCGCGATCTTGAGCAAATGCTAAAGTCGAAATACAGAATAAAAGAAGTACACTTAAATAAAATTTCATCAATAAAGGTTAAATCACTAATTAAAGAAACGAGGACTCTGTGAAGACTTAACATTTCCACTTCCTCCTTGGTTCAAAATTTTAATTTTAATCACTAATTCATGAGACTGAAAAGAAATTCTATTCAACGCTGAAGTTGGGAATGAGTACGCATATCCAAAAGACATTTGATCACCTAAATGGTATCCAAGTACTACGCCCAAAGAATTCATCAGTTGGTAATTCAGTCCGAAATCGTAAGTATCGTCATAAGTAAACATTGCGTTTACATCCAAAAGTAAAGGATAAGAAGTTACATATCTCGAAACAATACTTGGACGGAAATCCATATATGCTCCGATATCAAAAGTAGCTCCTCCGTATGCTACAAAACCTCTTCTATCCACATACTGTTGCATATCCACATTCATAAAGTTAATACGTGCAAGACGTGGCATCGAAACACCAAAATAATAATCCTTCGAATACACCAGTCCACCAAAACCAACGTCAAACATAGTTCCTGAAACAAGTGCTTGTTGCATATAAGGATCATTCGCCACTGTCGTAGTTAACGATGGTAAATCCACATATATCGAAGAAATCATCGAACGCAAACCAATAGATGCCGTCCAGTTTTCATTAAGCTTTAAATGATAAGCCAGGTCAGCAGATAATCGAGATGATTTTGTTGGTCCTAGCTGATCAATGTGTCCCGAAACACCAAAACCTAAATTGTGTTTTAAATTGAAATTACCACTAGCCGTAAGTGAGCGCGGTGCTCCTTCGAACCCAACCCATGACTGAGTTCCAAGAATAGTAACCTCATTAAACTGATTGGCTCCCGCCTGAGCAGGGTTCAGTAAAAGCGCGTTGAATTTATTCTGTCTAAAGTTTGGATCAAACTGACCCGTTGCAACGATAGACAGGATAAGTGTAGAGAATAATAATACTTTTTTCATTATCGTTAAGTTTTATTGTGTTCTAATTCTAAAGTGTTCTGTTAATATGTACATATCCGTTTTGTCTTTCTCCTCCGTCTAATTCTAAGACGTAGAAGTAAGTACCATCAGGAAGTTCCATTGCATTTTTACTGGAAGTTCCATCCCAATCGTTTTCGTATTGTCCATTCTCATAAACGAGATTTCCATAACGATTGAAGACTGTAAGGCTAACAGAAGTATAATTATCTAATGCTGTTATTATAAATAGATCATTTATTCCATCACCATTAGGTGTAAATCCTGAAGGCACTTCAACAACAGTTGTATTCACATCATCATCACATGCATCATCAATGTTGTCAAAATCCAAGTCAATACCACTTTCTACGACCGTAACTACAATTGAGGTATCATATACATTTCCATTGACGTCTATTACACTCACTGCAATAATATTTGTACCCAGATCGTCACAGTCGAAGAAATTCTGTCCAATAGTTACCTCCTGCATTCCACAATTATCTGTTGAGCCAGCATCGATATCAACACCGTATAAAGAAATAGGTCCTGCCGGGTCTAAAGTAATTGTTGTATCTATCAACATCGGAGAAGGCAATATTGTATCTAATACATTAATTGTCTGTATCGTACTATCTATATTACCAGCTGCATCTTCTACATACCAAGTGATAGTATAGTTTCCGACAGCATAAGCAGCCAGTGCATCATTATAAAAAGTATCGACTGCACAGTTATCATTTGTTATCGGAGCACCTAATGTGTCGATAGTTGCTTGACAAGCAGCGTCAACATAAAATGTTAGAGACGAAGGTGCAATAATCGAAGGAGCAGTTGAATCTGCAATTGTCACTAACTGAATCGCTGTGGCAGTATTCCCGCTGTTATCTGTAACCGTCCATGTTACCGATGTTGTACCCAGATTATATACTACTGGTGCATCATTCTCAACGGAAGTAATACCACAATTATCATTTACTACAGGAGCATTTAATACAATATTAATCCCCGTACAGAAATTATTTGCAGCAATAGTTGTATCGGCACTAGCTGTAATTGTTGGAGCTTCAGTATCATTAACTGTAACTGTGAAAGGTGCCACTACTGAATTACCACTTCCATCTGTAGCAGTATACTCTACTGTTGTTACACCTACAGGGAAATTCCCACCATTTGCAATACCACTCGTTTGAGAAATTATTGCTCCCGTACAGTTGTCCGTTACCGTTGGCTCTGTCCAGTTTACTACAGCATTACACACTCCTACGTCATTTGATACTACTATATCAGCCGGCATTCCGTTAATTACAGGGTCTGTTTGATCTACTACAGTTATTGTCTGCGTATCTGTTGAAACATTTCCGCTACCATCTGTAACTGTCCAGGTCACGGTAGTATTTCCTAAAGGATATGTACCAAGTCCATCATCTGTTATAGAAGCTACAGAACAATTATCTGCAGTTACTGGTGTTCCTAAACTAGCAACAGTGCCTTGACAGCTTGCGTCCGCAACTACTGTAATATCATCTGGTGCAATCACCGTTGGAGCATCCGTATCAGAAACAATAACATCTTGCGTTGCTATTGCAGTGTTACCAGCATTATCTGTCACTGTCCACGTTACCGTCGTCGTTCCTAATGGATAAATTACTGGTGCATTATTTGTAGTTGAAGCTACTCCACAATTATCACCCGTTGTAGGTGCTCCAAGTGCAACACCACTAGCAGTACAATTTGAACCAGCCGAAACATTCACATCTGCAGGAGCTGTGATTGTAGGATTTTCGTTATCATTAACAGTAACTGTGAAAGTTTCTATAACAGAATTACCACTTCCGTCAGTAGCTGTATATTCAACAGTATTCACGCCAACTGGGAAGTTTCCTCCGTTCACTATTCCAGCTGTTTGTGAAATAGAAGCTCCAGCACAGTTGTCTGTAACTGTTGGTGCTACCCAATTCACTACCGCGTCACAAACTCCAGCGTCATTAGAAACAACAATATCTGCTGGCAATCCGTTAATTACAGGGTCTGTATCATCTACAACTGTTATTGTTTGCGTATCTGTATTTGTATTACCATTCACATCGATTACTGTCCATGTTACTATAGTTGCTCCTATCGGGAAACTAGCAGGTGCATCATTTGAAACCGATGAAACACCACAATTATCACCAGAAGTTGCAGTACCTAATCCAGGGTTGGCCTGACAGTTGTTATCTGCAGAAACCGTTATATCAGCTGGAGCTGTCACTGTTGGATTTTCATTATCATTAACGGTTACTGTAAATGTGGCAACTAATGTGTTACCCGCAGCATCTGTGGCAGTATATTCAATTGTTGTTACCCCTACTGGGAAATTGCTACCACTTGCTAAACCACTTGTTTGAGTAATTGATGCTCCAACACAGTTGTCATTAGCTGTAGGCGCTGCCCAATTCACAATAGCATCACATACTCCAGCATCATTGTTTACTACAATATCAGCAGGTAAACCTATAATAGTTGGATCTGTTTGGTCTTCCACGTTTACGTCTTGCGTATCCGTATTAATATTTCCTGAAGCATCAGTCACCGTCCAGGTAACAACCGTTGTACCTAAAGGAAAAGTTGCTGGTGCATCATTTACCACAGAAGATACTGAGCAATTATCATTGGATGTTGATGTGCCTAATGCAACTCCACTCGCCTGACAACTCGCATCAGCTGCAACCGTTACATCTGCAGGAGCTGTTATTGTAGGAAGTTCAACATCTTGAACCGTTACATCCTGGGCTGCTGTTGAAGTGTTTCCATTTACATCAATAGCCGTCCATATAACCACATGTGCGCCAGGCAACATCAATAAGTCAGCATCATTATAAATCGTATCCACTGCACAATCAGCATCTGTAACTGTCGGTGTAGTAAGGTTTGCTGAAGGGTAATAACATGAACCAGGATCCGTATTAACTGTTATAGGAGTTGACAAAGTGATAACAGGTGCTGTGTTATCTACATTTACTGTTATCGTTTGACAAGGTACAGGCGCTCCACAAGCTCCTTCTGGTCGAACAAAATATGTCGTGTTCACGGTTGGTTTTACTGTCAATGAATCTCCAGAACCAAGATAGGTTCCTCCACAAGACCCTTCATACCAAGCCCACTCAACTGCATCATTTAAAGTACCATCTATATAGACTCTTGTTGAATCAACCACTCCGGGACATAACATAGAAGATAATGTTCCTGTTCCAATTATTGTTGGTGCTACACAGGTTTGTGTGAGTTTATGGATGAACGCATCATCCCCACCAATAACAGTAAGACTAGTATTCGAAGCTGTAGGATCAAAATCAACAGTACCATTGAAAAAGCCTGCAGTATAAACACTCCAATCTTCTGCAACGTGAACATCAATTGGAGATGCTCCTCCTGCATCAGCATGAGTAAATAACCATACTTCATTACCAGCAGGATCCACTTTATGGATAAAACCATCCGTTGATCCTCCTGAAACGATATTTGTTAAACCACTCTGACTAATAAAGTTAGTAGAACCTGAGAAATAACCCGTACTATATATATCTCCTTTAGGGTCTTTTGCAACTCTAAAAGTTATACAGTTTGCTACACTTTCGACATGATTAACCCATTGAAAGCTCCCATTATTATCAAGCTTTAAAAGATAACCATCTAGCCCTCCTAAAGCAGTCAACGAAGTATTTGTTCCTCCTGGGTCAAAATTCACTGTGTTCTGAAAACGACCTGTAATGTAAAAATCATCGTTATTATCTACAACAACACCTTCACCCCGTTCCTGTCCTGTACCTCCAAAACTTCTCGCCCAAATTAAGTCACCCGTCTGAGAAAGTTTCATAGCATATAAATCGAAGCTACCATTTGAAGTGAAAAATTGCGAACTTCCACTTGGATCTAAGTCGACTGTACCTGAATAAAAACCACTCACAAAAATCTCACCCGTACTCGTGTAATCCAAAGCCATTCCGTATTCATTTCCTAAACCACTAAATTGTTTGACCCAATCCAAATTACCACTAGCGTTGAGTTTCATTACGAAAGCATCTCGTGAGCCTTGTGCATTCAACAGCATACTTCCAGAGGTTGGGTCAAAGTCATAAGTACCTTGGAATAGACCAGAAACAAAAATCTCATCATTGTCATTCCCTATAATTGAAACTCCCTCACCATCAAGGGTACCGCCAAATTTTTTCGCCCACAAAAGAGCTCCAGCAGGATCTAATTTTACTACATAAATATCTCTTGCCCCATCAGCTGTTAGAATACTTTGTCCTGCTCCAGGGTCAAAATCTACGGTGTCTTCAAAATAACCAGTTGCATATACATTTCCAATATCATCAACGTAGATATCATTACAACGGTCACGCAAATCTGCTCCTAACGTTACCCCCCAAATATAATTCCCACCTGCATCAAGTTTATTAATAAAAATATCTTGTTGACCGTTTGAAACAAAAATATCTGCAGCTACAGAAGGATCTAAATCAATATCCGCAAAAAAGAAACCTGCAGAATAAACATTACCTGAAGCATCTGTACCTGTTGACTGACCAAATTCATCATTACTTCCTCCTACTTGATTCACCCAATCAAAATTCTGCCCAAACAATCCTGAAAAAGAAATCAGACAAAAAGAAAAACCAACAGCGAATTGCTTTAATAGTTTCATAGTAAAATAGTTCATGTTCGTAATATTTAATTATCCTAGTTACTTGTAATTTAGTAGTTTTAATCTCATTTAGATTTCTTTTTAAAGATAGAGAAAATATCAATTTAAAAAATCTAGATGAAAAATTATCAATGTAGTAGTTTACGACAACTTAACGTAAAAGTTACCAAAATAGTTGAAAAAGAGATTTAGAAATAACAAGTAAGAAACTAATTCTATATTAAAAGAGTACAAATTATAAAGGTATTTTGTTAATTCATTTTTTTTATACTACTTTTGAGAGAGTTCTCTCTGAATACCAGAAGCATTATTAATTATGAAACATATACTAATACTATTTATTGCTGTTCTTTGCTCTGCGTATACAGTTAAAGCTCAGGAATATATTGCAGACAAGCCGTATCAGTATCAAGTGGGTTTATTTTGGAATGCTATTGATGATGATGGCAATCCATTTGAAGGGCTTTTGCGTTTCCGTCCTAACTGGAATATGATTCCACTTCCAACTACTTTAAGCTTCGATTACCATATCAAAGGTGGTTTTAGTTTAGAAGCACTTGCTAACTTTAATAGATATAAACCCTCAAACAATGTAAACCGAGGAGTCTTTGATAAAAAATTTGTATTCAATTTAGACATCAATGCCAAATATGCATTTGGTCAGTTAATGAAGCAGCCTTTTTTTGATCCATTTATTTTCGGAGGTATCAGCTACACACTCAGACCACCAAATATTTGGAGACATATGCTAGCACCAAATGTGGGTGTTGGTTTTAATTTCTTTATACGAGAAGATATTGCTATTCAATTAAGAACATCTGCTAAAATTGGCGTAGTACCAGAGTTCTTCACACACCACTCCAATTATTTGCACCATCACTTCGGTGTAATTTATGTTCTTAACGCACTGCCTTGGAACCAAGACTTCAGTAAGAAGCGTTATAATTGGTTGTTTAAAGGGTATAATTGGAAAGGAAACAATAAACAATAGTTTTTTCCACAGACTGTTATTTTTGTAGGGTGCTAATCAGTCCACAGATTTTTAAGATTTATGGGATTATAAAGCGTGAGTAGGGTGCAGTTTAATCCACACACAGTGCCGACCATTAGTTAGGTTGTTTTGTTTGAGTAGGGCGTGAATCATTACTCAAATTAACACAAATTGTAGGGCGTGAATTGAGTGTAGGTAGGACGTGAATCAGTCCAAACAATCTCATTTAAGTAGATTTGCGAAATTTGTGGACAACCTTGTGAGCGAACTCTCCCGACTATTCGGGATCGCGAACAAAAAAATATCTGTGGAGCATATCAAAACTGCCTTAACACCTCTATCCTCTTCTCTATCGGGGGATGCGTAGAAAACAAGCCACCTAGGCCTCCTAAGAAATTTGCGGAAGTATCCTTGGGGGAGTTCTCTATAAACATTTGTTGTACATCTTCACTTTTGACTTTATCAACGTGATGATTGCCAGATATTTTTTCTAGAGCGCTTGCTAAGGCGTCAGGGCGTTTAGTCATTTGAGCGGCGCCGCTGTCTGCGAGGTACTCTCTTTTTCTGCTTAGTGCAAATTTAAAAAGTATAGAAAGTAAATAAGCAACAAGCGCTACGACCAAGACGATAATCATCCCTTTTCCGTCGTCTTTTCCGCGTCGTCTACTACTCATTCCGCCGTATAAAACACTTCTAAATGCAACTTGTACCACAAAAGAGAAAATCCCGACAAAAATTATAGACACGACTAATAATCGGACATCTTTATTTCTAATATGCATTAATTCATGAGCGATTACACCTTCTAACTCTTCATCCTCTAACTTTTCTATTATCCCACGTGTTAAAGTTACTGTGTAGTTCTTTTCATTTAATCCACTAGCAAATGCATTTAAAGCCGGGGATTCAATAATCCTAAGTTTCGGCATTTTCATACCGACACTCATACATAGATTTTCTGTGAGATTATACACGCGCATATTTTCCTTACGTTCGAGAGTCTGGGAGCGTGCAGCAGAGTTGATCATTTTGTTATGTGCAAAGTAAGCGATCAAAAACCAGATCCCTACTCCAATGATTGCAAATGGAACATACTGGAGGAATGCATAAAAAGTATCCTCAAGTTCTGGTGCTCCTTCATCATCAAAATTAAAGAAGAATACAAGAGCAAAAACCATTGCAAAGACGAGAAACGGAAAAGCCATAAGCAGAAGAATGGACTTCCTATTATTGCTTGATATCTGTTGTTGTAGACCAACGTACTTCATAAAATGAATTTAAAACGGTTAAACACTAACTTAACTTTTATAGTCAAATTAGCGTTTAACTAATATTTATAAAGAAGTATTAAAACTTTACCTCTGGAGCTTTATCCATTACCTCACGCTGAGAATCTCCTAAATCAAACATAGGTTCTTGTTTAAATCCAAACATCCCAGCAAAAATAATATTAGGAAACTTTTGTACTGAAACATTCAACTCTTTCGTAGCTGAATTGAAGAATCTTCTTACAGCAGCCAGTTTATTCTCAATATCAGAAAGCTCATTTTGCAATTGCATAAAGTTTTCGTTCGCTTTTAAGTCAGGGTAAGCCTCAACTTGAATATTCAAACCACTTAAAGCAGAAGTCAATTCTTTTTCTGCAGCAATCTTTTCATTTACTCCAGTTGCAGCAACTGCTTTTTGTCTTGCATTAGTAACTGATTCTAAAGTTCCTCTTTCGTGTTCCATATATCCCTTAACTGCACCCAATAATTGAGGTACTAGATCATGACGTTGTTTTAACTGTACATCAATATCAGCAAAAGCATTTTCTCTGTTTTCTCTTAATCTAACTAATGAGTTATATATCGCAATGATCCAAATAATAATCACCGCAAAGATTATAACCGCTATCCAAATACCATCCATAATTTTAAGTTTTATTGTACCAAATGTACGATTTATTCTTGTATTCCATTATAATAATCAATCCACAAATTTCATAAATATTCACAAATTGTAGAGTGTGAGTTGGGTGTGAATCAGTCCACAGATTTTTAGGATTTATGGGATTATATTGCGTGAGTAGGGCGTAGTGGAGTGTCTGCATTTGTTGTGACAAATGCAGACACTCAAAACACAAAAAAAAATCTGTGTAAATCCCCCTAATCTGTGGACAAAAATGTGAGCGGTAGTGAACCAAAAACTATCTGTGGACAAAAAAAGCGTCTCATTCGAAAACAAGACGCCTTATTATATCTTAAAAAAGAATTATCTAAACAACTCCTTGATCAATCATTGAATCTGCCACTTTCACGAACCCTGCAAGGTTTGCACCTTTAACATAATCTACTTTACCATCATCACCTCTACCATACTTCACACACTGTTGGTGAATATCAGCCATAATTGCTTTCAATTTATCGTCAACCTCTTCTCTTGTCCAACTCATTCTTAATGAATTTTGAGACATTTCAAGACCAGAAGTAGCAACACCTCCTGCGTTAGCGGCTTTACCAGGAGCAAAAATTATGTTGTTTTGATAGAAACATTCAACTGCTTCAGGAGTACATGGCATGTTAGCACCTTCACCCACTACCTTAACTCCTTTATCAATAAGTTTTTTAGCATCCTCCTCATTCAATTCGTTTTGAGTAGCACAAGGTACTGCAATATCAACATTTGTTGGTACATTCCAAGAACGCTCTCCTTCGAAGAATTGCATATCTGGATAAGCTTGTACCATTTCACTTAGGCGACCTCTTTTCACATTCTTAAGTTCTTTTAAGAAATCTAAATGTTCTGAGTGAATACCGTCTGGTGCAAAAATATATCCTTGAGAATCAGAACAGGTCAAGACTTTACCTCCAAGTTGTAATACCTTTTCAATCGCAAATTGCGCTACATTACCAGAACCTGAGATAGCTATAGATTTTCCTCTGATGTTATCTCCTTCTCTTTCCAACATATTTTGAATAAAGTAAATTGCTCCGTAGCCAGTTGCCTCTGGACGGATCAATGATCCTCCCCAGTTTCTTCCTTTACCTGTTAATACGCCAGTAAATTCATTACGTATTCTTTTATATTGACCGAACATGTATCCGATTTCTCTTCCTCCTACACCGATATCTCCAGCAGGAACATCAGTATCAGGTCCAATATGTCTTGAAAGTTCTGTCATGAAAGATTGACAAAAACGCATCACTTCAGCATCTGATTTTCCTTTAGGATCAAAGTCAGAGCCTCCTTTACCTCCTCCCATCGGAAGGGTTGTCAATGAGTTTTTAAATATTTGCTCGAATCCTAAGAACTTCAAAATAGAAAGGTTTACAGATGGATGAAAACGCAAACCGCCTTTATATGGTCCTATTGCAGAGTTAAACTCTACACGGTAACCTCTATTGATACGCGCCTTGTTATTATCATCCAACCAAGGAACTCTAAAAATGATAGTTCTTTCTGGCTCAACAATTCGCTCTAGTATATTGTGTTCCTCATAAATTGGGTGTTCAGCAATAAAAGGAATAACCGTTTCTGCTACCTCTTCAACTGCTTGAAGAAACTCAACTTCATGAGCTCCTGTTGCTTTCATCTTCTCCATGAAAGCATCTATTCGATCTTGATATTTATCAGACATATTTTAGTTTATTTAATATCCTTAACAAAAGTAATATTATTTTGAAATTTAAGGTGTGATTGTGTTAAATTCTCGAGTAGTATTTTTAGACAAGGAGATATTAAGATGTTAGGATAATAAGACATGCTACGCTCTTAGAGCCTATGACAAGAGCACTCTGTATTCAACATAAAACTTTGTGACTTTCACGCCTACTTCGCACACATTGCAGATAAAAACTATTACTTCTTCCACATATCGAAATCCGTTCGAAGGGTCAACAAATTATTAAACCCTGCACTTGAGAAAATCTTCAGTCCATAATCAATTGAAAAACGTTTAAAGTTAAATCCTAAACCAAAGGAGAAGCCTCCCATTCCAGGTCTATTTTGTACTAACATTTGTCTTCTAAGATGATAATCAAAAGCTCCTCGAATTCTTAATAAATCACCCCCAAGCACCTCAACTTGAAATATAAAGTGTCTTCCTAATTTTTCGCCAAAACCAGCTCTAGGAACAGGGATTTCTTCTCCTGACAAAGGGTCTATAGTTGGCTCTAGATTAGGATCGTTATACGTTAAGTCCCATTTATTTAAATGATGTGCTACAAGAGATAAACGAAAGGGAGCATGTTCTAATTTATGAGAAATACCTAGCATTGGTTGAATCGGTAGCGGAGCGCGATTCTTTTCGGTATATGTTTTTATCTGAAAACCAGCGTTTCGAACTAATGCGGTAACGGTTGTTCTCCCACTTTCGCTTTGATACATTCCAGCTAAATCAAGTGATAATCCCATAGAACTATAGGATTCCAGTTGCGACCAAATCAAATTGAAACTAGCACCAATGGAAATTCTTGGATTCAATCTACGTCCTAAACTTCCGCCTAAAACGAAATCTCCTGCTGAAAAAGTTCCGTTTGTATTACCAAGTTCATCAGTCCTATCCATTTTACCATAAGCCACATATCTTAAATGCAATGCGCCTGTACCTATCTTATCAAAATGCTTACCATAAACGACCTGACCATGATTGATTCCTCCTGCATGAAGGGCTTGGTTAAACCCCATGGAATTATCCATTTCTTCATTGAAAGAGGCTGGGTTTAAAACGCCCATATTTATATCATCGTCGTAAGGTGTAATGAATAATCCACCAAGTGCCACCGCACGGGCGTTATATCCTAAGTCTAAAAATGGAAACACATTTAGTCCACCCGTCTGTGCTTTAAACAAAAATGGAATAATTATGATAAGTGTTGTTAATCTTAATTTCATGAGTGATGACAAAACGAGCGAATATATAAAAAATTGTTTTTGCGTTAGAATTAATCTTTTAACAGTTTACCCTCTAGTTCCAATTTCAATTGCTTCCAGGTTTTTAATTTCACCTGAAATCAAATCAAAACGGAGTAATGTTTTTACTTTATGAAAACCATGATTCCCACAAGCTCCAGGATTCATCCATAGCATGTTAAAACGTGGATCCATTTTTACCAATAAAATGTGTGAGTGTCCACATACAAACAATTTCGGCGCTCCATTTTTATTCAGTTCTTCATAAAGAGGTTTTGAATATTTACCAGGCTTTCCTGCTATATGTGTCATTAACACTTCTACACCTTCACGTTCAAATCGCTCAAATTCTTTAGTCGTTTGCTTAACAGCTCCATGGTCAATATTTCCATAAACAGCAACGCAAGGTTTAAAAGCTTTTAGATCGTTTAACAACTCAATGCTTCCAATATCTCCAGCATGCCAAATTTCGTCGACGTCCTTAAAATATTTTTTTACCGCTGGGTCCAGATAGCTATGTGTATCTGACATTAAACCAATTATCATGTAGGAATATATTTATTAAAGCCAAAAGTAACCATTCAGAACAAATGAACTCTAACTTTGTAATGAACAATAACCCCAAACGTACAAATTCAAATGAAAAATACAAGTGAAATAAGTGAATCACAGAACATCGTTAGCTGGTCTAGCTACATTCGCAAATTTGATGAAATACTGAACAGTGAAACACCTCTTGTTCCATACGACGATCCTGCTTATTTGAATTATTTAAAGCTGAATAGAAGTAGACAGAAGCGATGGCTTAAAACAGGGGTAATTCATGAAAGGGTAAAGCAAGTTGTTTCAAAAATAAAAACGACACAAACGTGGTATATCATAACAGAACCATGGTGTGGAGATGCAGCACATAGTATTCCTTTTCTTAAATTAATAGCCGACCTTAATCCTTTAATAAATCTTAATATAGTTTGGAGAGACACTCCTCCATTGATGATAGAGAAATACCTTACAAATGGTGGGAAATCGGTACCTAAACTAGTGATTCGTGATGAAAAAGATAGAGATCTTGGGGTTTGGGGACCTCGACCAGAAGAATGCCAAACCATCTATCTGGATTTAAAAGAAAAAGAAGCTAAATTTGAAGAAGTCAAGGTCACATTACAAAATTGGTACAACGAGGATAAAGGACATTCACTTCAAAATGAAATGATTGATTTACTTGAAAGAACCTTATAAAAAAGAAATAGACCTTTCATCAAAGTAATTAGCTCCTTAATACTACATTACAATTAATAAAAAAAGTTAAAAACATAGGTTTTACAAGGCATTACATTGTGTACCGAAATATTTTTCTTAAGTTGAAGGTGAACCTAGAAATAAAGAAAAAATGAAGAACGTATTAACAATTATTTTAACAATGAGTTTTATTACAGGAATGTATTCTCAAAGTGAGGATAGACGAGAAGACTTTGTTTTTGGTTTAAAAGCGGGGACGAATTATTCTAATGTTTGGGACGAGTCGGGAAACGACTTTGTAGCCAACGGAAAGTTTGGATTTGTTGGAGGTGTTTTCTTAGGAGTACCTCTCGGTGAATTCATTGGTCTTCAACCTGAAGTATTAATTTCTCAAAAAGGTTATAGAGGGTCTGGTTCTATACCGTTCTTAGGTTCCTATGAATATACACGAACAGCGACCCACCTGGATATTCCAATACAATTGCAACTTAAACCAACTAAATTCTTAACAATTGTTGCTGGTCCTCAATATTCTTACTTAATGCGCCAAGAAAGTGAGTTTACTTCTGGTGAAAGTGTTTTTGGTAGTGAAGAGGAGTTTGATAATGACAATATCCGGAAAAATACTGTGGGTGCTGTAGGTGGTTTTGATATTAATATTTCAAATTTCATTATTTCTGGTAAAGCTGGCTGGGATCTAATGAGTAACGATGGTGACGGTACATCTTCCGATCCTAACTATAAAAATCATTGGTTTCAGTTAACTGCTGGATATATGTTCTAAGAAAAATGTGCATGCTGAATTGCAGAAAAAGAGTCTCATTCATTTAATTTATGAGTGGTGGCCTTGTATTAATTACTATTCTACCCAATAATTTTCACCCTAGATTTAGAATCAATTTAAATTTGAGAAGAACTAAGGACAACGCAATTCCATAAAAATTCAAAATGTCTCAAAATTGATTTCAAATTGATTGCTTCATATCGTAAATGCTACTATTTTTGCAGGAGATGTCAACAATGCTTTTTGCCATATTGTCGAGTTTCATTTTTGCATTGGTACTATTTTTTATAGGCCAGCAAAGATTCGAAAGATTTACATGGCTGGCATCCCTACTGCCTCTCGGATTATTTATCTACTTTGCCCAGTTTATACCTGCAATTGCAAATGGTGATGTAATTCATTTTTCAACAAAATGGGTTCCTTCTTTAGGTATTAATTTAGATTTTCAATTGGATGGACTCTCGCTCCTCTTTACTCTTTTGATTACTGGAATAGGATCATTGGTTTTTATTTACAGTAAGGAGTATCTTAAAGAAAATAATAAGCTTTTGCGATTTTACTGTTATTTGAGCGTTTTTATGGGGGCTATGTTGGGATTAGTTACCTCCAACAATATCATTTCTATGTTCGTTTTTTGGGAGCTCACAAGTATTAGTTCTTTTTTTCTAATTAGTTTTAAAAATACGGATAAAGAATCTCGAAAATCGGCATTACTGGCGTTAAGTATTACAGGTTTAGGCGGTCTATCTTTATTAGCTTTTGCCGTTTTAGCAGGACAATTAACCGGTACTTACACTATATCTGAAATGCTAACAAATCCTGAGTTATTTGCACAAGGTGAATTAAGTATTTTCTTATTGGTGTTTTTACTACTCGCTGCATTTACGAAGTCAGCTCAGTTCCCATTTCATTTCTGGCTTCCTGGGGCAATGAGAGCTCCAACCCCAGTTTCAACTTATCTTCATTCTGCAACTATGGTAAAAGCGGGGGTTTATTTGCTACTAAGGTTTTCCCCTCATTTCTCACTAAATGAATATTTCGGAACTATACTTATTATTTTTGGAGCAATTACAATGCTTTACGCTGCAGTTCACACGCTTTTTAGAACAGACTTAAAAGGAATACTTGCTTACTCTACAATTGGTGCTTTGGGTATAATGGTTTTTCTTATAGGGATCGGAACTGCTGAAGCTATTACTGCGGCTATTATTTTTATAATGGTTCACGCCCTATACAAAGCATCCTTATTTCTTGTAACAGGAACTATAGACTATGGTGCAGGTACACGTGATATTACTCGACTTGCGGGTTTAAGAAAGTTTATGCTTCCACTTTCCATTGCAGGATTACTTGCTGCTATTTCAAGCGCCGGAATCCCACCTAGTGTTGGGTTCGTTGGAAAAGATTTGATCTATGAATCTACATTACATGCTGGACTAAATGCTGGATTATTAACAACAATCGCTTTAGTGACCAACATATTCATGGTGTTTGCAGGGTTTATTGTGGGCGTCAAACCATTCATTGGAAAGCTACCTGAACACCTTTCAGAAACTGAAAAACCAAATTTCATACTTTGGGGACCTCCTATCCTACTTGCCTTATTAGGGGTAGTTTTTGGTTTATTCCCTGGTTTACTTGGTAATTTATTTACTGATAATATTGCAGCAAAATTATCAGGTGTAGAAGCACCTCACCTTAAACTTTGGCATGGATTCAATTTTATCTTCTTACTGAGTCTTATCACGATTGGAGCGGGATTATTACTTTATGTTCTGTGGAAACCGTCTAAATCAAAAGAAACTTTTATTCAACGATTTGATGTTTTAGCTCCGAAAGATTTAATTATTCTCTTTGGAAACTTATTTAGCCAACTTTCAATATTTCTGACACGATTATTTCAGAATGGTTATTTACGAAGGTATGTAATGATTCTGTTAGTTATATTAACTGTTGTGCTCGGTATCCATATCTTTATTAATCCAAGGGTTTTTCTTAACATTGAACAAATCAAAAGCTTGGATTGGAACGAGATTATTATCTGCATAATCATGTTCTTTGCGATTTTATTTACAGTATTTAGTAAATCAAGACTTTCTGCAGTAGCTGGATTAGGAATCGTTGGATATGCCATGTGTTTCATTTTCGTCTTTTATGGAGCGCCCGATCTAGCAATGACACAGTTCACGATTGACACTTTAACGGTTATTTTATTTGTACTAGTACTATACCGTTTACCTAAGTATTTAAGGATGTCTAATCCAACTAACCGAATCAGAGACGGAATAATTGCTTTGACTTTTGGGACGTTTATGTCATTTATCATAGTAGAGATAATGAACGAAAATCCAGTAAAGAACGTTACAGAATTTTATTCTGAGAATGCATATGTTCTAGCGAAAGGTAAAAACATTGTCAACGTTATTCTTGTTGACTTTAGAGGGTTCGATACAATGATTGAAATTATTGTACTTTCCATTGCGGCGATTGGTGTATTTGCATTATTAAAACTATATTTAAAGAAACACGAAAAATAAATGAAGAGTATTATTTTAAGTTCTGCTTCTAATTATTTATTGCCATTACTGTTATTGTTTTCAGTTTTTGTACTTCTACGTGGACACTATCTTCCTGGTGGTGGATTTATTGGTGGTTTAATTGCATCTATCGCTTTTATTCTTCACGCTTTTGCCAACGGATTAAAGAAAACACGATATCTTTTACGTATACATCCAGGTTTCTTAATTCCTGTTGGTTTAACGGTAGCCATATTGAGCGCCGTCGCTCCTATGATTTTTGCGGACTTACCGTTATTGACGGGATTATGGTATCCCGATGAAATCCCAGTGATTGGGAAAATTGGAAGTGCTTTATTTTTTGACACAGGGGTCTATCTGGTTGTTGTAGGCGTATCATTAACAATAATATTCACTATATCAGAAACAGTTTGACATGGAAATATTATTAGCTATCATGACTGGAATACTTTACGCTGCGGGAATTTATCTCATTTTGCGTCGAAGTTTGGTTAAATTAATTATAGGAATTGTATTACTTGGAAATGGTGTTAACCTACTTATTTTTCTCATGGGAGGTCTGGTTAAAGGACGTCCGCCAATTATTCCGGAGGATGCAAAGCATCTAGAAGGTCTCTTTGCCGATCCAGTGCCTCAAGCATTAATTCTTACGGCAATTGTCATCAGTTTCGGGTTGCAATCTTTCGCAATTGTTTTGATTAAAAGAGCTTACAAAGTGGTGAAGACAGACGATATTGACGCTATGAACGAAACAGATCGCATTTAATGCACAGTCAATTAATCATACTGCCCATATTATTCCAAGCATTAATTGCTGTTATTTTGCTATTTCTATGGTCTAAGCCCCGAACACAGAGAGTTGTGAGTGTATTAGGAAGTGGAGTTAGCGTAATTATCTCTGCACTTTTGTTCTCACAAGTCTGGAATAACGGAATTCAAACCATGCAAATAGGGAATTGGGAACCGCCATTTGGTATTTCTTTGGTGGCAGATACCTTTGCTGTGGTCTTAGTACTTCTTACAAGCGTAGTAGGTTTTGCCGTTTCAATATATTCTAGTACGAACGTAGTTTCTTCACGAGTTAAATTTGGTTATTACGCCATGTTCCACTTCTTAATAATGGGACTAACTGGCGCTTTTTTAACTGGAGACATCTTCAATTTATACGTTTGGTTTGAGGTAATTATTATTTCCTCTTTTGTTTTGCTCACAATAGGTGGTCGCAAAGCTCAACTCGAAGGAGCAGTCAAATACTTCACTTTAAACATGTTGGCGTCTATCGTATTTCTCACCGCAATTGCTATGCTATATGGTGTGACAGGTTCACTTAACATGGCCGAATTATCACAAATTATTCCTACGATTGAAAACAAAGGGTTAGTAAGTACGATTTCATTAATCTTCTTTGTCGGTTTCGGTGTTAAGTCAGGAGTATTTCCTCTTTACTTTTGGCTACCAGCCTCTTACCACACTCCTCCGGCTGCCGTATCTGCTCTATTTGGAGGTTTATTAACGAAGGTTGGTGTATATGCCATGATACGGGTCTTCACCTTACTATTTCCTATCAGTGGTGTTAATCAAACAGTTTTTATTGTGATTGCTGCCTTTACTATAATCTTTGGAGGCATTGGAGCTCTTGTTCAAAAAGACATGGTACGTACTTTTTCCTACTTAATTATTTGTCATATTGGATTTATGATTGGAGGCTTAAGTATGTTTACAGAAATGGCTCTTGTTGGAGTTGTGTTTTATATGTTCCACGATATAATTGTAAAGGCGAACCTATTTCTTATTGGCGGGTTTACATTCAGAATTTTCGGAAATAATAAACTGTCTGAAATGGGTGGGTTAATGAATAATTACCCAAAACTTGCACTTCTTTTCGTAATTCCTTTATTCGCTTTAGTTGGAATCCCTCCTTTATCAGGGTTTTGGCCTAAAATATCGCTATTTGGCGCAAGTTATGAAACAAGTAACATAGGATTGTTGGTTGCTTTTATTTTTGCAAGTTTTATTACACTTTTTATTATCGCAAAGATTTGGAATCAAGTGTTTGCTAAACATGCGAGCGAGCGAGACGATTTAGTCAAACTAAAATATTTTAATCAATTCACAAAAAGAGAAAAAACAGCATTAATCTTTCCTATAGTCTTTTTAGCATTGATAACACTTTACTATGGTTTTTTCGCGGATCATATTCAGGTTTTATCTGAACGAATCAGCTATGAGTTGATGCATCCAAATGAGTATTTTGAGGCTGTGTTTAATATTAAAAATGAAACAACACAATGAGAACGCAATTTCTACTCAACATATTATTGACAATTGTTTGGGTTTTCCTTACAGGCAGCCTAGTTTTCATAAACTTTATTTTTGGCTACGTACTCAGCTTTCTAGTCCTTTGGTTGATTAGCAGGAATGAAAAAAGCAGAAAGTACTTTAGGATTTTACCGCGAATCATAGCCTTCGTCTTTTTCTTTCTCTATGAGTTAATTAAAGCAAACATTCAGGTTGCAGCTGATGTTGTCACCCCAAAATTTTACATGAAACCAGGAATTGTAATGCTTCCTCTCGACGCTAAGTCTAACTTGGAGATCACTTTACTTGCAAATTTAATCTCATTAACTCCAGGAACTCTAAGTCTAGATGTTTCTAAAGATCGGAAAGTACTTTATGTACATGCTATGTATATTCATGATAAAGAAGAATTTATTAAGGATATTAAAAATGGTTTTGAAAGACGAATATTAAATATATTGAGATGACTATTTACGAATTTCTCACATATATTATACTGCCGACACTAAGTGTCTCGGGATTACTTGTTTTTATTCGGTTCTTGATTGGTCCAACACTTTCAGACCGCGTAATCGCACTGGATTTATTAATTACTATAGGAATAGGTGTAATCGCCGTGTATGCAGTCATTGCCAACCGGCCTTCATTCTTAGATATTGCCATGATTTTTGCGCTCATTGCCTTCTTAGGAACTGTAGCCTTTTCCTATTATTTAGAAAAACGAAAGAAAGATGAATGAATTAGCTATAATGATTATTATTTCTCTTGGCACATTATTTATACTGTTAGCAGCAGTCGGGATATTGCGTATGCCCGATTTATTTCTAAGAATTTCAGTTACTACCAAAGCTGCTACACTTGGAGTTGGGCTGATTCTTATTGGAATGACTCTCTATTTTTCAGACGTATCAATTGGTACTCGAGCCGTAGCTATAATACTATTCTTACTCCTAACAGCTCCAATTGGTGCACATTTAATTGGTAGGTCCTCCTATTTTGTTGGTGTACCACTTTGGAAAAAATCTCTAATGGATGATTTAGAAGGAAAGTATGATCGTAAGTCACATGAACTTAGAAGCGAAGACTTAGAAGAAATTTTTGATAACTCATTACTCAAAAAGGAAACTACAGAAAATAAGAGTAACGACTCAAAACCTACAGAAGGAAAAGAGAATTAACCAAAGTTACTTTTTCAGTCTTTTGAACTAAATTGTAACCGACAAACCAAAGTATAGTTATAATCAATAAAACTGAATCTATGAAGCATATAATTTTCACAATCTCGATTTTGTTCTCACTTACTTCAATTAGTCAGGAGCTAACGAAAAATGTATATTTTGAGATAGATAGCTTTACTTTAACACAAGAATCTAAGAAAGTATTAGATGAATTTCTTCCTTCGATACATAACAAAAAGCTTGAAATAAAAGGTTTTACAGATAGTACAGGAAGTACTTCTTATAATACATCTTTATCAATTAAAAGAGCGAATAGTGTTGCTGAATACCTAATTAGTAATGGGGTAGTTAAGCAGAATATCAAAACACTTGAGGGGAAAGGTGAAACAAATAATGCTTCTACCTTTAGTCAGAATAGAAGAGTAACAATTACTGCTGCTAATACAGAACTTAATCAAGAACATCTTTCAAAAACAAAAGACGAGGAGCTAAATCAAGCTACAATTGACAAAATAAAAGTTGGTGACATCTTAAATATAGGTGGGTTAGAATTTCATGGTGGACGTCACTTTTTGAAATCATATTCTCTACCTATTTTAGATGAATTAACAGACATACTTGAAAATAATCCTAGTCTAAAAATTGAAATTCAGGGGCATATTTGTTGTCAGGATACAGGAGATGGGTTAGACACGGATACTGGAACTTATGATTTATCAGAAAACAGAGCTGAAGCAATCTATAATGAATTAATAGAGCGAGGAATTTCTCCAGAAAGACTTTCTCATAAAGGCTATGGATCTTCGCGAAAGATTCGAGAAGAAGTTGATGCAGAATCGATGCAAAAGAATAGAAGAGTTAGTATCTTAATCGTTAAAAAGTAAAGTAACAAGCTATTTATCTTCTTTATCTTTTTTAGCCATTTCATCACGCTTTTCGTGCACCTTTTTTGACCAAGTTCGACCAATGATTAGCAAAAGAATGATAACTGCAACGAAAATTATCGCTGAAGTTGAATTCCATAGACTTTGATTCTTATCGTCACCTAAATCAATGTTTTGTGGTGTTTGAGCAAAGGCATTAACCACGACAAAAAAAACACTTACTAAAGTAAATACAAAATTCTTCATATCTTAAAGTTAGTAAAAATTCTGAGATAACAATGAAAAAATTGAGCGGATTGACGATTAGTTAAAACATCAATTTTCTCAAAGGAAATATTGCTTAAACCCCTTGCTGTAAGCACGTTCTATTCTTCCGTTGTCGTTTTCAAACAATAAATATACTTCTATTTCTAATTCGGGATTTTCTTCGACAAACTCCAATGATTTATTGACTCCCATTGTCATAAAAGCAGTTGCATAGCCGTCAGCTGTTGCAGTGTTTTTTGCTATAACTGTTGTACTCAATAAATTATGTTGAACCGGGTAACCCGTCTTTGGATTTAAAGTGTGGCTGTATCGCTTACCGTCTTTCTCATAATATTTCCGATAATCTCCAGAAGTGGCTACTGAAACATTGTTTAAACTTAAGTAATTCTCTAATTTACGAGCCTTAGACCCATCATTATCGTCAGTAGGTAGATCTATTCCAATTATCCACGGTTTACTTTCGTTATTCACTCCTTTCGTTCTAATTTCCCCTCCTATTTCAATAAAATAGTTTTCTTGTCCTTTCTCTTCTAACATCTCAGCTAAGTAATCAACAGAGAGTCCCTGTGCTATTGCATTAAAATCAAGTTCAAATCTTGCGTCTATTTTTTTTATCACATCGTTCTCGAATGTATGATGTACATCGCTTTCGAATCCAATAAAAGTCAAAATACTATCAATTTGAGTATCCTTAGGTGGATTGTCTATTTCTTTAAAAAAACCCCATGCCTTAACTAAAGGAAAAACCGAAGGATCAAAAGCACCATTTGTTCGTTTATAGATTTCTTGACTCAACAAGTAACAAGTCTTGAATTCCGAATAAGATGATATATCTAAACGGTCATTTTTACCAAGTGCATTAAATTTTGACAAAACAGAGTTTCGTATATATCCAGACAACTGTAAGTCAAACTCTTTTAGCAGTTGACTAATCTCAGCTGGTGAAGAAAGCAAAGTATCTTCACTTGTTTTCACTATAAATGTTGTACCCTGTGTATTTCCTTTAATGGCTGTTTGTGAAATATACCATACATCTTCTGCGTTAACATACTGGTCTGCATTAGATGAAATTTTGGAATCTTTATTTTCGATATTGTCACTACAAGAGACAAACGCAAGAAGAAAAATGAAAATTCTAGTAATGTTTTTCCAAGTTTGCATTTTCAGTCCCTTTTATCCAAGCCATTTCTGAGATTGGACTTCCATTTTTGCTGTATGTAACACCATTTCTATTTTGAACGCGCATATAAACTTCACCTCTTCCATTTTGAACTACAATTCTACGCGTAACAATTTTTACAGGTAAATTATCTTTATCTCTAGTTACAAAGTTCTCTTGCGACACTCCTTCTGGGTATTCATCACCCAATGAGTTTGCAATTTCAGATGTGTAATTGAAATCTTTTTCTTCTAGTTCCTCTAAGTATTTTTGAGTCTTTTGCTTTTCTTTAGTGGCAGCTTCATCTTTTATATCTCGAGCTGCATCTATTGAAGCTTCTACAGCTTTTACTGATTCATTATTCTCTTTTGTTTGCTCCTCCTTGCCTTCTTTCGCTGCAGCAACTTTAGACTCTGTTAAATCAATTTCATTTATTGTTTCTTCTCTTTGTTTATTTTTTTCATCCGACTTCACTTGAACAGCTCTTTCCAACATTTCTTCTTGTGACTTAATTTCTTCATTTATAGCTAAAAGATCATCTTTCATTTCAAGATAACCTTCTTTTTCCATTTCCTTAATGTCCTCAGAATATTCAACATTTTTCTGAATCTCTTCTGTTTTTTTCTCGTTTAAAGTGATATTCTTCTCATCCTGCCCTGCTTCAATCTTTTTAATATCTTCAACAGTTTCTCTACGCGCATCGTCATTGTCTGCCTGAGATTCTTTATACTTTTCTGAGACCTTAGTTAGTTGTGCGTCAACTTCTAAATTTTCATTGTACACCTCTTGTTGCTCGTTAGATGCTTTTCTTTTGAGGTTGCCTTCAAGTAAAGCAATATCTTCGTTGATTTGTTCATTGATAGCTTCTTTTTCTTTAGACGATTCGTGTTTCTTTAATTCAGCAAGGGTAGCTTGATCTTCAATATCCTGCAACTTTTCATAGTTATCATTCGTATCTTCAAAATCTCTAATTTCCTTTCCTTTTTGAATTTTGTCAACTTCTACCTCATTCTCTTTTCTCATATCTATGGCACGCTGAAAATCATCTCTAGTATCCTCAGCTATATCTTCCAATTCCTCATGCGTATTCTGGGTATCACTTCTATCATTAGTCCTTTCAGCCAATGATTGGGCATCGTGTTTTATCTCTATCTCATCAATTTTATCTGCATTGATAAGGTGTGCTGTAGACTTCTCTTTGTGAGTTGCAGTATAATCGTCACTTATATATGTTAGTTTATCATTTTGTCTCAATACACTGCCGCGTTCAAATTTATTCTCTTGTAATCTTTGTTGAGAAATACTGAACATATCATCATCTACTTCTTCTGCTATATCTAGATGATCAGCCACCTCTTCCGAATAAGCTTTAGCTCTTTGACTACTTATTCTAATAATTTCATTTTGATACTCTACTCGCTCTTCATAATCATCCGCTGTTTTTGCTTCGAAGTTTTCTTCGTTCTTACGAATCCTTCCTTCTACAGTTTTTTGTTTCATGCTCACTCTTTGCTTTTCTGCATTTTCAAGCAATGCCTGACCTTCCAGAATTGATATATCTTCTTCTTCTCCTAAATATTCGAGACTTACTTCTGGTTTCTCTGGTTTACTTAGAATGGCTTTAATCTCAGTAATTTTATCTTTTGGATATTTATCATAAGATCTCAGACCTAATGCTCTTTCGTACAGCGAAATTGCTTTATCATAATTTTCCTCATCAAAATATTCATCTGCCTTAGTTAAAATCTTTTGATACCGCGCTTCATCACCAGCATTCACCTTCTCTTTTGCTTTCTCAATACTTTGTTGAACCCTTTTAATAGCGTGTGCATCATTCGGAAATAAATCTAATGCCGCTTCATACTTGTCTTTTGCATCAATAAACCTCTTGTTGTCAAATAAATCATCGGCTTCAATAATTAGTTTCTTAAAGGCCTTCTCCTTCTCTGTATTAGCAACAGCATCATTTTCTAAATCCTCAATAATTTGTTTTGTTTCATCTCTTCGATCTTTAGCAAAAGTATCGTCAGGTTTTATTTCAAGCGCTTCTTCATACTTTGAAAGTGCTTTTTCATACTCCTTATTTTGAAATGCTTGATTGGCATTAGCAACAATTGCATTAAATTCTGCGTCTACAGAGTTTTCTTCAAGTGTATTTAATGCATCTTCCGCTTTTTGTATTTGAGATTTCGCATATTCGTCACCTTCCTTAATCTTGAGTGCTTCTGCATAAAGATCAATACTCTCATTGTACTTTTTATTTGTAAAAGCCTGATCAGCTTTACGAATTGCATCGTCGTATTTCTTTTCTTTGCTGTTTTGTGCTTCGATTTGATCAAGTAAAGCCTGATATTCACTTATTTTTTTCCGAGGAAATTCTTCTTCAGGTTTAATTTTAGAAGCCTCTTTCAAATGATCTATCGCATTTGCATAATTAAAGTTTTGAGCAGCAACTTCAGCTAAGTCAAGTTTACTTTGATAGTTTTGATCAATCTTTTCTTGCTCACTATTCTCTGCCATTTCTTCCTCTCGCTGACGTAAAAGTTCGTCAATTTCAACAATAGCATTTTGGGGGATTGGATCCTTAGGCTTCATTTGCTGGGCCTGTACATATAAATCTTTAGCCACTTCTAACTCGCCATTATCCTTATTTTCCTTTGCTTCACTGAGAAGTTGTTGAAACTGCTCTTCTTGACTAGAAAGCTTATCCAATTCTTTTTTAGTATTACGCTTTAATTCTAATACCTCAGGATCCATTGGTTTTATCTCTAATGCGTCGTCATAAAATTTGATTGCTGCAGAATAATCCTCATCTTCAAAAGCGGCTTTACCCTTCTCCATTGCCGCTAAGAACTTCTCTTCCTTCTCTGCTTCTTTTTCTAAAGCTTTTAATTTATCTTGTAAATCCTTAATCTTATTTGTAGCTTCTGCATCTCCCTCTTTATAGGCTAAAGCATCATTGTATTTATCTATGGCTTTCTGATACTCTTCACCTTCTTCTAAACTAGCAGCAGCTGACATAGCTTCTTTGTACTTTTCTTCCTTTTCTTTAGCCGAACTTAATTTTGAAAGTTCTTGCTCAATTATTTTCAATTGGTCGTCAACTTCTGTACTGGCTTGAATATCCTTCGCTGATTTGTATTTTTCTTTTGCTTCCGCCCATTTTTCCTGAGCAAACAACTGATCTGCTTCGGATTTTAATTTATCAAATTTCTCTTGATTTTCTTTATTTGTAAGCCACTCTTCTTTGAGTGTTTTAGTTTCTGCCAGCAATGTTTTTGCTTCACTGTGATCAGCCTTAATCGCTAAAATCTCCTCATAAGTCGAAATTGCCTCATCCCATTTTTTGTCATTCTTTTGACGAGCTGCTTGATCTAATAAATTTTGAATTTGTTCTTCTTGCTCAGCTAAAGTTTCGTTTTCTGCAATTTTCTCACGAACATTTACCAACCGATCATTTACATGAGTATCATCATCAATTAACTTTTTAGCTGCAACATACATTTGTTCGGCTTCTTTCCAGTTTTCATCGCTGTACAACTTATCTGCGTTAGTAACAAGTTCATCAAACTCTTCTTTCAAGGCTTCTTCATTCTCTTCTTTCTTAATTGCGGCTTTAGCTTTTTCTGCACCTTCAATAGCTTCAGTATTTGTATCTTCGATATTTAAAACGGCTTCATAATCGTTTAATGCATCTTGAAAATACCCTGCTTCAAAACTTTCATTTGCAGCAGCCAATAACTTTTCAATCTGCTCTGCTCTCTTTTCTTCATTTTGAAGCGCCTCTAGTTTCTCAACCGCGCTTTGCTTCTTCTCCTCTATTTCAGGAGTTGACAACAATGCGAGTGCTTCGTCATACTTTGCTATAGCATCTTCATAATTTCTTGAGTTTGCCAGAATATCTGCTTCTTTAACAATTGCGTCAACCTCTTCTTTTATACGCTCTTGTTCTTGTTGTTCAGCAAACTTTTTTTCAGCAATTTTGATTCGCTCTTTTGGATAAGTTGCTGCACTTTCAAATTCTATTGCTTCTTTATACTTCACTATCGACTGCTCATACTTTTCTTCACCAAACAATCTATCGGCCTCAGCTATAGCTTCATCATACTTTTCTTTTTTCTCACGTTGGTCCTTCTCAGCGTCTAATTTATCTTGAATTTTTTGTAACTGTTCTTTAGGATACGTTTCATCAGGAAATAATTTTGAAGCATTCGTATACATATCCCTTGCCGCTTTCAAACTGTTTTGACTAAAAAAGTTATCACCTTGCTCTATAAATTTATCATATTCTTTTTTATCCAGCGCTGCTTTTTTAGCAGCCATTACTTCATCGATTTTATCCAACGGATATTGTTCACCTGGTTTAAGTTCAAGTGCCTCTTCATATTTATCCAGTGCTTTATCGTACTCTTTGTTACTTGCTAAATTATCAGCTGCAGTTAATAGATTTTGATAAGCCTGATCACCTTGCTTTTCCTCTAATTCTTTTTCAGCGATTTCTTGTAGTAATTTCTCAATTTCAATTAAACGATTATTTGGGTGTTCCTCTGTTTGCTTTCCTGGTACTTGAAGGGCTTCTTCATACTTTGCTAGAGCTTCTTTGTAAGATTCTTCATCGTAAAGATTATCGGCTTCTTTTATAAGTGCATTGTATTTAGCTTCGTTCTCCTTTTCTTTATCATCAGCTTCCGCCAAAAGGTCATCAATACGTTTTTTCATATTATTATAGACCTTTTTATCCCACTCCATTATCAAGTTTCGCGTATCATACTCCCAAGTTACAACTGGTTCTTCTTCTAGAAATGAAAAATCAACGTTTTCTCGTTTAGTGAATAAGTCAATATCTACAGGAGGCATAATCTTTCCGCCTATCGGCAAATCTTCTTCATTTACATTAGTTACATCAATCCGCATTGTTTTTGTAACATAACCGTTTTTCATGTATTTGACAGTGTAAACCTTACCAACAGGCAGTTTAACTACATACTCTCCTCTCCTACCAGTAGAAGTGCTATAAACTTCAGAACCATTGGCAAATGCCTTTACTTCTACTCCACTTAATTTTGAACCGTCATCATGGTCTGATAATTTTCCTTCATACACCACTTCCTGACTGTACACTAATGATAGTGACAGCAAAACAAAACAGAGGGTTGAAATTAATATTTTCATCAGCTACTACTTAAAACGAAATTATGTACATCTTGTTACAAGAATCGTTCAGTTTTTCATGGTTTAATACACAAATATCGTTAAAATTACGGTAAATAAATAGAAAAGCACTTATGCTAACGTATTCAAAATTGAGTTTTTGGGAAAAAGAACTGTTTTTCAATGATTTAGATGCAACCCTTGTAGGAGCGGGTCTTGTAGGGTATTCTACCGCTATTTCGATCAAAGAAAAATATCCAGACAAAAAGGTTCTAATTTTGGAAAGAGGTTACTTACCTACTGGTGCGAGTACTAAAAATGCAGGGTTTACGTGTTTTGGTAGTCCTACAGAATTATTAGATGACTTAAAATCAATATCTGAAGAAAGTATAATTGGATTGGTCAGGAAAAGATATGACGGGCTTAATTTACTAAAAGAAAGATGTGAGCCTGATAAAATAGATTATATTCCTTGTGGCTCCAATGAACTCTTTACAAATAGTGAAAAGGATTTAAAAAACTACGACACGTGTTTATCAAAACTTGAATATTTGAATCAAATAATAGAAAACGCTACACAAATAAAAAATAATTTTTCAATTGCGAACAACACATTCGGATTCAACAATATAAACGGTTTAATTTTCAGTAAAGGTGAGGGGCAAATCAACACTGGCAGAATGATGAATCAACTGCATAAAAAGGCTGTTGATTTAGGTGTTCACATATTATTCTCGACCACCGTTAATTCTTGGGAAGATCAAGGAGAAGATGTTTCAGTTGAAACTAATTATGGCTGCTTTAGAACAAAAAAGTTAATCATTGCAACCAACGGGTTAACGAAACAGATTCTACCTGAAATAAACCTCTCACCAGCTCGAGCACAAGTGATCATAACAAAGCCATTAAGTGACAAGCCATTCGAAGGTACATTTCATTACGATGAGGGATATTTCTATTTTCGAAATGTTGGGAATCGTGTTTTAGTTGGCGGTGGTAGAAACTTGGACTTGGAAGGTGAAAAAACGGATGAAATTGAAAATACTGATATTATAATGAATTCCTTAAAACACCTGCTTAGCGATGTAATACTTCCAAATCAAAATGTAGAAATTGAACAACAGTGGGCAGGAATTATGGGCGTTGGCACAACAAAAGAACCTATAGTTCAATCTATTTCAACTAATGTTCATATTGGTGTACGACTTGGTGGCATGGGCGTAGCACTTGGCAGTTTGGTTGGGCAAGAGCTTTCCGAATTGATTCCTTTTGAATAGTCTTCTATATATTCATTATCTGCATTTAGAATTTTATTTATCTTCGCTGCATGGAGAAAAAAATGGTTGAGGTTTGTTATACACCCAAAGATTATGAATACTTCAAAGGACGTTTTGAAATTGTGGTAGTTATAGACGTTCTTCGTGCTACTTCAGCAATTTGCTCTGCCCTTAACAATGGTGTTAGCGCTGTAATTCCAGTTTCAACAATTGACGAAGCAAAAACATATCAGGAAAAAGGATATTTAGTGGGTGCTGAAAGACAAGGTGAAATAGTTGAAGGGTTTGATTTTGGTAACTCTCCTTACAGTTACATGAAACCAGAACTCAAAGGGAAAGAAATTGTTCTTTCAACAACCAATGGTACTCGTGCTATTAATATTGCACAAGAAGCTGACCAGGTAATTATCGGATCACTAGTGAATTTAGAGGCTATTACAAACTATTTAATAAGACAAAACAAAAATGTACTCTGTCTGTGCTCTGGATGGAAAGATAAATTCAACCTGGAGGACACTATTTGCGGTGGTGCAATTTCTGAGACACTAATCAATAGTGGTAATTTTTCCTCTGACGAAGACTCTTCTGTTGCAGCAAAGTACTTATACATGTCTGCCAAAGATAATTATATGGGCTTTTTAAAATCAAGTTCTCATAGAAGAAGATTGAAAAGGTTAAATTTGAATAAAGATATCAAATACTGTTTAACTCCGAATCAGATAGATTTAATACCAACTTTACAAAACGGTAAGATTGTTAAATTGAATAACTAATTTAGTTGCCTTATTTTTGGTACAGTATTAGCATCGGGCTACTACTATAATTTGGTTTTATGTACACAAAATTTATTTACTTTATCGCATTCTTGCTACTCCCTTCTCTCGCGCTATGTGGGAAACGAGACACTAGTAGTGTTGAATGGATAAAGGCTTATTTCAATTCAAAATCTGATCACTCAGTACAATTAGATGGTAACCAATCAAATGACGAATGGGATTTAATTGGTGTTTTAGTGAATCAAATTGATTCAGCTAAACACAGTGTAGACCTCGTTGTTTATGACCTTCAACACATGCGTGTTGGAGAAGCGCTAGCAAGAGCGAGCCGCAGAGGATTGCGAGTTAGAGTCATTACCGATGTAATACATCGAAACCATGCTCCTCGCTTCACACAACCTATGTGGGATACATTAAGAAAAGCGGGAATTCCAAATATTGACGATAGCGGTACAATCTACTGGCCTAATGGAAAAATTGAAGAAGCCTATGAAAGACTACCCAATTCTGGTGCAAATATGCATCATAAATTTGCCGTATTTGATGCTTTAAGCGACGATCCAAACGACGATTATGTTTGGACAGGCACCATGAATACAACATATACTGGAGCTTGGAACACAAATGCTGTTGTACTCATAAAGGACAATGGAATCACAAATGCGTATTTAGAAGAGTTTGAACAAATGTGGGGCAGTAAAGATGCCGAACCCAATAATAATCGAGCTCGTTTTCACAAGGATAAAAGAAATGTATCCGAAAATGTTCATTTCGTAAATGACACAAGAGTTGAAGTATACTTTGGTCCATTGGATAGAGATAAAACGAAACCAAGTATCTCCGAGAGACTAACCGAATTAATTACAGACTATGTACGGCATGATGCTCAGTTTTTGTCATTTGCGATAAGTCCAAATATTCCGATTAGTCAAGCTTTAATTGATCGATCTGGCAGAGCCGAAATAAGGCTAACAGGGGTCATAGACCCCTCGTTCTATGCGAAATACAGAAATAATAATGACATCTGGGCACGACCAGAAATGGCATTTGGTAGTCGGTTGGTTATGCCTGCTAAGGAAGTTAGGAAACTTCACTCAAAAACAATGATCTTTGATGTCAATTATCCCTATCCCGAAAGACATAAGGCACTTACAGTTACCGGGTCATATAATTTTTCTGCTGCCGCCGAAAAAGCAAACGACGAAAATATTCTAATGATCTTTGATAATAAAATTGCTAACCAGTTTTATCAAGATTTTATGGGAGTGTTAAGCCGAGCAAAAGGTGAAACGTTCCATCATTACCCTACAGTCGATACGACTATGTGGTATGATCGTTTTAGAGTTGTGGAAGGTGATAAAATTGAAGTAGAATTAGAAACAAATGTTTATTACCCTGTAGAATTACTCGGTGTTGACGCGCCTAGAATATGGGGAGGGCATGAAGATTCTACTTATTTTCACTCTGCTAAATCGAAACATTTTCTAGACTCAATACTCGAAGGAACAGAAATTAGAATTACTGGAGGTCGTGGAGTTCCTCGCCATAAATACGGAAGTCACAAGGGTTATGTCACTGCTCGAAACAAAGAGCACATTTTCGATGTTAATCAAACTATGATTTCTACTGGAAATGCGCAATATTCAGAATATTATTTTCAACCTGCTGATAAATCTGCAGCTTATAAAACTAAAGAAAGTTTGGCTAAATCCGACAGTTTGGGGATGTGGAAAACACCCAAAGATGTGGGAAGGAAAGTCATTACTGACGACGCTGAACTACGAAAAACACTTTTCCCCTTAAATGTCAATCTAGCTACAAAAAAAGAGCTTCAATTCTTACCTACTGTTGGACCTGGGAGAGCTGACGCTATTATTAAATATCGTGAATCAGTTGGTTTTTTCACCTCACTAGACGATTTAGATGACATTCCAGGAATTGGACCTGCAACACTCGAAAAACTAGCTCCACTTGTTGTTTTTGAATAACATTCTTTTCAAGTTCATAAATTACTTTTGACTTTAAAGGGTTTTTTAACGTTTGAGAATTCTTATTTTTCATTAATTTCAGCCTTTAAATTAAAATCAATCCTTTATGATTGTTGTAGAAAATATTCGAAAAACCTTTGAGTTAACGAAAAAACAACGAAAAGAAAATAATACCGACGAAAAAATTGCCGTTGCAGTTGATGACGTTAGTTTTACTTGTGAACCAGGACGCATATTTTCTTTACTAGGTCCAAATGGTGCAGGAAAAACAACTACTTTAAGAATGCTCGCTGGTATTCTCCAACCCACAAAAGGAAAAATTGAAATTCAGGGAGTTGATGTTTCTATCAATGCTAATGAAGCAAGAAAGCATATTGGTTTCTTAACAGGTTCTACTGGACTTTACGAAAGACTTACTCCAAATGAATTAATCAAATATTTCGCTGATTTATATAATGTCTCGGACGAAGACTTCAAAAAACGTAAAGAAGAGCTCTACACGCTTCTTGACATGCATGATTTTCAAAATAAACGAATTGGTCGGTTAAGTACTGGGATGAAGCAAAAGGTTTCCATCTCCAGAACAATGATTCACGATCCAGAAGTAGTGATTTTTGATGAACCTACTAGTGGGCTTGACGTGATTACAGCTGAAAACATCATTAAACTTATCGGTGATTGTAAAAAACAAGGTAAAACAGTTATTTTCTCTTCACACATTATGAGTGAAGTTGACCTATTGTGTGATGATTTAGCGATAATTCACAAAGGTGGAATTGTATATGAAGGAACCATGCAACAGTTCAGGGAAAATATGACTGCTGACAATCTAACTGCTGAGTTCATTCGAATTATTAATGCTTCTAACAACGCTGAAATATGATTTTTACAATATTTAAAAAAGAACTTAAAGATACGTTGAGAGATCGACGTACCATAATTGCAATGATTGTGATTCCAATTTTGGTTTTCCCGTTGATTCTTGGGATTATTACTAAAGTTTCATCCAGCTTTGAAGAGAAGCAGAAAGAAGAAGTCTTTAATATAGCATTAATCACAGAAGACCCTTCCAATGACTTTGTAATGCAATTCTCGGCAATTCCAGATTCCTTAGGACCAAAAAAATTGAAATTCTATTCAGATACCACAGGTATTTCAAAAGAAATAGCTCAAGATTCAATACAATTAGGTATTGTCATTCCTTCTAACTATGATGAATTGAAAGAATCTAATAAACAAATGAATATTTCTGTCATACTCAACGAAACTAATTTAGGAACACGAGACAGGGTGAAAAAATATTTAGATATTATTGAGGATAACTTAATGCAAGAAAGATTTGATAAACTTTCTTTAGACAGAAAACTTACCGAACCACTAGTTGTTTCCTACGTAAATTTAGCGTCTAGTAAAGAAATGATTGGTAAAATTGCAGGCGGAATATTACCCTATTTATTTATAATTTTTGGATTTATTGGCTGCCTCTACCCCGCTATTGACCTATTTACTGGTGAAAAAGAACGTAAAACACTCGAAACTCTATTAACAACACCCGTTCAAAGATGGAAGATATTGGTTGGTAAAATGATGGTGGTTGTATTGTCTGGAATTGCTGCAGCAACCTTTGCATTGGTTGGACTCTTTTTATCCTTAGAAGTGTTTGAATTGGTGGAGAATCCAATGATATTAGAGGTAGTTAGCAGTATATTAAGTGTTCAATTTATTCTTTCGCTTTACATATTGTTAATACCATTGACTATATTTTTTGCTGGTGTAATGATTCCTGTAACTATTTATGCTAAATCATTCAAAGAAGCGCAAAGTATTCTCACTCCTGTTAACTTTATTATTATTCTCCCAGCTATGGTAGGGTTTATCCCTGGAATTGAATTAGACTATATAACTGCTTTGATTCCTATCGTCAATATAGTACTGGCATCCAAGGAATTAGTTGCAGGAACTCTAGGTTTTGATTTAATGGCAATTAGCTTCTTAACAATGGTTGTTTTTGCTGCTATTTCAGTCTTGGTTTCTTATAGAAGGTTTGGAAAAGAAACAAATATCATTAACTAATAAATTATTACTTTTAAGAAAAAAAGATATTGAATCAGCTTTTTAGAAATAAGATGTTTTGGGGCTTTGGTCTTCTACTTTTGTTCATTTCGTCATGTACACCAGAGGAAGAGAAAGAGGAATCGAAGTTAATAGAGTTTGAATATTTCGAAAAAAACGCTGCGGTTGAGCGTTACATTAAATGGAACAATGACGCGGTATACGTAACGCTTCCATCATGCTTTTTAAAGGAAAATTATTACGACTTTAGTCTAACCAATGAGCAAAACTTCATTTGTGATGAGACCCATACCTTCTTCTCTATTGATAGAATACCCGAAGAAGATATGAATGAATACAGAACCTATTTTCAAGTAGAGGATAAAACAAAGTCTTCTTCCAGTGATGAAGAGATAATCTTGGAATACATTGTAGATACAAGACTTTCTAATTTGGTCGGATCTAGTTTTTCCAAACAATCAACTATTGAATCTTTCAAACAAAAAGAAATTTTAACGGTATCTGTTAAAGGACGAAGTGATAATTACCAAAATGATTTGTTTTATCAATTTGGAGCAATAACCTTCAACGGAGTCACTTATTTGATTCAATTTGTTGTAAATGAAGAGGATGTTTATTATTACCACAAAGACATAATAAAGATTTTCAAAAGTATAAGACACGCATAATGTCACTCTCTATTGACCTTATAAAACAACTTCTAGGTAATGATCTTCCTGGTGAAGATGCACATTTAGCTATGTCACCCTTGGGAAGACAAAAATCTTCTCAAGCCATTAAACAAGTAAGTAACTATAGAGAAAGCGCAGTAGCTTTGGTGCTTTTTGAGATTGAGGATACGCTCAAATCAGTGTTAATTCAGCGCCCCATTTACAAAGGCTCTCATAGCGGTCAGGTTTGTTTACCGGGTGGGAAGAAAGAAGATTTTGAAACAAGTTTAGACCAAACGGCTATTCGAGAATGTGTTGAAGAAACAGGTCTGATTACTGAACACCTAAATTTACTTGGTTCGTTAACACCTGTTTTTATTCCAGTCAGTAATCACCACGTTCACCCTTATGTTTTTCACTATACAGAAGCGCCTGAGTTTTTACCTGATGAACGCGAAGTTGCTGAAATTTTACCGTTCAACTTGTTGGATATTTTGACAAAAGAGAACATGAAAACTACAGATATAAGGATCACACAAGAAAGAATCCTTAGAAATGTTCCTTATTTTGATATCCGTGAAAAAGTTGTTTGGGGCGCAACTGCTATTATTCTAAATGAGTTTCGAGTGCTTTGCGAGAGGCATGTTGATTAGTAATCATTTTACAGACATGATTTGAAAAGTAGATTCGGAAAATGTCGTCCCTAAAGGGACTTTTGAACAGTTAGGGGAGCATGTGTCCATGGGTTAGCATCCATGGTTAAGAATTTTCCGTCCTTAGCAGGACTTAAACAGGAAACACAAATTGATGGATTACCACAAATTAAAAATTCTATGTAAATGTATCGTTAGACACTGACACTATCAATTAAATAGCAGAGGATGTGCGTAACTAAGTCCTCCGTAAAAAAATACGTCAATTCCTGAGTGCCATATGTACGATACTATTAAAGCACTGCAACAAATACCTTATCTTTTCTAAACCAACTTAGACATCTCCGTATCAATCTTCTTTCTCAATTCAGTGCTAACCTCAAACAATGGTAAACGAAGAGTACTACCGCAAATACCTTCAGCTTCTAGTGCCACTTTAATTCCAGCAGGATTTCCTTCTGCAAAGAAAAGACCCGTAACATCCAGTAAATCATAATGATTTTTACGTGCCAAGTTTAAATCACCAGCGACTGAAGCATTAACCATGGTTGAAAAACGTTTGGGAAGTGCATTTGCTACGACAGAAATAACACCATGAGCTCCAGCAGCAATCATTGGCATTGTGAGTGCATCCTCTCCTGAAAGAATAGCAAAATCAGATGGTGCGTCTTTAATAATTGCCATGACTTGTTCTAAATCCCCTGAAGCTTCTTTTACGGCAACAATATTCTCAAGCTTTGAAAGTTCTAATGTGGTTGAGACTGTCATATTACTTCCTGTTCTTCCCGGAACATTGTAAAGGATAATTGGTAGCTTAGATGCTTTAGATAAAACTTTAAAGTGTTCAATAATACCGCGTTGACTTGGTTTGTTATAGTGCGGTGAAGCACTTAAAAAACCGTCAACACCATCGTTTGAAAAGTGTTCCATTGCATCGGCGACCTCAGCGGTGTTATTGCCTCCCATTCCTAAAACAACTGGTAGACGCTTTGCATTTTGCTCAATGACTATGGCTAAAACTCGCTCTTTTTCATCACTCGACAGTGTGGCTGCTTCACCTGTTGTTCCTTGTACAACTAGGAAATCAGTTCCGTTTTCAACTTGGTAATCAACAAGTTTTCTCAATCCTTTTTCATCTACTTCACCATTCGGTAAAAATGGAGTTACGAGTGCTACACCTGTTCCTTTAAATTGCATATTCTATAATTGTTTTAAATACTTTTCAGTTTGTTCGAATAGTTGCTCCATCTTCGGTTGACTCATTCGAAAAGCGAGGTCAAAATTAGGTAAACTTTCAGATTCAAAACCAATTTTGAGATCATTATTCGCTTGCAATATGATTTTCTTCACATATTTATTTGTGGATGCATCAGAACATAACAAAATTGAGTTTTCATTTTCTTTAAAAAGTGACTTCGCTTCGTTAGATTTCAGCTTTCCCTGCCAACCAAAATCCTTTGTATGCAAATAATATACATCAGCAACTCTTGGTAGATCTTCTGGTATTTTTTTTGAAGGAATCACATACACAAACTTTAATCTATGAAAATTTGAAAAATGCTTTTTTGCTAGTGATTTGATTGATTCAAAACCTGGTTTGTTTTTCCATTCTGCTAGGATCGTTATTGAATCAAACTTTTCCGCTATACTGTTTTTTTGAGATGTTTTTATCATCCTTCAATCAATTTTATAAATTCATCTTCAGACAGCATTGGTATTTCAAGTTTTTTGGCTTTTTCCAATTTTGCTGGCCCCATATTTTCTCCCGCTATTAAGTAGTCTGTCTTTGAAGAGAGACTACTCACGTTTTTACCGCCATTCTTTTCAATTGCTTTCTTTAATTCCGTTCTTGAAAAGTGACTAAAAACTCCAGAGACTACAATAGATTTACCTTCTAAGACTGAGCTATCCAGTTCTTCCTCTTCAATTTCAAAGCTCAATCCATGCTTTTTAAGACGTTCAACAATTTCTCTATTCTCTTCATTACTAAAATGTTCTTGAATACTAATTGCAATTTTCTCTCCTACCTCATCAACTGCAATTAAATCATCATAAGAAGATGAAATGATAGCATCAATATTCTTCTTTGCCTTTGCTATTTTCTTAGCTACTGTTTCTCCAACATAACGTATTCCTAATGCGAACAACACACGCTCAAAAGGAACCGATTTCGATTCCTTTAAGCCGTTAAATAAGTTTTCAGCCGACTTCTTACCCATTCTCTCAAGGTTTTCCACTTGTTCGAACTTCAAATCATATAAATCAGCACTATTCTTAACAAATCCTTCTCGAAATAACTGATCAATGGTCTCCGATCCCAGTCCATCAATATCCATTGCTTTTCGTGAAATAAAATGAATCATTCTCCCTGTTATTTGAGGCGGACAACCCATATCATTTGGACAATAGTGATGTGCTTCTCCTTCGAAACGCTTCAAAGGTGTATCGCATTCAGGACATTTCTCAATAAATTCAATTTTTTGAGCATTCTTCTTTCTTTCAGTTAAATCTACTCCAACTATCTTCGGAATAATCTCTCCCCCTTTCTCTACATAAACGGTGTCCTCTTCGTGCAAATCCAGTTTATTAATTTGATCTTGATTGTGAAGGGAAGCTCGTTTTACAATAGTTCCGCCCAATGGAACAGGAGTTAGATTAGCAACCGGAGTAACTGCTCCAGTTCTTCCCACTTGATATGTCACCGCTTCTAGTTTAGAGCTTACTTGTTCTGTTTTGAATTTATAGGCGATCGCCCAACGTGGAGATTTTGCAGTAAAACCAAGGTCTTGTTGTTGGCCATAATCATCAACCTTTATTACAACTCCATCAATTTCGAAAGGTAAATCAGCACGATTTTCATCCCAATAATTGATAAAGTCCATAATTCCCTCAATTGAATCTGTTCTTTCAATAAAGCGTCTTTCTGGAGTTGGAATTTTAAAACCCCATGATTTTGCTTTCAACACACTTTCATAATGTCCATCTGCTGGAAGCTCATCACCATATACTCCATACAAAAAACAATCTAGTCCCCGTGTAGCAACCACGCTGGAATCCTGCATTTTCAGTGTTCCCGAGGCAGTATTTCTAGGGTTTGCAAAAAGATCTTCGCCCAACTCCTCACGTTGCTGATTAAGTTCATTAAACTTATCCAGTGGAAAGAATATTTCTCCTCGAATTTCAAACACTTCAGGATAGTTTCCTTTTAACCGAAGTGGAATACTTCTAATTGTTTTCACATTTGTAGAAACATCTTCACCTTGTTTTCCATCCCCTCTTGTGATCGCTCGGTTAAACACTCCATTTTCATAACGAATTCCGATAGCAACACCGTCATATTTTAATTCGCAAACATATTTTAATTCACCAGGAGCTGTTTTTTTTACCCGATTTTCCCAGTCTATAATTTCTTCTTGAGAATACGTATTGGAAAGTGAGAGCATCGGATATTCGTGCTTAACTGTTTGAAATTTCTTCGTGATATCTCCTCCTACTCTTTTGGTTGGACTATTTTCATCAGCTAACTCAGGAAACTGCTCTTCTAACTCTTGAAGCTCTTTCAATAATTGATCGAAATCAAAATCAGAAATTTCAGTTCTACTTTCTACATAATATAAGTGGTTGTGGTATGCCACTTTTTCTGACAATGCTTCAATCTTCTCTTTGGCTATCGACTTTTCCATTAATATCTGTTAACGTTTACATCTTATCATGCGATCTTTTCCTTGCAAGTCTTTTCTTACAGTAAGTTCTTTAAATCTTCTGTTTTTTAATATTCGGATAACACCATCTGCATTCGATTCGTGAATTTCGAAATACAACCATCCATTTTTATTCAGTTTTTCGACTGCAAAATCTGCAATTTTCTCGTAAAAAACAAGTGGATTTTTATCAGTTGTAAACAAAGCAAGTTCAGGCTCATACTCCAAGACATGTTTAGCCATCTGAGATTTTTCCTTCACTGGAATATAAGGTGGGTTTGAAACAATAATATCCCATTCCTTAATTAAACCCTCATAAGACAAAATATCATGTTGCAAGAACTCTACATCTAGCTTTAACGAAGTGGCATTTTCTTTGGCTAAAGACATCGCTTCTGTATCGACATCTAACCCTGTAACTTTTGCACTTGACAAAACGCTTTTGATAGCTAAAGGAATACAGCCAGAACCAGTCCCAATATCTAGAATTCTTAAGCCTTGCTCTTCTTTGTGAGCACTAATTATCCAATCTACCAACTCTTCTGTTTCTGGTCTTGGAATTAGTGCTCTTTTATCCGTTTTAAGCAAAATGTTGTAAAAGAAGGTTTCTCCTAACACATACTGAAAAGGAACACCAATAAGTAGTTCATTGATTTTCTCTCTAAAAAACAGCAAATCTGACTCAGAAACTTTCTCCCCTTTTCGACTAATAAAATCAGATGAATCCCAACCTAATCTTTTCGAAATAAAAGAGCGAGCAATTAATTTAATTTCCCGATTGGAGAACGTTTCGCATAGTTTCTCTTCGAAATAATTAATTACACTATGTATGGAATTATCTTTTATAAACATACTGTGCAAAAGTAGTGATAAATTGTACGAATTATACACTCTAAATATCCTAAATAAATATAGTTTTGCATAAGTAAAACATACATTATTTAACGTTGTTATGGAGATAAAAGAAATGGAGCGTTATGCTTCGCAAACAAGAAGAGATATTGTAAGAATGGTAGCAGCAGTGAGTTCTGGTCATCCTGGAGGTTCTTTAGGATGCACTGATTTTTTCACTGTTTTATATCACAGAATTTTAAAACACAATCCTTCAAATTTCTCTATGGACGGAATAGGAGAAGATTTATTTTTTCTTTCAAACGGACATATTTCTCCAGTGTGGTACAGTACGTTAGCAAGAGCAGGATATTTTCCTGCTAGTGAATTAGCGACTTTTAGAAAATTAAATTCACGTTTACAAGGTCACCCAAGCATTGATCACCACCTACCAGGCATTAGAGCCGCTTCAGGATCTCTCGGTCAGGGTTTATCTATGGCAATTGGCGCTGCTGAAACGAAGAAGTTAAATAATGATGACAACTTTGTTTTTACCCTTCACGGGGACGGAGAATTACAAGAAGGTCAAATATGGGAAGCGGCAATGTATGCTGCTGGTCATAAGATGGATAATCTAATAGCTACAATTGATTATAACGGTCGTCAGATTGATGGTGATGTGGAAGATGTGCTTTCACTAGGTAACTTAAAACAAAAGTGGCAAGCTTTTGGATGGGAGGTACTTGAAGTTGATGGTCATGACATGCAAGCACTTATTGATATATTTGATAAAGCTAAATCTCTTCGTGGAAATGGAAAGCCGATTGTTATTTTGATGAAAACTGAAATGGGACAAGGAGTTGACTATATGATGGGGACGCATAAATGGCATGGTTCTGCTCCAAATGCTGAGCAATTGGAAAGCGCTTTAAATCAACTTGAGGAAACTTTAGGTGATTACTAAAACATATTTTTGAAACGATTTATTTGCATATTATTCTTATTAGTGTCGAGTCTTAGCTACTCGCAAGAAGAGCTTACACGAATTCTATTTTTGTTTGATGCCTCGAATTCCATGAATCAAAAATGGGGAAGAGAAACTCGACTCAATGTCGCTAAGGATATTCTAATAAAATCAATCGATAGTTTAAGAGGAATTCCAAATCTGGAAATTGGACTTCGTGTATATGGTCACCAATCTCCTATTACGGCAACCTATCAAGATTGTGCAGACACTAAACTTGAAGTACCATTTGCTAAGGGAAATCACGATTACATCATCAACAAAATAAAAGCAGTTCGCGCAAAAGGCACAACTCCAATTGCTCGTTCTCTAGAAGCATCGGCAGGAGATTTCCCCGATAGAAATTCAAGAAACATCATTATTTTAATTACTGATGGTGTTGAAGCTTGTGATGACGAACCTTGTGTTATTGCTGATAAATTAAGAGCTAAAGGGATAACAATTAGTCCTTTTGTCATTGGTCTGGGGCTTGACATGTCCTATCTAGATCAATTTGATTGTATTGGGAACTATAAATCAGCAGAAGACCCACTGGCTTTTCAGGCGGTGTTGAAAAACGTCGTAAATCAGGCACTCGTAAATACAACTGTCCAAATTAATCTGAATACGATTTACGGAACGCCTAAAGAAACCAACGTCACTATGTTCTTATACGAAGCTGGGACAAAAAACTTGTTATATACATTTACGCATACACTAAATGAAAAGAATTTACCAGACACTGTCATAATTGATCCTAGTAAAAAATACGACCTTATCGTTAAAACACTACCTCAAAAAAGTAAATACAACATTTCAATTCAACGAAACACTCACAACATTATTGAGCTTGACACACCTCAAGGGTTACTTCAAGTAACATTTGATCGACCGACAAATAATAACTATATTGATGTTCGTGTAATGGAAAAAGGAGAACATAAAACTTTAAATGTTCAAAAATTTCAAGAAACTCAAGAGTATATTGTTGGTGAATATGAAATAGAGATACTTACATTACCAAGACGCTACAGAACAGTAGAGATTGAACAAAGTGCAACTACGACTGTAAGAATTGATGCTCCAGGCACTGTCAATTTCCGTTCTGCAAAAGAAGTCACAGGGCAAATTTTCGAAGTTAAAGACAATAATGAATTCGAATGGGTTTGTGACCTGGACGAAAATGTAACTAAGGATAGCTGGACATTGCTTCCAGGGAATTATAAAGTAGTTTATCGTAAAAAACATTTAAAATCTACGAACTATACCAGTTCTAAAGATTTTTCAATACATTCTAATAAATCAATAACAATTAACTTATAATGGAAAAGCACATTGAAGTAACAGGTGAAAAAGATACTCGATCAGGTTTTGGTGAAGGATTACATGAACTTGGGAAAGAAAACAAAAATGTTGTTGGACTTTGTGCCGACCTTACTGGCTCTTTAAAAATGAACGCTTTCCAGGATGATTTCCCAGATCGATTTTTTCAAGTTGGAATCGCCGAAGCAAACATGATGGGAATTGCTGCTGGTATGACCATTGGAGGAAAAATACCTTTTACTGGAACATTCGCCAACTTCTCGACAGGTCGTGTATACGATCAGATTCGTCAGTCGATTGCTTATTCTCAAAAAAATGTAAAAATTTGTGCTTCTCACGCGGGTCTAACACTTGGCGAAGACGGTGCCACTCACCAAATATTAGAAGATATTGGGATGATGAAAATGCTACCAAACATGACTGTCATTGTTCCCGCTGATTTTAACCAAACGAAACTAGCGACTAAAGCAATTGCCACTCATGAAGGCCCAGTTTACCTTCGATTTGGAAGACCTAAAGTACCAATATTCACTGAAGCAAATGCTGATTTTAAAATTGGAAAAGCAGATGTAGTATTTAAAGGTAAAGATGTTTCAATTATTGCTTGTGGTCATTTAGTTTGGAAAGCTATAGAAGCAGCTCAAGAGCTTTCTAAAGAAGGTATTGATGCTGAAGTAATAAACATGCATACGATTAAACCTTTAGATGAAAAAGCAATTCTGGACACCATTGCAAAAACGGGTTGTGTAGTAACAGCTGAAGAGCACATGCTTAATGGTGGTTTAGGTGATTCCGTTGCTCAGGTTTTATCGAGAAACAATCCTACTCCTCACGAGTATGTAGGTGTCAATGATACCTTTGGAGAAAGCGGAACACCAGATGAATTGATGACAAAATACAACATTGATACAACAGATATCATCAAAGCAACTAAGAAAGTGATGAGCCGAAAAGCTTAGTTTATCTAAACGGTAGATTTATGAATAAAGGTAAATCCCTGCAAGAAAAATTTCTCTCTTTACAAGGGCAAACCAATCCATTTCCCTATTTGATCGATGTTGATTACGCCAAGGGTAGTTATATCTACGACAAAAATGGAAAAGCGTATCTGGACATGATTGCTGGTGTTGCAGTAAATAACATTGGACATAACCATCCGAAGGTTGTTACCGCATTAAAAGCTCAAGTCGATCGTCATTTACATGTTATGGTTTACGGTGAATTCATCCAAGATGCGCAAGTTGAATTTGCCGAAAAACTGACTGCAGTTCTTCCTGAGAAATTAAATTGTGTATATACAGTTAACTCTGGTACTGAAGCAAATGAAGCTGCCTTAAAATTAGCAAAACGCATCACAGGCCGGCAAGAAATCATTGCTTGTAAAGGCGCTTATCATGGAAGTACTCACGGATCTTTAAGTGTATCTGGCAACGAGACCAAGAAAGCACCTTTTCAACCTCTCTTACCTGATGTGAAGTTTATTCGACATAATGTTTTAGAGGATTTAGAGGCTATTTCAACAAGAACGGCTGCAATAATCATTGAACCTGTGCAAGGAGATGCCGGGGTTCGACAGGCGAGCACAGAATACTTGAAAGAGTTGCGTAAAAAGTGTAATGTAACAGGTACCCAACTAATATTTGATGAGATTCAATGTGGTATGGGTCGAACCGGGAAACTTTTCGCTTTTGAACACAGCGAAGTTATTCCAGATATTTTAACTCTTGGTAAGGCCCTTGGTGGTGGAATGCCAATTGGTGCATTTGTGAGCAGTTATGAAAAGATGAAGCTATTGTCTCACGACCCTATGCTTGGACACATCACAACTTTTGGTGGACACCCAGCTGTATGTGCAGCAGGAGCTGCTTGCTTAGATGTGATGAATGATGAGATTGACTTTGATCAAGTTGAAGAAAAAGGGCAATATATTGAATACCAACTTTCAGAACACCCTAAAGTCAGAGAAATTAGACGTGTCGGTTTGATGTTTGCTATAGACATGGATAATGATGAAATAGTTGCTGAAGTTGTAAAAAATTGTCTGGAAGAAGGTCTTATCAGTTTTTGGTTTCTCTCCCACCCGAGTAGCTTTAGATTAAGTCCTCCATTGAATATTAGTTGGGAAGAAGTGAAAGAGAGTGTTCGAATTGTTTTGAAAAGTTTAGGGTAAAAGGATGTCGTCCCTAAAGGGACTTTGAGTATTCTTGAGAGTTATGTTTTGACCTAAATATCGTCTCTAACGAGACTAAGCAAATAATTTTAGTACTAAAAACTTACTGATCTGCGCAGGATAAAAAACGAGTCGTATTGTCGATTTCCCATCATTAAATATTAACATAAATAAAAGTTCCGTCAAGGACAGTAATTATCCTGAAAATCAATTACACCCTCATAAAATCCCGTTAGGAATGATATTTAGGTCAAAAAAAAACTTTACCACCTCAAAACAAAGTCCCGTTAGGGACGACATTCTAACCAACAAAAAAAGTCCAAAAAACCTGTTGGACAATTAATAATTTTCTATAACTTAGAGTAAATCAATTTAACAAAAAACCAAAAATCATGGCAAACAGCTACACTCAAATCCACCTACAATTAATTTTAGCAGTTCGATCAAGAAAAGGAATAATTAATCCTTCATGGGAAAAAGAACTCTACAGATATATTTCAGGTATTATAGAAAAGAATAACCATAAACTATTGGCTATAAATGGAGTTCCTGATCACTTACATATCTTAATAGGAATGCGACCAAACCAAAGCATTTCAGAATTAATGCAACAAATAAAGGCGAATTCTTCAAAGTGGATAAATCAAAAAGGATTTGTTCTTGGAAGATTTGAATGGCAATCTGGTTATTCCGCTTTTTCTTATGATAGAACAGCTATTAAAAACGTTATCAGATATATTGAAAACCAGAAGGAACATCATGGAGTCACGACATTCAAGGAAGAATATATTGGTTTATTGAAAGAACATAATATTGATTACGATGAAAAATATATTTTTAAAGATTTGGAGTAAAAGGATGTTGACTCTTGCGGGACTAAACAATATTTATGTCTTTTATCATCCCCCACTTACTAAATCCATATCCTGTACATATAAGTATTTCTTTTGCATCGACTCAAATGGACGATAGATATAGTATACCTTGTTATCATAAACAGTAACATGTTCGGTATATCTATAAAACAATGGGATTTCGTTAGACAATTCTCCAGTTTCAGGATTGATTTCTTTGAGAGTTGTATTCCCAACATGATCATACAAAGCGTATAACTTCTTCGTTATAGGATCTTGAATTATTTCTCTTTCCCAATTTGTTTTTCTTCTGTTTTTATGAAACTCTACAGGGATACTATCAAAAACTTCACAGTTATAAGCATCAATACGACAAAGTAAATCATTATACAAATCAAATAGAATAAGTTCTTCATTTACAAGAAACATTGGACTATATGGTTTTTCATAATAAATTGAATTCGTAAAAACATTTGCTCCAACCCAAATTTCTCTATCGATTCCAGACTCCGCTTCCATATCCCAAGCCCAAAGCTTTGTTCGGACATCAGCCCATTTATATTCTGCCCTGTATTGCTCCATCATTTCCTTGTCTTCAAGATGGCGAACTTTTGTATATTGAGTGTCGGTTCTTGTTACCATGAAATAATCAAAAGCGGGATACCATTTATTGTAGTTACTAAAATAAACATATTCATTTTCTAATGTGTCAATTATCGGTAGTACATTATTCTCTAAATCTCGCGTATTTATTAAATGCAATTGAAGGTATTGGTTCGTTGTAACCCGATACGTCTCTTCTTTTGTACGCAAATAAATGTTTTTCATATAATCATGAATCAATTCTATTGCTTCAGAAGGACTATCCAGACGACTTTTTACCTCACCGTTTTGAAACCAAACAACTTCACTTGATTTTTGTAATCTCTTCGGATAAGTGAGTAATATCAAGTTGTTTTCGTCAATTATTCTAAAGTCACTAACACTTATGGTATCTGAAGAAAAAACAACAGTTGGTTTTTGACTTGCATTAATATCTACCCCAATAACATCCTGTCCATCATATTCAAAAGCCAATGTCAATTGAATAACTCTTTGCTTTTTAAGTTCTCTTTTGTAATTAGCTAAGTCAATTGTTATTTTCAAAGGATTGTATCCATTGATTCTGGCGTCAATAATCAGTTCATCACTACTTGAGAATTTATTAAGTGTTATAGTGTCCTTAGAGTAATAGTTACTCAACTTTTTCTGCTCATCTGCTAACTTAATATTCAATTTGCAGCTTTCTAGCTCTACTTTGGTTGCATCATCGATTAACTCAAAGGAAACTAGCATTTCCTCCTGAGAAAATAAAGTATTATAAAAAGTCAAGAAGATGAATACAAATAAAATCCGCATAAACAATCGTTTCCTTAGAGATGATTAAATGTAAGAATTTCCATAAAAAAAACAGGAATAATTATTTATCCATTACTCCTAAGCTTGTATGAAGTAGCTCTTTAGGTGTTTAAACTTGATATTTTGTCAATTATTTCCTATATTAAGCGTATGAGAACAATCAAAAAGTTGAAATACCCTTTAGTCCTATTAATAATTCTGTTAACTTTTGAAGTTAATGGTCAAATTAAAAATCAGAGCGTGTTCGTCTCTTTCTTAACGCAAGCGAACTTACCTTCATGCTTTCAGAGTTTAGAACAAAACCATGTAGACGAATTGTTCACATTTGGTAAGACTAGAGTAGAAAGGTTTGAAATTTCCTCTAACTACGATGATATGGAAGATGTACTTGAATTAAATTCAAGAGAAAACTGCCATGATACGAAGAGACTTCAGATTAAATATGTTAGCTATTTATCTGGTGAATATATTTTCTTATTTCGTGAACATAAGGATGGAGAGCACAACTATGGTACGGTCAAGCTCTACGAATACAAAGACAGTCTTTGGACTCAAGGAACAAAAATTACTATATCCTGGAAAGAACTTTTTGATATAGATGAAGAAAAACTGGAAGATCTTCGCGAAATAGATCAATACCCAAAATGTATGATGACGTTTAAAAAAACAGGGATGCGTATTGAAATCCCGTGGGAATTGTACACCTACGTTGATGGTTCAGAAAGTAATGGATATGTTCAAGGTAGGGGAAAACAACCAATTACTATCCGATACTCTTATTTCCTATAATTATCACTTGGAGATTTTATTCTGACTAATAGCTTTTTAATTTTCACATCTTTCAGACAACCCTTAAACAAAAGTAATTTGACCAAAAATGTTATTTTAAAAACATTTATGTTTATTTTTTAACATTATGTTATTTGATTGAAGTGAGTACCTATCTTTGCCGAAGAAAACAATTAAATACATAAGAAATGCAAACGCAAAGAATTTACAACGGACCATATTACAGATATGATCTACCATTACTTCAAAGAACAATAGACGCAAGTTTAGAAGCTTCAAAGAAGTATGGATGTAAATTATTTTATGCATTAAAGGCAAATAATGAATCACAAATAATAAATCAAATTAGACAAAGTGAAATTGGTGTTGATTGTGTTTCAGCAGGAGAAATCGAACATGCTTTAAATGAAGGTTGGAGTGCGTCTGAAATTGTTTTTGCAGGATCTGGAAAAACAATCCGTGAAATTGAGTATGCTTTAGCTCAAGATATTGGTATGATTCATTGTGAGTCTGCAGCAGAGTACGGAATTATCTGTGAGTTGTCGGAAAAATTAGACACAAATACGCAAGTTGCACTTAGAATCAATCCCGATTTAAAAGTTGAAACGCACGAAAAAATAAGTACAGGTGAAAAGCATCACAAGTTTGGTATGGCTTTTAGCGAAGCGCTTCAAATTATTGAACAGAATAGTAACATTGTTGGCTTTCATCTACACGTTGGTTCTCAGATTTTAGATATGCAATATTTCGAAGATTTATCATTAACTGTTCGAAGTTTGATTGCTCAACTTCCTGAAGACTTCAGCCTTGAATACTTAAATTTAGGTGGTGGTTTAGGAATAGATTATACAAATCCTCAGCGAAACCTCATTCCAGATTTTGATGGATGGATGAGTGCGTTAAGAACACATTTACCCTCTAACATAATTGAATTGATATCACTAGAACCTGGACGAAGTATAGTTGGACAATGCGGCCAGCTTATTGGTGAAGTTCAATATATCAAGCATGAAGATTCGAATCCAACAGCAATCTTAGACATTGGGATGACAGAACTATTGCGTCCTGCCCTATACGGAGCTCGTCATAAAATCACGGTAAATAAAGATGATTTAATTTCGCAAAAATATACTGTAAGTGGACCAACCTGTGAAAGTTCTGATACATTTGGTAACAATCATGAATTACCACCATTGGAAAGAGGAGATTTGTTAATCATTCACAGTGCAGGGGCTTACGGATCGAGTATGCGTCTGAATTATAATCTCCGTAATGTCATTCCCAGTCAATTTATTACTGAAACAGTTTCAACCTATTTGAAACAAAAAGTAGCTTGATTAGCTTTCCAATGTGCTTTCTACCGACTTATATTAGAATAAAAGTCAAAAGGTCATGGAAATAAATATTCCGAAAAAGGAAAAGTCATTGTAATTAGAGATGGTCTTGTAGGTATTCAGGTAGCCAAAAAATTAGCTAAAAAGGATTTTCAAGTAGTGATGATTGATAAGAATAATTATCCTATTCGAAAAATCTTAAATAAGCTAAAAACGTCTATTCCAGACAGGGAGAGATCACGGCCATCAAGCCTTATGAGCATATGGTTGACTTAGGAAATGATGAAGTGTATTAGCTATTTGAATGGCAGAGAGAACAGATCGCTCAAAACGACGACTAATTAATTAGAATTAAGAATCATTAATAGTTTTAATCAAGTTTATCTTTTCAATTATATAGCTTTTTCTCAAATTTTGAGTCCTATTTTGTTGGGTGCTTCGGTTTTAGATGTTATTTTTGAGAATTGGAAGAATACGCGAATGAAAACATTTAATACAAACGAACTAATAACTGATTTAAAGAAAATCACAGAGGACAATATCACAATTGTTTCAAAGAAATTTAAGCATCTCAGTGATGAACAAAAAACATGGCGTCCATCAAGAGATAGTTGGAATATACTTGAAATATTTTCGCATTTAAATGTCTATTCTGCATTTTACAATTCAGCTTTCATTGAAAAAATTCAGAAAACTAAGTTTAAAGAAGCGAAGGATACTTTTGTATCTTCCCCTCTAGGTAGAAGTGCTTGGAAATCAATGAAACTAGGAAGAGCTAACAATATTAAACGTAAATTCAAAGCTCCCAAAAATTACAATCCATCGAATAGTCCAGAACTGGTTTCAAGCGACGCTATTGAAAAGTTTGCAAAAAATCAAAAAGAGGTTATTGAAATTCTAGATTTAGCCAAGACTGTAAACCTTAGAAAAGTTAAAATTCCAATTTCAATCAGTAAGATTGTACGATTAAGACTAGGTGATGCATTAATGTTTGTCATCTATCACAATGAACGTCATATGCAACAAGCATTAAATATTATTGCTCACCCTAAATTCCCTAAGAAGAAATGATTGTTGGTCTAAAAGTAATGTGTTTCTTAACCATTATCCCTGTCAAAGCGGATCGTGCCGATGAAGCTGAAATAGTTACTCAAATGCTGTTTGGAGAAGTAGCTACAGTTGTTGAACAACACAATCAATGGCTCAAGGTCAATATAGCTCATGATGGTTATATTGGCTGGATCGATGAAAAACAAGTTACTGAAATCACTGAAAACGCATTTTCTATCTTGTCTAATATAGAAGAACATCAACAAGAAGAAATTCGCCTTTACGATACTCCTTGGGGAGAAGTAAAAGTAATTCAGGGATCTCCAGTAATTTCGAATAATACCTCTTTCCTTATCGACTCCTACAATTTTAAATGGAAAAACGCCAACGAGAAAACAGAAAAAAATGACGAAATCGCTGAATTGGCTTTACGATATAAAAATGTGCCTTATTTATGGGGGGGACGAACACATTATGGTATTGACTGCTCTGGTTTTACACAAACCATCTACCATCAAATAGGCATTTTGTTACATCGTGATGCTTCTCAACAAGTAAAGCAGGGTGAAGAAGTCAAACTTAAATCTGCCAAACCTGGTGATTTAGCATTTTTTGTTTCTAAAAAAGGTAATGTTACCCACGTTGGAATTGTTCTTAATGACAATAAAATCATACATGCAAGTGGTTACGTCCGTATTGATGAACTTACTGAAGAAGGAATTTTTAACGAAGAGAAAGGTGAAATTACTCACCAATTACATTCAATTAGAAGATATCAAAGCTAAATTTATATTATTCCCCTATTTTTGTATTTACAAAATGATTTAAGCTAAACTATGAAGATTTTAATAACAGGAGGAGCAGGATTTATAGGCAGTAACCTTACAAAGAGACTTGTCAATGATGGGCATGAAGTGATAGTCCTTGACAACCTACTAAGAGGCAATAAATTAGATAGAGAAGTATTTGCTAAAATCAAATTTATCAATGGTGATGTCAGAGATTTTGATATCGTTAAAAGCTTATCCGTTGGATGTGATGTGATTTATCATTTTGCGGCTGTTCTGGGTGTTGACGTAGTTGCTGATGCTCCGGTTGAAACAATGGACGTTGAAGTTATAGGCACTAGAAATGTCGTGATGGCAGCTGAGCAAAATAACGTTGGAAAAATACTCTACGCTTCTACTTCTGGTATTTATGGACATTCAGCAATCGAAAGTGCCTTAACTGAAGAAGTACTCGTTGACCCAAGAACTTCTTATGCAATGGCCAAAAGATATAACGAAATTTACCTTGCCTCTCATCACGAAGAAAAAGGATTGAATACCATAGCGCTTCGATTTTTCAATGTGTATGGTGAAAATCAAGACAATAGAATGGTTGTTCCTCGCTTCTTTGAGCAAGCGATTAAAGGAAAAAATATAACAGTATTTGGTTCTGGTGAACAAACTAGGGATTTCACTTATATTGATGATACAATAGAAGCTTGTGTTCGACTCATGGACATTACCGGTTATCATGTTGTAAATATCGCCAATGAAGCTGAGTGGGATATTGAAAAATTGGCTATCGAAATAAAGAAAATTACGAAATCGAATTCAAAAATAGTTTATATTGATGCTCCTAAAAAGCGCTATGACTATGAAGTTGAACGTCGTGTAGGAAGTTCTGAAAAACTTAAGAACTTGATTGGAATGAAACCAGATACCGATTTGACCGAGGGGTTAAAAATTATTTATGATAAAAAATTTAAAAAATGAATAGAGATAAAGCCATTTTTGATTTAATCAATAAAGAACGAAAAAGACAAATTGAAGGAATTGAATTAATTGCTTCTGAAAATTTCGTAAGTCAAGACGTTCTTGACGCAATGGGTTCTGTTTTAACTAATAAATACGCTGAAGGTCTTCCAGGTAAAAGATACTACGGAGGATGTGAAATCGTCGATCAAGTCGAACAATTGGCTATCGACCGATTGTGTAAATTGTTTAACGCAAATTGGGCTAACGTTCAGCCACATTCTGGTGCTCAAGCAAACTCTGCAGTAATGTTGGCTTGTCTTAATCCTGGAGACAATATTCTTGGTTTTGATTTATCTCATGGTGGACATTTAACACATGGTTCTCCTGTAAACTTCTCGGGGAGATTATATAATCCACACTTCTACGGAGTTAAAGAAGAGACAGGAACGGTTGACTACGATGCTCTAGAGCAAAAAGCAAAAGAAGTAAAGCCTAAAATGATTATTTGTGGTGCTTCTGCTTATAGTAGAGACTGGGATTATGAACGTATCAGAAAAGTAGCTGATGAAGTGGGTGCTTTAGTACTAGCAGATATTTCTCACCCAGCTGGAATGATCTCTGTTAATATGCTAAATGATCCTTTGGAGTATTGTCATATCATTACTTCAACAACACACAAAACATTGCGTGGTCCACGTGGAGGGATTATAATGATGCGCCACAACTTTGACAATCCATTTGGAATTAAATGGAAGAATGGGAACTTGCGTTCTATGGCTTCGTTATTGGATGCTGCTGTTTTCCCAGGAACTCAAGGTGGTCCTTTAGAACATGTTATTGCTGGTAAAGCGGTGGCTTTTGGTGAAGCTTTGGATCCAAAGTTCAAAGAATATCAGCAACAAGTAGCTAAGAATGCAAAAGTAATGGCGGAAGAATTTGTAAATAGAGGCTATAAAATCATTTCAGGTGGAACAGACAACCACAGTATGTTAATTGATTTACGCACGAAAAACATTACAGGTAAAGATGCTGAAAACGCTTTAAACGAAGCACATATTACTGTCAACAAGAATATGGTTCCTTTTGATACAGAATCTCCTTTCGTTACTTCTGGTATTCGGGTAGGAACACCTGCAATCACAACGCGAGGAATGAAAGAAGATGAAATCCCGACGATTGTTGAGTTAATGGATAAAATAATGACCAACATCGAAGATGAATCTATTTTAAAAGACGTTCAAAAGAAAGTACATGATTTAATGAGTAGTAAGCCTCTTTTTCAGTTTTAGAGGTTTAACTTCCTTTTTTTTAGGTAAAACCCAAACCATAATTTGAGAAGGAGTTAATCACTTACCCCCCCAACGATATCCCAAAACTAAACAACTCTACACTTTCAAATTCAGGCGTTAAAAACAAACTTGACACATTATACCGTGTAAATAAAAAGAAGTCCTTATACCCCACCCTTAGTGAAGGGCCGTGTTGAAATGCGTTGATCGGTGTCGTATTCTTTTCATTGAAGTCATCGCCATCAACTTTGTATTTCATGTTATTAGAAACCGGGATGGTAAAATTGTAAGCTAGATAAAACTTTAGCTCGGATTGGAACTTTAATCTCAGTTCTAATGGAAAATTAAGCTCATGGATGTTCAGTCTTGGATTAGAAAGATTATTAATATTCTCTGCTGGTGTAAAAGTGGCATCTGGAGAACCTTCAAAGATCCCCTTGGTTTTTAATTGTTGAAAATTGTAGCCTAAACCTATTGCTAAAGCGAACCTTTTGGCTGGACTAAAGTTGATCTCGTAGAAATAATGGATTCCAAAGCGAAAAGCAAACTTTTTTGATTGGATAGAGTTACTTGTTGGGAGTAGATGTGTTGACCCGAATTTCACTTCCCAGATGTCGTCTTGATCTTCAATGGTTGTTTTAAATGGGTTGTATTTTATTTTAGCTATTGTTTCAGTTTCTTCTTGTGCTAATAGTTCCACTGTAGAATACGCTAAAAACATGGCTATGATTAATAATCTTATCACTTATAAAATGTTTTTGCTTCTTCATTTCTAACTATCACAATTGAATCTCTGTATGCTTTACTGATAATTAATTCATCATTTATAACTTCCCCTTCTCTGATTTTATGCATCTTTCCTCCTACTTTTAAAAGTACTGTTCCTTGCTTGGAGCCAATTACTTTCACAAATCCATGATAGTTTATTTGTGGCCACTTCTCAACCAGGTTTTCACTATTTCTGTGGTTATTAGATTTAGGTGGGGTTTTGTTTACATTTTTGTTTTGAGGTGAGTTATTTACTTTTCTTGGTTGGTAAGCCTTGCCCAAAAAAGGATCTCTGTAATCGAGTTTTAACGTTGGAATGGTATCTCTTTTAATATACTTGCTTAAATCAATGATGTCCATAGATGGAGCTTCAACTGTGGCATATTCATCATCGCCAAATTGATCGAAGATCTTTGAAAAAACTTTCACCCAAATCAAAAGGACTACAATTCCTAAAACTATTGAAAGTACCTTTTTATTCATTGTTTCAATCAGTTTATTGTAAACTCTCTTGTTACAGAAAAATCACTTTGATTACCCGCTTCATCTACATTGTATAAACTCCAATAAAAAGTACCTGTTTGACTGATGGTTAAATCTATAGAGTTGTTCTGAGTAGATGAAGATTGAATGATGTTCGTAAAGTTAACATCCGTGGCAATATCAATGTGTGTTGTTACTGGTGACTGAATTTGTCCTACATCTTGTGGGTTTGTCCATGTAAACTCAACGGGAGAAGTTACCGTTGCAAAATCTGCAGGAGTTTGAGGAACAGGTATTCCCGGATTTGTTCCATCTATCATAAATGTATTGGTAAAAACACTTGTTGCATTTCCCTGGCTCATGATGGCTTTTACTCCCCAAACGTATTCCCCTTCGCTAAACGTTACGCCAGAAACCGTATGTGATGTAGTTGAAATGTTGTTTTGGGTATACAAAATACTTCCTGTTTCATAGTCTGTTCCAGATCGTAAACTCATTTCATATGAACTTACCCCAGGCAATGAACTCCATGTGAACTGACCGTTAAAACTTTCTGAATAATACGTTGTTGATGAAGGTGTAAGCAAATCAATTTGTAACTGACTACTTGAAACAGTATCTACCCAAAAATCAATTGGATCTGTGGGTAAAGATTCATAGCCATTATTTATCCCTCTCAATCTGAGTTGGTATTTATTAGGAGTCAAGGAAAGAAAAATATCAGTTGCGCTTAAGGTAGTATCCACTGCAATAAAGTTTGGCGCGTCAAAATCTGGAGAGTAAATTTCCAATCGATATTTCGTTGCGCCTTCTAATTCATGCCAAATAAAGTTTGAGAACTCTGAAATGGTATCGCCATCTTGTGGTAAAATCATAACAGGTATGTCGCCACTTATATCTTCTTCAACAAAATCGTTACACGCAACCGTTCCGAATAGTATAACAAAAAATAAAGCAGAAAGGAATCCTAATGATTTTATTATCTGTTTCATAGGTGTATCTTTAGTTTCTTCTGTTCAAAAGTATGAAAATAAAAGTCATTAAAAAATAATTCGATTTACTATAATTTGAAAATTGATAAACTTATGTAACTTTGAATAAAAAAGATGCTCCGATTAACCTCGCTATTCATTTTAACTTCCCTTTTTTGCCTTACGGTTTCTTCCCAAGAAAAGGTAAACTATGCAAATCTCAAAAGCTTACGTAAAAACGGTGAATTCATTCGCTTTCAAGTAGAGGAGTTTAATCCTAAAAAAAATAATAAGTACGACAATTCTTTAACTTATTATTGGTATAAATCCCAAAATGTTATGTCTACCCAAGGTGGTAGCAGTGGTCTTTTACTGAATGGGATCTATGAACAGTTTTACGCAAATAAACAACTTGCTATCAAAGGTTTTTTTAAGAAAGGACTAAAACACGGTACATGGACCTATTGGAATGAGGAAGGTCGACTGAAAAAAGAAGAGTTCTGGAGACACGGAAAGCCTAAAAAATCTGCTGTAATCTATGACAAAAACGGTAGAATAAAAAAGGAAAAGAACTACGGAAAGGACGAAGTGGTTCACAACTTAGAAGATAAAGTTATTACCACGAATATCGATTCAACAGAAGTAGAAGTAATCGAAAAATATCCAAATGGTAAAACAAAGTCGGTTTCTCGATCGAAGGACGGAGAACTGCACGGAAAACAACTTAAATATGACCAAAATGGGGAGTTGATTTCTCAAGAAAACTATAAAAATGGGGAGTTACACGGAAAACAAATCCTCGAAGATGGTGCTGTGAAACACTACAAAAATGGAGAAGAAAAAACACCTTTTTTAAAACAACTCTTTAAGAAAAAAGAAGCAACAGAAGGAGAGGAAGAAGCCGAAGAAACGGAAACTAAAGAGCAGGACGATTCTAAAAAGGACACCAAAAAATCCAGGAAGAGAAAAAANNNGAAGAAGGAAAAGAAAGAAGAATCCAACAAAGGGGAAGACTTCATTACTTACTAAATCCTATCTATGCTTAAGGCTGGAGCCATGACATATGCAATTGTGCTTTCTATTATAGTGGGCTCATTTTGCTTGTCTCTGGTTTGGATTTCAACTGCCCATAGAAACACACGCGCTGTTCTTAAAAATAAAGAACGATTACTAGTAAATAGTCTGGCGGCTGTAGACTTTACATTAAACACAGAGAATCATATAGATGAAAAGCTTCACATCCTCAATGGCGACACTGTCTATACCACAAAATCAAGTTGGGGTATGTTTAATTTTGCTACTATAACGGCTGTAAAAAACAAGAAAACACTCACCCGATCATTATTATCGGGAATAGAAACGACTAAAAATTCACTTCCCGCTTTGTACCTTGCCAATAATGATAATTCATTAAAGGTTACGGGGAATACAATTCTTCGCGGGGAATTATTTCTTCCAAAAAGAGGAATTGAACGCGCGTTTATTCAGGGAAAGAATTTCTCTAACAAAGATTTATATATAGGCACAACAAGGGATGCTGATAAAAAACTACCGCCATTAAATGATCACATTGCTACATTAGATTTCAAGTCTATCATTAGTGAAAGAGAAATTATTCATTTAGAAAGTTTACCAATGGATTCAGCTTTTAGCTTTGAAAATGCTACTCATTTGTTGGAGCAAAGTATTCCTATTATCATTCGCGACAAGCTATCAGGGAATCTTATTRTTTCATCGAAAGATTCCATTTTTGTTTCCAGGGAAGCACAGCTTGACAATGTCATATTAATTGCCCCAAGTGTTCGTTTTGAAAAAGGATTTGAAGGCACGGCTCAAGTTTTTGCTGAAAAAAGTGTCGTTTTAGAAGAAAACACGCTACTGAAATATCCGTCTTCCATTTACCTTAATGATAAAAACACGCAATTCAGAAGARATGATACAGTGACAGTTACATTAGAAGATAATGCTCATCTACTTGGTGGCATTCTYATTACTTCAACATCTCCCGACTTTCGCAATCTTGTRAAACTAGATGTCAAAGAAAAAGCTTCGGTTGTAGGTTTAGTCTATAATCAAGGGGAAACACAACTCCGCGGAAAAATCATTGGTTCTCTCTATACCCAAAAGTTTTATTTGAATACGAAAAGTTCTACTTATACCAATCATTTAATGGATGCTGAA
>NVXV01000002.1 GCA_002734085.1 Fluviicola sp. | reverse complement strand
TGGGTTTATATTATCATCTATTGTTATTAGTTGATCTACTTCTATGAAATTACCACAGGCATCTTCTATTCTATATGTTCTTGTGATCACCTCAGGACAGGTATTTCCGTCAGATACATCTCCTACGTGAGTTACTGTTGGAGCTGTACAGTTGTCTGCTTCATCAGTAATATCCGCAATATTTGCAGCTGGTACATTTCCAACACATTGTACTGTTACATCTGCTGGTGCTGTTCCCGTTGGGTTTATATTATCATCAATTGTTATTGTTTGTGTACAAGTTTCTATATTTCCGCAATCATCTTCTATTTGGTATGTTCTTGTAACCACTTCAGGACATGTGTTGCCGTCAGAAATTTCGCTCACAAGCGCAAAAGTACCCGGAAGAATATTTGCTCCTGCAGTAGTGGAAGCTGATCCACCAGCAGTCTGAAAATCTGCGAAAGATCCATAAGCAGGCTGTTCAGAAATATCACAAACTGCGGTTAAAGCTCCTGGACAGTTGATTGTTAATATTGGATTAGTAATTGTTATTGTGAATGATTCCTCATCCGAACAAAAAGGAGCAGCTGTTTGCTCATCGTAAATATACAGTGTAGTTGTTGTCGAAATAACGTCACCTGGGTTATATTGAGTTCCTGTTCCATCAGTACCTGTATAATAAGCCTCATTTCCTGTAAGGTCTGTACCCGTAATATTTGGTAATGTTACTGGGTTACAATCTGTAATATCAGCAATTGGATCAATAACTGGAGATGGGTTAACAGTAATACAAACAGTTGTGTCATATGTGCATCCAAAATTATCTGTAACTTCATACGTATAACAAGCATTCCCAGATGATGTTGGTTCCACCGTAATTGGATTTGTACCCCCTACAATTGTTGGGTCAGCCTGCCAACCATCTGAAACAATTGTTGGAGTGAAGGAAAATGCAGGAGGAATGATACTCGGGTCAAAGTTCAAACTCCAGTCAAAAATAAATCCGTTATCAGAAGCCAAATTGTCAGTGATAATAAGCGTCCAATCTCCATTCATATCACAACCAACAAGACCACTTAGAGGGTTGTCTGACTCGTAAGATCCAGCAGGCAAGGTGCCTCCACTATTAGCTCCCCATGTTCCATTCGTCGCATTCGGATCCCAGCAGTATTGATACCCTGTACCTTGAGAGTTTGGTTGAAGGTCATCATCAACTGGAACTCCTAAAAAAGTGCTCCCACCCCCGTTTGGATAATCCACTAATATAACAGATTGTCCAGAAGGACATTCAATCTCAATTTCGAGGTCACCCATGTAGGAGTGCTCCATCGTAACACATAATGACTGAAGATCATTAATGTCCGTTAGTTGTTGCCCAGGTGAATAACAATCTAAATTTACACTTGTCTCGTAAGAAACTCCAGATCCATCAGGAAGTGATATTGGTGGGAAACTCGGTTGATTACATTCTTGTTCGAAAGTCACAGGATTTACAACTCCTGTGAAGTCCGCTTGTTCTCCCAAACAAATCGGGTCTGGTGCGCCGGCAGTTCCCGCAAAAATAGGAGTAGTCGAAACATATACAACTTGATCTATGTCATTCGAATTAGAACAACCTGCAATATCTGTTATTTCCAATTGAACATAATAGGCACCAGCATTGGGAAATGTGTGAGATACACTTTGTCCATTAAGTACTGCACCATCAACATACCATTCAAAAGTAGATGTCCCATCTGATTGTGTATATGCTGTATTATTCTCAGGATATGTACCAGATCCATTCATAGTAAGTGAAGCTCCTTGACACAATCGAATAACTCCATCTCCATCTGGAGCAGGAGAGAAATTAGCATTCGCAATAACATCCTGACAAGGTTGTGTACATCCAATTTGACCTACCCAACCTGGATCGTTAAAAGATCCATCAGATTCAAAAACAAAAGTTAAACACCCAGATGCATTTCCTGCTGTGGCAGAAACAAATCCTGGCCCAACTATACCAGTATATGTTCCTAAGGTAGGAGCACCTATATTATTACCGTCATATATAGTTAAAAAATCCCAACCATCTTCAGTCTCGAAAGAAGTAAAATCAACATTAACAAAAGAACCTGGAGTATCTGGACAAATTGTAAATGTAAGATCCTGATTATTGCCATAGTTTCCATTTCCTCCAGAATCAAAAAATGTACCTCCACAATCATTAATAGTGGTATTATCAGTCATATTATAATTCTGAGCAATACCTGAAAACGCGAAAAAAATAGAAAATATTAAGAATAAACTGTTTAGTCGTTTCATAAGAGAAGTTTCAAATAATATTATATAAAATAGCTTAGTTATTGGATGCAATCTTAGTATTGATTACTTCATTCGAATAAACCGTAATCAATACTTCCGAATCACCAAGCAGATAATGAGTAGTAACATTTGAGTCTTGATTTGGAAATGAATAATTCAAGAAATTAAAATTTTCTTGATTTAAGGCTTCCAAAAAATCTTCAATGGAAATCTCTTCCTTTTTATACAGAACGCTATTTACCTTTTTATAGCTAGGTTTCTTTAATTCATTTGATTCACTCACTTGATACCCTTCTTCTGCTTTCATTTCTAGAAATGATATCAAACCAGGATTGGATAATTTTGCTTGATTAAATCTCTCTTCTCCTAAAAATTCTTTAACTTTTTCTTCTGAATTTTGGGAAAAACCGATACCTCCTATTGAAGCAATAAGGTAAATACTCATTAGTAGTTTTAACATTGATGTAGTTTTAGCATTACATAGACTCCAACGAAGCTTTTTAACATAGCGTTGCTTTTTATGTTAAAAAAAACAAAAAAAGTAATCAACAATATGCTTTAAGTACTGAAATACAGGTGAATAAAATGGGGTTAAATTAAATCCACTTTTTATCTTTGACTAAAAATGAGGTAGTTTTGGCTTCAATAGAACCTGCTTTAGGTACAAAATTATAAACCCAAGAAGCATTTTCAGGCAGACTCATTAAGATAGATTCAATTCTTCCTCCAGTTTTCAAGCCAAACTGGGTACCACGGTCATAAACTAGGTTGAACTCAACATAACGTCCTCTACGTATGTTTCTCCATTGTATATTTTTCTCGTCGAAGTTTTTATTTCTATTTTGATTAACTTGAAAGGAATAAAGTTTTGGAAACATCTTGCCCAAATCTAGTGCAAATTGAAACAACTCTTCCTTAGAAAGCCCAGTATTTTCGGCAGTCAAATGGTCGTAAAAAATACCTCCTACTCCACGGGTCTCATTTCTATGTGGGATAAAAAAGTAATCATCTGCCCATTTCTTAAATTTTGAATAAAAGTCATTTTTATACTCATCACACACTTTTTTTAAATCACCATGAAAAGATTTAGCTAGATTTTCCTCAACATAGTGCGGGGTCATATCAATACCTCCGCCGAACCAATAAGCACCATTATCCATTTCAAAATAACGAATATTCATGTGCATAATAGGAAGAAAGGGATTATGTGGGTGAAGTACGATTGACACTCCAGTGGCTAGAAAAGACTCCCCTTCCAGTTTCAATTGCTTTTTCATTAGATCAGACACAGGTCCATGAACCGCTGAAAAATTCACTCCACCTTTTTCAAGAACATCGCCATCAGAAATTACTCTCGTTCTACCTCCTCCGCCTTCTGATCGCTCCCATAAATCCTCTTTAAATTTTGACTTGCCATCTAACTCCTCAAGTGATTTACAGATATGGTCTTGTGTATCTTTAAAAGCTTCAATTATTTCTGTTTTGGTCAATTCCAAAATAAAGTTCTTTTTTGTTTATATGAAGTAATTCGATTTCAAATTCTGACTGCTTACAGATAAAAGCTCCGTTATTTTCCTTACCGTGATTCTCACCAATATGCCGCACTAGAAAATTATTCATTAGCCCATTATTTCTTTCTTTCTTCAATAAAACTCTCGCCCCTTGAGACAATACCACATCAAATCCATGAACGGCATATTTCGATGGGTCAGCCTTATATAAGGCTCTATATTCTTTTATAAACTCTATAATTGTAGAGTCACTAAAATTCAAATAACTCGAATTTGCAAAATGAAAGTTAAACCTATTTTTATAATAATTATTTAAAGAATTCATATCCAACCATTCTTTTGTTCCCACCAATGTAATATCAGCTTTTTTCATTCCTGAAGAATAATTTTTTGCAGCATTCAAAGTATTCACAAACTCCATGACGTTTTTAACCTCATCGCTTAGACACACGAAAAAATTAGCCGTGTCTAAATCAACTTTTCTTGCCATATCTCTACCCGAAGAACTTCCCAGTGAAGTAATAACGATTAGTTCTTTTGATTTAAATTCTTCTGGCAATGATGCCTTAAAAGCTTTTTTAAATAATTCCACTCGAGATTGATCTGATTGACTACTTCCTTTCATAATAAATATCTTGTCATCCGCATGATTTTGCGCCATGTAATTTGCCATAGCACTTATCAAAGTTAAATCTGACGGTACTATTGTTGTCACGTAAGGATTGTCCATAAGTACTTTAGTAGGTACTGAAGTTGGTACAATTAATTCTACTTTATTATTCTTGCACCATTCAGAAACAACATCAACTAAATCAGGAAAGAAAGGACCAATTATTAGATCTGCGTTAGCCATACTACCATCCTCTATTAGTCCAACAACTACTTTCTCATCTCCTTTTGTGTCGTATACAACAACTTCTGCAGTTAAGCCCATTTTCTTTAAAGAGTCTAGAGCCATTTGAGCTCCCATTAAGAAGTCTAATGCAATATCAGTTACATTATTCAACCTCGTGCTTTCATCAAGCATACCTGATAAAACCTTCCCATTCGATTCAATTTTAAATGGAAGCAACATAACCACTTTATACTTTTCTTTTATTTTCAATTCCTTAAATAGCAAGCTATCCTTCAAAGTATCTTTCCGAGGAATATTTCGTACTTCAACACGTTCAATTCGCTCCTTTTTTAAAGGAATTATTAATTCCTGGCCTGGCTTTATTTTGTTATTTTTTATTTCATTTACCTTTGAAAGTTCCTCCACTGATACCATGAACCTTCGAGATATTGAATATAAAGTCTCTTTTCTTTGAACAGTATACTTCACAATACTATCATCAAATTCTACTTCATAATTTATTGTCACTGAGTCTTTTTCCTTAATACCCTCTGCATCAACTGGATTTTGATTTATCTTATTATTTTCTTTTGCGGGAATAATCAATTCTTGGCCAATTTGAAGCCCTTCTTCTACACCAGGATTTGCTTTAATTAAAGCATCTACAGTCACATCATACTTTCGTGAAATCCCAAAGAGTGTTTCGCTCTGTTCCACTATATGTTTTTTAGATGTAAGCTTTGAGCTGTTATTAAATGCAATAGGGATATATAATTTCTGTCCTACTTGAATTCCGTTTTCTACTCCAGGATTGGCGGTAATAATAGCATCTATTGTCGTACCATACTTCTGTTTTAGTCCATAAAGTGTGTTACCTTGTTCAACAACATGTACTTTAAAGGTAGTATCATTACGAACCTCTTCACCAATTTCTTGAGAGTAAGAAACTACTGAAAACAAAAAACAAACCAATAAACCCAAAAATACTTTCATTCCCATTCAATTGTTGCAGGTGGCTTTGAACTAATATCGTATGTAACACGATTTATCCCTTTAACCTGATTAATAATTTTATTCGAAATCTTACCTAAAACTTCGTATGGCAAATGACACCAATCTGCTGTCATACCATCTGTTGAGGTTACAGCTCTCAGCGCTACTGCATTTTCATACGTTCTTTCGTCTCCCATAACCCCAACGGAGTTTACAGGTAAAAAAATCGCTCCAGCTTGCCAAACCTCATCATAGAGATTAGCATTTTTCAGGCCATTTATAAAAATTGAATCAACTTCTTGCAATATAGCCACTTTTTCTGGTGTCACTTCACCAAGAATTCTAATGCCTAATCCAGGACCAGGAAAAGGATGTCTACCTAATATATTTTGAGCAATCCCTAAAGATTTACCAACTCTTCGAACTTCATCCTTGAATAATAGTTTCAAAGGCTCAACGACTTTTAATGTCATAAAATCAGGTAATCCCCCAACATTATGATGTGATTTAATTGTTTGAGATGGACCTCCAGAAACACTTACAGATTCAATTACGTCTGGATAAATTGTACCTTGACCTAGCCATTTCGCATTTTCTACCTTCTTAGATTCTTCATCGAAAACATCAATAAACACTTTACCTATGGCTTTTCTTTTTAGTTCAGGATCCGTAATTCCTTTTAGAGCAGCATAAAACTGTGCGGAGGCATCAACACCTTTAACATTCAATCCCATATCTTTATAGCTATGAAGGACTTCCGAAAACTCATTTTTCCGAAGTAATCCATTATTTACGAATATGCAATGTAAATGCTTCCCTATAGCTTGATGCAAAAGAACAGCGGCTACAGAAGAATCAACTCCTCCTGATAAACCTAAAATAACTTTGTCATCACCAATTTTATTTTTTAAATCTTCGACAGTTGAATCAACAAAAGCATCAGGAGTCCAATCTTGTGCACAACCAGCAATATTAACAGTGAAGTTCTCTATGATTTTTTTACCATCTGTAGAGTGATAAACTTCAGGATGGAATTGAATTCCGTATGTTATTTCATTTGAAATCTTAAATCCAGCAAAATCGACGTCTTCAGTACTTGCGATTTTCTCAAAGTTCGTCGGTAACTCATTAATTGTATCACCATGAGACATCCATACTTGGGATCCATTTTCTACTCCATCCAACAAATCACTATTTGAATCAAGAAAAGTAAGGTTCGCTCGACCATACTCTCTTTTATTTGAAGCTGAAACTTCTCCTCCAAAATTATGTGCTAAAAATTGTGCCCCGAAACAAATACCCAACAAGGGTAATTTCCCTTTTATTTTAGATAAGTCAGGTTTTGGAGCTGCCGTATCTCTGACAGAAAATGGGCTACCTGAAAGTATCACACCTTGAATATTATCTGTAATTTCTGGACATTTATTCCACGGATGAATCTCACTATAGATGTTGAGTTCTCGAACTCTTCTAGCAATTAATTGAGTATACTGAGAGCCGAAATCAAGAATTAAAATCATTTTTTGCATTTTGCAAAGATAATAAACCGTTCAAAGCAAATTCAAAGTTGTTGAATTATTAGCAAGAATTAACAGCAACAATTACTTACTAGATGAAAACTGCTCCAACCATTCATTTAAATTATCATCATAAGGCTTACCATAGAATTCAGTAAGATAACCTTTTATCTCATTAAACTTCTTCTCTTCCGTTTTTTCACTGTACTCATTTAAAATAACTTCTACCTCTTTCTTCAAAGACTCATTATCTGGAAAAATTGGATTAAATTTAGAAATCATCACATTCTCTTTTGAGGAAGCGTCTCTGTAAAACAAAATCATTTCAGTATTAAAAGGAGCTATTGATTTTCCGTCTATTGAAAATATATCATTCTTATCAAGGATTAATTTATTTCCATCGCTCGGCAATTTTTTTGCTATCTTTTCTCCTCTATATTGATAACTTAAAAAGAAAAAATGTTTTTTATCCTGAGGAAATGACTTCTCGTTAATTGGGAGTTCCAGCCTATCAAGGATCAGATAATTTCCAGAAAAGTGATTTTTCAAATCTAATTCATTTACTATTCCACCTGATCGAGATGAAATGTTATTTACTGCAGGAACTAAATTTGTTTTTTGCGACTTTGAAGGAGGAGCTAAAACAAATCGACCTTTTGATTTAGATATAACGGCCGCTCTAGAGTTATCAGAACTAAATTTCAAAGGAACATTCGAATTAAAGACATCTCCAGTCGACATTACTTTGCCTGAGTTTTTATAAAGAATTTTTCCAGTAACTTTAATTACTTTGTACTCATCTACCAATTTATCGGCAGAGGTAAGTAACGTAAAAATCAGAAAGATTCCAGACAGAATTAAGTACTTGCTTTTCATAATGTTAGTTATTTATATTCAAAAATAAGATTGTTCAACAATTATACCAAACTGAAAAGATAAATTTTAACATTTCTAGTTAAGCAATTCTTCTTTGTGAAGAAACTCCTCAGTATTCTTAAATATTCTATCGTTTATACTCGTAACATCAGCTTTCTCAAATTCTTTTCCAGTTATTTTTTCAAATAATTCAATATATCTTGAAGTTACTAAGCTAACGAATTCATCAGGCATTTCAGGCATTTTTTGCCCATCAAGTCCCTGAAATTCATTTTCAATCAGCCATTGACGAACGAACTCTTTACTTAATTGACGTTGCTGCTCTCCTTTTAACTGTCGCTCCTCATACCCTTCTAAATAAAAATATCGCGAAGAGTCAGGGGTATGAATTTCATCCATGAGCATGACTTTACCATTCTTCAGACCAAATTCATATTTAGTATCAACCAAAATCAAACCGCGTTCAGCAGCCATTTCTGTGCCTCTTTGAAATAACTTTCTTGTATAATCTTCAAGCTGTAAGTATACTTCTTCATCCAGAATACCCTTCTTTAAGATTTCCTCGCGTGAAATATCTTCATCATGCCCTTCTTCAGCTTTTGTTGCTGGGGTAATAATCGGCTCTGGAAAAGGATCATTTTCTTTCATCCCGTCTGGCATATTCACTCCACACAAGACTCTTTTTCCCGATTTATACTCTCTCCAAGCATGACCCGTCAAGTAACCACGAATAACCATTTCTAATTTTATCGGATCACATCTATACCCCACAGCAACATTTGGATCAGGAACTCCTATTAGCCAATTGGGAACGATATCACGAGTCGCATCTAAAAACATAGTTGCCACTTGGTTTAATACTTGTCCTTTAAAAGGAATTCCTTTAGGTAAAATGTGATCGAACGCAGAAATACGATCAGATGCAACCATGACTAAATATTCTTCTCCTATAGAGTAAACATCTCTAACCTTTCCTTTGTAAACTGTATTTTGATTCGTAAATTCAAAATCAGTCTTTGTCAGACTTTTTTCCATCGTTTTCATCTTCAAATGCGTCAATTATTTGTTTAACTAATTTATGCCGAATAACGTCGTTTTTATTTAAGCGAACGATCCCAATTCCGTCAATATCCTTAAGCCTGTCCAAAGCGTAAATCAAACCTGATTTCTGTTTTTTGGGTAAATCGATTTGTGAAGCATCACCAGTAATCACAAAATTTGCACTCATCCCCATTCTCGTGAGAAACATACGCATTTGATTTACAGTTGAATTTTGTGCTTCGTCTAAAATAACGAAAGCCTTATCTAAAGTTCGGCCTCGCATGAAAGCTAAAGGTGCAATTTCGATTACACCCAACTCGATGAAGTCCATCAATTTTTCGGGAGGAATCATATCGCGAAGAGCATCGTATAATGGCATCATGTAAGGATCAAGTTTTTCCTTCAGATCACCAGGTAAAAAACCTAAATTTTCACCAGCTTCAACAGCGGGTCGCGTTAAAATAATTCTCTTCACCTGCTTGGTTTTCAAAGCCCTTACAGCGCAAGCTACTGCAGTATATGTTTTTCCAGTTCCAGCTGGACCAACAGCAAAAACCATATCATTTTTATTTACTGCCTCAACGAGTTTTCTTTGATTAAAAGTACGAGCTTTAATTTTAGCACCACCATTTCCATGAACTAAAACTTCAGAACCATCTCCAGAAAGTAACTCGATAGGATCTTCAACCATAACATTATCGATATTACTTTCTGTCAACCCACCATATTTCGTAATATGTTTTGTAAGTTGATCTAACTTCGATTCAAAAGCATCTAGCATTGCTGCTTCACCTTGTGCTGTTAAAGTACTGCCTCGAGCGACTAGCTTCAAGTCAGAGAAATACCTTTTTATCAATTTCAACTTGGTGTCGTTAATTCCAAATAATTCAATGGGGTTGACTTCTCTAATCTCAAATTTTCTTTCTTGCAATATGTTCTGTTTTAGTTTTCAATCATCAAAATTAAATTAAATTTTAAGTAAAAAATAGATTTTATAAATAAAAATGAATAAGACTTAACTCACTCTAACGAATTCGTTATTTTTAACAATTATCTCGAAAATAAACTTAATTTTGAATTAGAATTTTAGCGTTACAGCCAATAGAATTTTGAAATGAGTATAATTACTTTAACAACTGACATGGGAGTCAAAGACCATTATGTCGCAACCCTCAAAGGAGCGATATATAATCATTACCCAGAAGCTAAAGTTGTTGATGTATCACATAATGTTAAACCATTTAATATTTCTCAAGCCTCCTATTTTTTAAAGAACATTATCAAAGATTTTCCTGACAACACAGTACACGTGATAGGAGTTGATGCTGAACCGTTGGTTAATTTCAACCAAATGGATGAAAGTTCACTTCCTATGATACTATATTATAAGAAGCAGTATTTCGTTGGGACGGATAATGGCATTTTCAGCCTGCTACTTGAGAATAATAAGCCAGATGCTTTATGGTCATTAGATGATGTACTCTCGCAACCTGAATTAATGAACTTTCCCACAAAGAAAATATTAATTCCAGCAGCTTGTAAGTTAGCTCAGGGAAAAAAGCCTGATGATTTTGCTACTAAAGCTGATAAGGTTAAAAGAGTAATCCCTCTCTCTCCAGTTATCGACGGAAATGTATTAAAAGGAGCGGTTATTCATATAGATCATTATGGAAACATCATCACCAACATCAACAAGGAAAATTTTTACAAGGCGGGAAGGAAGGTTCCATTCATCATATACTTCAGACAGAAAGAATATTACATTGATGAAATATCACTTGGCTACAATGAAGTTCCAGATGGTGAAAAAGTAGCTATTTTTAACGATAGTGAATTGTTAGAGATAGCCATTAATAAAGGAACTCCTGAAAACGGAGGAGGCGCGAATGCTCTTTTTGGACTTAGGTTAGGAGATATAATTAGAATTGAGTTCACTCCTAGAGGCTCCCGTGAAACAATTGAATCTTTATTTTAACTTATTTTTTTAAATATGATACGAATTGTCAAGCTAACATTAAAACCCGAATATGTCAATGATTTTTTAAATCACTTTGAATCAGTGAAAAATGATATCAATTCCTTCCCTGGTTGTAAAGGAATGAAATTATTACAAGATAAAAAAGATGAAAATATTCTATTTACATATAGCCAGTGGGAATCGGAAGACGATCTTGAGAACTATAGGTCTTCCGACTTATTTCAATCCATTTGGCCGACCGTAAAACAGTGGTTTGGAGGAAAAGCTGAAGCTTGGTCTACAGACCAATACTTCAATGGTTTTAAAATGAAATCTTAGAATGATATAGCTAAGGAGTATTTGACCTTTTCTCCATTCCCCTTTTCAAATTGAGGCAATTCTTTTATAGCATCTTCTAATTGCTTTTGATGAGTTGGATGAAGATTTCCAAAGATTTGGTAGTCCTTCAACTTTCCACGTGAGTTCACTTCTAACTCTATCATTACACTTCTATCAAACTGATCTGCTTTTGCCGGAATTTCAATAGGACGTAATTTACCTCTAAAATAATTGATCAAAGCTTGGTCACCCCCTGGGTAACTGGGTAAATCTTGTATTGAATAACTTGCATTATTTTGACGCTTTGTATCACTTCTACCTAATGGATTGCCTCCACTAGAACTAGTTTCACGAGTGTTAAAATCGTCTGGATTTAGTTTTGACAAAATGTTCACACTATTCAAAGCTAATAAAACTGTTCCCGTTTTTTCATTTGACTCATTGCTTTCAAAAATTCTAGTATTATCAGGCTCTGACTTATTATTTTTCTCTTTCTCGTCAAATTCAAGAGTTGTCGTGGTTATCATTCCAGAATTCGATTTCGGATTTAATCCAATAACATTTTTATCATCAGGATTAATAGCTAAAGTTTCATTTTGCTCATTTCCACTTTTAGAAGATTCATCTGCATCTGAGCTCAAGTATTCCGTATCATTTATTGAACCCTCATTAAGATCAATGTTATCATTCGAAACCAAATTCACTCCATTCGATTTTCCAGATTGTTTTATATTGAGACTCGACTGTTCTAAAGCATATTTTGGAGAAATGTTCTCTGGATTCAAAAAATAAATACTCCCTAATATAAAAGCTATTGAACTCAAGCCAATCCAACCCGCATATTTTGACCAAAAACCTCTATTAGGAATATACGTTCTGGCAATCCTATTTGTTACAGAAGCGGATACACGTTGCACTGCAGCCGAATCTGTACTCTCAGCGTTTTTAAAAACCTCAGCTACAAGAGGATTTCTATCAATAACACTATCAATCCAACTCCTCTCATCACTTGACAACTTACCTTGTTGATAAGCTTTCAAATCAGAAAGTGATGGTAAACTATGATATTTCATCGATCGACTTGACATTTTTATTTTCTAATATTATTTTCATTTTCCTCTTACCATTTTGAACATGGCTCTTAACTTCTTTCTCCGAGATTTTTAATTCAGAAACAATCTCTTTATAAGATTTACCATCCAAGTAAAACAATTGCAGACATTTTGCTTGCATTGGTTTTAACTCTTTTAGTGATTCATCAATCAATTTATCTCCATCAGTTTGATCATCATTAAATATTGATTCAAATTTTGTGTCTTCACCTGCACTGTCGTGATAACCTTCTACTAAATCTACACTAGAATGCTTCTCACGTTTTCTTTTAACTTTCAACAAATGGTTTCGAACGACTGAGTAATACCAACCTCCAAAATTCTTTACTTTTGCTTTCTTTAAATCCGCAACCATAATTTCAAAACTCTCCATTACTGCATCCTCTGCATCTGTTTCATTTTTCAAATAACTTAAAGCTAATGAAACGGTCATCTCATTGTATCTCTCAAATAACAGCGCAGCATAATACACATCGTGTCCAGACTGATATTTCTCTACAATCTGCTCATCAGAAAGCTGCGTATATTTTCGAAGTAGCTTTAGTATCACTTATTTTTAAATCATCGTTTCAATTCTAAATTTAAGTTATTTTCATTAGAAAGGGAAATTGATAAACTATTTTCCATAAAATATTACAAACTTTTTTTCTTAGGCGAAATGGCAAATAGTTATTTCACTACGTCTTTTGTCCACAATTGTTAAGAAATATTATGCATACATTGTAAAATCGGGTCGATAAGATAAATAGTTTTTATATTTTTGTCAGAGACCAAACAAATAAAAATATATAACAATGAAAATACTCGTTTGTATTAGTAAAGCACCAGAAACAACAACAAAAATTGCATTCACTGATGGTGATACAAAATTTGATGAAAACGGTGTAAAGTATATAGTTAACCCATACGATGAATGGTATGCTTTAGTACGTGGATTAGAATTGAAAGAAGCTAACGGCGGAACAGTTACTACTGTCACTGTTGGAACATCTGAAGATGATGCGACAATCAGAAAAGCATTAGCCATTGGAGCAGATGATGCTGTTCGAATTGACGCCAAAGCTGAAGATGCTTATCAAGTTGCAACAGAAATTGCGAATTACGCGAAGAAGGAAGGATTCGATCTTGTTTTATTAGGTAAAGAAACTATAGACTACAATGGTTCTCAAGTAGGTGGCATGTTAGCTGAACACTTGGATTTACCATTTATTTCACTTGCAAGTAAACTAGATGTGGATGGATCTACAGCTACGTTAGATAAAGAAATCGTAGGTGGAGTTCAAACCGTTGAGACGAATTTACCATTAGTAGTTAGTTGTGCTAAAGGAATGGCAGAACAACGTATTCCAAACATGAGAGGAATTATGGCTGCGCGCTCAAAACCTTTAAAAGTTGTTGAGGCAAGCAATCCAAACAAAAATACATCTTTTGAAAAGTACGCACTTCCTGCTCCGAAGTCTGAGGTAAAATTAATTGATCCAGAGGATATGGATCAATTGGTTGAACTTCTTCACAACGAAGCTAAGGTTATATAAATCATTGTCAAACGAATTAAAAAAATTAGAACATGTCAGTTTTAGTATACATAAACAGTAACGGTGAAAAAATTGCAAAAAATGCTCTTGAAGCTGTTAACTACGGAAAAAAAATAGGTGAAGTCACAGTTGTAACTAACGGTAAAGCCAGTGATTCATCTTTAGCAGAGTTAGGTAAGTACGGTGCCAGCAAAGTTTTAATTGATCGCTCATTTGAAGGGATTGATGAACAACAAGTCACTAGAATGGTTGCTACTGCTGTTGAATCTACAGGAGCAGAAACAATTATATTTTCTAACGATTTAGTGGGAAAAGCAGTTGCGCCAAGACTATCAGTAAAAATTAATGCAGGACTTGTTGCAGGAGCAACTGCTGTGCCTGAAAGTAATGGTACAATCGCAGTGAATGTTTTCTCGGGGAAAGCATTTGGATATGTGAAAGTAAACACTGATAAGAGAATTATTTCTTTACTCCCAAACTCAATTCAAGTTGAAGAAGTTGGCGGAGAAGCAAGTGTTGAAGAGTTTAGTGGAAACGCTGGTGAATCAGTAATAACAATAAAAGATACAAAAATGCCAGAGGGCGACATACCTTTACCAGAAGCAGAATTAGTTGTTTCTGCTGGACGTGGATTGAAAGGACCTGAGAATTGGGGGATTGTTGAGGATCTAGCAAAAGAATTAGGAGCTGCAACAGCTTGTTCTAGACCTGTAGCAGATACAGGCTGGAGACCACATCACGAGCACGTTGGACAAACAGGGGTTGCCATTAGACCAAATTTATACATTGCAGCTGGTATTTCAGGTGCCATTCAGCACTTAGCAGGTGTTAATGGATCGAAGGTTATTGTTGTTATCAATACGGATGAAGAAGCTCCTTTCTTTAAAGCTGCTGATTATGGAGTCGTAGGTGACGCTTTTGAGGTTTTACCTCGATTGACAGAAGCTGTAAAAAAATTCAAAGCTTCTAACTAAGGTTTCGATAATAAATATTATTTTTACGTATTAAGATTAGGGAAGCAATTTAGCTTCCCTTAATTATTCTATTAAAATAAAGCGCAGACTTTAGCCAGTATGGAAAAAGTAAAACTCGAAATTGTTGGTTTATCGTATAGTCAGACTCAATCTGGAGCTTATGCATTGGTTTTATCAGAAGTTGAAGGCAATAGAAGACTTCCTATCATTATTGGTGGTTTTGAGGCTCAAGCTATAGCTATTGAACTTGAGAACATGACTCCAACACGTCCTTTAACGCATGATTTATTTAAAAATTTCGCTTTAGAATTTGAAATAAAAATTAAGGAAGTCATCATTTACAATCTAGTTGAAGGGATCTTTTATTCAAAGTTAATCTGCGAGCAAAATGGTGTTGAAAAGGAAGTTGATGCAAGAACATCTGATGCCATTGCTTTAGGTGTTAGGTTTAAATGTCCTGTGTACACATATGAGACTATTTTGGGCTCAGCAGGTATAAAACTTGAAGATGGTGAAGACTTAGAGCCTCCAGTAGAAGCTGAACCAGCTGAGAAAAAAGAAACCAACAAAGGTGACCTCTCAAAATTAACAATCAAAGAACTAGAAGCACAACTCGAAGGAGCCGTTGAAAATGAAGATTATGAGTTAGCATCAAAACTTAGAGATGAAATCAACCGCCGTACTTCATAGAGTCTTTATCGTAATTTTTTTATTACTACTAAATCTTCCAAATTTAATTGGTCAGGAGGACAAGGAGGATGACAATCAAGAATGGTTTAGAAGAAAGTTTTCGCTAAAACTAAATAACGACAATACCTTTACGAACACAGACACAACCTTATCTTCCATCAAAAATGGAAACTATACACTCTCTGATCAAGTGCTTATATTGTCCACTACAAGGGATAGCGTAAAAGCTTCAGAAATATTTCCCGTTGCTGAAATTAGTAATAAAAAATTCTCAGTATTCAAAGGGGATGAGAGAATTACTTATCTAAAAGAAAATAAACAACTACAAACTAGTTTATCCTGGAATGGTTTATTCCGTGGACTACTAGGGATGTTTTCACTATTATTCATTGCTTTTTTAATCTCAAGAAATAGAAAAGCCATCAATTGGAAACTTGTCGGAAAAGGTATTCTTCTGCAGATTGTACTGGCATTGTTAATACTTAAAGTACCTTTTGTGGAGGTTGGATTTGATTTTATCTCCAAAGGTTTTGTCCGTGTTGTAGACATGGCACATGAAGGAGCAATGTTTGTATTCGGAAGTGTTATCACTGGTGAGATGTCGCCTTTAGTCAAAAACTTTGTCACATGGATTTTACCTTCAGTTATATTTTTCTCTGCCTTATCAAGTTTACTTTATTATTGGGGAATACTTCAGAGAATTGTGTTTGGAATGGCTTGGGTAATGAAAAGATTAATGGGCCTATCTGGATCTGAAAGCGTAGCCGCTGCAGGAAACGTATTTCTAGGTCAAACAGAAGCACCACTTCTAGTAAAGCCCTATCTTGGAAAAATGACTCAAAGTGAAATTCTTTGTCTAATGGCGGGAGGAATGGCTACAATCGCTGGAGGTGTGCTCGCATCATATATCGGATTTTTGGGTGGCGAAGACCCAGAACAAAAAGTCTTTTTTGCAAAGCATTTACTTACAGCCTCATTGATGTCTGCACCAGCAGCAATTGTTTTTGCAAAAATACTATTACCTGAAACGGAAAAAATCAATCATGATTTATCTATATCAAAAAAGAAATTAGGGACAAACGCCCTTGAAGCGATTACAAACGGAACTGTTGATGGTGTTAAGCTAGCAGTAAATGTAGCTGCAATGCTAATTGTTTTCGTATCATTAATCGCTCTAGCCAATTACATGATTGGTAAGGTAGGCTATTATACTGGTATTAATGAAATAATTGCAGAAAGCAACAATATGCACAGTCAACTATCCTTTCAATACCTTGTTGGAAACCTCCTCTCCCCTATTGCATGGCTTATGGGCGTTCCCTGGCAGGACACAATGATCATTGGCCAACTATTGGGCGAGAAAACAATCATTAATGAATTTGTTGCATATCCTCATTTAGGAGAATTGCAAGATGAGATTAGTGGAAAATCACTGATAATGGGGACTTATGTCCTTTGTGGTTTTGCAAATTTCGCTTCCATTGGAATTCAAGTTGGTGGGATTGGTGCATTAGCTCCAGAAAAGAAACCTATTTTAGCAAAATATGGATTTCTGTCGCTCATTGCAGGAACATTAGCATGTATGATGACCGCTACAATGGTTGGTATGTTATATTAATCAATTATTTATTGTATGAATTACTCAGGAGAACTAAGGAAAATGATAGTTCATCTTAATGATGACAACTCTGTTTCTTACAAGATCAAATTAGTAGATACCGATCAAGATACCGAAGAACTTATAGATGCAAACGACTTAATTGGGAAAGATGTGTCATTTGAATTTACAGGAAAGATTATTTGTAAATCGTGTGGAAGAAAAACAAAGACCTCATTTAATCAAGGGTTTTGCTATCCATGCTTCAAAAATGCACCAGAATCCGCTGAATGTATAATCAAACCAGAGCTTTGTAGAGCTCATTTAGGAGAAGGTAGAGATGTTGAATGGGAAGAACGGAATCACAACCAGCCACACGTTGTTTATTTAGCCGCATCTGATGTTGTTAAAGTAGGTGTGACGAGATTAACACAAATTCCAACAAGGTGGATAGATCAAGGAGCAGCATATGCGATTCGCATTGCCGAAACACCTAATCGATTTCTTGCGGGTCAACTGGAAGTAGCTTTAAAAAGTGAATTCACAGACAAAACTAATTGGCGAAAAATGCTTAAAAATGAAATTGATGACTCCATAGATTTGGAAGAAGTAAAGTGGGAATTAGAAGAGTTATTACCAGATGACCTATCACAATATTTTTCAGAGGATGATGAAATAATAAGTTTTGATTATCCCGTTTTGGAATTCCCGCAAAAAATTAAAAGTCTGAGTTTTGACAAAGAGCCAATAATTTCAGGTAAATTATTAGGAATAAAAGGACAGTATTTTTTATTTGATAACAACCGAGTTATGAACATCAGAAAACATACTGCATACTCAGTAACAATGTCTATTTAAAATAGAAAAGGCTATCAAATATTTGACAGCCTTTTCAAAATGTATTTTTTAACTTCTCTTCTTAGAAGTGGAAAGTTAATCTGATAGAACCAGCTGGTCCAAATACAGAATTGTTTGAATCTGTATCAATTCCGAATCCATTTGATTTACCACTTTCAACAGTGATTTGCTCAACTGATTCATTACCTCCACTATTTACACCTACTGACTCAGTAGTTGTAGAAGTAGCTCCAGTAGAATTAAATACTAATCCCCATCCAAACTCACCACCAATAGCAAGTTTTGGAAGAATAAAGTATTCTGCTCCAATAAATCCTCTAAGTCCAATTCCGAAAGAAGATGAATTTTTTGATTCTAATACACGTGCTGGATTTCCATATGGATCAGTAGTAATGTTTGAACCAAAATCATCAGCTGCATCAACAGATACAGGGTTTGATGCAGTAGAAACTGTCAACGCGTTCCCATATTCATAAGTCTCCTTAGATGAAGAGTAAGAAATACCTAGCTCTGCTCCGTAGAATCCTTGAAGACGACCTTTACCTTTACGGTATTCAATACCACCGGCAAGACCGATATTTGTAAAAGAAGATTTCATCTTATTTTCTACTTCTTGAGGTAACTCAGGAAAATCTGGAGGAGTAGAAACTGTTCTATCACTAACCATTCTAGTTTCACCATTAGAACCAAAACCTAATCTGAAAGAAGCTCTATAAGCCATTTCTTCAGTTTTGAAGTACTTACCAGTTATTGTCTGGTTATTCGTTAAATAATTCCAAGAAGGTGCTGCGTTTCCATCATTACCTCCAATAAAATTACCAAAATAGCTCAAAAATGGAGTTGCATCAATACCAATCGCCCAATCATCAGCTTCTGGTAAATACACTTTTTCTTCTTCCTGCGCGTAAGACCCTGCTCCTATTAGTAGGGCAGCCGCTAAAAATACTGTTTTTTTCATAATTATATTTTTTAATATTGCTGCTAAAATTAACAAATACTGAGTACTACAATAAAATTTAACAAATATTTTAGATAACACAGAGCTGTTGATAAGTGTTGAACACCTCAGAAACCTGTATTATAGCCACTTATAAGCATACAGTTTTTAGAAATTGATTAAAATCATTAAATTAAAAACAATACCAAACTGTTATATTTGATTCAATTAAAAATCATGATATGAGAATAATCTTTTCAATTCTACTCGCGCTCTCATTAACATTACCACTATTTAAAGTTCAAAATAACAATTCAACAGAAACTGCGATTGAGTATTTAAAAGACCAGCTTTTAGATAGTAATTGGGGAACAATTGCCAATCAGGCTATTAAATTCTCAGAAAAAGTATTGGAAGAAAAAAAAGAACCTAAAAAAGGCTTGTTTCCTGCTTTAAAGTACAACATTGTAACTGGTTACGGTATAGGCTTTAGCTCAATTGGAGCAATAGAGGTTGCCTTGAACAACTATCGCTTCGACAGGTACGATTTAGTTCCGATCATTCCGCTCTTTATTATTATCGCTACTCTACTTCAATTAATATACCATCAATCTCTATACAGAAATAGAAATTCCATCCTATCAATTATTAATATGCTTTTGACTCTTTCAGTTTATGGAAACTGCATTGGCCACGAAAATTATTCTGGGTACCTACTAGGAATAATTATTTTTATGCTAATCCAAACCTCCTATATGATCTACTTCTATTGGTTTCCTTATAATAAGGTCATAGTCGAGAATGATGGAAATCAATCGTCTTAGTTTTGTATTCTTCTGTGTAATTACCTTCTGAGTCTCGAATAACAAAAGATCGACTTGTACAACTTGAAACAATATTGGTTTTAACGAAAACCAATATATCTCTTTTGTGATGAGTAGGCTTACCCAAGACCTTAATTCTTTTTGTTAATACTAAACCAGATTCATTTGAATAATCCATTAACTTTTTAGTACTTTCTTGTGGAACAATCAACCAAATCGCTCCTTGGACATTCAAATTATTTTTAGCGAAGTACATTAGTTGAAATAAATTCAAGGTTGTCTGATGACGTGCTGTAGTTCTTTCAATTCTAGAAGACTCCGTAGCATTTTCAAAAAATGGTGGATTCGAAATAATCAAATCAAATTTTTTCGTAAAGACACAATTATTAACATCAGCATTTAAAACACATACTCGATCTTTGAACCGAGAGTTATCGAAGTTATAATGAGCTAACTCAGCACATTCCTTTTGAATTTCAACGCCTGTGATTTCAGCATTTCTAAATTTTTGAGCCATCATTAATGCGATAACACCATTTCCCGTGCCGATATCCAATATTCTTTCGGGGTCTTTGTACTCTGCGAAAGCACCTAAAACCATTGAGTCCGTCCCAACCTTTTGAGCGCACCCCTGCTGTTCAATATCAAATTTTTTAAATTTAAATACAGACATCTAATCCGCAAGATAGAGTTCAATCAACCCGTCGGGAGCGTTGACCTGCATAGTTTTACTTTCTCGATCTAACTTAGTAACTAACCCTTCAATAAGTGGTAGAAGAACCTCTTTGTCTCTATTCTTGATTTGAATGAGCGGATTAACCTTGTAATCTACAATTTGAACAATTCTACCTACCTCACCAAACTTTTCATCAACAACCAGGTAATCTATAACTTCATGATCGTAGAAATTCGTGCCCGACAATTTTGGTAATATTTCTAAAGGTAGGTAAATATCTTTTCTTAATAGGGGTTTGGCCTGGCTTTCATCATCAACCCCTTCGAGTTTTACTTGAGCAAAGCCTTTTGCTCGCAATTTAATTCGTTCAATAAAAAACGGAGTAAGCATACCGTTAACATCAATAAATACCGCATCAAGCGATCCGTACTCTTCAGGAGTTGTAACATCAAAAAAAAGCGAAACCTCACCTTTAAATCCGTGAAGTTTCGCTACATAACCTAAATTAAAGCAATCTGCTTTGTTCATTTCTTCTAGAAACTAATTATTCAGCAGATTTCTCTTTGTCTTCTTTTTCTTTTTCATCTCCAGCTTTTGGAGTTTCTTCTGCTTTCACCTCTCCTTTTGGAGCTTCCTCAGCTGTTTTAGCTTCTGGTGCTTCTTCTTCAGGCTTCACTTCTCCCTTTGGGGCTTCCTCTGCCTCTTTAGCTTCAGCTTTTGGAGTCTCCTCCTTAGCTTCTTCTTCCTTAGTCTCCGCTTTAGGAGCCTCTTCTTTTGTTTCTGCTTCCGAAGTTGCTTCAGTTGTCTCTGCTTCTGCAGCTGGCTCTTCTACTTCAGGTGTGTTTTTAGCAGCTATATCAGCAGCACGAGCATCACTTTTAGCTTTCTCTGCAGCCAATCTTTCTTTTTCAGCTTTTTGAGAAGAAGTCAACAAACCATCACTTTTAGCAGCGATTTTAGCATCTTTCTCTTTCATCCAAGCTTCAAACTTCTTTTCAACAGCTGCTTCAGTTAAAGCTCCTTTATTTAATCCTCTCATCAAGTGATTCTTGTAAAGAACACCTTTGTAAGATAAAATAGCTCTAGCCGTATCAGACATTTCTGCACCAACTGACACCCAGTGAAGGGTTTGATCAAAGTTAATATCAATTGTCGCTGGATTTGTATTTGGGTTGTAAGTCCCTAGTTTTTCGATAAATCGTCCATCTCTTTTAGAACGAGAATCTGCTACTACTACGTGGTAAAATGGATAACCTTTTTTACCGTGTCTTTGCAATCTAATTTTTGTTGCCATAATGTTTTATTGGTTGGAGTGCGAAACCCCGATTAATAAGTAAATTTTTAATTGAAGGGCAAAAGTAGACATTTTATTTGAAATCGCCATTCATTGCTTAAAATAAATACAGAAATCACTGGTTTTCTTTAATTTTCTCCCAAGTGGAATACATTTCTTCTTGCTTTGGACGATTTTTTTCAACTTTCCTCAATGGTTCACAAGGCTTTAGACTATCATAACATTCACTTGGTAAAGCTTGATAAAGTGCTGTACCTTTCGATTTCCAATCTATCATTTCTTGACTAACCTTCTTAACTATTTTTGCTGGATTGCCAATAACTAAACTCCGATTTGGAATGGTCATTTTTGCTGGAACAAAACTTAATGCGCCTACAACACATTCATCACCAATAATTACATCATCCATAACTACACTGTTCATTCCAACGAGACAATTCTCACCAATCGTTGCTCCGTGTATTATCGCTCCATGCCCTATATGTGCCGATTTTTTTAATCTTACTGTTGTTCCAGGAAACATATGTATAGTACAATTCTCTTGGACATTACATCCATCTTCAATAATTATTCCTCCCCAATCACCGCGGATAGCTGCACCAGGACCAACATATACATCTTCTCCTATAATAACGTTTCCAGTTACGGTGGCATTCGGGTGTATATAACTAGACGAGGCAATTACCGGTTTAAAACCTTTAAACTCAAAAATATTTGACATAATTTTTTTTATTAATTACAACTTTTTTCCATTTTTACTCGTTAATATATAAGATGTCATATTGCGAATTTACAAAAGATTTAGACGAAAGTCACCCTCATCGGATTTACCATGACAATCATTATGGCTTTCCAATTGAGGATGATAATGAATTATTTGGAAGATTAATACTTGAAATTAATCAGGCTGGATTGAATTGGTTAATCATTCTAAAGAAGGAGCGAAATTTTAGAGAAGCTTTTAACAATTTTAATATTGATGAAATCGCTTGTTATAAAGCTTCAAAAATTGAAGAGTTAATGAATAATGTTGGTATCATTAGAAATAAATTAAAGATTGAAGCAGTAATCCACAATGCCAATACTGTAAAGGAGATTAAAAAAGAATTTGGATCTTTTAAAAAATGGTTAGATTTAAATAACGGTAAAGATCTAAAAGAGTGGACATCATTATTTAAGAAAAAATTCAAGTTTACTGGCGGTTTAATTGTAGAGGAGTTTTTAATGAGTACAGGATATTTAAAAGGATCACATGACAAAAGTTGTGAGATTTATAAAGAAATAATTAAATTAGAGCCAAAATGGAAAGTAAAATAAAAATATTGATGTTGGTTGTTTTTGCGACAATCTCTACACTCACTTTTAGTCAGTACAGTGTTGGCGGTGGTATTAGTACACTACATGGTGCAGGAATCGATATAACGAGATACGGGTTGAACGTCTATTACGAGACTCCTCGAACTGAAGTAAATACTTTTTATATACGACCAACCTTAATGCTGCCACAAAAATTCATATCTAACAATGGTTCTATTCAGACAACTGAAGAAGCTTTTAATCAAGGAGTTTCTCCAAGCGTTATTGATAATTTAAGATCAGTTGAAAAAACAACCTACTTTTCTATTGATGGAGGAACTCGTATCTATTTTATTAACACTTATGATGCTGGATTTTCATTATACGGAGGTGGACACTTAAAGGGAATTATTAGTAATTACTCCAATGAAGTTGATTTAACTGGGTTATCTATTGACCCAAACAATTATGTTGTTCCAAACACTAAAGCCTACGCTTTATTATTTAGTTTCGGTGGTAATTTTGGAGCAAAATATCAACTTCCTTATCGAGGAGCAATAGTCTTTGATCTCGCTATTGATCTGATATCCAGACTCTATGATCCAGCGGTAGTTTTGGGGAATGAAATTTCTCCGTTGTCACTTTCATTCAATTTAGCTTATCGATTTGACTGGTATTAATCCTATTGCTTTATGATTGTTATCGAAAGTGGCGGAACAAAATCAACTTGGGCCTATTTGGAGAAAGATATCTCGACGGCAAAGTTTGTTGAAACTGTCGGTTTACACCCACGAGAAATTGATTCAAATAAAAGAGGCGTTTTTAGTGATTTCATAAATGCTAAAAAAAAAGATTTCACTGATTTACCCGTCTATTTTTATGGTGCTGGATGTGAAAAACAAAAAGGCAAAGAAACAATAATAGAGTTATTCAATTCTCATGGATTCAAAAAGGTGCAGGTTGAGACAGACCTTAAAGGTGCTTGCTTAGCACTTCTGGGAAATAACTCAGGATATATTGGGATTTTGGGTACAGGGGCTGTAGCAGCACAGTTTGATGGTCAAAAAATCACTAAACTAACTTCTGGATTAGGACATCTTATTGGTGATGAAGGAAGTGGATTTGATATTGGCAAACGCTTACTCAACGCATATTTCAACAGCGAACTTCCAGCTTATATCAACACAGAAGTAGAAAGTAGTTTCTTACCTGAAAAAGATATCATTCATCGAGTCTATAAACCAGATGGACGAAAAGTAGTTGCTAGCTTAACACATATAGCAAAAAAATACTCAAACGAAATAGCCATACAAAGAATTTTAGATTCCGCATTTAGTGACTATTACTATACTGCACTTAAACCTCTACCCAACATTTCAGAAATTAGTCTCGTTGGAAGTATTGCATATCACTTTGATAATGAGTTAAAAAGAGCTTTAATTAAGCATAATATTGCTGTTCAAAAAATTCACCAATCAGCTATAAACCCACTATTTCAGTATCACTTAGAGCACACCCACTAGTTCATCGATGAAAATCAACACTTTATCGATTATTCTAAAAAATTCCTTTGAAATCAGGTGTTTTTTTCAAAATTAATTTTGATATTGGACTCCTTTTAAGAATAGTAATGGAAAAATTAGAGTTACAAGCTACAGCTAAAACACCATTTGTTTCGTTCAATGGGGAGACTGGTAAAATGATAATTCAAGGAAGATCAATTCCAGATAATGCTGATGAGTATTGGCAGCCAATTTTACAATGGTTCTATGCATACTCTACTGAACCAAAAAACACCACTACTTTTATCTTCGATATGGAGTACTTTAATATTTCATCTTCAAAACCAGTTTTATTCTTGTTACACAAAATGAATGATCTTATTGAATCTGGCTTTGAAGTTAATATTGAGTGGCGTTACCCGCAAGGTGATGAAGAAATGCTTGAAACTGGAAACGACTATTCTTGTATGGTTAAAATTCCTTTTAAGTTCGTAGAATCTGAAAATAATTTTGAATTAGCCGTTTAAGAATGGCCAGTCATTAGGTGCGATAAAAAACGGTTTGGCCCCTTTTTCCTGAACGAGTTCCGCCCTTTTTAATAAATACTTTGTATCAAAACTCTTTTTATTCGTATCTATATTATTTTCAGACTGACTACTCATCCAAAAAGGTTTTATCAACACTTTTAAACCAGAGTGTTCTCTTAAATCCCTCAAATAATCGTATCTCCCTAATAGATTGATATTTACCCAATCGCAAGAAACTTTTTGGTTAACGAAGAGTTTTCCTTTCAAAAATAAATATGATTCGATATTTTTCAAGCCTAAAACATCCTTACACTTTGCAGAATTAATAATTGGTAACTGATGCTCTCTTACTTTTTTTATTTTTCTGCCTAAGTCATCTTTACACGCAGGACCAATCCAACTATGCAAATCGTTTATACTTTTTGAATGATCGAATAAATAAAACTTAATTGCACATTCGATATGTAAAACTCTTTCTTTCCATCTAATAATAAAGTCTACTTCTCCCAAGGTCTTTTTTTTATGAATAATTTGATGGTTTTGTATTAGTAACTCAATTCCTGAAAATGTTTGAAAGAAAAAAGAAAGTAATCCTTCTGCATAAAACCCCAAACGCGAATTTTTAGGTCGTTTTAAAAACTCGTGTAAATCATTTGGATATCGATCTAAGTTTAGAAAGTAATCACATCCTATTGTTCTCCATTCTTCAAGAATTTCAGAAGGAAAGAATGGAATCTCACTCAACTCTGGGTGCTGGTTATTAATTGGACACTTAGAAAACAATAACCAATATAGATCTTTTACACTCTTGTCATGTAACTTAAGAAATATATTGTCATGGTCTATATCGTTCTCATCATTCATTGATAGCTAAGATAATATTTTTTGTGTCGGACTAATAATAATCTGGAATTCAAAGTAGAGATTGGCGTTAATTTTATCAAAAGTATCGATGTTCTCATCAAAATTGACTCTTATCTGAAAGAATTTTATCAAATTTGCAGCATGAGAGTAATTCATGAAATACCACATCCAAGATTAAAAATTCAAATTTTCAGCTATAATGCTAAATATATTGTCAAAGTTGAGTTAGGACAATTTGAACAAAGTTTCAAAATAGGTGAGTTGGACGTCATGGGACTTGATGATGTTAAAAATATGGTAAATGAAGATTTTCTGGCAGGATGTGTCAAAAGATTCATTTCAATGCGAGAAGATTGGGAGCAATCTTTTAAAAACAAAAATATTACACAAAACAATTAATAAATTAAACATGAAAAAGTTAATTACATTTTTAGTTATAGGTATACTACCAATTCTTCTTATCACTTCTTGTGGAGATAAAAATAATTCAACGGAAGATGACACAGATGAAACAACACCAGTTGCAAAAAGACAAATGGGAAATGATTCAACTGGAATTGCAATTGCCTATTATCTTCAAGATAGTATTGCTACTCAATTCAACTTCTACAGAGAAATTGACTCCATGTTAAAAGCAAAAGAAATTGCGTTTCAAAAGGATTTAGAATTGAAAATCAGAAGCTATAGACAATACGAGGCAGATATTCAAAAAAGAATGGATGCTGGTGAGATCACAGGCTATGAATTAGATGATATCCAAAAAGCTGCAATGCAAAAACAACAAGCCATTCAGCAATTTGAGCAACAAAGAGGTGGGGAACTACAACAAGAATCTCTTCAATACCAAACTGCTTTAATGAATAAAATCTCTGAAGCGGGACGTGAATTTTCTGAGAAAAAAGGAATTGACTTATTGTATTTCTATCAAAAAGGTGGGCAGATCACATACATATCTGATGCTTTCGATGTAACAGCTGATTTTATTAAGTTTTTAAATAAGCGTGAAGAAGAGTTAAGAAGTGGATTCGAAGAAGATGTTGAATCTATGGACGAAGAGGAGCTAAACAAAGGATTAGGTAAATAAAATAGATTAGAAGGGAATTAGATATGTACATAGCACAAGAAAAAGAGCGTTCAAACATTGCTGAATACGTTATATACATGTATCAGTTGGAAGATTTGATTCGTGCATATCAATTTAACATAGATACAATTCGAGAAAAAATTGTTAAACCTCAAGTCAAGAGTGAATCCTTTGAGGAAGAAGCTGTCAAATGGTATGAAGAAATTATTCGTGAAATGAAATCACGAGGATTAGAACGTTCTGGACACATCCACCGCTTAGGTGAAGTGATGACTGAAATGATCTATTTACACAACACACTATTGAATGTTGTAGAGGATAAAAAATATAAAGATTTGCTTGAAGCTGCTGAAGACAACATTGAGGCTTTTCGTCAAAAAAGTGATTTAAAAGATATGCATTTGGTGGAAGTTTGCTTTAGAGCGCTTTACATGAAATTCTTGATGCGTCTACAGCAAAAAGAAATTGGAGCAGAGACTGAAAATGCTTTTGACACGATGCGTATTTTGCTAGCCTATCTTACGAAAGGGTACCATCAGATGAAAACTGGCGACATGTCAATGTTTGAAAAACAATAATTTTATTTTTTTCAATAACTACTTGAAGGTCTATAGTTCGTATAATAGACCTTCAAGTAGTAATTTGAAAATCACAAAAAAAATCCCGCTTTCTCAAACGGGATTTTTTATATCTAATATTAGAATATCTTAATCTTCAAAGTTCTCAGAAGGAACTAAGATTCGTCCACAGTGTTCGCAAACGATAATTTTCTTCTTTTGTACAATATCTAATTGTCGTTGAGGTGGGATTCTATTAAAACATCCACCACAAGAGTTTCTATCTACAGGAACAACCGCTAATCCATTCTTTGCATTCTCTCTTAAACGATCGTATGCAGTTTGCAGGTGATCGTCGATTTTCTTTTTTGCTTTCTCTGATTGCTTTCTTAGCTTCTCTTCATCTTTTTCAGTTTCAGCAACGATTGCATCCAACTCAGATTTTTTAGCTACAAGATCTTCCTTACGCTTATCAACCTTTGCAATTGCTTCGTCTAAAACTTCTTTTTTCTGCTCAGCTCTGTATTTCGCTTCTTTCGATTTTTTCTCGTGCAATTGAATCTCTAATTCTTGATATTCAATTTCTTTACTCAATGATTCGAATTCTCTGTTATTACGAACATTGTTTTGTTTCTCTTTATAACCAAGAATCGCCGCTTGAGCATCTTTTTGAGCATTTTTACGGTCACTAATTTCCGTTTCTATCTCGTTCAACTCATCAGTCAACTTATTGATTCGGGTCTGTAAACCACTAATTTCATCCTCTAGGTCTTCTACCTCTAATGGAAGTTCACCACGCACCGTCAATAAACGGTCGATTTCTGAATCAATTCGTTGTAAGTTAGAAAGCGCATCTAGTCTTTCTGCTACTGTTGAAGCTGATTTAGCCTTTGATTTTGTTGCCATAAACGCTAAAAATAATTAATAGGATTTGTATTCACCTCACTTAAATGAAGGGCAAAGTTAATAAATTTTTTCTTCATAGCATCATGAATTAAGTTTGGAGTGAATTGCTCACTTTCATAATGACCAATATCCGCTATGATTATTTTGTCTTCAGCATCGAAAAATTCATGATACTTAAAGTCTCCAGTTATAAAAATATCAGCACCTTGTGCTTTTGCATTTCCTAACAAGAAACTGCCTGCTCCACCGCAAAAAGCGACCTTTTCAATCTCTTTAAAATGCTTTTCTGTATGTCGTATAACACCACAATTAAAAGTTGATTTTAAATGAGAAAGAAATTGATCAGTCTTAATTGGTTTTTCGAGTTCCCCAATCATTCCTGCACCTTCAAAGTGGTTTTTATTAGATAATGGAATCAAATCATAAGCCACTTCCTCGTAAGGATGAGCAGCACGCATTGCATTTAAAATCTTACCTTGTATATGACTTGAAATAATCACTTCCAACTTTGTTTCATTCACCTCTTCCCTACTTCCAACCTTTCCTAAAGTCGGATTTGCATTTTCTTCTGGCAAAAATCCACCTTTTCCTTCTGATTGAAAACTACATTCAGCATAATCGCCAATATGACCAGCTCCTGCTTCAAAAAGTGATTTTGAAATACTAGAAACATTCTCTGTTGGACAAAAGACAATTAGCTTTTTCAATACATCCCTTTTCGGATCTAAGATTTTTGTATTAATCAAACCGATACGTGAAGCTATCTCATGATTAACACCAAAACGATAATTATCTAAGTTTGTATGAATTGCATAAATGGCAATATCATTTTTTATCGCTTTAATAATAGTGCGTTCCACATAGTTCTTTCCATTGATTTTTTTCAATCCTTTAAAGACAATCGGATGATGAGAAACTATCATATTCGCTCCCTTTGAAATCGCCTCTTCTACAATGGCTTCTGTGCAATCCAAAGAAAATAAAACACCAGTTACTTTCTGGTCGTGCGAACCTGTAATCAAACCACAGTTGTCATAAGACTCTTGGCTCGACAAAGAAGCAAGATGCTCTAAGTATCCCGAAATATCTTTCACTTTTAACTCCATACTACAAATCTACATATTTTTTTTATCTCGTTTTTTACTCTACTGTTCACAATCACTCCATATTAAAAATCTAAATTCACTACTTTTATAAAAACGAATGATAATGTTGAATAAAGATTTAAAACCAGAGGAATTTCAACGCGTTGACATGCGAGTCGGAACTGTCGTGAATGCAGAATTTTTTGAAGAAGCAATAAAACCAGCACTTAAATTATGGGTTGACTTTGGAGAGAAAATAGGCACTTTGAAAACTTCTGCTCAAATTTCAGAAAAATATACGCCAGAAACTATTTTGGACAAGCAAGTAATAGCGGTTGTTAATTTTCCATCTAAACAAATCGCTAATATCAAGAGTGAATGTTTAATTTTGGGTGCACTTGAAAAAGATGGTGTTATAGTGATATCTCCAGATGCTGAAGTTGCAAATGGAACAAAAATTTCATAAAATAAGGGTATGGATAAGCTCAAGAAAAAAGTAATTGAGAAAATGAATAAGGATTTGACGGATAACTATGATGCTATCTATCAATCTTATATTGATGCTAAAGAGTCTAGAGACAATGACACAAAAAGTAGTGCTGGTGATAAATATGAAACGGGTCGTGCTATGATGCAACAAGAAATGGATCAAGCGGAAAAAAGATTAGCACAAATCAAAGCATTGAAAAATGAACTGAACAGACTTCCATTGGAAGAGACTTCAAATACAGTTATCCCTGGTTCTTTTATAAAAACCACTTCAGGCTTATTTTTTATTGGAGTAAGCTTAGGTAAAGTAGAAATTGGAGACCAAGTAGTTTTCGCTATTTCTACTGCATCTCCTTTAGGTAAATTGCTGCATTCAAAAAAAGTAGGTGACACTATATTGTTCAACGGTCAAGAGCAAACTATTGAACTAATCCAATAATCCTACTAATTTCATATTTCTAAATTTGCAAAATGTTTATAAAGCAATTATTATTTTCGGCTCTTGTCCTTTCTCTAACATCTGAAGTTTACTCTCAGAAAATAGATTATTCCAAAATTAAATTCCATCCGCCTATTGATATTCCAATGGTACTTGCCGCAAACTTTGGAGAATTAAGAAGTAATCATTTTCACACAGGAATTGATTTCAAAACAAACCGACAAACGGGGTATAACATCTACAGTATTGCAGATGGGTATGTATCCAGAGTCAAAGTTTCACCTTGGGGCTATGGATATGCTGTGTATATTGATCATTATAATGGTTTAACATCGGTGTATGCTCACTGTGAATCTTTTGAAGGCGAAATAGGTGAGTTGGTTAGAAGAGTACAAGAAAAAAATCAAGATTTTGAAATCGACTATTCTCCTTCCAAGGATAGTCTGAAAGTGAAGAAAGGACAAGTCATTGCAAAATCGGGTAATACTGGGGGAAGTACAGCTCCACATCTTCATTTTGAAATTAGAGAAACAGAATCAGAACATGCCTTAAATCCACTTCTCTTCAATTTCAATATAAAAGATACTAGAAAGCCAACAATCCGAGGAGTAAAGGTATATGGGTTAACAAGCGAAGGCTACAGAATTCCAGGAAAGTCGGAACGTCATAATGTTTTTGGATCTGATGGAAATTTTAGTGTGTCGAATAATAAAATTCGGATTCCAGCTAATTACACATCAAAAAATGGAGGGATTGGCTTTGCCTTTGATGCTACTGACCAATTAGATGCTGCGAATAATATTTGCGGAATATTTAAGGCAGCACTTCTAATGGATGGTGACACTGTATTTACTCAAAACATGACTGAAATACACTTTTCTTCAAACCGCCAAATAAATACACATAAGGACTATGAAGAATACCACAATAGAAGAAAGCACTATCAAAAAGCTTTTAAAACGATCCATAATCCACTTCCAATTTATCGAACAACGAAAAACAATGGAATATTAAATGTATCTCCAAATAGTATACACCAAATGAAATACATCTGTCAGGATGTAAATGGGAATAAAGCGTCAATATCTTTTGAATTAGAAATTTTAGATGGAGAACAAGCCGATTTAGGAAGTCTGTATCAAAATCAAAAATTTTTATTTCCGGACAGTGCCTATATGGATTTTAATGATGAACATTACGTGCTTTTTCCTCCAGGCCTTCTTTACGAACCTACCCCACTTCTAATTCAACAAACGAATGACTTTATTTTTGGAAACGATAATATACCATTACAAGAAAATTACAAATTAATGTTACCTATTAAAAAACAGAAATATTCCGATGAAAAATATTATATCGAAAGAATAAATAGCAATAATCGAGTCTACGCAGAAAATGGAATTGTCAGTGATGGATGGATTACAAAATGGGTAAGAGATTTCGGACGATATAGAGTGGCTATTGATACGATTCCTCCGATTATAACACGCAAAAATTTCATAAACAAAGCAAACGTAAAAGGTAAAACACTTATATGGAATCTAGAAGATTTAGAATCTGGACTCGTCGATTATGATGTTTATATTGATGGGAAGTGGTACCTCTTAAATTGGGAACCGAAGAGACAATCTTTTTATTTTAAGCCACCTGCAGAATTAAATGGTAGTCACAAGCTCTTAATCAGAGCAGTAGATGCTTGTGGAAATAAGAATCAAGAAGTTTATGAATTAGAGTTTTAAATGAATAAATTAAACTTTTTTAGTAATACTCATTCGCCTAAGTAAACTACTTCAATTTGTTATTTTAACTTTGTTCAAAATATTTATTTATGTCAGTACATAATAATGTTAAGCGTGTCACTACGCACGTACTTTATGAAATGAAAGAAAATGGAGAGAAAATCTCTATGCTTACTGGATATGACTATTCCATGGCGAGAATTATCGACACAGCAGGAATAGATGTTATTCTTGTGGGAGACTCTGCATCAAATGTAATGGCTGGTCATGAGACAACACTCCCGATTACTTTGGATCAAATGATTTATCATGCCTCATCAGTTGTTAGAGCTGTTGAAAGGGCTCTTGTAGTGGTAGATATGCCTTTTGGTTCGTATCAAGGTAATTCGAAAGAAGCACTTTCCAATGCGATTCGTATTATGAAAGAGTCTGGCGGACACGCTGTAAAAATGGAGGGCGGACAAGAAATTCTAGAGTCTATATCGCGTATTTTGACTGCTGGAATTCCAGTCATGGGACATTTAGGGTTAACTCCACAATCAATATATAAATTTGGAACTTACGTTGTAAGAGCAAAAGAACAAGAAGAGGCTGATCGTTTGATAGAAGATGCAAAAGCATTGGAAGAAGCAGGTTGCTTTGCCATTGTACTTGAAAAGATTCCTGCTGATTTAGCAACAAAGGTTGCTAAGGAGGTTAGTATACCAATTATTGGAATTGGTGCTGGCGGTGGTGTCGACGGACAAGTTCTTGTTGTTCATGATATGTTAGGAATTAACAATGAGTTTAAACCTCGCTTTTTAAGAAAGTATCATAACTTATTTGAGGAAATGCTCGGTTCTTTCCAACGCTATATTGAAGATGTTCGTTCTGGAGACTTCCCGAACGATCAAGAACAATATTAACTTTTAAGTCATGGCAATTCAAGTCTTGTATGAAGATAACCATTTAATTGGTGTCAACAAAAAAGCAGGGGATATTACACAAGGTGATAAGACTGGGGACGAAACATTGCCTGACAAAGTCAAAGCATGGCTCAAAGTTAAATACGATAAACCTGGAAATGTTTTTTGCGGTGTTATTCATAGATTAGATCGTCCAACGAGTGGTGTTGTTTTACTAGCTAAAACAAGTAAAGGACTATCAAGAATGAATGCAATGTTTCAAAAAAAGCAAGTTCAAAAAACGTACTGGGCGATTGTTGAAGACAAACCTTCTACAGATTCTGGTTCATTGTCTGATTACTTAAAAAAAAATGACAAGCAAAACAAGAGTTATGTTGTTAACAAAGATACTTCGGGGGCAAAACATGCTGAACTCGACTTTAAACTGATTGCTTCAAGTGATAGATATTATTTATTAGAAGTCAATCCAAGAACTGGACGCCACCATCAGATCAGAACGCAGCTTGCACATTTAGGTACTGTTATTAAAGGTGATTTAAAATACGGTGCTAAACGTTCTAATGGTGACGGTAGTATTTCTTTGCATGCACGAAAAATTGAGTTTTCTCACCCAGTAAGTCAAGCAACTATTTCGATCACAGCACCCGTTCCCAATGATAAATTATGGCAATGGTTTGAGAAAGAGACCAAATAATTGCCCTTGTTTTTCGATAATATATTTTGTATACTTTAGGAAGCAACTCAAAAAGCTTAATTTTGAGTCAATTAAAAACTAAAAACAAAATAGAGATGAAACATTTATTACTACTAAGTACTTTTCTTCTAATTGCAGTTTCAGTTAAGACCCAAATAACCATTAACATTTCACCAACAAAGGACAATTCAATTTTTTCTCAAAGTGGAACTATATCAAATGGAGAGGGTAATCTTTATGCTGGACAAACGAATAGTGGAGATTTAAGAAGAGCATTACTAAATTTTGATATTGCTGCAAATGTACCAGCTGGAGCAACTATAACAAACGTTACGCTCAACCTGCAACAAGAAAACTCTGGTCCTGGCGCGGCAAATGACAACTATAATTTACATCCTTTGACCATTGATTGGGGCGAGGGTACGTCTAGTGGAACGGGTGCTGGAGCACCTGCAGTTGCACCAGATGCAACGTGGACTGACGCTATGTTTGGTACTTCAACATGGACAACGCCTGGAGGTGATTTCCTTGCTTCTGTTGCTCAGTCAACAATTGATGCAACGAATGGAGTTAAGACTTGGTCATCAGCAAATATGATCTCTAATGTACAAGCTTGGTTAGATAACCCTTCAAATAATTTTGGATGGATTTTGATTGGTAATGAAACAACTAATGGAACTGCCAGAAGATTTGGTAGTAAAGATCAAGGAACGGATCCAGTGCTTGAAGTAGAATATACTTGTGCTACTCCGCCAACTGCAGTTTGTAATTCTCAAGAGGTATACTTAGGAGCGACAGGTGATGTTACTCTACTGGATGAAGACTTTAATGAAGCTTCAGTTTCAAATTGTGGTGGTAATCTTACATTCTCTGCAAGTCAAAACACTTTTACCTGTGCAGATATACCCGCTGGACCAATTCCAGATGGATTGGTATTAACTGCTGTCTATGATGGTGATTTAACAGGTGGACTTCCAAAAGGAATTGAAGTTTATGCATACAACTATATCGCTGACTTAAGTGAATATGGAATAGGATCAGCGAATAACGGTGGTGGTACAGACGGAGAGGAGTTCACTTTTCCTCCTGTAACAGTTGATGCTGGCACTTATATTTATATTGCTTCTGAATCAGTAGAGTTTGAGAACTTCTTTGGCTTTACACCAGACTATACTACAAACACTGTTAATATAAATGGGGATGATGCAATAGAATTGTTTAAAAATGGCTCGGTAATAGACATTTTCGGTGATATCAATACAGATGGCTCAGGTGAACCCTGGGAGTATATGGACGGCTGGGCCTATAGAAACAACAGCACTGGTCCTGACGGAAATACATTCGCTTTAGGAGACTGGACATATAGTGGCATCGATGCTTTGGATGGAGAGAACACTAACTCTTCTGCGGTAACGCCAGTTCCAATTGGCACATATACAAAGGCTTCGACTTATGGTACAGATGTGACGTTAACCGTTACCGATGAGTTTAACAACATGAATACCTGTACCGCTAACATAATAGTGTTGGATACACTCGCACCCACTTTAAATTGTGTAGGGAGTCCAACATTTAACTTAGATTCTAACGGTGATCTTACTCTCACACCTGCAGATATAGATGATGGAAGTGTTGACAATTGTGGAATTCAATCTATGTCACTTTCAAAAAGTGTATTTTCTTGTTTAGATGCTGGAAATAATTTTGTTACACTATACGTAGAAGATAATTATGGAAATATTGACTCTTGTGTCGCAAATGTAACCATCGACGGTTCTGATGTACTTTCAATTGATAGTTTAACAATTGATGCTGCATCATGCTTTGGCGATTGCGATGGAGGAATAGAAATTCATGGTACAAATACGAGTTCTTACTCTATTGATGGTGGCAATAATTTTCAACCTGGCGAAGTATTTACTAATTTGTGTGCCGACACATATGATATAATCGTTGAAAGTAGTTCTGGTTGTGTTGAAACAATTCAAGCAGTAGTTCCTGAACCGACAGAGGTCGAATTTACATTTACTGTTTCAGATATTAGTTGTTTTGGATTGAATGATGGTGGAATTGAAATAAACGCAACCGGTGGTATTTCTCCCTATGATTATAGTATTGATAATGGGAGTACTCAGCAATCAGATAGTGTCTTTGTTGATTTAACACCTACAACCTACGACATCATTGTTGTTGACTTCAATGGATGCGAAAGTCAAGTTAGTACCGCGAATATTTCAGAGCCAGCTCCAGTTGACGTTTCAACAACTGTAACTGACCTAACAATATCAGCTGATCTCGCAGGTGGAACTTATCAATGGGTGAATTGTCCTAATTATGATGCCATATCAGGTGAAACAAATCAGAGTTTTACTGCCACTCAGAATGGAGATTATGCAGTAATTATTACAGATAGTGAAGGATGTACTGATACTTCACAATGTGTGACAATTGATGACGTTTCAATTACAGATTACACAAAAAATGCTTTAAAGGTTTATCCAAACCCTGCTTCTATCAACATCGTTTTAGAAGTTAATGAAAGTTATCTTGAAGCTGACGTCTATATAAAAGATAGCAAAGGAGCAAAGGTATTTAAATCCAAAATTGAATCGATTGTCTCAGATTTGGACATATCCAATCTTGAAAATGGCATATATTTCCTAGAAGTTGAATCTACAAAAGGAAGATTGATCAAAAAGATTATTGTTCAGAAATAATGAACAATTAAATTATTAAATTCTTATGGTGAGGGACTAATCCCCTCACCATTTTTTTTACAAGATAATTTTAATTTCTACCGATAACTTTTAAAAAAGTTAGCCAAACAATCTTAAAATCTTGTCCTAAAGTAGGGTTTTCGATATACTTTCTGTTGAGTTCAATTTTAGCGGGCATAATTTCATTAATATAAGTTTCTCTCGGGTTTTTGCTCTCGCCTAACAATCTGTTTTCGTCATAATATTGAAGTGAAGCATAATCAGTAATACCAGGTTTCACACTTAAAACATCCCGTTGATATGGAGTATATAAATCAGTGTATTCTTTTACCTCCGGCCGTGGACCAACTACGCTCATTTGACCCATTAAAACATTAATAAATTGAGGGAATTCATCGAGTTTAAATTTTCTAATAAAATAACCAATTCCAGTAATTCTTGGATCACGCATTCCAACAGTTAATTTCCCAGCCTTATCAGAGTTTTTTCGCATTGTACGAAATTTATACAGTCCAAATGGTTTTCCATTTTTCCCTATACGTTCCTGAATATAAAATACTCCTCCTCTACTCGTAAGTAAAATAATCAAACCTATTATAACTCCAAAAGGAAGGAATAGCAGTAGTACAATACTCGAAAAAAATATGTCAAATAGTCGTTTCATAGTCTAACCAAGAACTTTTGAAACAGCATTCTTCACTGTTAAGATCACGGTTTCTACTTGGTCGTCTGTCAAGTTATAATAAACAGGCAGGGAAATTTCATTTTCGTACTTTCTCCATGATTCAGGGAAATCCGCCATAAAAAAACCTCTTTTGGAATATGCAGTAAGTAAAGGTAACGGCTGGAAATGTACATTAACAGAAACTTCTTGCTCTGCAATTTCCTGAATAATTAAATCTCGCTGTTTTTCAGTTGCATTTTTAATTCTCAATTGGTATAAATGGTAAGATGAGACTTTATCATCCGTTTCAAATATAGGATTGACAGCCCAATCTTCATTTATAAAAGCGTCAAGATATTTATGGAATATTTCTTTTCTCCGTGATAAGTTTTCTTCGTACTTCCTTAACTCCACAAGTCCAATAGCGGCCTGTAGATCGGTCATATTACATTTGAACCCAGGCTCTTCTACATCATAGCGCCAAGCACCTTTCTGAGTTTTTGCAAATGCATCTTTTGACTGACCATGTAATATCTTCACACAAAACTCTTTGTAAATCTGATCATTATCAAATGGTTCTGGAAAGTTGAAACATAAAGCTCCACCTTCGGCGGTTGTCAAATTCTTTACGGCGTGAAAAGAAAAAACAGTAACATCCGCTAAACTCCCAATTCTCTTTCCTTTATATTTTCCACCAAAAGAATGTGCCGCATCTTCGAATATTGCAATTCGACCTAACTTTTCCTGAAACTCATTGTTTGGTTGAAAATCTGATGACTTTTTATTTATTAATTCAAACAGTTCACCATAATCACAAGGAAAACCTCCAATATCTACCGGAATAATAGCTTTTGTTCTCGGATTAATAGCGTCTTCAACAGCCCTTAGATTTATATTGAAATCGTCTTTCCCGATATCAACAAGTACAAGTTTTGCTCCTGAATGTAAGACCACATTCCCAGAAGCGCAATAGGTATAAGCAGGCAAAATCACCTCATCGCCTTTTCCTATTCCCCACCAATCAAGTAAAACTTGCATCCCCATCGTCCAAGAATTTACACAAACAGTAGATTTATTACCACAATAAGCAGTAATATCCTTTTCAAACTGTTTCGTTCTTGGACCAGTGGTTATCCAACCACTCTTGAGTACTTCAGTGACTTCTGCAATAGTTTCATCTGTAATGCGTGGGGGAGAAAATGGAATCATTGAAATGTTGTTTTCACAAAGATAGTGTTTCCGAGAAAATTTATTTGTAATAACTTATCAATTTCTCTATACACTTGCAATTCCGACATTTTCTACTATATTAGGTGCATCGAAAAAAACGGATGGGAAAAAGAAAGCATCATACTAAAAAATCAAAGCTTGGAATGGCTCCAGGTTCTTTGCTCTTTACTGGGGAGCAAAAAATGGAGCAAGTCAATATCGAAGTCATGAAGTATGATGAGAAATCCATTGAAGAAAAATCTTTTTCAGATATTTCTAAAGCAATAGATTTTGTCGATTCCTCCGATAAGGTTTCTTGGATTAATATTGAAGGTATACATGATGTGGAAACCATTGAGAAGGTCATGCTTCACTTTAATCTACATCGACTTACTGGAGAGGATATTTTAAGTGTAGGTCAACGACCAAAATTGGATGATTATTCAAATTATCTCCACGTTGTATTACGCATGTTTATGCTAGTAGAGAATGAAATTGAAGATGAACAAATCACTTTAGTTTTAACTCAAAAATGTCTAGTTACATTTCAAGAGAAACCTGGAGATGTTTTCAATTTTGTTCGGAGAAGATTAAATGAAGGTAAGGGACAGATAAGAACACGTGGAGCAGATTATTTGCACTATGCTTTAATTGACTCAGTTGTGGATCATTATTTTATTATTCTCGAAAACTTTGGCGATAAAATAGAAGATTTAGAAATTGAATTATTAGACCGACCAACAGATGATGTGCTCAAGCGATTACATCATTTAAGAAGAGAAGCATTGCAATTAAGAAGAAATGTTTACCCCTTAAGAGAAGTAGTTAGTCGTTTAGAAAAACAAGAAGCAGATTTCATAAACCCTGAGACACGATTGTTTGTGAGGGATTTATATGACCATACTATTCAAGTAATTGAAACAGTTGAGGTCTTTAGGGATTCAGCCAGTGGATTATTAGACTTATATATGAACAGCATTTCCAACAAAATGAATGGAATAATGAAGTTACTCACCATAGTTTCTACAATATTTATTCCCTTGACATTTATTGCCGGAGTTTATGGTATGAACTTTCAACATATGCCAGAACTTGAATATCGATTTGGATATGGTGTTGCAATGTTAGTGATGTTTGTTATTGCAGTAATTATGGTCATATTCTTTAAACGTAAAAAATGGCTTTAATGAAAAAACAACGTCCAGTTATAGGTAAAGATGATATTGCTGATTTTCCTAAGTTCGGATTAAAAGACGTACGTGTTAAAATCGACTCTGGAGCTTATACGAGTACGATACATTGCTCCAAAATTAAAGAAACCGATAAAGGCCTATTAGTTGTCTTTTTAGATAAAAAGGAAAAAGGGTTTAATAGGGAAGAAATTATTTTCCCCACTTATCAGCAAAAAAGAGTACGGAGTTCTAGCGGTGAAATGCAGGAGCGTTACATAATAAAAGGAGATATCTTACTGTTTGGTAAAAAATATAACACAGAATTTACCCTTTCAAGGAGGAATTTGATGAGATATCCTGTACTTTTGGGCAGAAAATTGCTAAACAACAAGTTTTTGATTGATACTTCTTTATCAAATCAATCAGCCAAATTAAAAAACAGCGAAAAATAGATGAAAATTGGAATATTAAGTCGGGACGCAAATTTATATTCTACACGAAGACTAGTGGAAGCTTCACTAAAACAAGGTCATCAAGTAGATGTAATTGATCATTTAAAGTGTAACATACTTATTGAGGAAGAACGTCCACGACTCTATTATAACGACCATTATCTGGAAGGCTATGACGCTATCATACCTAGAATTGGTGCTTCGGTAACATTCTACGGAACTGCTGTAGTTCGTCAATTTGAAATGATGGGCGTTTTTACCTGTGTTAAGTCTAGAGGATTAACAGATTCTAGAGATAAATTGAGATCACTTCAATTATTAACTAAATCTGGAATTGGCTTACCAAAAACGGTTTTTACCAATTATTCAAAGAACGTAGAAAGCGTTATTGACTCTGTAGGAGGCGTTCCAGTAGTAATTAAATTACTGGAAGGAACTCAAGGATTAGGAGTTGTTTTAGCTGACTCGAAAAAAGCAGCAACATCTGTATTAGAAGCTTTCAATGGATTAAAAGCAAGGGTAATAGTTCAGGAGTTCATAAAGGAATCTGCCGGCGCTGATTTGAGAGCTTTTGTTGTTGACGGTAAAGTTGTTGGCGCAATGAAACGTCAAGGAAAAACAGGAGAATTTAGATCAAATTTACACCGAGGAGGCTCTTCTCAAATTATAGAATTGTCTGACGCAGAAGAAAAAGCCGCAGTTCGATCTGCTAAAGCATTGAACCTTGGAGTTGCAGGAGTTGACATGCTTCAATCTAGTCGAGGACCTTTGGTATTAGAAGTAAACTCTTCACCAGGTATTGAAGGCATAGAACGTGCCACCCATATTGACATTGCAGGTGAAATAATTGATTATTTAGAACGAAGTACTAAGTAAATGAAAAAACGCCTTCCATTTGGACTCCTTGGCTCTGAAATACAACCAGGAAAAGGAGCTCGACTCACACTTGAAGTCGCAAAATTACATACAAATACGCCAATTCAAATACCAGTTATTGTGCAACATGCACGAAAAAAAGGACCAACAATACTTTTATTAGCTGGATTACACGGTGATGAAATAAATGGGATTGAAATCGTCCGTCAAATGATTAAAAAAGGATGGAATAAGCCTTCTTACGGCACAGTGATTTGTATTCCGGTATTCAATATTTTTGGATTCTTAAATCTATCAAGGGAATTTCCAGATGGAAGAGATTTAAATCGATCTTTTCCCGGAACCAAAAATGGTTCTTTGGCTAGTCAATTCGCTTATTTGTTTATGAAAGAAATTGCACCACTTGCAGATGTGATTATTGATTTTCATACGGGTGCTTCTCAACGTAATAATTATCCTCAAACGAGAGCTGATTTTAAAGACAAAAAGGCTAAGGAACTCTGTGATGTATTCGCTGCGCCATTTACGATAGACTCAGGACTTCTATCTAAGTCAATACGTAATGCTGTCACAAAAATTGGAAAAAAATATATTCTCTTCGAGGGTGGTAAAGCCAATCGGATTGATGACTTTATTGTAAATCGAGGTATTGATGGTACGAAAAGGGTGATGCAGCAATTAGGTATGCGTCATTTTGATATAGCTTCTCCCGAATCTCCATCAGTGGTTATTAAAAGTTCCAAATGGATCCGCGCTTCCAACTCAGGGATATTTAATCTACGGGTTAAAAATGGTGTTTTCGTAACGAAAGGAACAATTTTAGGTATAATCTCTGATCCCTACGGTAAGTTTGAACGCTCTGTAAAAGCTCCTATGGATTGTTATGTATTTAATGTAAATGAAATGCCTCTAGTGAATAAGGGAGACGCTTTGTTTCACGTAGGTAGGTGATATCAGTTCACCTCGATAATCTTTTCTGTTTATCTGAAGGGGTTTTATTTAAAAGAATGAAATCGATTATTCCTGATAAATAGCCAAGACCATAAGTTATATGCATGGTTGGATAAACGAATAAAGATGTTAATACATTTTTAGATTTTTTCAGTAGTCTCGATCCAAATATAAACACAAGGAGTATATACAACATCAATATAGGCATAAATACATAAAGGAATAATTTAGGTATCAAGAGAGTCACCGGCGTTAGAAATAAAAACAATACGAAAAACATCGGTGCAAGCTGCCTTAGCGTTGTAATTGATTTATGCTTTTTATTTACAAACACTTTCCAATAACCATACTGATAAAATTGTCTTCTTAAATTTTTCAAACTCGCTCTAACATAGTATTTCAAAAATATTTCATGGATGAAAAGTATTTTTCCTCCAGCTTTTTGAACTCTATAGTTAAAATCATCGTCTTGGTTTCTTATCAGTCGTTCATCGAAATAACCAATTTTCTCGAAGACAAACTTAGGATACATAGGGCTGGTTACAGTATCTGTAAAACCCGTTTTTTGTAGCGTTCTAAAATTACCGATACCCATTCCAAAAGATGTGGACATGGCTTCTGCTATGATCTTCGCAGTATTATTTACATAACTATTTTCTAATCGACCACCTGCACACCAAATACTTTTGTCGTTCTCGATATATTCAATACAGGTTTGTATATAATTGGTACTAATAATATGTCTTGCATCCACCCTTTGCAAGTAGTCAAAATCTGCTGCTTTTACTCCTATATTAAATCCATGAGGAGTAATCTCCATTTCATTATCTAATAAATTTAGGTTTGGAAATTCTGTAATTAATTCTTTTACTTTATCTCGAGTGCCATCTTCACTCATCCCATCCGCTACGAAAACATTTAGTGTGGTACCCTCTGAAAGCTCGCTTTTAAAAATTGCTCGAATACATTCTTCTATATAAAGAATCTCATTTTTACAAGGAATAACTACTGATACGATGGTTTCCATTATCGCTTTAGTAACAAATTCAAAAATTGAGAGGTGATCAGAACAATCAGACAGGAATAAACCAAAAACTTAAGATAGAAAACGATCGAAGTAAAATCAGTTCTTTCAACTTGTTCAGCACTTTTAAAACCGTCAACTATAAAAACACCCGCTTTTTTAGCTTTTCCTAAATTAAATTCTAACAGTGTTAACTCATCAATTAGCTCGTTTTTATACCTCACTAATTCAAATAACTCAGTACTCTGGTCAAAATTGAAATAATCACGACTAATATTTTTTATTTCGTTTCCAGTTTGGGATTTTACAATAATAGTATCAATGAAATTAATCTTATCTATTAATTCATTTCTTTCTACTTCCCATTGTAATAAATGCTCCTCTCTTAATTTTAGAATATAAGGATGTTCATTTAAGTATCCTACGAATTGCTCACCTATCGAATCAATTAAAGTGAAAGAGAAAAGAGACACCTCCATAGGTACGTCGTAATCTATTTGAATGCTATCTATTTTCTTAGAAGAGTTGTTTACTACTTCATCTTTTAAGTTTAATACTAAATTGTATTCAAGTTTGAGTAATCGATCGAGAAGATTTTCTGAATTTAACACAACATTATCAGTACCCTTTTCATTTGGAACTTTTATTTTTCTGGAAGTAGACTTCAAAACGCTCGATAAATCATCAATTGAGATGTATTCCCTGTCGATTATCCCAGTATACATGAATTTCTTTACACCAAAAACGTGATTATATATTTTAAACCCCATAAAAGCAATAAAGACAATCGATATCAATACTATATTTTTCTTGAACCAATTGCTAACTCCACTAATAGTTCGTCTAATTAATTTATAATATGGTATTAGATCTATAGTGTCTTTATTATCGTTATCCATGTCGTGTTAATAAAATATTTATACACAAATATAAAAGTAATCTTCGGTAACTAAAGAAATTGTTAGATATTAATAATCTTGGTAAAATGGACCTATTGACAAACTCATCCTAGTTATAGGAACTGTCTACAACTAATTCATTCTTATTCTTCTGAATATTTGAAGAACCGAAAAACAAAAAGTAAAAGAACACGATATCTAGTAATGAAATTCCCCAGAAGATTCCATACTGAAATAATGAATATACAACTATAAGAATTACAAAAATCAAATTTCTTTTATTAATATTCCGAAGGATAAGGAGCAAATATAAACCGAGAATAAATACACCATGTACCGCCCAAACTTGTAAAAATGAATTATGTGCATGAGCTAATTTTCCTCGATGAGGAACGTAATACTTCTCACTTCCATTTCCAAACAATATATTTTCAGAAATAAACGACCTAAAGTCTTGCCATATCTTCCCCCTACCTGATAAATCTATTCCATTTCCACGAGTAACTTGATTTATTATAAGATCATAATAGACTACAGAAACTACAGTCAAAAAAAGCACTGAAATAATGGCTAGTAATAAATACTTAATATGTTTTTTATGCACTCTATTTTCAAGTAAGTTATTGATAATTGGACTGTACAGCCTCAACATTGAAAAAAGAAGATATATGAATGCCACCAAAAATACAGTTCTATTAAATGTGAAAAATATTCCAGCAATTAGAATAATTCTTGCAAGGAAAAACACACTTCTTTTTAGTTTAAAGTAATCAAGAATCAAATAGCCTATAAAGAATTTATAAGCTGCAATACTAGAGTTTTGACTTAATCCCAAAGCTCTTCGGTTATACATTAGGTCAGGATTTTCAGAAATCTTATCATTAAAATGATCTAGAGCTGAAAAAAAAGTATTCACACCTAAAAAGTATTGGAATATGACTACAATCCCTTCTATAACTATTAGCCAGACGATTATTTTTAAGTCCCTTTCATTTAAGTGTTTAGCTAAGAAAAAAGCGATCAAAGTTGCAATTGTATATGGTATAAATTCAAGAATTGTAAGTTCATCTCCCCAATGAAACCACTTATTTATGGCTGAAGCTAAAACAATAGCTATTATAATTAGTAGATTAACATTAATCTTATTAAAACTTTGTGGTAAATAAGAAAAATCGCCCTGTAGAGACTTTTTTGCAACTATGTATATGGCAGGGAATATGAAAAAATATATGGGTACAAATGCAAAAGTGGGCAGTATTAATAAAAATGCAAACATATTTATTATCTATTCTTATTAGTGAAGAACAACCAAGGCATAGGATAATATCTCGCCGAAATCACCCACATGACTATAAATTGGACTAGAAATGCTAATACAGCTGCTTTTGCGGCTCCTATAGCTCCATACTCTAAAATTAGGAAATAATTTAAAATTAGATTGAGTATAGCTGCTAAAAACGTGATGATTGAGACGGGAATGGTTTTCTTTAAAAAAAAGAAATAGTTTACTACCATTTTATACATTCCATTTATAGCAAATGCTAAAGCGATCCAAACCACAAACTCTTTAGCATCATGGAAGTTTTCCCCAATAAACCATTTAAAAATTAAATCTTCAGTCAAATAAACTAATAAGACGAGTAACATCATAAAAACAAAATATCCATAAGTAAACTTCACTATATTAAGTTTTACTTTTTCTTTGTTTTCTTTTAGTTTACCGTAAAAATAGGGGGTCCAAGCTTGATTAAAAGAATTTTGGATTAAACTAATAACCATACCTATTTGATACCCTACAGAATATAATCCTAAGGCATCTTCACCAACCATTTTCACTATAAAAATACGATCAGAAAACACAATTAAAGTGGCACCGATTGTATGTGGGATTAGAGGAATTCCAAATTTCAAGATATCTTTAATATAGTCTTTTTTAAGCTTTGGTATAACCAAATTTTTCTTCCAGAGCAAGAAAGAAGATATTAAAGCAAATACTAAAACACTAGTAATCATTGATATCAAACGTCCCTCCCAATTCATTCCAATTGATACAATTAACAAAATTGCTAAAGTAAGCTCTACTATTGTCAACGATATCTTCATTATACCAAAAGGGAGAGCTTTGGATTGAACCCTCCAAATTACAGAAATAAGATCTATGATTTTAAATAAAAAAACGTAAATCACAACCCAAATCAGCCAAGGTTCTGGGAAGTTCACTAATGCAGAAATGCTTGAACTAAAAAATAAAATAAACAATGTAAATGTTAGTCCAGAAATAAAAAGTAAAACCAATCCATTGTAAATATATTCACCAAAATTGATGGTTTCGCGATGAAAATAATTAACACTAACAGCACTTGTAAAGTTTAAACTTATAAAGGGCATTAAAAAACTAGTCAAGGCCTGAAACAATGCAATAATCGCAAAATCTTTCGGCAATAAGTAATGTGTAAGGATAGGTAACAAAAAGAAGGGAATACCAGCATTTATGGCGTTTGTCAGACCATAAATTCCAATATTAAAAAATAACTTACTTCGTATTAACTTCATAAATAATACTTAGGGTTTTATTCAAATTGTTGGTAAAACCTGTTTTAAAAATAGTATTATTACTATTAATAACATGACTTTTAGTCATTTCATCAAAATTATTAACGAAGTCAATATATTCATCAGCGGATTCTGCAATTTTAGTAACGCTTTCATCAGTTAATATTTCTCCATAATATTCTCTGGATAATCCTCTACAGTTTATTAGTAGGTTTGGAGTCCCAAGAGAAGGAGCTTCAATCGCCGTTGTTGAATTAATTGTTGTATGAATATCACACATTTTAATTATTTCATAAGTGTTTAATTCGTCAAAAAACACCATGTTCTCACAGAATTCAAATGTATCTTTATAATAATCTGGAGTTTTATTTCTTGGTATCAAGATAAACAAAGTCTCATGTAAATCAGAAAAAGCTTTACTTAATGTATTAAACAAATCGTCATCATACATATCCTGTAAAACAACTGCCACATATTTCTTATAACTCGGATACTTTTCTACAATAATATTTTTTTTATCCTTCTGCTGAATATAGTCAATATAAAAAGACCCTATCGGAAAGCACTTTTCCTTCTCAATGTAATTACTATCATCGAATACTTTTATTTCGTTCTCTCCAAAAGTCAATAAATAATCTGGATAAAATTGAGAGCTAATTTCCTTCCTAACATTATAGGCATGGTGTGCTTTATTAATTACTCCGTGCTGAAACTCAATAACCGGAATATTTTTACTTTTGAAATAATAAACATAACCATACCGTGTATATGGAGTTGTCATCAAAACAAACTTTGTCTTCCAAAAATAATTTAAGAACCTTATTGTTTTATATTGTGCTTTAAACCGTTTAGTTAAGAACCGTACATCTAGTTTAAGGTTATATTCCTTAACAATTTGGTCAACTATCTCCAGGCCTTGAAAACACTTTGATTTACCCCTTGAAAACTTCATTATAAAATACTCTACACCGTATAAAAACATATGAGATGCAACAGGTTTTTTATACTTTTTCTGTGACTTATGATCTGGTGTTGGTGTCTCAACAACTAATCCTTTTCCAAATTTTTCTGAAATAAAATCTGTACGTTCATAGAATTTATCCTCAATAGTTTTCCTTTGACCACTTGTTGTAAAAGAGATGTAATTATAACTACGGAAAAGACTAGTAAACCCCCTAAAAAAATAAGATATACCCTTTAAAATATTCTCTTTATTCGGTTTTACAAGTCGGTCCTGATTAAAAATCAATTGCGCTCCAAGATACACTCTAAAAATTGGCCACAAGGGTATTCCTTCATAGCAAATTTTTTCAACAGCGTATTTAGATTCAATTTCTTTTAACTTATTTGCCGCACTTTTTTCTTTCATATTATGGTAGCTGCTCAATAAATTCCTGCATTTTATTTCTATGTGCTAAAATACTTTGGAACGCTTGATTAAAACGAATACAGCCATTATCGGATTCATACTTAATAGTATTAATTAGTGTGTTTTCTATTCCCTCTTCCGCTTTAAATCGATCAATCAGTTTAAGACGATTCAATACTTTAGTTGGGATTCCTTCACTAGACACTGTATGTGCTCTAAAAACTAATCCGTTTAAGACTTCTTTTAAAGCTATAGCTCTACCATCCTCACTTAACAATATAGAAGGAGTTCCAATACTTGAACAGAAAATATGAGCATGAACCCTAAAACCTATATGCAAGTCACAATCTGAGTATTCTTCCATTAATTTTTCTGCTCCTCCTGAAATATCTTTAAACGAAATACCTAAAGATTTAACATAGTCTAGCATTTCTGCCTGTGCTCTATCCTCAGGATTAATACGATGATGAAAATAAATCGTTAAGTCAGCTTGATCAAACTCTTTAGAAACTCTTGTAATCAAAGACCTCATCAGCTGTTTCATGGAGCTGTTCAGTTTATAGGAAACACCAAGAGAAAATCCAATTTTTCGAATTTCTAGTTTTTCTTTAAGTTCTAACGGTTTATTTTGTTGATATAATGCAGGACAACCCGTCATTACAAAGTTTTTAAAGCCTTTTTTCTGAAGTACATCTAAGGTGTGATAATCGCGAACACTTGACTTACCTCCTGATTGATTAACACGTTGAAGGAGACGCATAGAAAGTTCGGAAAAAGAATAATTAGAATTCTCTCCCCAAGTCCCTTTAGATCCTTTATAGCCTACTCCGAAAGTGTAGATAGGAACCTTGACTTTTTCTAAGGCTTTAATAAATGGATATATACCAGACTCAATACGACTACCCGGTTGAAGCGAAGGTCCGCCTGTTAGAATTAAAGCCTCTGCATTGTTAACCAAATCAATTTGATCAGCGCTAAAAGTTTTCCAACCATCCAAATCGTGATAAGCTCTATCTTTACGATAATGATCTAAAAGTGATTTAGCTCTTGTTTTAATAAGAAAGTCACCAGCGTTATTTTTACCGCCAGTTAAAAGGACGTAGTATTTCTTGTTTTCAGACATCTTTGATTCTAAGATTTTTTAAACATGTCCCATTGAAGAACAGTGTCATTCTCTATATTTAATAAAGCTTTTCGGCCAAGCAGTTCTTCAATACTTTCAGGTGAAATTCCAGAAGCAGGTCTCTTCCATGTCAAGTGTTTTCTTGTTATAACCTCTCCTTTTTGAATATCAGCATCAGCGATTAAGCTGCGGCGTGCGTTTAATCTTGATTTTTCTTCGGATGGTAAAACAGTTTTTTTAGTACGCCCTACTTTAGCAATTAAATCCTCTACTTTACGATTGAACAATTTCATATCCTCAACATCCATAGAGTGATAATGATCATTACCTTTTAAAGTTTTATCATGAGTAAAGTGCTTTTCAATAACCTTTGCACCCATTGTAAATGCAGTAATCAAAGTATCCATTTCTTTAGGTAGGGTATGGTCAGAGTAACCTAATAATGTTTCAGGAAAATGATTTTTCAAATCAAGCAACATTCCTAGATTCGCCTGATCATCTGGCGTTGGATAATTGAGCACACAGTGCATCAAACAAGTTTCGAGGTCATGAGAATCTATCAACTCTAGTGATCTTTTTACTTCCCAAAGATAAGATGCTCCTGTTGAAAGTAATATTGGTTTTCCTTTTTTACATAAATAATCGATAAAAGGTAAGTTGTTTAAATCCGAAGAAGAAATCTTCATCGCAGGCATTAAATCACTTAAAAAATCACATGATTCAGTGTCAAATGGAGTGGATAAAAATTCAATATTATTTTTGTCACAATGTACTTTTAAGGCTTCATACTCCTTCTTCCAAAACTTGTCGTACTTCTTAAATAACTGAAATTGTGATTCTGTTGGCTCCTCATTTAGATCCCAATAATACGGGCTGTCTTTAGAGGCTATTTTCTCTGCTTTATAGGTTTGAAACTTGATTGCATCACAACCTGCATCAGCCACTTGTTCAATTTGCATTTTTGCAATTTCCATACTTCCTTCATGGTTCACTCCAGCCTCAGCAATAATATAAGGTTTAATTAACCCATCATGTTTCTCCTCCTTGTTGTAATATTCAAAAACCTCGTTAATTTTCATTTTCTATATGTCTTTTAATAAGTTGTACCACTTTGCTTTTTCCTTCACGTATGTTATTGTTTTTCATCTTATCGTGCATAAATCTCCTCTTGTTTGGATCCTTTAGAAGTCCTTCAAATGCAACAAGTATTTCCCCTGACTCTACTTCTTCGCCCAGACCTAAAGATACAAATCCGTTGGCTTCATCAGCAAAAAAATGGGTTAGTTCTCTAGCGTTTTGAGCTAAAACAATAGATGGCGTGCCCACTAATGCCAATTCATAGGTGGTTCTTCCAGCAGATGTAAAACAAATATCTGCATCAAGCATTTCGACAGCTATATTTGAAACGTTTTCCTTTATAACCACTTTTTCAAACTTAGATAGAGTATCTACCTTTTGATAACCTAATCCTAGAATTACAGTTATTTTTATATTTCTCTCTATACAGAACGAATAAATAGCCTCTAGAGATTTCTTTGTTAAGTTATTAGGATCAACCCCTCCAAAAGTGATTAAAACTTTATTAACATTACTTGAAATCACTTTCTGTGGGAGAAGTAGAAACTCGTCTCTGGCACAAAAATAATCCGGACCGTAATAATGATTTAACTGTTTTACTTTCTCAGGATAAATAGCGTTGATCACTAAATCCGCATATTTTGCACCTTCCCCAAGGTCTTCAATATTTATAACATGTATATTTTTTTCTTTCAGAGACATTATATATGATTGTTTAGTATCAAGACAATCATTAATTACAACATCAGGATTGAACGTCTCTATATCATCAATAATATCTTCATTACTCTGTATTCTCACAGAATAATTGCTAGACTTGATTTTTTGAAAAGCTAGTTCGCTATCCTTATCAACTAGGAAGGAAACATTATGGTTTAGAATTTCATTTGCTAAAATGAGGGTGTTATAAACGTGCCCTAAACCTACAGTTTTATTACCCGTTAGTACAAATAAAATATTCTTCTTTTTCAAGTAATACTCACATAGATTCCAATCTTCATAGGTATCAATATCAATACTTTCCTTGCCTTGAAGCTCAAAAAGTTCCACCTTATCTCCTATTCTGTTCTTTTCAGTAATTATTGAAGAGCGAGTGATTAAAAAACCACCTGTTTCTTTATAAACGGGGGTTAGTTGTTGTCGGTTAACGCGCTCCGTATAGTTAGGATAAAACCCTTTTTCATTTTTCGACCAAGTAAGATGGGTACTTTCAACTGCAGATATAATTGTATCTATGTTTCTGCTTTCAATCATTTTATCAAGTGCCCGATCAATAGCGTTTGAACTTAACAATGGAGATGTTGGTTGCAACGTAACGATCAAATCATACTGCTTGCCTTCTGCTTGTTTCGCAAATTCATACGCTTCAAAAATTACAGGGTCTAAAGTGGTTTGATCTTCTGCTAATTTCTTTGATCTAGGATGTAATTTAGCTCCTAACTGTTCTGAAATACTTAGGATTTCTTCATCGTCAGAGCTTACATAAACATCCAGATCATGCTTTGAATTAAGAGCGTTGTTAATTGAGTAACCGATCAGTGGTAGGTTACCCAATTTCCTTAAATTTTTACGAGGAATACCTTTAGAACCTCCCCTTGCGGGTATTACAACGAGTATACTCATTTATTAAAATCTTATAGAGACAAATGTAATTATTTTTTTTGTAGTATTGTATTTAGATTAGAGCACGAAATAGAATGAATTATGGCAAGGTACCTTAACCAAAATATTGAATCGTATCTTTTTGCCATACTTTGTTTAATTATCCCGATCATTCCAAAGTTAGTGCCTTTAATAATCATAATTTTAAGCCTAACCATTATTGTAAAAGCGATAATAAATAGAAAGACTAGCCCAACCAACAAACTCTCATTTAGACCACAAGATTTATTCGTTGTATTGTTTATTATTTATTTGATTGGAATGACATACTCTTCCAATCAACATTTTGGATGGAAAGACATTGAAGCAAAACTATCATTCATTTTATTTCCTATACTATTTGCGCTTATCAGATATAAAAACCTTAAAATAAACATACAATTCGTTCTATTATTTTTTGTTTTAGGTTGCTTCACTTCAACTTTACTTAATATTTATGAAGGACTAAGTTGTTATATCAATACAAATAAAGCTTCCTGTTTTATTTCTTCTTCTTTCACATATAACTTACACGTTAATCATATTTCAATATACTATGGGGCAGCCATCCTGTCCTTAATCTATTTAAGAATTCCCAAATTGGTTAAAACAATTTTGGTACTATGGTTTTTATTATTTATTGTTGCCTTCCTTTCACTTGGAGCATACATCGCACTTTTTGTAGGGTTTATATTTTTTGTTGTTGTAGAAAGAAAAAGAATTAAACACTTTTCTAAAAAGCTCTTTGCTTTAGTCGTTTTATCATCCATTATAGGCGTTGTTTTTTATAGTGAAGTCAGCAGTAATTATGATCAAATGTATAAGGATATAAACTCAAAAGAAGAGTTGTATTCTAGAGCAAACACATATAGTGAAAGCTTATTGACACGTTTAGTTATTTGGGACGTTGCTTCAACAGAATTAATAAAACACCCATTTGGTGTAGGAACCGGAGATGTTAAAGATCAGTTAATAGCACACTATAAAGAAGTTGGATTAACAAAAATGGAACGTCAAAAACTTAACCCTCACAATCAATATTTGCAAACTGGTGTTTCCATTGGATTTTTAGGTCTTTTTACGTTGCTTTCAATATTCATTTTTACAATAAAAAAATCATTGAGGGAAAGCAATCCAGTTCTTATAGTCTTCGCTATCGTTATAACCGTCAATATGCTATTTGAATCTTTTCTTGAAATTCAGGCAGGAATAGTTTTCACCGTACTATTTCTTTATCTACTTGACTTATTTGGTATTCAGAATAAACGGTATGAGGTAGACGACTAATCAACCTTAAAAGCAATTCTCTTTACCAGTGCTAATTCCCAAAGGATAACAATAGCAAATATCACAGTCATCACCCAAGAAGTAGTACTAAAAAACTGTATTGGCGACAAATCAAATGAACTAACAATTTGTGGGTAAAGACCAAAAAACAATAATTGTACTACCGTAGTTATTAATCCTATCCAAAAAAACCAACGTAACTTATTAATTACTGTAGGAATCATCGAGATGCTTGAAGCAATAAAATTAAACATTAACCATGGTGAAATGACTGAAGCAATTTGACCTGCAAGTTTCCATTCTGGACCGAAAACAAAAACGAAAAGTGGTTCTCCCCAAAAGTAAACAATTCCAAATGGTATGATTGAAATTAAAAAAAGTGATCCTACAGTTCTTTTTAACAAAGGATAAATATTTTCATTTCGAGCAAATTTTTCTGATGCTCTTTGATAAAGAACTTGACCTATAGATGTTCCAATTAACAATAAAGGAATTTTTAGCATTTTAAAAGATAAATCATATGAACCGAACAGACTTGTACTTAAATAGTATGTTAGGAAAAACGCTATAAGTAACTCTCTTGCAGAATCAATTAATGTATGTGGAAGGTTAACTTTTGGAAACTCTTTATATTTCTGAGATAAAACATACATTTTTGCTCTCGATTTTGAAAATGCAGGAGAATTTTTACTTTTAAAATAGTCTATTAAATAAAAAGAAACTCCTGTAATTGTGCCTATAACGGTTGACATTATCAAACCAATTACTCCAAATCCTAGAGACCCAGTTATCAACTTCAATCCATTCGAAGTTACTGATGTCAAAACACTTGAGTAAGAGATTAATTTAAAAGCCTTTGTTCTAATAGCCCAATTAGTCCCTATATTTTTAAAGATCATAAAAAAAGTGGCTATTGCAACAAACAAAACAAAAACAAGTGTATAATTCTCTAAACCCGTAAACACCCAATATAAAAGCCCAAAGAATAACGAAGCAAATACAGTATAAAATGAAATTTTTAAAGAAAGTCGAAACAATTGAAATGCGTGATGATCACTTTTAGGTAATGGCAAAGTCATCTCATACCTTGCTGTACCTAAAGCTGTAAGGAAGGCTACAACTCTCATAAAAACACCAATCTCACCAAAATCTTCTGGTGTAAACAGACGAGTAATCAATGGAGTCACTGCATAACTAATGACTTGAGCAATTACAGTACCCGAAGTGAGTACCATAACTGACCTTATAAACTCAGATTTTATGTTTAATCCTTTCAGCATTTGAATAATTAATCGTCTGCTAAGTTAATTTATTTTAAATCAGTTAAAATAAAAATAGCAAGCCTTTCGACTTGCTATTAAAATACTAGAAAATAATTTACATTAACACTACTTAGCGTAAGTCACAGATCTTTTCTCACGAATCAAAGTAACTTTAACCTGTCCTGGATATGTCATTTCTGTTTGAATCTTTTGAGAGATCGCAAACGACAATTCATCTGCTTTTAAATCCGAAACCTGCTCACTTTCTACAAGAACTCTTAGCTCTCTACCCGCTTGAATTGCATATGCCTTAACTACTCCGTCATAACCAAGTGCTAAGTTTTCGAGATCTTTAATTCTTTTGATGTATGATTCAACGATTTCTCTACGCGCTCCTGGTCTTGCTCCTGAAACTGCATCGGCAACCTGAACAATTGGAGATATTAACGTTGTCATCTCTACCTCATCATGGTGAGCTCCTATTGCGTTACACACATCTGGTTTTTCACCGAATTTTTCAGCCAACTTCATACCTAAAATTGCGTGTGGCAATTCTGGCTCATCTTCTGGCACTTTACCAATATCGTGTAACAAACCTGCTCGTTTGGCTAATTTCACATTTAACCCAAGTTCAGCAGCCATGATTGCACACATATTTGCAACCTCCCTACTGTGTTGTAATAAGTTTTGTCCATAAGAAGAACGGTATTTCATTCTACCAACCATACGTGTTAATTCAGGATGTAAACCATGAATCCCAAGATCGATACAAGTTCTTCTTCCTGTTTCTGCTATTTCTTCTTCAAGTGTTTTTCTTGTTTTAGCGACAATCTCTTCAATTCTCGCAGGGTGAATTCTACCATCAGAAACCAATTGGTGCATTGCCAATCGAGCAATTTCTCTTCGGATAGGATCAAAACATGAAAGTAGAATTGCTTCTGGTGTATCATCTACTACAATTTCAACTCCTGTAGCAGCCTCCAACGCTCTAATATTTCGTCCTTCACGTCCAATGATTCTACCTTTCACCTCGTCAGAATCAATGTTAAAGACAGAAACAGAATTTTCAACTGCTTGCTCGTGAGCAACACGCTGAATTGATTGTATGATAATTTTCTTTGCTTCTCTGTTTGCATTTAATTTTGCTTCATCAACAATATCTTTAATATGCGCCATTGCATCCGTTCTAGCTTCATCCTTCAATGCTTCCATCAACTGCTTCTTTGCATCTTCAGGGTTCATACTTGATATTCTTGATAATTCAGACACACGTTTTTGCTGTGTCTTCTCAAGTTCTTGTTGTTTCACTTCAATTAAACCAATCTTGTCTTCAAGGGTCTTTTTCTGACCGTCAATTGATTTCTCTTTACGGTTAACTTCTTCAATCTTTTGATTAAGACTTTTTTCTTTGTTCTTAGTACGATCCTCAGCAGACTGAAGTTTTCGTTCTCGATCTTTAATCGTTTTTTCGTGATTCTCTTTCAGTTGTAAAAACTTTTCTTTTGCCTGAATAATTTTGTCTTTTTTGATAGACTCACCTTCAGTCTCAGCTTCTTTGAGAATTTGTTCTTTTCGCTTCTTGAGAAGAATATTCTGTATGATAATCGCAACAACGACACCTCCAACAATCCCTACTCCTATTCCAATTATTAAATCCATAATTCTATTTTAAATAAAAAATCCCACATGCCTAAAAACATAATTGTTTTAAACAAATGGGAAACCGTGTTAATATTTGCAAGTTCGAGCTATACCTCTATACTGTCAGATAAGCGTTTTAATTCACTTAAAATCTCCTCATTCATATTTTCACCACTAGATAGTGTTGATTTGTTTGAACGAGTAGCTAACTGTAAAGCAGTCATTGCTAATAAATCCTGCATATCTTTTACTGCATAGTTTTCTTGAAGTCTTTTAATACTATTATTGATACCATCTACGGCTTCTTGTACAGTCTTCTCCTCTCCCTCGTTAATAGTAAGAGGATAGTTACGACCGGCAAGTATTACCTTTATAGATGTTTTACCCATAATAATTATTCTTTCAAGCGACCAATACAGTCATCAATTTCCCTAACAAGTGCATCAATTTGAGCATTTTGATCATCATCCTTTTCAATATGAGAGTCTAAATGTTCGCTTTTCTGCAACAAATCATCGTATTTCAATTTAAATTCCTTTGCTTCCTCTTCACGCATTTTCAATTTCTCCGCTAGCAAATCAATTTCTGACTTCAGAGTTTCATTTTCTGACTTCATACCATCCATCGAACCCCGCATTTTAGCGATTTTCTGTTCAATTTCTCCTATGACTTTTCGAACCTCTTCCATTTTTAAATATCGATGATTACAAATGTAGTATTCGTAAGATTATAATCCAATTATTTTAAGCTTATTTTACAATTGAAAAATTTAGACCTGAAAAACTATTTAAAATACAAAGTCCTGCATTTTTCAATGCAGGACTTTGATTTGCTAAAACTACTTATTGGAGTAATCATAAAGTTTACACATCAAATGTGTTTGCTTACAATCACAACTCAAATATCATTATTTATTATTCAAAAAATAAGGTTTTACTTGTTAATTTTTTGAACTAATTTTACGAAATGTTAAATTTTAATACTTCCAAGTGAGAAGTATAATTCCAATATGGTTGGTGTTACGTATACTAAAATATTCAAAATTTTAAGATTTTATTTGGTGTAACGAGGAAGTGAATGGGTATATCGCTATCGTTCAAATCATCTATTTCTACTAAATTCTCAAAATAATTCAATCCAATAAAAATTGTATCACTTCTACATTGAGACAAGAAACGATCATAAAAGCCTTTTCCATACCCCACTCGATATCCTTCCACATCTACTGCAAGTAGTGGGACAAATACAATATCAAATCCAAATGGTCCAATACTTTCTCCATTCATTGGTTCTGGGATTCCCCATTCATTATTTTTAATAATTGTATTGTCATCGTAACTAAGGTGCTTTAATTCTAAGGTATTAAAATCTGAAACTGGAATATAAATTTTAGCTTTTGCTTTCTTTAATTTATGAATTAAAAAAGATGTATCAATTTCATTAAATCGCTCTATCGGAAGATAAGCACTAACAATCTTATTATCTATATTAAAATTATCTACAATAACCTGCGCAATTTTCTTAGATTGATTTGTCTTATCTTCAAGTGACAAAGACTTTCTTTTCTCTTTAAATTCTGTTCGAATATCTAACTTTTGCATGACCTGCTTTGATAATTATAGACTCGAAAAGTGCAAAAAAATAAAGTTTTGACACTTATTTTGTCTTACTAATGAAATAATTATGACTATTTACTGACTAAACATAAATTGTTTTAATAAAAATTCTAATTTAGTCAAACCAATTGAATGACAATTACGTATTTGATTTTAACAACTATGAAATTTAAAAACAACATACTTTTTTTACTGATTGTTTCGTCTGCAATCGGTTATGGTTTTATATATAGCTCTAGCTCTGAAATTGAAAAAATCGAGGCATTATCTTCAGAAATTAAAAGTCAGAATTTGGTTGATGTTGAAATTGCATTAGGTGGTGAAAAGCCAAACCACCATATGAAAGAATTTGACCCGGAATTGGCAGAGGCTGGAGAATTATTAATTAAAGAAGGTAAAGCGTCATACAACGGGAAAAACGGCTCATTAATTTCATCTTATTTCAATTGTACAGACTGTCATAATTTAGTTAAGGAAACAGAGAGTTTAACCGATTTGGACCCTCAAAATAGATTAGATTATTTAGTAAAAAAAGGCCTTCCTTACACACCTGGCTCTACTTTTTATGGGATTTATAATCGAGATAAGTATTACAATGATGACTATGATAAGAAGTACGGAGACTTAGTAGTAGATGCCCGAGATACTTTAGAGAACGCAATTCAATTATGTGCCGAATACTGTGCCTCTGGTAGACCTCTAGTAGATTGGGAATTAAATGCTATCATGCACTATTACAAAAGTCAAGAACTTAAACTTAAAGACCTTAATTTAAGCGATTCCGAGCTTAATAAAATTCAGTCATCAATTAAAAACGGAGGTCAAGATAAAGAAACTTTAAAATTATTGCAATCGAAATATGTTCAAGCCTATGGAGCTACCTTTACAGGATCGAAAGCAGAAAGTGAAAGAAAATATGGTGAAGGAGGAGATGTTGAGAATGGAAGAAAGATTTATGAAAGTGGATGTATGTTTTGTCATAAAAACAGTCGAGTTACTTTTTTAAATTTAGATGATGATGTTTTATCTGGACAATATCTCTGGAAACATAGAAAAGGATATGATGATTTATCAATTTATCAAGTGGTTCGATGGGGAACTTACCCAATAGTTGGCAGACAACAATATATGCCACTTTACACAAAGGAAAAAATGTCTAGTCAACAATTAGAAGATTTGATGTCGTACATAAAAGAACTCGCGAAAAAATGAAAAAAGAATTACTATTAATTGGAACTATACTTTCCTGTACTTTAAATCTAGGAGCTCAGGAAGAAGAGAAAAAAATTGTTTCTGAAACTTTTTCAAATGTTCACATTATCAATGGACACTCGACAGAAACACTTCAAAAAAGAGAGTGGCGTTACATCATCTCGCATAGATTTGGTGACATGTTAGGTGATTTGGGAGGTGTTCAAACTGGATTTGGATTTGATAATGCTGCTGATATCCGCATGGGGTTTGATATGGCACTGACAGATAAAATCATGTTTGGTTTTGCTCGAATGAAGGGAGCTTCTCAGCCCTACACATCTCTTTTGGAAGGTTATGCAAAATATAGATTTTTGACACAAACTGAAGATAACAGCATGCCAATTTCTGCTTCATTTACCACGTCCATTTATGGAACATACATGAATAGTAGTGAAGATATTACATCGGTAACAAATTTTGAAAGATTTTCTCACCGTTTAATGTATTCATCCCAGTTAACAATCGCTAGAAAATTTCACCCACGTTTTAGTATGGCGCTTATGCCTTCCTTTGTTCATAGAAATTTAGTAGAACAAAATGATCAAAATAGCCTGGTAGCACTTGGTGCTGCAGCGAGAATTCGTTTAAGTAAAAGCATCGGTATAATTGGTGAATACTTTTACGCATTTAATCAAAGTGGTTTAAGACAAGACTATACAAATAGTATTGGAGTTGCAATGGAGTGGATTACAAACGGTCACCATTTCACAATCAACTTTACAAATGCACGAGGTTTTGGAGAACTTCAATATATCGCTTTAACCCAATCTGATTGGTTGGAAGGAGAATTCCGACTTGGATTTAGTATTTCTAGAACTTTTAAATATTAGAAAATGAAATATCTTATTGTACCCATATTATTTTTTGTAACTCTAAGTTGCAGAAAAGACAAGGTGGAAGAAATTATACCTGTAGAAGAAGAATGTCCAGAAGAGCGATCTTTTTCTGATGATGTGCTTCCAATATTATCTACCAACTGTTCAACATCTGGCTGTCACAATGCAGGTAGTCAATCTGGAGGATATGTTTTTGAAACACACCAACAAGTTGATCAGCATGCTGATATTATGCTAGCTGCAATGCGTCATGAGACAAGTTCTCCTATGCCACAAGGAGCTCCAAAACTTACTGATTCACTGATACAAACTTTTGACTGTTGGATAAAACAAGGAAAATTAAATAATTAAACTAAAAAACATGAAAAAAAAAATATACACAACTACTTTTGGAGTAGTCTCAATTTCAATACTGTGCTTTATATTAATTAGTGCTGACATAAAAACAAACATTAAAAAGTATCACGATCAATCTGTACTGAATACAGGTGGTGCTCCTTCTGGTCGAACAGGTGCTCCTGGTGAAACGAATTGTACAGCTTGTCACTCTGGATCTACACAAGATGGCAACCCAGTTAACGATCTTGTTCTTAATGGTGGTGGAACTGATTATACCGCTGGAGAAACAGTTCCTATGACATTAACGCTAACAGATGATGCCTCAAAAAATGGTTTTCAATTAGTGGCTTTGCATAGTGACAATGAGATGGCTGGTACTTTTACTATTACTGATAATACTAATACTAAATTTGTCGCAAGTGGATTATTAAATCGAGATTATGTTACACACACGTCAAATGGAACATCTTTAAACACATGGACGTTTGATTGGGAGTCCCCAATAGAAGGTGGTGATGTAACATTTTACGTTGCTACTAATAAAACAAACTCATCGGCTACGAATCAAGGTGATGTTATTTATCTTTCTCAACACACCTTCTCTGCACCTGATGTTTCAAGTGTAAATGAAGAAAGTATAAGTGAAAGTCTTGAAGTATTATATTCAGCGCAGAAGAATGCTATTCTCACCGATTTTGAAATAAGTAGTCCCTCAAACATTTCTTTTAATGTTGTTAGTTTAGACGGGAAGTCCGTTTACTTTAAAAATGTAAATCATTTTGCCCCAGGAGTGTATTCAGAAATGCTTAGACTACCTAATGATATTAGGGATGGAATATATATCACAACGGTATTTATTGACAACAAACCACTTTCGAAAAAATTATTTATTTCGAGAAACTAGTTCTTAATAACTTTTAGGGATTCAATAATGTTATCTCCTTCTGTTAATATTAGGTTATATATTCCTGAAGATAATGGTTGTAATGAAAAGCTAAACTCGTTCAGCCCCTTTTTAACGGGAAGTGTTGCAATCTCTTTGACAAGTCTTCCGTTGTCATCATAAAGTGTTGCAGTTATTTTTGTATCAGTTGTAACTTCAAACTGGACGGCTGCTTCATCAGCTGTAGGGTTTGGGTAGATGTTTCCATTTTCCAATGGTGAAATTGGAACCACGTATTTGGTTGTTCTTGTACATCCTCTAGAATCTGTTACTGAGCAAGTAATAGTGTCATTTGCACAAACTCCTGAAAAAGTGTTATCGCTTGTTTCAGAACCCTCATTCCAAACAAAAGTATATGGGGCTTGACCTGAGACAACTTCTGCCTCTATAGTATTATTACAATAATTTTGAGGTTCTTGAACTGAGAAATTTAGCCAGATTTTGGTCGAATCAGGGCTAAACAGCTCAGCACAGAAACCACTATTCTTTTTATTTTCCATTGCTAGGTATCCAAATGCGTAAGTAGTGCTTTCTGTATTAAATTTCCTTTGGAGTCCAAAATAATCTCCCCAACGTTCATAACCACCCGGAAGTCGATCAACGTAGTTTTGACCTTGCTGGACTTCTAATACTTCAGAATAAGCTCTATCATTGTTACAAAAAACTGCTGAAACACCAGGATAATCAGTATATGAAGTGTGATTAAACCCTATAATAACTTCTCTGTCGCACGGTTCATTTCCAGACCAAGCAATATTAGGATAGCCAAAATCTTTAATAGAATCACCTATAATGTTTCCAGAAACAGAGGCCGAATCATATATATTTGACACCACCCCATGGTAAATTGCGGAGAATCCAGTTTGAGGATTGATCGTATTACCAACGAATTGAATCTCATCATCGATAATAACTGCACCAAGCACTCTTGCATCGTTTGTTTGAAGCCCATTGTCTGCATCTGAAGTATCCGTATCAACCTGACGAGCATTGGGAGGAACACCATAAGGTACATCCGTTATCAATGGTTCAATATATAAGTTTCCATCCGTTAATTCCAGGAAGAATATCGTGTCATTCTGGATGTCAAAATTGCGGTTAGAAAGAAGAAATAAAGTATTAGCGTTACCATCTCCTCCTTGAACCGTATGTAGGTTCCTTATAAAAGTATCATTATACATAATATCATCATACAGCGTTGCATTTATTGATGACTCTCCAGAAAAACCAGCCATTTTATCCATTTCCCAAATTATAGAACCATCAAATCCAGTTTGCCATGGCTCATTAGGAACAATTAAATTTCCGGTAAAATACAACTTATCTTGTGTAATTGAAATCGCTGGAAAATCTGTCCATCTATTATTATTTAAAGGATTCCCTGGTAAACTATAAATGTTCCATGGATCTCTCGGGTCGTTTGTAGTACTGAAACACACAATAACCTCACTACTTGCAGGAGTGTTGTCTTTAAGAAGTACCAAAACAAAACGATCTTCAACTGGATCATAAATCAATTTTGGATCGTAATAAAAACTATTCATACTCCCTCCAACAAATGATCGCAAATTGATTTGATAATTTTCAAAAACAGCTGTATCTTCTTTTAAATCATGTGCATAAACAAGTGAATTCATTGAAACCATAACAATATCATCATTTGAAACAGCCAAAGTGTTATCACTAGGAATCCCTCCATATAAAGGAAAACTTGTTCCTATCGGAGTCCAACGAGTTGGAATAAAAGTGGTGCCTATCTCTATTTGTCCATTCGTTTTTAGACGCTCATGACTCGTTTGAGGTTTAAAGTTTTTAAAATATTCTCGAGATGCTCTTTTCTGTTGCAATAGATATGCCTTTGATGAATTTCCATCAGGATTAGGGGCTTCTAAATGAGTAATTGTAGCATTGAAATCGGGTTCTATTTCCCTTGGATTAACCGTCCTTTTCTTTTCAATATTGAAAGCTGATTTATTAAAATCTTGCGCATTTGCATTAACACTTAAGAGAGATAGTAATAATAAAAACAGAGTTCTTCTCATTGCTTGTCGTTTATTTGAACTAATAAAGTTACGAAAAAAATTGATTATCAAGAATTGTATATTTCGACATCCCCTGAATTGATTCAACTTTATACTCTAACACAAAATAGAAAAATATTAATTATATATTACTGATTTACAAAGTTTTAAAAAATAGTTTCAAAAATTGTTACTTTTTTTTATGGAATATTATGAAGTGATTGCCCTATAAAGTAACAACAACAATAAACTATAAAGCTATGATTAAATTATCAAAGAAAATATTCGCCATAAGTTCAATTACAATACTACTTGCAAGTTGCGGTGGACACGGAGTATGTGACGCATATTCATATTACGAATATAAAAAAGAAGCGAAAGAAATTAAGCAAGCAACCCCAGAAACAAATCATATTGAAAACGGCACAATATAAACACTGATAACCGATTGAGCATGATCGGTTATCACTTCCTGGTCAATAGACCAATTCAAACAACAACAAAGAAACCTTCTGTCGGCGACGGAAGGTTTTTTTATAACCTTAAATTTTAGATTATAAAGCAAAAAAAGCACCACCTCAGGGTAGTGCTTCAAAATATATTCTTCTTCTAATTAATGATTCTGTAATCGACCAATTACTTTTGTGAGAGAAGCTTTCATTTTATCAATTGCTCCATTAATTGCCTTTTCAATTGTAGCCTCCTGACAAGTAACTGCGATTGGTTTCATTCCATTTGGTCTAGCTTCTAGAACACATTTTTTATCATCCTGACTTTCTTTATGAGAGTTTTCATCAGACAAGTAGACCTCTAATCTAGTAACTCTATCTTCAAACCTTTTTAAAGAGCCTCCAACTAGTTCTTTAACATACGCCTCTAGTCTTTCTTTTCCTTCAATATTCTTATCTGTGTTAAATTGAATTTCCATTTTATTATTTTTTTTACTGATTAATACTATTTTGCGAAGATAATCGCACTTTTAATACACTTACAAGATACAAATAAAGAATTCACTGATTATGTCAAACAATCAGTTTTTTTGAAGATTTAACTTATTTTAATCAATTGTTGGCGAAATTGAAGCTAACAAAACTTATTTCCGTCGTTTTCTCTTTTTGCGTATCTTTTTATTGGATTTATCACGAGGACGATAATTCTCTTTCTTCTTTACTTTAGTAGAAGGTGTATCTTTTTGGCCATCTCCGACAGAATGAGAAGCTTTTAAAATTGTAGGTGCATCGTGAATATCTCTTTCCTCTTCTTCAGGAATAAGTTCTTTTGAGATGGTAACGTCTTCAGGTAAATCGAAGATATCGACTTTTTGATTCATATAATTTTCGATCGCATTGAAATCAGCTTCTTCTTTTTCTGTAATAAAAGACATCGCGATTCCCTGCTGGTTCACACGACCTGTTCTTCCAATTCTATGCATATACTGTTCAGACTGGTCTGGAATATCAAAATTAATGACATGTGATACGTTTTCTATATCGATACCACGAGATACCAAATCTGTCGCAACTATGCCTCTTAATTTACCCTCTTTAAATTCACGTACCATTCTCAGCCTAAAATTCTGTGACTTGTTACTGTGAATGACTCCAAATTGTTCTGGAAAATCATTTTCGAGCAAGTCGTGTAGCCGATCAGCTAAAGCTTTTGATTTAACAAATATGAATGTTTTATCAATCGATTCATCCTTCTCAAGAAGGGACTTCAATAAATTAAATTTAGTATTAAAGTTTTCTGCTCGATACGCTGACTGTGTGATACTAGAAAGTGGTGTTCCCGTAGGCGCAGCTATTATTTTTTCTGTTTTTCTAAAAAATGTTGCAATCAGGTCATCGACATCTTGAGTAATCGTAGCTGAGAACATCAAGTTTTGACGTTTCGTAGGCAGTAAATCGAAAATTCGCTGTAATTGAGGTCTAAAACCCAAATTCAACATCTCATCACATTCATCAATTACTATTTTTTGAATATCTTTCAAGCGAAGCAGTCCTGTCATTGCAAGGTCATATAACCTACCAGGTGTCGCGACAACGATGTCACAACCTTCGTAAACAGCTTTCTTTTGCGTATTAATATTTGTTCCACCATAAATACTTAAAGTTCTAACCGACATATAAGTAGTCAGCTTTTCAATCTCTGAAGCAACTTGAACCACCAACTCCCTTGTTGGAACTAAAATTAAAATTCGAGGTGGTCTTTGATCAGAATATTTTAAGTCTCGTAATATTGGTAAAAGATACGCGATCGTTTTACCCGTCCCTGTTTGAGCAATTCCCACGACATCGTGTCCCGCAAGCATCGAAGGGATTGATTTCCTTTGAATTACAGTTGGCTCAGCTATTCCTTGTTCGTCTAGAGCTCTTTTCAGCTGCTTAGAAAGTTTTATGTTTTCAAAATCATTCATACTTTATCGAATCACTTTTACAGATTGATCCGCTCCAATTTTAATTATTGATGAAGGCTGATTCATGTTATCACCCCATCTTTCTTCTAAAATCATATCCACACTCTCTTTTAATTTAGAGTTAATATCGTGAAATGATTTTGGATTTGGTTCACCTGAGATGTTTGCGCTTGTTGAAACAATAGGTTTTCTAAGTCCCTGAATTATTCTATTACAGATAAGATCTTTCGTCACACGAATTCCAATACTCCCATCCTCAGCCAATAAAGATTTTGAAAGCCCAATTGGGCGATCATAAATAATTGTGAGCGGCTTTTCAGCTAAATCAATCAAATCATAACATACTTCCGGAAATTCAGAAACATATCTTTCAAGCATAGCTACAGAATTCACTAATACAATAAAAGACTTGTTTTTTGGGCGACTTTTAATTTCATAAACCTTATCAATTGCTTCCTCATTCGTTGCATCACATCCGAGTCCCCAAATTGTATCGGTAGGATAGAGCAAAGACTTTCCTTCTTTTAAACCTTCAACCGCTTTGATTATATCCACATTCATTTGGCAAAGTTAGGTAAAAATAAAATGTAAAATAAAACTACCTGTGGAGGCTTTTAAAATCGGAAGGCTCAATAATAACTTTTAGAACTTTGTAAAGTAAGTTGCATTATTAAATAATAGGATCACTTGTTATAAAGTACTGATTAACTTGTTTTTCAGTTAAAACATCTAACCAAAAAACAGCTTGGTTCGTTTGCAAATAAATTTGTCAATTAGATGAAACTTTCGTATTTTTTTCAAAAATAATTAAAGCTGTATGAAAACAATTATCATTCTAATTTTAGCAATTTCATTCTTCATTTCTTGTGAAAGTCCACAATCGTCCGAGACCACCAAAGAACAGAAACAGGAACAGAAACAAACTAAATCATCTCAAACCAAAATGAAAGGTGATGGTCGCGTATCGGGCTTCTTTGATCTGCAAGTCGACGGAGTTTCATACAAATCCACACAACTCCAAGACAATTATTGTGACATGACATTTCTTTACAAAAAAGAAAAATCTTTTGTCACTATTAGATTCAGAGACGTAGAAACTCATGACGCTCTGCTTTTAACGTTTTATGGTGATGAAGATTTTATTTTGGATCCTTCAGGTACTATAGAAACCTTTATGTTTTCTAGTGCTGATACAAAATCCAATGTTCAGTTTATACCAGGCGACGGCAAAGGCTCTTTGTCCAGTATCACAATGGTAGAAGGAAGTTTGAATGTATCTAAGTTCTCTAAAGGTCAAATTGAAGCTACTTTTAAAGGTAAAGGTGGTAAACCTAAAGATGTTGTAACTAAGGAAAATTTAGTTCCATTTGAGGGTGAAATTCAGTTGAACACAAAAAATGTTTCGGAAATGGGCAAAGAGGAAAATTAGTCCAATAAACTGATTAGCGATCGTTAAAAAAGGATACTTACACCTCCAGACACGTACCATGTTGAAAATTGCAATCCTTTGGAATGGGGTATCACGCCTTTCAATCTCCATTTTGGATTCGTAATATCCAATTGGTATCCGCCTAAGGCAAATAGGCCAACAGCTCCAAACTTAAGTCTCATACCTAAATCTGCCCCAATATTAAAATAAGGGTTTCGATATTGAGATACTCTTTCTTTGAAATCATAAGTATATTCTGAATTCTCAAACCCTCTATCTTCCCTTACTTTTGCTATTCCGTATGTGAAATTATAATTTACAAATAAATCAAAATGGTGACGGTAAATAAGGTTATATCCCACAGCACTTCTTAAAAACCAATTCGTATATCGAAAAGAAACAGAGTCTGTTTCTACACTTACAGGTTTGATTGCATTAAAAGAGAAACTACTTTGTTCTCCATCTTCAGTTATGGTTTGATAGCTCACACCGTTGAATAAATAATGGAATGGGAGTAAATCAGCACCCAAATCTATATTGATATTGTTTGTATATTGAAAATAATGGGATTCAAATTTTAATAGTTCATTTCCAAACTGCTTTCTTTTCGAAGTTTGATCATTTTTTTGGAATTCTGTTTTTTCAAGAATATCTTTCATAGATGTGAATGCCCAATACGAATTAATAAGTACAAATTTAGAATCTGAGTTCATGCCTTTGATGGAAAGCAAATCCGCGCTTGTATTGTATATACAAATATTATTTCTTAAAATTAAATCACTCAATTTGACATCACTGTTTTCGTTAATTTCGATATTATCAGTTTGAGTATAAAAAATGGGGACTGTTAATATTTTATCTCTAAGTGTTGTATCTTTTTCTAATCGCTCCACCATCGAATTCAAATTAAAACTATAACAATCATCATCGTATTCTTCAGTTCTAATATGGCATCTACCAAACTGCCCAGTGATTTTTGCTAAACTATCCTTTTTCAGAACCGCTTTAATATTATTCACCATATTCCGTTCACGTTCGATATGCATCTGGACGTTTATACCTTCTCCTTTATACCATTTTGCCGTAGCTCCAAGTTGATCTGTTATATGCTTGAATGGCGCATAATACTCCCCTAAGGCGTCTTTGTATTTGATTGTGTCATTATGAAAGTCCTGAACTATGTTTCTAACAGAAAGCTCAAACAATCTATTTTGATAGCTTTTAAAACCAAATCTAATATCAAAGTTTTCAGTTGTAGGTTCTCTAAGGTTAGCAAAACCGATACCTCTTGCACTTAAATCAATCGTACCTACAGTTTTAATGTCTTCATAAAACGTATCCATATCGTTTTGACATTGTTTCATTTCAATAATTTTTTGCATTGCCTTGAGTGAGTATACAGGATAACGTGTATAATCGACACCTATAACTTTTATTTGATCTTTTAATGGTTTATTCTCGTTAAACTTTCGAAGAGCCAACAACAAATAATACATTTTATTTTTCTGACCATTCTCAAACCCTTCATTGAGCAAATCAAAAACCTCTTTGTTTCCTGTTCTAATATACTCGTTTGCTAAAAATGCAACACCCGCACCTAATTCAATGGCTAAATATCTAAAGCCTTTTTTGTGGAGGTGAAGGATGGATTTGAGTTTAAGAAGCTGGTTGGAGTTTTCATAGGTATGATTCTCGCCGAAAAACACCATCTTTTTATCATCAAAAACATTTCCAAATGGCCCGAAGTCTTTTGAAACTAATGATGTATCTAATGTAATTGTTGGTAGTTTAGTTTGTGCAATATTGAAAAATGCAATGTTAAGAAATAAAAATAATACGGTAGGTTTACTCATTCTACTAATTCTTCTTTTTTCCTAAAGATACAGAATAATCTTCAGCGTCTCCCTTAATAATTAAATTTACATACCTATATTTTTTATCTGGATCGTACTCTCCTAATTCATTAGGATCTTTTTCTTTTCTACCGAATAGCTTTCTCCCGCCGGCTTTTGTTATCATTTTCCAGGGAACGCTAATGTAATATTCCATATTCATATCCATATCTTGTTTCCCTGATACTTTAAGAAATCCTAAATTGGAATTAATTACCATTTCTGGTATTGTCATTTCACCATTTGTCATATCGACATGATTTTGGAGCGTATCAAAAATGACTTTATGAAGCTGTTCATCCTCAAAATATCCTGAGAGTGCTTCCAATGGAGCATATTTTTCAACACTTCCTCCAGTTATTTTCATGTCCATGTGAATTTCTGAGTCATCTATTATTGGCACCAAATCCGCATGCATATGGATTTTACCCCAAAGTTTCCCGGTTATTCGTCCGTGAATATTATCAGAAACCACCTCATCTTGACCAAAATTATCAAACTTCACCATCAATTGATCCAGATCGAGATTCTTCATGTTTAAAACTGGAGAGAAGTAAATTTTTGAGCGATCCGACCCATTAAAATATCCACCAACATCCAAATGACCATCAGCCATATCCATCTGAAGTGTATCAATAAACAACATATGATCTTTCGTTGTTCTTAAATCGGCATTTATGTTCGCCAAACGATATTTATGATAATTCATCTTTCCGATATCAACATGATACCTCATGTCGGGAAAAGGAATATCAAAAACACTAAAAACACTATCATGTTCCACATTTCTATCTGTTGCGGATACATTTTGAGTTTCTTCGTAACTAAACAAAGCATCAAAATCTAAATAGGGAGAGTTAAACTCAAGATAATTTTCTTTGAGTCCAGCCATATCACCAAAGTAATAACTCAGGTCCGTTACGAATGAAGATTTACCAAGCCTACCCCTGAATTTCTCTAACGTTAAATGTTCATTTTCGATATGAACACGTCCACCAAAGTCTTCAAATCTTAGTGGGTGCATTTTCATTTTACCTTTTAACTCAGTTAATGATATATCCGTTGTCTTCAATTTTTGATCTTCAAAATGTAACACTACATCCCCGTGTATTTTCAAATTTTTAAATTCTTCATGTCTGTAGTCTTTTGGTACAAAATTTTCGCCATTGTAAGAAAATATATCTTCCAGTTGAAATTTAGCACTCGTCAGGTCATATTCAATTCTGGTATCACCTTCCAGTTTTTCTTGGAACCACATTGGATACTTCTCAACTTTTCCTGAAAAATGAAAGTCACTTTCGTCAAGCATTCCAGTGAAATCAACAACACTTAAACTTGTACTATCAATTAGTATATCAACATGAAAATCATGTAGTCTATGTGGATATGTTGTCATATCTGCATGAAAGTCTTCAATAAAAAATTCACCAATTGGGAGGTATGGAGATTCAGTAATTGCCTTTGCAGAACTATTAAACACAATATTCATACTTAAATCACGAATATCTTCATCAACAACTTTTTCCCCTTTTGCTTTCGTTAGTTGATTTATATCTATTTCATCCGATTTGATGTTTAGGTTAGCAATTACAGGAATACTTGTATGGTGAATAATTGCTGGTAAGTCACTAATTGTACCATCCATATATAGATCAGAATGCCCAACTTTAATAGTAAATCGATCCAAAATAGCTCTATGCCCATCCATGTGCATTTTCAAATTGATGTTTTCAAATTTTTCTTTGTAACCAGGAATAATGAAACTTAAGTTATTTACGTCTAGTTTTGTATAGTATGATTCATTGAGTTTTTCGATACTTTTTTCTGGATTACTTAAATCAATCACATCATGGAAGTTCATTTCCATTTCAACACGCCCCTGAAGCTCTTGTAGTTGTTCGACATTTAAAAATTTTGCTAAATAATCGAGTTCAAAAAGTGTATTAAGTTTTAAATCAATATCTGGCGAATTAAAATTTTCAACGGATAAATCAATATTAAAAACACCCGTTTCAGGTTTAGCAGTAAAGTCTGTCAAAGAAACCTTCATAGACTCAAGCCCTCCATTTTGTTCACTTTGAAAATGTCCAGAAAAGTTGAGTTTCTCCAGAGTTTTGTTAGTTGTTGGGTTTTTAAAAAATCCATTTTCACACCCAAAATCAGCAACAATCTCAGGAGTCTGCCCATTTGCCGCAGGTCCTTTTACTGTTGCTTCAAAAAACACATCTCCCTTATTCTCAAAAGAATTTAAAAGTGGAATTATGTCATCAGGAGAGAGCGCAATTAACAAGCTAAAGTCTGATTTCTTTCCTTTCAAATTTAAATCCAGATCAAAGTCATTTGGGATATCAATGGTTCCTTCAAAATTAAAAAGTGAGTTCATAATATTGAGTGAGCTCGGTTCGATTATTAATTTCTCCGTTAACTTCTGATAATCTAAGTCTGAATCAATAGCTATTTCTTTGTTTTTCAAAAAAGTTGTATCACCTTTATCTACTACACTTAAATTTGTATTTAGCTCTAAACCGAAAAACAAGTCTTCGGATCTATTTCTGAATTTAATTTTACTGGTGTTTATAAATCCTGAAATTGCAAGACTATCTGAGTTTGTTTTAGAAAATTCAACGTCTACGATGTCTAATCTTTTTAAATCTATATGAAACTCTTCTTCAACATCGTCAATCTCTTTATTTGTTTCAAAAGCTTTTAAGATATCGAATTCCCCATTTTCATCTTGATAAACATGAACAAAACCTTCATTTAGTTTAATCATTTTAATATCAAAATCTCCTTTTATCAAAGTCCAAAAATCAAACCCTAAGTAAAGATCTTTTAAGTGAACCAATGGCGTTTTAGAATCCTTATCTTCAAAAATTTCAAATTCCTCTAAATCAACTGAAATGTATGGGAAGTTTGCAAAGGGTGCGATATGTGAATCCTTAAGTGTAATTGAACCTTTAAAATCCTTATTTGCTGTTTCAACAAAGTGCTGAACAATACTATCCTGATTGTAGTAAAGTATACCAATCAGAATAGAAATAAGCAACATTGGAATAATTACAAGGATCGTAATTAATCTTTTCCAAAATTTCTTTCTCTTCCACATATTAGAACGAAAATAATGTAAATTAAAGTATTCTCCATTTCTTTTGCAGAATTATAACAAAAAAAAGCAGGGATCAAAAATGATCCCTGCTTATAAAAGTTATTAAAGAAACTATTATTTACGAGTTACTTTTCTAATCAACTGTCCGTTGTCAGTTACAAAGATAAATGTATAGATTCCTGTTTCAAATTGAGATAAATCAATTTTAGAGTTATTCTCCACAACTCCACTAGTAACTACAACTCTTCCGATAGCATCAACAACGGTCAAACTAATTTCACTGTCAAAACCTTCAACTTTAAGGTTCACAATACCGTTTGATGGGTTCGGGTAAATCACAAGTTGATTTGAAAGGTCGTTCTCATTTAATCCAGTTGTATCCATTTCAAAGTTACCAGAAGTACTTGCTGAACAACCAAACTCATTTGTAATTATTGCAGTGTACTGTCCGTTTTCTGTCATCGTTATAGTACTTGAAGTACCTACAACATTACCGTTCAACATCCATTCAACACTTTCTCCAGATTGTAAAGTAACACTCAAGTCATTTCCACTTTGAGAAATTATTGGTGCTGACGGAGAAGGAGATACATTAATTGTTAATGATTCCGAAGATGTTCCACAACTATTACTCCCCTCAACTGTATATGTAGTCGTTGAGGATGGAGTAGCTACAACACTAGATCCGCTAACTGAATTTAGTCCTGTTCCTGGCGACCACGTATAAGATGATGCACCATTAGCACTTAAAGTGGCAGATTCTCCATCACATAAATCCATATTTGAAGCGGAAGCATTCATGACCGGCACATCTTCAACATTAACTACAACGCTTGTTGTACTTGTACACCCAGCTGCTGTTGTTTCGCCAACAACTGTATATACTGTATTTGCTGTAGGAGAAACTGAGTGACTTGCACCAGCTCCTAAGCCATTATTCCAAGTATAAGTGTCTGCACCACTTGCAGAAATTGTTGTAGATTGACCTATACAAATTGAATTATCAACTGTAGTTGCGACAACAGTTGGCGCTGGTTCAACAGTGATTGTTATTGTTTCTATATCGTCACATCCAGTTCCATTCGATCCAACTACCTCATAGGTTGTCGTAGACATTGGAGAAACAGTTTTCACTGCTCCACTACCTAAACCGTTATTCCAAGCGTAGGAATTAGCTCCTGACGCTGTTAATTGTACCGACTGTCCTTCGCAAATCGCTGCTGTTTGAGAACTGATTGCAACTGTTGGTAAAGAATTAACAGTAATTTCATTCGTCATCGTTATAGATTCTGTACCGTATGAGTTTGTAACTTCTAAAATCACATCATAAGTCCCTGACGTAGCATAAGAAACTGTTGGATTCTGAGCATTTGATGTTGCAGGTGTACCACCTGGGAACGACCAGTTCCAATCTGTTATATTCGCAGTCGATTGATCCGTAAATGACACCGATCCACCTTCACATATCACACTATTATCAGTGCTAAAGTTTGGAATTGGAGGATCCTCTGCTGGAACTCCATCAATATTAATATTATCTATATAAAGATTATTTCCAATTGCACCAGCATTAAACGATTCAAATTTGATAAATATTTCCTGACCGATATAATCATCTAAATTAACTGTAAAACAAGTTGCACCAATCCCACCGTCAAAGCACCAGTCATCAGAAATGGCAGGAGTGAATTCAGCAGTATTTGTTGTCTGCGTGGCAAATGAGCCCGTTCCATCTTCTGCTTGTTGGAATACTCTTTCATACGTCTGTCCACAATCGGTTGAAACTAATATCACCAATGAATCTGCTGCTGTTTGGTTATATCGTCTATAGGAATGATCAAAAGTCATTTCAGCTGATGTATAACCAGACAGGCTGATTTTTGGAGAGACTAAACCATCTCTTCTACTTTGCTCTTCATAATTAAAGAAATCTATTTTTGCTGCTGTATTACCAGGAGTAATCCCTGCAACAGTAAACAACTCCCAAGTTATAGAGTTATCTGGGTTAACCAAAGACCACTCTCCACTTGCAAAAACATCATTTTCAAACGTTTCTACAAATGGTAAAGAGACCGTATTTGTATAAACATTCAATTGGGTTGATTCATCATCGTTAATTGGTGTGTCATCAATGGCCCCATTTGGGTTTGAAGTATAAACGTTAAGTGTTGCATTTCCATTAGCGATTGCTATAGCTGGAAGAACTACCGTCTCAGTTTGATTAGAAGCTAAATTACCTGTCCAAGCAAAAGTTTGTATCCCACCAGTAGTTTGGTAATTGATAGTCACAGAAGTCAATGGATCATTCCCAAAGTTTCGTAAAACGACTTCAGGCGTAATAGAGTTCACACAAATAATTCCTTGTGGTGATAGGATATCGTTGATACCAGCATCATTCATATTATTTGGTGCTGTTACACAAAACTGATGTGAAGTTTCACTTCCAAAATCTGCATTTGGAGCAGTCATCTGAAAAAGTAAATTACTATTTGCATCAACCATATTATAATCACCATCAACAGAACAAGATTGCCACTGACTACCATGCATTCCATCTCCATAAGTATCTGTTATAGTAAACGTATAACATCCTATAGGAATACATAATGATTCATTTACTGTCTCTCCTCCAGCAACATTTGTGTATCCGCCACCTGAGTGTACAACATTTCCAGAAGCATCGTCGGTGATTTCCCATTCTATCTCACTACCGAAACAGTCTAATGTTAATGCCAATTCAACCGTCTGACCATTTCCAGCAACAATAAAATTAATAGATGTCTCATCATTAGATGGGTTTTCATCAGCTACACCATTTGGCTGACTTGTTGAAGAAGTAAATGTATAATTTCCATCAGGTGCTGTTTGAACAGGTAAAGTTATTGCCTCTGTTTGACCAGTAGCCAAACTTCCTGTCCAATTGAACGTTTGGGGTGTCCCATTCCATTCATAGTTTATTGTTACCGAATTCAACGTATTTGAACCAAAGTTTCTCAAAACAACTTCAGGCGTAAAGTTATTCGTACATAAACTAGACCCTGGGCTATTAATATCTACTATCGCAGCATCTACTTGAGCAGAGAAGGAACTTGCACAGTCTAATGAATTATAAGCATTAATTCTTCCCGCTCCTAACTCTCCAATATAACCTCCATTTTGAGCGTCAATGTTTTCTGCGCCACTATATAGACAGTTTATTATATCTGTGTTAGTTGCATTAGATGCATGCGATTTAATCAAACCAACTAAACCTGCCACTAAAGGAGAGGCCATTGAAGTTCCTTGTGTCACTTGATAACCTGAGTTTTGATCAGTACTTAAAATACTAGAACCAGGAGCTGAAATATCAATCCAAGTTCCATATTGGGAAAAGCTTGATTTTTGATCATTTTGATTCGTTGATGCTACCGAGACAACATTGTTATAAGCTGCTGGGTAAAACTGTGTACTCTGATTATCATTACCCGCTGCAGCAACTAGAATAGCACCTTGAGCCCAGGCATCGTTACAAATATTTTGACCGTATTGACCTGAGCCTCCGCCACCCCAAGACATATTAATAACATCAGCACCATTAGATGCTGCCCACTCAATACCTTCGTAACCAGCAATTAATGCACCATCAGAGCATCTACCAATTTTCACTGGCATCACACTAACGTCCCAGCCTATAGAAGCTATTCCCAAGTTATTATCCGTGTCGGCTCCTACAATTCCAGAAACATGAGATCCGTGGAATCCATTATTACCACCACATGGTCTTGGATCATTGTCATTTTCTGCAGCATCCCAGCCTGCAACCATTTTACTTGTCAGGTCTGGATGATCTACATTAATTGCATTGTCCGTAACGGCTACAACTACACCAGCATCTCCGGTAGAAATATCCCATGCGTCTTCTGCCTGAATTTGAAAAAGGCTCCACTGATTTGCATTAGAATAATTTGGATCATTAGGAGCAATAGTAAGATAATGTAATTCTTTAAGCTCTGCATACTCAATATCTTTATGACGCGAAAGCTTTGAAACAACCTCATCAACCTTATAAATATTGGCTAAACGAATTTGATAAGTTCTGTTTAACAGGTTGTTTTTACTATTAGGATGAAGCTGCAAAACTTCTTCAATTTCAAACTCACTTAAATCTTTAGTGAATAACTCGTTATTTGTGAAATCAACAACCCTATCTTCAGATAGAATTATTTTTGCTTTCTGGTTTAACTGAAATACTACCAATCCATCTTGATAGTCTTTGTAAACCGTTTGAGAAATTAATGACGTTCCAAAAAGGAAGATTGTCAAAAATAATGACAGTACTTTTAGTTTCATTGTTTTATAGTTTTGGTTTAAACAGGGGGTGGTCAAGAAAAATCAAAATAAAATCGGACATCGCTACATCTCGTTGAGAAAGTAGAACATAATTAGATGTGCGTTTTGCATGTTGTTCATAGTCCTCCAATTTTAAGTATAATTATTCGAAGAAAAAACTATTTTTAAGACAAATTGATTAAAAAGAAATAAAAATGACAGATTATTTGCTAAGCAGGCATAATTTTAACAATCATCTATTTACTGACTGTGAAACAAATACTTAGTTTTGTTGTTGTTAAAAACAAATTATTTTATGTATAGAATCATTCGCATTTCTTTAGCTATAATATTATCAACAAATGGTTATTCTCAAGAAATTGAAACAAGCTATTTAGAAAAGAAAATTCAAATTGAAAAAAGATCAATGGCCACTTTAACTGGGTGGGCAGGGCTAAATATAGTTTCAGGTTCAATAGGTTGGGCAACTACGAATGACGAAAGTAAATATTTTAACCAAATGAATGTTGCTTGGAATATTGTGAATTTAGGAATTGCTCTACCTAGTTTATTAAGAAAGCATCCAACAGATTTATCAGATGAAGAAATCGTGAAGCAGCAGCATACTATTGAGAAAGTATTACTATTAAATGTTGGTCTTGATGTTGCTTATGTAACGAGTGGATTCTTACTCAAAGAGATGTCAAAAAACAACCCCAACAACTATCATCGTTATCGGGGTTATGGTAATTCTTTACTTTTGCAAGGAGGGTTCCTACTAGTTTTCGATATTATTCAATTTGCGGTTCATCAACAACATCGTAAGAACAGTGGCGGAAATTTATCTAGCGGGTTATCCTTGAGTAAGCAAGGCATTGGACTCTGCTATAATTTCTAACTATCTTCCTCCTCTAGGAGAACCTCCCGTTCTGGGCTGTCTAACATCTCTACCTCCATTTCGGTTTGGAGGTTTCGGTGTAGTTCTTGGCGTTCCGATTGGTCTAAACACTCCTGTTCCAATTCTTATAGTTGGAGCGATATTTCTATCGTTATTATTATTGTTTTCCTTTTTGATTTGAGGCTCTGAATTTTCGGTAATAACATCCTGAGCAATGTATTCAGGGTATGTCAATGGTTTTAAGCCAACATAACCATAATCAAAAGCACATTCAAACAGATCTTCTTCACGAACTCCTGCAGAACGACATTTATTAAGCGCCTCCTCAACTTCTTCATCAGTCATTTCTGCCAAAGTCAAATTTTCAGAAGGATAACGATCTTCATCTGTCAAGTCAGTCATTGGATTTGAAAAACGAGATACTTCCTCATCCAGCATATATTGATTACCAAAATCTTTTGACAAATAGTTTAAGCGAGCTAACTGTTCATCTCTTGTGTTTTTATTATTTCTATCTTTTCCAAAGAGAGCATCAAAAGATCGATCAATATCTCCTACGGATGAAGTAATGTTTCCGTTTTCATCCCGCACTGCAGTATCATCTGTTCTATCTCCATTGTTATCACCGAGAAGTCCAGTATAATCAGACCTACATCCAGGAACAAAAACCGTTAAGTCTAGCAATTTACTATTTTGAAATTCTCTCACAGAAAAATGTAGTTGCTCTCCAGTTGGCCAACTCACAATGTTTCTTCCATTTTCATAACGAATAACTCCTCCGTGTTCCAAGATCACTTCTGATTTTTCATTTTCAATCACCATTCCATTAATTCGCATTAATTTATCTTTATGTTCATCCGGATGATTTTGAGCAAAAATTTCGATTTCATCTCCGTTTACATCTAGAAATGCAGCTCCGTTTACTGATATCTTTTCATTGTGCCTAACTTGTTGCGTTTGAATCAAGAAATTATTAGTAGACGAGGAGGTCAATAAATAATCCCCTGCAGTTTGAAAATCGTACTTCTCGCCATCAAATGTTGTCATATGAGGATCTCCACTGGAACGCGAATCACTCATATCACATTTTGCTGAACGAAGTAAATTTAGCCATTCCTCCCAGTAGTAGCTTTCCTGACCTTGAGAAGATGAATTTCTTTCATTCTCCAATTCTGTATCAGCTATGCGCTCTATTCTTTCAATACGATTTTCATCCATTTTCTGGAGTAATTCAAAAGTCGTATTATTTACCTCCATGGGTCTCTCTGGGTGCTGTTCTCCCATCACTAATGCTCCCATACTTTCATAAAGCCAAGGACCTTCGTTTTCATTCCACGCTTCAAATATTTCCTGAATATGATCACTGTGTCCTTTTTCATATGAAACATTTTTATCATTTTCATTAGCAAATAAGCTTGAAAACGGGATTATAATTGTTAAAATCAAAATGTGTAATGCTTTTTTCATAACTCAGTTTTTTAGTAATTAAGAATATATTAACAATTATGATACCAAAAAAAACCGATTGCTAAAAACAATCGGTTTTAAATTAAATACATAATAATAACTTCATTATTATATTATACCATCACTTTAGGAGCTGCTTCTAAAATTTCTTCAGACGCATTACTTTCAAAAGTTTGAAAGTTTTTTACAAATGATCTTGCCAATTCATTTGCTTTTGCATCATACGCTGATTTATCTGACCAAGTATTCTTTGGGTTTAGTATTTCATCAGGCACATCTTCACATGATACTGGCATTTGTAATCCAAAAATATCATCAGTGACAAATTCTGCATTTGTTAGTTCTCCTCTAAGTGCTGCAGTAATCATTGCTCTAGTGTACTTCAACTTGATACGACTTCCTGTGCCGTATTCGCCACCTGACCAACCAGTGTTAATCAACCATACATTCACTTCATTTTCAGCCATTTTACTTCCAAGCATCTCAGCATACTTTGTTGGATGAAGTGGTAGGAATGGTGCTCCAAAGCAAGCAGAGAAAACAGTTTGTGGCTCTGTAATACCAGCCTCAGTTCCTGCTACTTTTGCCGTGTATCCAGAAATAAAGTGATACATTGCTTGTCCAGGTGTTAATTTTGAAATTGGAGGTAAAACTCCAAAAGCATCACACGTTAGGAAGAAAATATTCTTAGGATTCTTTCCAACTGACGGCTTCATGATGTTATCAATATGGTCAATTGGATAAGAAACCCTTGTATTTTGAGTTATTGTGGCGTCCTCATAGTTTGGAGTAGAAGTCCCATCATGAAAACCAATGTTTTCCAGAATAGCTCCAAACTTAATTGCATTAAAAATCTGTGGTTCATTCTCTTCAGATAAATTGATTGTCTTTGCATAACAACCTCCTTCAAAATTGAAAACAGTATCTTTTGCCCAACCATGTTCGTCATCACCAATCAACCTTCTATTTGGATCAGATGAAAGTGTTGTTTTCCCTGTTCCGGAAAGCCCAAAGAAAATAGCTGTATCACCATCTTCTCCAACATTTGCAGAACAGTGCATTGACAACACATCATGTTCATGAGGAAGGACAAAATTCAACACTGAGAAAATCCCTTTTTTAATTTCACCTGTATAACCAGTTCCGCCAATAATGATCATCTTTTTTGTAAAGTTGATGATTGCAAAATTTGACTGACGCGTTCCGTCTAATTCTGGATCTGCTAAAAAACCTGGAGCGCATACAATATGCCAGGAAGGATCAAAATTTTGAATTTCTTCATCTGTTGGTCTCAAGAACATATTACTCGCAAACATGTTTGACCACGGGAATTCTGTGACTACTCTAATATTTGTTCTGTAATTGTCATCAGCACATGCATAAGCATCACGCACATACATATCCTTCCCAATTAAGTATGCTTTCATTCTGTTGTAGAGCACATCGAATTTATCAGCATCGAATTTTTTATTAATATCTCCCCACCAAACTGTACTTTCTGTCTTATCATCACAAACTATAAATCGATCTTGTGGTGACCTTCCAGTAAACTTACCAGTTTCTACAGCAATCGCTCCAGTATCAGTTAATACACCTTGTCCTAAAAGCACCGTGTCTTCAACTAATTCTGCAGGACTTAAATTCCAAAATACATTGCTTAGATTTTCAAGACCAATGTCTGCCTTTAAATTACAATTCGAACCTCTCTTGCCAAATTCATTCATGAGAATTTATTTTTTCCTTAATAATTAATACAAATTTAAACTATCTTGTATGGTTGACATCAAATAAAATTTCCTTTTTTCCACAAAAAGACATTCCATTGTTGAAATCTTTATTGTGAAGCATAGGTTCTCATGTATTTTACCATCAAAGTAAACCATCCAAAAATCATAATCAACCCTCCAACAGGGGTTACTGGTCCCAAGTATTTATTGACATCAATATTCAATTGAGGAAGTAGAACTAATCCAAAAATAGAAGATGAAAAAATTATTGTTCCCCATAAAATTCCACGATATTGAGGTTTTAAAGTGAAGTCCAATTTATCATGTATTCCAGAAATCGCTAACATGCCGAGTCCGTTATAAAATAAGTACCTTACTCCAACACTAAAACTATCAATTTGATCGGTTGATACGTTCATCGACTCTAAACCATGAGCTGCAAACGCACCTAAAGTGATTGATAGGAAAATAAAGATTAAACCTACTAATATTAATTTCTGTGACATTATTCTGACATTAAATTTTTTGCGTTCTCTATGGCTGCTTGGTTGATTTCTGATCCACTCATGAGTTTTGCAATCTCCTCAACTCGGTCATCATTTTGTAAAGCATTCAAAACAGTTTTTGTCGTACCGTTTTCAGTTTGTTTCTCGACTCTAATATGGTTCGTTCCTCGACTCGCAACCTGAGGTAAATGAGTGATTGCTAAAAGTTGCATATGTGTACCCATTTGTTTTAAATGATCGCCTATTTTTTGAGCTACTTCACCAGAAACACCAGTATCAATTTCATCGAAAATCACAGTTGGTAATTGTTTTTTCTTAGACAAGAGGTATTGTAAAACTAACATGAGTCTAGATAATTCTCCTCCTGAAGCTGCTTTCTCTATTAACTGAGGAGATAACCCTTTATTGGGAGAAAAATATAGTGCAACTTCATCACTTCCTTGAGCAGAGAGTTCTGTATCTTTCAGTTCAAATTTAACGGAAGCATCATTGATTTTCAATCTAGTCAAGTACTCCTTTATATCATTTTCTAGTTGAGGTAAAATACTTTTTCTTTTAGTTGAAATAGTCAAAGCAATCTTATTGGCTTCATCTAATAAATTTCCCACTTGAATCTCTAAGTCTGCAATATTATCGTCTATATTCTCACTCTCGGATACTTCAGAAGACAATTTATCTCTCAATTCAATTAACTGATCTTGGGTTGTAAAATGATGTTTTCTTAATGCAGCATTAAACTGATCAAAATCCTTCATCAATTCATCCAACCTATTTGGATTTAGATCTAAGCCAGACAAATCGTCTTCAGCTACGGATGCAATATCATCTAATTCTATGAGTGATGTTTTAATGCGCTCTAGTAATTCATTGAGACGTTCATCTTTTACTTGAATATTTTTTCTGAGCAAGTTAAGGTTAGAAGTTATTCCATTGTCGCTATTAATAACATCAGAAATCATTTGATATCCACTTTTGATAGCTTCAAACTCTTCACCTCTTTGGACCTCTTGTTCAATTGAGGAATAATCTTTTTGATCCAGATTTAACTTCTGTAATTCTTCCAACTGAAACTGATTAAATTCAGATTCTAATTGAATTTGCGAGCGCTTTGCCTTCAAGGATTCAAGCTTACGTCTACCTTCTTTTAATGCATTAAATTTTACTTTTAATTCTTTTAAAAAGTTATCATTTTCTGCAATGGTATCAAGAATATTTAACTGATACGATTTATTTTTTAGTTCGAGTGTATGATGTTGTGAGTGAATATGAATTAAATGCTCTGTGAGTGCTTTTAAGAGGTTGAGTTGTACAGGTGTATCATTTATGAATGCTCTAGACTTTCCTTTGTTATTGATCTCTCTGCGAATTATAGTCTCTTCCCAATAATCTAAATCATTGTCATCAAAAAATGATTTCAAATTACTTCTTTTAATATCAAAAACTACTTCTACTACCGTTTTAGAAGACTCATCTCGAATCACACTGTAATCTGCTCGCTCACCTAGAATTAATTTAAGTGCTCCTAAAAGAATAGACTTCCCAGACCCAGTTTCTCCTGTAATTACTGTAAATCCGTTATCGAATTCTATAATTGCATTTTGAATGAGAGCGAAATTATTTACAGTTAGTTTTGTTAACATTACTCAAGAATTTCCTGATATTTAGAAGAATTTGCGGGATCCAGTCGTTTAAGTAAATTAACCACGTCTGATTTTTGACGTTGATCAGCGTCTTTGTAAATCCCTTTCAATTCGTTCAATTTTGCCTGTAAAAAATTCAATAAATTTACGGACCCAGGGCGCGCGCTATTAACAGGTAGTAATTTCTGTAAAGATTCGTATATAGCTTGTCTTGCTTTATCCTGATCATTATACAGCTGATCAATACCGTTTCTATGATACTCATAAAAACAAACTCGTAATGGTTCAAACAGCTCCTGCAACGCATTTTCAATCAACCAATATCTATTTCTACGTCCTTTCTCACTCGCACGCCACCCTGCACCACCTCCATTTTGAGCTAGTGTCACAATATTTTGTGCTTGATTTAAATAGCTTCGTCCTCCTTTCAATGAAAAAGTGTCGGCATCTAATCCGATCAAATAATATGCGTAAAACGCTAAGATTGAAGTCAGATTACTTGTAAATTGATTCTCTGTAAAAAGGAGTTGAGCATTTCTTTGGAAAGAAAACTGAACGTCCTCATCAAGGAAATTAAAAAGTGTAGAATTATAAGTTGTATTGAATGCTGGTCTTGTAGATTGCACTTGTAGGTTGGCTTCGTAATTCCCTGTACTTGGGATAGCCGTTATTGAAATTTGCATTATACAGTTAATTCTTTCTTCTACTTCAAATTCTGCTTGTGTCCACGAAGTACCATTCATCAGTTCAAATACTTTTTGTTCAAGTTCTTGAAAGATCTCTTTTTCTACAGTACTAACATCTAATGCAGGATTAGAAACTACAGAAACTTGACAATTTAATTCTTGAGCACTAACACTTAGTGAAACAAAAACAACAAGAAATACTAAAACTAATTTCATACTAAGTTATTCGTTATAAAGTCCAAAATGTTTTTGGCTGCTTCTTTCTTAGAAGTTAACTCAAATTTAGTGGAATTATTGTTTAAATCCAAGATGGTAATTTTGTTTGTATCATGACCAAATCCAGCACCCTTATCTTCAAGAGTATTCACGACAATTGCATCAAGATTTTTCTTTTTAAGTTTTTTAGTAGCATTTTCAATCGCGTCATTTGTTTCTAATGCGAATCCTACTAACCACTGTTTTTTAGATTTTTGCTGGCCTGCCCAAAAAAGAATATCTGGATTTTTTGTGAGTGTTAATGTCAAGGTGTCGTCTGACTTCTTAATCTTTTGACCTTCCACTTCAGCGGGCCTATAATCAGAGACTGCAGCGGCAAAAATTCCTCCATCGCAAAGTTCGAAATGTGATTGAACAACCTTTAACATCTCTTCAGCCGATCTTACATTTATTAAAGTTAGCTTTTCATGCACTAAAACCTGTTGTGTAGGACCAGAAACAAGAATCACCTCTGCTCCACGATTCAAACATTTTTTTGCAATCTGATAACCCATCTTACCAGAGGAATAATTTCCAATAAACCTTACTGGGTCGATCGACTCATATGTTGGACCAGCTGTGATAATGATTTTCTTCCCTTTAAGCTGCTCTCCAACTTCAAAATATTCTTCAATTCTTTTAAAAATAGTTTCGGGTTCAGCCATCCGCCCTTCGCCTTCTAAACCACTTGCCAAAAAACCTTTTTCAGCAGGAATAATTTCTACGCCATGCTTTTCAATTAAACTTAAGTTATTTTTAGTGGTATCGTGAGAATACATATCTAAATCCATTGCTGGAGCTACAATCACAGGACACTTAGCTGATAAATAAGTAGCGAGAAGTAAATTATCACAATAACCATGAGCTATTTTCGCCAAAGAATTCGCTGTTAACGGGGCAATAACCATTAGATCTGCCCATAAACCGAGGCTAACATGATTTGTCCACTCCCCATTTTCTTTATTCCAAAATTGCTGGTATGCAGGGTTCTCTGATAAGGTCGAGACAGTTAGGGGTGATATAAAATCAGAAGAGGCAGGAGTTAAAATACATTTAACTTCTGCCCCTTGTTTTTTTAATAATCGTATAAGGAAAGCAATTTTGTATGCTGCAATTCCTCCAGTAATACCTAGAATAATGCGCTTTCCTTTCAACATGAAATAGTGATTTACTCCTCTATTTTACGCTGATAAATTTTATCGTGCTTCATTTCATCTAAAGCCATTGCAACAGGCTTTGGTAATCTTTCGTAGAACCTTGAAATTTCAATCTGTTCTCTATTTTCAAAAATCTCCTCTAAATTATCAGTCGATGAAGCAAACTCTTGAAGCTTTTGCGTCAATTCCTCTTTCAAATCAACATTAATTTGATTTGCACGTCTTGAAAGCATTACTATAGATTCGTATATATTGTTGGTGTCTTTTTCTAAGTCAACAGTATTTCTAGTAATCGTCGTACGTTGCGCCTTACTTGTTTTAAAGCTCATAATATTCGTTTTATTAAATATTGATTAATTCCTCCTCAGCTTTCTCTTTCAAGTTTTTAACCTTATTAAGATATTCTGACTCAGGATATTTTTTTGCAAAGTTATCATATCTTTTTAATGTTTCCTTAAGATATGTTGTTTTTTTCTCTTTTGAGGTCGTTTTAGATTTTTCGTAAGCTGCTAAGATTTCATTGTAATCATACTGCTCATCCACTCTTGACAATTCTTCACCAATACTTTCATAAATCTTAGTGGCTTGATTTTGATAAGATCTTTTTTCGAAAACAGTAACATATTTCCCATGTAATTCTAATACTTTTTCCAATCGTTCTTTCTTCTTACTAAAGATACTATTCATTGCAAGATTATAAGCATTATCCAGTGCTATAAACGCCACATCTTCTTTGTATGAAGATTGCGGATACTCCTCCAAAAAAGTTTCTGCCGAAACAAGTGCAGCGCGATATTGCTCCGTTTTATCATACAACTTGACAGAGTTAAAATCTTTCGTCTCCAATTTAAAACGCAATCTATCCATAACCCTGTTACACGAATCAATCAGATCACTATTTGGAAATCGTTGAACAAATACTTGAAAATCATTCAAGGCAAGATGAGTTTCCTCTTGGTCGAGAGAAGCTTCAGGACTACTCTTTACAGAGCAAATTCCCGTCATAAACAAACACTCTTCTACTTTTTCACTCGAAGGGTATCTCTTGGGAAAGTTATTAAAATAGTAACCCGCCATATAATAATCACCCATCTCATAATAGCTTTTCGCAAGCCTGTAATAAGCCAATTCTCCCCTACCCGTTTGAGGGAATCTTTGGTACACTTGTTCATACAATGTTAACGCTTTTGAATATGAGCCGTGGTCATACAACCTATCCGCAACATTTGCTTTCTCTTCATAATTATCACTTTTCACAACCTTTTGATAGTCACTACAAGACATCAGAAATAAGGACAGGAACGAGATAAATAATATTATTTTCATTTTCATCATTGATGCAAAAGTACAATTTTAATGGTTTAACACTATATTTAGATGAGACTTTAATGTTTTTTAGCAATTCAAACCCAGCTCATCCCTATAACGGCTTAGTGAATATTTATTGTTTAACTTGCTCACGCAAGGTCTTTCAATTGAATGATATTTGTGTGATTATCACCATTTGCTCAAATCAAAGTTTATATTTGCAAATTCAGACGATTAAACGAATCCAGAACAATTTAAGATGAACACAATTGCATTAAAACGTGGAAAAGAAGCATTTTTATATAGGAAACATCCCTGGATTTTTTCAGGGGCGATTTATTCCGACACCTCCAAAATCAATGATGGTGAAATCATAAAACTAACTGACGCTGAAGATAATTTTGCTGCTATTGGTTTTTTCCAACCTGGATCAATAGCCATTAGAATACTATCTTTTGAAGAGATTGAAATAGATCAGAAATTCTGGAACACGCGAGTTTCATCAGCTGTAAGATTAAGGGAAGAGCTAGGACTCCTCAACGAGGGGAGTAATATATGTCGACTTATTCACGGAGAAGGAGATCAACTGTCAGGATTAATCGTAGACTTCTACAATGGCGTTGCAATCATTCAAGCACACGCAGTAGGAATGTATTTAAACACTCAAAAAATCAGCCTAGCTTTACAATCAGCTTTAGGTGATAAATTAAAAGCTATCTACTCGAAAAGCAAAGAAACACTCCCAGAAAGACTAGACATAGAAAATGAGTACGTATTTGGTTCTTGTGAGACACCACATATCGCAAAAGAATACAACCATTCTTTTTCTATAAACTGGATTGATGGGCAGAAAACTGGTTTTTTTATAGATCAACGCGAAAACAGACTTTTATTGGCTAAATACGCTAAGAATAAGAAAGTATTAAATACTTTTTGTTACTCAGGTGGGTTTAGTATTTATGCGCTGGAAGCAGGTGCTACTGAAGTTCATTCATTGGATAGTTCTAAAAAAGCAATTGAACTAGTTGAACAAAATGTTAAACTCTCAAATCACAAGGACAAACATAAATCTATCACTGCAGATGCGGTAAAATATATGAATAACATTGAAAGTGACTATGATGTTATTGTTCTAGACCCTCCAGCTTTTGCAAAGCACAAAAACAAACGTCATCAAGCAATAAAAGCATATACAAGGTTGAACGCAAACGCCATTAGACAAATAAAATCTGGAGGAATTATATTTACTTTTTCTTGTTCTCAAGTAGTTGATCCGTTTCAGTTCCAGAAAGCAATTGTTAATGCGGCTATAAAAGTTGGACGTCAAGTTCGTATACTGGAACAACTCCATCAACCGGCAGACCATCCTATCAATGCTTTTCATCCAGAAGGCGAATACTTAAAAGGATTAATCATTCAAGTTGAATGAGATTAAACAATTCATATTCTGCTTTATTAAAGATGTCTCTTCCTTTGATGTTAGGGACCTTTATTCAATCTATAGTCATGATTACTGATGCTTCTTTCCTAAGTAGATTCAGTACGTTAAGTTTTGACGCAAGTGGGAATGCTGGATTAATCTATGTCACTCTATTTATGGGGCTCACAGGATTTGGTGATGCTGCACAGATTGTAATGGCTCGTAGAACCGGAGAAGGGAAACATGGACAGGTAAATGGATTATTACAATCTTCTTTTCTGATCAACTTAGTAGTTGGAGCTATTTTCTTCTCTTTAATCATGTTTGTTGTACCCGACATGTTAAAAGGGTATTCGAGAAGTCAACCTCTGGCTAATGAACAAATCGACTTTTTGATGATAAGGTCATTTGGATTTTTTATGGCAGCCATAATGCTCAGCATGAATGCCTTTTTCATGGCTATTGGAAAAACATGGGTAATTATGTTGAGTACGGCTGTATTTGCGGTGTCAAACATATTACTGGATCAACTTTTAATATTCGGATTCGATGGATTACCAGCTATGGGTATAAAAGGAGCTGCACTTGCTTCTGTTATTTCTGAAGGACTGGCAATTGTTCTACTTTTTATCATACTGATGAACTCCGAGGAAAGAAAATTGTTCAAGCTGTTCAGTACCTTGGACATTAAATTAAAAGCGATATTCAAATTAGTCAAAATAGGATTACCACTAGTGATTCAAGGCTTTTTTGCCTTGGCAACCTGGACCGTCTTTTTCACGTGGATCGAACAAAAGAGTACTTACGAGCTTACTGTTTCTCAAAACATTCGAGCCGTATATTTTCTTGCCTTCGTACCTATTTTCGGCCTAGGCGCTACGACAAAAACTTATGTGGCTCAGTATATGGATGTAAAAAATCCGAAACTTATTAGCATTACTGTCAAACGAATACAGATTTTAACAATACTCTTTTTAATTCTAATTTTTCATGGAGCTATCCTTTATCCTGAATTTTTGGTTAGTATCATAAATCCAAAAGAAGCTTATATTGAAGATAGTGCTAATATTTTACAGCTTATTTTCTGGTCCATTCTCATTTTCGGATTTTCTACACCCTACTTTCAAACAATTAATGGTTCAGGAAATACAAGGGTTACTTTAATGATTGAACTGATATCTATTATTGCTTATCTAATTTTTGCATATTTGTTCATCAAAGTGTGGGATTTTGAAATACAGATTATTTGGACCGTTGAATACATCTATTTCGGAACCATTGGATTATTATCGATTCTTTACTTGAATATTTTTAATTGGAGAAAAAAAGTATACTAATGACAAATAATAAAAACTTCAGTATTGTTTTTATGGGAACCCCTCAGTTTGCTGTAACTATTTTAGACAAACTTCACATAGAGGATTTTGATATAAAAGCTGTTGTAACGGCTACAGATAAACCCGCTGGAAGAGGTAGGAAAATTCAAGAAAGCGATGTGAAGAAATATGCCGTTGAAAATGGGCTACCACTTCTGCAGCCATCAAACTTAAAAGACGAGTCGTTCCAAAACGAATTACAACAATTGAATGCAGATCTATTTGTTGTTGTAGCATTTAGAATGTTACCTAAGTCAATTTGGAGCATACCAAAAAAAGGAACTATCAATTTACACGGTTCTTTATTACCTCAGTATCGGGGAGCTGCTCCAATCAATTGGGCGGTAATAAATGGAGAGAAGAAAACTGGAGTTACGACATTCTTTATTAATGAAAAAATTGATACTGGTGACTTATTACTCCAAAAAGAAATGGAGATTGGCGAAAATGAAACAGCTGGAGAAATCCATGATCGTATGATGCATTTAGGAGCAGACACAGTCTTAGAAACTGTTAAGATGATACAGTCAGATAAAATCAATGCTATTCCTCAAAAAACAGAAGGCATTGCATTAAATCCAGCTTCTAAGATATTTAAGAACGATTGCCTACTCAATTTTGACATGTCTATTAAAGACCTGCACAATTTCATTCGAGGGATGTCTCCTTTTCCAACAGCTTGGTTCCATATTAAGAAGAAAGACCAAGATCAACCGAAAATATTTAAGGTTTATAGAGCCCAAATTCAAAATAATCACCCCAATGATGGGGTTCGTATTGAAAAGAACGACAACGAACTCCATCTAAAAACTAAAAACGGCGTATTGAATCTGCTGACTATTCAGCTGGAAGGAAAGAAAAGAATGGATGCTAAGCAATTCTTAACAGGCTTTAATCCTAACGAATGGGATGTAGTATCAAATTGATTAATTTTTCGTCAATCAGATGATAGTCAAATTGCTTGCTTTAAATATTTAGAACATTCATTTTTGTTTATTTATCGACGTATTTTAGTACTTTATCCCCAATTCACTTTTAAAAAAATGAGGCTCTCAAAATTTTTACGCCCTCTGAAATGTGGTAAAACCTACGAAAAACAGGGTACTTTTCCACATTTTGACAGTTTTATCAACATTTTTTCATTTTTTTTTGCTGAAAAGCTTGCACGGACTGGATATTCCTATATATTTGTTCACATAAATTTTTTAACAAACAAAAACCAAAACTATGAACAAAGCAGAATTGATTGAAGCAATGGCTTCACACGCTGGATTGTCAAAAGCAGATGCTAAGAAAGCATTAGAAGGATTTACTAACGCAACAACTAAAGCGTTGAAAAAAGGTGATCGTCTTTCTTTAATCGGATTTGGATCTTTTTCTATCTCTAAGCGTTCAGCTAGAACTGGAAGAAACCCACAAACTGGTAAAGAAATTCAAATCGCAGCTAAAAACGTTGTTAAGTTTAAAGCTGGTGCAGAATTATCTAAAGCTGTAAACTAGTTTCAGCTTAGTTATTGTAGGGAGCTCTAGGGCTCCCTTTTTTTTTACCTCATTTTTAAAACATGAGACGTAAACTATTAGAAGAGCTATATAAGATAATCACTCCTTCCAAGATCGATAAGTTTGACAGAATAGCTGCCGAACGAACGCGACACTTAACAGTTGTCGTAGAAAACCTTTACCAAGAACACAATGCAAGCGCTGTAATGCGCTCATGTGATTGTTTTGGTATTCAAGATTTACATGTAATTGAAAAAACCAATAAGTTTAGTGTCAATAGAGAAATAGCAATGGGCGCAGGTCAATGGGTAGACCATTACCAATACACTGATGAACTCTACCCTACAAGTAAATGCATTAATCACCTCAAAGAAAAAGGCTATGTCATTGCTGCCACTACACCTCACACAAACGATGTAACGATTCACGAAGTCCCCTTAGACAAACCTGTAGCCTTATTGTTTGGTACAGAGCAAACAGGATTATCAGAAGCAGCTCTAAACATGTCTGATATTTTTGTTAAAATACCAATGGTTGGATTTACCGAGAGTTTTAATATTTCAGTTTCCGCTGCACTATGTATGCATACTTTAAGAAATCGATTAGAAGTTCAAGAAGATTTTGATTGGAAAATTTCAGAAGATGAACAAGTTGAATTAAAAATTCAATGGTGTAAAAAGATTATTAAAAATCCCGAAATTGTAGAAAGGGACCTTTTAAGAAGGTTAAAAGAAGGTAAAACTAACTTTGATTTGTAATTATTCCTATGGATATTTAACTAATTTTTATATCTTTATGCAGAAACCAATAATAAAATTATACACGCATGGGAAAAGGAGATGTCAAAAGTAAAAAAGGAAAACGATTTAGAGGATCATACGGAAAGACTCGTCAAAAGAAAAAAGACACCCCGGAAATAACTGCTCCAAAGAAAAAGAAGGCCGCTCCCAAAAAAGATGACGACAAGGCTAAAAAAACAACTGCTTCTAAAACAACAACTAAGAAAGAAACAACAGCTAAGAAGAAGCCAGCAGCTAAAAAAACTACTGCTAAAAAAGAAACGGCAGCTAAGAAAACAACTACTACAAAGAAAAAAGCTCCAGCAAAAAAGAAGGAGTCAACAACAAAAAAATCAGACGATAAATAGTCGCATAAACATATTGAAAGCCGTCCCGAATGTTCAGGACGGCTTTTTTTATTTTACTACTTTCCAAAAAAATTAAGGTTTTAGTAAAGTAATAAACTTTTAATAGCCAACTATTTTTTCAATATTTGTATTCGATTAATTAAGTTAAATAAAACAAAAGACCATGAAGCATAACTTTGGAGCAGGACCTTGTATATTACCTCAAGAAGTATTCAAGCAAGCAGCGGAAGCTGTACTTGATTTTAATGGATTATCAATTTTAGAAGTTTCTCATAGAAGCGCCGATTTTGTTGAAGTAATGGAAGAAGCGAGAGAAAACGTTAAGAAAGCATTAAATGTGCCTTCTGGTTACACAGTGTTATTTCTTCAAGGTGGTGCTAGTCTAGGGTTTTTAATTTCAGCAATGAATATGGCTGGTAAAAACAAGAAAGCGGGCTATATTAATACGGGAGCCTGGTCAACAAAAGCGATCAAGGAAGCTAAAAATGCTGGATTAGATGTTGTTGAAGTTGCTTCTTCTGAAGACGTTAACTTTAGCTATATCCCTAGAATAACAGAAATCCCTACAGATATAGATTTTTTACATTATACCTCAAACAATACAATCTTTGGAACTCAATTTAAATCTATCCCTGAAACGAATGTTCCTTTAGTTTGTGACATGTCTTCTGATATATTCTCTAAGGAAATTGATGTTTCAAAATTTGCTCTCATTTATGCAGGAGCTCAAAAGAATTTAGGACCAGCTGGAGCTACTCTTTACATTGTAAAAGATGAATTTTTAGGGAAGTCTAGTTTAGACAACATTCCTTCTTATTTAGATTTAAACGTACATGCCAAAAAAGATAGTATGTTTAATACTCCACCTGTGTATTCAGTATTTGTTTCTAACTTAAACTTAAAGCATCTTTTGAAAAATGGAGGTGTTAAAGCGATAGAGAAAGTAAATGAAGAAAAAGCTGCTCTACTTTACAATGAAATAGATTCAAATCCAAATTTTGAAGGGGCAACAAAGAAAGAAGACCGTTCATTAATGAATGTTACTTTCAAACTTACTGACGAAACAAAAAAAGAAAAATTTGACAAACTTTGGAACGACGCAAACATTGTAGGAATGAAAGGTCACCGTTCGGTTGGTGGTTATAGAGCCTCTATGTACAATGCACTCGGTATTGAAAATGTAAAAGTTCTTGTAAACGTATTAAAAAGCTTATAAAAAAATGAAAATATTAGCAAACGATGGGATTTCTCCCGAAGGAATAGCAAAATTAGAAAGCGCTGGATTCACTGTTGTAACAGATAAAGTGGAGCAATCAGATTTAGTTGAAGCCATCAATGCAGAAAATTATGTTGGATTATTGGTTCGATCAGCAACTACAGTTCGCAAAGAAATTATTGACAACTGCCCAGGGCTAAAATTCATAGGACGTGGTGGAGTTGGGATGGATAACATCGATGTTGACTACGCTCGTTCAAAAGGAATTACAGTTGAAAACACACCTGCAGCTTCATCTCAATCGGTTGCTGAGCTAGTAATGGGTGCGCTATTTAATATAGCTCGCTCCACATACGATTCTTACAAAGAAATGCCAAAAAACGGTTCAGACGAATTTAAAGCGTTGAAAAAGAAATACGCCAAAGGAGTTGAACTTCGTGGCAAGACACTTCTAATCGTTGGGTTTGGTCGAATTGGACAATCTTTAGCAAGTTATGCTTTAGGTGCTGGTATGAATGTGATTCCCGTAGACACAAGTTCTAGAGAAGTCAGTATTCCTCTAAACATTCAAGGTGTTGGAAATGTCAATTCTAAGATTCACACAGTAACAGATTTGAATTCAGTTCTAGACAAGGCAGACTTTATTTCAATGCACGTCCCAAAGCAAAGTGATGGAAGTGCGGTCATTGCAAAGGATGAATTTTCAAAAATGAAAGATGGTGTTCGAATTGTAAATGCTGCACGAGGCGGTGTGATTAATGAGAATGATTTACTAGAAGCTTTAAATAGCGGAAAAGTTGCTAGTATCGCGCTTGATGTTTACGATAATGAACCTACTCCTAGAAAAGATTTACTAGTACATTCATCTATCGCTTGTACTCCACATATTGGAGCTGCAACGGTAGAAGCCCAAGCGAGAATAGGCGAGGAATTAGCCGATAAAATTATCGCAACTTTGAAATAGGCATCTAACTATACTCCACAATATATAAATACATAAAAGCGTCAAACTAGTCTGGTTTGGCGCTTTTTTTAGTATGTCAAATTAAGCAATCTCCGCTTTTTTCATCCACCTCTTCATGATCCAAGCGATGAGTAAAGTTGAGAAGAATGAAAAACCACCGTATAGAACAGCCATAACGGCAAGTCCATCCATTTGAATAACGTTATTTGCCAAGAAGATTGCAAGCGCAGAATTCTGTAACCCCATTTCAATTGCGATTGTATATTTTCCTTCATGGTTAATTCCTAAAGCTCCAGAAGAGAAGAATCCTAAGAACATTACAAAAACATTTAAAATAAGGGCTGGTATCAGTAAATCTCCATATTCAACAAAAGATTTCCCACCACTTCCATGCTCTTCTAGTAGCACAATTGAAAAAACAATAAAAAGAATTCCAGGCAAAATATATCTAAGAGATTTTTTTATTTTACTTACTGTGTTTGGCAAATAATAATGGACTAAAAGTCCTCCAATCACTGGAATAAGAACCGTAAAGAAAATCTCTCCAAAAGTCTCTAACATAGACAAACTGATCTTTTTATCGGCATTCAAAAAAGTTAAAAAGGCTATATCCAAAATAATAGGAATAGTTAGAACGATTAAAAAGCTATTAAAAGAGGTAATTGAAACAGATAGAGCTACTCTCCCCTTCAACATATAAGTAACAATATTTGATGAGGTTCCTCCCGGACAAGCAGCGATTAAAACAATTCCAATTTGATACACTGGCTCTAAAGGAAAAATAAAAGCTATAGAAAACCCTACCAATGGAAGTAATATCAGTTGGCCAAACAACCCAAACAAAACTGCTTTTGGTGCGATAAACACACGTTTAAAGTCTTTCCATTCAAGGTTAAGACCAATTCCAAACATAATAACACCAATGGAAACTGGAAGTAAGTATTCTAAAAGTAAATCCATTAAAAAACGATTAGTATGCTTTCTTAATTCTGTCTATAGCGCGTTTATCGTCTTTAGCTTTTAAGTCCTGACGTTTATCGTATAACTTTTTACCTTGAGCAAGCGCTATTTCAAGCTTTGCTAATCCTTTATCGTTTATAAAAAGTCTAAGCGGTACAATTGAAAATCCCTTTTGTTTGATTTTTTTATCTAGTTTATCAATCTCTCTTTTGTTAAGTAAAAGCTTTCTATCGGCTCTTGGTTTATGCTGATAAAATGAAGCATTCTCGTATTCGGTGATGTGCATATTTCTTATAAAAACCTGACCATCTTCAACAACACAGTAAGCCTCTAAAATACTTGCTTTTCCATTGCGAATACTCTTTATTTCAGTTCCACCCAATTGAATTCCAGCAACAAACTTATCGAGCAATTGATACTCAAATTTAGCACGTTTGTTTTTAATGTTTACTGGATTGTTTTTCGACATACTTTAAATCTTTAAGGCTTATCACTCTGTCTAAATCAAGTTGATTGAGTTTCGCGACCCCAAAGTAAAAGAAAATTATTGTTGCTGCCATCAAAATATGACTCAAATCATCTTTGTTAAACCAAATGTGCGGATTAAACTTTAGTGTAAAAATAAAAATGGACGGGAATAATATGATAACTGCAATCACTGTATATTTAAATGATTTTAAACCTTTCTTCCAATAATGCGCACCAAACCCCATGCAGAAAAACAGATATGTCAACACTGCATCTGCCATTATAAACAAAAAACTTTGAAGAACAATTGCTAAACTTAAAAATAAGGCAGCTTTTATATAAATAAGATAATTCAGTCGTTTCTTGAGAATCGGACTTATCACATCAAGACTAATCATAGCTTTTGATGCGTGATAAGCAGCGAAAGTACCTAAAATCCAAGTCGGAAATTTGCCGTAAACAAATGTGTAATTGAAAAAAACGTGTCCAAAGCCAGCAAAGAAAGTACTCAGTCCAAAGGTGAGGTAAAACATCTTCCAATGACGTTGGAATTCATTCTGAACTGGCTTAAACTTAAGGTAAATAATTAAAGCTGTAATCGCTATAATCCAGTTAGTTACCAGCGCCATAGGCTCCTGCAAGCATAAACCAAACATTTTAAAGGGTAACTTTTCAACGGGTAATTCACAAAAATATTCAACTGACAAAAACATGGTACAAAAATAAATTTTTCCAATCAATTTCCTCTATTCATCAAAAGAAACATTCAGAAATAGTAATAAAATGACGAAGTAAATCCATAAAACTATTCTATTTTTGTACAGTGGATTTACCTTCAAAATATCTGAACGAAGCGGTTGAACAACTTGCCTCTTTGCCCTCTATCGGTAAAAGAAGTGCCCTACGCTTGGCCATGGATTTATTAAAACGGTCTCCAGAGGATATAGGTCGTTTCTCTAAAGCTTTTACTCAGATGAAACAAAATATCAAGTTCTGTAAAAAATGTGGAAATATCTCAGACATCGAATTATGCAGTATTTGTGCTAATCCATCTAGAGAAAAAGAACTCGTTTGTATCGTTGAAGACATCCGCGATATACTTGCAATTGAATCTACTGGAAGCTATAAGGGGGTGTACCACGTTCTTGGAGGTGTGATTTCTCCTATGGACGGTCTTGGTCCTGAAGACTTGAACATTTCTTCGCTTATTGAACGCGCTCAAAACGATGATATAAATGAAGTTATTTTTGCTCTAAGTTCTACCATGGAGGGAGATACAACTAACTTTTATTTGTATAAAAAATTAAAAGCCTTTAACATAAATGTCACAACATTATCGCGCGGCGTGGCTGTTGGAACAGAATTGCATTATGCAGATGAGCTAACTTTAGGTCGTTCTATTTTACAAAGGCTACCTTTTGATTCTACATTTCATAAGTAAGAGAGTCGGTGGTCTCTGTTTTAATTTTACAATGTTTCGGTCGGAATACTCGACTACCTTTCATTTCATCTAAATTTCAAACTTGATTAGGAGAAGATAGTCTATTGGGTTATACAGCCATATTAAGTTATGAAGTAAAAACAATCAAAATCCAATTTACCAAAGTCAAACAAAATTACCTATTTTTGAAAAAAGATTCTCAATGTTAAGTTGGATCGCATATCATATACTAATTTACCCGGCATCACTCCTCCCCTTGCCGATTATGTACTTGTTTACCGACTTTTTCTATCTTTTATTAATTACAGTAATTCCTTATCGAAGAGCCGTTGTACGCGCAAACATTGAAAATTCATTCCCAGATAAAACAACAAAAGAAAAACGATTAATAGAAAGGAAGTTTTATCGCCACCTAACAGATCTGTTAGCTGAAGGAGCAAAAAACTTAAGTATTTCTGAAAAACAATTACGTAGACGTTTCAAAGTAAGTAATCCCGAAATAATGGATGAATTGTATGAAAAAGGAAAGAACGTTTTACTCGTTTCTGGACATTACAATAATTGGGAATGGTTGATTACTGGACAAAATTTATTATTCAAACATCAAGCTGTTGGAATTGGAATGCCTTTGTCAAACGGTCTTTGGGATAAAAAATTAAATGCACGTCGTTCTCGCTTCGGTATGAAGGTGATTCACGCAAAAATTGTACATGATTTTTTCAAATCTAATAAAGATCGTGTGGCTACTTTGATCCTAGCTGATCAATCCCCTGGAGACTCTAAAAAATGTTACTGGATGGATTTTCTCAACCAAAAAACGGGTGTTGTATTTGGTCCAGAGTTACTTGCTCACCAGTACCAGCAAGCTATTGTTTTCTTTCATATCGAGCAAACAAAAAGAGGACATTATACCATGCATTTAGAAACTATCACCGAGTCTCCTAAAGAAATGAAATGGGGCGAAATCACTGAAAAGCACACCAAAATGCTTGAAGAAGTAATTAAAAATAGACCCGAACAATGGATTTGGTCACACAAAAGGTGGAAGCGTGATGTCCCTGAGAACTTGAATGAATTGAGGGAGCAACAAAAGTCTAAATTTGAAGAACGGTTTGGGAGTTAACTAGAAAAAGTTGAACTCAATTCTGATAACTCCATATTATTTTCTCCATTTTCCTTGTCATTAATCAATCAAAGTTCTATTTTTGAGCAACAATTTAAAAGCACAAATTTCGCGAACATGAGCGTATTAGTAAATAAAAATTCAAAAGTAATCGTACAAGGATTCACAGGTAGTGAGGGAACTTTCCACGCTGGACAAATGATTGAATTCGGTACTGACGTTGTAGGAGGTGTTACACCGGGAAAAGGTGGACAAAAACATCTAGACAAGCCAGTTTTCAATACAGTTCAAGAGGCTGTAGACAAAACTAGTGCTGATGTTTCTATCATCTTTGTACCACCAGCATTTGCAGCTGATGCCATTATGGAAGCAGCTAACGCAGGTATCAAAGTTATCGTTTGTATCACGGAAGGAATTCCTGTAAAAGACATGACTGTTGTTAAAGAATATATCAAAGCATTTGATTGTACTTTAATTGGTCCTAACTGCCCTGGAGTTATTACTGCAGGTGAAGCGAAAGTTGGTATTATGCCAGGTTTTGTATTCAAGAAAGGAAAAGTGGGAATTGTTTCTAAATCTGGAACACTAACTTACGAAGCTGCTGATCAAGTTGTAAAAGCTGGTTTAGGTATTACAACTGCAATTGGTATTGGTGGCGATCCAATTATTGGTACAACGACTAAGGAAGCTGTTGAATTACTAATGAACGATCCAGAAACAGAAGGAATCGTTATGATTGGTGAAATCGGTGGTAATCTTGAGGCTAATGCAGCGCGTTGGATTAAAGAAAATGGAACAAAACCAGTTGTAGGTTTCATCGCGGGTGAAACAGCTCCAAAAGGACGTACAATGGGTCATGCTGGAGCGATCGTTGGTGGTGCTGATGATACAGCTGAAGCTAAAAAGAAAATTATGAGAGATTGTGGAATCCACGTAGTAGACAGTCCTGCTCACATTGGAAGTAAAATGGCAGAAGCACTTGGTGTAACGGCTTAATTTACTTTTAGCATATTTAAAAAGCTATCTCGAATGTTCGGGATGGCTTTTTTGCTTTCTAAACCTCTGTGAACCTCTGTGATTCTCAGTGGAACTCTGTGCTATGACCTAGTACGCAAAAGTTGTAGCACAGAGGACACGAAGAATCGCAGAGTTACGCAGAGAAATAAGTGAACGATATCAAATCAGTTTTGTTAAACATATAAATACACATATCATGAAATTAGAAAATAGCATAGCATTAGTAACGGGAGGTAATTCTGGTTTGGGAAAAGCAACGGCTAAATTGCTAATCCAAAAAGGAGCTAAAGTTATTATTACCGGACGTGATAAGATTAAAACAGAAAAAGTGGCGAGTGCAATTGGTGCAACACCTTTTCATTGCGACGTAACAAGCGATCAACAAATTAATGATTTATACGCTTTCATCAGCAAAGAATTCGGCCGCTTAGATATCTTGATCAACAATGCTGGTATTGGTCAACGACTAGGTCTCGGCGAAATTACGCGTGAAAAAATGCGTGAGGTATACGAAGTAAATGTACTTGGAGCAACAATGGTAGCAAAAGGTGCACTGCCATTTTTTCTCAAACAAAAATCAGGAAATATTGTAAATATTGCATCAACTGCATCATTAAAAGGCTACCCAACTGGAAGTATCTATTGTTCTTCAAAATTTGCTTTGCGGGGATTGACACAATGCTGGCAAGGTGAATTGAGAAAAGACAACATTCGTGTAATACAAGTTAATCCAAGTGAAGTTCCAACTGCTTTTGGAGACGAAGAAAGTCGTGAAGAACGACCGTTAGAACAAAATAAGCTTACACCTGTAGAAATTGCTCACACTATTGTAAGTACGCTTGAAATGGATAATCGTGGCTATATTCCAGAGGTTACTGTTCATGCGACAAATCCTTTTTAAAGGAAATTTTGAAGTTTTTATTAAATATATTTATCCTTAAGTTTGTAATAAATAGAGGAGCAAAAAATAATGAGTCATGTAAAAATGACTGATAATTGTTGGTAATGGAAGAACAAAGGTCATTTTTAAATAAACATGAGGGATTAGAACAGACAAACTCTCACTTCATATCTGGAGCTAAGAAAAGTAAAGACTATGATTTCATAACCTCTACTGCTGCTCAAGTTTGTAATATTAATACTTCTCTCATCTGTTTAATTGCAAATAACGATGAATTTATACTTTCACTTTATGGTGAAAAGCTAAATGAAACGTTAAAAAACATTCCTTTTTACCTCCAGACGCTTGATGAACCTATTGATCCTTTGGTTATCGAGGATGTTCGCAGAGAACAGGATTTCACAAAACAATCTAATACCTCTAAGGACACTACTATAGTCTTTTATGCCGAATTTCCTTTGGTCAACAACGATGGTTTACCATTAGGAGCATTGATTTTAATCGATGACAAGCCTAACAAAATTAATGACAAACAATACGAGCTACTCGAAGGATTATCCAATCAGACAATCAAATTAATAGAACTTAGCAAAAATCAAGTTAAATTAGAGCTGGCCAATCAGCAACTCATATCTAACAATAAGTTATTGCAAGAAATTCAACAAACAAATCAAATTGGTGTTTGGGAAATGATTATTGCGACCGGAGAAACAACCTGGAGCGATATGGTTTATGAAATTCATGAATTACCATTAAACTTTGACCATAACAAAGCAAAAGGAATCGAATTTTATCATCCAAAACATAGACCGATTGTTATAGAAGCTCTTACTAACTGTATAGAGAAAAATGAACCTTTCGATGTAAATTGTATTCTTATTACAGCAAAGAATAATCAAAAGTGGGTCAGGTCAACCGGTTGGAAAGCCGAAGATAAAGTTATTGGTAGTTTCCAGGATATAACTGAGATCAAAGAGAATGAATTGAAATTTAAAGGTATTTTCAATTCAAGCTTTTCATTTATAGGTTTTCTTAACCGAGATGGAGTGCTACTTGATGTCAATAATACTGCTGTTGATGTTGCAGGAATTAAACACAGTGATGTAATTGGCAAGTATTTTTGGGACTGCTATTGGTGGCAAATATCAAAAGAGACTAGAGTTGAACTCAAAGCTAATTTCAAAAAAGCTCTTTCTGGAGAATCCGTATCCTATGAAGTAGCCGTTTGGGTAGCAAATAAAACACCAACTACTATATTATTTAGCCTAAAACCAATTTTTGATGAAAAAGGAAACGTGATATATGTGATTCCTGAAGGACGAATCATTCAAGATTTGGTATACGCCAGACGGAAATTCAAGTCCGTTATTAAAGGAACAGATATTGGGACTTGGGAGTGGAACATACAAACCGGAGACACCATATTCAATAATCGATGGGCTGAAATTGTAGGTTACACACTAGATGAGCTAGCTCCAGTTAATATTGAAACTTGGAACAAACTAGTTCATCCAGAGGATCTAAAAAAATCAAATAAATTACTCCAGGAATGTTTTGAAGGAAAAACAGATTATTATGAAGTAGAAGTTAGAATGAAACACAAATCTGGTAACTGGGCATGGGTTTATTCAAGGGGCAATGTATTTGAATGGAAAGAAGACGGTTCTCCACTTATGATGTTTGGTATCCATCAAGAGATAACGGAACGAAAAAGGAATGAAGAAGCTCTAAGAATAAGTGAAGAAGCGTTTCGAGGAAACTTTGAAAATGCAGCTATAGGAATGGCTCTTCTAGACAAAGAAGGAAGATGGTTAAAAGTAAATGATGAAGTTTGTAAAATTGTTGGGTATACAAGGGAGGAATTAATAAAATTAACCTTTCAAGATATCACTCACCCTGATGATTTAGATATAGATGTTTCGTTATTAACTGAAATGATTGAAGGCAAAAGGAATCATTATCAGATGGAAAAAAGATATTTCCATAAAGACGGCCACACAGTATATATTCTTCTCTCAGTATCGATGGTGAAAGATGCTGAAGACAATATACTTTATTTTATCTCACAAATAGTTGATCTCTCAAAAAGAAAGGAAGCTGAACTCAAGTTAACGGCTCTTTTGGCGGAAAACAAAGCCGTAATGGATTCTACAACTAAAGTAGCTCTGATTTCCACTGATAAAGATGGTATTATCAAAAGTAATAACATTGGAACTGAAAAACTACTAGGTTTTGAAGGGGATAAAGTGATTGGAGAAAGTATTCGAGATCTCATATTTCTGGAAAGTGAATGGGAAATAGTTTCTAAGCAACTTCTCGGTCATAAAATTGAAGAAAAGAACGACTATAAACTATTTAACGCTTTAACTCATTTAGAGGATGAAGGTTTTAGAGAATGGACCTTGAAGAAGAGTAACGGTACTTTGCTCCCCGTAATTTTATCTGTATCTGAAATAAAAACGGATAATAAAGGATATTTATTCACTGCTTCAGACATTAGTCATATTTTAACAATGCAACGTGAATTAGAGCAAAAAAATGAAGAACTTGAACAGTTTGCCCATGTTGCCGCTCACGATTTAAAAGAACCACTTAGAGGAATAACAACATATTTATCCATTCTACTCAAAAGGCATGGGGATGAGCTAAGTGATAAAGCTAACAACTACATAGAAAATGCTACTAACAATGCAACTAGAATGAAGGATCTTATTTCTGACATTCTTGACTTTTCAAAAACGGGTTCTGTAGGAAGTGAAGAAGTAGATCTGGACAATATCTTAAACTTAATCTTTGAAAATTACCAAAAAGATGAGACTTTAGGTTCAATAAAATTATCAAAAACTAAATTACCAAAGGTAAAAGGTGACGTAAGTACATTTATACAGTTGTTCACAAACTTAATCGATAACGCGATTAAATACCAACCTGAAGGAAACAACGTTGAGGTAGATATTTATTTCAGTGAAAATGAAGGAGTTTACAAATTTAGCGTTGCAGATAACGGTATAGGAATTGAACCTAGACATGAGAAAAGAGTCTTTGAAATATTTAAAAGACTACATTCTAATTCTCAATACACTGGAACAGGCATCGGTTTAGCAACTTGTAAAAAAATTATTTCTGCTTATGGTGGAAAAATTTGGTTTGAACCTAATAAACCTCAAGGAACTATTTTTATATTTACCATACCAAAAACATCTTAATCATGAAAAAACTAGTCGTTTTATTAGTAGAAGACAATAAAGAAGATGCTTTTCTTGTTAGGGAGGCTCTTGAAGAGCAGTCATTCGTTACGAACTTTTTTCATGTGGAGAACGGGGCTGAAGCTATTAAATTTCTAAAAAAAGAAGAGCCTTATCAAAAAGTTGAAACCCCCACAATTATTTTAATGGATCTTAACATGCCAATTATGGATGGTCATGAAGCTCTACAGAAAATAAAATCCGTACCCAAATGGAAGCACATTCCAATTATTATTTTAACAACTTCTACAAGAAAAGATGATATTCTAAAATCCTATAAAGAACAATCTAGTTCTTACATTGTCAAGCCAGATGACATTTTTCAATTAGATGATATAGCTGAAACTCTAAAACATTACTGGACAAACACAATTCAACTTCCCTAAGATTTAATACAATATATAAATCAGACTAAATATGGAAAGTGTTTTTCAAAGCAGTCTTCACAACTTGAATTAAACCACCCGATCCTTTTATTATATCATCCCTTTTTAACACTTCAAGTTTCCTCGCCCCTAGATATAACAAATACATACTAATTGCCATCACTATATGTGCTAAATCTAAATGATTAAACCATTTGTTCAGACCTATTTCGCTTGTATAGAAAAATGCTGCTAAAGTTGCAAAAATCACAGTGAGGAAGAATATACGGCTTCCTTCGTTTCTCGTTTTCCAATAAACATAAAAATGAATAGGTAGAACAACCAGTCCTAAACCATAAGCAGAATGAATTTGTATAAAGAAAAAATTCAAAGTACTAAAAGCAAGTACTGCGAAAGTGATTAGCTCAATTACGTTAGCAACTTCCAGGAACTTTCCCAGTTTTTTATTTAAAAGCGGTTTTGCATGTATAATTGAAGCACGTTCAACTGCCATAACTGCTAACATACTAATGAGCCAACCAGGTAACTTCCATGCTAATTCTATTTGCTCCTGAAAAGCGTGCCCTAATATTCCTCCGAGGAGCGTTGCTATCGCCATAATTCCAAAATACCAGCGAATGTATTTATGCACCTTGCCTTTTCTATTTAGCTTTCTCAATTGAAAAAATGCATATACGCATACTGCCGTAATCATAAGATCTGTAAGCGTAATTACTGGCTCCGTTATTGTAGTTCCTACAACCTCAATAGAAGGTTGACTTAGGCTTTTTTGCATGAAAAAAGTATTTTTCATTTGCGATAAGATAATAAATGTTTTGTTTATTGGTAATGTGGGGTGTTAAAGAAATTTAATTTTTTGATCATCAACTTCAACCAAATGAAAATCGGATGATCTTTTGTATTTAACACTAATAAAGAGTGTTATACATTTCTTACAATCCTCGGTAGCTTCTTAGATTCCTTATTTTTAAAGTATTTTGTTATATTTATTGATTAATTAAATGTGGTTTCAGTTAGTCAATAACTCTAAGTGTTTTGTTATATACAGCTTTTCGATTAACATTAATCAAATAAAAAATTTCTTTAGCTACTATTTAATACAATATATTAATCAAAAATAACTTTGAGCAGTCCATATTATTGCAAAACAGGCTATTTTAACCTTAAATTCAGCATGCGTTTATTTTACATTTTAATTCTTTTAATTTCTTTCAATTTTACATTTGCCCAACCCACACTCACCAAAAAAACTAGCGACTCCTTATGGACGGTATGGCAAGACAAAAATCAGCCTGACACAGCTAGACTAGATGCTATATATAATTACACACGTAAAGGATATTTATTTTCAAAGCCAGATAGTGCATTTCATTTTGCAAATCAAGCATATCAATTCGCTAAAAAACGAAACTTAAAAACTCAAATAGCTGATGCACTTACACTCCAAGGAATTTCTTTTGCCATTCAAGGGAACTATTCACAAGCCATTGAAATATATTTCAAAAGTTTAAACATTTTTGAAGAGTTAAACGATAAAAATGGCGCTGCTCGTACACTTGGGAATATTGGTGTTCTATACCAGAACAAAGGAGAAGATGATAAAGCAATTGAAAATTTCACCAAGAGTCTTGATTATTTTAAAGCTATAAAGGACCCTGTAGGTATCGCTAAATCCTTAAATAACATTGCTGTCATATACATTGGAAAAGGAAAATACCAAGATGCTATCGATTATTGTCTTAATAGTTTAAGAACTAAGGGGGAAACAAATGTAGCTGAACCCTTGAATAATCTTGGAATTATTTATGACAAAAAAGGCGAGTTTACTGTGTCTCTTGACTACCATTTTCAAAGTTTAGAAGCAAATAAAAAATATGGAAATCAACTAGGAGTAGCTAAGTCTTTTACTAATATTGGTAATGTATATCGCAAACAGAAAAGCTACTCAAAAGCATTGACTTACAGCAAAAAAGGACTCGATTTAGCACAAAATTTAGGGATCAATCTCGAAATTCAAAATGCAGCAGAATCCCTATGGAAAACGCATAAAGACCTAGGTAATTATCAAGCTGCCCTTAAAATGCACGAACTTTTCGTCCAAACCAGAGACAGCATTAAAAGCGAAGAAAATCAACGGGCGGTTATACAACAGGAGTACAAATATAAATACGAAAAACAAGTAGCATTAGACTCTTTGGATTACGCTAAAGAACAAAAGTTAGCCCAAGCTGAATCAGACAAAAAAGACGCAGAAATTAAAGCCAAACGCAGTCAACAGTATGCACTTTTAGGAGGTTTAGGTCTAACATTGTTATTTGCCGGATTCATGTACAATCGATTCCGAAAAGCACAGCAACAAAAAGTAATTATCGAAAAGCAAAAAGACGAAGTGAATATACAAAAGTTAGAAGCCGAAAAACAACGTGACCTTGCTAAAAAAGAACATAGAATAGCAAAACAACAGCGACAACTTGTAGAAGAAAAAAATACAGAAATCCTCACGTCTATAGACACTGCCAAACGCCTTCGGGCTTCTATTTTACCTCCCGTAAAATTAGTGAAGCAGCACTTTGATACGTCTTTTGTTATTTATAAGTCCAAAAAAATTGTCAACGGAAATTTCTACTGGATGGAAGCGAAAGAAAATGTCATCTTATTTGCCGTTGCTGCTTACACAGGAAATTCAGCTTCTGGCGCAATGATAAGTGTATCCTGTGTAAGTTCATTAAACAAAACTGTTAAAGAATTAAATAAAACAGACCCCGCAGATATTTTAAATACTACTTTCAATTTGATGAAAAATACATTTTCAAACTCTGTAAATGAAATAAAGGAAAACATGAATATTACACTCTGTGTACTCAATGAACGTACGGAAACACTTGTGTGGGCAGGGGCAAAAAATCCATTATGGATTGTTAGACACAAGAACAATGTCTTAGAAGAAGTTGAATTGACTAAAAAAAGGGAAAAACAAAAGGATTCTTTTGTATCACAAACGGTGAATATTAAAGGAGGAGATAGTATCTATATGTTTTCTGATGGAGAAACCGACCACTTAAATAAAGAAAAAGTGAAAAAGAATGACTCCAATGAGATTAAAAACCTTTTACTTGCTATTCGTCATAAAAACATGGCACAACAGAAAAAAGAACTCAATCAGGCCTTAGAGAAATACAAAGAGGATGTTTGTATGATTGGAGTACAACTCCCTAAAAAAGAAAACAATCCATTTACACGCAGAGAAAGAGAAATTCTACAGCTTTTAGAGCAAGGAAAGTCAAGTAAAATTATTGCAGACGAATTAAATATTAGTAAATCGACAGTAGACACTCACCGTAGAAAAATGCTGAGAAAAGTAGAGGTCAATAGTGTTACAGAGCTCCTAAACACGTGTAGGAAAAAAAATTGGCTTTAAGAAAATACTCATTTGTGAGTATTTTTTTGCTTCTATTCTATCCGTAGCTTTGTTTTGAATTAAATACCAAAAATTATGAAAATACTTATCATCTTAAGTTTAATCTCGTTGCTAAGCACCACTAAAGATTTTACTACTAACAGTAACAAGGTCATCAGTTCAAAAGAGAATCGGTGTACCTCTTGGGATCCCTGGGGAACCTCTGGTCAAGAAAGACTTCTTTATCTTAAAATCTGTGAATACAGTTCTGGAGGTTCAGGATATATCAAATTTAAAAACAGTAATAATCAAGCTGTTCGAATAAGTTATAAACTGACGTTCAATAATGGAAAAACGCAAACCGGATCTACAAATATTAGTGCGAATTCAGAAACAAACAAATCAAGCTGTTTTAATTGCGCGCAGAAAAATAGTGGCGTAAAATACTGGTCGTTAACAAAAATTGCGTTTGAAGGTGAAGAAGGGTATTGGTAAAGTAATTAATATGAAAAAATCAATACAAATACTGCTTACTACGTTCGTTTTTTTAGCTTTTAACTTTGTTTTAAAGGCGCAAGAAACTCATAAAGAAAACACATCTTTTCTTATTATTGAAGATGGTATGGAAGTGAGGGGGGAAGTAAATATAAAGTATCAATTTGTATCTCTAGGTTCAGCTTTTATCAAAGCTAAATTTGAAAACATAATTATAGAAAGTGTGAGATACAAAGGTAATCTATATGACGATTCATGGAATGATGCCAAAGAATTCATACAATTCCCCTACTCCCCAAATTCTGTAACTTTAATGGATGCCACTTTTAAAATAGTAGTACCAAGCTATTCTGAATATGGATATAACTACGACCACGGAAGAAAATTCAACTTTCCTTTTCCACTTTTAGCAACTATTTCTGATACCAAAGGAAATGAACAAGTTAATGAATATTTTAAGTCTGTCAATGCTGAAGTTGGTGACTCAGAAATTTGGAAAAACACAAGGTTAGAATGGAAAGGAATTGAAATCAATTCTATAAGAGGCTTAGCCTATGAATTGAAAAGTAAGTTAAATAGCTATATAGACAAAAAGGAGAAGGAAGAAGCAGAAAAAGAAGTGATAGCGAGAGATGAAGCTGAAAAAGAAAAGAAAGAAGAAGAAGAAGAAGAGAATAAAGAGAAGGAGAAAAGTAAAGAAAAAAACGAACAAAACGGAACAACTCCTTATCAAAAGTCTTCCTGTGAGTATTTAAGAGAAGCTCAACAATCTTTAAGAGATGCTCAATACCAGGCGCAAGTTGATGAAATTAAAAAAGAAATTGCGCGATTAAAACCATTGTGCGATAGAGAAAAAAATAAAGCAACTTACTCAAAAGATAAAGTCTTAAATGGCAGTTCGAGTTCAAATCAACGGAATAATAAGCAAGAACAGGAATTTAACAAACGAAAACAAGAATACGAACAGCAACAAAAACAACAAGCTCTTGAAAATGAAATAACACGTCAAAATACCGAAGCTGCGGCACAAATGGGAGCTGCGGCAATAGTGGTACATTATTTATTTGGGAAAATAATATATGACCAAATTTCTGATGTTTCGCCCTATAAATCAAACAATAAAGGCGCTGGGATGCGTCATCACTTTGAATCTGGATACGGATTCAGTCTTATACCGTACAAAAATGATGGTATGACAGCAACTATCGATTTAGGCATTGGTTATAGATATGATATTTTAACAAGCAAACATGGTCATTTTGGTGTTACTACAAATGTCTTAGGTGGACACCTGTTGGAGGAATATCGACTTGATTATGGAGTTGGCATTCAAAGTTCAATTGGCTCTAAAGTATTTAAAATTATTTCCGAAGTTAATTTTTCAAGAAGAATGATTAAGCATAGTTCATGGATTGATGCTGGTAGTAATTACGAAAATAAAATAATTTGGAAATATAACCGATTTAATATTGGAAGTCGTTTCTCATGGAAAAACCAAACCAGATATTTAGACTTTCTTTTTGGATTCAATTCATTTAAAAGAAATGGCGTGAGATATCCATCTTATCGATTCTCTTTTCAAGTTAATAATAGATATAAAATATTTACTGAATATGCACGACTAGCTTCAGAAAATCAAGGATCAAATACAACTGAGTCTTTACCCTATTTTCAATTTGGTTTTTACAGAACCTGGGATTCTTATAATTCGGGCTCTCTTGACTACACCTTCGATCAACTAAGTAGTGTAAAGTCAAATAATAACTGGTACATCTCCATGATTAATCCAGTTATTTCTTGGGGTGAAATTCAAAATACTAAGACAAAGGCCTCCTTAGACTCCTATTTTAATACCGCTATCTCATTGTTTACAATTGAAAAAGAACTTCAACTTTCAAACAACTTTTCTTTAAGTGCTGGGATTGGTCTTGCTTGGGGAAGAGGGTTTAAAGGAGAACTCGATTTAGAAAACATTAATAACATAGAGTTTTTTGAAAAGAATAGCGAAGCATACCACCTAAGTAACTCATCAATACACCCTTCATCAATCAACACGTTTTCTATTTCAGAAATTGACTTTCCATTGGGTTTAACTTATTATCTAACACAAGGAGGTGTAAATCGTTTTTGGCTAGGGACTCAATACCAACCCTCGGTCAATCTTGGTACAAGACTTAGAGGATACGAAACAAATCATGAACTGAATGGATTTTCAAAAAAAATGAACAATAATTTCAAATTAGGTTTCGGTTTAGATTTAGCCAAATCTAATAAATTATTATATCGAATAGGGTTATATCATATTTGGACAAAAGGATTTACTGGGGAACTATATGATTCCAAAATGAGAGGACTGCAATTTAAATTTGCTATTGGGTTTTAATCCCTTGAATAAACTTTAAGCCATATGAAACAACCAATAATAAAACTAATTTTATTTTTAGGCATAATAACCAATAATTCATACGCCCAAAGTGATAACAAATTGAATAAATACGATACTGTTATTGTTATCTCAGAAGATAAAATTTCAAGGGTTGAACTCAGTGATAAATGGGGTTTGATCGATAAGTCCGGAATTCAACTTACACCCATAAAATATGACCGCATTAGTGGTTTTTATAAGGAATATGGTGGTAATGCAATGGTAACATTAGATGATAAAGTTGGTTTAATTAATAAAAACGGTGAAGAAATCACCCCAATTAAATACGATAATATTGATGGGTTTTTTGAAATATATAGCGGTTTTTCATTAGTAGAAGTTAATGAAAAATACGGCTTAATCAGTAAAGAAGGAAAAGAGATAACACCAGTAAAGTACGATTTTATTGGAGATTTTATCGAGGAATATGGTGATTTTGGAATAGTGAAATTGAATGGAAAGTTTGGTTTGATTAATCATTCTGGCAAAGAGGTTACACCTATAAAATATGATAATATTAATGGTTTTAGTCAAAGACTAGGTGGGTTAGCAATTGTAAATCTTAATGGGAAGTATGGACTCATTGATAATGAGGGAAAGGAGATTCAATCTCCCAAATTTAGTTATGTTGAGCAGTACGCTGATGAAAAAGTTAAATTATTAACAGTGAGGTTAAATGGTAAATATGGGTTTATTAATAAAAAAGGGGAAGTGGTGATTCGACCCAAGTATGATTATGTTGAAGATGGTTTTTCAAAAGATGGTACAGCAAAGGTAGAGCTTAATGGAAAGCTAGTAATTATTGACGAAACGGGGAAGGTACAGTACGATAAGGAAACTTTAAAAATCATGAGAAAACTGAAAGCCGACAGCATTGTAATGGATAAGGGAAATAGTGATGGGGTTTTTAAAGCAAGGAGTAAGGAAACTCAAAAATGGGGCATGTATCAATTTGATAAAGAACTAATTCCTATGCAATACGACAGTCTACTTTTTTTTCCTTTCAACGGTAGCTTTACAGCAGTATACAATAATGGTAAGATGGGTATTTATCTTTCTAAATGGACATATGAAGATAAAGCTAAACAGAGTACTCCTTGTCTTTATGAAAATTATAAAAGAATTAATGTTGAAAAAAGAACAGACTATGGAATAACAACTAGCGTATATCTTGCTGTGAAAAAAGATGGAAAGTGGGCCTGGATAGATTGGCTTACCGGAAAAGAAAAATCAGTATTTACGTATGAAACTACGGAAGATTTACCTTATCCTAGTTTTGAACAAAAAACCTGGTTTGATTAAATAAAGTTATAATTTGATGAAACACATATATCCAACATTATTTAGTTTTCTCTTGCTTTTTAGCACGCTTGCTACTGCTCAAGAAGAAACGTTACAGCAAAAAATAGAAGAATGGGTGCCTTTAATTCAAGGCGGTGAAATACAAACTACTGAAGGGCTTTTAACCTTCTGTCACAATAAAAAATGTGGAACTATTGATTCAACGGGAACAATAATTGTCCCTTTCAAATATGATTTCATCAGAGGTTTTTATAATGGTTTGGCAGCTGTAAACATAGGTGGCAAACTAACAGCGAATGATTATCGTGGAATAAAAAATGGCAAATGGGGAATTATCGACAAAAACGGGAGGGAAATTACCGCATTAAAGTACGACTACATCCCCGCCATTGACCATGGCTGGTTCGGAAATCTAATACCAGTAGAGTTGGATGGAAAACAGGGCCTAATCAATAGAAAAGGAAAAGAAATAACAGCTATCAGCTATGATGGTGTAAAACATTTTGATGAGAACATATGGATGGTCTCTGTTAAGGATAGTTTATTAAATAACCCTGATAATCTACCTAATGTGCCAAAATATTATAATTTCAAAAAATATGGTTTGGTGGACAAATCCGGTAGAATAACTCCAGTTAAATACAGTTCAATTTACATTCCCTTTACCGACGGTTTTACAAAAGTGGCAAGTGTGCCATATTATGATAAAGAATTATACAGTTCTGTGTCAAAAAAGGGAATCATAGACGCAAATGGTAAAGAAATTATACCTCTAATTTATGATAATATTGAAGGCACTATCAATGAGAATGGCATGCAGGAATATTTTCCGGATGGCCTAGCATTGGTTTCTGTTTTAGATGGAGAAAGGGGATATAAACATGGTTATATCAATAAAAAAGGAAAAATTGTAATTCCAGTTAGATATATAAAAGCAGACTCCTTTTTAAAAGGGACAGCTATTGTAGCAGTAAGAGGAGACAGTATAAGTTTGGGGGTTTATGATGGCGTTGAAGAGTTTCAATATGTTCCTCATTATGGCGTAATCAACACTTCAGGAAAGGTTAAGATACCACTGAAATATAATAGTATGAGTTACTTCTACAGAGGAGTGGCAAAAGTAAACCTAAATGGTAAAATAGGATTTATAGATTCCACAGGAAAAGAAATCATACCCATAAAATACGACTATATTCAAGAAAATGGTTTTAAGACAGGGAATAGACTTGTATATGTAAAACTCAATAATAAGTGGGGTTTTATTGACAATATCGGAAATGAAGTAATTCCTGTAAAGTATGATGAAGTAGGTTATTTTTCAGATGGTCTTGTAAACGTAAAACATAACAACAAATGGCAGTTTCTTGATGAAAATGGAAAAGAAATAACACCATTAAAATATGACCATGTTAATGAATTTAATGAAGGTTTTGCAGTTGTAACACTAGGAGAGAAATACGGTTATATCGATAAAACAGGAAAAGTAGCTATACCTTTAAAGTTTGATTACGCGTATGATTTTTCAAATGGCAAGGCAATGGTAAAGCTATATGAAAATAAGGACGATATATATGGGAAAACTTTTTACATCGACAAAACTGGAAAACGAATTAAATAAACCTCATTAAAATGAAAAATCAAACTATTATGATGGAAAATAAATCAAAATTTGTTTTACTATTTTTAGGGGTAATTTGGACAAGCCTTTCATATACTCAGGAAGCGGACTTTAGTGGTATTTTAGATGGACAAGAAACTTGCTTGAATTCCTCTGCCATTACAATAACAGCAGACAACAACGCCTCCGGAATCTTTAGTGGTCCAGGAGTAATGGATAATGGTAACGGAACAGCCACCTTTGACCCTTCCTCTGCAGGGGCGGGAAATCATAATATAACCTACGAAGTGAACACAGCTTTTGTAAAAATAGCTGCAGGACAATCACACAGCTTGGGAATCAAAAGTGACAGCACGCTCTGGGCATGGGGATGGAATAACTCTGGTCAATTAGGCGACGGCACAACAACCGATAGGTACTCCCCTATACAAATCGGCACAGCTACCAATTGGAGTCAAATAGCTGCAGGAGGTGCGCACAGTCTGGGCATTAAAAACGATGGCACACTCTGGGCATGGGGAGGGAATAACTCTGGTCAATTAGGTGATGGTACGACAACCGATAAACACACCCCCATACAAATCGGTACTAATACAAATTGGAACCAAATATCTGTAAATAATCATCATTGTTTAGCCATTAAAAACGATGGCACGCTCTGGGCATGGGGATATAATTATGATGGTCAATTAGGTGATGGTACAACAACCGATAAACACACCCCCGTACAAATCGGCACGGATACCAATTGGAATCAAATAGATGCGGGAAACAGTTACAGTTTGGGCATTAAAAACGATGGCACACTATGGGCGTGGGGTTATAATGGCTATGGTCAGTTAGGTGATGGTACTGCCACCACTAGGCATAATCCTATTCAAATAGGAACATCTACCAATTGGAGTCAAATAGTTGCAGGCCATGACCATAGTCTGGCGATTAAAAATGATAGTTCGCTGTGGACTTGGGGGGGGAATTACTATGGTCAATTAGGTGATGGATCAGTAACATCAAATATACAATTTTCACCTGCTCAAATTGAGACAGCTAATAATTGGATTCAAATATCAGCAGGAACTTATCATTCCTTAGCTATTAAAAGTGATAGCACCCTTTGGGCGTGGGGAGGGAATTTCAATGGTCAATTAGGCGATGGTACAACAGCCGATAAACACACCCCCGTACAAATTGGTACGGCTACCAACTGGAGTCAAATACATCTAGGAAGTGTGCATAGTTCATCCATAAATAGTGATAGCTCACTTTGGTCTTGGGGATTCAACTCTTATGGACAATTAGGAAATGGAACAACAGCTAATAGTGACATACCTGTATTGATTGACAGCCCTATTAACACCACCAATACAGTAGAAGTTATAGTCAACTCTCCCACAACTGGAACAGATTTCCAAACAACATGCGATTCCTTTACATGGATCGATGGAAACACCTATACTTCAAATAACAATACTGCTACACATACATTGACAAACGCTGCTGCTTGTGACTCTATCGTAACCCTTGATCTCACAATTACCAACTCCAACACAGGAATAGATACCCAAACAGCTTGTGATTCCTTTACATGGATTGACGGAAACACCTACACTACGAGTAACAATACAGCAACACATACACTAAATAATACTGCAGGCTGTGACTCCGTAATAACTTTGGATTTAACAATCAATTCAGTAAATGTTATTGTAACCAACAACTCCCCCACCTTAACAGCTAGTGTTTCGGGAGCTACTTACCAATGGATAGATTGTGATAACGGAAACGCTACCATATCGGGTGAAACAGCACAAAGTTTTACAGCAACTGTCAATGGTAACTATGCAGTAATTGTTACAGAAAATGGTTGTACAGACACCTCTTCCTGTGTTACAGTTGCCAATGTAGGTATTTCAGAAAATAGTTTAAGCAATAACACATCTGTATATCCAAACCCGACAAAAAGTGAAATAAACATTGATTTAAATGAAGTATATAATGAATTGACGTTAAAATTAAGCAATGCACTAGGGCAAATTGTTTATACTTCAACTGTGAAAGGACAACAGTATATTACGTTGCCTATTGAAAGTGAAAGAGGTATTTATTTTCTTGAACTATCGAATAATCAAGGCAAGAAAAGCATCATTAAAGTCATTAAGAATTGATTGAATTTGGGTGGAATAAACTTCAAAAAATGAAAAATACAACGCAACTATTATTTATCCTCACCCTGCTTTGCAGCACACTTTCAAAAGCACAAGATCCTTTTTATTATGATAAAGCCGAGAAGGAATACAAAATCACAAAAGACACACCCAAGAAAATAATCGACAAGTATTTAGAACTAAATGAGCTAAAAACCATTGAGTTCAATCCGGATACAAGTTCTATATATTCCTTTCGAGTTCAGTACAATTCCGGAGATTGGGCACTGATCGATAGTTGGGATTGGGAAGTATGCAGCAAAAGAAAGTACTCCTTAACCTTTCCACAAACTGAATTAGAAGAAGTTGGTTTTACGGTAGCAATTCGTAAGGGTAAGAAATACCTGTATTCTTTTGGAGGAAAATACCTCAGTGATTTTGCATTTGATGACATGAATCTGTATCAAGTAACAGATACAGTATACTATTTCAACACAACCCAACAAAAACACATTGAAACGATAGAAAACCATCTTTGTATAGCATTGAAAAGTAAAGGAAAGTGGGGAATGGTTTATATCGCAAGAGATGAATATGTATCCAGCATTTCAGGTGACTTATATCAATTAACTCCGTTTGGTTATGGTAATTATGACGATTTACCCTTAGCAAGTATTTCTCGTTTAATTTGTGAAGCAAACGACTTGGTTGCAAAAGGTCTTTTAGATGAAAGAACCGATATTTTCCAGGGTATAGACCGCCTTGCTTCCGAAGATAATTACACAAAAATCATTTTTAATCCCGACGTGTATTCAGACTACCCTTTTAAAATAAAACACAAAAAGGGACACTGGGGACTGGGTGACAAAAGTGGGGTCTTTATTGGCTGGAACAATGTGTCGATTGACTTCCCAAACAAACTCGGTTTTTCGGTTGCAAAAGAAAAAGACAAAAAATATGTCCTATTACTTAATGAAGATCAGGGGCAGTATACTTTAGACAGATCCTTGTGGTTTGACAGCCTAGTAATTCGTACTCGTTTAGATACTAACGAATTTGAATATTATGATGAGGAAAAAGACGATATAGTATGGAAAAAAGAAATCTCTGAAGTGTACGATGGTCTGGCTATACAAAGGGAGCATAAATGTGCCCTCGCCCATTATGATAACCACACCCATCAAATGCACCTATTATCTGGCTTTCATTTTAGTAGTGCCAAAACACTTCCCGACTCATTGCTCAATCATTATAACCATTATGAATATGAATACCCACGCCTTCGTCAACACGAACAAATGAAAGTTGTTAGCGATTTTCTGAAAGAAAACAAGGAGGTAGACATTGCCACATTCTTTGGATATTACACCTATTCAGAAAACGAAAAACGTACTATCTTACTGGTTCGTCATGCTACAACAGAGCGTTGGTCTATACAAATACCAAGTGGTTTTCGTTCAGAAACGGAACTCCCTGTCGCCACTAATGCTATAAAATTACACAAATACGGAAACGAAGTAGTTGTAGAAACGTGGTGCGATGACAAAGTCGGTTATTATTTCTACAATGGAGAAGATATTCGAAAAATACTCCCTTGTGAATATGATGACTTTAGGTTCATTCATTTAGATTATACGAGAGGTTGTGCCGTAAAGAAAGATGGATACTGGGAACTCTATTATATGAACAACCCTGAAAAACACGTGGTAGGCAAAGCCAAAACCATTGAAGAAGTAAAAGAACTGTGGTGGAACAGGTGAAATTATGAAAGATGAAGTAACAATAAGAAAATACAACCCGAAAACAGACAAAGAACATCTTTTTGAGATATGGTATGAAAACAACCAAAACCAAATCTCAGATGAAGCAGAGATAGAACAATATCGTGATACGTTTAATCATTTACTTCAATATGTAGATGGAAGCTTTGAAATATTTGTCGCTGTTTTGAATAATGAAGTTATAGGCTATCAAAGTGCTTTACCTATACGAAACAATCCTCTTTTCTGGAGAGAACATGCAGTTTCATCCACCTTTGTTAAGAAAAAATATCAATCAGGTGGAACCGGATATAATCTACTAAAAAGAATGCTTAAACATTTGCCCGATTCTAATATCACTCTATTTTTCGGTCAAACTCAAACAAGTAACACAACCATGATAAGTGTAGGTAAAAAGCTAGGATTTAAAAAAATTGGAGTAATCCCTATTTCAAACAAAGAATCATTAAATAATGAACTTGTATTGTATGTTTATAATGTTCCAAAAAACAAATAGGCTTCAATAAAATTATTTTTAAATGAAGGTAGAGATTTTGAAGTCTGTAGAAAGATTAGATGAAATTAAGAAACTAAGAGTTCTTGCTTATGCAAAGTCTAAATATTCAGAGTTTATAAATATAGATTCATATCCAAATGGTTTTTCAGATAAACTGGATGGAAGAAGTGTTCATTTTGTTATTGAAAAACAAAAGACTATTATTGCTGCCGCTAGACTCACTTTAGTCCACTCTTTATCAGAGCTTCCCTACTCCAATATTTTTAGTGACTCTGGTATTCCAAATATAAAACCATTTTGGTTTTTCTCTAAAATGGTTGTGTCACCAGATTATAAGGGACTGGGATTAAGAAGTAAAATAGATCAAAAAAGGTTTGAATTTCTTAATTCATCTGAATATAAAACATTTGCACTGATGACTGCTAAAGAATGGAGAAAAAAGGAATTAGAATCAAAAGGATGTTTAGAAGTCAATATGGTCGACTTTTCTGCTGATACTTATTATCCATTTTCAAATAAAGAAAAAACATATATATTGATTTATAATATAAACAATGACATTTGAAGGAATCATAAGCATGTTAGTAATTATTACGAGTCTAAGCACTAAAGTAATTGGTGTCCCACATCAAATTAGTTTAATTCTTAGGACAAAAACAGTTCATAATCTCTCTTTTCTACATTATTCAATTATTTGGGTAACATACCTTCTTTGGATTATTCATGGTATATTAGAAGATGATATTGCCATTATTATTAGTCAAGGAATCGGTGTATTGGTATCTACAGTTTTACTAAGTATCATTTTTTATTTTAAGTTTATTTATCATCATGAATAATTTTTATTGTTTATATAATTCAAAGTCAGATAGTCATGATTTACATGAAAGGATCTCAGCATTAAATAATTCCTGTGTAAAACGTGGTGTAAACTTTCACGCTATTAATCAGCAAAATGCAAATTTTTCAAGCCTGCCAGTTCCCGATTCAGAAGATGGATTATACAATTGTGCTAGAGGAAGTAGACTACTTGAATGTTCCATGATTAATAAAAATGTTCGTACTTTGTATAGAAAGTTCCCAGGTACATCCGTTTTTAGAGACCCTAACCAGATTAACATTATATTTGATAAATATAATATTCCAACACCTAAAACGATTCACTATTGTAACAATAATAAAGAGCTATTAAAATCATACGTTGATTATCTAGGGGGATTTCCAATTATTCTGAAGACTTATGGAGGAAGCGGAGGAATAGGCACTATTCAATTAGATTCGTTTCAGGGTTTATTCAGTACTGCAGATTATTTATTCAAATTAGACATAGACTTTCTATTAAAGGAGTTTATTTACTCCGAAAGTGTTGATCGATATACTGTTATTGATGAAATAGTTTTCCCTGGATATTGCAGACTCTTAGATAATCCCAACGAATTCAGATCAAATGCAGTTAATGGTAAAGTTGTTATAAAAAAGAATATACCTCAATCAATCAAAGATATTCTTATTCTTGCTGTCAAGAGAGCCAACTTATATATGGCTGGAGTTGATATTGTGATTGACAGAAAGACAAAAGAACCTAAAGTATTAGAAGTAAATTTACCAGCAAATTTTTGGAGAGAAGGATTAAAAAGTGAGATTAATATATACGATGATATGATTGATTTTTTCATCAAACATCCTTCTTTAAAAGAAACTCATTAATAATAAATACGATTGTACAACAAAAGGGGAGATCTAAAAGAGAAAAAACTAACAGTTCATTAATAAGGTCTATTATCAATTTTTCTTGCCCCTTTTTGATAAGTACTTTACCATAAACAGTTTTAAATTTCTTCTTCAAAAAACGCTACTTAAAACTTTTAAGCTTACTAACTGTAACGATTACGTTTGTCTGCTTTTGATGTACTCTGAAATATCATTCCCAAAAATACGCGGAAAATTCACTTAAATTTCGTACTTTTGCACCACTAAATTTTCCGTTCATGTCAAAAGAAACAGTCGTACAAGAAGATAACAAAATAGATTTTGAGAACTTCAAAAAGGAAGTTATTGCTGATTATGAGCTTGCTTGCGTTTCAAGGGAAGCTTCACTACTGGGAAGACGAGAGGTACTTACGGGAAAAGCAAAATTCGGAATCTTTGGCGATGGGAAAGAGATCGCCCAAATCGCATTGGCTAAGCAATTTAAAGATGGTGATTTTAGGTCTGGTTATTATCGAGATCAAACAATCATGATGGCTACTGACAATCTGAATGTTCAGCAATATTTTGCTGCTTTGTATGCACACACTGATCTTGAACAAGAGCCTGCCTCTGGTGGTCGTCAAATGGGTGGACATTATGCTACACGAAGTATTGACGAGAACGGAGAATGGAAAGATTTAATGAAGCAAAAAAACAGTTCTGCTGACATTTCGCCAACAGCCGGACAGATGGCACGGCTTTTAGGATTGGCACAAGCTTCAAAAGTATATCGTGAGCATACGGACTTGCACTCTATTGAGAAATTTAAAAAATTCACTAACAAAGGAAATGAAGTCGCTTTTGGAACAATAGGAGATGCTTCAACTTCGGAAGGTCCTTTTTGGGAAACAATGAACGCAGCTGGTGTATTGCAGGTTCCGATGGTAATGTCTATTTGGGATGATGGTTATGGAATTTCAGTTTCGAAAAAATATCAAACGATAAAACAAAGTATTTCTGAAGCATTGGCTGGTTTCCAAAGAACGGAAGAAATGCCAGGATTCGAAATTTTCAAGACCAAAGGATGGGACTATCCACACCTTTGTGCTACGTATGAAAAAGCGGTAAAACTCGCTAGAGAAGAACATATTCCTGTACTTGTCCATGTGGAAGAAGTAAACCAGCCACAAGGTCACTCTACCTCTGGTTCTCACGAAAGATATAAGTCAGAAGAACGTATGCAGTGGGAAAAAGACTTTGATTGTGTCACTAAATTCAAAGAGTTTATCCTCTCATTTGAAGGAGAAAATGGTGAAAAGATTTCTAATGAAAAAGAATTAGAGACTATTGAAGATGCAGCAAAGAAAACAGTTCGCGAGCAAAAAAGAGCTGCTTGGCAAGCGTTTACAGCAGATATCAAGAACGATTTAGCTACTTCTATTCAGTTGATGAAAAATGTTGCTGCTGAAAGCCCCAATAAAACTTTTATTGAAAAAGAGATTGATAAGCTTGAAAATGCTTTTGAGCCAATCAGAAAAGATATTTTTAATACGGTTCGTAGTGTCATCCGATTGGTAAGAGGCGAAGACTCTCAAGCGAGAACAGCTTTAATCAATTGGTTCAAAACACGAAGACAAGAAAACTTTGAACGCTATAGTTCACATTTATATTCAGCTTCTGAGCAAGCAGCACTTAATATTGACCCTATTGCTGCAACTTATGATGATGAAGCGCCACAAGAAGATGGTCGTGTAATCTTACGAGATAATTTCGAAGTACTTTTCACTAAACATCCTGAAATCATCACTTTTGGTGAGGATACAGGGAAAATCGGTGGTGTAAACCAGTCGATGGAAGGAATGCAGGAAAAATTTGGTAAGCTCCGTGTTTCAGATACTGGGATTAGAGAGAATACAATCATTGGTCAAGGAATTGGTATGGCAATGCGCGGTTTAAGACCAATTGCTGAAATTCAATATTTGGATTACTTGCTATACGCTATTCAGGTATTATCTGATGACTTGGCAACACTTCAGTACAGAACGAAAGGAGGTCAAAAGGCGCCATTAATCATCCGTACACGCGGACATCGTTTAGAAGGTATCTGGCACTCTGGAAGTCCTATGGGAATGATTATTAATGCCATTCGAGGTATTCATGTTTGTGTTCCAAGAAATATGACACAAGCAGCTGGAATGTATAATACATTAATTGCAGCAGACGAACCAGCATTAGTTATTGAACCGTTAAACGGATACAGAACAAAAGAGCCAATCCCAACAAACTTAGGCGAATTTAAAGTCGCTTTAGGTCAGCCAGACATCGTAAAAGAAGGAACAGACCTTACAATGGTGAGTTACGGCTCGACGTTTAACTTGTGTCAAGAGTCTGTAAAACTACTAGAACAAGCAGGCGTATCGGTAGAATTAATCGATGTACAAACATTGTTGCCTTTTGATGTAGATCACGTAATTTCAGCTTCATTAGAAAAAACAAACCGTTTAATTATCGTTGATGAAGACGTTTCAAGCGGGGCATCAGGATTTATATTAGATCAAATCTTGGTAAAGCAAAAAGGATATTATTTATTGGATAGCGAACCGGTGACAGTGAGTGCACAAGATCACCGTCCAGCATACAGTACAGATGGAGACTACTTCTCAAAACCGAGTATTGATGATATTTTTGATGCAGCTTATCAGATAATGCATGAGGCAAATCCAGAGGAGTATCCGGAGTTGATGTAAAACTAACTCTTATTTAAATAAAAAAACCGTCCCAAAATTTCGGGACGATTTATATTTTAATTTAAATGAATCAATAAAGATTCTCGTTTCGTGTTTTTCACTTCTACACTCCTCGAGAAGTTGAGGATGTTTTTAAGTGTATTTAGTGATGGACCATTTTTAAACTCCTTGGCCTTTGGAGCAATTGTTTCGTAGCGATTTGCCATAGATTATATTTTTGATGTTCAGTTTTAAAACGGATATAATTCGCGTTTATTTTGAATACATCAAAAAAGTTTTAAACTACATCAACATTCCACCGCAAACGTTTAGTGTTTGGCCGGTCACATAACTAGACATTTCAGATGCCAAGAAAACAACTGCATTAGCAACATCTTCTGGAGCTCCACCTCTTTTTAAAGGGATACTATTCCTCCATTCTTGAACTACTTTTTCGTCTAAGGCTTCTGTCATTTCTGTTTCAATAAAACCAGGTGCAATTGCATTACATCTGATATTTCTAGAGCCCAATTCCTGCGCTACAGATTTCGTAAACCCAATCATACCTGCTTTCGAAGCTGCATAATTTGCTTGTCCCGCATTTCCTGAAACACCAACTACAGATGACATATTAATAATAGAACCGATTCTTGCTTTTAACATAGGACGTTGAACTGCTTTCGTCAAGTTAAATGCAGATTTAAGATTTGTGTTGATCACTTCATCCCATTGTTCTTCAGACATCCTCATCAATAAGGTATCACGTGTAATACCTGCATTATTGACAAGTACATCAACAGTTCCAAACGCTGCGATTACGTCATCCACTAAAGTTTGAGCAGCATCAAAATCTGCAGCATTTGATTTGAAACCTTTTGCTTCTCCTCCGTTTGCTGATAGTTCTTTTGCTAAAGCATTTGCCTTTTCCTCAGAAGAAAGGTAAGTGAATGCGATTTTTGCACCTTGCTCAGCACACTTTTGTGCAATTGCCTTTCCAATTCCTCTTGAAGCTCCTGTAATTAATACAACTTTACCGTCTAATAATTTCATTCTTGATAATTTTAAAACAAATATAACTTTATCTCATAAAAGTGATAAGTTCGCGAACACTTTTCTCTCTAATTAATCTTTGTTACATCTCAAAATATAAGCTTAAAGGCTGAGTTTTAGCACAGGGTTTCACAGAGATCCCCAAGTAAAATCTATTTTCTATTATAGCCCCATTAAGAACTCCAACGTATTCACTCCATCAGCATAATCATCTAATTTCGGACTTTGTGCTTTACCAAATGGTGTGTAATTTCTACCTACAACCACTTGGATTTCTTCTCCACGGTTTTCAATATATTTTTTAACCTCTGATGCATCTTCATACCGGTAATAAAGCAGCACACTAATCGGAGCAAATAGACAGTCATCTTCTTTTGTTAAAAGAAATCCATTTTCAATTAACTTCTCCTGATTCATCAAGTAAATTGCTTTGTAATAGTCATAGTTATTTGCGTATTTATGATGATTTACAACATCTCCAAAATCAACAATCGCAGCAAAAAAACGATCTAAATCAAAGTCTCTCGGGATTAATAGTTGAGATACATTTCTGCAACCCATTCCAAAGTAAGTAAATATATCTTTCCCCAATCCTTCTAATTCCTCTTTCGATTCGTCACCTTCAATTACGGCAAGAGAGGTCCTGTTTTTTCGGATAATATTTGGTAAATGTCCAAAATACTTCTCAAAATATCGTGCAGAATTATTACTTCCTGTAGCAACAACTGCATCAATACCATTTACTCGATCAACTATTTGAATACGTTCTTCTAGGTTGGGTTGAAGGGCTTTCAATATTTCTATGAACACCGGTAAAAGTCGACTATCATCGCTCGACATTTTGACAACTGCGATATTCCCACTCATTACAACAGATAAAAAGTCGTGAAATCCAACAAGAGGTAAATTTCCTGCCATTATGATTCCTACTTTCTTTGGTTTAGTTGTAAGCTCAACATTTGATAGCCAAGAACTCAACTCCTCTTTATTCAATCGTATTCCAAGGTGATACAAACTTGAACGAACTGCATCTTCGGTGAACCAGCCATTATACGATTTTTCTCTTTTTATAATTTCATTTACACGATCATAGTATTCAGAAACAAATGAACTAAAATCCTCCTTCTCTGCATTCTCTCCCCACTTTATCATTGCATCTCCTAAAGTAGAAAATGTAGTAATTAATCTTTCTTTTTCTGTTTTCAATTTAAAATAAATTTTTAATTATACGTATTGAACATTTTTAGCTGCTCAACGTTTAGTATATTTGCAAATGTAAAGAACAAACATCTAAAAAGTAGTAGGAATGGCTATAATGATTACGGACGAATGTATCAATTGTGGTGCGTGTGAGCCAGAATGTCCGAACAACGCGATATATGAAGGAGGTGCTGAGTGGTCATATTCTGATGGAACGACTCTAAAAGGAATGATTACCACACTAGATGGAGATGAAAAAGATGCTCAAGAAGAGCATGAACCCGTAGATATGGATGTTTACTACATTGTTACAGACAAATGTACAGAATGTGTAGGCTTCCACGATGAGCCCCAATGTGCGGCAGTTTGTCCAGTTGATTGTTGTGTTGACGATCCAGACTATAGAGAATCTGAGGATGAACTCCTTGCAAAAAAAGATTTCATGCATCTGTAATTAGAGCCTCAGTTTAAGTAGTGTCCACTTTAAAATGTGATTGCTAAAGTTATTTTAAAGTTTCAACAATAAGTGCTTAAATTTTTAAAAAATCTTAACTTAGCCATATAAGTTATTTCACTGTGGAGAGGTTTATCAATATTTTAGTCATAGACAATAACCCCATTAATATTAATGGCCTACGTGCAATGCTTATTGGTGGAGGAAATAATTTGATTTTTTGCGAAAATGAAGATTCAGCTTTACCTATTTTAGAAAAGCGCAAAATCGGTATTATTCTTATAAATATTGAAAGAAAATCTGTTAATGGTTTTGAATTGCTTCAACGATTAAAATCAAACCCTAACTCTGAAGAAGCCTATAAAATCGTTATCAGTGAAAGTACTTCAAGTGGTGCGCGATTAGTAAAGGGTTTACGAGAAGGAGCTGTTGATTACTTATCCAGTCCGTTTAATCCAAATTTAGTGAAGGCGAAAATTGAAGTCTTTAAAACATTGTATTTCAAAGACCGACGAATCAATCAGTTATTGGGCAATATTTTTCCACAAAATGTATTGAATGATTTAAATACGACAGGAAAATTTTCTCCCAAACGTATTGAAGAAGGCGTTGTGCTATTTACTGATTTTGTAGCTTTCTCTAAAATTGCGAAGCATCAAAAACCAATGGAATTACTTCATCAACTAGAAGAGTATTTCAATAAATTTGATGAGATCGTTGAACGCTATGAACTCGAGAAGGTAAAAACGATTGGTGATGCTTACATGGCTTTAGCTGGTGTAAATGAGTCTAACAAAAAACCAGCGGTTAGAGCCTGTCTTGCAGCAGTTGAAATGCGTGACTATATAATCAATCGCAAGCAATTAGCTTTGGCTACAAATAAAGATTTCTGGGAAATTCGTATTGGTATTCACTCTGGTCCACTTGTCGCAGGAATCATTGGTTCTAAAAAAATCAGTTTTGATGTTTGGGGAGACACGGTAAACATCGCCGCCAGAGCTGAACAAAATTCAGAGGCAAACAACATTTCAATTACCGACCGGATTGCAGGTCATGTTTTGCCTTACTTTGAATTAACACACCGAGGCGAGATAGAAATTAAATATGGTGGACAGGTTGATATGTTCTTTTTGGAACAACTAAAATCAAAATTCTCATTATTTGAAGAAGGTAAGTTAGCGAATAGCAAACTCCGTAAAGCATGTGATTTAGTGACGATGGATTTTGATTTCGCGAGAAGGTTTATTCTCAATAAACTTAAATCTTCACTTCCCGATGAGTTGGTTTATCATGACATTAAACACACTTTAAATGTCGAAAGATCCGCTGAACGAATAGCTGGTTTAGAAGGAGTTGAAGGTGAAGCATTGATTTTATTGAAGACAGCTGTATTATTCCATGATGCTGGTTTCATCTTTACTTATGAAAAGAACGAAGAACTTGCCATAAAATTAATTGAAAAAGAACTTCCTCATTTTGGGTATTCTAATGAACAAATTAAAGAAATAACTAAGATCATTATGTCTACCACTAGAGAAGTGGAGCCCAAAACATTGCTTGAAAAAATCATGTGTGACGCTGATCATGATTACCTTGGAAGAGCGGACTACCATGTTGTTGCCAATCGACTAAGAATCGAACTTGAAGCTCAAAACAGAAAAATGACAGATAAAGAATGGATTGATTTTCAATTGAATTATCTGGAAAATGTGCACGAATTCTATACAGAAACGGCAAAGAATATTAGAGAGAGAGGCAAACAACTTCGCATACAAGAGTTAAAGAATGAATGGGCAGATCTCAACACTTCAATCTAGTTTCTTTCATCTTCTCTTTACAATTTATTTTTCAGTTTGACATACTAATCCCTTTCTCATTGATTATTATAATCGGGACTACTCAATACTATTCCTAAATAGGTAAAATCCTTCATGACAAAGCCCTGTTCAGGAAGGTGTTCATTGATTTCGAGACAAATCATTTTAATCCTGTACTCATCAAGGTCAATATATTTATCTTTGATTCTTATAAGAAATTTTTTATCATCATCATGAACGAGATACCAATTGCGCTCTTTATCATCTTTTATTTTTTGCTCTATTTGAACTAGAATTTCTTCTGTAAAAAAGTTTCTTGAAACAGGGTCAAAAGGCTTTAATCGCAATGAAGATACTTTCGATTTCTCTACTTTTGAAAATATCTCGCTCCTAAAGAACTTAAAGTCGTTTAATTTCAATACAGCCACGGCGGCTATGAGCAACGTAAATCCATAATCCATAATTGAGCCATACATTACTTTCTTACCAGCTATTGCACCAAATTCATGAAAACTTAAGACATATTGGACGAGTATAACACTTGGCAGACTTAACAAAATAAGGTTGGACATCTTTATATTGAAGTCTGTATTAAGAATATTTGCTTTATTCACCTTTAAGATCCTATTGAGTAAGAAGATCCACAAAATAAAAAATACAATAACTACAACCTTCGCTAATGGTGCTATTGTTTCAAGACACGTATTATAAACCGCATGCATTAAAAATGGAATAAGAATTAATGCAACGCTGTAGAAATAATTTTTCTCTTTGAAGAACTTTCCATAAAAGATACCTACAATAAAAGTTGAAGTACATAAAACATGTATGAACGAAGAATTTACAAACCTTCCAAATACAACAGAACTATCCGCATATAAATTGAAATAAAGGTTGTTTTCAAAAAATGCAAAAACCGCGGCAGAGTATATACCTAAGACTATAAGGTCAACGTAATTCAACGATTTCTTTCTAATTTTAAAGAGGTAATAAATGACTATTACCGCAAAAATTTTCAACAGTTCTTCTGGAAATGCAACACTGAAGAAATGATAAACAAATGGGTTAGAAATACCATCGAAAAGCTCAACAAAACCATAATTTACAAAAAATACAAATGGATTGAACAAGAATATTACAATGGTGATAATTAATGCTGCTAAAAAATACTTGCTAAGTGCCTTAGATAAGATTGAAAGAAAAACGAGCCAAAACAACAGAATTAACAAGCTACTAATGGTGGACCACTTCAAAAGTTGTTTCCAGTCATTATAATAAACGAACTGAATCACAGAGAAAATCCCGTTCTCTTTTGCGACAAAGTATCGCAGTGAAGAATCAATATTTTCATCTAAACCAATTAAATTGAAGGCTTCTTCATACTTATTATTACGGATATAGATTCTCGCTATCTTCTCTTTCAGTTCTCCCGATTCAGTACCATTCAGCAATTCTGTTTTGTAATATTTTCCTGCTATATCAAATGACTCGATAGCAAAAAAATAATCTCCTCGCAACTCATTTAGACCTGTGAATTGCTCATAAATATTGTTAATGTAAATAAGTACTTTCTCCTCAGAAAAATGTCTTTTGGACAATGAGGTCTTAGCCAACCCATAATACCCCAACGACTGCTGTTTCTTATTTTTTAATTTGCTGAGATCTTTGAAATAATCAAGAAGTGAAGCATTAAATACTCTTTCAAATTTATTGCGAATTAAATTTTTGTTTTTATCGTTTAATTCTAAATACTGGTTCAAAAAGACGATATAACTCTCCACATCATCAGGTTGATCAACCAAAATAGATAATGCCTTCTCCGTAGCAAGTTTATCTTGATTTGTTGCTTTATAGTAATTGAACTCCTCAACTTCTGAAGTAAAATTCAGGTTCTTACTGAATTGATCAGAAACAAAGAACAGTACCGCAAAAATCGGAACAACAATAAAAAAAAATATTCTAAGTGGTGAAGGAATATTCCTCATCTAAAACTTATCGATGTGAATTCTTTCTCCTTCTTCATTTTTGATAAACCTGTCTTTATAGATTTTAAAACCTAACAAGCCTTCCTGAAATTCAAACGTAACAAAAGGATAGTCATTTACTTTAGCGGCATCAGAACTTAAAAATGCTCTTTTGTTGACATCACCATCAAACTTATCATCTTCAAGTAATAATACTAGAGCTCCACTCTGATCAACTACATAATTTCTATCAGGTCCGGCAACTTCATACGTTTCATAAATAGACTCATCTGTGCGACCGACCCAATTTACTAATAAAAGCAGCGAAGTTATCCCAATACCTATACCGGCAATATTGTATAAAAAATACAAACCTAACCCCATCTTTCCATTCTTTTCAATGAATTTAGGAGAGAAAAATGTTTTCCACTGAATCAGTGCTGCTAAACCACCAATACCAAGTATAAATAGTAAAAACACTAAAAACGAAATTTCAGTTACCGACCATAAATATAAGGTTATAAATGTGCCGATAAATCCAGCTATAAGAGTTACGGTAAAAGACCAGTGCCAATTGTTATTTTTCTTGTTAGCCATACGAGTAAAGTTATTGTTGAGTTGGCTAAAATAATGTTTTCCTAGCAATAGAGAAATGTTCTATCACAAATTATGATATTATCTATTCTGATTGCAGGTCTCAAGACAATCACTTAAACAATTAACTTCTTGTGATTAGCAACTACGCTTTCATATAACTCTTCATACTGTGGAAGTACTTTGGTGATGCAAAATTTTTCTGCTTGCTTTCTAGCTTGTTGTTTAAATAATTTAAGTTTTTCTTCATCTTTCAATAAAGCTATTCCGTTTGAAGCCATATCATTAATATCTCCAACATCAGACATAAATCCAGAGTAACCATGTTCATTAACTTCTGGAATTCCACCAGTGTTTGAGCTGATCACTGGAACTCCAACAGCCATTGCTTCTAACGCCGCCAGACCAAAACTTTCTGTTTGAGACGGCAGTAAAAACAAATCTGATAATTTCATCAAATCAGCTGCATTTCTGATTTTTCCAACGGTCATAACACGGTCACAACTTCCAAGTTCACGACACAAAAGTTCAACATTATATCGCTCAGGACCATCACCAATTAATAACAATCTCGATGGAACTTCTTGATTTATTTTATGAAAAACACGTACAACATCCTCTACTCTTTTTACTGGCCTAAAGTTTGAAACATGACAAATAATACGTTCGTTATCAGCAGCATATTTCCTTCTTTTCTCTAAGTCAAAAGGAGTTTTCTCATCCAAATTATGAATGAAATTAGGAATTACCTGGATCTCTCGATCTGTATCAAAATGCTCATAAGTATCTTTTTTCAAACTTTCAGACACAGCAGTAACACCGTCAGATTGATTGATACAAAATGTAATTACAGGTTCAAATGATTTGTCTTTACCAACTAAAGTTATATCCGTACCATGAAGTGTTGTAATAAAAGGAATGTAAACGCCTTTCGTTTTTAAAATCTGCTGCGCCATAAAGGCTGCAGAGGCATGCGGGATTGCATAATGTACATGCAACAAGTCTAATTTTTCATGAAGAACAACGTCTACCATTTTACTGGCTAATTCTGTTTCGTAAGGTTGAAATTCAAATAAAGGATAATTACTTACAGCCACCTCATGGTAATAAATATTATCTCTAAACGATCCAAGTCGTACTGGTTGAGAATATGTAATAAAATGAATTTCATGCCCTTTCTCTGCCAAAGCCTTGCCTAACTCCGTTGCTACAACCCCACTACCTCCATAGGTTGGGTACAATACAATTCCTATTTTCATTTTATTTATTTTCTTTTTTTAGACAGTATAAACTTTCAATACTTACCCTTAAAAACACAGATACTTTATAGTTGTTCTAAAGGAAGCACAAAAAAATTAATTATTCAAAAAGTTCATATATCGCTGCTTGAATATTTGTTCTGATGTCCATTTTTAAAATTTTCCAATTTTCTGCATCTGGATAAACACGATTTGAAATAAAAACATAATTGATTCCATGTTTCGGATCTGCCCATGTCTGTGTTCCTGTAAAACCTGAGTGTCCATAAGAACTTAGTGACACTTTATCACAAGTTGGACCTCCATCCAATGACGTTACAGGCTTATCAAATCCAACTCCTCTTCTATTACTTGGACAAAACTGACAACTCGTATATTCATTGACAACAGCTTCAGACAAATAACGTTCACCTCCATAAACTCCGCCATTGAGAAACATTTGCATCATTGCTGCCAAATCATGTGCGTTACTAAACACTCCCGCATGGCCTCCTACTCCATCTGTCATGGCTGCTCCCATATCGTGAACATATCCGTGAACAGTCTGATATCGAAAATATGTGTCTACTTCTGTTGGCGCTATGCGCGAGATATCAAATCGATCTAAAGGGTGATATCCCATTGTTTTCAATCCCATGGGTTGATAAAAATTTTGCATGACATAATTATCTAGTGTAGTACCTGACTGCTCTTCAACAATCTTTTTCACGAAGTAATAACCTAAATCTGAATATTTGTACTTCTTGTAACGTCGTAAAGACGTATTCAATATTCGCTTGTAAATCTCATCTTCGTAACTATTCAATAAATACATATTACTCGTAACCTGAAGCTGCATTGAATCATTTGGTTCTACTGAATAAAGCGATGGATCAGGTTTTCCATCCAACAATGTTTGTGTATAGAACGGAATCCAAGGAGATAGTCGAGCTTGATGTGTCATCATATCACGTAAAAGAATAGCCCTATAAGCAGAACCGCCTGTCAACTCAGGTAAATATTCACCTAAACGCTTATCCAATGAAAATAACGACTGATCTTGTAGGTGCATTAAACTCAATGTTGAGGCTGCAATTTTAGTAATCGAGGCAATATCATAAATTGTTTCATCATTCACTGGCAGGATTGAGTCGTAGGTCTGGTACCCAAAAGAGCGTTGATAAAAAACTTTACCGTCTTTTGCGGCAACAATTTGACATCCAGGATAAGCCGCTTCGATAATTCCATTTTGCGCCAGCGAGTCAATTTTTTTGAGTTGCTCACTTCTCACACCTACATCTAAAGGAACTGTATATTTCAACCGCGAAGCCTTTGGTGTTTCTGCCGCAAACCCTTCTTGATAATCAACACTTAATGTTATCGGTAGAGTACTCTGCGATTGAAATCCTCCAAAAATAAGCTGTGCCGCTCTTTCTTGTGAACGTGGATGATTTTCAAAAGCTAGAATTACTCCATCTGCATTTTCAAAATCAAATCGTTCTTTAACCACGTAAGGATTTCCAAATAAAGTCACGATTACATTGACTTCTTCAGGTAGCGATTTTATTAATTCTCTCCATCCTAACGGATAATTATAGTCATTGTTTGGCAGAACAGAACTTGCAAGTAAGTTCACAAAAATATTGTCATAGTTGGTCCAAATATCACCATAGCGAATGACAGCTTCATTTCCAGTAAAAGCATTCAATTCATCGGTTTTTGCATAACTTCTAACACGCTCTGAAAATCCTTCAGCCTTCACACCAATGTTCAACGTAAGATTTTTGCTTTCGGCTCCTTTTACAGGGATCACAGAATCATTTTTTATTACAGTTAATGCTTTTTCATAAATTGACATTTCAGCAAATTCAAATAATTCTTGGTCAACATCTAAAAAGTCTTTTTCAACTTTTTGCGCATAATACTTTGCACGCAGTACCTTTAGACATTTTTCATTCACCTCGTTCATCGATATTTCCCCTGCTTCAACTGCAGACTTAATAGCTGAAATTGCATCTCCGATATTTTCAGGATAAAGTAAAATATCATTTCCAGCCAAATAAGCCTTTTTAACAACCTCTACTTTTCCGTAGCGTTCACTTACCGCTTTCATGTTTAGTGCATCACTAATCACCAATCCCGTAAATTTTAACTCTCCTCGCAAAACATCTTGAATCACAGTACGCGATAAACTCGTTGGTGTACCAGTGCTATCTAAAGCGGGCACATTTAAATGCGCCATCATAACGGCTGAAGCTCCTGCCAGGCGTCCCATTCTATAAGTCACCCAGTCAATTAATTTTAGTTCTTCTTTAGATTTATTTATAGTTGGTAAATCTTTGTGTGAGTCCACATCTGTATCCCCATGACCGGGAAAATGCTTCATACAGGTCAAGACATTATAGCTTTCCATTCCTAGAATCATCGCACGTGAATGATTCGCCACAATTGAAGGTGATTCTCCGAAAGACCGAAATCCAATTACTGGATTGTCAGGATTACTGTTCACATCAACAACGGGTGAAAAATTGATATGAACTCCTAAATCTCTTAGCTCTTTCCCAATGGCTTTTGCTATTATTTCAGTGCTTTTGACATCATCTGCTGCTCCCATTGTGAGTTGAAATGGATATTTTTTTTCTTTCCACAAACGCATCGCACTACCCCATTCGGCATCCATTCCCACAAGGAGAGGAATATCTGATTTGTCTTGAAGTCTTTTAATTGCAGCAGTTGTGTTCTGCTTATCACCTTGAAACATTATTATTCCACCAATTTTATGGTTTAAAATCAAGGAATCAATTTCTAACAAGTGGTCCTCTCCTTTATTTGGGGTAACAGCCACCATGAAACTCTGTGCAATTTTTTCTTCAAGTGAAAGTGAATCCAGCCTTTCTTTTGCCCATTCAGGAGAAACACGCAAAAAATAGGGTAAATCGCGATCAGCATTCGTGTTAAAACGTTCAAGACTTACAGCGCGTGTAGACCAACTTACTAAGCTGCTCAACAAAACTGCACTAATGAAAACCACGATACTTAACCTCATTTACGACAAATTACTATTTGAAACACTTTACTTTGGAAGTCTTTACAGCAAATTTACTGCCGAAGTGTCACCATTTTCTATTTGGAACAAATATTGAAAACAAAGATAATGAAAGTGACGATTTTAACGTTAATTAAAAGCGTGTGTTATAAAGAATGTATTGTGAATTGATTTCAAAAATACTTTTTTTGATGTACCTTTATGTTTTGCGGAAAAATTAAGAATTAGGAAGAATTATGCTGGAAAGAATAAAGTTCATGAAAGTGAACAGAAATAAACAATTCGATTATACTCCTCGTTATTACGATGAGCGCAAGGAACGTTTAGAAAAACTCAAAAGCAAATACGAAGCAGAAGATGCCAACTTTGTGGAAGGAAGCACCGAGCACCGAGCAAGAATGAAAGAACGAATGGCTAGTTCCTGGAATTTACAGAATGCTCATGCGACAAAATCACGTGCTGCCAATATTCGTTTGATTATTATTCTGACTGCATTGCTTCTAGGAACTTACCTTTTGTTGAACTACATCGATTTATTTTCTTCTGAAGTAACGATTATTGAATAATTAAAAACGCCGTAAAAAAGCATGAGTGAAGTCATAAGATTACTCCCCGACAACATTGCAAATCAAATTGCTGCAGGCGAAGTTATTCAACGCCCTGCATCAGTGGTTAAAGAACTTATTGAAAATGCTGTCGATGCTAAAGCGACAAAAATTGAACTTCACATTAAAGACGCTGGAAAAACTTCTATTCAAATTATAGATAACGGTAATGGTATGTCAGACACGGATGCACGTATGTGTTTTGAACGTCATGCTACAAGTAAACTTTCTACAGCAGACGATCTTTTTAACTTAAAAACAAAAGGATTTCGTGGTGAAGCCTTAGCTTCTATTGCTGCCATCGCTCATGTTGAACTGGAAACTATTGAATCAGAAGCGAGTATTGGTACGAAAATCAATATTGCTGGAAGTAAACTTGAAACACAAGAACCAGCAGCAAGAAGAGCAGGAACAAGTATATCAGTAAAGAATTTGTTTTTCAATGTGCCCGCACGAAGAAATTTCCTTAAATCAGATCAGGTTGAAACGAAACATATCGTTGAGGAATTCAATCGAATTGCACTGACACATCCTGAGGTTGGCTTTAAATTTTCTCACAACGGAAATGTACTTCACGACTTAAACAGTTCTGGGCTCAGAAAACGAATTGTCGATCTCTTTGGAATGAATTTCAACGATAAATTAGTACCGATAGAAGAAGAAACAGACCTTGTGAAAATCACTGGGTTTATTGGTAAGCCTGAATTTGCTCGAAAGACAAGAGGTGAACAATACTTTTTTGTAAATAACCGATATTTTAAAGATAATTATTTGAATCACGCGGTTTTAAAAGCTTACGAGAACTTAATACAACCCAAAACATACCCAGCATATTTCATTTATTTTGAAGTCCCTTCTTCTTCAATTGATGTGAATATTCATCCCACCAAAACAGAAATTAAGTTTGAAGAAGATCGAAACATATATAGTATTCTTCGAAGTACAATTAAATTGGCATTGGGTAAATATAATATCGCTCCAAGTTTAGACTTTGAACGAGAACCTCAATTTGATTTAACACAGGATAAACAAAAACAACCTATTCAAGCTCCAGAAATCAAAGTGGATCCATCCTACAATCCTTTTGCTTCTTCAAATAGGGCTTCTACTCCGAGTTCAGGGAAATCTAGTAGTGGATTCAAGTCTTTAAAACCAAACAAAGAAGATTGGGAAAATTTCTATGAAGTAGCGGAAGAGAAATCTTCTGCCTCTGAAGAAATCGAATATGAAGAACATCAAGGTGAAGAAGAAAATAAAAGCTCAAAAAAGATACAGGTTCACGGTAAATACGTCATTGTCCAAGTAAAATCTGGATTAATGCTGATTCATCTAAATCGTGCGAAAGAACGCATTCTTTACGATCAGTTAATGGAACAATTTATGCTTTCTCCCATATCGTCACAACAGCTGATGTTCCCTTTTGAGTACGAAATGCAATCGACACAAAAATTGGAATGGGAAAACAATTCTACTTCTCTCAAACGATTAGGATATGAGTGGGAATGGAAGGGTAAAACCATCGTACTGAGCGGAATACCTTCTTTCCTAGAAGTAGAGCAGGTTACGACTAGCTTGGATAGTATTGTAGAAAAAGTCACACACGAAGAAATTGACAAAGGTGAATTAGCACATGAGTTGATTCAATCATTGGCAAGTGCAGCTTCAAAAAGCAATCCACATAAATTATCTGAAGAAGAACTGAACCACGTGATCAATGAATTGTTTCAAAGAAGTGATCATCAATATACGGCAAACGGCAAGCGTATTTTAAACACAATATCAATAGAAGAATTGAATAATTATTTTGTATGAATAACATTTTAGGAAATATGCCCCCAGTAGTAAAAAACCTACTGATTTTAAATGTAATCATGTTCGTTGTAACATATCTCGGTGAAATGCAAGGTATACCCATGACAACCTTGTTAGGAGGATATGTATTTAGTTCTCCACTTTTCGAACCATATCAAATGGTTAGCCACTTCTTCATGCATGGAGGCTTATTCCATATTTTCTTTAACATGTTCGCACTTGTGATTTTTGGGTCTGCGCTGGAACAAGTATGGGGTCCAAAAAGGTTTTTTATTTTTTATGTTGCAACAGCACTTGGCGCATTTGTACTTCATCAATTGGTAGGGTATATTGAATTAGTGAGTATTAAAAATGAGCTCACAGAACTGGGGTATAATATCAATCAAATTAATAACGAAATAACGGATTTTGTTTCGAAGAATCCCAAATACAAAGTTCCAATGAGTAATGCCTTATTACAGTCTTATGCAGATGGTGTAACAGCCCCAGTAGTTGGGGCTTCTGGCGCTGTTTACGGTGTTTTAGTTGGATTCGGTTATCTTTTCCCTAACACACAACTAATGCTACTCTTTCCACCTATCCCTATAAAAGCGAAATGGTTGGTTATCATACTCGTTGGGGCGGCATTCTTGTTTTCTATCCAAAGAAATCCTGGTGACAACATAGCTCATCTCGCCCATTTAGGTGGTGCTCTTGTTGGTTTTATAATAGTGTACTTTTGGCAAAAAAATAAACGTAAATTTTATTAAAATATGGCGCGTTCGTTTACAGATGAAATAAAGTATCAATGGAAATACGGTGGTATGCACATCAAATTAATTGGTGTCAATCTAGCTGTTTTTCTCTTCATTTCTATACTCGCTGTTTTTGGTAATCTTGCTGTGAAAGGACCTGAAAATCCGGTACTGCCTTTTATTCAGGAAGTATTTACATTACATGGCGATATAAAGGGGTTTTTAACACATCCATGGGGGTTGTTTACCAGTATTTTCTCACATTTTGAGCTGCTGCATTTCTTTTTCAATATGCTCTTTCTGTATTTTATCGCTCCTTTCTTTTTTCAATATTTTTCAAATGATCGGATGCTATACACCTATGTCCTAGGTGGATTGTTTGGAGGGATATTTCAGATCATAGCATATAGTACATTCCCTGCGCTACAAGGAACTCAAACATTTGTGGTTGGTGCTTCAGGGTCTGTAATGGCCATCTTTATGGCGGCAGCTTTTTTCAGACCCATGGCTGAAGTAATGCTTTTCGGGACGATTCGAGTTAAAATGATTATTATCGCTGGCGTTTTTATTCTGTTAGATATTATTAGAATGGGTTCAATGGATAACGTTGCTCATTTTGCTCACTTAGGCGGAATTGCGTTTGGTATTTTATCGATACAAAAGATTCATTCTAAAAATAATATCGTCAATTGGACACAAACAACGGTGCAAAACATAAAGAAAAGTTTAAAAGGCGAACCTCAACTAAAAGTTAAAAAAGGAGGTACAAAAAAGAAAAAATACGATACCGCTTCTGATGAAGATTATAATCGTTTCAAGAAAGAACGTCAAAAGGAAATAGATGCAATTCTAGACAAAATTTCAAAATCCGGTTATGATAGCCTAACAAAGAAAGAAAAGCAAATTTTGTTTGATCAAAGTAAAAACAATGGGTAAACTAGGTGTGCGTTTACTAAAGCCTTTGAAGTGGCTTTTTTTAATTTGCTTTTACCTCCTCATTATTGGGTTGTTATTGAGCTACCTAAGTCCGTACATCTCTCCCAAAACAGCTTGGTGGATTCAACTTTTTGGTCTTGCTTACCCTATTATTCTAACTATAACATTTATCCTATCGGTTGGACTCCTGTTTTTCAACAGAAGAAAAGCACTCCTCCTATGGATTGTGATTCTTATAGGAATCCCCGTTCATTTGCGCTTTTTTGGAACTGGAATGAGCCAAGAAAAAACGAGTGAAAGTTCAAATACCATAAAGGTTATGTCTTATAACGTAAGACTTTTCGATATGTACAAATGGGTTCACAATGATCTAGATGACAGTAAAAAGGCTTTTTTAAGTTTCTTCAAAACGCAAGGTCCCGATGTATTGTGTTTGCAAGAGTACATTGAAGACAATCGTCCTACTCCACATATTTCAATCGATGAGATTAAAAAATCTGGTGGTTTTTCTCACTTGACTCAGACCCTCACTGCTCAATCTAGAAATGTAAATTTTGGATTAGCTATATTCTCTAAATACCCTATCGTTAACAAAGGTGAATTGAAAACTACCGACTCAAACATGTCTTGCATTTTTGTTGATGTCGTTAAAGATGGTGATACAATAAGAGTATACAATACGCATTTACAAAGTATACGATTCCAACAAGATGAATACTCCATCTTTGATGAAAATGCCCCCACTACAAAATCAAGTACAGAGAAAGTTTTTGGCTTATTTCAAAAATTAAAAAATGCGTATCCCCAGCGAATTATTGAGACTGAAGACATTCTAGCTCATACACAGAAAACACATTTACCTACCATAGTTGCAGGCGACTTTAATGAACCACCCCTATCTTATATTTATGCCCAATTTAATAGTATATTCAGCGATGCTTTTCGAGAAACATCTTTCGGAATCGGTAAAACTTATGCAGGTAAAATTCCAGCTGGACGTATCGACTATATATTCTATAACGATGGATTGAACGCCCTAAATTTCCAACGTCAAAGAGAGATTATTTCTGACCATTATGCGATTTGGTCAGAGCTGGAGATTGTTAAATAAAGATCACGGAGTAAAGACAACTTTCACCCCATAAAAGATTGTAATATTATTGTAGCACTCACCTCATCAACTAATTCTTTATTTCGACGTTTTTTCTTCGATACTCCACCATCGACAAGAGATTGCATCGCCATTTTAGAGGTGAATCGCTCATCCAGCATTACAATTTCAAGATCGATGAATCGTTTTTCCAGTGCTTCTCTCAAATGACGAACATTTGCAGAGCTATGAGTATCCTCTGTATTGAGCTGCTTGGGTTCTCCCAAAACGATTGTTCCAATATTTTTTTCGGGAACTATATCTGCTAAGTAATCCATGAGTTCTTTAGACTGCACTGTGGTTAATCCAGATGCTATAATATTGTTTTCATCTGAAACTGCAACTCCTGTTCTTTTTAGTCCAAAATCTAATGCTAAAATCCGTTTCATAAGAAGTGTGATTTATGTGTTTATTACTGTTTAACTAGTTTTTGAGCCCCAATTAATTCATCATTTTGCATAAATATTAAATGATAAGTACCTTCTGGGTACGCGCTTGTATTTAAAATATGTTTCGTATGATCTGTTTGAAACTCGTCTATTATTTTTCCTTCCATATCCTGAATAACTATCACTTTCTTTCCTTTTAACTCTTTAAAATCAATAGTAGCCTGATGACTTGTTGGATTCGGGTAAATGCTAATCAATTGTTGCTTTTTCAATTCTTTCGATAGGTTTGCCAAGCTCTTTCTAAACCCAAATGTGTATTCTCCTTTCTTCAATTCTGGGATTTCAAAACGAGCATAACCGTCAGTTTTACTCCCTAAGGAATTATATTCAATATTGATTACCTCCTCCCATTGACAATATTGATTGGTACGATAAAGCACAACGATACTGTCTTCATTGAAATTGACTCCATCGTGTGAATCAAAAAGACTCAAATCAAGATTTCCACCACTTGTGTTTCTCGCATCAAATGTAAATCGTCCTTTAATTTCTAAGTCTTCTGACCATATACCGTCAATTTTCCAATATCGATCTTCAGAAATCGCAAATTGATGACTAAGGTACGCGCTTCCGATTGCGTCTGGCGCTACTCGGAAATGATCTACTCGGAACAAATTACTATCTGTTGCATTTTGAACATTCATAAAGAAATAAGGATAACTCATTTGATGCATTCCTGACTCCGTCAGCCACATATTTTCACCGGTCACAGCGTTCAACAAACCGTGATCTCCATTTAAATATATCATTTCAGGGTTGAAAGGAACCGTTACACTTGCTGTAGATAATTGATTGCCTACTATAATTTGGCTGGAAAATGTTGATTTATCTCCATCTACAAAAGTCACTTCCATTGGAATATCCATAAAGTAATCAGGAGCTTCAAAAAGTTTTTGCTGAATAAACAACTCCACGTCATATTCACTTCCATTAGGCTGAACAGTAAAAGAGTCTATTTCAAAACCATTAAACCCTGGATTTAGAACATAGCCATCAAAAAATGGAGTTAAATTTTGACCTGTAGCAGTTTCTAAAGCATCACGAAACTCCAAAGCATCGATATCCTGAAACGCAAAATTGGTTTGAATATAGTTTAATCCATCAAAGAAATCTGAATCTCCCATTTGCGTCCTTAAATTATGCATCATTGTAGCGCCTTTACTGTAAGAGTGGTCTCCATAAGTCGCATTATGCGGGACTCCAGATAAAGCATAAAACGCACCATCGTTTTGATGCGCCTTTTGAATTACATCCCAATGAACACTTTTCAACTCACTGATATATCGATCGTAATCGTATACATGTTCTAAAAACAATGATTCAGAATATGACGCAATTCCTTCGTTAATCCACATATCACCCGACGTACGACAAGTCACAAGGTTCCCCCACCAATGATGAGCCAATTCATGCGCCATTAATGTTTCGTATTGTAAAGTACCGTTTGCCGTAACTTTTGGATACATAATACAGGTTGCATGCTCCATCGCCCCACCATTAAAAGGAACAAGGGTAAAGGCTACTTTATTCCAAACGTAAGGCCCATAATTCGTTTCAAATGCATCCATCGCTCCAAATAGGTTAGCAAAAGAACTTTTAAAGTTTGTAGTATCCTCCGGTTCCGCTATTAGCATAACGGGGATTTGATTACTCGTTAAACTACTCAAATACTCCTGATTCACATGTGTATATGGAGCCGCTCCAACGCAAGCCAGATAAGTAGGGATATTATCCTCTAAAACCCAACGTCGTATGTTTTCATTATTTGACCCTACAGATTCACTTTTGATATAGCCATTGCTGTATCCAGTAATCCCGTCAGGTGTGATCATTGTAATATCATACGTTGCACGCTCTACAAAATTATCAAAGCAAGGGTGCCATGTTCTACCATAGTTGTGGGGGTCTGCTTGAAAACCCACACCTAAATTGTAAGCATAACTTCCTTGAAAATAAAAACCTCCAAACCCAGAAGGATCTGTTTGTGGTTCACCTGAATAATAAACGGTAACGGAATCTAAATCATTTTGCATTAATGTAGAACCAAGATTCGCTCGCAACAATGTATCGTTGTATGAATATGTGATTACATCATTCCCTTGTTTGACAGAGTCAATTGTAAATTGTAGTAAATCCAATGAAATACCGTCAATGTTATCCATTTTGCTTTCAAACTTAACACGACATTCACCCGAAATGATTTGATTAGACATTTCAGTAAAGTCGAGGTTCATTTTATAATCAAGCACATCTATAGTATCACTACGTTTGTTGTTTTCGAGATTTTTATAATTGTGCTGAGAGAAAGCGTTATTAAACAAAGAAAATATCGCCAAAAAAATTACACCTATTTGTTTCATATATTTATTTCTATGTTACGAAGATAAGAGATAAGTTTCGTTTGGGAAAAAATATAGTAAAGATTAAGGGAGCATTGCTATTTAATGAGAGATTCAGTTATTTGTAAATAATAATAAAGCAACCTACTAATTTTTCTTTTCTTCTAAGAATGGGCTATACATCATTATAGCATGATTTTCGACGAGCAGAGATTCGGTTTCATTTTTAAACTCATCAATTTCAATTTTTACAATTTGATTATGTCTCGTATAACCGCCCCATATTTATTGATCCATGAGGTGATTTCGCTCTTCCACTTTAAATGTTGAAGTTGTCTTTTCTGCAGAGATTAATTCTCCGTGTAAATGTGTTTCGTCCATCCAAAGTTTAATTTGAAATTGGTTATCAGTCTCATTTCTTACTTGAAGATCAATGTAATTGTAAGAAAGGGTTGCGCCTGCACCAAAAGGAACTTTCCTGTTAACATCTGGAAACACGTCAAAGCCATGTCTATGTCTCTCTACCACTGTTAAAGGAGAGTGTGCAAAAACCCAAAACAAAAGATTTCCAAGTTGGCATAATCCTCCTCCCGTATCTTTATCTATTTTTCCTTGGTTCAAGACTAAACCTTCTAAATATCCTTTGGTTTTTGTTGGTCTTCCAACTTGTTTCCATATTGAGAATGTTTCTCCTGGCTTGATGAGTGTATTATTCAATCTTTTAACAGCAAGTTTGAGGTTGGTTCTTTTATTCTCTTGCAAGTACATATCAACATCTTTCAGTGGTCTTAAAATCATTGATTGATGTTTAAAAACGGAATGACCATCAATTTCATGTTTTTGTTGTCGTGCCCATTTTTGACTTCCCAAAACCCAGTTGAATCTTCTTTTGAGGATAAAGTATTCTTTACCCAAAAGTCGCCTCATTGAACTACGTTGTATTGGTTTATTAATGTTCGTCATATAAGATGAATATCATAGCCTTCTATTGGAAAGTTATGAAATTTATTGTGAATCAAACAGTCAAATATTGCTTAATCATTCAAAAATAATCGATTATGTTTAAGTAACTAAAGCGCGGATACTTCATTATTATTTTCAAAACCACTTGATCCATACGTTACTTTTTCGTAATTCTTTGAAATCAGTTCTTCTTCTATTAATGCACCAACTTCAAATTTTGCAATTTTCTCTATCAAATGTTTCATCCTTATGCGAATAGAATTTTCTGGAAATATATAGTTTTTACAGCGCCATGTATTTCAAAACAATACCTATTGTCAGCCAAACATAACAACCCATTGCCAACCACTTCAACACTTTCTCAAGCAAAGGACTCTTAGGAGCCATCTCTTTGTGATGCTTGACATCTTTCCCTTTGAAGAATCCTAAATAAATCAGTACTCCGGATACTATTAAGAACCCTATATTCATGAAGAAAGTGTAATCAATTGCAAAGTGGCTCTTTTCAGTAATACTTACCGCAGAAGCTTTGGGTATCATGTCAAAAAAATCAAACGCATAATGAAGGATTAGTGAAGTAGCAATTAAAGAGGAGAAGAGCAGAAATAATATAAACAGTGACATCTTCCATCCATAATATTTTGCGTTGATACGGAGTACGGGAAACACGACTAGATCGCTAAAAATAAAAGCCATCACACCTGCAAAACTCACTCCTTTACCAAAAAGCAGAGCTGCTAACGGAATGTTTCCCATAGAACCGATGAAAGTAAGGAACGCAGCTACTGGCCCTACAACTACATGTTCGAGCAAAGTAAAAAATCCAAACGATTCTTGTCCTTCACCAGAATTAATAAAGAGTGTTTGAAAAAAAGTATCGGGTATAAAAGCAGCAACAATACCAGCGATAGTAAATCCTACAGTCACGTCTTTCCAAACCATTTTCCACTCCATGGCGTACTGTTTTCCAACCTTTGCCCAGTTTTCAGAAGATTTAACTCTTTCACTGAATGGCGTTTTTTCAATTTTATCATCGTTTGATTCACCGAGTCTTTTTCTAGCCTTCTCTATCAATTTCTTGGGATTAATTAAACGTATAAGAAGCCAACTGAAGAGGATTAGTACAATACCTCCAACATATTCTCCAACAACAAATTGCCATCCTAAAAAAATGGAGATTATAATTCCAAGTTCGACAACTAAGTTAGTGGAGGCCAGTAAAAAAGCTATAGACGAAACAAAGCTGGCACCTTTTTGAAATAAAGATTTTGACGTAGCTAACGCAGAAAAACTACATGAACTACTTATAAAGCCAAAGAAAGTTCCCAGCAAAACACTCCTTCTACCTTGATCTCCCATCGTTTTTTGCATCCGTTTTTCGGTAACAAAAATTTGAATCATTGAGCTAATAATGTAGCCGAGTACAAATGCCCATAAAGCCATCCAGAAAAAACTTAAACTTGTATGAGCAGCGTCGGCCCAATGTTTTAAAAAATTCTCCATCCTTCTATTTAAAATTTAAACGACTTAATCTACTTTAGTGCCTTTTAGTTTATTCCTCAACCTATCAAACATAATCCTTTTAACAACTAAACTTTCATATCCGATTAAATGTCCTGAAGGTTCTAACCCTTGAGTATTTTCAAAAATAATCTTCATAACACCAAATGTTAATGGAATTAAAAATGACGAGCACCTGAGAGGACAAGAGTGAAACTTACCAACTCAACTGCTCGTCATACAAAAATCGTGTACTGATTTTTCTAGAATCTTAGTACCGCATTCATTTTGGATGAACCATCAGGAATATCTTCTTTTTCTGTTAAGTAAACATCTCCTCCGAGTTTAAATACTTTCATAGCCACAAGGTTCATTAAAGAAATATTAGATGGATTTCGTTCCTCTTTAATCTCAATCTTCATTTTAGAAGAGTCATAGTTTCCATAGATATCTTCCCCATTTTCAATAAATAAAGAATCAACTTTACCTTGAACAGCAGACTTCATAATCTTTTCTGGATCAGAAGTCGCTTTACCAGATCCGTGAAGTTCTTTAAAATCTTCCATCTTTTCCTTTCGTTTTTGATTGAAATAAGGTTCAACAAGATTCCATGCCTCCTCATGCAAAAGTGCATCATCCTTATCTGAGGAGTTACCAGAGATATGCTCTTCGTAAAGACTTTTATACGTATTAACTTCCTTATACAAGGCATATTGAAAATCTTGACAGCATAAGATTAGTGGAGGGTTTTGATCACCGTGCAACATCGTCATTAATCCATCATTAATGGCCTTAAAGTATCTTTTAAGTTCGTTTTGCTCTTCTGTACTTTCTTCCCCATAACCATGAAATGCTGATTTTGTCTGTCCACCATGCTTATCAGATCTATCTTTTAGGCTATTCTGCTCATGATCATATCCAACTCTATCTTCCAACTGTCCCGGTGCCTCATCTGGCATCTCAAGTTCAACAATACTATGTCTGGTCGCTTCATAAAACGCGACTTTATCATTTTTCAATGCAAGGATGTAGAACATTCCATTTCCATTGAACAAAGGCATAAGTGGTTTTAAATAGAATTCATGTGATACGTAGTTAAACGCTTCAAAGTGAACTGGAACTGTATATTTCTCAAAAATATCTTTCGTTAAAAATATCGCCAATCCATCAGATTGATTTCTCCAAAAATCGCTATCATCAACAAGATTTTTAATTGGTTTAACGAAGTCTTCAATTTTATCTTCTCTCATTCCCCGTTCTTCAAGCTTTGATTTTACTTCCTTCAATTGAGTTTTGAGATTGATACTATCTTCTCCATCCAATGTTTCCTGTCCACCACGATGTGTTGGGATAAACAAGGATACACAATATTGATTTTCTACGTTTGCTAATTCTTTTACTTCTGTCTTCTTTATCATTTTCATAATCTTTTAATTTGTTTTTAGTTAATAAACTTCTGTTTGATTCATGCTGTTTTAGCATGCTTAGTATTTATTCCTTTTAATAAGTATGGTATTCTCGAATTGCATATAGTTAATTTTAACTTTTAAAAAACTTTCAGTCTAACCTCTAGACATGAAAGGTGAATGGCTATATAATTATCAAAACAGCCTCCCCCATAAAATAATTATTTTTTCACGAAATTCCAAGTGTTAGTACCTTGAAAACACTCGAGGTACAGTATGATTTTCATTACAACCTCTAAAATTTCTTAAAACATGATTATTCAAAGAAGGAGTTTCTATTGAATACTAATTCAATCTAACTCTGATAGTAAATCCTCAGTATCCAGAACACGTGTCCACATATCAAGTGATCCATCCTCTTGCTTTGGCCATTTTTCAATTGGTTTGTCCCAATACAACTCTACACCATTTTCATCAGGATCGTCGAGGTATATAGCTTCTGAAACACCATGATCCGAAGCTCCATTAATTCTGTATTCTTTACTTTGAAGGCGATGTAAAATTTCTGCGAGACTTTTCCTTGTTGGATATACAATTGCTGTATGAAATAAACCCGTCGAGTTTTTAGGTGCTGGAGAACCATTCTTACTAAACCAAACATTTAACCCGATGTGGTGGTGATACCCTCCGGCAGAAATAAAGGCGGCGTCAGTGCCGTAACGCATTGTGATTTTAAATCCAAGAAGGTCACAATAAAACCTAAGAGATCTTTCTAGGTCGGATACTTTTAAATGTACATGACCTATTTGTGCTCCATCGGGTATTGAGTAATTCCTTTCTTGATCCATGCTAACTAATATACAAAATATTTATCATTTATTTTGTTTTAACTAAGAACTTTCAAAGCACATCTTGAATACCTTCTTCTTTATCAAAAACATGTTTCGCGAAAGGACAAAGCGGGATAATTTTTATTTCTCGTTCTCTTGCAAAACGAACAGATTCTAATACCATTTTCTTACCCATTCCTTCACCTTTAAATTTATCCTCTACAGCAGTATGATCGATTATAATTCGAGTTGCAGCGGCCCAAGTAAAGGTCATTTCGCCAGCAAACTCATTATTCTCATAAATGACAAATCGTCCTTTTTTTCCGTTATCTTCTATTTCAATTCTAGACATCAGTTTACGATTTAATGCTTAATGCTCCTGACGGACATTTCGAAACTTGATCTATCAATTCAGCTGAAGTTGCATTTTCAGGTTTAATCCAGGGTTTTTCTTTAGGGTTATACACTTTAGGTAAAGTTTTTACACATACTCCAGCATGGATGCATTTTTCTAGTTTCCATAAAATAGTAACCTCTCCGTTCGAATATTCTTTTGTTATCATATTATCATAAATTTTTATTTTTTTACTTTATTTAGTAGCACTAAATTTAGTGAAAAAGTCTAAAAAACGTTTATCAAGTTCCTAGAATTAAAAAATTGCACAAAGGTCTTACCCTTTGTGCAACCAAAATTACATTTATTAAAAGTGATTAGGCATCTTTCTCCTCTATAGGAAACTCTCTAAAGATATCACTCACCAAGTCTTGAATTGCTTCTGTTGTTGGTTGGCTATAAATCTGATCATTAGCAATTCCTTTCCAAACCGTTTTTTTTGTCACTCGGTCAATAATGTCTATTACCAATGTACCTTCCTTGTAACTATAAGTGGTTGTGTTATATCCAATAACTGGTGAGTAGGAAGTATACCCATAAAAGTAGTAAGGGTTGTACCAAGGACTCACTCTTCCGATTCCGTATTGATAGGGATAAGTTGCATAGACTGGTCTTGTATCTGCTTTTAATTCAACATCAGTTGAAGTGCTGATCAGTACAAGTAAATCTGGTTCCTTTCGATCAATATCTAATCCGTGCTCTTCTAAGTTCATTTTAACAGACTCAACAATCACTTTATTCACTGCCGTATCCGAATAATTTTTTCCTTCTACCTCAACATTAGTGTTAGGCAGATATGCGAAAGTCTCGTAGTTACTTAAATCATTCCCACTAGGATTAATTGTCTGCACATTTGTAGCACAAGCAGTCAATAATAATAGTAAACAACACGTAAGTACAATTCTAATAGTTTTCATTTTTCAATTTATAATTTTCAATTCATAATTTAGTTAGAATCCGCAGTTCAAGTTGCAAGAAACCATTGGTTACTATCTCAAACGCGAACACTTATAACATATAAATGATCTACTAGAATTCCAAGATAAACCTCGGAAAATCAATAGATTTAAGAAAATTTAATATTTTAAAGGAGTAATAGAACTTCAGAATGGCAAAAACATTGTTAAAATCAGTAGTTCCTAAACTTTACTATCTGTTTCGATTCTGTCTATAAATGCAAGTCAAACTGAACTCTCCACATCAAACCGTCGTCTACAACATCTTTTTGCATATAACCAACATCGGTTTGTATCTTGAGTTTATGTCCAACAATAAACTTTGAAAGTGCAAGAAAATAATGGTTTTCATCTACTCCAATCAGATCGTGTGTAGGTGCTAATCTTGCATATCTACCTGCTATTTCTACATTATTCTTAAACATCCAACCCGCCTGAAGGTTTAGTGCTGCACCTGTATAATAATATCCCGCAATATTTTGTCCTGACTCATCTAAATAAAATGAATTTCTGTCATCTGTATCACGGATTACATACTCTCCCATCATTGAAAAACCACTGTATTTAAACATAAAATCTACAAAAATCGACTGAAGTGATTTGAATCGAGCATCGGCAGGAAGGAAATCGCCTAAATTCCCTCTGGATCGCGCAGCATTTGTGTTTTGATCTACCGAAACTCCAATAGATAGTTTTGGTTTTTCTTCACGATACATTGCTGAACCAACATAATCCCCTTTTTTATGGAATTTACCTAAAGGCAGGAATTCAGCGCGGACAGTATATTGATAACCTCCTTGGTTTCCCGCAATTATATTTCTACCTTCCCCTTGAGAAAATGCCCCGATAATCTCCACACCGAATTGTTTACCAAGTGTTTTGGCATAAGAGAGACTTAACCCTACATCTCGATCCAGATTAAACTTACTATTTAGTACAGATCGATTTACAAATTGCATGTTAGCAGAGGAAAGCACGCGTTCTCGGTTACCAGGCAACTTTGTCTGTCCCGCACGTAAAGTAAATCCACCATAAAAGTTCCAATCTACAAACGCATCAAGAACTACATTGGAACCACCACCAAAATAAGAAGCGTTTGGATTATTAATATCGCAATTTGTAAGTCCCAATTCAAACTTATACTCTAAACGGGGAGAAAAAGCAAAACCATTAAATTTCAAACGTGCTCTATGCACTAAAAAATTAGTTTCTAAACCACCAATATCGCCTACATCATCGTTTCTAACATCCCAATCACTTCTTGAAAGTAATTGAAAACGGAAAGCCGCTTTTATTGAGAAGGTTGTATCTTTTGCTTTGTACCTAAACCCTTCCCCAAAAGAATAATCTCCAAACTGAGCGTTAGTGAAAATACTCGTCAAACATGCGAATAAAATAGTCAAAATAAACCTCATAATACTCCTCCTTTATTTGGTTGCAAATATGGTATGCTTCTATTAATTCATCAAGGTCTTAGGTTATTCTTAACCAAAACGTAAACTTAAAAAATATTAATAAATATTGCTGAACCCCTCAACAATGGGTTAATTCATATTTAATAAGCTTAACTTCTTTTTAAACAATAAAAAATATTTAGTTAACATTGAAGACTCACATAAAAAAGTTTATCATCTCAAGTAAAACCCTAAGTAAATTACTACCAGCTAATAGGGTTGTAATCTTTTAAAAATTTACCACACCAATGTTTACCTGTGTTAATTCCATCGAATAAAGGATCCATTACTCTTGCCGCTCCGTCAACTATATCGAGTGGAGGTTGAAAATCGTGGATTTCTTCTTTCTTTTTCGCCAGTTCAATAGGGTCTTCATCAGTTACCCAACCTGTATCCACTGCGTTGGTATAAATTCCAAATTTTGCAAATTCTGCAGATGATGTAAGTGTCATCATATTTAATGCAGCTTTCGCCATATTTGTATGTGGATGACGAGATTCCTTGTGATATTTATGAAACTTTCCTTCCATTGCAGAGACATTGATAACATGTTTCATGCCTGTATTTTCCCTTTTCATCAAATTGACCAAACGATTACACAATACAAAAGGAGCTACTGAGTTAACCAATTGCACTTCTAACATTTCGTTCGTATGAATCTCTCCAAGTTTTAATCTCCAGCTATTTGTTTTCCTCAAATCAACTTGTTGTAAATCTGCATCTAATTTACCTGTTGGAAAAACTTCTTCGGTTGCTAAATTTTGATCAATTGAATAAGGGACTTGAGATAATTTAGCAGAAGAGCTAAGTCCGATTCCAACTTGCTTTCCATGCCAACTCACTGGTAAATTCTTATGCTCAACTTCTGCTTGCTGACTAAATTCCTCGATTTCTTTCAAGCAGTCTTCGTGATCTGAGAGCATACCCTGAACCGATTTAGGTAATTCAGAAATGTCTTTTTCTTCGTTTTCAAGCAAGTGAGCGTAAAACCCTGCAGGACGTCTAACTGTTTGTGCTGCATTATTGATTAATACATCTAATCGATCATATTCTTGTTCTATATAATTGCAAAAAATTTCAACACTTGGAATATGTCGCAAATCTAATCCATGAATTTTAAGTCGGTGTCCCCATTTATCAAAGTCTGATTCTTTTGCATAACGTAAGGCTGAATCAACAGGAAACCTTGTCGTGGCTACTACAGTCGCTCCAGCGCGCAACATCATCAATGTAATGTGATATCCTATTTTAAGTCGAGATCCAGTTACCAATGCAACTTGCCCTGTAAGATCTGCGGTTTGAAATCGCTTGGCGTAATTGAAGTCACCACAAGACTCACACATTGTGTCATAGAAGTGATGTAGTTTAGTAAACACTGCTTTACATACATAACAATTACGCGGAGCAACATGTCTTTCCTCTGTGTTTCCTTCTTCACCAGTAAGCGCAATCATTTTAGGTGCAACAAAAACAGACGCATCTCGAGCACTTCGTATTCCAGTGGTATTACGCGCACGTTTATCTCGTTCTGCTGCTTTCCTTTTCGCTGCTTTCTTAGCATCTTTTTTACGTCTGGCAAACTCATCTCTTTGTGGTCGAGATAATCGTCCAGCTTCCGTCAGTAAAACAATCCTTTGATCTTTAAGAATCTCAAATATTTGGTCTGTGTCTTCATTCAATGTTTTCAAAATGGAAATACATTCATCAATTTGCTCTTGACTAAGCTTCTCTTTTTTAGTGTCGTTTTTCATTCATTCTCTATTATTACTTGACTCCACTTTAAAAAATAGTTTCCAAGTTCTTTTAAATTTAAATCAAATATAAGGTGTATCTTAGAATAATTATCATTTAATCTAATGGTTTAAGTTTATTTCTTCTTCAAACTAAATCAAGAAATCCCATATAATTAAATAGCTGAAAAAACATGAAAAAGTGATCGTTATCTGAAAATTTCATATTCAAATTAAACTTAGATTTATTACTCAACCCATTCAGAAACACTATATTTATCAAAAGCTATTAATTAACAGTAAATCGTTTAGGTTATGAAAAAAGTAAATTATCTTCCGGTATGGGGTTTTTTACTACTCCTCCTTGGTCTCGTAAATTTATACTTAGGATTTCAGATTGACAGAGTGATCAGCATGGTCTTAGGAGGCATGCTTGTTTTGCTAGGAATTCTTCACTTTTCAAATCCCGCAATTGTTTACTCTTCTTCTAAAATTGAACTTAAAAATTTATTAGGTATGACGATGAAGACCTATAAATTCGATACGGATCAAATTACTGTAGAAAATAATCGTATTTATTCAAAAGGAAAGAAAATTGCCATTTCTCCAATCAGAGTAAATAAAGGTGAGATGGATGAGATGATCGCTTTTGTTTCATCGATAATTGATAATGACACTGCCGTTAAAAAGGAAGAGGTCAAAAAGGATAAGCCCGTTTCTGAAGACGAGGAGCTTTTGGATGCTTAGTTTTATTGATTTAAGAGAATCAATTAAAATTCATTTAAGCCTAATTTGCATTTACTTTTTCATTTAATAACTCCCTAAACTTTTCAAACCTTTCTTTACCAATTATACCAGCTGATATTATATCGAGTAATACTCTATTCTCTCCAAACAAATAAAGATCTGTTCCATTTTCCATATAGTTTTTGATCATTCCCCATTTTATTTCAGTATTACTGTTTTTCGAAACATACCTTAAGAATTCCATGTCAAACGAGAATTGGAAATTTCTATTTGGTGATTCTTTGTGACGCTCTAACTCTTTTATGTATTTATTGTACGCTATTTCAAATCGAAGAACAAAAAAGAGTAGAAAAATTCCAGTTAAAATCGCTGCTATCGATCCGATAATCCAAAGAATATCAACCTCTAAGAATAAGCCCAGGAAAATCAATAGTCCGCTTACTACAAAAAGTATTCTCGGGTGAACTTTTTTCAATTCACGACTTCGCTCGAAATTAAAGTATCGTGCGTAAATTGCTTTAGTCCTTTTAAGATCAAATATTACTTCTGCAGTTTCCAATATATTTCTCAGTTATTTTTTTGCTCGTTTCTTAAAGATTAAAAGAGCAATAATCAATAACGCTAATCCTCCTCCGAAAAGAAAATAAATCATGTAGTCAGCATCTTTTGACTTGTTGCTCTCCTGTTCATTAACATCCATTAATTCTGATTCCGCTTTCGTTTTTTGAGTACTCAATTCCTTACTTGACAAGTCGATTCTTTCAAGATTTACCAAATTCAACAATTCATCTACATTCGTTAAGATTTTCTCCCAGACAATTTTGTGATTTGAACGATTATTATCGTCTAGCATACTCCCGTAAGTAATTCCGCCTATTTTAATGTTATTAACATGATCTGTCCTTCTTTCGGGTCTAACATTAGCATGCTCACTTCTTAACTCAACCATTTTACTAATCTTTTCATCCACCAATTCATCATTTGCTCCATAATACAGTTTAGCAATCGTATAGAGAACTTTTGCAAATTCAATGGACTCCGTATTGGCAAAACAGTCACCCAGATCAATGCACAAACTCGACATAATTTGATTCGGTCCTGGTGAAAATGGAAATCTTTCTCTTACTTGAATAAGGATTTGATTCCGAACCAACGTATCATTTTTTTGATCCTCCGTTAGATTTAAAACTGAATTTCTCGATAAATACAAGCTACCTTTTTCCAACTGTTGTTTTGCTTCCAACACCTTCACATGTACCCATTCACTCCCCCCATGTGAATCTGGATTCAACTCAATTCCCTTTTTAATATACTCAAGCGCTTTATCAACTTCCCCATTCAATTCATAAGCCGTTCCCAAATTTGCGGTTATTTGATATTCATCGGGATGGTGTACTGAAAGTTGTTCCAAGATAGCCAACGCTTCACTCGTTTTCCCAGCTTTAAGCAATAACACTGCATAATTCGATAATAACTTATAATCCTTTTCTGTCTCTAACTGCTTCTCAAGTTTTATTAATTTGCTTTCTATTAGCTTTAGATTAAAGTTCTTATTGAATGCCGTCGCAAAGTCATCATGAGAATGCAAATGCCCTTGACTGTCTACTGAATAATAATCGTTCAAACAAGCATTACTTTCTACTATGCTAAAAAGTAGAACAAACAATATTGTGATTGATTTTTTCATGCTTTTATTACTTGGTGTTGAACAACAAAGATGCGTTTTGGTGTTTTATTCGTTTTATAAAAATAGTGATAAAAAATTTATCACTTAATTTACTTATCATTATTCCCACCCACAATCACTACCTTTGCCCCCATGACAAAATCCGAAGCTAAAATATTCTTTCCTTTTACCGAAGGAGACGACCTGGAGGAACTCTGGGAGCAGCGGTTTTTTGAGCAGAAACAGTTCTTTTTGACACGGCCGCCGATGGAGAAAGTATTTAAATCGCGTATTGCAAAGCTTTTAAAACAATACGACGCCTATTTGTTGCTGGGTGGAGAAGCGGTCAAGAATGCACCTGTCAATTTGGAGGAAAAAATTGTCTTTAGTGAATCCGTTTTGGCTTCTTATCGATTGTTTCACAATTATAGAAATGCATTTAAGTCGAAAGTATTGCAAGTACAGCATCCAGAAAATCTATCCCAAGTCATTGAAGCTTGGACAGCGATGGAAAAGGAATACCACAAACTTTGGAGCAATGAGGAAAGTAAAATGAACGAAGTCCAAGTCACCCTTTCCAAGGAACCAGACCCGATGGAAGTGTTAAAAGCGATCAAGGAAGTGGGCGGTGAGGAATTAGTGTTCAGTGATTTACATTCGCGATATGCTTTATTGCCAGAAATCCTGCAAAATGAAGTGAAAAGATTAACTTTGCTTTCTGAAAAGGAGACGTTAGATTTTAGACAATAGATGTTAGACAAGAAAAGTCTAATATCTAACATCTAATCATCTAAAGTCTAAAATGGTTGACAATGGATTCAAGATTCGTAAAATTAAATGAACAGCTGGAGGAACTGGAGTGGCCAGCAGTTTATTATTTCAAGTTTATCGCTCCAAATGAGCCAAAAACAATTGCTTTAGTGACTGCGCTTTTTAACAGTGACTCGGACATCAATATGCGTCCTTCACGAAAAGGAAATTATACGAGTATCAATATTAAAGAAGTCATGGTCAGTGCAGCTGCTGTGATTGAGATATATGAAGAAGCTGCTAAAATCAAAGGTGTAATTTCATTATAATGGTCTTTTTAGCAATTAATTTATCGAGAACGATCGCCAACTTTGCATGGGGGACACTAATCCTGATCGTTTTTATTATTCTTTATCGCTTGTTGATTCGCCGAATGAAAAAAGGTCGAATGAGTACAGAAGGATTTTTAGTACTGCATAGTTTGGAGGAAGATCCTGCTAGAGGTGAGGTGAAATTCTACATGGAATTGAGCAACGATTTGCACGTAAAGCTAACCATTTACGACACAGCGAACACGATGCAAAAAATCGTTAAAGACGAACTGCTCACCAAAGGTGGAAACATTATTCCTTTCGACACCACTCAACTCGAGAACGGCACTTACTATTACGAAGCAAAAACAGACGTCCAAAAGACGAGCAAAAAATTCGAAATAAAGAATTAAATGATAAAATAATCATTCAAAAAAATTGTTTATACTTGTATATAACCCAATTATAAAATCGTATTATGAAAAATTGCTTGCTGATCGTATCGATTATATTACTCTCATTCACCAATAGTGCCCAGACAGATTTTGCTCCAACGGGTTCATTTAAAGTGGAACTAGGTTTACCCAACATTGCAACAAACAATGCATACAGAGAATTGATGCAAGGTTTAGTTGTAGTCACCCCATCTTATCAGCACACTTTTGACAATACCTTTTCCATCGGTGGAGGATTGCGTTATTCTTATTTTAATGTAAATCAATTTAAAAACAATGCAGGTATTTCAGGAGGAATGCACATGACTGGGGTTTTCGGTAAAATTGGGGTGGAAAAATTTTATGGTAACTTCGGTGTGGATTATGGCATTCGAATTGGTTATGCAATGAATTTATCAACAACAAATGCCATCCAGGATTCAATAGGTGGACCTTACATTTCGGATGGAGGCTTTGTAGAACCAACTCTAGGTTTATCGTTAATGTCCACAGAAAATAGTTCATTCCGCCTTGCACTTTCATACGCTTTCCATGCTTTCATATTCAAACCTGAACACATTGGTCTAGAAGATTTCTCAGGCTTAAATCCAGATAAACTGGATGCATTATCAACGTACTTTACGATTGGGTTTGGGTATTCGTACTACTTTTAGTGGTATGTGTCCACAGGTATTAAATTGATTGTAGGGCGTGGTATTGTCCACAGATTTATTGGATTAGTTAGATTGTAGGGCGTGTGTAGGGCGTGAATCAGTCCACAAATTACACAGATTTCAACAAATTGTAAGGCGTGGATAGGGTGTGAATCATATTCATATTAGCAAGTTTAAAGCAACACAGTGAGTGATAAGTCTCGAGTATTCGGGAAACGAACCAAAAAATAATCCTATAAATCTGTGTAATCTGTGGACAAACCCATGAGCGACCGCAAACAAAAAAATCTGTGGAGAGCCTTCAATTTGTTCAAAACTTCTAAAAACTACCCCAAATCCACCACCAAAAAACATCCATTTAATTCGTATTTTTGGATATAAATTCAGCAGCGCATGTACATCATTTTTGATACGGAAACAACGGGTTTACCTAAGAACTGGAACGCTCCTTATACGGACACGGATAACTGGCCGAGGTGCATTCAGATTGCTTGGCAATTACACGATGATACAGGGAAACTGATTGAGGCGAAGGATTATTTGGTGAAGCCAGATGGGTTTGATATTCCTTACGATGCTGAACGAATTCATGGAATCTCCACTTTACTTGCTGAAAAAGAAGGAGTTCCTTTAAGTGATGTGCTCAAGGAGTTTAATGAAGCGCTGGATAAGTCTAAGTTTGTCGTTGGACAAAACGTTGGTTTTGATATTAATGTGATGGGTTGTGAGTTTGTGCGGGAAAACACAGAAACCGCAATGCACAAAATGCCTGTTTTGGATACGTGTACTGAAGTGACAGCGAATTTATGTCAGATTCCCGGTGGACGTGGAGGTAAATTTAAGCTTCCGACACTAACTGAATTACACGACTTTTTATTTAAAACTCCTTTCGCTGAAGCGCATAACGCTACAGCCGATGTTGAAGCGACTACACGTTGTTTCTTTGAATTGGTTCGTCGTAGAATCTTTACGGTTGAAGAACTTCAAACAGATGAAAGTTATTTCGATGCATTCTTGCGCGAAAATCCAGATGTTATAGCTCCAGTTGGACTAGAACACGAGAATCTTAAAGCCAAGAGTGCCGAATTAAAAGAAGAGCATTCTGAAGACCAAGGTGTTTCGCAGGAGGAAATTGATGAAGGATTAGCGCAATTAAAGGACACTTCATTTGTACACTTACATAATCACACGCAGTTTTCAGTTTTGCAATCTACCTCTAATGTCAAAGCGTTAATTGACAAAGCGGCAGAATACAATATGCCTGCAGTTGCTTTAACCGATACTGGGAATATGATGGCCGCTTTTCACTTTGAGAAGTTTATCACCCAACACAACAAATCGATTCAAGCTGAACGTACTGTTGCAGAAGAGAAAGGAGAAAAGTTTACGAAAAAAGAAATCACACCAATTATTGGTTGTGAATTTAATATTTGCGAGGATCACACGAATAAAACAGTAAAAGACAACGGTTTTCAAGTCGTATTATTGGCAAAAAATAAGCGTGGGTATCACAATTTGGCAAAGATGTCGTCCATCGCATTTACAGATGGGAAATATTACGTACCACGGATTGACAAAACAATTGTAGAAAAATACAAGGAAGATATCATTGTGCTTTCTGGGAATATGTATGGTGAGATTCCATCTAAAATTCTAAATGTTGGAGAAAATCAAGCAGAAGAAGCACTTATTTGGTGGAAAGAACAGTTTGGAGATGATTTCTATCTCGAAATAATGCGTCACGACCAAGAGGATGAGCGCCGTGTGAATGAAACAATATTGAAGTTTGCTAAGAAACATGAAGTTAAATTAGTAGCAACAAACAACACTTTTTACATCGATCAGGAAGATGCCATTGTTCACGATATTTTGCTTTGTATCAAAGATGGTGAAATGGTGGAAACACCAAAGGGAAAAGGCCGAGGATTTCGTTTTGGTTTAGCGAATGAAAATTACTATTTCAAATCGCCAAATGAAATGAAGGAGTTGTTTGCTGACATTCCTGAAGCGATTGAAAACACTATAGAAATCGCAAATAAATGTGAATACTATACACTTGCCAGCGATATTCTCCTCCCCGCTTTCGATATTCCAGAAAAATTTAGAGACATTGAGGATGAAAAGAATGGAGGAAAAAACGGGGAGAATAATTATCTCCGTCACCTTACTTACGAGGGAGCTAAAAAGCGTTATCCTGAGATTACAGATGAAATTCGTGAACGACTCGATTTTGAATTAGAGATTATTGCAAATACTGGTTATCCAGGTTATTTCTTGATCGTTCAAGATTTCTGTAATGCTGCGCGGGAAATGGGTGTCATTGTTGGTCCGGGTCGTGGTTCAGCCGCTGGCTCTGCAGTAGCTTATTGTAATGGAATTACAAACATTGATCCCATCGAGTACGATCTACTTTTTGAGCGTTTCCTAAATCCAGATCGTGTATCAATGCCCGATATTGATATTGATTTTGACGATGAAGGTCGAAGCAGAATTATCGATTGGGTAATTGAGAAATACGGTGCAAATCAAGTAGCGCAAATTATAACTTACGGTACGATGGCCGCAAAATCTTCTGTGCGAGATACAGCGAGAGTATTAAACTTACCGTTGTTTGAAGCAGATCGTTTAGCGAAATTGATTCCAGATATCTCTTTAAAGAAAATATTTGGTTTGGGTGATGCTGATTTGGCAGATGTCCTTAAAAACAATCAAGAAAATATTGTTCGCGCGAATCAACTTAAGCAGATTGGTGCAGGAAGTGATTTGCCAGCCCAGGTAATACAGAAAGCTCAACGACTCGAAGGAAATGTTCGTAATACTGGAATTCACGCTTGCGGTGTAATCATTACACCGAGTGATATTACAGAATACGTTCCCGTAGCCTTAGCAAAAGATTCAGACATGTATTGTACACAGTTTGACAACTCGGTAGTTGAAGAGGCTGGTCTGTTAAAAATGGATTTTCTTGGATTAAAAACGTTGACTTTAATCAAAGACGCCGTTGCTTTTGTGAAAGACAGACATGATATAGACTTAATTCCGGATGAGTTTCCATTGGATGATGTTCCTACTTACGAATTATTCCAGCGTGGAGAAACGGTTGGGGTTTTCCAGTACGAATCGCCAGGAATGCAGAAGTACATGCGCGAATTAAAGCCTACTGTCTTTGCCGATCTCATTGCCATGAACGCACTTTACCGTCCAGGGCCTTTAGAATATATTCCTTCCTTCATTAAGCGTAAACACGGTGATGAAGAAATTATTTACGACTTAGAAGCAACCAAAGAATATTTAGAGGAAACCTACGGAATTACAGTTTACCAAGAGCAGGTGATGTTACTTTCTCAAAAACTCGCTGGATTTACTAAAGGTGAAGCAGATACCTTACGTAAAGCAATGGGTAAAAAGAAGTTTGATTTACTTGAGAAGCTAAAACCTAAGTTTTTAAATCAAGGAAATGAAAGGGGCCATTCTAAAGATAAATTAGAGAAAATCTGGCGTGATTGGGAGGCATTTGCATCTTATGCGTTTAACAAGTCTCACTCAACCTGTTACGCTTGGATTGCATATCAGACAGCATATTTAAAGGCAAACTATCCTGCGGAATACATGGCTTCCGTATTAAGTAATAACATGAACGACATCAAACAAGTTTCTTTCTTTATGGAAGAATGTAAGCGAATGGGAGTTCCAGTATTAGGACCTGATGTCAATGAATCCAACTTTAAATTTACCGTAAACAAGGAAGGCGCTATCCGTTTTGGGCTTGGAGCGATAAAAGGTGTTGGTCATGCACCTGTTGAAGCTCTAGTTAATGAAAGGAATGAAAACGGTCCTTTCCGCGATATTTTCGATATCACAAAACGTGTTGATTTAAGAAAATGTAATAAAAAAGCATTTGAAGGTTTAGCGCTAGGTGGTGGATTTGATTCATTTACAAATATACACCGTGCTCAATATTTTGCGGAAGACAACAATCGTACGTTCCTAGCAAGTGCTATTAAGTTTGGAGCGAGTCATCAGGAAAGTATTAATTCAAGTCAAGCAAGTTTATTTGGAGAATCTTCTGGTGTAGCTACTCCTGCTCCAACGATTCCTCAAGTGCCTGAATGGTCCTCGCTTCAAGAATTGAATAAAGAAAAAGAAGTGGTTGGGATTTATATTTCTGGTCACCCACTTGATGATTATAAGATTGACATTGAATCTTTTTGTTCGGGTACTATCCAAGACATAATTCAGTTAGACAAAAATCAAAACCGTGAATTCACAATCGCTGCGATAATCACAGAGGTCGAGCATCGTCATACAAGGAAAGGAGATCCGTTTGGAACAATTGTGATTGAAGATTATAGCGACTCTACGAAACTGTTTTTATTCCGTGAAGATTATGGAAAGTTTAAAGACTACATGTCTGAAGGAGCATTCATTTATCTGGTAGGTAAAGTACAACCTAAACGTTGGAAAAACGATGAATTCGAATTCAAAGTTCAGAAAATAGATTTTCTATCGAGCTTAAGAGAGCAGAAAACACAAGCGCTTAAAATCAAAGTGGCATTGAGCCAGGTTAATCAGCGATTTATTGAAGATATCGATCAGGTTTTTAAAGAAAACCAAGGAAAATATCAGGTTCGGTTTAATGTCTTTGATACAGTGAATAATTTGGAAGTTGATTTGCCTTCGCGATTTGTGAAGGTGGATATTAATGATACTTTACTGGATTCTTTAAAAGGGTTTGATGTGGCGTATGCCTTGGAGTAAACCCCTAGTTACAAATCATTCATTGTGAGTTTTAACCGCAGAGGAACGCAAAGAAGGCGCAAAGTTCACTGAGTTGTTTACTTCAGAGAAAAATGTTTCTCCGCTTCATCCGCAATATAATCTCCAATTGCCAACGATGCTGTTGCTGCGGGAGATGGTGCATTTAATACGTGGATTGAATGACCGTGGTATTCAATTCTGAAATCGTCTCTTGTATCGCCATCAGTTCCGAGTAACAATGCTCTAACCCCTGCTCTACCAGGCTTGATATCATCCATTGTTAACGATGGAATCATTCCTTGAAGTGTTTTTAAGAATAGTTTCTTTGAGAATGCTCTACGATATTCGTTGATTCCAAATTTAATATTACTAAAGAATAACTTCCATGTCCCTTTATAAGTCAAAGCGTCCCAAGTATCTTTCCAGTTGAAATCTGTTTTACCGTATCCTTCTCGTTTAAAAGTAAAAACAGCGTTAGGCCCACATTCAATTTCTCCGTCTGTCATACGTGTAAAATGTACACCTAAGAATGGGAAGTCTGGATTTGGAACTGGATAAATAAGGTTTTTAACTTTATATTTTGCCTGTTCTGTTAGTTCGTAATAGTCGCCACGGAATCCAACAACTTGTTCTTTTAAATCAACTCCATCTTTTCTTGCGAGACGATCGGCTTGCAAGCCAGCACAGAAAATAAGGTGTTTTGCTTTGAATTTTTGAGTAGCACCAACAACAGTATTTAACTCTCCATCTTTTTCTACACCAATCACTTCTTCACCGAGAACTGTCTTTGAATTTGCATTGTATCCTTTTGCAATTTCAATCATTTTCTCCGTTGCTTTACGGTAATCAATGATTCCTGTACAAGGCACCCAAATTCCAGCAATGCCCTCTACGTGAGGTTCATGCTCTTTAATTTGTTTCGCGTCTATCTTCTCAATTCCTTCAATTCCGTTTTCTAAACCGTTATTGAAAATTTTATCCATAAATGGAAGTTCTTCTTTTCTTGTAGCGACAACCACTTTACCACATACATCGTGTGGCACTTTATGTTCTTTTGCAAATTCAACCAATTCTCTTCTACCCTTCACACAGTTTTCGGCCTTTAAAGAACCAGGGGTATAATATAGACCTGAATGAATCACACCTGAATTATGTCCTGTTTGATGATCTGCAAACTTATCTTCCTTTTCAATGAGGATGATATTTAGATTAGGGTTTCGTTTTTGCAGTTTGTAAAAAGTTGCTGCTCCAACAATTCCACCTCCAATAATCGCTACGTCGTATGTTTGATCGTCCACTTTTATAAATTTTAGGCAAAAGTAATAAAAGAGTTGCTGGAATGAGGGGAAAAAAGCATTAAAAGGAGAGTTTTAGTGACTAGTGCCATCGACTGCGCTTCGCTTGTCTTAGTGACGAATTGATAGGACGTGATTTGTAGCAGGGAGAACACTGAGATTTTCTCTGTGAACCTCTGTGAATTCCTTTGTGGAACTCTGTGCTATAACCAACTTTATGCTAATTTTACCTTATGAAAATCGATAAAGAATTCAAAAGAGCTTTGAGCGAATTACCCGATCGAGAAAAAGATAAGTTAATCGCCATGTTAGTGAGGCGAGATAAAAAACTGGCAAAACGATTACACTATGAATTAATAGGCGATTTTACAAAAGAGGATCTTCAAAATGACTTTTATGAAAATGTTACTCTTGCTTTTGATAATGTTAAACAATCTGGTTTTAAGCCTGTAAATTTATCTAGAGCTTTAAGAAAGTTGAGTAGTGAAATCGCCAGTTATCTCTTTACAACCAAAGATAAATATGGGGATGCATTACTGAATCTATACCTTATGAACAAGGCTTTCGAATACTTTTCAGTAGAAATTGATACATTTTCTGGAACTGATAAGGGAAGGAAGTTAGCTGTTTACATTGTAAATAAAACGTTTAATTTGCGCGTCGCAATAAATAAACTTGATCCCGATTTATACATTGATTTTAAAGAAGATCTCACAAAACTTGGAAAGCATTTCAAAAAGAATAACGGTATTGTTCAGACTTGTAAATATCATGGGTTTGATATAGACTGGTTGTTGGAAAGAGATATACCTGAAAATATAGCGTTTTTACAAAAGGATTTGAGAAAAAGAGGGTTTTTAAAGTAATTAGTTATTTCTAATTTAGAGCTTACTTATTGTATTATGTCAAAAAGATCAAAACAACTTATATCAATTTTTAAACGCATTCTTCCGAGTCCGTTTACAATTGCGATTTTATTGACGATTTTAACGGTTTTGTTAGCTCTATTTTTGACAAAGCCCCCAGAATCATCGCATGGCGACTATTTAATTTATCTCTTTTCGTCTTGGGAGGAAGGGCTTTGGGACGACTCCGCAGGTGGACTTTACTTTGCCTTTCAAATGATGCTGGTTTTGGTATTAGGGCATGTACTTGCATTGACAGGACCTGTAGATAGACTGATTAAAGCATTGCTTGTATATTGTCGAAATACTGCTTCGAGTGTATTTGTTGTTGCTATTGGAGCGATTGTGATGGGATTATTCAATTGGGGCTTAGGGTTGATCTTTGGAGCGATACTAGCCCGAAAAGTTGGTGAGAAATTCGCACATCAAGGAAAAACAATCAATTATGGACTCGTTGGAGCTGCCGCTTATTCCACAATGATGGTTTGGCACGGAGGACTTTCGGGCAGTGCCACCACAAAAGCGATGGAAGAAGGCTGCATTCCAGCTATGATGGAACGTATGGGAGGAACAGGGAGCTATCCTGAATTTCTTCCTTTTGACTCCACCATTGGGTCAGGAATGAACATTTTGGTAGCGGTACTTTGTGTTGTACTCATCCCTTTATTCCTGTATTTCATTGCGCGTAAATCTGGTGATGGTTTTGTCCCAAAATTCTCAAAACAGTTTGGAAAAACAGCTGAAGACCCCATTGGAAAAATGAAAGGGGCCGAGCGATTGGACTACAGTAAACTCGTTGGTACATTTCTCGGTTTAGGAATATTAGTGCTTGTAGTCATCAAAGCCATGAATTACCAAGGAGAAAGTACTCTTGGATTCATCAATTTAAACTTCATTAATCTCTCACTTTTGGGAATGTCCATCTTCTTTCATCGATCTATTAATAATTTTATAAATGCAGTACAATTATCTATAGGAGATATCTCAGGAATTCTAATTCAGTTTCCACTCTATTTCGGAATACTAGGAATCATGAAAAGTAGTGGCTTGATCACCTTGTTTTCAGATTCTATCATCGCCATTGCAACGGATTATTCTTTACCTATTTATACATTTATCAGTGCAGGAGTCGTTAATTTCTTCGTTCCAAGTGGAGGTGGACAATGGGCAATCCAAGGTCCAATTTTAATTGAAGCTGCTACTCAGCTGGGTGCAGATTTACCGAAGACCGTTTTGGCGATGTCTTATGGAGACCAGTTGACCAATATGTTGCAGCCATTTTGGGCTTTACCGTTACTTGGTATTACAAAATTAAAACCTTATCAAATCTTGCCTTATACCTTTTTATTGTTTGTTCTAGGAGTCATTTTGTTTGGAGGGGTACTTTTGATTTGGTGAACATAACCGCTAAGTTGCAAAGAAGGAGCTAAGAATGTAGAGGATGAGTATGCTATTAAATTATATTTTTGATTATCGAATATGGAAGTTTGGAAACTATTTCTTCTTGGTGTTGTAATCGGTAGTAACAATCTAGCTGTAGCATTTTCTCTTGGTGCATTAAATATTAGATATTTTTGGTGGCGAATCATTGCTATTTTCGGAGTATTTGAATTTGTGATTCCTCTTGTTGGTGTTTTTATTGGTCAGCAATTTTCCGAATTTATTGCAGACTATGTAGCTTATATTGGCGGAAGTATTCTACTACTGTTTGGTTTATTTATGGTTTATAAAAGTTTTAATTCCTCCTTGGAGGACGAGGAGTACTTATTAAAAAAAGTAACGAGTTGGACAGGAATTATTTCTTTGGCTGCTGGTTTGAGTTTAGATAATCTAATTGTAGGATTTAGTATTGGTTTACAGAATTTCCATCCAGTAACAACCGCCTCAGTAATTGCAGTTTCTTCCGTGATTTTTACTTTCATCGGACTGAACACAGGAAAATACTTAAAAGAACGATTTAAGAAAAGTACAGATTTATTTTCAGCTATATTATTGATTTTCTTGGGAATCGCAACACTATTCGAATGGTTATAGTGGAAATATTATGTTTTTCTGTCCTTCCATTTAGGTTTGAAGAATAAACTCCCCAACAGAACTGAAATAAAAAGGATTGGGTAAAGCAATTGAAAGAACGGTAGCCACCACCAATGAGACGACTGTCTTAAAGGAATAGTATAATTGAGAAAGGAAAGTGAATCAATAATCCATCTTCCAAAAAATAGAATTAGGAATAAATCCACTCGACCAATAAACAATAAATAAGTTATGGATAGAAATCCTCCAATTAAATAAATTACAATTAATAAACCGATAAATAGTTCAGAAACTGTTGTTTTCACTTTTGTCTTACCGAGCCATCTCATTCGCTGGTTAAAATAATCATTGAGAGAATTGGTAGAATCAGTAAAAACTAAATCGTTTTTAGCATCTGAAACTGTGATTTTTGTTTTTCCATGTTGAAAAGCCCTAAGCAAATAATGATCGTCTCCCGAAGCAATATGACGATGAGATTCAAAATTATCCAGTTCATCAAATGTTGACTTTTTAAATAAAAGATTCGCCCCACTTGAAGAAAGAATATAAATTGGAGAGAGCAATTTATTCAGTGCATTAAAAAAAGTATACTCGGTGCCAGCAAAATGACCAATTATAGAATCACCTTTCATTATAATAGGGCGAATTTGCATATCAATATTTTCTGAAACTGTCAATTTCTGAAAGAATTGTTCTTTGAACCATGTATCTGCATCAATTGTTAAGCAATATTTCGTATTTACTTTTCTAATTGCAAAACGGATTGCCTGTTTTTTTCCATTGAGATCTTTTGGTAGATGAATCAAACTAACTTCTTTTTTCTCGTTTAGGCTTGTACTAATAATCTCACAAGAATGATCTGAAGAATGATCATCGACAAAGATTATAGATGAAGGTAAAATGGATTGATTTAATAAGGATTTGATGAGTGGTTGAAGTTTAGTGGCTTCGTTTCTGAATGGAATAATAACAGTTATTTCATCTGCAGAACAATTATTAAGTCCTTTTGGCTTTGAGAAGTTTTTCACTAAAATCATCACCAAAACAAAGAGCCCTGTCGTCGCTGTAAAATAAAAGTAAAAATCAATCATGTTTCGCGTATTTGACCCTCAAAAGAAAATAAAGGCCAGTTAATGCAGGAATACCGAGATTAATAAGCCATAAAAATAAAGACGCTACAATTATCACTGTAGGGTTCAAAACAAAAGAGCCCAAAACAAGTAAACCAATAGTTTCCCGCACAACCAACTTGCCGAAAATAAGTGTCGGTGTTAAAGTCACAATTAAGTAATGTAAGTAAATTCCATAAATCAATTCGTGAGAATAACTGGCCCCAAAAGCGATAAGTAACAAACAAAACTGAAGGACAAACACCAAGTATCTTACTAGACTTAAAATTAATAAAGACAAAGCAATTTTCTTTGCTTTAACTCTAAACTTCGCAAGAACATTTAGGTAACGTTTGAACCAATTAAGTCTTTCAATTGGAATTAATGGATAAAGCACAAATAAGACAACAGCAATTCCTCCAATAATCATAGCAACGAAAGAGAAATATGATTCTTTATCAATATCAAAAACAACAGAACCAATGAGCAGGAATCCAATTGTACCAAAAATTAAAGAAGCAATAAACTGAGCCAAATTACCATAAAGCGTTCCTAGAATTAATAGAGCACCTTTTCTGCCTTTGAAATAAAGCATTCTACCAATAAAATTCCCCAATCGATTAGGGGTAACAAATCCCGTTGAGATTCCAGCTAAAAGTGATTGCGTAACTCGAGAAGTATGAATATTTGGATCTATTGATTTGACAGTATAAAACCATTTCAAAAATTCCAACCCCAAATTTATTGGTACTAAAAGGATTGCGAAAATGATATACCAAAAGTTTTGAATAGTAAGATCTGTGATGTTATCGTAGGATATTTTAGTGAGCTGAATAATGAAAATATAGAGTATGAGAAGAAAGACCAGAATTTTAACTGACCACAACAAAGACTTTCTTACCTTTAAGTTTTGAAACACCACATTTAATTTAATGGTTGAAGATAAAATAATTCTCGGAATTGATCCTGGTACTACAATCATGGGGTATGGAATTATCCATGTAAAACGTGGTAAAATGTTATTGGTAACCTACGGTGTTATTCATTTACAGAAATTAGCGACACATCCAGATAAACTCAAAAAAATATTTGATCGTGTTGATGCCATCATTAAAGAGTATAAACCTGATGAAATGGCAATTGAAGCTCCATTTTTTGGGAAGAATGTACAATCGATGTTGAAGCTGGGTCGTGCTCAAGGTGTTTGTATAGCGGCTTCGTTAAGTCGAAATGTACCATTTGAGGAATATTCCCCCAGAAGGATAAAACAGGCTATTACAGGCAAAGGAGCAGCTAGTAAAGAACAAGTAGCAGGAATGTTGAAAACACTTTTAAAGCTTGATGAATTACCTAAGCATTTAGATGCTACTGATGGTCTAGCGGCAGCAGTCTGTCATTTTTATTCTAAAGGGAAGGGAGAATATAATAAAACGAAAGCTTCCAATTGGAAGGCTTTTATAAATGAAAATCCGAAAAGGGATGTTTCTGCTAAGAAGAAAAAAGACTAAGCCTCTTTAATTAATTTAGCGATTTTTTCCATTTCGTCATTTTCCAACGAAAGTTTATTTTTTCCAAAATCCATGTCAGCTACACCGTTAATTGGAATAAGGTGTATGTGTGCATGCGGAACTTCAAGACCAATAACAGTTACTCCAATTCTTTTACATTCTAGCACTTTGTCCATTTTCTTAGCAACAGTCTTGGCGAAAGTCATCAACCCTGACAATGTATCGTTTTCCAAATCAAAAATATAGTCTACTTCTTTTTTTGGTACAACTAAAACATGTCCCTTTACAAGAGGTTGTATATCAAGAAATGCAAGATATTCATTATTCTCTGCTACTTTGTAACTTGGTATATCACCGTTAATTATTTTAGTAAAAATACTAGCCATTACCTTGTAATTTCTAAAATTTCAAATTGAATGATTCCTCCTGGGGTTTGTACATCAGCTGTATCCCCAACAGACTTACCAAGTAATCCTTTTCCAATAGGAGATTCAACAGAAATCTTTTTTGATTTTAAATCTGCTTCATTTTCTGCCACTAACGTATATTGAACTTCCGCATTATTCTTTAAGTTTTTAATCTTTACTTTAGAAAGAATAAGTGCTTTAGAGGTATCCATTTCTGAATCATCAATTATACGGGCATTTGCTAGAACATTCTTTAGCTTCGAAATTCTCATTTCTAGAAGTCCTTGCGCTTCTTTCGCCGCGTCATATTCAGCATTCTCAGATAAATCACCTTTATCTCTTGCTTCAGCAATTTGTTGAGAAATTTTTGGACGTTCTACCGTTTCCATTTCATGGAGCTCATCTTTCAGCTTTTTAAGCCCTTCCTCGGTATAATAACTAATGTTTGACATATTCTTAATATTGATATAACAAAAAACAAGAGAGCCTATTCAGACCCTCCTGTTCTAACAAAGATATAATAAATTTTTCTTATTTCAAGCTAAGCGTAATCCCAAAAGTATGAATTGGACCAAATGGGTTTGCCAATCTCACAGCATATTCGAAGCCCATAGGAGATTTATTATCACCCAATAAAGCATCAACAGAGAAACCAGCAGTAAAACCAGTTAAACTATTTGTTGAAGTTTCACGATCCCAAATTTGCTTTTCAGCAACGTAACCTGCTCTAATGTTAAATGCTGCTTTGTCGAATGCTAATCCATAATCAAGTCCTACATTAAATTGATCATTTGTAAATGAGTTTGCATGAAACCCAAGTGCAGCAGTCAACTTACTATTCTCACTAAAAATAAAATCATAAGACCCACCAATTGCAAGTAACGAAGGCATTTCAAAAGAAGCCGAACGTTGTTCTAACGTTGCGTTACCTCCTGTTGATTGATAAAATATTTCTTGACTTAAACCATCACCTCTGAACGTCATTGGTGTACCAACATTTTTAAGTGTAATACCAAATTTTGTTTGATCTTGCTCACCAGTTACGTAACGAACACCTGCATCAAATGCAACACCTGTTGCTTTTAGGTTGGCGATATTTTCGTTTACTACTTTAATATTAAGACCTGCGTAGATAGAGTTTGAAAACTCTCTAGCATAACCAAGGTTGATGATGTTCTTTCTTGGAGAGAACTGTCCAATTCCACCTTCGGGTAAATCAACAGTTGTAATGTCGATATCACCAAAACCAAAAGCTTGGATACTCAATGCTATAACACTTGACTCTGAAATTCTTTGAGCCAATCCGGCTGAATTTAAAGAAATCCCAGCACCACCAAGCCAATTTGTATAGTTAAACTTCACCTGTGTACGGTCTGTAAAAGCAAGACCAGCAATGTTTACAAATTGTGCCTCTAATCCATTTGTTGAGGCAATACCTGCAGTTCCGAATGCTGATGAACGAGCCCATGGATTAACAAGCATTTCACTTGCTCCAGCAGACCCAATTCTATCTTCATTCCCCGCAAAGGTCGGAAGACTCATACTGAGTACTCCTAAAAATATTGATCCTTTTATTATCGACTTTAACATAATCATTAATTTCTTAGTTTATATCAATCTTATAAGTTCTCTAAATCTGGTTGACGCATTCCGCCGAAGAACTTAACAACGCGTTCTCCAATACCTTCCACTTCAACGTGTATTAAATAAACACCACCAGAAACTGGAATGTTATCTCCATTCTTAAGATCCCAATCAATCGAAGTTATTGGGCTATCTTTATCAAATGCTCTGATTAATTTTCCAGAAGTATTGTAAATACGAACTTTACATCTTTCAGGAAGGTTTGTGATTTTTACTCGAGTATCCAATTTGGAACGCTCATATTCAGAGAATGCATAGTAAGGATTTGGCACAACATTTATAATGTCTAAAACACTTGCTAAAGTTGTATCGCTACCTTTAACTGTACTAGATTTATCCATATTCCATTCATACATTGGACGACCTCCATTCACACCAGTCATGTTATAATCTTTATACTCTCTATTTTTTCTTAGACGAATTCTAACATCTGTAGCTAATAAAGATTCACCAGGAGCTAACATTGGTTGCATAACCCATGAAAGATTTCCATACACAGCTCTAAAATCAGCACCTGATTCAGATTCCAAATTAGTATACACAAATGTACCTTGGTCATAAGCTGGCATACTGTTAAACTCACCACCAAATACATAAATAGTATGCTGACCTCCGAACAATGGGCTACCCACTGAATTATTAAAGTTACTTGTAGGATTCCAAATCATATCGGCACCATTCTCACCTGCCAAAAATGAATTCTCACCATAAGCCATATTCAATCTTCTACCTGTCTCAACATCAATAGCATAACCAGGGAACCAACCCATACCTACAGGAGTAGTACCTGATGGATTTGCTTCAGCAGCGTTATAACCTGGATCACCAACTTGGTTTCCATTTTTATCAATGGATGGACTTTGACGTAAAAGACCTGGTTTACCTCCACTCACAGACAGGTTATCATCATTACTTAACTCTATTACTGGACAACGCGTCCATTTAGATTTATCTGTAGTAAATACTATATCAACACTTGGATGAAATACTGTAGGCTGCTCCAATGAAGCAAAACTTCTATAGTTATTCTCCGTTGCCGTTGGTGATCCTGGAAGTGCAATTGGATTAAATCCACATCCGTTAAACCTAGCCAATTGACCTGCCGTTATAGTACCTTCTAAAAGGTTTGCATAAAGCTTATTAGGATCTTTATTTTGGAAATCACCATAACAACATGGATCGTATATACCCGCATCTGGAAGACAATCATCTGGATCAGTAGGACTATAATCCCCTGATGAAATCCAGTTTTGAGGCGTAAATTGATCATTATCTGGCAATCCAATCAACCATCGTTTTGAGCTATCTGCAAAATCGATTGTTGCTTCAATTGGCTCAGACAGTCGTTCACGTTCCACACAGTTTATAACATCGTTTGCAGCACAAGGGTATTTGTCTTGGAATATCTGAACCGATATACCCCAGTCTGGGATTAATTGCTCATTTAAGAATTTTATAGATCGATCTGAAGTTACTGTAGCCTGAACAGTACCCCCTTTACTGTTATATCTTTTAAGCGTCCAACTTGCAGTATCAATCAAGTCATAATCGTCAAACTCTAAAGTATAATAACCGCTCTCTAAATTAAGTGGGTCAATTACTTTAACATCGATTGGACCAGCACTCTCTAAATAAGTTGGTGCATCAATCGAACCATTAGCTACAATGAAGTCTTCCGTAGCTCCAGTTAAATCAACACTTCTATTTCCGTTACCAACCCCATCTAAAGTTGTGATTTGAGGACTTGAACCATAAGGTAAACCAGCAATTGTTCCGTCAAATCGAGGTGCTGGGTTATGTGGAATTCCAGCTACTGCTTTAATTCCCGTACCATCTGCCGATAAACGCGAGCTTATATAAGGTAATTTCTGACCATCTAATAATTCTGGATCATTTGGATCATACTCTTTGAACTCATTATGAGCATATGCAATCGCAATATAATAGTACGTTTTATGATTTACTAAAGTAGGAGCACTACCACTAGCAAAAGCGTCCTCAGTAATTGAGAAGGAATGTTGAATACCTCTGTTTTCACCATCAACTCTCTCAACAGGAACAGAGAAGCCAAGTTCTTCTTTAAACTCAAAGTTGATAATACGTGAAATATCATTTTTAATATCACATTGAGCAACAAGTCTAGCTCTATCTATATCTCCAATATCACCAACACCTGCTTCTAAGTCACGCATTTGGTAAATTTGATACCCTTCAAAAGTATATACTTTATCAATTTGAGAACCATCGATTGGATCAACAATATTGATATTATCTTCTTCTGCATATTCTTCATTCACGTTATTACCGAATGGATTGTCTAATAATAGAACCAATTCATTCTCCAACTCAACGATTTCAAGAACAGGAGCAGATGGAGGATCTAAAATTTCAAAACAGTTATCAAATAAAGCCTGCGCTTTTGTATCATTTTGCTTAACTACTTGAATTGATGCAGAACCATCTCCCTCGAATGCTCTACCATAAACAACACCAACTGTTAAGTTGTTAATTGCTCCAGGAGTTAATGTAAAAGGTCCTGCAGATTGAAGGAATCTTCTATCAAAAGCTGGATTTGAGCTTCCTGAACCATCTACGTTAGTTTCTGTCCAGTTCCAACCCATATCTTGCCCTAGTGTCCCCCAATGAAGTGGATCTGAATCACCTGGATAACAATATGCAGCTTCTGTAGTAGTAATACCTGTTGATCCTGTATAACCAGTACCACCATAGTAAAATGGCGAATTATCTTTCCAGAAACCAGTCATATAGTTATAATAATCAGTTGGAGCTGAAGGATCCAATGTTGCTGAAGGAGCACTACCTCTGTTAAAGTAGTTAAACCTTCTCATACCAAATCTTTCATTATCTACAATTCCATCAGAATAACCAATTCCAATTCCTTCGTAAACAATACCTCCACCTGAGATAGCATCATTTACAGATGGAACAACATATTCCATAGATCCATCAGGTTGTTCCTCAAAACGAGGACCAACATTATCAAGGTTATCCGCATCTTGGTAAGGTCCTTCAAAGAAATCAATACCAACAGCTGGTGGGTTATCTCCATAACCTGGAGCACCATTACCACCTGGGTCATTGTTTGTTGCATTGTATGCAAAACCTAGTCCTCGAGAAACATCACAACCAACGTAATCATCTTCAGAGAAACCAACATCTGCATCACAAAACTGTGTAAAGTATGTATCAAACAAAGTTTGTGTACTTCTATTAATCATTTCATAGTTATAGAATGTCATTCTATTCACTTCATCATTCGTAGCGAATGAAAAGGCTTGAGCACGAATCTCCATACCAATTGGATCTGCTCCAGTTTCTGTATGAATATTCCCTTTATCATTAAATACCCACCAGTTTGTTTTATCACCAAATAGAGTTACACGTCTATCAATACCACATTCTACATCATCACGACCTAGAATATCATCAAACCAAGGGATATCACCTTGATTAGGGTCATAAGTTCCGTCTCCAGCTCCACCTTCTTCCGTTGGGTAATCATAAAAAGGAGCTAAGTAATAATCCTGTCCAATAGATGGATCTCCATGTGCTGGCCAGTTAAAAATACGGTTAACTGCATCAGTTGAGATTTCAATTTCCTCATCGGTACAATCAGGGTCTTGAGAACACTCCCAATTCAGTGTCCATGCAATTACTTCAGATTTCGCTATCGTGAAAAACTTGTCATATTTTGAACATTGACTTGGATCAATTGTTGCAGCACCAAAATCACGTGTTGCATCAAAACTTACTGGTCCTGTTGGATCATAAGTTCCAGTACCTACAGTTTGAGATAAAGGTCCAGCCCAAAAATCATTTCCTGTACGGAATGTAATTGCCGCTAACTTCAGCTGTCCATTAACATCCAAACCACCCATCCAGATCGAACCTGAATAAATAACATGATTTCCTCCGTCAATCGGCACTTCGTAAGACGCAGCGTTTGCTTGTCTATCTTGCCACATAGAACCCCCTACTTCAATCAATGCTTTTACATCATTGAAATCCATAAACAGCTTCGCATTTGAAGGAGGACAATTCGCCTTATTGTAGGCTATTGTAGAATTCCCATCTTTAGATCCTTTATCAGGAATATTAAGCGCACTTGCTGTAAATGCAAATGTTAAAGCCAATATTGTTACTAAATATAATTTCATAATCTTTATTTTTTACTTATTAAAAATCAAATTTAACACCTAATCTGATTGTTCTTGGACGACTAATATTAAACGGATTATTCATAAACATTCCATACATATCTCTGTATGCTTGCTCATCTAACTGGTTTTGAATTGTTGCTTGAAATTGAGCCGCAGCTAAATAACCATCATCATCAGGAACTCCAGTTGCTCTATATACATTTATCACGTTAAATTGGTTTAGAAGGTTGGTTACACGTATATATACGTTTAAGAAAGCACGCTTTTTACGTTCATTTTCTTCTTTACCGAATTCTAGATTAAATGTTCTATCTAACTGTAAATCTAATCTGTAAGTCCATGGTTTACGTGATCCATTTAAACCACCTTGTAACTGAGGAGTACCTTCACCTGCAGCAGCTGGTGTAATATTCTTTTGATCAGAATATGGAGTCCCAGAGTTAATACGAGTAATAAAGTTTAAACCTGTATTTTCAAAAATGTTTACATCTTTAATTGTTGGACCGTTATAATCTGCACCAGAACCATATCTGTAATCGATAGTGAATGCAAACGCATGTCTTTGATCATAACTAAATGGATATACAGTACGTAAATCTGGTTGATTCGAGTTTACAAAACTCAATGCAGAATTTGGATCAGATCCTGTACCTTCTGCAAACTGTAAAGTATAGTTGGCGTTAATTCTAATATTCCCCGTTCTTCTCAAGTCATATTCAACTGTAATACCTTTTACTGTACCAAAATCACGATTTCCATAAGTTCTGTAAGTTGCTGGATAAGCTTCAAATATATTTCTTACCTGTACTTGATCTCTTAACTCTCTATAAAATGCATTTACTTTAATAGAAGAAGTTCTTGTTAACACTTGCTGGAAACCAAACGAATAATCAATAGTTCGCTCAGGTCTTAAGTTTGCATTATTAATAATGTTACTTCTTTCTTGTACAAATTGATAGTCCAATGGAGTAAACCTCAAACCTGTTGTAGGTCTTTTCGTTAAAACATCATAATTAGCAGAGAAACTTGCCTCATCCGAGATTGGGAAAGAGAATGCAATTCTAGGCATTACATTAATTGAAACATCATAGTCTTTAAATGCATCTGCTGTTGGAGTATCTTGATTTGGATTTAATAACCAAGGAGCAATACCAGCACTACCTCTAATTGTAGAAGGATCTTGAGTTACATCACCTTCAGCATTATACCAAGTGTCACCATTTCTAAATCCGTTAATTTGTGTAGGATTATTCACATCGTTCACATAAACAATATAATCATCACCAATACTTTCAGGGATATCTACCCAATTCTCACCAGAAGCTTCAGCTTCAGCAGCTGTTCTAGCGTTAAAGAATAAATATTGATCTTTAAGTACAGGCTGATTCGCATCGAAAACATCTACACGAAGACCCACGTTAAATACAATATCATCAAATGAGAACTTGTCCATTATATAACCCGCAACATAAGTTGGTTGGAAAGCACCAATGAATCTTCTATAGTTTCCATTTTCATCTAATTCATTAAAGTAAGAATTAATGTCTGTGTTTCCTCTTACTTTTTCACCCGTGTGATCGTATCCATAATAATCAACGAAGTTATTACCTTGATTAAACAACTCATCTGGTGAGAACATGTCTAATGTGAACATGTTTGGATCATACATATCGATATCTACAAAATCATTTCCTCCAGGGTTCAATCCTAAAGCTTCTCTCACATTATAATCAAAGAAGAATTGCTCATCACCTTCAGCGACTCCACCATATTCACCGTTTCCAGCATTCGCTGCATAACCTTCATTCAATCTATCATAAGTAACTCTTGGGTAAGTACCGAAATAATCAAACTCAGCACTATTCACATCCAACTCACTAATATGAGAGTTCATATAAAGTCTTGCAACTTCCCAGATACCGATAGGACCTCTATTTCCAGAGCCCCATCCTCTATCACGACGTTGTTCATACTCAACACCAAGAGAAATATTATGTCCACCAATAACGATTGATGCAGAACCTGTGATTCTAAATTGTTGAGCTTCACTTTTAAAGAATTGGTTAAAAGGAGTACCTACATTACCCCACAATCCATAAATACTTCCAGGAGCATCTCCATTTCTTAATGCATTACCTTGTAATATTTGAGTTAAGTTTTCATATCTACCAGTTGGCTCATCTTCATAAATAGAGTAATACTGACTAGTAATAGCTGCTAATGAAGGATTAAGTTCTGAAGGAGTATAATCAACTACAACGTCTTGAAAACCATCGTGAATCAAACTGTCTCCAGCATTATTAAAAGAATATGTTGGTCTACGAGTTGTTTCAAAATAACCAACGTGACCATAATTAAAAATATTAAACTCGTGATTTTCATCAAATATACGGTTCGTATTTTGAGAATAGTCTACCATCAAGTTATAATAGAAACTTTTCACTTTTGAACTTGAACCTTCTCTATCATTTTTAAAACGTTGTGTTAAACGACCGTAAACCCTCCAATCTAAAACATTTTGATTTCCGAAGTTGTTGAAATTAAAAAGTGAGTTTGCGTAGCTATAAGCTTTACCAGCGTTATAGTTTAAAGAACCACCAAACGTTAAGTTAACTGTTGGACCCGTATTTACATCAATTTTACCTGCTGCAGAAACAACCGTTCTTCTTGAGTTTGTTCTCCAAGGCGTTTTTTCAAAATTGTCTTGATTTAAGAATTCAGCGTTGTAGAAGTTACCCTGTCCTCCCGCTGAAGGTCTAAGTGGGTTCTCTAATAAATCCTCACGCACTTCTTTTTTAACCCTCCATGCACCATCTGCAAATGGTCGTGGATCATAAGTATCATTAAAGGTAGCTGAAATTAAAAAACCTAAAATAGGTTCAGTTTTTTCTCCTGTAGAATCTTTTTTCATTAGTAAAGGTCCTGACAACATGCCTTCAAATAAATTATACCCTTGGTTGTCTAAACCGTAAACTTTACCATCATAGCCTAAAGGATCCGATCCGTTAATATAAAAGCCAGAAGATACAACCTCAGCACTACCAAAATATCTAGCTGAAGGTCCTCGAGTTGTTACAGAAATAATACCACCTGTAGCATCACCATAGTTTGCAGGTAATCCACCTGTAATTACTGTAACCTCTTCAAGTGCAGATTTTGGTAGGTTTGATGAACCACGAACCTTAATACCATCAATATAGTAATAAGATGCATCCTCACGAGAACCACGTACACTAATACCACCTGACCCTTCTGATTCATTAACACCTCCTACGGTTGCTGCAACTCCTGCTGCAGAACGTACTGGTAGATTTGAAATATCTTCTCTAGTGATTGTTTGCCCTTGAGACCCACCATCTTTTCGAATAAGTGGGTTCTTATACGCTACAATTTGAACCTCTTCGATATCTTGAACATCACTAGGCTTACCTAACTCTGTTTTATCTAAGAAAGTAATTTGCTCAGATGATACACTCACATCTTCCAATTTCAAAGGCTGATATTCTTGAGAACGAAATTCGATGTCATAAGACCCAGAAGAAATTGATGGGAACTCAAATTTTCCATCGAAATCTGTTTCTGTACCACCCTTTATTATACCGCCTTGGTATAATACCACTTTAGCAAAAGGGATTGGTTCTTTGGTATCTTTATCAATTACAGAACCTTTTATGGCACCACTACCAGCCTGGCCAAAGGTATAACCCGCTGTAAACATGATGCTTAATAACAAAAAGTAGAGTTTGCGTATCATAAGTTTATATTAAATTGTTCTTACTTATATTTTTGAAGATTGTAAATATAGAAAAAATCATTTATAAATTTTAACATATTTTAATTTTGTGTCCATATTGACAAAACTCCACTTACAAATGTAATGGAAATCCAAAGCTAAATAAATGTTAATTTTAGAAAGATTTTCATAAAATATACACGTCTATAATTTTCATTTCGTTTTAGTCTTTAAACCAAGATGAGTACATTTTATAATTATTAGCGATTCTTTTCACTTCATTTTCAAACATATCAGGAGAAAGGTCTTTTACTTTTTTCGCAGGTATGCCCGCATATATACTGTTTGACTCTATAACAGTACTTTCTAAAACTACCGCTCCTGCTGCAACAATAACATTGGAATGTATGTGCACATCATCCATAATGATCGATCCCATACCTATTAAAACGTTTTCTTCAATTGTACAGCCGTGAACAAGTGCGTTATGTCCAATAGAAACATTGTCTCCAATTTTAACTTTGGTCTTTTCATACGTGCAATGTATAACAGTGCCATCTTGAATATTTACATTTTCTCCAATTTCTATGCTGTTTACATCACCTCTCACTACGGTAGAAAACCAAATTGAACATCCTTTACCTATTGTAACATCTCCAATAATTGTTGCGTTATCAGCTAGCCATACATCTTCAGCTATCTCTGGTGATTTATTTCTACAAGACTTAATTAATGCCATATTCAATGTGTTTTTATTTCAATTTGCTTTGCTTTTAAATCTAACCCTAAAATGGATTTCACACTCGATTCAAAAACAGCTGAGTTTTCTGTTGTAAGGAATTTGCACGTCTTGTTCGTTGATAGTTTTTTAACCAACCACGTATGTCTTTTTAAATAGTGCCTTAAAGAATGAGCAACTATTTCACCCTGACTTATAATAGAAATGTGACTTGGGACAAGCTTCTCCAACACTGGCAATAAAATAGGATAATGCGTGCATCCCAATACGATTACATCAATATTTGGAAAATCAAATAATACTTTGTTGATATCTTTTTTGATAAACTGTACCCCTTCTTCATTTTTAAATTCATTATTCTCTACTAGCGGAACCCAAAACGGGCATGCGTGTTGATTTACTACTGTCCCTGGACTGTGTTTTTCGAATTCAAGTACGTAAGACAAAGAGTTTACGGTACCCTCTGTTGCCAGAACAACGATTTCATTGGTTTTAGATAACTTTCCTACATTTTCTGCGCTTGGCCTTATAACACCCAGCACTCTTTTTCCTGGATAATTAATAAGCTCATTTTGCTGAATACTCCTCAGGGCTTTAGCTGATGCTGTGTTGCATGCAAGAATCACAAGTTCACAGCCCCGATTAAACAATTCCTTGACGCATTGCCAAGTATATTCATAGACAACATCAAATGATTTTGTGCCGTATGGAGCTCTAGCATTATCTCCTAGATAAAGATAATCATATTCAGGTAGCACCTTTTTAACTTCTTCTAAAACAGTTAATCCGCCATAACCAGAATCAAAAAATCCAATAGGTCCCTTTTTAGCCATACTCAAAAGTAACGAAAAAAGCCGTCACGAAATATTTCATGACGGCTTTAACAAAAAATATTTTTTTGTTATTCTTCTTCTACTTTAGCGGAAGCGGCAGCTTCCTGTTCTAACTTAAGAACTTCAACTATAACTTTATTAGTAATGTCATTCCCATTGCTATATAACAAAGATGAAGCGTCTAAAACATAGTTTAGCTTTTCGGCTTTACTAACAATATCAACAGCTTTCTGTAATCTAGCAAGAATTGGTCTATTCAATTCCTGACTTAAAATTTGTATTTGCTGATCTAATTCTTGTTGACGTTGTTGGAATTCCTGTGCTTTTTTATTTAAACGATCCTCTTCAAATTTACGAGCCGTTGAACTCATTGTTTTGTCTTGCTGTAAAATCGTAAACTCCTCTTGCAGTTTTTGCTGTGTCTCCTGCAATTCTTTAATCGCTCTTTTCTCAAAGTTTTCAACTTCTTTCATAGCTGCTTTTCTGGAAGGCATTGTATCCAATATTTTTTGAGAATCTATATGTGCAATAGAATTCTGACTGAATGACGTTCCTACAGAAACGACTGCGATTAATAATATTACTAAAAACTTTTTCATAACTTTCTTTTTCTACTTTAATTTAAATTTACTGTTCAGTGATTCCTAATTCTCTCATCACCATTTTACTAATATCGTACTTTGGATCGGCAAATATAAGATTTGATTGATTCGCTTTGTCAAAAACGAAGGCAAAATTTCTATTACTTGCCACTTTCTTAAGTGCTTCAAAGACTCTATCTTGAATTGGCTCGATTAATTCTTTTCTTTTTGCGAATAAATCACCGTTTACTCCAAATCTAAGCTGCTGCATTTCCAGCGCTTCGCTTTCCATGTTTTCAATCTCTTTTTTTCGTTGTTCTCTTTCCTCGTCAGGAAGGATTGCTTCTACTCTTAAAAACTCATCTTTACGCTCTTTAATTTGCTTGTATCTTTCCTGAATCTCCTTTTGCCAACGTTCAGCGAATTTATCCAACTGTTCTTTCGCATCATGATATTCAGGCATATTATCCAGAATATAATCAGAATCAATATAAGCGTACTTCTGACTGTGAGAAGCAAATGCTGTACCACAAAATAGCGCGAGTAATAAAATTAACTGTTTCATAACATTTTTATTAAAACTATATATCGGTTATAAATCTCCAAGATTAGCACCAATTATGAATTGGAAAGCACCTACCGGAGTCCCTCCTATTCTTGAAGCATCATTTCCAGAACCAAAGCCTTTACTGTGTGGATCTAGTGGATCAAAGCCCCAGCCATAATCAAATCCTAACATTCCAAACATAGGCAAGAATACTCGAACCCCGCCTCCTAAACTTCTTTTAACGTTAAAAGGGTTAAATGTTTGAAAATTTGTATAAGTGTTTCCTGCTTCCGCAAAAGCAAGAACAAAAAATGTTGCTGATGGATTTAGTGAAATAGGATACCTCAGCTCTAAAGTATATCTTGTAATAATTGGGTCTCCAAGGTTTGATGAAACCTCTTGTTCTTCATATCCTCGAAGTGATATCAACTCTCTACCGTCTAATCGAGCAACTCCCGTCAGTGCGTTTCCTCCAAGATAATATCTCTCAAATGGAGTAATTCCTTTTTCAGCAGAATAAGCTCCCATAAAACCAAAACCTACTTTTGGCATCAATACTAATTTTTTATCTGGAGTTAAAGGAAGATACCATTCACCAGTAAATTTCAATTTGTAATACTCTGCATACTTATTTCTTATTTGTTCGTCCACTGCATCATAATCTGATACACCATCGAAGTATGAGTAGGGTAAAGTTGCTTTCGCAGTAAATGAAATTTTAGATCCACTTCTAGGATATATAGGCGCATCAATAGAGTTTCTTGATAGGACATACTTTAAAGCTATATTATTTGAGTATCCATCATCAAAATCAAACACCTGACCGTAACGAGTCACATCATAGTAATTATAAGATAATTCGTAATAAGCACTAAAGAAGTCATCAGGTATCTTTTTTCTTCTTTGTAAACCAACTCCTACACCTGTAATTGAAACTCCCGAGTAATCAGGATCATTTCGTCGGAAATTATTCCCGAATTGAGAATGGTTCATCCACACAGAGAATGCATTTGGCTTTCTACCTCCTAACCAAGGCTCAGTAAAAGAGAAATTATATGACTGATAAAATCTTCCATTAGTTTGAGCTCTCAAAGACAATGTTTGTCCATCTCCAGCTGGTAAAGGCTGCCAAGCAGATTTCTTAAACATATTTTGTATTGAGAAGTTATTAAACGTTAAACCGAGTGTACCAATTAATCGACCTGCACCATAACCTCCAGACAATTCGATTTGATCGGACGATTTTTCCTGAACGATATATTCAATATCAACAGTTCCGTCTGCTGGATTTGGAATAGGATTAATCTGAAAAGATTGTTCATCGAAATAACCTAATTGAGCTAATTCTCTTTGCGTTCGTATAATGTCATTCCTGTTAAATAAATCACCTGGTTTCGTTCTTATTTCGCGACGAATAACATGCTCATTCGTTTTTTGATTTCCTTTGATAATGATATTCTTCACCCTTGCTTCTTTCCCTTCAATAATTCGCATTTCGTAGTCGATGTAGTTATTCTCAACATTCGTTTCAACTGGGGTGATCTGGAAAAACAAATGCCCTCTATCCATATATAGTGAAGTAATGTCTCGTCCATCCATACTTTGGAAAAGGCGCATTTCAAGCATTTCTTTGTTGTATAAATCTCCTTTATCAATTCCAAGAACTGTATCTAGATAACCAGATCTGTATTTAGCATTTCCAACCCATTCAATATCTCCAAAATAGTATTCTTCGCCTTCATCAATGATTATGTCAATTCCTAAATTCTTTTCGTCTATCAAATAAACACTATCACGTACAATTTCAGCATCACGCAATCCAATAGCTTGGAATTCCATCATCATTGCCTCTTTATCTCGTTTGTATGCTGATTCAGAAAATTTAGATCGTTTAAAAAATCTCCAGAAAGCTTTTTCTTTCGTGTCTTTCATTTTCCGACGAAGCTTCCCTTCTTTTACAGATTCAACGCCATAAAAGTTAATTTCACCGATTTTTACTTTCTTCTTTTTGTCGATATGAATAATAAATATTTCAGAGTTATTCATTAACGAGTCATTTACTCTTTCAATGTTCACATCAACATTGTAATAACCTTTTTCTCTGTAGAAGCCTACCACTTTAGATCGCGTGTTAAAGATCAGACTTTCCGTGATATTCTTTCCTGAAAACAATTTAACTTGTTCTCTAATCTTATCTGCTTCTTTTTTACTTGCACCATCGAATTTAAATCGAGAAAGTTTCGGTCTTGGGGTTAAGTTGATTGATATATAAGCGATGTTTCCAACTACTTTAACTAATTTGATCTCGACATTAGAAAATAATCCTTCTTCCCATAAATTTCGTATGGCCTTTGTCATTTCCTCACCAGGGATAACAATTTTATCTCCTTGCCTAAAACCTGCAATCAATTTTATAGCTTGGTGGTCGAAGTTATCTGCACCGTTTACGCGAATAGGTCCAATTTCATATTCTTTAGGATTTTCGTAATCCAATTCTTGGGCAAAAGATTCATGCGCCAAAAATATTGATACAATTAGGACAATTAGATATTTCATATTATTTCACTAGTTGTTCAGAAACCAATCCGAATCTTCTTTCTCTATTTTGATAATTTAAAACCGCTTCAAACAAATCCTCTCTTTCAAAATCAGGCCATAGTTTATCTGTAAAATACAGTTCAGCGTAGGCTATTTGCCAAAGTAAAAAGTTACTTAATCGATATTCTCCAGATGTACGAATCAATAGTTCTGGATCGGGAACATCACTCAATGTCAATTCACTCTCGAACAATTTCTCATCTATATCAGAAGCCTTGATTTCGTCTTTTTCTACTTTTCTAGCAATATTTTGTGTTGCATTTAAAATTTCCCAGCGTGCACTATAGTTTAATGCTAGAATGAGGTCAAGTTTATCATTTTTTAAAGTCTCTTTTTTCGCAGCATTAAGCTCGTTTCTACAAGCTTCAGGAAGTTTAGATTCATCACCAATACTTCTCAACCGAACGCTATTGCTGTTTAATTCATCTACTTCATTAGCTATTGTTTCAACCATAAGATTCATCAACCCGTCTACTTCCTCTTTAGGTCGATTCCAGTTTTCAGTAGAAAAAGCGTATAACGTCAAGTGTTTAACACCCAAATCAACACACCCTTTCAATACTTCTCTTACTGCTTCTACTCCACTAGAGTGACCAAAGAGGCGAACCTCTCCATGTTGTTTTGCCCAACGACCATTACCATCCATAATGATAGCAATATGCTGGGGACAATTATCTAGTTTTATTTTATTTAGTAGACTCATTTATTTTCAGAAAGACGAAATTACAATATCTAACGGAGATAATCGGTAAAAATTGGATTAACCTTAACGTAGTTTAACAAAAAAAGGGAATTGTTATATACAATCCCCTTAAATACAATTATTTATATAGACTAATCTGCAAGAACAACTATTTTATCATTTTGCATTTCCATCACTCCTCCAGTAATTTTCATTCGAATTACTTTTGAGTTAGTAGCATCTGATTCAATTAGTCCTGAAGCATCTTTATAATCTTGTTCGTTATTGATTAAATCCACTTTAATTTTCCCTTCAGAAAGCGAAGAAATGATAGGAGCATGTCCTTTCAGCACTTGAAAAGAACCGTCAATTCCAGGGAATCGAACAGCTTCAACTTCTCCTTCAAACATTTTCTTTTCTGGTGTAATTACTTCTAACTTCATAGCTATTAATTTAAGCTTCAGTAAGCATTTTTTCTCCTGCTTCGATCACATCATTTATATCACCTTTCAAGTTAAAGGCAGCCTCTGGATACTTATCCAGTTCACCATCAAGAATCATGTTAAACCCTTTGATTGTTTCTTGGATATCAACTAACACACCTTTCAAGCCAGTAAACTGCTCTGCAACGTGGAACGGTTGAGACAAGAATCGCTGAACTCTACGCGCTCTATGTACAACTAATTTATCCTCTTCAGATAATTCATCCATACCTAGAATTGCAATAATATCTTGTAATTCTTTATAACGTTGAAGTGTTGTTTGAACACGCCTAGCACAGTCGTAATGTTCTTTTCCAACGATGTCTGGCGTTAAAATACGAGAAGTAGAATCCAAAGGGTCAACTGCTGGGTATATACCTAGCTCAGCAATTTTACGAGACAAAACTGTTGTTGCATCCAAGTGAGCAAATGTGTTTGCCGGAGCGGGGTCAGTTAAATCATCCGCAGGAACATATACGGCCTGTACAGAAGTAATCGAACCATTTTTTGTTGAAGTAATACGCTCTTGCATCTGCCCCATTTCAGTTGCCAATGTTGGTTGGTAACCTACTGCTGATGGCATACGTCCAAGAAGTGCTGACACCTCAGAACCAGCCTGCGTAAAACGGAAAATATTATCAACGAAGAAAAGAATATCTTTTCCTCCACCTTCTCCTTCCCCATCACGGAAATGCTCAGCTAGTGTCAAACCTGACAAGGCAACTCTAGCACGTGCACCAGGAGGTTCATTCATTTGACCGAATACGAAAGCAGCTTTAGAATCTTTCAATTCATTTTTATCTACTTTGTTTAGATCCCATCCGCCTTCTTCCATAGACTTCATGAAATCATCACCATACTTGATAATACCTGACTCAAGCATTTCACGGAGTAAATCATTTCCTTCACGAGTACGTTCACCAACACCAGCGAATACAGAAAGTCCGTCGTACGCTTTTGCGATGTTATTAATCAACTCCTGAATCAATACTGTTTTACCAACACCAGCACCACCGAAAAGACCAATTTTACCACCTTTTGCATAAGGTTCAATCAAGTCAATCACTTTAATACCAGTAAATAATATTTCTGAAGCAGTAGATAAGTCTTCAAACTTAGGAGCTTCTCTATGAATAGAAGAACCTGTCTCACGATTCGTTTCGCCAAGCCCATCAATAGAGTCACCTACAACGTTAAACAAACGTCCTTTTACTTGATCGCCTATTGGCATTTGTATTGCTTGTCCAGTTGCAACCACTTCCATTCCACGAGTAAAACCGTCAGTCGAATCCATAGAGATTGTTCTAACAGCGTTCTCACCAACGTGTGATTGAACTTCTAATACTACTTTCGATCCGTCTTTACGAGGAACATCAAGTGCATCGTAAATATTTGGGAGCTCTACTCCTTTCTCGAAGCTTACATCTACCACAGGTCCAATTACCTGCATTACTTTTCCTTTGATTTCCGACATTCTTCTGCCTTTTTTAATTCAATTTGGGCGCAAATATAGGTTATTTATTCCTTTATTAAGTACCGATTAATATTTTTTTTACACAAAAAACATAAACACTTGTTTATAACTTATCACTACTTATAATGATGAGAAAAATTAACTATCTCCTAAGTTATTTTAACTCTTACCCAAGGTTATTTTTCTAATACCGAAACTAATCTTACTTTTACACCTTGATCACATCAACTAATTAAAATAATTTATGAAAAGAATAATTTACTTAACACTAATTAGCTTTTTACTTTTCGTAACCTCATGTGCTAAAAAAGTAGAAACAGTTAATATAGACTATTTTGGATACTGGGAAACTGTAGATGGAATTGAGAAAAAATCATTTAACATCCACTCAGGTATTTCTTCACACACGGTTTACCAAGAAGAAATGAATATTATAGAAAGAGGGAAAGCCAAGATAACTAGCAACGAAGAAAAACTAAAAATTGGTCTCAATTCATTTAAAGTCGATGTTCAACCATATCTTACAGATAATGGATATTATTCTATGACTATTGAAGGAGATGTCTATATGAAGTTTTAAACAGTTTTTTTAAATAGGCTTTGTTGGAAAAACAAAGCCTATTTTTAGATTTAATCATGCCCTCCTCCTGGTTGGCAACATGCGGGGAGTTCACTTTGAGACTTTTTATTTGCTTTCACCTCATCAGCATCATAGCCGATCTCAGATATAATTTTCTTAATTTCCTGTTCTGATATTTTTTTGGAATTATACTTGACTTCAACTACCTTATTCTCAAGATTCAATTCGGCATAAGCTATTCCTTTTGTATAATTCAAACCTTCTTCAATCCTTTCTTTACAATCTCCACACTGGGCATTTGTTTGGATTGAAATTGTCTTCTTAGAACTTTGTCCATTCACTACCCCACAAGAAGATAGTATTGCGATTATACTTAACATCATTAAACTTTTCATATTTTTTTATTTTAATTCTTTTTTAACTTTTCTATTCTTTTTTCTCATTCTAATATTAATAAACTCAATACCAAGTGAGAACACTATGGCAAAGTATAAATACCCCTTTGGAATTGCCCCTATTGATTTTCCGAATACTACCGTGTCTGACAAATGTGCTCCTTCCGTGATAAGCAAAAATCCAATCAACATTAAAAAAGAAAGGCCTAAAATCTGCATACTAGGATTCTTCTCAATAAACACTCGAATCTTATTGGCAAATACAATCATAATAATCATTGAAATGACTACAGCAATAATCATAATTACTAACGCATGATTTGGGTTTGGAGAAATTCCATTTGTCATCCCTACCGCTGTTAAAATCGAGTCTATTGAAAAGATGAAATCGATTAATATGATCTGGATTAAAACTTTCTGCAATGAAATTGTAGGCTTTACTTTTTCCTCTATTTCATCATGCCCTCCAATATCCACTTTTTCCATTATCTCAGTGGTACTCTTATATAAAAGAAAAATCCCACCAAGAATTAAGATAACACTTTGCCAACTAAGCGCAAATGTAATCCAGCCTTCTTCAACTAAAAGAAATGGTTTTTCTAACTGCGTTAAAAACGAAACGAAAAACAACAGAATGATACGTTGAACTAATGCCAATAAAAGTCCAACATTTGTAGCTTTCGCTCTCTTTTCCTTAGGAAGTTTACTTGCGGCAATTGAAATAAACACAATATTGTCAATTCCAAGTACCACCTCCAAAAATGTCAAGGTCAACAAAGCAAGCAAAGCGTCTCCAGATAGTAAAAAATCAATCATTTTTTAAAGTTTATTTGGGTCAAAACTAAATTTATTTTTTGGATTTTTCGATACTAATTCGTATTCCTGCATAAATATTTATTCCATAGATCGGTGCATAAACTCTTGTCGCATCGAAGGTGTTTCCAAAAGGATTCTCAACATCTATTATTGGATCATTCAGTCTGTAATCTAATAGGTTTTCACCTCCTACATACACTTCAAACCTTTTAAACACATGAGTAATCTGAGCTGATAACATTGGAACTGTTTCACTTGTGTTATTTGTGCTCACTTCACCATTTGGCAATCGTACAGTAGCTAATCTTCTCGGACCAAAAACAGAGGCTGTCAAGTCATATTCCCAACGTTTATTTCGTGTTTGATACCCGAAATTGATAAATCCACGGTGATTAGGAACCATTATTTTTGAAACTAAGTTTCCCCCCATTGTTGCACGGACATCCAAATATTTATACGCCATTTTAATTTCAAAATCTCTTGCGGGTTCAAACTTAAAGTCTGTTTGTAACGCGTGTGAAAATGACTGACCTCCTAAGTTTCGCATGATGATAGCATTTGGAGTTTCATCACGGTCTGCAATCAATTGATTTTCGAAGAACGTATAGTAATAATCCACGCTCCATGTTGCTTTTCGATTGAACATTTTAAATTCGTAAAACCAACTGGCTCCAAAGTTCCAGGCTACCTCTGGCTGAATATCGCTACTCACCATCCAAGGTGTATTTGTAGCCATCAGCGACATGTTGTCAACTGCATAGTTAGAAACCCTAAACCCACGACCTGCTGTAAGTCTGATATCCATATCCTCCGTAAAAAGATACTTTAAATTTGCTCGCGGAGAATACTGCATTCCATACAAATTATGATAATCCAAACGCATTCCTAAAACCGCGGTAGTGAGTAATCCTTTATAGGTATATTCACTATAAACTCCAGGCACTAACTCTGTTCTATTCAAATCTCTGAAAGTTGCTCCCACATCAAAATCATCAATCATACGTTGACTCAAATCATCGTAGACGAAACTCGCCCCACTTTTTAACGTGTGTAATGTAGAGCCGAGGATCGTTTCGTACATCAAGTTTATGTATCCACGTTGTTCAGTTGCATCAAGTGTACGTTTACCAAAAACTGTATTTAATTCTTGATACTTCGCATAGTATACTAATCCAACAGAGCTAAACTGATCTTCCTCGAACAGAAAACCTGTTTTACCAAATGCTTCTAGATTGAGGTTTCGAAGACCTACCCCGTATAAATCATTACTTTCAGCTGAATAACGATCAAACCCAATTTGACCTCCGCTTTTATTTGCGTAGCTGGCTTTCACTCCAAATTGAGCTCTAAACAGCTCGCTTTTGTACTTCCATCTATTGAGTCCTGTAAATTCTTCGCCAATCGGAACATCTCTAAAACCGTCTTTGTTACGGTCGTTTTCAACCATCATTGAAGATCCATGCAAGAACCAAGCAGAGCTCCATTTTTTACTAAGCTCTTTTCCACCGTGAAGATTTAACTCAGCTCTACCCTGAATATTTCCATAAGCATTGACGTATAAACGTTCAATATCATCTGGCTTTTTGTACTCCAGATTAATTAGTCCAACCATAGATTCATAGCCGTTAGCAACCGTTCCTGTACCTTTTGTAATCTGAATCGATTCTATCCATGTTCCAGGAATGGAAGTTAAACCAAAAGCTTGATCTACATTTTGTAGAATTGGGATATTCTCAAATTGAATTTGCGTATAACGTCCACTTAGTCCCATCATTTGAATTCGTTTGGAACCAGACACTCCGTCCGCAATGTTTACGTCAACTGTTGCATTGGTCTCGAAAGACTCTGATAAGTTACAACAGGCTGCTTTCCGCAATTCGCCGCTATTCAAATTCTCAGTATTTCTTGGATCTAACCGAAGTATGTTTGAATTATCTCGCTTAGCACGGATAACCACCTCTTCCAATACGTGATCTGGATAAAGAGTTATTTCTAGATTAAGGTTTTTATCCTTTTTGTCTAAAACCAGCGTATCTTCATAGTATCCACTCGCTCGAATAAACAAAGTATCTGGAAAATCAAACTTACCAGAAAATTTAAAGTTTCCCTCCTCATCCGTTTGATCTCCTACCGATGCTTTTTTTAAGAAAATTGTAGCATTAAAAATAGGCGTTTTATCTCCATCTTCAATTTCGCCAAAAATTCGCCCTTGAATCGTGTTTTGGGCAAACAATATCGGGGTGAAAAACAACCCCAGAATTAAAATTATTGATTTCATTTTTTACTATTTTTTGATTTTGTTGAGATATTAGATATTAGACATTTACGTCTCTATCAATTCTAAAAAATACTAGTTCCAACAAATTGTTTAGGTAGAATGAACTACCAACAAAAAACTAGACTGAATTGCGAATCAGTTTTAAACAAAATCAAATTAAATAGCTCTGTAAGAAAGAATGGGAAGGCTTTAAGAGCTTTGGTGGTGGACCACGACACTCTTTGGTTTGGATTTTTGATTGCGCTTGAAATAGCTTAAAGTCACTTATAAATGAAATATTAGAGTCCTTTTCAAACTTGAAATCTACATCATTTACTGACAAGTCTGTATCCAACTGCACCCAATTTATATCGGTTGTACAGCAATTATCTAAAATTTGCTCTTTACTTGAAGGTTTTTTACAACACTGCCTTTCTGAATTTTCACATGCAACAGAAGCTTCTTTCTTCTTTTTATCACAATGGTGGTCAAATTCAGAAGAAATACCATAAAAAGTACCCGCCTTACTACAATGATGTTCATACACCAAAACTCCCATGGAGCTAATTAGCATATAAATCATGAGTGCTACTGCGCTGATATGTAGTAAAATCTTTTTCATTTACTCTACAAATATACGAATTTGAGGAGTTTAAAAAAAGTGCCGTTTAATTTATATATCTTTTACTAAAGAGAATCAATAGAATCATTCTAAATAAATAAAACATTTCAGCAAATCATTTGTACCTTTGTACAAAATAGTGATTATGTCAAAAATTCCAGTTACAGTATACGCGGAAATGACGCCAAATCCGGCGACGATGAAGTTTGTTGCGAACAATTATTTAATTGATCCTTCAACATCGGTTGAATTTACTTCTCAAGCAGATGCAAAAGGATTTTCCCCACTTGCAGATGAGTTATTTAGTTTTCCATTTGTGAAAGGTGTGTTTATTGCGTCCAACTTTGTTTCTGTTACTAAAAATGAAGCATTGTCTTGGGATTTTGTAGCGCAAGAGCTGAGGGATTTTATCCGTAACTACATTGCTGACGGTAAAGAAATTCTTATTCGAATGCCGGAGGAGAAACCACAGGCTAAAGACGAGAATGAAAAGTCAGTAGACACAAAAACATTTACTCCCTCTGAGTTTGATGATGCTATTAAGGGATTACTGGATGAATATGTAAAACCAGCTGTAGAAGGTGATGGTGGAGCGATTGAATTCAGACATTTCAACGATGGAATTGTTACTGTTTTACTGAAGGGAGCTTGTTCTGGATGTCCTTCATCTACTGCTACGCTAAAAGGTGGTATTGAGCAGCTTTTAATGCAACATATTCCTGAAGTTAAGGAGGTGGTTGCTGAGGAAGGGTGATTTAGATGTTAGATGTTAGACTTTTTTAGATTTTGATTAGGATCATAGGTTAAATTCAATTGAACGTATTAGTGATTGCGCAGAGAACGCTGAGGAGCGCGGAGTTCCTCGGAGAAGAGTACTTTAATACCCTGTGGAACTCTGCGCTACCCCCTCCAATTATAAAATAGTGATACTTACTTTGGCGCTCTTTTATATAGAATAATTCCAAGAATTCCGAAGAATATGTTGGGGAGCCATACGGCTAAATAACTTGGGAAACCAACATTTTCAGCGGCAACAGCTGAAACTTTCATTGCGAAAATGTAGATAAAGCATAGAAAGAGTCCTACTGCGATATTTGCACCTATTCCTCCTCTTGATTTACGAGAAGACACTGCTAATCCTATTAGCGTTAAAACATAAGTGGCAAACGGAAATGAAGTTCTTTGGTACAACTCAATTTCGTAGGAAGCAATATTTGGGGAACCTTTCTCTTTTTCCTGCTTAATAAATTTCTTCAATTCATTATAGCCCATTGTCATAACTACAGATTCTCTCTGAGCCATTTCAGACAATTGAAATGGGAGTACAGTGTCAATAGTATGTCCATATTGAGGAGGTACTATAATACTGTCATTTGGATCACCAACATATCTAATAAAATAATCCTTAATCTTCCAATTATATGTTGAGTCGACGTTCACAACTTCTTTAGCTTTCAATATGGAAGTCACATCACCTTTTTCATCTCTTTGTTCCATAACGAAACCGAGTGCTCTATTTTTATCAGATCGATAAGAGTCAAAATAAACTGTTCTATTTCCAGGGAATTGCGCATAATAATTGGATACAGTTCGAATATTTCGATAATAATTCTCTTCGAAATTCAACCGGCTTTTGTTTGATTCTGGAAGTACGAAATGATTTAAAAATAATGAAATAAGCATTAAGATAGTAGCCCCAATCATGTATGGACGGAGTATTCTTCGAAAAGGTCTTCCACTATTAAGCATTGGTATAATTTCGGTATTTTGGGCCATTTTTGCTGTAAACCAAATAACGGAGACAAACACAATTAGAGGAGAGAACAAATTCCCAAAGTATATTAGGAAATTCAGGTAATAATCAATTAGAATAGCCGATACGGGAGCATCTTTTTCTATAAAATCACCGAGTCGTTCAGCAAGATCAAATACCATTGCTAAAATCATTATCACTCCCAACATAAAGAAGAAGGTAACCAAGAATTTTTTAATGATATATCGATCTAATATTTTAAGCATTACTTATAACCGTTGACTCATTTTAATTACCATTTCATTTTTCCAATCCGTGAACGTACCGTCAATAATTCGAGTTCTCGCTTCTTTGATTAACGAAAGATAAAACGCTAAATTATGAATTGTGGCAATTTGTATTCCTAAATTTTCTTTTGTTCTTATTAAGTGACGCAAATATGCTTTTGTGTAATAATGATCAACAGTTGAAGTGCCGTTTGAATCAAGAGGAGAGAAATCTTTTTCCCATTTCTTATTCTTTATATTGATAACACCTTCGCTCGTAAAAATCATTCCGTGACGAGCATTTCTGGTTGGCATCACGCAGTCAAACATATCGATACCCAAAGCGATACATTCCAGCAAATTAATAGGTGTGCCTACTCCCATGAGGTAACGCGGCTTTTCTTTAGGTAGAATATCGCAAACTATATCAGTCATTTCATAAAGCTCTTCAGCTGGCTCTCCAACAGATAAGCCACCAATAGCATTACCAATGGCATCTGCATCAGTTATTGCTTTCGCTGACTCTCGCCGTAAGTCTTTATAGACACTCCCCTGAACTATTGGGAATAAAGCCTGGTCATAACCATATTTAGAATTAGAACTATTCATTTGATCCATACACCTCGTCAACCAACGATGCGTCATGTGCATCGAGCGTTTTGCGTATTGGTAGTCACATGGATATGGAGTACACTCGTCAAACGCCATTATTATATCAGCACCTATTGATCGTTGAATATCGATTGCTCGTTCTGGCGTAAAAAAGTGGTAAGATCCATCTACATGCGACTGAAACTTTACTCCTTCTTCCGTAATTTTCCGACTCCCAGACAAAGAATACACTTGATAGCCTCCACTATCAGTAAGGATTGGGAGGTTCCAATTGATAAATTTATGAAGTCCTCCAGCTGACTCGAGCACATCTAGTCCAGGTCTCAAAAATAAATGATAGGTATTCCCTAAAATAATTTGAGCATTAATTTCATTCTCAATTTCATATTGATGAACACCCTTAACGGAACCCACAGTTCCAACGGGCATAAAAATGGGAGTTTCAATAACACCGTGGTCTGTATGGAACTTTCCAGCGCGTGCTTTTGACTTTTGATCTGCTTTAATTAATTCGAAGTGCATAAAAATGTTGAAAAATAAAGAGTACAAAGATAATTCTATTTCGTGAAGAGTGCCATATTTGTAAAAAACTATACGAATGGAGATTTATCCAGATATAAATGCTATCATGCCATTTACTTTTACGGTTGCACTTGGCCTTTTTGCGTTGATTCAATTGATTTGGGTAATCTTTTTTTATTCGAGAGTGTCTTTCCACAAAGAAACTACAGATACAATCTCCACACCTCCAGTTTCAGTTATTATAGCCGCAAGAAACGAGGAGGACAACTTGTTTGAGTTACTACCTTTCATTCTTGAACAACAGTATCCCGAGTTTGAAGTAATTGTTATAAATCACCAATCCATAGATGATTCCACGCATATTTTAAAAGCTATTCAGAGACAATATGAACATTTAAAAGTTATAGATTTACCAAGTAATCAGCATTTATCAAATGGTAAAAAACTTCCTTTAACAATTGCGATTAAAGGTGCTAAATACGAACATTTATTATTTACAGATGCTGACTGCAAACCTAATTCAGAATACTGGATACGGGGGATGGCAAAGCATTTTTCAGATAAGAAAAAAATCGTATTAGGTTACGGTCCGTATAAATCAGAGAAAAGTTTCTTAAATAAAATTATTCGATTAGACACCGTTTTTATAGCGATTAATTATTTCGCTTATGCAAAAGCAGGCGTTCCATACATGGGTGTTGGTAGAAACTTAGCGTACACCAAATCATTATTTTTAGAAAATAAAGGATTCAAATCCCATTATTCGCTTCAATCAGGTGATGACGACTTATTTATTCAAGAAACAGCAAAGAATAAAAATTACACAGTTTGTTTAGACAAAAACTCTTTCTGTTACTCAGAACCTAAAAAGACTTGGTCAGAATGGATTAAACAAAAGTCCAGACACTTTACCACGACTAGTCGTTATGGAGTTATTAAAAAACTATTGTTAGGAATATATCCACTATCTCTCATTTTACTATACACTTCTTTTATTACTTTGTTAGTTAATAATTGGTTGAGTTGGATATCGGTAGGTGTAATTGCGTTAGTATTCATCTTAAAATGGATAACACACGGAATTGCGCTTAAAAAGTTAAATGAAAGAACATTTATATGGTTATTCCCGTTATGGGATCTCTTTTATGCATTTTTAGGACCGATAATTTACTACACTACAGAGAATTCAACAGAAGCGAAATGGAAATAGGCAAGAACCTATCAGAAAAAGGTAAAAAGGATTTAGGCATTGTTGAACGTGCTAAAAAAGGTGATCAAGGTGCCTACGCAGAATTGATGGACAGGTATCGCGAACCTGTCTACTATATGCTTCTGAAAATGATAAAAAACACTGATGATGCAGAAGATTTAACAATCGAAGCATTCGGCAAAGCTTTTAACCGACTAAATCAATACTCTCCAAGTTATGCTTTTAGTACATGGCTCTTTAAGATTGCCTCTAATAACTGCATTGATTTTATTCGTAAAAAGAGGGTTCACCTCACCTCTATGGACCACGCTTATGCAAACGAAAGCGGCGAAAGTGTTCGTATAGATGTCGATTCTGGAACAATGGACCCTGAGGAAACCATTATCAAGCAGCAGAAAGTTAAGATGATGCGAAAAGTGGTTAGCAAATTAAAGCCACGTTATAGAGATTTAATCGAGAAAAGATATTTTCAAGAACTGTCTTACGAAGAAATTGCCGTTGAAATGGATCTTCCTCTTGGGACTGTTAAAGCTCAATTATTCCGAGCTCGAGAATTTCTGGCAAATTTGATGAAGAATACAAAAGACAGTATTTAAATCATTTTTAACCTTATTCTTTTCCCGTTCCAATCTCTAGTTATTATAACTTTACACCATGGAAATCATTAAAAAATACTTTTCGAAATTAACAGAAGAGCAATACAGTCAATTTGAACAACTTGAGGTTCTATACAATGAGTGGAATGAGCAAATTAATGTAATCAGTCGAAAAGACATGGACCAGTTTTATGAACGTCATGTTTTGCATTCGCTGGCAATTGCAAAGATTATCTCATTTAAAGATGGAACTGAGATTTTAGATGTCGGTACAGGAGGAGGATTTCCAGGAATTCCTTTAGCTATTCTATTCCCAAATTGTCGTTTTCACTTAGTAGACTCTATCGGCAAAAAAATTAAAGTTGTACAGGAAGTAATTGATGCTTTGGGACTTCACAATGTAACAGCTTCACATGAAAGAGCTGAAAACGTGAAGAAACAATTTGATTTTGTCGTAAGTCGCGCAGTAACGCAAATGCCTAAATTTATTACTTGGGTTAGAAAAAGAATCAAGAAGAAACATCAAAATGGTTTACCAAATGGAATTCTTTATTTGAAAGGTGGAGATTTAAGAGAGGAAATGAAACCTATACAGACGTTTTACGAATATTTTGAATTGCCTGATTACTTTGAGGAAGCGTTTTTTGAGACGAAAAAAATTGTTTACGTACAGGTATAAAAAAAGCAGTCCCGAAAGTTCGGGACTGCTTTAAAATATCTTAATATTTAATACTACAAATCGTCGGGAATTTCAACTCTTTTTAAGTTCTTTTTCTTTGGTTTCAATTTTTCGATAAAAATCACCTTAAAACTCTCACCATCTACATTTGTTATCATTTCGGAGATACCATTTTCAATGGATGGGGGTTGCTTTTTATCATTATAGAATTTCTTATCATATAATTCAGAAGTGTTATCGTCAAAGTAATAGAAAATAGAAGTAATAAAACCATTTTCAACGCGTACTTTCGCTTTCACGCAGTATACTTCATCCTCTTCGAAGAATGAAATAATTACATTTCTGTGAATATCATCAGAAACGGTATACGCACCTCTTTCTAAAAAGGCATTTTCTAATTTTTCGTAGCAATTTTCATCTTGAGCAAACAAACTCGAAATACTTACAACTGTAGCAAAAGCTAATAATACAATTTTTTTCATGTTCATTGTGTTTATAGAGCGAACTCTAGTTTCCAAATATAGTAAACTTGAATAAAAAATACAGCGGTTTCTATTTTTATTTTTTTAATTTTGATTCTTAATTGATCATCATGAAACAAATAGCAGACCATTTTAACGAGGCGCTTTCGGTTTTACAAATATTTAACACAGAGAGTAATTTCAAAAAGATTGAAAAGGCTGGTGAAATACTTGTTTCTAGCTTCAAGAACGGTGGAAAAGTACTTAGTTGTGGAAATGGTGGATCAATGTGCGATGCAATGCATTTTGCAGAGGAATTAACGGGTCGATACAGAAATGACCGACCTGCAATTGGAGCTATTTCCATATCAGACTCATCTCATTTATCTTGTGTATCGAACGATTATGGATATGAGCATGTTTTTTCAAGGTACTTAGAAGGCGTTGGTCGTGAAGGCGATGTTTTATTAGCTATATCTACAAGTGGAAACTCACAAAACATTATTAACGCAATTAATGTAGCGAAAGAAAAAGGCATCAAAGTAATTGGGCTAACTGGGAAAACTGGCGGAAAAATGACAGCGTTATGCGATATTGAAATCAGAGCACCTCATTCGGAATATGCAGATCGTGCTCAAGAAATTCATATCAAAGTAATTCACAGTTTGATTGATTATGTGGAACGCAATTTATAAAGTATAAACTGCCGATTAAAACAGTCTATACTTTGAAATATACAATTTTTATTTAGTAGCTGCCCACTTCCTGATTTCGGTTCTGAACCATTCATCTGCTGCATCTGTCCAGTTATAATTATCACGTAAATATGCAAGTGTTTCCTTCTCTACATCAGTATACACGTTCCCATCTTTAACTCCTTTTAATATTTTTGAAGCATCATCTTGAGAAAGTCTTCCGTCGCCAGCTCCAGCAATTAATTCATCAGCTAGTTCTATTAGTTTACTATCATATTTAACTCCATCGATTGTTTTATAATAAGTCATGTTTATTGTTTTATGGGTTTCTTTTAATATAGTGAAAATAATTGAGAATAGTTAATTCTTGGGAAGATTTTAGATGTTAGACATTAGACTGGATTTAAATAAATTGATTTTTTGGTTTTACATTTCATATTTTTCACTATCTTAAATAAGAAATAACCTAAAAACCTATATTAAAATGTTAGTAAAAACCTTTGGAAGTGCCGTATTCGGCATAGAATCTACCACTATTACAATCGAAGTAAATATCGATAAAGGAGTCAGCTTTATTTTAGTTGGATTGCCAGATAGTGCTGTAAAAGAAAGTCAGCAGCGTATTAAGGCTGCTTTAACTAATAATGGCTACAAGTATCCGATGAAAGAGATAACCATCAATATGGCGCCAGCTGACATCAGAAAAGAGGGGTCAACATTTGATTTACCCATCGCTCTAGGGATTCTAGGAGCTAGCGATCAAGTCAACACTGAGCTTTTCAGTAAATTTATTGTGCTTGGAGAACTTTCACTTGATGGAAGTCTGAAGCCCATGAAAGGAATTCTGCCTATTGCTTTAAAAGCAAAACAAGAAGGGTTCAAAGGAATCATTTTACCTAAAGAGAATGTAAAAGAAGCTGCTATTGTTGATGGACTTGAAATATACGGAGCTTCAGAGATTATTGAAGTCATTGATTTTTTCAACGGGAATTCCAATTTGGAGCGGACAGAGATTGATATTTCAAAAGAATTTTACAAAAAACTTAATAATCTGTCTGTCGACTTTAAAGATGTGAAAGGACAACAGAATATCAAGCGCGCCTTTGAAATTTCAGCTTCTGGTGGACACAATGTAATTCTTATAGGCCCACCAGGGGCAGGCAAGTCTATGTTGGCAAAGAGACTTCCAACTATTCTACCGCCAATGAGTATCAATGAATCATTAGAAACTACTAAAATCCATTCTGTTGCGGGAAAGGTCGATGCAGGTGCTGGATTGGTAACACATCGTCCATTTAGAAAACCGCATCACACAATTTCGGATGTTGCGCTTGTCGGTGGTGGAGGATATCCGCAACCTGGCGAAATCTCATTGGCTCATAATGGTGTATTATTCCTAGATGAATTGCCCGAATACAAACGATCTGTACTGGAAGTTATGCGACAACCTTTGGAGGACAGACAAGTCACCATCTCTAGAGCTAAGTTTACAATTGAATATCCAGCAGGCTTTATGCTCGTTGCAGCTATGAACCCTTGCCCTTGTGGTTATTACAACCATCCTGATAAAGATTGTGTTTGTGCCCCTGGGATTGTTCAGAATTATCTCAATAAGATCAGTGGTCCACTACTCGACCGAATCGACTTGCATGTAGAGGTTACACCTGTAGGCTTTGACGAATTAGCCCATGATCAACCTTCAGAAGGAAGTGCTGATATTCGAAAAAGAGTTGTTAAAGCACGATTAATTCAAGAAGAGCGCTTCAAGGAATCCGTTGAAACACACTGTAACGCACAAATGAGTAGTAAGGAACTTCAGAAGTATTGTGAGGTAAATGAAGCAGGAAATGCTATTTTAAAACAAGCTATGGATAACTTAGGTTTATCGGCAAGAGCATACGACAGAATTATCAAAGTAGCTCGCACAGTAGCCGATTTGGAAAAATCAAAAGAAATAGAGACACAACATATTGCAGAGGCTATACAGTTTAGAAGTTTAGACCGAGAAGGTTGGGCTAAGTGAATTTGGAGGTCAGATGTTAGACATTAGACATTAGACATTAGACAATTTAATTTCCTCTGGGATGGTGCAGACTGGGATGGGTTTCATTTTATGAATGTTTGCTTTATGAAAGGAATTATAAATGTCGATCACTTCTTTTTGTCTGTCTGACAGCTCGTTTTCATCTCCAGCGAATGTCATCGCCCACTCTAACTCATCATAAGTTGCGCCAATTTGATCTTCATCATTTCGAGAATCTTCCCAAAGTCCATCTGTTGGTTGAGCTTCTAATATCTCGTCGATTACACCAACGTGTTTTGCAAGTGTAAAAACTTCTGATTTCATTAAATCTGCAATCGGACTAATGTCTACGCCACCGTCACCATATTTGGTAAAAAAACCTACACCAAAATCTTCTACTTTATTACCTGTACCAGCAACGAGCAAACCATTTGACTGTCCTACTGCGTATAGCGTCAGCATTCTAAGTCGAGCCCTTGTGTTTGCCATTGCTAAGGGATCATTTACGGATTCCGATGGCAAATCGTTCTCCAACTGTTTAAAAGAATTTGATAAATCTATTTCTAATCCACGAACGTTATCGAATTTTGATTCTAGGTTTTCAATTTGTTTTTTGGCTCTGTGATATTCATCAGACGTTTGCCTAATAGGCATATTCAATAGGATTACATCTTTATTAGTTAAAGCGCATAGTGTAGAAGTCAGGGCAGAATCAACTCCCCCTGAAACACCAACAATGAATCCTTTTAATGGGGTGTTTGATAAATAATCATTCAACCAATCAACAATATAATCCTTGACACCACTTAGATCTAAATCTGTCATTAAAATAATACTGATATTTTCAAAATAAGTTGACCTTGCTTAGCGCTTGGTGCGAAATATTCACGATTTCCAGATCCATCTAGCGTGTAAAGTGATTTATTCTTATCTTTTTCGTACTGTTCACTACCAAAAGTCGCATCTTGTTTGTGTATTTCTGAAAAACCGTAGAAATAACCAATTTCACCAACAATACATGTGCTTCCGGAGAAATTCCATTCCGCTCCTACTGATAATCCAGCTGACCCCTTATAGATTGATAAGTCACCAGGATTTTGCATATCGTTCAATTCCGTTTGAGCTGGTTCACCAACAACAAACCCTTCGTTATCAGCTCTTGTAGTTAATAAAAAACTATTTCGAACGCCAAATTTCCCAAAATATCTTAGGTACCCCATATAATTGGTTTGGAAGCGTAACATTGTAGGAATTGTCAAATATATATTTCTATACCTCCTTTCTACTAATTGGAATGTATTTTCACCTGAATTCGGTACTATTTCATCACCTCTTTGTACTATTTCTTTATCTGAATATTCAAACATTGGAATTTGATGATCTGCAACATTAAATTCATGTCTAAATCGATTAAAATCAAATTCAATACCAGTAGAAAGGCCAATATTTTTAGCAAAATGCCAATCTAAAGACATCCCTGCAAAAAAGTCGACACCAACTTTGCTATTAATTTTAGTTGTCTGAGGATTGTTGAAATTCATACCTGTCCCTAACGTTAGTCCAGCTAAAAGTTTCTTTTCTGCTGCTTCTTGTGCATTTATTCCAGCCATCATCGAAGTGGCAACAAACATTATTAGTAACTTTTTCATACTTTTGAGTTTCATATCTATAATTTGTTTTTTATATGTCATATGTAATTGCCATAATATATTCATCCGTGTTGGTTTGGATGTATATAATGGCTTTTTTCATATCTACTTTGCAATAATAATCATATTTCATGAAGAAAAGAAAAACTTTTTTAACCTTAATAGCATTATTTTCAATATTGATTTCATGCACCAACGATTCGTTTGACGTTGATATTCAAAATATAACCGTAGAAATCGAACATATAAATGTAGATTCAGCCTTTTATAAAGCGACGTTAAATGACACTAAAAAAGCGCATGAAAGATTCACGAATTTGCTAGACGATCTTTATTTGTATGAGATTAGCCAAAATATTCAACAAAATCCAGATAGCAACTCATACAAGGCTATACATGACTTTTACAAATCAGAATACATTTCAGAGATTGAAAAAGTAAAGAAGAAGCTTTACTCTAAACTTGATCCAAAAAAAGTAACAATTGAAAAAGGGTTCAGATATTTAAAACACCACTTCCCAAAAGTCAAATCTCCACATTTCATTATATACATGAACAAACTATTCAGCAATATTCACTGTTCAGATACAAGTGTTTCAGTTGGTTTGGAACAGTACCTTTCACCCGATTCAAAATTAATTGTTGAAATTCCGAATAATCAGTTGTATGAATGGCAAAAACAACGAATGAATTTTGATTTTTTGGAACGCGATCTCTTAATGCAATGGATTCAGGTACATCTATTTGAAGCCAAGGATGGTAAACTCGCTGAACATATTGTTCAGGCTGGAAAGATTTTATATGTATTAAACGCCACCCTTCCGAATGCTGAAAAACAATATATTTTGAGGTATAACGACAAGCAATTCAAATGGGCAGAACAGAATGAAGAAATGACATGGAACTATTTGGTAAAAGAGCAGTTGTTATTTGAAAACAATGATCGAGACAAGGCAAACTTTCTTAACGAAGGTCCTCAGACAATTGGTCTTCCTGAAAGCTCTCCCGATCGAATGGGGCAATTTTTAGGATTTCAAATGGTATTTGGTTATATGACTAAAAACAAAGATGTATCTTTGCCTGAGTTAATAGAAACAGATTACAATAAAATATTGCAAACATACGAGATTGACTAAATTATGAGTGAAGATAAAATTACAAAAACATCAACTATTTCAATAAATGTTGGAACGAATGAAAATAACGTTCCTGTTCGAATGCTATGGTCAGCAGAAGATGGAAATATAGACAAAGCAGAAACAGCTGCGGTGTTATTATCACTTTGGGATCCAAAAGACAAAAACACAATGAAAATTGATTTGTGGACGAAAGATTTATCAATTGAAGAAATGAAACAGTTTTTTCATCAAACTTTACTAACAATGGCCGATACTTTTGAAAAAGCTACAGGAGAAAAAAACATCAGTGAAGACTTACGTGATTACTGCTATCATTTTGCGGACAAGATGGATGTGCTTCCAGAGAAATAACTCTAGAGTTTTTTAGCTTTTTTTAACTGAATTAATATTATTTCTAAAGACTAAACATAAACTTCTAACCGTTTGTTATATTAAAAAAACAGGCGTAATGAAAAAAGAAGAAAGTCTTGTCAAGCAGTATGTAGAATTTGAGTTATTGGAGGGCAGAGCACCAAACTCGGTATTTGAATTTTGCAAACATTTCAAAATTAAAGAACCCACTTTTTATAAGTATTTCAATAGTTTAAAGCAAATCCGCAAGAAGGTTTTAGGAGATATTTCCTCAACGATTCTTGATAGATTAGATCAGGATAAAAACTACACTGAATTTAATGCCAATGAAAAAGCCCTTGCATTATTCTTTACGACTTTCGAATCTTTTCTTGATGACCGTTCTTATCTAATCTCTAAATATGACAAAATCAGTGACCTAAAAGAATTGTCTGGGGATTGGGATTTATTTTTTACTCATTTCGATGAACGGATGAATCTAATAGTCGAAGAAGCAAAACAAAATCAAGAAGTAAAAGATAGACCCTATATTGGAAACTACTATGGTAGAAGCTTTAAACTCGTTTTTCTCTACGTTTTTAGAGTTTGGTTAAACGATGAGTCTGAAAACTTTGAAACAACGGATGCTGCCATTGAAAAAAGTGTAAATCTCGCATTTGAGTTTTTAGGGCACAGTCCACTAGATTCACTGATCGATTTCGGAAAATTTGCCATGAAAACTAAAGTTGTGTAAAATGGGAAATAAAGATCAAAAAAGTATTCCAACTTCAAAGGTGAAAAGAGCCGCGAAAATAGTTGGTACAGGAGCAAAAGTTAGTGGGAATTATATCAAATACTATTCGAAAAAAGCTTTCAATAAAAATTTGACTCGTGATCAGTTAAACTCTGATAATGCTGAAGATATTTACAACACTTTAAGTGAGTTAAAAGGAAGCGCCCTAAAAGTGGCTCAGATGATGAGTATGGATGAGCAAGTTTTACCTACTGCTTACCAACAAAAGTTTGCTATGGCGCAATATAATGCGCCAGCTCTATCTTATCCATTAATTTCCAAAACATTTAAACAATATTTGGGACAAACACCAGAAGAAACATATGACTCATTTACTAAGGAAGCAGTAAACGCAGCGAGTATTGGACAAGTGCATAAAGCTGAAAAAGATGGGAATAAACTAGCTGTAAAGATACAATATCCTGGTGTTGCTGATGCGATTTCCTCTGACCTAAAACTTGTAAAACCATTAGCTGCAAGACTGTTTAACATGAAGTCTGCAGATTTAAATATGTACCTTGAAGAAGTAGAGTCTAAATTAATTGAGGAAACCGACTATTTGAATGAATTAGAAAATGGTGAGAAAATCCGTGACTTATGTGGCGATTTTAAAGATATAGTTTTTCCAAAATATTATAGGTCATTATCAAGTAAAAGGATCTTGACTATGGATTGGATTGAAGGTACGATGTTCAATGATTTTATCAAGCAGGATATTGATCAAGCATTGAGAAATAAAATAGGTCAATCTCTGTGGGATGTTTTTTTATATCAGATGAGAGAGTTACAAATCGTCCATGCTGATCCTCATCCAGGCAATTTTATTATTACGAAAGACAACCAGTTGTGCATAATTGATTTTGGTTGTGTTAAGGAAATACCTGATGATTTTGCTCATTACTATTACCAACTTCTCCGACCAGATATCTTACAACATGAATCTGAACTACAAGAGATTTATAAGAAAATGGATTTTTTCAGACCAGAGGATTCTGAAGCGGATAAAGTTAAACTCAAAAAAGTCTACGAAAACATGATTTCACTATTGGGAAGACCATTTCATTCTGACAAGTTTGATTTTTCTGATAAATCCTTTTTTGAATCTATTTTTAAAATGGGCGAAGAAATTTCAAAAGATAAATCCATTCGAAAATTGAATAATGCTAGAGGCTCCAGAGACGCGATTTATGTGATGCGTACTTTTTTTGGACTCTATAACCTTTTGCACCAATTAAAAGCTGAAGTGCAATTGAACTATCCGATATATGCAAAGAAAGCCTCTTAAAAAGATTTACCAAAGGTTCTTAAATATCTGACGGCAGTTAAAACCAGTAGAAGGAAAAATACAAACGCAAAAGAGCGTCCAATCACATCACCATAGGTAACGTAAAATGTTGGGGTGTTATTTAAATGAATTGTCGCTTTAAACGCATCTCTCACCCAGTAATCTGTTGCGTGAACGACTTCTCCCTTTTGATTAATAACAGAAGATGTTCCAGTATTAGCAGACCTAACCACATAACGACCGGTTTCTACAGCTCTCAATCTTGAAAAGCTTGCATGTTGTTTATATCCTGGAGAATCTCCCCACCAACCATCATTAGTAACTACAAATATTACTTCAGCTCCTTTGCGACATTGTTCAGCAATGAAACCTCCATAAACCGATTCATAACAAACAATTGGTGCAAATGTAAATCCTTTGGCAGTTAAAACTTTGGGTTCATCCTCAACACCAAGCGTCCCTGAAGTACCTCCATTTTCAATAGAGAGTTCTTCTAAAAATGGAAATATATGAGAGTAAGGTATTTTCTCAACTCCCAAAACTAATTTTGATTTATGTACAAATGAAGGAGGTCGATTTTCTGAAATTATCATTGACGAATTATAGGATTCGTAGAAGCCTCTTCCACTGGAAAGCTCTTTTGATGCACGACTCCTTCCACTATCAAATATTTTATACGTAGATGCACCAAGATAAAGGTCTGGTCCGTCCCACTCTTTTACTTTTGATTTTAAATAATTATACGCTTTTGTTGTTTCGTACTTGTCTTCATCAAAGGGCGTTGAAATAGCTGTTTCTGGAGCTACAACAATAGAAGTATTTTCCGTGATATGCTTTTCAGCTTCTAACACAAATTTATCTAACTGAGCTATTACATCTCCAGTAAACTTTTCATTGTAGGGATCAATATTGGGTTGCGTAACCACAATTTCAATAGGATTCTTTTTCTCTTCAAACGTGGAATAAGACCACCATGATATTAATGAGGGTACAAATATTAGTCCTACACTCAAATAAATTAGAGGAGTTTGAATTTTAAAACTTTCCCTTCCAAAAATGACATTTGAAATTATTTTAAAGAAAAGAAGGTTCACTAATAGAACCCATAATGTTCCACCTAACACACCCGTATAGGCATACCACTGAACAATTTCTGGAATAATGGAAAATGTGTTTCCAACGTTTATCCAAGGCCAACTTAGTTCCCAGTGATAATGAAAATATTCGAATCCAATCCAATAGAATAGTAACCCAATATAACCTTCTTTCTGACCCACATACCTTTTTGTCCAATGAAAAAACAAGAAAACAATAGCCATTAATAATCCGTTGAGCAAGTATGCCATAATAGCACCCGTTTCTCCACCTTTAGCAAAGAAAATCCAATAGGTAGAACCTAAATTATAAATAACAAATGTGATGTAAGCATGAAGTAGAACTTTTGTTGAACGATATTTCTCGCGATAAATATTATGTTCAACTAGGAGTAGAGGCACCCACGCAATAAAGACCAATGGAAATAAACTCCCCGTATATGGAAATGCCACAGACATTAAAAGTCCGCTTAGAATGCTCAGTAAATAACGATGTTTTCTAGAAAAATTCATGCTGTGGATTCTAATACAGCAAATATACAATAGCAAAAGGAATCTCAGTCAATAAATAATAGTATAATTATCTGAGTACTGTTACGTGTCCAGTAATGGTTTCTTCATCATCATTAATTGATCGATAAAAGATTTTCCAGACATATGTACCATCTCTTACTAATTCTCCATTATAGGTTCCATCCCATTCGAAGTTTTTATCTTCTGATTCAAACAAAAGCTCACCCCATCGGTTAAAAATTTGAATTTGAAACTCAATGACATTTATTGAACTTACTTTAAAGGTATTATTAAATCTATTTCCATCTGGTGTAAATGCATTTGGAACGTATAAATAGAATTCATCTTGAATTGTAATCGTACGATAAGCAGTATCTATACAGCCCTTAATATCTGTAGCGATAAGCATTATTTCGTAATCGCCTGGTTCCGTATAAGTATTATTTGGATGTACCATTGTAGACGTATTTCCATCACCAAAACTCCATTCATAGGTATGACCATTCTGGGTCAAATTTTGAAATGTAATTGGCAGGTCAATATACATAGGGTTTGTTACAGGCCTAAAGTCAGCATCAGGTTTAACTACAACCACTTCAGTTGTTGCACGCACGTCAAATGTTTGACAATCGTCCATGACAATCACGGTATAAGATGATGTTTGGTCTGGCTTGACCCAAACTGATGAAGTGGTCTCTCCAGAATGAGGCCATTCGTAATAGTAATCACCAAATCCTCCAGATGCTGTAACCTCAATCAGTGCTGAATCCCCAGGACAAATTTCTTGACTTGGTGTGATATCTAAAACCAATGGGGGACTTAAAATTGTAATTGTAACTTCAGCAGTTTCAGATTCACCACATTGGTCAGTCACTTCCACGGTATAAGTCGTTGTTTCACTAGGAGCAACATCCAAGGTGTTCAAATTACTCAGTGGCGTACCGTCTGGTCCTGTCCATAAATAGCTATAGTTTCCAGCTCCTCCTAAAACCTCAACATTCAAAGTAAATGGAACATACGGACATTGTTCAACGATATCATCAGACTCATTTAAAACAATATCGTCATATACGGGAACCGTAATAGTAGCAGTTGCTTGTTCCGTTTGGTTTAAACAATTATCTGTAACAGAAACCGTGTAATTTTGTGTACTCGCTGGATTAACTGTAATCGTTTCAGTTGTTTCTCCTGTGTCCCAAAGGAATTCATATCCACCTCCACCACCTGTAACTTCAGGAGACAGAACGACTTCTTCACCTGGACAAAGTACTTCTACATCTTCTAGAATTACTTCTACATCACTAACTTCACTTATGAATAATTCTATGGTTTCAAAATTATCTTGACCACAAGGGTCTTCTATCTCGAACTCCATTATCAGATTTTCAATTCCGATTAATGAAGAATTATCAAGCGCATCAATAGTGAAGCTTAAAGTAGTTTGACCAGCTGCAAATGTAACCGAGTTCGGAATCGAAGAATAATCTACCCCTTCTACCGCCGAACCAGAAACGTTAATTGGTATTGTTAAGGGCTGATTGATTTGAGCTCCCGACCTTGTAATTGTCACTTCAGCACTTGTACAACCTTGAGCCATTGTTACACCATCACCGTATGGATCATTAGAAAGTTCGTAATCTATTGTAACCGGTTGTTCACTTGTTAAACTATTTGCAGCTAAAAATATTCCAGAATCATAAATTCCATCACCTACATCGGCTACAGCAATAATTAAATGATATGTTTCTCCACACTCAACTTTAGAAACAGCTGTTAATGGAGTTGTAAAACCGTCATATTGTATATATTGAGAACTACCGTTGTATGGAGCATTACTCCCGTTACCATTATTGTTATAATACGGACAGTTTGCGCAAGGACCAGAATTGGAAGGGCCATTATTAACATTATTAATGGCTACAGCCTGTGTTGTTCCCGGAATCAGCGCCATATTTTTTGTGCCTGAAATCCCCGGACCAGAGATAAAAAATGCAAAAACATCATTAAACTGTGTACCCACAAATTCAGGATATTCTTCAGATCCGAATACATATTCAAATCTGACCGTATCAGAAAAAGGAACAAAATCAAATTCAAGAACTGCTGCGTTGAAAGTATTTGTACCTACAAGGTTTGTAAGTGGATTATACCCTCCAACACCATTATCTACTCCAGCATTAGCTTGATCATTTGGTCCATGTGGTCCATCGGCATTATTAGCAACTGTACCTGTAGTAATTAAAACTCCTTCATCTATTCCCAAAGTAGTATTTACTGCATTAAAAGAACCTATCGCACCGTTATCCCCAGAAAAATTGACATTTGAGACATCAACTCCAGGCCCCAAAAGTACATTTTGGACTAATTGGTTTGGGGATTGCCCACCATTAGTTTGGAGTTGTGCATTTAGCAAGCACAAATTAAAAATAAAAGATATTGATATTAAAATTCTCATTCAAGTAATAAGACGTTTAAATAATTAATAAGTTGCTCTACAATATACAAATAATAAGCCAAAAATACGGTATATGATATAGTTATCCATTTTATTTTGTCTTTTTTTAACTTCAAAACCTACTCAATTATCTATCATTAATAATAACTTTGCTTTTGAATGAAAGAAAAGAAAAAGAAAAAAAGTTGGTTTAAGCAGACCACAAGAGTTGTTGGAATGAACCCAGTGACATTCAAAGAAAACTGGAGATTCAACATTAATAAGCTTCAATTACTTAGTGTAATTTGTCTAATACTTTTCGTCTTTTTCATACTATTTTATTTACTTTTCTCATTCACTCCAGCTGGAATTTTATTGCCAGAAAACATTAAAAACAGAAACAAAGAAAAGATTGAAAATACACTGAGCCAAATCGATCAATTAGAAAGAAAAGTTCAGCAGCAAGATTTGTTTATTCGTAATTTACAAAATGTAATTTTAGGAAATATTTCAGTTGATTCAACTTATAGCGAACAAGACTTTGAATACAACGATGAAATATCAGCCTCAGACACTTTGATTTCAGAGGCAGAACAACAATTAAATCAACAAATAATTGATTCACGAGAACAACCAAATAACTTAAAAAACATCCTACTTGATGACATTTTTCTATTTGATCCGATTAAAGGTACTTTGAGTCAAAAATTCAATAAAAAAAATCACCCTGGCGTGGACATCATTGCTAAAAAAGACGAGACTGTAAAATCATGTTTAGAAGGAATTATAGTTCATACTTCATATGATGATAAAGATGGATATACTATAATAATTAGTCATCAAAATGATTTAACCTCAGTATACAAACATATTGGAAAAGTTTTAACCCAAGTCGGTGAATCAGTAAAAACTGGTGACGCAATAGGTGTCGTCGGAAATACAGGAGAACGCTCATCTGGCCCTCATTTACACTTTGAATTATGGAGTAACGTTGGAGCGTTAAATCCATTAGATTACCTTTCTTTTGGTAGATAATTCACAATCAAAAAACACAATTAGTAGGTGAATTAGCCACTTATTAGCATTTTTTCAATTATTTTTGCACTCCTTTTTAATTTACATTACTGTACGAACATTAAAACACACTATTATATGAAAGCAGATATAGAAAAATTAGCTAAAGCAATGTCGCAGCGATTTGTTGCACATCCTTGGCATGGTATCAATATAGGAGAAAAACAACCCGATATTATTAATGCATTTATTGAAATTATTCCTTCCGATGCTATAAAGTATGAAGTAGATAAGGATAGTGGCTATATCATGGTTGATCGTCCACAAAAATTTTCTAATCATATGCCATGCATGTATGGTTTTGTACCTCAGACATATTGTGATAAAGAAGTAGCTGAGTTTTGCGCTTCTAAAACAGGCAAAAAAGACATTGTTGGAGATGGAGATCCACTCGATATTTGTGTGATTACAGAAAGAGAAGTAAATCGGGGAAACATTTTAGCTGAAGCTATTCCAGTTGGAGGTTTTAGAATGATAGATGGTGGTGAAGCGGATGATAAAATTATTGCTGTTTTGAAAGGAGACCAAGCCTATGGTAATATTAAATCTATTGACGATTTACCTCAAATGGTTGTTGATCGCGTAAAGCATTTCTTTCTTACTTATAAAGATTTGGAAGGAAACTCTAAAAATGTAGAGATTACTCACGTATATGGCGTTGATGAAGCAAAAGAGGTCATAAAAAGAAGTTACAAAGATTACCAAGATAATTTTGGAGATGCAGACGAGAATTTACTAAATGTACTTTCTGCTGTTTTCAAAGAAAAAGTGTAACAAAGACACTAAATATCTATTATATTGGTCGTAATTATCTAATTGCGACCTTTTTTTGGTTCAAATTTTGATCAAAGTAAAATATGTTTAGAATCATTTTTATATTCACTCTTCTGCTCCATGGATATAGTTTCGGACAGATTTCTTTTGACAAAACAGAACATGATTTTGGGGATTTATATTCGGGAGACCAACGTTTTGTTGATGTGTATTTAAAAAATAATTCTGACAAAGTTGCATTTATCTTGAGTGTCGACAAACCAATGGAGGTGGTCTATATCCAAAAAGGAGCTATGATGGATCCTGACAGTTCCACAGTGATTCGTTTCCAAATTAACACAAGAAGCAAAGGGCGATTTCATTATAAAATACCAGTTTTCACAAGTGATAAAGATGAACCAACATTAATCTCTTTGAAAGGAGTAATCAGAGAACTACCGAATAATCAAAATAACTTTACTGCATGTCCAGATTTTGGGCAATCACCAGCAGATGAAAATCCGTTAGACTTTAAATTAATCGTTGAAACTATAGACAAAGAAACCAGAGAGAAACTAGGGAAGTCAACAGTCGCAATTATCCAAAACGGTATTCCTTTAGGTAAGTGGAAAACACAGATGAACGGTAGATTTACGACAAAAATCCCACTAGGAATTACCTATTTCTATGCAACCCACACAGGCTATAACCCTGCTGAATTAGGCGAATATGTTAATTTCAAAAGAAATAAAATCACTTTGGAATTGACTAGGTCTGAAGAAGAAATTACAGAGAATATTGAAGCCACGGAACCTAAAGTTACAGAGGAGGAAGCTGATGATGACAAAACAATTGAAATAAGTGAGCCTGAAGAGGTAAACTTAGAAGAACTAATTGTAGAGGACGATTCTGAAAGTATAGATACAATAAGTGAAATCCCTCCAAGTTTTAGCGAATTAGATAAAAACAATTTTGATCCATCATTATTCAAACCTGTAAACGTAGTTTTTGTTGTAGATGTTTCATCTTCAATGCGTCAAGCTGATCGATTAGAGCTATTGAAGTATGCAATCAATCAATTAGTGGAAATGTTGCGACCACAAGATAAAATTGGATTAGTTTCTTACGCCACAAATGCAGAAGTTCTTTTAAAACCTACTTCAGGTGCGAACAAGGAAGAAATTACTGAAATTGTCCAAGATTTAAAAGCGAAAGGACTAACTGCAGGAGGAGCAGGTATTAAATTAGGCTATAAACAGGCAAAAAGAAATTTTATCAAGGATGGTAAAAACCAAGTAATTATTGTTACTGACGGTGCATTTAATAGAAATTCTGATGATTACAAAAGGTATATCAAGCGATTTCTACGTAAAGACATTACACTAAGTGTTGTAGGCATCAAAAGCAATGAAAGATCTGAAGAGAGTATGCGAGAAGCTGCCGAATTAGGTGAGGGAAGATTTATTCTTATCGAAAAACTGGCAGATGCTCAAAACCATTTAAAGCAAGAAATTCGACTTGCTGCGTTTAGATATAACTAGACCTGATTGAGGCTAACTGTCTTTCCACTTTTTAAATGATTCCAAGGCTCTTCTTTCCTTTTTTGAGGGTTTACCTGTTCCGTGATTACGATAACTCGCTTGAGCTGCTTGATAGGTTTTATAGTTATCAATCTCCGACTGAGGAGTAATGTCTATAATGTAGTCATCAACTAGCTTAGCTCCCACTCTGTTTTTTAGTAAATCTTTTACTTTGTAGGAGAAGGTAGTTGTATGTTTGATTATTGAAACAGTATCACCAATATTGACTTCACGAGCAGGTTTAATGGCTTCATCATTCAATTTAACTTTTCCTTTCTTAACAAGCTCCGTAGCTTTTGACCTTGTCTTACTGAGACGAACACACCACAAATATTTGTCGATTCTAATGCCCATCCAAAAGCTCTTTTTGAATTTTTTTAGAAAAATTATTAAACACTAACTGATACGAGTGATCAATCAATTCCTTCATCAATCGATCATCAACGTCACTTTGGAGCATAATTGTATTCCAATGTTTTTTATTCATATGATATCCAGGATGCACAGCTTGGTATTGCGATCTAAGTTCTAAAGAACGCTCAGGATCACATTTTAAATTACAGCTTTCACCAGGTTCGATGTCTATGAGCGCGAACATTTTATTGTTTAACTTGAAAACAAGTGTGTTTTCGTCAAACGGCAATGATTCTGTAACGTTTGGTTTAGATAAACAGTATTCTCTAAACGCAACAACATCCATAAATTTCTATAGCTTATCTTGAGTTCCTAACTTACGAAGCATTTGGCCATGACTTTTCAAGGCGCCTGCAAAAGTCTTCTCTGAGTTATAAGGCAAGTTGAACTCTTCAGCCGTTTCCTTAACTATTTTAGAGATTTTCTTATAGTGAACATGACAAATATTTGGAAATAAATGATGTTCAATCTGGAAGTTCAATCCTCCAACATACCATGAGAACAGTTTACTTTTTGGAGCGAAATTAGCTGTATTAATCAACTGACTTACTGCCCAATCTGCTTTAATATTCCCAGACTCATCTGGCATAGGATAATCCGCTGAAGGCACAACGTGTGCAGGCTGGAATATAATTCCTAAAATAAATCCAGTAATATAATGCATTGAAAGGAATCCTAACACTGTTAAATACCAGGGGATTGGAACGAATATCAAAGGTAGAACCAAGACAATTCCGTAATAAACCAATTTATTTAATATTATTCTAACCAATAATTTGTTCACAGAGTTAGTTTGAGTTTGAGTAAGTCCCATACCCTTAAACTTCGCGATTTGTTTAAAATCTTTCACTGTAATCCACATCAAGGTCATGAGTCCATACAAAAACCAAGCGTAAATATGCTGGTATTTATGATACTTGAATCTTTCTTCATGCGGACTAAAACGCATTACCTTTCCTGGATCAATATCTTCATCCATTCCTGTTACATTGGTATAAGTGTGATGTAATACGTTGTGTTGAATTCTCCACATAGCATCACTTCCTCCTGCCATACCGATTAATCCACCTAAAAATTTATTTACATTTTTATTTTTTGAATATGCCCCGTGATTTGCATCATGCATAATTGAAAGACCAATACCGCCTACTCCAAGACCCATTAGTCCCCACATCAAGAAAGACAACCCAACAGAGTTAACTATAGTTAGCAAAAGAATAAAAGGCACAACATATAGAGCAACCATAAAAACCGTCTTAAATACCATTGCGGCATTACCATACCTCGAGATGTTATTCTCTTTAAAATAACTTCTCACTCTCTTCTGAAGCGTCTTATAAAATTCGACGTTCTTTGATCTGTCAAATTTAATGTTTGTATATTGCATACTTGTAAATTTAATTTTTGTCCACTTCAATTCCAATGGACAAACAAATATAAGCATTAAATTAATTTGAATCAAAATTAGGGTGTCATTTTGGCTATTATTAACACGCTTTTTTACAATTTTCGGGGATTAAAATGAATCATAAACCTGAGTTAAACTCCCTTGTTTTTATATTTTTGTAAAAAAAAACGAATGAAAAATATTTCATCTTATAATTTTAAAAAAAAACGTGCTTTAATTCGTGTTGATTTTAATGTTCCTCTAAATAATGAGCGAGAAATTACTGATGACACTAGGCTGAAGGCTGCAATACCTACCATTAAACACGTATTGAAAGAAGGAGGAAGCGTTGTTCTAATGTCGCACTTAGGTCGCCCTGAAAAAGGTTTTGAAGAACGCTATTCTCTTAAACATGTGGTGAATCATTTGAGTAATCTGTTGCAAACGCAAGTTGATTTTGTTAAAGACTGCATTGGTTCAGAGGCTGAAGCTGCCACCAAGAATTTCAAGCCTGGAGATGTAATATTACTTGAAAACTTAAGGTTTCATCCAGAGGAAAAAAAAGGTGACAAAACATTCGCTAAAAACTTGTCAAAACATGGTGATGTGTACATAAACGAAGCCTTTGGCACAGCTCATAGAGCTCACGCAAGTACTGCAATCATTGCAGATTACTTTCCAGATGATAAAATGTTCGGATTTTTAGTTGAAAATGAAATCAAAAGTATTGACAAAGTGCTCCATAACCCTACTAGTCCGACTACTGCTATAATAGGAGGTGCTAAGGTTAGTTCTAAAATAACAATTATTGAAAAATTACTTTCAGCTGTTGATCACCTAATCATAGGTGGGGGAATGGCTTATACTTTTGTAAAAGCGCAAGGCGGAAACATTGGTGACTCTCTAGTGGAAGATGATTATCTGGAGCTGGCTATGAAGCTATTAGATCAAGCTGAAAACAAAGGTGTGAAAATCCACCTTCCTATTGATACAATAGCGGCAGATAAGTTTGCAGATGACGCCAACGTTAAAACATGCAAAACAAATAATATTGGTAAAGGCTGGTTAGGTCTTGATATTGGAGGGAAATCAGTAGAGAAGTTCTCAAAAGTTATTGAAGAATCAAAGACAATTCTTTGGAATGGTCCTATGGGTGTATTTGAAATGAAAGCCTTTCAAAACGGAACAGTTTCTATTGCTAAAGCGATAGCAAGAGCAACAGAGAATGGTGCTTTTTCGCTTATAGGAGGGGGTGATTCTGTCTCAGCAATAAACAAATTTCATTTAGCTGACAAAGTAAGTTACGTCTCTACTGGAGGAGGTGCGATGCTTGAATACTTAGAAGGAAAAGATCTTCCTGGAATAGCTGCTATTAAGTCATAAACATTAAGATAAAAAAAGCCAGAAATGAATAGCGTCACTTCTGGCTTTTTTTAAAAACTCTTCTAATTAATAAATGATGTTGACATGTCCTTGCCACTCATATTTTTTATCGTTAATATAATCTCTTGTACGAACTTTCCAAACGTAGGTACCTTCTTTAACTTTCTCACCTCCTTGTCCACCGTAAGTTCCATCCCAACCAACTTCAGGATTATGAGATTCCCAAATTAGTTCTCCCCAACGATTGTAGATTTCAAGGTCGAACATTTGAAGGTCTATTCCTTCAATATAAACCCTCCATGTTGGATTATGCTCATCACCATCAGGTGTAAATGTATTTGGCGCATACATAATTACTTCAGATTCAACTTGAATTATTGCACGAGCTGTATCCTTACAGTTATGAATAGAGGTTGCTATTAATTCAACTTCATAATTATCAACTACCCCCTCAGGGAAAGTAGATACTGGATCTTTTAATGTCGAGAAATTAGGATTTCCTTCTTCAAAATACCATTGGTAAGTATCTGCTCCTATAGAATAGTTTTGGAATAACACTTCTGTATTTAACATTGTTACAGGATCTGGCACAAAATTGAATTTTGCTTTTGGTTTTGGATGTACTATTAAAAAATTATTCACTCGAGCAGAATCAACACAACCATCAGGAGTTACAATCACTAAATTTAAGTCATACATACCCGCTTGATCCATTGTTACTTCAAAATTATCCATATTAATTATCGTTTGTCCATCAGAAAAATACCAATAAGACTCGGACACTAAATTTGGGTCTGTATCATTTGTAATTTCAAATGTTGCAGGAACACATTTATTATCCAGGTCAACTGAGAATTGAACATCTGGTAAAGGAGCTACAACAACTTCAGAAGTTAAAATCAATGGTGTCGACTCACAATCATCAGTTATTGTAACTGTATAAGTAATCGTTGACATTGGGGACGCCTCAAATGTTGCCGTATTTGCAACTACATTCCCTGCTGGATCAGTCCAAACATAACTATAAGGACCTCCATTTCCATCAAAACCTTCAGCAGTTACAAAAGTTGAATAACCAGGACAGATACTTTGAGAAGGTGATGAATTACCAGTTAAAGGAGGTAATACATCAACACTAATTGTTTTCTCTTCTGAAAGACATCCATTTTCATTCTCTGCATATACTGTATAATCCGATGAATTCAAAGGCTGAACTGTTTGCGTTGATTGGAGATCTGCTATATGACTCCAATGATAATCAAAAGTAGTACCGCCAGTAGCATCAGCAACAAGTGTAGCAGTTCCATTTTCACAAATCGTTGTATCATCCGAAACTTCAATTGTAACTTCCACTCCTTCATCTACCACTATATTCTCACAGTTTTGACATCCATTTTGACTTTCCACACATACTAGATAAGCACCTGCCGAAAAACCAGTCGCAAACGAATCTACTTGCCAGGTTACACCCCCATCAAAACTATATGATGTAGCAATTGGAGCATCAATATAAATCTCACCATTATCGCCTTCAAAGCAATCTGGCGCAAGAGATGAAGGAGTTAATTCAGGGTTTTCAAAAATAACTTCAACATCGTCAGTTTCATCTGGACAGACACCGTTAGATGCTGTTAAGGTCAGAATATAAGTACCATCCATGTTAGAGGTTATATCAGCGTCTAAGGTATTCGCATCTGGGGCAAAACTAATTACTCCACCAGCAGGCCCACTAAATGTCCACTCTGTAACATCATTTGGATTTAATACACTACCGTCTAAAGTACCAGTAGCTCCACTACAAACCACAAAGTCTGCACCAGCATTAGGTTCTGGAGGAAAAACAACGTTAACTGTTACTTCAACTGTATCTATAAACATACCTGTACCATCTGTAATTTCAACCTCATAAATCGTTGTATCAGTCGGGGTTAGTTGAAAAGTTGGGCCTGGAGCATTTGGATCGACAAGATCACCTGCATTATTTAAAAATTCATAAGTTGGATTTGTCAAACCTCCTGGATTTATTGTTACATCAGCAACATCACCTAAACATATAGTGTTTCCAACAGATGTTGGATCACATGTTACATCAGCGGTTTGATTACTTGTGTTACCAGGGATGTCTGCACCAGTATAAACCGGAACATTTTGATTTTGTAGACCCGAATAGTTTGAGAACATCAAAACAAATTGATCACCAGGTTCTGCCCAAAACGAATTTTCAAAATTACCTTGATTGGCTCCTGGAGGTAAATTACCCTGTTCGACCATTCCAGTATACCCCGCACTAGATGCATTCCAGTTACAAGCTGCTGGAGGTAATAAATTTCCTTGAATTTCTGAACAAGCATCACCACCATTAATACTTTCTGGTGAACCAGCGTCATAATAAGGCCACATTGCCCAGTCATAAAAACCATTACTTCCCGATTCACCCAATGTAAATTCGAAATATCCAGCAGATGAAATAGTAAATATAATCCACGTTGGATTTAACTCATTACTAAATAAGCAACCAGAGTTACCAGCCGAACCAGGATTTGTACTTGGGTTAGAAACATTATTACCAGATGGAAGGTCATTAACATTTCCTCCACCTAAGGTACTCGCCTCAAAATCATCAAGTGTACAACCATAACCAGCTGTTTCACAATCCAACATGTCACCACCTTGTTGAGCGACAACTATTGTGCTAAGTAAACTAATCGTTAAAATCAATAATATATTTCTCATAACAGTAATTATTCTGAGTTTGTGCAAAAATTATCATCAAAAGGGATAAAATCATCAACACCTTGTACGCCCTGACGATAACAATTTACCAAACTGGCATTTGCTCCAATCCAGCTTTCGAAAGATTCTCTTTCAAAGCTATCAAGTGGTTGCGTTACTACAAAAATTGTTTTGTTCATTTGATCTACTCTAGCCATTTGAACATTCGGGTTTTGGTTCAAGTCTTGTTGGATATCTCCTAATTCGGATGAACTTATATCATCTGCCATTATTACTTGAGAAAAAAACTGAACTCCATCAACGTTATTGTTAACAGATTGCGCTATACCAACTGATGTTAGTGATAATAAAGCTAATAAAACAATGTATTTCATAAAATTTCCCTTAACTATTCAACTCACAAACGTTTTGATTAAGGAAAGGTTGCTTTAATTTTCTGAAAAAGTAACACTTAAGTACTAATTCCTTAAAGCGTGTTTAATTTATAACAAATCAGCTGTTTAATTTATAAATTTGAACAATAATCCAGGGTAAAATGCACTTTCACCAAGTTCTTCTTCGATACGAAGGAGTTGGTTATATTTTGCCATTCGATCACTTCGTGAGGCAGAACCCGTTTTGATTTGCCCACACCCTAAAGCAACTGCTAAATCAGCAATTGTGGTATCTTCTGTCTCACCACTTCTATGACTCATAACTGACGTAAAAGAATTAGCTGTTGCCATTTGAACCGCTTCAATTGTTTCGGTAAGTGTTCCGATTTGATTTACTTTAATAAGAATAGAGTTTGCAGATTTTTCTTTAATTCCTCTTTCAAGACGTTTCGTATTAGTCACAAACAAATCATCTCCAACAAGTTGAACCTTATCTCCAATCGCTGCAGTCAACTTTTTCCATCCTTCCCAATCATCTTCATCTAATCCATCTTCGATTGAAATAATTGGGTATTTCTCAGACCAAGCTTTCCAATAATCAACCATTTGATCTGAAGTCATTTCTTTACCTGTAGATTCAAAAACGTATTTTTTCTTTTCTCCATCGTAAAATTCTGAACTTGCAGCATCTAGTGCAATCCAAATTTGTTCTCCTGCTTTATATCCAGCTTTCTCGATGGCTTCTAAAACAAACTCAATGGCCTCTTCATTTGAACCTAAATTTGGCGCAAAGCCACCTTCATCTCCAACATTAGTAGAGTATCCTTTTGCTTTTAAAACGGCTTTTAAATGGTGAAATATTTCAGTTCCCATTCTTAAGCCTTCGGAAAAAGAAGAAGCTCCAAAAGGCATCACCATAAATTCTTGTATATCGATTTTGTTGTCCGCATGAGAACCACCATTAAGAATGTTCATCATTGGAACTGGCATTGTATAAGCACCTGCCCCTCCAACATATTTAAACAGCGACATACTTGATTCACTAGCTGCAGCTTTTGCAACAGCTAAAGAAGTTCCAAGAATTGCATTTGCTCCTATACGACTTTTATTTTCTGTACCATCAATTTCAATTAATTTTCTATCGATTGCTTTTTGATCGAACAAATACTCCCCTTCGAGAGAATCATTTATAACTGAATTAACAAAAGAAACTGCATTTTGAACTCCCTTCCCCATATAGCGTTCTGGATCGTTATCTCTCAACTCAACTGCTTCGTGAACACCTGTAGATGCACCAGAAGGAACTGCTGCACGACCATAGCTTCCGTTTGAAGTATAAACATCCACCTCTACAGTTGGATTTCCACGTGAATCTAATATTTGTCTACCAATAACTTTTGCTATATAACTCATAGGACAATTAAATGAATTTTCGATTTATCTATTTCTTATATGTTTTCATGTTTTCTACGAACTGATCAAACAAGTAACGAGAATCATGTGGACCTGCTGAAGATTCTGGATGGTATTGCACTGAAAATACTGACATTCCTTTCAATGCTATACCTGCAACAGAGTTATCGTTCAAGTGCGAATGTGTAATCTCAATATTTGAATTATTCTCAGCACTTTCTCGAGAAACAACAAAACCATGATTTTGACTAGTTATTTCGCCTTTTCCAGTAAGGTGATTCATCACAGGGTGATTTAAACCTCGGTGTCCATGGTGCATTTTTACTGTTTTCAAGCCTTGACTTAAAGCAATTATCTGGTGTCCCATACAAATTCCAAAAACTGGAATTTTAGTTGCAATGATTTCATTTACTAACTTGTGAGTGTCTTTCATAACACCCGGGTCTCCAGGGCCATTTGACAACATAAAGCCATCCGGTTGATACGACAACATTTCATTTAGCGTTGCCGTCATTGGAAAGACCTTAACTTCACAACCTCTTTCGTTCAAACAACGAATAATATTTCTTTTTACTCCTAAATCTAAAAGAGCTACTTTAAAGTTTGACTCTCCTGAAGTTGAACCAGAAATAAAAGGTTCTTTTGTAGAAACCTTACTTGACAACTCCAATCCTTCCATTGAAGGAACCTCTTTAACGTCTTTTCTCAGTTGATCAATATCGGCATTTTCTTCTGAACAAATGATAGCATTCATTGCTCCTTTTGATCGGATATATCGAACTAAAGCACGTGTATCAACATCAGCAATACCTACTTTTTCATCTTTCAACATGAAGTCTTCTAAAGATTGATCAGCACTTTCTCGAGAATAGACTTCTGAGAATTTTTTAATGATAATACCTGCTACTTGCATTCTATCAGACTCAACTTCATCTTTATGCGTACCATAATTACCGATATGCGCGGTATTCATGATTAAGAGTTGCTCTAAATAGGATGGATCTGTAAACACTTCTTGGTAGCCAGTCATACCAGTATTAAAAGCGATTTCGCCAGAAGTTCTACCTTTTTGTCCAATTGATTTTCCGTGAAAAACGGTGCCGTCTTCCAATACTAAAACTGCGGGAGATCTTTCAGTCATTTCTTATAAGTTTGGACAAAAATAACACTTTAGTTGTGACTCAATATTGAATAAGTCAAAAAGTTATTTAAGCTTTTTCAACATTATGTTGAAAGTGAAATTATATAGGAGATTTTCCTTTAGATTTCTTTTTGAATTCAACTATAGATTGCTCTAAAAACTGCTTAAACTTTTTGACAGATACATAGCCAACAGGTTTTGCCAAAAGCTGTTCATTTCCATCCATAGTCGCATAAAGTGGTTGAGCACTTTCATCAAATTTACAAATTTGAAAATCTAAATTTTTATCTCCAATTGTTGTTTTCATCTTTCCGTCCACCTTAGATTCTACCCATTCAGATTCAGGAAGTGGTGTTTTGTCATCCACATAAATAGCAACAACTATAAACTCTTCTTTTAACATTTTTAGGATTGCTGGGTCAGACCAAACTTGCGCTTCCATCTCTCTACAATTTACACAACCATGCCCTGTAAAATCAATAAACAAAGGTTTTTCCTGTGCTTTTGCACACGCCATTGCTTCTTCATAATCAAAATAACCAGCTATACCATGAGGTAAATGTAAAAAATCACTGTATTTAGGGTCGTCACCACATTGATTTTCATCCTCCCCTCTTATTTCTCCTAACAAATTAAAGTCATGCGTTGACATTGGTGGCAAATAACCAGAAAGAGCCTTTAAAGGGTGCCCAAAAAGTCCAGGAGTCAGATAAACTACAAATGCCAAAACACTCATCGCAAAAAAGAGTCGCGGAACTTTTAAATATGGCATATCAGAATCATGAGCTAACTTAATTTTACCTAGTAAGTATAAAGCCAACATTGTAAAGATAACAATCCATAGGCCTATATATACTTCTCTATCTAATATTCCCCAATGATAAGTTTGATCTGCTACACTCAAGAATTTTAAACCAAGAGCAATTTCTAAAAAACCAAGTACTACTTTAACCGTATTTAACCAACCTCCAGATTTTGGAAGTTTACTTAACCATGAAGGGAATATCGCGAACAATGTAAATGGCAAAGCAAATGCTAGTGAAAAAGCAAACATCCCCAGCATTGGTTCCAAAATAGCCCCTTGTGAAGCTTTAATTAAAATAATACCAATAATTGGCCCTGTACATGAAAACGAAACCAGCACTAGCGTCAACGCCATAAAGAATGTTCCGATAAAACCACCTTTATCCGCTTTAGCATCCGATTTATTTATCAGTGATGATGGCATTCTTATTTCAAACATCCCAAGGAAAGATGCGGCAAAAAACATAAAAATCAAGAAAAATAGTACGTTTGGAATCCAGTGAGTAGCTAACCAATTCGCAAATGCAGCACCTAATGTAACTGCTACAATTGTCCCAATAAAGGTATAGATACCTATAATTGACAATCCATATCCCGTCGCTTTACGAATACCCGCTGCCCTTGTTTTTTCTTTCGCTCCTTTTAAGAAAAACGTTACTGTCATTGGAATCATAGGAAACACACATGGCGTGAGCAATGAGGCAATTCCCCATAAAAAAGCTTCAATCATTAATTCCCAATAAGAAAACTCTTCTTCATCTTCAGCTCCCTCAAAACGAAGTGGCTCACATTCTCCAGAAACCAGCAATTCTGCATTTGCAAAATTCAACACAATATCCTTCTCAACCTCAACAGTCTCGCCGTCTTTTTCCAATTCGAGCGTTGCAGTTATTTTCGTTGCTTTCTTTGCGTCATCCGACCTAACAATTGTGGATCTAAATAGTATTGGAGAAGCATAAAATCCATCCTCTATATTTACTCCGTCTGCCAACATGAATGTTGAAAAAGAAGTTTTTCCATCAGGGACTTTAAATAATCCTTGAAGGTTTTTAACTTTTGACATACTATAGCCATCTGCAATATCGGCTTCTAGAGACAAGTTAAACCTTCCATTTTTATCCACCTCTTTCAACTCGTAAGACCATTCCACCAGGTCTGAATTAGTCAGTGGAATTGAATCTACAACTTTTTCTATGTTTTCATCACTTCCTTGCTCTTTTAAAGGATCAACCTCTTGCTCTTTAGCATTTGACTTAACTCCACTAATCGAAAAGTCGATATTTTTATCTCCAATAATACATGTACCGTCTGTACAAACTTGATAAAAAATGGAGGCCGTTAATATAAAGTCACTTTTCGACTTTACTTTAATTTTTTGTTTAAATGTTCCAGAAGGATAAAATTTTCTAACATCAGCTTCAAAAACTTTGTCATACCCTTTTTTCATGCCTTTTTCTGACATTTCTCCAATTAACTCATAATCCTCGCTTTCATCAAAAGTAAAATCTGTTGGTAAAGGACCGTTGGGTGTTTCCTTAATCGAGTATCCATACCAACCGTCATCTAAAACTGCTTCTATACACAGGGTTGCTTCTTCAGCGCCTTTCTCTTGCTCTACACTAGTTTTCCACTTCGTAACATCATTTGCCGATTGCTGACTAAAAAGAAAAGTAGTAATAAAGACTACTACTAAAGAAAAAATATACTTCATTCTCCTAACTATTAAATTTATTGAATTTCTATTTCAAACTCACTCACTGTTGGCGGTAAACACCCCTCATCATTGCATAACATATAAACAATCTCAATATTTACAACACCTGTTGAGCCTGACTTTAATTTTTGGGTAAAAACAGCCTCATCTGAAAAATATGCTATATCTGAACCAAAGTTTTCATCGTATACTTCTGTTGGCTCAGGCTCTTCAACATTACCTAGTATTTCAATATCCTCTCCAATAATTTCAAAACTAGTAGGTATAGGACCTGCATTTTCATCCATAAATTGACTGTAAATATGCCATCCTTCTGCTAACTCTGCAGTGAATTTCAATTCATTACCCGTGTTATCGTAATCAACAGCCCAGCTTATCTCATTTTGAGACATGCCATAAGAACTGATAAGACAAATTATGATAAGTAAAACCTTCATGTTCCAAAGTTATAAAAAGAGTTTAGATTGTTTGAGATATAAAAAGGTTAATTCTTGTAAAGCTACGCCCATCAAAAAAACGCTATTTAACAAAAAAGCCATCCCAAAAATCTGGAATGGCTTCGCTATATTTAAATTCTAAATTAATTTCTATAAAGTGACGCCTTAACCGCTTTAATTATTCGATCTACATTTGGAAGCGCTTCATCGATTAAAGATGGAGAAAAAGGAAATGGAGTATCTGTTTGCGTTACTCTCATTACAGGTGCATCCAAATAATCAAATGCATAGCGCTGCAAGTGGTAAGCCATCTCAGAAGATATTGATGCTAAAGGCCAAGACTCCTCAACCACAACACATCTGTTTGTTTTCTTTATTGACTCTACAACTGTTGCATAATCAATTGGTCGAACTGTTCTTAAGTCAATGATTTCACATGAAATATTATCTTTTGCTAACTCTTCTGCTGCTTTATGTGCCACTTTCATAATTTTCCCAAAAGAAACAATTGTTACGTCTGTACCTTTACGTTTGATATCTGCTACGCCGATTGGAGTTAAATATTCTCCTTCAGGAATTTCTCCTTTATCACCGTACATTTTTTCGGACTCCAAAAAGACAATTGGATCTTCATCTCGGATTGCTGACTTTAAAAGACCTTTCGCGTCTGCCGGTGTTGAAGGTGTTACAACTTTTAAACCTGGAATATGCGCATATATTGGCTCAAACGCTTGAGAGTGAGTAGCCCCTAACTGTCCAGCCTGACCATTACCTCCTCTAAATACTATAGGGCAATGAAATTGACCACCTGACATTTGTAACATTTTAGCTGCAGAGTTTATAATTTGATCAGCTGCTAGAATGGCAAAGTTCCATGTCATAAACTCAACAATAGGTCTCAATCCATTCATTGACGCTCCAACGCCGATCCCAGTGAAACCAAGCTCTGCAATCGGAGTATCTATTACTCTTTTCTCACCAAACTCATCCAACATTCCTTGAGAAACCTTGTAAGCACCGTTATACTCGGCAACTTCCTCTCCCATCAAAAATACATTCTCATCGCGACGCATTTCTTCATTCATGGCCTCTCTTAATGCTTCTCTAAATTGAACTGTCTTCATTCTTAACTTCTTAATTATTGAATAGGAACCAATTCCTTTTACAGCGGTAAAACTAAGAAATTTTGATTTGAACCAAATAGAAAGCCTTTCTTTTTTCATTTTTTTTAAAATTATTTACAATCATTAGAATAAATAATTCTTATTTGATAGATTTAAGTATCTTCGATTCTTTAATAAAACGAAGCTAGAAATGAAAAAAATTGGTCTATTTACATCGGGTGGTGATGCTCCTGGAATGAATGCAGCTGTTCGTGCTATAGTCAAGACTTGTATTCATTACGGAATTAAACCCGTTGGAATTAAGGATGGATTTGAAGGAATGATCAATGAAGATTTTGTAGAACTGAGCTATGATGATGTTGATAATATAATTCAATACGGGGGGACCATTCTTGGTTCTGCTAGAAGCGAGAGATTTCGAACAAAAGAAGGTAGAGAACAGGCTATCATAAATCTAAATAAAAAAGAAATTGAAGGATTAATAGTTATTGGCGGTGATGGTTCCTTTACTGGTGCTCATATTTTGTCTCAAGAAAAAGATATTCCCATGATTGGAATACCGGGAACAATTGATAATGATCTTTTCGGAACGGAGTCGACTATTGGTTATGATACAGCACTCAACACTATTGTTAGAGCTGTAGATCAAATTAGAGATACCGCTTCTTCTCATCACCGTATATTTTTTGTTGAAGTAATGGGGAGGAATTCAGGTTTTCTGGCATTAAATTCTGCCATTGCTTCAGGAGCAGAATCTGTTTTGATCCCAGAAACGGTTACAAACATTGAGGAACTAGCGATTCAAATTAAAACACAAAACAAAGGTAAACGAAGTTCAATTATTATAGTTGCAGAAGGTGATGATGCTGGTGGAGCGATGGATATTATGCGAAAAGTAAAACCTCTATTGCCAGAATTTGATTTTCGAACTACAATTCTTGGTCATACACAAAGAGGTGGTGCTCCCTCTTATTACGACCGTGCACTCGCTACTCGATCTGGTATTTATGCTGTCGAATTACTAAAAGAAGGCAAAAGAGATGTCATGGTGGGAATAAAAGCAGATGAATTAATACTTACACCCATCAAAGATGCCATTGAAAAAGATGCTCATCCCAATTTGAGAAAGGAAGAGATTTTGGAAAAATTGTTAACTTCTAAATAGTTATTTTATTATTTTTGAGCTATCTTTGAATGTAATTAAAGACAGCATGACTGCCAATTGCTACATTTTTAACTACGAAAATAGCAACCTTTTAAATTTAGTGTACGTCATACTTTTAACGGAGTAAAACCATTTTAAGCTAGAATTATGCGATTTTTATCTATACTGCTATTATTTTGTTTTGTGAATTTTGGATATACACAGGATATTTTCACCTATAAAATAGACATTTCCCCTAAGGAACAACCTAAGGAAATTTTATCACAAATTACTGAAAATATAAATTTCATCAGTCGTAAAATAGACAATAATTCTTTTCTTATAATTGAATCTCATGAAAATCATGACGAGCAATATTTTGAAGATATTGTTTCTTCCCTTGGTGAAAACCTTACTTTTTTTGAAAAATCTGAAGCCGATGGTAACAAGGGTTCTGAAAATTACATTACAAAAGCGTGTTGTAATTTAACATTAGAAATGTTTGATAGCTGGGGAGATGGTTGGAATGGTGGTTTTTTAACAGTTACAATTGATGGTAGCGCAACCAACTATTCAGCAAGTGGTACTGGAACTACAGTAAATATAGCCTATTGTGATGGTCAAACCTTAGAACTAGACTATACATCTGGGAGTTTTGAAGGTGAAAATACCTATACGATATCCAATCCATCAGCAACACTTTTTTCTGATGGACCTTCGCCTCAGACAGGACTTGTTTATACTTCAACGACTGCTTGTTCAGGACCTACTCCAACTCCTCAGGATTGTGAAGGTGCCCAAATGGTATGTAGTAACAGTTCTTTTTCAGGTAACTCAAGTGGTTCAGGAAATTATAATGATTTAAATGCAAGTAATGAAGGTTGTTTAGATGGTGAAAATCAATCTTCATGGTATTATATTTTTGTAGGTTCAAATGGAACATTAGAAATGTCGATTAATCCTGTTGCCGCTGATGATTATGATTTTGCAGTTTGGGGAGATTACAATGCAAGTACAGCTAATGCAAACTGTCCCCCAATACAGAATCCCGTAAGATGTTCATGGGCTGCTGGAACGGGAGCAACAGGTCTCGGTAATGGAGCCTCAGACAATTCAGAAGGTGCTTTTGGAAACAGTTGGGTAGCACCGTTAAATGTACAGTCAGGAGAAGTATATATTCTTGTAATTGACAACTATTCAGGAAGTAATAATCCCTTTGATCTTAACTGGGGTGGGACAGCTAGTTTGGATTGTACAACGATTCCACTTCCAGTAGATTTAGTTTCATTCACTGGAAACAAAAAGAACAACCTCAATCAACTCTACTGGACAACAGCTTCAGAAACAAATAACGATTATTTTATTCTGGAGTATTCATCAGATGGTGAAACATGGAATGAAATAGAAAAAATATCAGGTGCTGGAAGTAGTAATGTTGAAAACACTTACTTCACTACACACCGTGATTTTGCAAACGGAATCAACTATTATCGCTTAAAGCAAGTTGATTTTGATGGTGCAATTAATACACATAATATTATTTCCATTGACAATTCTCAAAACAGAAAGTTGCTCAAGCGTATAAATGCTATGGGGCAAGAAGTGGATGAGGATTACAAAGGCATTGTCTTTGAATATTACAATGATGGTCATGTAAAACAAGTTTATCAGAACTAAAGATTTCCATCATTTCTTGGATTGCCTAGAACATCTATAGTTTTTCGTTTCTTAATTAAAAGAAAGTTTAATAAACTTATTTTTAAATTAGAGAAAAAATACTACAATGAATAAAAGAATCATCGCATCCTTAGACCATCGATATTCGAGTCGTTCACTTGGAGCTATCATATTATTAACTCTAGGAGTTATTGGCATCACAACTTTATCAATAGTTGCTTCAGTAAATAATTTTGATGTGAGCAAGGTCTTTAATAATCCTCTTCACTTTGAGGTTCTTCCGTACTTTATTCCAAGTTTAATGGTTGGAGCTTTTTTGTTTATCGGATTAATTGTTCTCCTTTTTCATTTCAAAAAACAAAAAGCGATAAATACACTTTTAAAAAAAGGGAAAAGAGCTGAGGCGTCCATTATATCTAGTATTCAGGACTTCTCTGTTACAACAAATAATGTCCCAAGGAGAATAATAAAGTTTAAAATTAAATCTGGACAAATATTCACTTTTAAAGCGTTTGATTACGGACTCGTTCCTCACTTGACAGAAAATAAAGTTGTTCCTATCTACTACAATGAAAAAGGTGATATGTTTCCTGATCCAAACCATTTCAATGATTTGTTGAAAGAAGATATAACTCACACCAACACCTCAAGTTTTGAGTCTCAATTTGCAGAAAAGTGCCTCTCGCAAGGAGATGAACATTTTAAAAATGAAAATTTTGGAGGTGCGCTAATGGCCTACGAAATGGCGTACGAGAAAGAAACTTCAGAAAAAGTCATTCGGAAAATTGCTGAGGCTCACGAAAAGCTTGGCAATTCGGAAGAAGCTAAAGCGTTTTTGAGAAAATTAGATTAAACTCACCTAAAATTGAAAGCTGGATATATATTTTAGACGCAATAACTTCTACATTCTTAAATCCGCATTCAATATTCTACGATTCAAAAAAACCTATCTCTTCACACTCACCTTCTCCCCTCCACTATGAGCCACAAACTCTGGTGCATACATGCACTGAACAGTGGCATTACCCGCTTCTAATTGACCCGAACTTGTAACAAACACATCATAATTGAACACATGTGTTCCTTTTGGTAAACGATCAATGAAGTAGTTCATAGATACGTCTCTAGGAGATTGATAATACCATAATCCTTTATCCCAATTGTGTCGACTTACAGCCATCTTTGGTTCGAATCCGGCAGGTCTGAGGTCCTTAATGTGGACATACTCCATATCTTGTCCCACAGTTACCACCAATTCAATATTAACACGATCGCCAACTTCAAAAGTATTTGTTTCGACATACTCGTCTCCTTTCGCTCCAGCTTTCACTTTTCTATACGTCTTTTTAATCGAAATATCGTCGTTTGTAGAAGCCTCAATTTTACTCATGTCTTCAAAATACCCCCAAAACAGAGCCCCGTAACTCGGAGTTGAAGTTGATTTTTCAATTTCAATGTCTGCTAAGTCCGTATAAATTTCCTCTCCACTCCATGTCGTTTTAAAATGACCTAATCCAGGCGTTACTTTAACAAATCGCTCATTTTCTTTGAGGTTTTTAGAAAACACAATCTTTTCTTTCCCTACTTTTATTATTGGGTCTTCTCCATCAGCAAGGTAATCTGTTCCATTCAACAACAAAGCGTATGTTGCCAAAGCAGTTGCTTTAGTGTTTTCCCAGGAATTACTTCTTTTTTGTAAAATCAACCATAGTCGCAATGCATCAATCTCAGCTGTTTTTGCTTCGACATCCACAAAGAATTCGATAATCAATGCTTGTGTTTCAATTTTCGCTTGATTCCAATAATATCCACCTTGGTTTTCGGGGAAGTACATTCCTTTATCAGAAATGTTTTTAGATCGATCTCTCAATGAAGCTAAAATCATTTGAGTGTGCTTTTCGTCATTTACACGTTTAAAATACAACCCTGCCATAGCTTGTTGTTGCAAACCAAAGTCTGACCAGCTCAACTGTAACTCACTGTGATAATGATCTTTTACTTTTTGGATTTTTTGGTTTGGCTGGTATGAAAAATAAGACGAAGCATACAGCCAATGTAGAGTAATAGATGAAACTCCAATTTCCTTTTTTTGCTTTTCCGTTAGTTTGTTATATTGATGTAAATGATAACTGTCCATGTAGTTCAATGCATCGTCAATCATATCTTTTGCTTTCTGTGGAACATCTATTCCTAATTTCTCAAGATGACCAAATCCCGCAACGATATGTTGAGTGATATAGATATTTGAACGATTACCACCGAACCAACCAAAACCACCATCACTGTTTTGTTTCTTACTAAGTAAATGCAGTGCTTTTTCCTGACTCCTTGCCAATTGATTCACTTCAAAAAGTTCAGCAATACGTCTTTTACGTTCAGACTCATCTTGGGCATCTAAAATCCACGGCGTTTCCTCAAGTAGAATATTTTTGAGTTCTTCATTCTTACTAAGGGCACTCATGAACACTTCAGGAGAAAAATTTCGCCACTCCTCAAACATTGCTTTGATCTTAGGTTTTTTCTCAATAACATCACTTGCCAATTTATTTGCATAATATCTCGAGAAAAGTTGTTCAGCACATTCGTATGGATACTCTGCCAAATAAGGTAACGCCAAAACAGCATTCCATGCAGGATTTGCTGTATATTCAAATGTAACACGTTCATGTTTTAAACTTGACGATGACGTATTTTTCAGCTTATCAAAACTAAACTTAGAAACACCTGCTTTAGCAACGACAAAAGGCATAGACTCCGTAACATATTGCCTATTTGAAAGCACTGGTACTGGCTTCTGTTCACCATCACTAAACTCTTCATTTGAAGCAACAATTTTATAAGCAATAAGTCCTTCTTGATTTGTTAAATCCAAATTCCAAACAACTTCTTTGGAACCACCAGCGGGGATTGTTACTTGTTTTGATTGAGGCTGGCGTCCGATTAAATTAACTACCTCATCGTTTGTTGGTTTGAAAAAACTCAGGTTAACATCTACCGTTTGTTCTTTCTCTGTCAAATTCACCACTTTCGAAGCAAAATCAAATTGATCTCCCGAACGGAAAAAACGAGGTGCGTTTGATGTCACCATAAGTGGCTTTTGAGCAACGGTTTTTAATTCGATGTTTCCAGATTTTAAGTCCTTAGTATGCGCCAGAGCCATAAATTTCCACTCCGTTAAGGATTCAGGAAGTGTGAAACTAACAACAAATTCATTCTTTTCATTCGTTTTTAAATCAGGATAGAAAAATGCGGTTTCATTGAAGTTCTCTCTGATTTGAGGCGCTTGACTCTGCTTGTCTTTTTTACCTGAATTTTTTTGATCTTCTTCAGTTGGCACTGGTACATTTGCAGATACTTGTTCCGTTCGTTCTGCTTTTTTAGCCATATCCGAACCACTTTCATCAGCAACCAATTGAACTTCTTCCAATTCAGCAACTCCGTCGGTATCGACTGAATATGTATTTCTAGAAGAAGCAAACATAGCTCTATCACCTCTTCTATAGTATCCGTTTGTCATTCCTCCAAAAACATTAGCTTTCCATTGATAATCTCTGCTGTTCATCAAATAGCTTTGGTCACGCCATGCTCCCTGACCACTGCTCCAACTGGTTGAACGATTAGTCGCAGAACGCCAAGAAGGATAATAGTAATTCCCTCTGTACGGCCAAAAACCCCAGTAATTACCCGCAAACTGATCTAATGAAGCGTCATACATTCCTGCGCAAACCTCTGCAGCAATTTGATCTGCCCCTTCTCCTGAAATCGTAAAGCGCCACTCTTCTTTTTGCCCAGGAAGTAATTTATCTCTGAAAGTTTCTGCTTTAATCGTTAATATTTTATTTGTTCGGGGAACATTGATGTTATGTGATTTATTATAATGTTTACCATCATACACCATAGAAATATGATAACTAATTCCACCTCGATCCTCTTCTTTTGCAGTGTAAGATAGTACTCGTCGAGTATTCAAATCAAGCCATTCTTCTCTAATTATTTCCTTTCCTCTTCGTAGCTGTACAAAAGCATGTGCATTTTTAAATGAAGATCCCAACTGAAAATTTACAGATTCTCCAACTTCAATTGATTGATGAGATAGGTACGACCATAATTCAGTTTTCTCTGGAACTTCTTTTGACTCTAGATCTATCATTTTTAACGACTGACTGTTACGTAAAGTATCTCCTTTTTTAGTAATTGTATATGCACTGAATCGATATTTACCTTGTTTGTTTCCGATCACGTCATTTATTTTGAGCGAATCACCTACCTTGAAATCAATTGTTTTCAGCAGGGTCTCTTTAGATTCTTTCTCTAAATCACCATCAATCGAAGCATAAGGGAAAAGATTTTTCCAGTCGTCTTGTTCAAACTTCTGGTATTGAGCTTCTGACCAAATTCTAGATAAAAATCGATTGGACTCTTCAATTCTGAAAACCTCAACTTTTCCTTTGAAGCCACTCTGAGGTTCTCCAGCTAAATTCATTACGTTGTATACAGCAAAACCTTCTTGGTCTGTCCTTAATTCTTGAGGGCCATTGTATCGTAATGTGAGTCCTACTTTACTCAAACGCAAACTTGTTGTTGCCTCATGTGTTTCCCCAGAAACATCCACCACATCGGCAATAATCTCAAAAGAGTAATTGGCGTTTTCTGGCGCATTTGGATCTGTTTTGGCAAAAAAGTCAATTATAAATTCACCATTTTCATCTGTAGTCAAAACGCTATCCATTAGTAAGTCTCGACCTTGGTTGTTATCTCCATAATAGCGCCAGTACGTATTCCAATTTCGGTAAATTTTGTAATTCACTTGTGCACCAGTAATTGGAAATCCTGCAAAAGCTTTTGCTAAACCAGTAACTGATACTGAATCATCCAACTTAGCTTCAGACTTGGGTTGCTCTATTTTTGCTTCAAATGTAGGACGCTTATATTCTTCCACTCTGAACGAGTGAGATGTTGAAGCGTTATTTCCACCATGAGAGTTAAAATCAACACTCATAGAAAATCTACCAAGAGGTCCTCCTAAAGGCAAAGTATATGATCCGCTTGCCGAACCATATTCGTTTGTTTGTAACTCCTTGTCAAGAATTTTAGTCCATGAGTTGTCATTAATGATAAGTTGAATAGATTCATTTGATGCAACTTCAAAGTCATTATCAGTTCCTTTATATGCTATTATTTTGTAATGAACCGTTTGTCCAGGGCGGTAAATGGCTCGATCAGTAAGTACCTTAACATTGAACTTTGACTCATCGTAAGAATAATTGTAAATATAATCTCTTGAAGAAACCTCAGATTCTCTATAACTAACCGTATAATAAATGTTTTCTTGGTCAATTTTAGCAAAGTATCGACCTAATTCATCTGTTTTTCCAATTCGATTTGGGGTCTCTGGCAATATTTGAAAATTACGGTTGAAATAGACAGATACTTTAGCACCCTCAATAGGTTTACCAGATTTATAATTAGTTACATAAAACTGCATTCCGTCGTCATTTTTCTCAGTTGTAACCATTATTTCAGAAACCAGTACAGTATGCTGAGCTTTTGGAAGAATTCGCCACAACGAATCAGATTTCAATGCTTTGTTGAAATCAGCCTCTGTATTCGTAGTAATTATTAAATAATCTCCTGCCTTTTCAATTGCATCAAGAAGATACTCAGTTGACCTTTTTTGATGATCATCTTGGTCTTTTACAAATAAATCAAGTTTTCTTATCTGCTTGTAATAGTTCCCTTTTATAAGCTCCCTTAGCCCTGTATTTTCAGGATAGTCTTTTGGAGATTTAAAAATATACAAGACCAAACTATCAACGTTTTGGTGCTCTATCTTTAAAGGGATCATATCCCCAGGATAAGCCGTAGACTGAGCACTGAAGTCAACACGTGGTTGTTCGATTAATTCTATTAATTGTGAAATCTGATTTGTAAAGTCACTATCAGGAAATTCATTTAATTCATCCTTCAACATTTTCTTTGCCTCTAACAAATCTCCTTTAACAGATGTATTTGTCTTAAAGTTATAGCTTTTACCACTTTGGTATTTCAATAGCGCTAGCTCGTATAAAAACTTTGAACGACTCGAATTATCTTTAAAATAATTAAACGCTGATCTCCATTTTGGTTCGGTTTCTACTACTGAAACTTCATTAAAAATATATTTCAAGCGTTGATAATAGATTGAACTCAATAATTTTGTGTCCTCCAAATGAAATCCTTCTAGATTTTTGTAGACATTTAAGATCTTGTGCCTAAGTGATTCTTTATTGAAGCTTACTTTTGAGAATTTGTCAGGTGTGTAAAACCATGTTTCGTTTGGTTCACCAACGTATTTCCAATCATGGTAACGCTGAAAATCATAGTTTTGATAAAACTGAATTAAATTTACTGAAACGTAATCAAATACGGTAGGAAGCAACAACTCGTGATCTTTGTCTAAGTAAAGAAAGTCCGAATACTTCTTGAGTTTATGGTTTTGAAGGTGTTTTAAGTCACTACTAATTTCCTCTGTTCTTAAAAAGATATACTTCGCTTTATCATAAGGGTCTGACAAAGAAAGTGTGTCATCGCCAAATTTAACTTTATCTACATTTACTCCATATGGCATCCAGCTGTACTGCATATTCATCATTTGACTAACCAAAAAAGTTTTCGAGAGACTTTTTGATGGTTCATTCAGGGTTTGTACAGTACTATCTAACTCAACAAATAAAGATTTTCGTTCATCTGGTTCTAAAGGAGAGAGGGTTTGAATAAAACTTTTTACTGCGCGCGAAATATCATAATGATTATCATTCTTAATTCCGCTGTTTAAAATTGCTCTTAATTGTTTACGAGCTGAATTCGGTTGATTTATGTTTATCAAAGAATCATAAACATCCCAATAATCAGATTTCTCAAGGTTGATCCTTGGCACAAATGCTTCTGAACTGTTATTGAATGAATAGGTTGATCCTAAAGCAACAAAGCTCCCAACCAGTATAAAAAGTACTAATCTAAACCACATAAATAGCTATTTTTAATTAGATGCAAATCGTTGCATCATTCCATAAAGTTAATTGAATTTCTTGTACAGCTAATGAAATAATTGGTTCAAAGTCAAATAGAATGAACGATTTTTTTGTCAAAAAGAGTTGTAAGTAGCAGATTAACAATTTCGATTATCTAAAACCTGTTACTTCCTCTAAGAATTCATTACTTTTGAAGTCGCAAAAAATAGACATGGAAATTACAAGAGATAAAGTATTAGAAGCATTAGGAAACGTAATCGAACCCGACTTAAAAAAAGACATCGTTTCTCAAAACTTAGTGGAAGACATTGAAATCAATGATCAAACAATTTCACTTGTGGTTAATGTGGTTAATCCGGCAATGCATGCACGTAAAAGAATGCAGGAAGCGGTAAAATTTGCCTTAAATAGAGTACTTGGTGATGACATTGATGTTATAGCTGTTGTTAAAGGAATGCCAAAAGAAGCGACTGAATCACGTAGAAAGATTTTACCAGACGTAAAAAACATTATTGCTATCGCATCAGGGAAAGGTGGTGTTGGAAAATCAACTGTTGTAGCAAATTTGGCTGGTGGATTAGCAAAAGCTGGTTATAAAGTAGGGATTGTAGATGCAGATATTTACGGACCATCTATGCCAACCATGTTTGACGTTGTTGGTGAGCGACCTTCATCAATTGACGTTGATGGAGAGCAAAAAATGACTCCGGTTATTTCTTATGGAATTCAAATTATGTCTATCGGATTTTTTACCGCGCCTGATGATGCCGTTGTTTGGAGAGGACCTATGGCTTCAAAAGCATTAACTCAAATGTTTACCGATACACATTGGGGTGCACTTGATTATTTATTGGTTGACTTACCTCCTGGAACAGGTGATATTCATCTATCATTGGTTCAAACAGTACCTTTAGATGGAGCTGTGATTGTTTCAACACCGCAAGAAGTAGCGTTATCAGACGCAAGAAAAGGGGTTAGTATGTTCCGTCTAGATAATATCAAAGTTCCTGTTCTTGGGTTAATTGAAAACATGGCTTGGTTCACCCCAGCAGAACTTCCAGACAATAAATATTACATTTTTGGAAGAGATGGTGTAAAAAATTTGGCTGAAGGGATGAATGAAACATTTTTAGGGCATATTCCTTTGGTGCAAAGCGTAAGAGAGTCTGGGGATATTGGACGTCCCGCTGTTTACCAAGAAAACACACCAATTTCTAAGGCTTTTGATGAATTAGTTCGTAAATTTGTTGAAGAAACGAATAAGGAAAAGTAAATATGGCTATTGACAAAGATGCAATTTCCGAAAAAGTAAACGTTGCACTAAAGCAGCTTAGACCTTTTCTAGAAGCCGATGGTGGAGACATGGAGTTAGTTGAAATTACTGACGATGCTGTTGTTCGCGTTAAATTAATGGGGGCTTGTAAAGATTGCTCTATGAGTGTGATGACTATGAAAGCAGGTTTAGAAGAAGCTGTTAAAAAAGTAGCTCCTGAAGTTCAACGCGTTGAAGCAGTTGATCATCTTGAAGTAGTCAACTAAACTTCAGAAAACATAACGGATTGCTATGCTTGGATTTCATCATGCGTTTCGAGGGCTTTTTAACTTAGTCAAAACTGAACGCAACTTTAAGATTCAACTTCTTGTTCTATTTCTTGTCATCCTCCTAGGATTTTTCTTTCAAATAACCACCACTGAATGGATTTTTGTCATTTTCTCTTCAATCATTGTATTAAGCCTTGAAGCACTCAATTCTTCAGTGGAAAAACTCGCCGATGAAGTTTCATTAGAGCAAAACCCAAAAATCAAGTGGATTAAAGATGTTAGCGCTGCATCTGTTTTGATTTCGGCTTTAGGCACTGCGATTGTTGGGTGTATAATTTTTCTTCCTTATATCATAAAGTTGGTTGTCTAAAACTCAAAGAATCACATTTTTTAACAGATTCGTATTGAATCAAACGTGTATTTGTCAAGTACATGTTCTAAAAAAATCAATATATTTCGTACATTAGCGTTCCCAAAAAAGTGGATATTTTATGGCTAAAGCAGCAACGAAATCGAATACAAAAGCTCCAAAAATTGAGCAATCTATTATAAAAAGAGGATTTGAACTTATGTGTACAGCGAAAACACTCGCTGAAAAATATGAGGCACATAAGGAGGTAACAAGCAAATATGTCCACGCTACTTCAAGAGGTCACGAAGCAATTCAACTAGCTTTAGGTATGCAACTTAAACCTCAAGATTGGGTTGCTCCTTATTATAGAGATGACAGTATTTTACTCGGAATGGGGATTACACCATACGAGTTAATGTTGCACATTTTTGCTAAAAAAGACGAGCCTTTTTCTGGAGGTAGAACCTACTATTCGCATCCTTCATTACGAAGAGATGACATGGCGAAAATCCCACATCAATCTTCTGCAACTGGTATGCAGGCTATTCCTACAACAGGAGTTGCTATGGGCATTCAGTACACAGAAAAAGAAGGAATTGCTCAAGATTTTGACGGAGAAAATCCAGTTGTTGTTTGTTCTATAGGAGACGCTGCTTGTACAGAAGGGGAGTTTTCGGAAGCACTTCAAATGGCTGCTTTAAAACAATATCCAATTCTATATTTAGTACAAGATAATGGTTGGGATATTTCAGCAAACGCCGAAGAAACGAGAGCTCAAGATATTACGCATTATGCCAAAGGATTTAAGGGAATTGAGGTTTTAACAATTGATGGAAGTGATTTCGAAGCTTCTTACAAAGCAATTGAAGACACAATCGCAACCATAAGAAAAGAACGTAGACCATTTTTAATTCACGCTAAAGTTCCACTTTTAGGACACCATACATCTGGAGTTCGCAAAGAATGGTACAGAGATGATTTAGACGATCACGCAAAACGCGACCCTTATCCAAAAATTAAAGACTTAGCAAGACAGGCTGGAATTGACGAAGCAGATTTGGTGAATTTCGAAGCGGAAATAAAAGCTGAAATAGATGAAGTTTATACAAAAGCTGAGGCAGCAGATGACCCTACTCCAGAATCAATAACGGATTATTATTTTGCTCCAACGCCTATAACAGAGGAAAAAGGAGTTCGAGAACCAAAAGGAAAACAAAAAACCGTAATGGTGGATTGTGCGCTTTTTGCGGTTAGAGAGTTAATGACTAAACATCCAGAAGCTTTGCTCTACGGGCAAGATGTTGGTGGACGATTAGGTGGGGTTTTTAGAGAAGCAGCTACATTGGCAAAAACATTTGGTGACAATCGTGTTTTTAATACTCCTATACAAGAAGCTTATATAATTGGAAGTACAGTCGGTATGTCTGCTGTTGGATTAAAACCAATTGTTGAGGTTCAGTTTGCAGATTATATCTGGCCTGGACTAAATCAATTATTCACTGAGTTAAGTCGTAGTTATTACTTATCAAATGGAAAATGGCCAGTTAGTTCAATAATCAGAGTACCAATTGGAGCTTACGGATCAGGTGGGCCATATCACTCCTCGAGTGTTGAGTCTATCGTAACAAATATTCGCGGAATTAAAGTTGTCTATCCATCAACAGGAGCTGACTTGAAAGGATTAATGAAAGCTGCATTTTATGACCCAAATCCAGTAGTTATATTGGAACATAAAGGACTGTATTGGTCAAAAATCAAAGGAACAGAAGGCGCTATGAGCGTTGAACCAGATGAAGATTATGTTGTGCCTATTGGTAAAGGTCGCGTGGTTCAAGAAGCAGAACAGTCATTTATTGATAATGGAGAAAGTTGTGCGGTTGTCACCTACGGTAGAGGTGTTTATTGGACAAAAGAAGCGTCAGAAAAGCATAAGGGAAAAGTTGAAATTATTGATTTGCGTTCTTTAAGTCCAGTAGACCATGAAATCATTTACGATGCGGCAAAAAGACACAATAAAATTATGCTGGTTACGGAAGAGTCAATTGAAGCTTCCTTTACAACAGGTTTAGCTGGAAAGATTCAACGTGACTGTTTTGAATATCTGGATGCTCCAGTTAAAATAGTTGGATCTGTAGATACTCCAGCAATTCCACTTCACAGTACTTTAGAAGCTGCACTTTTACCAAACGCAGAGAAAGTTGAGGTTGTGATTGATGAGTTGTTGAAGTATTGATACACAAAACTGTAATTTAATAGAAGAGCGCTAAGACATAAGTTTTAGCGCTCTTTTTTTGATGGTTAGGTCAATTATTTCTGCCAATCAATCTTCCGTGAGAAATACATTATAATTGAAAGAATAATGAACAATCCAACACTTCCTGAGAGCAGAGCATAGTTTTCCATTTGAATAATCACATATATGTAGGCGTACAATAGTGACATAGTAGCGGCCACAAAGAACAACAGCTTCTTTTGTTTTAACAATGAGTAAGAGTACAACGATACTAATATTATCACTGCCGAAGCGGAAATCAAATATGCCGTGGAGAAGCTTAGATGTTCAGTTATAGACAAAAGTAAAGTATAGAAAAGTACCATAGCCGCTCCTATCATAGTATACTCAATGATATGAATCTTTAATTTATTAACTACTTGGATCATGAAAAAGGTTAAGAAGGTTAGTCCAATAACCAGAAGTCCGTATTTAGAGGATCTTTCATTTTGTTGATACTGATCAATAGTATTAATAAAATTAACACCGAAAGTATATTCATCAAAATTTGGTAATCCTCCTAAAAAAGATTGAGGAAATGGTCTATTAAAATCCAGTATTTTCCAATTTGCCTTAAACCCTTTTTCACTTACTGTTTTATCCATTGGAAGGTATTCACCTGAAAAACTCGGATCCTTCCAATTTGATTCCATGCTAAAAGTTGAGGTTTTCCCAATCGGAAGCATTTGAAGAGCCTGACTTCCATTGTAAGATAAGTCCATTTTAAAATTCAAATTTTTCTGTTTTTTTATCACCTCCGTGAGATTTATTTCCTTTGATTGTAGTGATTTCAACTTATTATGTCCTCCAACATAAATGGGTTGAAACGTATAATTTTTATTTTCGAATTTTATTTTCATCTCATCCCTAATACTTTTTAAACTAGAGGTTTTCACTATCAATTTAGCTTCACTCCAAAGGACATCTTCAGTTTTAATTTTCATGGAAGCAAAGTCTGGAACTTTAAAATCACCTGAAAAATTCAAATCACTCTTGTACACCACCGCTTCATAAATGCCACGGTTTTTATTTGATGCTTTTACTTTGGAGTGCATTTTTAACTGATTCGGTAAGAAATAGGCTTGATGCGTTTCGGTAGTTGTTACAGTTTCATAATTACCTTCTTCATTTTTCCTTTTTGATTTCACATATTTCTTGTAAGGAATATTTAGAATTGGACCATATACGACAACCTCTCCTCCCCACTTGTCAGCCATTTCCTGCATAACTTCTTTTTCCCTTTCCTGCCTTTCATAAGTAAGATATTTCACATACTCTAAGGGTATCATTAAAAGTAGTACAAGTAGTACTATTAGACCAAGTTGTACTGAAGTAGAGTTCATAAAACTACTTTTCTCTGATGTTTTTTCTTCGATTTTCATAATCTATTATTTAAATTAAAAGTACTTTGTTTTTCAAAGTAAATATGTAAAAAAATTTAATCCCTATTTATTAGTTTTTCTAATGCATCTAAATGATCATTAAACGCCTTCTTACCAATTTTTGAGGCACTATATCGTGTATTAGGTTTCTTCTTGATAAATTGTTTGTCAACGTTAATAAAGTCTTCTTTTTCCAATGCTTTTATATGACTCGCAAGGTTTCCATCAGTAACTCCGAGAAGTTCTTTGAGAGATTTAAAATCCATAAAATCATTTACCATAAGCGCTGACATTATAGCCAGACGAATCCTATGATCAAATACTTTATTTATGTTATTTAGTAAATGCTTCACTTTTACTTTCTGTCATATTTAAAATGCATAATTGCTCCGTAGACAATATGTAAAACTCCAAATCCAAAGGCCCAAAAATACAATGAATTTCCCGGATAAGCTGTTGCGAACAAACCGACAATAATTTCGGTAATTCCCAAATATCGGATATCTCTAACAGTATACTTGCTCGCGTTGACAAGGGCTAAACCATAAAAAATTAATGTCACTGGTCCAATTAACCCATAAACTCCATGATTAATCAATAATATGACAAATATTCCACCTGTGAGTAGAGGTATTAGAAAATTCACCAATAATCTTTTGGACACAGGATTCCATAATTTATCAGAAGATTTTTTCGTCTTAAAGTAAGTAAAGATAAAAGCAGTTACAACCGACAATACCAAAACGGAAAGCGCTGTAACAACAATCATTTGAAAAGTCCAACTTTCCAAAATAATAAATTTACTATGATGGTTTTCTATTAAACCATGAGCAATAAAAGCTCCAATCAAGGCATATATTCCGGCAAGCACACCAGACAATCCGCTTAGAGACATAAATTGAGTGGATTGTCCCATTATTCTCTTAATTTCAGCTAGGTCATCTAAATATTTTCTTTCTTCCATATAAAAGTACTTTGTGCTTCAAAGTTAATTTTAAAGTTTAATCTTATCATATGCTTTCTCCTAAATATTGTTAATTATATTAATCCCCTACAATAAACCTTTAAAACGATCTACAGTTTTGAATGCTCTTTTACCTTTTTTTAATCGTGCTTCTCGGACATATTTATTACATTTGACAAAAATAAATAACTATGGGATGTTCAAGTTGTAGCACTGGTGGTGGAACACCAAAAGGTTGCAAAAATAACGGAACCTGTAGTTCTGGCGGATGCGATAAACTAGGCGTTTTTGATTGGTTAGCAAATATGCAGCTACCAAGTGGAAAAAGCCAATTTGATATAATAGAAATACGATTTAAGAACAGTCGTAAGTCCTTTTTTAGAAATTTAAAAGGGTTGACATTAAATGTTGGAGATGTTGTTGTAGTTGAGGGTAGTCCTGGCTACGACGTAGGAGTTGTCTCCATAGTAGGTGAGCTCGCCAGAATACAGCTTCAGAAAAAAGCACCGAGTTTCAAAACTCACGAGGCAAGACAAATATTAAGACATGCTTCTCAAGAGGAGATCGATAAATGGGTTGATGTACGTGGTAAAGAAGACAAAACTATGCACGGTGCCCGTGAAATTGCTATACGTCTAAAGTTGGATATGAAAATATCTGATGTAGAATATCAAGGAGATGGGTCGAAAGCAACGTTTTACTATACTGCTGAAGGTCGTGTAGATTTCCGTGAATTGATTAAAGAACTTGCTGAGAAATTCAGAGTTCGTATAGAAATGCGTCAAATTGGTGCGCGTCAAGAATCGGCTCGACTGGGTGGTATTGGCTCTTGTGGTAGAGAGTTATGTTGTTCAACTTGGTTAACAGATTTTAGATCAGTTTCAACAAGTGCTGCACGTTATCAGCAATTATCTCTTAACCCTCAAAAACTAGCTGGACAATGTGGTAAACTTAAATGCTGTCTCAACTATGAGTTGGATATGTACTTAGATGCATTAAAAGATTTTCCTTCTACTGAAATAAGACTTCACACTGAAAAAGGTTCTGCAGTACATATTAAAACAGATGTTTTCAAAAGATTGATGTGGTACTTACATCAAACAAATGCACCGACTGGCCCTGCAATTATAGCTCTTTCCCCAGAACGCGTAAAAGAAATCATTGCGCTTAATAAGGACAAGAAAAAACCAGCAGATTTAAAGGATTTCGAAGAACCGCTTGAAATTAAAGAACCTGATTACACTAATGTTGTTGGTCAAGACGACTTGAATCGTTTTGATAAGGTTTTCAAAAAGAAAAAGAAGAAAAGACCAAATAAGCGTAGAAATCCTCAAGGCAAAAAGACAGGTGATAAGCCAACAAATCAAGGGAATAAAGGGTCTAAAAAAAATGTCCCCCCTAAGAAGAAGAATAATCCCAATAAGAAAGATAATCCGAATCAAAAGGATAACAAAGGAAACAAACCAACGAATAATCCTAATAAAAAAAGACGTCCTCCAAGAAAAAAAGGACCAAATAATAATAAACCGAAAGGGGCAAGTGATAATGAGAAAAAGTAGAAAAATAACGTGTCTTTCTCTTGTATTAGTCTCAATGTTAGCTTTAACTAGCTGTGGAGATCAAGCTTATTTTGACGAAGCATACAGTTTCGAAAATAATAGTTGGTCAGAGACGGATACAGCGCATTTTGAGATTGAGGTTGATGACACCATTCAACCGTTTAATTTCATCATGACTTTGCGTACAAGTACTCAATATCAATTTAGTAATATTTGGGTTTATGTTATTTCAGAAGCGCCAGATGGGACAAAATCAAAGGTTGCTCAAAGAATTCCTTTAGCGCGTCCAGATGGTTCGTGGATTGGACGTGTATCTGGAACCATCGTAGAGAGTAGGCTGAAATTTGATTCCAAGCCATTTCCAATGAAAGGCAAATATACTTTTGATATCGTAAATGCTACACAACAAGAAAATATAGAAGAGGTTTTGGATATTAGTTTAAGAGTGGAGAAAAACAATTAGAGACCCTCCACATTATAATTATCTCTTTCATATTCATACGTATGACCGATACTTAACACATGTGAACGCCATGGATTTGGTACGTTAAACTCATAGTCGTACCTGTATTTAATTGAAAGCTCATGTTTATTTGGCAAGTTAATTTCAACTCCTATAGCTAATCTATATTTCACGAACTGCTTACCAAACTCACCATAATTAGTATTGTAAAACCACTCACTTTCTAGTAAAGGATCAATTTTACTTCCCTTAATATCGTATTTAATCTTAGGCTTAATTCTCAAAGCATTGTCAAAGTCTGGATCATAACCTGAATTATTAGACAAACGAACAAAAGAATTTTGATACCTTCCCCTCAGTTGAAAATCAAATCGACCATAATCGTAATCAATATTTAAATTCAATCTGAAACTATGCCCTATTGACCTCTCATAACTAGTTCTTGACTGATTGAAAACAAAACGATAGTCAATACTTGGCTTGAACCAACTTGTTACTTCACAACGAGCAGAGAGTTCAGGAAATATCTTATCATACCTACCATTATCATAGAATCTTCCCTCTATTAAACCTTGAACTCTAAAGTCATCTGTAAAAACATTCGTTTTTACCCCAGAAGATAGCCACAATCGATTTTGGCTTAAAGAAATGTTACTTAGAAATAAAAATGATACAATAAATAAATATTTCATAGCGTATCTTAATAGTTATCTAAGACAATATCAGGTGCAACAACAGTTGATTTTTTCGAATCAATATTCACTGTTTTAATTACAGGTTGATCAATCTTATCACACGATGGACATTCTTGATATGCAAAAATTTGATATGTCCCATTCGTTAAAAACTCGAAATGATAAGAACCATCATAACTTGTATCGTAATCATCATTATGAAGTGTTCCATCTGGTCCATAAATGATAAAAACTTTTACATCTTGAGCGGGATAAATGTTACCAACATTATCTCCATTAATGTTCTTGTCTTGAATATAAACATTTCCTACTATTTCAGAAGAACCTCCTTGACCTTCAACTTTTTTACAGGAATTTAAAGCGATAATCGCCAAAAATAATAATGTGATATTTCTAATCATTTTACTTCTATTTTCTTCAAATGTAAATAAAAACAATTTTGATTCCCCCAAATGTTACCAGTAGGATTTAGCAACGGCTAACGTTAATCTATCGAAAACCTTCTCACCAAAGTACCTGCGATTTAGTTTATAGCAAAATTCGTTGAGGTAATTTTGTAAATATTTCCCTTTTATTTTATGGAAAACGCCCAGCAAAGTTCTTTTGGCATTACTTATAGCAATGTGCACCCATTTAAGGGTTGTCTTTGTTGTATTTTTATCTGATTTCTCAGTGACATGAATATCAACATAATCAGCAATATCTACATAACTGGTACTCTTATCAGAAAATACAATACTGCTTTCACTAAAGTTTTCCTTAACTGTATTATTAATTGCTGTTGCTTTATGATCAGTTAATACCCTCATCTTATAATACCTACATTGACTAGTTTTCACTCCTGTATTTAAATCTTCAAGGGGTGTTGATTCAGCCATTACTGCAACATTAATTTGCCTTTGACTGCCACGCCCTCTCTTTAGTTTAACCTTTTCAGAGGTAGCTCTTTCAAAATAGCCTTCATCAAACTCAATTGCCCCCTCCAGCTGGTAGAGGGCATCCCGCTTTCCCATGGCTGAACGTATTTTGTGCATTAAACGCCAAACGGTATCATATTTTGGATGATTTAACTGACGCTGAAGCTCTGCGGCTGAGATTGTTTTTTTACTGTAAGTCATAAAAGCCATGGCCTTATACCAGGTATGTATATCAACCTTTGAACCTTCCATAATGCTACCACTTTTTAATGTAGTTCTAAAATCACACTCGCTGCATTGCCACTGATATTTAGCTTTTAGCCAGTAGTGCTTGGTACACCCGCACTTTTTACATTTAAGTCCTTCCTGTTCTCTTTGTTTTCTGAAGTGATCTTTACACGCTTGCTCTGTAGGAAACTCTTCCATAAATTTTAGTATATTCATCTTGCTTTTTTCTTCAAAACTAGACCGGCAGAACTTATTCTATTTACGTGCTGGTATTTTGTGGGGGAATCAGTAATCCTATAGAACAATATATTTGTAGTAAAATTGATTCTTTAGGAAAAGAAGGAAGACAAACTCTTTTCAAATTAGCTGATGGTAGTATGTTTCTTCTTTATATATATACTCCACCCAGAAAAAGGGATTATTATAAAGATAAAATTAATATTGGCGATACATTAATAGGTGAAAAAAACTCTAAACAATTCTTAGTAATAAAAAAAGAGAATAATGATACTATTAGATTTGAAGTAATGAACCACAGTTCTGATTATAAACACCTAAAGGAATAATGATGAAAAAGGATAAGAGTGCTATTATCTTTGGAATATGGCTAGTTGTAGCTCCAGTATTGATATTGATAATTATAAATATTTCTGAAAATAGTTTCAGTAAAAGTTGGGAACAAAAAAATAATATAAATCCAATTAAAAGTAGCTTAAACAGTACCATTGATTCAATAGGAAGAGAAGGAAGATACTCGTATTTCAGGCTTTCAGATGGAAAAGAATTTGTAACTGATATTAGTCCCGAGAAAAAGGTATTGATATCAACTTTTTTATCTAAAATTGATATTGGTGATTCATTAATAAAGTCAAAAGAATCAAAAGTCTTTACTGTTATCAAGAAGAATCAAATGGATAAGATTACTTTTGAAGTACGAAATATTTCAGCTGATTATGATTGATAACAAACTTAACTATCTAGCGAATGTTTCATCTGCACATCCGCTCGAGGAGGGTTTACAAAACCAGTTCGAGTATACAAGATAAGAGAGATGAATAATGACTTTCCAAAAAAATAAATAAAATCAGAAAAATGAAAATTATCGTTTCGATACTGATAGTATTCTTGTATTCTTCGAGTAGTGCGCAGTTCTCTTCAGTTGAAATAAAAAACTTGGTTCAAAACAATATTATTTCTTATCAAATTGTAAAGTTAGTAGAGAGCAATATTGAGTCTTCAGGTAAGGAAGTCCTGAAAAGTGAAAGATTTAGTGGAGATTGGATTAATCTCCTTATGAAAGGTCAAAAATCTGAACTGTTAATGGATATGGAAGAGGTAAGCGATAAACCTTTTCCCGATACGAATTATAGGCTATATAGCATTAATATTGATAAATTTATTTTTGAGGATTCTATTTCAGGAAATGGTTTGCTTGTTTCCATTCCGAATTATTATTCTGTACTAGATTCTCCATATTTAATAGCTGTTCATAATTCTGAAAGAAAAATTCTCTTTATTAGCGGAGGTTTTTTTAAAACACAAATATCTGATTATTTTCAAATAGTTAATAATGATTCATTAGTTAGATATTTGAGGTTTAAACTGTATTCGTCCAAACTTACAGGTTTTGAAGTAGTCGCTGAAACAAATAAAGAGTGGGTTGTGAATGCAAAAGACAAAAATAATAGTGAAGTTGTAGTTAGAATACCAAAAAAGACGCCAGACATTATAGAGTTTGTTCGATGAAAATCATTTGACCATGCACAGTCCACATCGTTCAACAACAAAACAGTTCCGATATTGCTAAAAAAAAGAGAGTAAAAACTTCCGTTCTCACTCTCTTTCTCATTCTGTACCTGTGGTGATGGACGGAATCGAACCGCCGACACAAGGATTTTCAGTCCTTTGCTCTACCAACTGAGCTACATCACCTTTTAAAATGCTTCACAATTTAATTGCGATGTTTCCGTTTAGGTGGGGGCAAAGATAGAAACTAATTTTATTTGAGCGATACCTTTTTGAAAAAAAATAAAAATTCTTCTGTTAACTTTGCGGAATGAATATGGAGAAAAAAGAATATTATGTGATTGATGCGGGTAACTCAAGAACGAAACTCGCTCGTTATTACAATGATGAACTTCGAAGTGTTCAATTATTTGATGATTCCAACGAAGATACTTTGCACGAAGAGTTGAGGAAAATAAATTCAAATCCGTCTATATTGTCAAGTGTGGTGAGTGAAGAAAAGAAGAATCGATTGATAGAATTACTTCGACCTAATATTGTTTTGTCTGAGAAAACTAAATTACCTATTTCACTTGAGAATTATGAAACACCTCAAACATTAGGTGCAGACCGAATCGCAAATGTGGTGGCTGGATATTCACTTTCAAGTCAAGAAAATACTTTGGTGATTGACATAGGAACTTGTGTGAAATTTGATTTTATTGATGCCCAAGGGATCTATCAAGGAGGCTCAATTTCTCCGGGTATGATGATGCGTTTTAAAGCATTGTATGACTATACAGGACAATTACCTTTAATCGAGACACCAGAAGAAGCTGATTTGATTGGACAATCCACTTTTCAATCAATGAACACTGGAGTGATGGTTGGAATGAACGCCGAAATAGACGGAATGATAGCACTTTACAATCAAAAATTCACACCGTTAACAATTTTTTTGACAGGTGGAGACCATAAAAGGTTTGATAAAGGATTAAAAAATAGCATCTTTGCCGAGAATAATTTAACCCTGTATGGGTTGTACTTAATTTTAAGACATAATGTATAGTAAATTATTGGTGGTTTTATTTGTATTGAGTAGCGTTGCATTAAACGCACAGGTTAGCACCAATAGTCCCTACTCATCACAAGGAATAGGAGATGCCAGTTTTTACGGAACGGCATTTATGTCGGGATTGGGAGGAGCTTCAACAGCACTTATCGACTCAAGCCAAGTGAACTTATTTAATCCTTCCTCATATTCACACCTCGCAAAACAACTCCCAATGTTTTCTGTGGGAATAATGCACAGACGAAATCGTTTTTCTCTGAATGGAATAGAAACGGAAGGAAATTATACGGGGATTACACATATGTCTCTAGTAATTCCATTTGCTGATAGATTTGGATTAGCTTTTGGTCTGAAGCCATACTCTAGAAGAGGTTATGATGTGAACAACTATGAAGTGATAAATGGAGATAGTATTTTTTACGATTATGAAGGAAGTGGAGAAATCCAAGAATTTTTACTAGGATTCTCAGCCCAAATCATTAAAAAGAGAAATCATTCATTTTCAATAGGGGTGAATGGTAAGCATTATTTCGGACGGTTAGATAATACAAGAAAAGCCTACATTAAAGATAATAACTTTGGTGAGATAGGTGGGATGGATCAACGTTTTATGAGAGCTAGAGCGTTGGGGTTTGAAATAGGAGCCAATTATAGGTTTACCCCAAATAAAACAAATAACTTTACTTTAGGTCTAACCTATAGGCCAGAACAAAACTTGAATTTCATACAATCAGAATCTAGAATATTTTATACAGGATTTACGAATATTAGTTCTTACGATACGATTGTAGAACCTGTCAATGTGGATGGTGAAGTAACCTCCCCGAGTAGATTAAGCGCTGGTTTTACTTATGAATTTTTACCCATTAAAGATTCTTCTTCACGAAACTCAAGGCTACCGAAGTTATTGTTAACTGGAGAGTATACGCTTGAAAACTGGGCGAATTATAGAGAATCTTTCGGTACTACTTTGTCGAATCCGAATTTTAAGAATTCATCTGCTCTTCGTGTAGGAGTAGAATACACTCCCCACAGAAAAGTATCAGATCGCTCTGCGTACGTTAACTTTTATCACAAGTTTAGTTACCGAGTAGGAGCATACTCTGTCAATACGCCCTATTCAGTAGATGGTGAACAACTCGTTGATCAAGGTGTTTCTTTTGGAATTGGTATTCCTATTGTCATAAATAGAGCGATCTCAACTGTTAATATTTCAGCTAATTACGGTTCTCAGGACGGAAGTGGAAGCCCAAATGTTATTAAAGAAAACTATTATGGATTCAATTTAGGCATAAATATTGCTCCTAGTTACGACAGATGGTTTAGAAAATATAAATTAGATTAAATAAGATAAGATGAAATTTGCAAAATTAATATTAGGAACACTTTTGTTTATCAGCTCAACAGCTTTGGTTGCTCAAGAAGATGAGTGTACAAGATTCAAAGCAATTGCTGGTAATGCGTATAAAGCCAAAGATTATCCGAAAGTGACAATGGCTTATGTGAAAGCTTTAGAACATTGTGAATCACTTGAAATGATATTTTACAATCCTTTTATATATTCGATTAAAAAGGCGATGAAAGATGCTCCGGATGCTGAAACTGAATCGAAATATTTGGATACATTGATTTGGGTTTATGATGAAGCTCAAAAAACGCATGGTATTCAGAATGAATGGCAAGCATATCTTGGTTATTATTACTTAAAGCAAGGTAAACCAGGATACATGCAAAAAGCAGATGAAGCATATAAAAAAGGAATTCACTTTGAAGGAAAAGATGTGAACGTAGGATTTCTTAAGCAATATTATGCAAACATCTACAATTTATGGGTACAAGAAACAGATGAAGCTAAAAAAGCAGAGTACAAAAAACGTTTAATTACTGAATACTTCAAGTTGTCAGAATATGTTTCTAAAGGTGAAATGGATCCTGAAACAATAGATTTCCTTTCAATCTACATGGAAAAAGCAATAACGGACTGTGAATCTATGCTTCCTGAGATTAATGCATTTATGAAAGATCTGCCTTCTGAAAAAGAAGCAAAGAAAGGAATGGTGAAGAACTTTATGGCGTTAATTGAAAAGCAAGAGTGTACCGACAGTAAGGAATACGCAATGCTTGTAGATACTATTATTGCTATTGATCCTTCAGTTGATGCAGTTCTTGCTAAAGCAAAATTACTATTAGCTCAAAATAAAATATCAGACGCAGTTGACACTTTTGAAAAGGCTTTGAAAATGTCAAAAGATGCTGAACAAAAAAGTGATATTGAGTTAGAAATTGTATGGGCTTACTATCGTGCTGGAAATTATAAAGCTGCCCACAATGCGGGAATCAGAGTTTCTGGTAAAAATTCGAGTAAAGGTTATGAAATTGCAGCAAAGTGTGTAAATGCCTTGATGAGTGATTGTGGTGTTTCTACTTTTGATAGAAAAGCAAACAACTATTACGCAGTAGAACTTGCTAAAAAGTCGGGAAACAGTTCTTTAGTAGAAGATTATAAAAAGCAATGTCCAACGTCTTCAGATTTATTTAATGAAGACAAAGAAGTGGGAGAAAAAGTAACGCTCGAATGTTGGGGTAAAACATATACAATTGAGCTTTATTAATGCCAACTAAAATAGGATATAAATACTTTATTATTCCTGTCATGATCTTCATGGCAGGAATCTTTTTTTCCTGTGAAAACGATTTAGAAAAAATCAAAAGAATCAATGCTGACCCAAACAGTCCAAATGAAACGAGCGAAAACCTCCACGTAACCTATACAGATTCAGGGTATGCTCAAGTAGAATTATTTGCTGGAATTGCGGAAACGTACAAATTACCGAAACCCATTACGAAGTTTAAAGACGGATTAAAAGTGAACTTCTTTAATGAAAAAGGAGAAATTACCTCCGTGTTGACCTCACTGTACGGAGAGGTAGACGATGAAAGTGGTAATATTACTGTACGAGATAGTGTTGAATTGCTCAACATCTTAGAAAAGAAAAAACTTGAAACAGAAGTTTTGTATTGGAATAAAAAAGGAGACTCAATTTATACGGATAAACCTATGGTTATTACTTATCCAGACATGATACTATATGGAAATGGAGGTTGGACCACCCATAAGTTTGATACAGCTCAATTCTATAATCCGACCGCTAAAATATTTATAAATCAAAACGAAGAAAAATGAATACTTACAATAAGGTGATGCAAAAATTTTGGCTGGCAGTTACGGTCATCGTATTCGTTTCTGTTACGTATTTGTGTTTTAAGGAAGGCTTTGAAAAATGGGCTTTTTATTACATATTTTGTCTTTTAACCTTGGGTTTATTCTTCATTCGTCGATTTATGATGAAACACATGGAAAAGCATCAACGCTATCTGGAAGAACAGAGCAAAAAAGAAAACAGCAGGGATGCTAACAGTAAATGATTTTAGGCTGAGAGTAGATAATCAAATTGTTGGTTATAAAAGGGTTTCAGGAAATTACACTTTATTTTCCTTAGATCTATTTCATTGGAATGGAAAGCCTATAGATTTTAGCCAGAGCGATCGTTGTACTGGATTGCAGGATAAAAACAATAACTGGCTCTTTGAACAAGATATTATTCAGTCTACCGACTATCCTGATAATACTTTTGTTGTGATGTATGATAACCATTTAACTAAGTTTTTATTGGTAGAAATTAATGAGCAGGTTATATTTGAACATTCTATTGAGTTGGTTTGTAATGATAAACGTAAGGTAACCCGAATAACGTTCAACTTTATAAACTAACTTGATTGCTTGCAATTGGTCACTATGAGATACTTTCAATTTTTTATCCTTCTGTTTGTCCTACTGCATAATGCAGATGGAATTGCGCAGGGTATTGTGAAAGGGAAAATTGTAGATGAAGCTCATATGGGAATTCCAATGGCAGATGTTTACGTTAAAAACAGACCTGAATTGCGAACGCGTGCAGATGTTGAAGGCAATTATCTCATGAGACTTCAAGAAGGAGAGTACTATATGGTTTTTTCAGCTAGTGGTTACGAACAAAGAGAGATTTTTGTCGTGGTAAGAGAAGGAGAAACCATCAAGAATGTTCAACTGTATCCTATAGATATAAATGAACTTGATGAATTCGAGTATGCGGTAAAACGAACTAATCCCGGACGAGATATTATTAAAAACGTAGTTGAAATTAAAGATCAACTCGATTTCAACCAATATCCTTATAAGTGTAATGTTTACATTCGAGCAAAGGATAATAAAGAAAGCAACGAAGAACCTAATGAGGATGAAGATGAAACTGTTCGCGATACGGAAGAACTTAAAAGACAAAAGCTAGGTGAATTAAATAACATGAACCTTGTTGAGGTCGAAATGGTGAGAAATTATGAGCCTCCTAATAATGTTCGCGAAATTAGAAATGCCTATTCAAAAAGAGGAAACGATAGCTGGTTGTACCATACAACAACTGCAAAATCAAACATAAACTTCTTTAAAAACATGCTCTATTTGGATGATTTAAACGAGTCTCCTATTCAATCTCCGATAAGTACTGCAGGAATTCTATCGTATAAATATCGTTTGGTGGAGAAGATTGAAAGAGAAGGTCAACCAACATTAAATAAAATTGAAATAGAACCGAGAAGCGTTGTCACATCTACATTACAAGGTCACATTTGGGTGCAAGATAGTACTTGGTTGGTTGAAAAACTTGATTTAAAACTAGTGAAAGGCAATCTTTTCATATATGATTACTTTCAAGTGATACAAGACTTTGATGTCTCTTCAGATTCTCTTTGCTTGTTGAAGTCGCAAGAGATGAACTATGGTGCAGAATATAGGAAGGCAAATTTCAAAGGTCAGACCATAGTTAAATATACCAATTATGAATTCTTTCCGGATTTCCCGAAAAAATATTTTGGAAATGAGGTGGCTATCACGACAGAGGAAGCATATGACAAAGATACATCCTATTGGACTGAAAATAGGTTATCCCCACTTTCTAAAGAAGAATATGAGTACATTAAAAGAAGGGATAGTATAGAAAACCTATTTTCCCAGTCTTCCTACCTGGATTCTGTGGATTCGGTGTTTAACAAAGTTACTTTTTGGAAAGTTGTTTGGTTTGGTATTGATCATCGGAACAGAGCGAAGAAGACACAATGGACGATCAGCTCACTTGCTGGTATGCTTCAACCAGCTTTTATCGCCGGACCAAGAGTGGGACAAAACTTTGATTTTTTCAAGAAATGGGACAATGAAAAGTTAATCGATTCCTACACTAGAGTAGATGTTGGGGTTTTAAATGGTGATATTAAAGGTAGGCAGCGAATCGCTCATCTATACAATCCTTTTAAGTTAGCGACCGCAGGTATTGATTTTGAACATAATTACGATTTGATCCGAACTTATGATGCCTTTTCACAAGTCTTTTTAAGAGAGAATTTTATTGAAAAGACCTCTTTGTCTATTTTTAATGATATTGAAATTTTTAATGGTTTGTATTTGGAGAATAACTTAGAATTAACACAAAGAAGACCTTTGCCTGAAGACACTAAGTTTATTCGCTGGTTTGACGATGCTCTTGATAATAATGAACCACCAGATTTCCAAAGTTACAAAGCACTTTTGTTTGATATGACCCTCAGTTATATTCCATTTCAAAAGTATATGAGAGAACCGCATAGAAAAGTTGTTCTTGGGTCGAAGTGGCCTGAATTTTATGTCTACTATGAAAAAGGTATTCCCAAGCTTTTAGGGAGTGAAATCAATCATGATTATATCAGGTTTGGTATTCGTCAGTCGTTTAAAATATCAACTTTTGGTACATCTTCGTATCACACCACCACAGGTAAGTTTTTAAATTCGAAAGATTTGAGAGAGGTGGATTATAAATATCATCGTCGCTCTGACCAGTTATGGTTTTCAAACCCATTGTATTCTTTTCAGGACTTAGATACTTCATTGCCAACACTCGATTGGTACTACGAAGCACATTTCATCCATCACTTTAATGGAGCCTTGATCAATAAAATACCATTCATGAAAAAAACGCGAATTACTTCTGTGGCTGGTACAGGTTATTTATGGGTCCCTGAACACAATTGGCAACACTATGAGTTTTTCGTTGGGTTAGAAAGAATCTTTAAAATCACAAAACGCAGAATCCGACTTGGGTTATATGTCACTTTCTCAGATGGAAATCAAAGCGACTATAGAAACTCCTTCAAGATAAGTTTCTCAGTGTTGGATAGGCGGGACATGAAATTTAATTTCTGACGTTTTAACTTGTCGTATTTTGATTAATCTTTATCACTTGTCTTCGAATCGCTTTCAAATTTAATGGTCTTAAATATGAATTTATATTCTGTACCAGTTTCAGCTTTGTGGAGCTTCAAGTCTCCCTCGAGCTGCTCTGTGAAAATTTCGATTAGTGAAGTACCAAAAAAGTCGCTTTCAGCATTTTCTAGCCATTTACCATTGTCAAAATAAACCATCTCTAAATGATGTTTATCTAGTGTCTTGAATTCAATTTTTATCTCTGGATTTTCTTGATTTTCAAATGCGTACTTTAAACTATTAGTGAAAAGTTCATTTAGGATTAAAGCTAATGGTACAATTGTATCAACGCTTACTTTTATGTCTTCACCTTCAATTGATAATTTTATCTCCTTACCGAATTTAAACTGAAGCTCAATGTCCTGATAAAGAGAATCAACATATTCATTTAATTCAATTATATTAATTTCAGTAGACTTATAAATTTTATCGTGAATCAGAGCGATCGTTTTTACGCGATCAACTGCTTCATTTAGTGTTTTGACCGCATTTGGATCCTTATTTACATTTGCCTGAAGTCGTATCATACTCGAAACCACCTGAAGATTGTTTTTTACTCTATGGTGTATTTCTTGAAGTAACACTTTTTTCTCCTCGTCTTGCTTCTTAAGAGTAATTAAAGATTCTTTTAACTGTTGCTCGCTTGTCTTTTTTCTTTTTATAATTTGGCGTAATACTTTGTTCCAATAATAGAGAATAATAAAGCACACAATCAATCCAACTGCAATTATAACTGTCCATATAATAAATCTTTCTGAAAAGAAGGAAGTATTGTATTCATTACCTATCCATTTTTTTCGAATTTGATGACGCTCCCCTTGCTCTACATTATCAAATACTTTTTGAACAATACCGATAAAGTCTTTCCATTCTGGGTTTACAACTAGTGCTACTCCTGTATTTTTAAAAGGAGTGGGTGATACGATCTTAATATCATAAAATCCTTTGTGATTCATATAGTAGGTTATCACATGTAAGTTCCCAATAAAAGCATCAACCTCCCCAGCGCTAACTGCATCTAGACATTCCTTTATATTATTTTTTTCTATGATGTTAATTTCAGGAAATTGATTTGAAATCAATTCTATGGTATAGTAGCTTTTTGATAAAGCAATTGTTTTACCTTCTAAGTCTCTTATATTACCTATGTAAGGGCCTTTTGATTTTGAGGCGATAACGATTGGGTCTTTGATATAAATATCAGTAAACAAAAACTCTTCTTTTCTATTTGGAGTTATGGCACAACTTGGGGCTACTTTTATTGTTCCGTTCATTAAACCTTTCATGGTTTTGTCCCAGGTTAAGTTAGGGATCGGACGCATATCAATACCTGTCTTTTCTTCTATGATTTTCACATAATCACCTACTATTCCAGAGTACTCCCCATCTTCATAGATTTCGTAAGGTTCCCAATTGGGTTCATAGCCAAAATCAATAACTGGATGATTTTCGATCCAGGCTTTTTCTTTTTGAGTAAATTGAATGCTTTGAGTATTCCCAAGTTTTGAGAAGAAAAGTAATAGAATAAAAATGTAAAACTTATAATAGTTCAATTATAAAAAAGTTGATTGTTCCTACAACTTTAAGCATAAATATTTAAATTTCAAAATATTATGAAGGTTAAGTACGTTGAAGTTATTAGTGTTGAAGAAAATATAAAGAAGTTGGTTGTCTAGTGATTCAAAGGTCTTATTATACTCACTACAATTAAAAAGAATATTATTTTTGTCCCAAACTGAACGAAATGGAAAAAATTATCTGTGGTATTCAACAAATGGGGATTGGCGTTCCCGATGTTCAAGAAATTTGGAAGTGGTATAGAAAATTTTTTGGTATCGATGTAAGAATTTTCGAAGATGCTGCAGAAGCTCCCTTAATGACTATGTATACTGGAGACGAAGTCCATTCTAGAACGGCAACCCTAGCGCTTTCCATGGAAGGTGGAGGAGGATTTGAAATTTGGCAATTTACTAGTAGAAATACAGAAAAAGCTAAGTTCGATATTCAATTGGGGGATTACGGACTGTACGTTTGTAGAATTAAATCCAAAGATGTTGAAGCTTCTTATGAATACATGAAGAATAATGGAGCTGAAGTTTTAGGTGGACTAAAGAAAACACCTCATGGCGAGCCTCATTTTTTTGTCAAAGATCCAAATGGCAATATTTTTAATGTTGTTTTGGAGAAAACTACTTTTAAAGACACAAATTTCCCTGGTAAAACAGGTGGAGTTGCTGGAACAATGATTGGAGTGAGTAATATTGAAATATCAATGAAATTGTATGCAGATGTGTTGGGATATTCAAAAGTAGAATATGATGAAACTGGTGTTTTTGACTGTTTTTCGGAACTACCTCAAGGTGATAAAAAAGTAAGAAGAGTTTTACTTTCTCACCCAGAACAAAGGCAAGGTCCTTTTGCTCCATTGTTAGGACCAACTAAAATTGAATTGGTGCAATCGCTTGACAGATCAGATTGTAAAAAGATTTTCAAAGATAGATTTTGGGGAGATTGGGGTTTTATCCACTTGTGCTTTGATATTCAAGGAATGGAAGCGTTGAAGAAAGATTGTGAAGAAAATGGTTTTCCATTTACTACTGATAGTGGAGATACCTTTGATATGGGGGAAGCAGGTGGAAGATTTTCTTATATTGAAGACCCGGATGGTACGCTAATCGAATTTGTTGAAACACACAAAGTCCCGATTTTGAAAAAACTAGGTTGGTATGTAAACATTAAAAAGAGAGGCCCTAAAAAAGCACTTCCAAATTGGATGTTGAAAGCAATGGGGCTTAATCGAGTGAAATAAAAGTGTGATTTGTCCCTTTTATCGATTGTGCGGTAGTTATTGACTCACATAATTTTTTTACTTTTACAGTTATATATAGATACTATGAAGCGAATAATCTTTTTTCTGTTATTAATAATCACAGCAGTTGGCTGTAGTACTGATTTTAGTGTGAATGGTGAATACGAAGAAACACCAATAGTGCACATGCTGCTCGATCCAAATGATGAATTCCATTTCCTCAAAGTGAACAAAACCTTTTTAGGTGATGGAAATGCAAATACTTTTGCTTCAGTTGCTGATTCTTCATACTTTGATTTAGTAGAAGCAACAGTTGAAGAGGTCGTTGGAGGTAGTGTGGTTAGATCATGGCAGCTTTATGACACGATTATTGAAAACAAAAACCCGGGAGTATTTTATTATCCTGAGCAAAAATTGTATTGCTTCAAAGCAGATGATTTAGATGAAGACGCTCTTTACCGACTTAGCATTGAAATTGACAATGGGAAACATGTTGTGACGGGTCAAACTAGTCTTGTACAAGGTGTCGATATTAACTTCCCTAATGTGAACCAACAATTAAGTTTCGCAGAGGCTGACGTACCTGCTAATGGTTACAGAACGCAATCTATTTCTTTTACTAAAGGTACAGGTGCTATTTATAATTGCAAGATTAATTTTGTTTATAGAGAAACAACCTCCTCTGGAACGGAAGCTAAATCTATCTTATGGAATTTGGGTTCAGTAAAAGAAGAAGATATTTCGGTGACTACACCTTCATTTTCTGCAAGTGGAGAATTGTTTTATGAATTAGTAAGAAATAGCGTTCCCGTGGATGATGATGTGACACGTAGAACACCTTACTCTTTTGAAATCCTCCTTACAGCTGGTTCTGAAGACTTGAATACATATATGCTTGTCAACGAACCAACTTCAAGTTTAGCTCAGAACAAACCAACATTTTCAAATGTGACTGGAGCGCTAGGTATTTTCTCAGCGCGAACTACCATTTCTCAGTTTAAATATGTTATAAATCCATCAAACCCAAATATTAGAGCACTGAGTGTAAACTCAACGAGAGAACTCTGCGAAGGTCAATACACTTTCAATTTAGATTTCTGCAGTAGTCACCCAAACGATATTGCTCAAGGGTATAGCTTTGCTTGTAACTAGAAAACTTATTACTTTGTAAAAAGATTTTTCTATCTAGCTGTTGAGCTATATTAAGTAGCTTAGTTTTAGAACGATTAGGTTGTTTTGATTTAGCATAAATCTCTGACTGATATGAAAATAAGCCTATATCGATTTCTGTATTTAGTATTGATTTTATATGGGATGTATACGACGTATGAGTTGTCTATAGAAGAACATGATATTCGTACATTAGGATGGGCTGCTTTATTTGTATCAGCTCATAGCTTTTTTCTAATGGTACTTGCTGTTTTTGCCCCAAGACATTCTATAATTGCTATCCCAGTTGTGACGATTTTTATCGGACTATGTTATTATTGGATAGGAATTCACCAATTTTATCACCTCTCTTTATTGCTAGGAATCGGTATTGTTCTGTCATTTTTTGTGATATTTCGACCCTCGAAATTTGATACCAAAGAAATTTTTTCAGTTATACCTTTTATTGCAAGTTTGAGTTGGTATATATTACTTTACATAAGCTGAGAATCGAGCTCTGTAGCAGTTGCCCAAGCTGTCGCGCGATTGCATCGCGTGAGCTTGGGATCCAAACGACTTGGTAACTTAGTCTTTCCAACTTCTACCTTAACTTCTCATTCCCCTTATGTCTTTCCCCATCGCGCTTCGTCTTTTTCTCAAAATTTTTAGCAATGGCCTCCTCTAAGTTAATCCCCGTTTGATTCGCAATGCAAGTCAGTACGAATATCACATCAGCAATTTCATCACCGAGGTCTTTGTTCTTATCGGATTCTTTTTCGCTTTGTTCACCATAGCGACGCGCCATAATTCGTGCTACTTCGCCAACTTCTTCCATGAGGATGGTTGTATTGGTTAGCTCATCGAAATAACGAACGCCATGCTTCTTAATCCAAGTGTCTACATTTTTTTGTAAATCAGTTATTTCCATTATTCCTTATCCTTAGTATCTATGATTATTGTAACGGGACCATCGTTTAATAGGTTAACTTGCATGTCTTCACCAAATGCTCCTGTCTCCACTGGTCGACCCGAAACAGCTCCTAGTACTTTTATAAACTTCTCGTAAAGTGGAATAGCAATATCTGGATGTGCAGCACGCATAAAGCTTGGTCGATTACCTTTCTTCGTTTTGGCGTGAAGGGTGAACTGAGAAACAGCTAAGAAACTACCGTTCACATCTTGGATTGAGTTGTTCATTTTTCCTTCCTCATCTGAAAATATGCGTAGACTTGAAAGTTTTTTACATACCCATTCAATGTCTTCTTCGGTGTCGTCTTCTACAATTCCGACAAATAATAAGATACCTTGTTCAATAGCTCCTTTTGATTCTCCTTGAACCGTGACTTCAGCATTTTTTACCCGTTGTAGTACAATTCTCATAATTTTTGGTTTTTATCTATATGTTTGTGATTGATCTTCTGTCATTAACCCTTCGTAGGTTTTGTATCTCGTTTCAGCAATTTCCCCATTTTTAACAGCTTCCTTCACCGCGCAGTTTGGCTCGTTAAGGTGCTGGCAGTTGTGAAACTTACAACTCCCTAATAACTCCCGCATTTCTGGGAAATAGTGACTCATGACTTCTTTGTCTAAATCAACAACGCCAAATGCTTTTATTCCTGGTGTGTCAATAATATATCCTCCCGTTTTTAATTTATGCATTTCGGCAAAAGTGGTGGTGTGTTGACCTTGTAGATGATGAATTGAAATTTGCGCTGTTTTTAAGTCTAAAGTGTCGTCAAGTGCATTAATTAGTGTACTCTTCCCCGTACCACTATGTCCAGCAATCATAACTTGATTACCGCTAATCTCTTTTCGTAGAAACTCAACATTCTCCTTTTTAAGCGCGGAAATTTTATGACAAGGATAACCTATACTTTCATAAATGTTCATTACGTTCTCAACGATGGGTAAATGTTCTTCAAAATAAAGATCAATTTTATTAAAAAGCAACGTTACTGGAATTCGAAAGGATTCCGCAGCTACTAAGAAGCGATCAATAAAAGTAAGGTGTGTTTCAGGAGCAATTAGCGTAACCAGTAAATATGCTCTATCAACGTTGGCTGCGAGAATATGACTTTGTTTTGAAAGGTTGATGGATTTTCTAACGATATAATTTTTACGTGGACAAATTTCTTTAATCACACCTCTTTCATCGTCTTCTATGTCAATAATAACTTCGTCGCCAGCTGCAACGGGATTGGTAGATTTTAATTTGTCTAAACGGATTTTCCCACGAATTCCACACTTAATTATCGAGCCGTCATCCAACTCGACATCATACCATTTACCTGTAGATTTTAAAACTTTTCCTTTTTTCAATGTATAGATTTAACTTCATTTCAAAGTTAAGATTTTTTAGGTGAATTAGAACGGATAATAATTTTACTCTTTGAAACGACTGCATTCACTTTACTGCTTTTCAATATCATTTTAAAATAAAATTAGAAAGCAAGGTGATCGAGTATTTTAGGCGAAATGCAGTGAAGTCAAAAAATTGCCGAGACCATCGTAGTTCCCCCGTTCGTGCGAGATTGCATCTCGTTCGCGGGGAGGTCTAAGCGACCTCTCTGTGTCACAACCCTCCAGCTAATCTCTCAATATGACCAATCGAACACTAAAACCGCAATTTTAACCTTTATTATAACTCTTCATCATTAATTATGTAACCAGATTAATTGATTCCGTTATTTTTGTCACAAATTTACATTATATGCTGTCTAGAATCTTAATTGCTTTTTTTCTGACCATTTCATTAACGTCTATCGGACAAAATATGAAATTCACTGGAGTAGTGAATGATACCATCAATGATCAACCTCTTGAGCATGCTGTTGTCATGGCAGTTCGGGTGACTGACGGTAAACTTTTGGGATTTACTCGGACACAAAGTGATGGGAGCTTTGAACTGAATTCAGTTCCAATTGATACAATGGAGTTGGTCGTGACGCATCCAAAGTTTGATGAAAAACGATTTTATATCATTGGTTCAGCGGAAAACAATGAAATCAATATTCCAAACATTATTTTACCAGAACAAGCAACAGAATATGAAGAAGTCATAATTTACGCCAATAAAGAACCCATTTATTTCAGAGGTGATACCTTAGTGTATGTTGCTGACTCCTTTGCTACCAAAGAGAATGCGATGGTAGAAGATTTATTAAAGAATCTACCAGGACTTCAAGTCGATGATGATGGAAATGTAAGCTCTCAAGGTCGTAAAATCACAAAAGTATTAGTGGATGGAGATGAATTCTTTGGCGACGACCCGACGATTGCAACACGAAATCTACAAGCAGACGGTGTTGAAACAGTTGAGGTCTATGAAACAGAAGATGAAACTTCCGGGGGTAATTCAGAAGAAAAAATACAAGTGCTTGATGTGCGTTTGAAAGAAGACGCAAAGAAAGGGTACTTTGGTAAAGTCGCTGGTTCTGGCGGAGCCAATTCTGAATATTTCAACGGAGACCCCGATGGGAGGCTTTTTTATGAAGGTGAGATGTTGGCTAATTATTTCAATAAAGATATGAAAGTGTCGGTTTTTGCATTGGGTTCAAATACGCCGAATACAGGATTTAGTTATAGAGATGCATCCAGATTTGGTCTTACGAATGAGATGAATGGAGGTTGGAGATCTCAATTTGGTGGTGGGAGTCAGTTACAAGGTCTTCCCGAAAACTATAAGGGCGGATTTTACTTCTCCAATAAATTCGGTAAAAAGAAAAATGCCAAAGTTGGTTTGAACTATACCTATAACGATAGTCGTATGACTACAAACGAAACTAGAAACTCAGAATATTTCTTGCCAGATACAACATATACGACTGAGTCATCAGACTTTCGAGAAGAAAAACAACTTTCTCACACGGTAAACTTTACGTTGGACTATCAGATGGATTCGCTTACAACTTTAGAGGTTAAGTCCAATATTATTCTTCGTGAAGAGTCTTTGGATGAAGAGAATTCTACTGATTACATGAGTGCAAGTGATGTAAGAACGAATGCAACAGATGTGAAAAACAGCAGTGTTGCTGATGGGCTGGAAGGGAATGTCGATTTTAAATTGATTCGCGATTTTAAGAAAAGAAACAGAGAATTTATTGCGCAATATCAATTCGGTTACACCGAGCAGGAGAGAGAAAACTTTATGCAATCCAACATACGATTTTTTGCTTTCCCAGTTCCAGACTCAACTTTTGATCAAAAGAGAGACGTATTAAACAAGACAAATGGTCATCGTGGTTTGATTGAATATACCGAGCCTTTGTCAAGGAAGGTTAAGTTGAATTTTCAATATAAGTTGGACTACTTTACGGGGAATCAGTCGAACTTAACGTATGACGAATCAAATGGAATGTATGAAGATTTATCGATGCTTTACAGTAATGATTTTAGTAATACGAGAATGGAAAACAGGTTTGGTGCATCATTTATTTATACGGATAGAAAGCATACATTAACAGTTGGATCACGAGTTCGAAATGTGCAAATTGACAATGAAAATAACTTTACTGGAGAAGTAATTACTCAGGATGTAGATAATATTTTACCTTTCTTGAGATACGTCTACAAGTTTAGTAACTCGCAAAGAATAACATTCAATTATTCAACGAGCTCTTCGCAGCCAAGTCTTACTCAGCTTCAGCCTGTAAGGGATAATACTAATCCAAACAATCTAGTTATAGGTAATCCGGATTTAGTTCCTAATTACTCTCACAGCTTTAATGCGTTTTACAATAAATGGAATGCGCTAGAACAGTCTTACATTTGGGCCAGTACTTATATGTCTTATCAAAATGATGCATTTTCAAATAGTATTACCTATTTGCCAGATGGAAGAACGATTTCTCAATCAGTAAATGTTGATGGTAATATTAATGGTGGTTTCTATATGGGAGGAGGTCTCCCTATTTTTAAAATATTGCGTTTAGACCCTCGTGTTGATGTGAATTACTACAAATACAACTCGTTTATTAACGAACAAAAAAATACAACTGAAAACCTTGGACTAGGAGGTAACTTAGAACTTGGTTTAAGAAGCGATACAATAGAGGTAAGCATTGGCGTTAGTTATAGCTATAATCAACCGAGCAGTACTTTGTCAGCGGGAACAAATCAACCTTATTCACTTCAGTCGTACTCTGCAGAGGTGTTCTTTGAATTACCAGCAAGATTTTTTATAGAAAGTGATGCTTCATACACAATTAATTCACAGAGAGCAGACGGATTCAATGTTTCACCATTCATTTGGAATGCAAAATTAAGTAAGCGTTTCCTTAGCACTGGTAACTTGGTAGCTTCCGTTTCTGCCTATGATATATTGAATCAAAATATTGGAATTAGAAGAAGCATTTCGAATAACGTAATTATTGATAATAGAAACCAGATTATCGCGAGATACTTTATGGTTGGACTTACATTGAGATTTAATAATAATAAAACTAAAGTTGATGAAGGAGGGCATGGTTGGTTCTAAAACGTATTTATTACTTTGTATACTATTTCTATCTATATCGGTAAACTCACAGACGATGATGAGTTCGGGGAAGATTACTTTCGAAAGAAGAACAAATCTTGAGAAGCGATTCGCAGATCAAGAAAGTCGTGGTTGGATGAAAGGAAAGATGAAAGAGCCTAAAATAGATGAATTTGAGCTTCGATTTACGGATTCTACGGCAATTTTTATTCCTATTTTACCTGAAGTTCCTGATGAAAGGGAATGGGCTACAATGCAAAATACGACCTATCAAAATTTGAACTCGGGTGAGTTGATTCAACAATTTTCCTTTTGGGGGACTCAAGTGTTGATGAAAGATACCGTAGAAGAACGCGAATGGATCATTACTGGCTCAAGCAGAGAGATTGCTGGATACAATTGTCGTCAGGCAATGTGGGAAGCAAATGACTCTACTCGAATCTATGCTTGGTATGCAGATGAGTTAATGGCAAGTGTAGGTCCTGAAACTTTCAATGGATTACCTGGAGTTATTCTAGGTCTTGGAATAGAAGATGGTGGAGTAGTATACTTTGCAAAAAAAATCGAGAAACTGGATGACCCGAACATCGAAAAAAAGATTCCAACAGGAAAAAAGAAAGACTGGTACACCGAAGATCAACTTAAAGATTTAATTACTGAACGTTTTTCCCAATGGGGACAGGTCGACAGAATATTGTTTGATATGTTCGTTTGGTAAATCGATTCGAATTCCAATACTTCCTTTTAGTATTTGTGTAGAACTTCTACATTGAAAACAAGTCTCTTCACGCGTTATTTATAGGTTTAATAACTATAAAATTCACTGGTCATGTGAGTTTTAATTTTCAATTAACGACACTCTGAAATATTATCAAATTGTTTATTATTTGCATCGATTTATGATGGAATTGTTATCGAGATTATTATTGTTTTAAGACTGTTCTCGAGTAACTTTTTTTCCACTTAAGTGTCATACTTTTGTAGCAAATAAATTAAATAAAAAAATTATGAAAAAGATGATTGTTTCAATCGCATTTTTAATGGGAACCCTTACAATTTCTTATGGAGGGGAAGGAGACAAAATTAAAGTAATGTCGAAAGACTCTACAAGTAACGAACTTGTTTTTAACGTAAATGCTGAAAATTTGAGCTTGGTGAATATTCGCTTAAGTGGTGTTCAAGATAGTTTAGCAAGTATTTCATTGGTGAATCAAAGAGGGGCAGCAGTTTACTATGAGTTTGTTCAAGAAAGTAAAACAGATTATAGTTTTGATTTAACTAATGTGAAGCCTGGAAAGTACTATGTGAAACTGAATGCAAATAATGAAATTAGAATGAGATTGATTGTGGTTGAATAGTAATATTCCCCTTTAGGGGTTGTTGATTTTAAAAAACCACACCTGCTTTAGAACCACCTGTCATTAATTATGACAATCTAAATTTCAATGCTGACAATTATGCAAACCACCTTTGTATTTCTGACATAATGTCCCAAATATTTTAATGGCAATATCTTTGTGAAGTTCCTTTCAGCGAAAAATAAAGGAACAAATGGGAAAAAAGGATAAAAAAAATAAAGACGAGAAGGAGGAGGTTAGAGATGATGTTCAAACTGCTGAAAATGAACAAAATTCTGAAGAGAGAGAAGTTGAAAACGATCTTTCTAAAGAAGAAAAGTTAGAACAAAAGTATAACGAATTAAACGATAAATACTTACGTCTATACTCCGATTTTGACAATTATAGAAAGCGTACAATCAAAGAGAAAAGTGAAATGATTTCTTCAGCAGGAGCTGGAGTTATGAAAGATTTACTTACCATACTTGATGATTTTGAACGCGCTATTGCCTCCAATGAAAAATCCGAAGATCCAGATGGATTGAAGGAGGGATTTCAATTAATTTATAACAAATTCAATAATATTCTAAAAGCAAAAGGACTAGAACCTATGAATAGCATGGGGAAAACTTTTGATATAGAACACCACGAAGCAATTACCAATATTCCTGCGCCAAGCAAAAAAGAAAAAGGGAAAGTGATGGATGTTGTAGAAAAAGGATATTTTTTAAATGAAAAAGTGCTCCGCTACGCAAAAGTAGTTGTAGGACAATAATTATTTTATGAGCGACAAAAGAGATTTTTACGAAGTATTAGGAGTAAGCAAATCGGCGTCAGAATCGGAGATTAAAAAAGCCTACCGTAAGATGGCTTTAAAGTATCACCCTGATAAAAATCCAGATGATTCAACCGCAGAAGCAAAATTCAAAGAAGCTGCTGAGGCGTATGAAGTACTGAGTAATCCACAGAAAAAACAACGTTATGATCAATTTGGTCATGCTGGTGTTGGGGGGGCTGCTGGCGGTGGTGCAGGTGGTTTCGGTGGAATGGATATGGATGACATCTTTTCTCAGTTTGGTGACATCTTTGGTGGTGCCTTCGGTGGTGGAGGTCGACAAAGAGGTGGAGGAGGAAGACAGCGCTCTGCTCGTGGTACCAATTTACGTGTAAAGCTAAAACTAACTTTAGACGAAATATCGGAAGGAGTTAAGAAAAAGATCAAGGTAAATAAATTGGTTAATGCTGATGGCGTTACTTTTAAAAATTGTTCGACATGTAAAGGCTCGGGTAGAGTACAGCGTGTTACGCAAACTTTTTTGGGTGCTATGCAAACCGCTTCAACTTGTCCGAATTGTCAAGGTACTGGTAAAATAATCGATAAAAAACCTTCTGATGCTGATAGCCAAGGTTTAAAACGTAAGGAAGAAGTTATTGAAATTGAAATTCCAGCCGGAGTAGAAGAGGGAATGCAGCTTTCTGTTAATGGGAAAGGGAATGCAGGTCCATTCAATGGAATCCCTGGTGATTTACTTGTGGTTATTGAAGAAATAGAACATGATTCTCTAAGAAGAGATGGTCAAAATGTTCATCACGAAGCGTTTATCAGCTTTATTGATGCGGCGCTAGGAGCAAGTATTGAAGTTCCAACGATTAAAAGTAGAGCTAAAATTAAAATTGAACCTGGAACGCAAAGTGGTAAAATGCTTCGCCTGAAAGGCAAAGGATTACCAAGTGTACAAGCTTATGGAACAGGTGATCAATTTGTCCATATTAATGTTTGGACGCCAAAGAAATTGTCAAAAGAAGAACAATCAGTTCTAGAAAAACTAAGAGATAGTGAAAACTTTGCTCCAAATCCAGATGGACGAGAAAAAGGTTTCTTTCAAAGAGTGAAAGATATGTTTAGTAACTAATAGAGTTATTATATTGTTTTAAGAATGAAAAAGCTGCTCAAACTTATTTGAGCAGCTTTTTCTTTATAGTCTATTTTATCGAGTTACAGCCTCAATCATTCTTTCTACGGTATTTTCCACCCGTCTAAAACGATTTCAAAAATATCTATACTTGCTTTACTTCCTTGTAGACGGTAAGTAGCAAGATAAGCCTTTTTCAAGGCTTCATAGTATTTAAAATGTGTATCGTTGTTTACGGTATTGAATTCAGGGCCTAAGTTTTTCGGTTCTGACCAAGTGTCCCCAAGGTTTTCTGATACATAGATATCATATCCTCCCATTCCTTTTCTTCCATCAGAAGAGAAAAACAAATAACGATTATCTGGTGTAATGAACGGAGTAGTTTCATTTCCTAATGTGTTTACAGACATTGGTAATGGTTCAGCTTCTCCCCAGTTTCTCCCTTCTTTATAGACTACAAAAATATCTGATAAAGATTTTTCTCCATTTCTACCGCTCACAAAGTACATAGTATTTCCATCCGCTGTTAGCGTAGGAGCACCATCGAAAAAAGATGTGTTAATTGTCTTGTTGTCAATTGGTTTCGGTGTATTCCAACGGTCTTCTTTGGTTTTCGATGAGGTGCAGATGTCAGAACTTCTAGTTGGGTTTTTGGTGTCAATAATGGATGTGTTCACAGTCATGTAAGCTTCATTTTCACTTGTAATATGACCTATAGCATCGAATCCTTCTGAATTTAATCGTTCAACGTCGTTTGTAGCATCTTTCCATTCATTTAGCGAGTCAACCCAAACAGACATGTAGACATCTTCATAATAACGTTGATCATCTGGATTAATGTTCCCTCCTTTTGTATCAGGTCTTCTTGAAGAAAAATACATTGTTTTTCCATCATTAGTAATCACCGAATTGTAATCGTCATATCCTGAATTAATGTGATCAGATAACAACACTTTTTCATACTTAATAGTTTTATCTGCCACTGACTGAGCGTATGATACCTCTTCAATTTTCTGGTCAATATTAAATGCATTTCTCTTAATTGTACTCAACTGAATCTTGGCTAAGTCATAGTTCATTCTAGCGCTATCTAAATAATTTTGTCTATGATATGCCTCTCCTAACAATAAGAAAACCTCACCATCAGCTGCTTCACTCAACGATTCGGCAATTTTTGCATATTTTAGAGCATAACCATAATTATCCATGCTGTAATGCGCTTTACCTATCCAATACGCTGCTCTTGAACTATATTTATCGCGAACATAAGCTTCACGGAATTTTCTCAAAGCATCTATTGACTTTCCTTGGTTGTAGAATTTTTTTCCTTCGTCAATAAGGAAAAGAGCTGCAGTACGATCTATTATAGAAGAACTAGAATCTGGTGGAACAACTAAAAATTTATTTGCCAATACTTGATTTGACAACATAAATAAAAATAGAACTACGAGCAATTTGTTAAACATTGATTTCATGCGCTTTAGTATTCATTTAAAAGTTCAAAGTAAAGTGTTTATTTTTAATTTTCAAGTAAACAACCATAAAATTCATTCCAAAGATAAGAATTTGTTCTAATAACTTCATTTTATTAACAGTTTCTGAAAGATATCGAAATAGTTTACAAAGGCTTAACTAATTTTCTTGGTCTTGCTCACCTTCGTATTGATCGGAATCAACATCTGTATTCCCAGCGGCTTTTACAGAGAATTTATTTGTGTTTAAATCAACTAGTTCGTGCATGGCCAATGTGGCAGCAACAATCGCTAAAATAGGAGCAGAGGACGCTAAAAACCACAAAACAAGCTGAAGTAAAACCGTACCCATAGTTTCAAATGGGTGATCTAAAAAACCAGTAAAGTTTGTCATTTCACCTAAATCTACTGGGACAAGTATTAATATGGAATAAATGGTTCCAATTGCAATTGCTAAACCTCGGTGATTTCTCATAAAATGAATACTTTGATCAATATCAAGTCTTCTTCTTTCATTGATGTAATCGATAAAGCTAAATCCATAATAGAAAAAGCCGATTACAAATGTGAGGTAGAATACTGGAGATTGATGCGCTTCTTCCCATCCGAAAGCGGAAACGATCAAGATAACCAAAAAGAAAATGTATTCCCACATCACATTTCTCAATGCAATACGAATTCCCCGACGCACGTCGTGCAAAGTTTGGCGCAGACTGAACGGGTATTTATTGTTGGTTAACTTTTTCTCTACCGATTGAGATAGTATAGAAAGAAGGGGGGAGAGGACAATTACGACAATGTATTTGGCGAATTTCATTAAAACTAATCCTAATGAAATACTTAAAAGCATTTTTACCATAAACCAAATGGTCTCGTTCATATTCGAACATTCTAAACACCCTAATTGAGGATCCCATGATGCTTGCCATGAGGCAATTTCGCTTCCTACGTAGTAAATAATCAACATTAAAGCTGCAGGAATAGGCAAATACCAATAAAGCTTGTGTTCACGTATATAACTTACCGCTTTCCAGTAACTTTTTATCCCTAATACGAAGTGACGAATAAAGTTCATTTTGATTAATTCGCTTCAAAACTAAACAAATTTTCTATCCTTTTTAAGTCTTTGGTAGTTTGCAAAGAAAAGAGTTCTTGTTTTGTAATGTTTTCTTAATTCTGTGGGTTTCTCCTATTTAGATTTATTGGAAACAATCATTACTGTTATCTCTACATCTCCACAATTCTCAGAAGTAACGCTTACTAAGTATTCATTACCATCACACTCTAGAATAGTCATTTTCATTTTGTCTCCTTTCTTCAAGCAACCAGGAGCGTTTATCTCTTTTTCAAACGTTAAAATACATTCCGTATCACTTATCCATTTAATCTTTGAAATCACTTTAGATTTCCCATTATTAAAAGTCTCTATTTGTTTGGTTTTAGTTCTTGTTATCTCAATCACCGCTCCAGAAGCCATGTACTTAAACTTGCCCATTTTGATTTTATCCAGGCATTCACTTGATTGAGAAGATGCGGTAAAACTTAGAAATAATGAACTAAATAGGACTGTTAATATTGTTTTCATAATTTATTATTGGATGATTATTTAAGTGTTTATAGTTCACTGGGATTTTTACCCTCGCATTTTAGGCCAATTACCATTTTTATCTTTACAAACCATCATGTTTTGTTTAACATTTCCTTTTTTATCGTAAATAATAACAGTCCAGCCATGTAGGTGTCCTTCACATTTTTTTGTGTAATCAAAATGCTGGCTTAATTCTCCTGTCGGGAAATACTCTTTGCAAGAAATGTATTTTCCGTTTTTAAATTCGTGTACTGAACTTAAACGTCCTTTGTTGTCATACCATTTGTACTCACCATCTAAAAGTATGGGTTGATCCGTTGTATCTGCTTGTGGTTGTACAGAAAAGTCTTTGCCTCCACTTGGCCCCATTGGATAAATATTTGTTCCATCTTCAAAATAGGTGTAGTGAATATATACAGCATTTGTGCTATCATCAATGACTTTCCAATTCTTATCAAGGTAAAGCATCCATTTCCCAGCTTTCTTGCCATTAATGCCATGTTGATTAACTTTATCCGACTGACCGAAAAGGCAACTAGATATTGAAATAAACATAATTGTTAAACTCAGTATAGATTTCATAGTATAACTGTTTTAGTTGTTAGCCTTTATTCTATTACGAATATATACAAAATGAAGAACAGTTGAACAATACATGTTTCATCTTTTATAATTGAATATAGTTTTATTTATAATCATTCAAAAAGATTTTTGAACTTGATCAGACTTTAATGCTAAGGCAATTCGTAAATTTCTTAGCTCAAATTTACTTTATTCTGAACCTTTAGAGAATATTTCGTCAAGGCTACTACCTTTATCAGCACCATAAGTTATTTTTCCATTACTGATACTTCCTTTTGGTAGAGATCCTCCAATCGTTTTTGAGGGAAGCTTATAATCGTTAAGATTATTAAGGTCAAAGAGATATGAAAAAATATTAATGAATACATTCTGTAGTAATATTATTTCTTTCTGTTTATAATGATCTGGGTATTTTACCGCTAAAAAAGTTCCATAATTATCTAGAATATGTTCGGATTTAATTTCATTCTCCTGATAACCTTTTAATTTTGTCTGACAATCTCCTTTTCTATGTACTCCATGATCACCAGCAATTATGATAACTGCATTCGTATCAGTGGAGAATATACTTTCAACATCTTCTTTCATCATCTTGTTTGCAAGTTGTATATTCTTTGCATATAATTCATTTTCATTTGGGTGACAATTACCATTTCCATGTCCTGGATAATTTGAGTGATAAAACAAAAACTTTGGTTTTTTTCTGAAGTTAGCGATATTATACCTTTTGAGTTCTTCTTTTACCTCCTCTGTCTTTTTCCCAAGTAAAAACTCATTATTAAACTTAAATTCTCCCATCAAAATACTGTACATAACTGTCTTCACTGAGTTGTTTGAATGTTCACTTTTCTTTTCTGATAGAGAAGTAGCACTTTCATTATTCAAGTAGTCTCCACCAAAAGGGACGTTGAATCCCCTTATGAAATACTCACCAACGATATAATGTGTCTCATATCCATTTTTTTGGAGCAAGTTGTCTACGGTTGAATTACCCATTATAATATTTGAATATTGTTCCTTAATACCATCGGTTGAGAGATCCAATAAGTGCGAAGTCGTTATTAGCGTTCCGGAACCAGTAGAATACACTTTTTCAGAAATTTGAAAATTATTACTTCTCAGATAATTCATTTGTTCAGAATTATCAATATCGTATAAAGCCATTAAGTTTTCATTAATGTATGAATCATATAGTAAATAATAAATATTTGGACTCCTTTTTATTTCCTTTGATGATAAGTGACTATAGAGGTCAGATTTCGCTGTACTTAACTTAACTGGCAGATCTTGGTACGAAACGTTTACAACTTGAATAGTCGAGCCTACAAGAAGGAATATGCTAAATAAAAGAACTGTAATTTTTGAATTATAAAAGAGCCAGATAAATACAAGGCTTGTTATCAATAAAGAAACTATATGCACCGAAAAATTATTTTCCGCAATTAATGAAGTGAGACTGGTTATTATAGGTAATGTGTATAATGTAAAAAATAGTGCAATGAATACTCCAAAGTAAAGGTAGGTTGAATTGCTTTTATTTAAATAGTTTGTTACTGCAACAAGTAAAAGAGGAGCTCCCAAAAAGACAATGAAATAAAGGAAAGCTGATGAAGTTGAAAAATATATGGTGTTGTTTAGGTAGTACTGAATGAGAGGAGCGATTACTATTAAAGCACTTGCGACAAAGTAGAGAATTTTGGTCCTTGATTTACGATTGTAATTGGGTTTGTCCACCTTAACGGAGCGCCCTTGCGTCAAAAATACAATGATAAAGAGGAATAGAACTATTGAGAACAACGTCAAAACGAAAGAACCTGATATATAGAAAGTATTCGAAAATTTCATGAAGATGAAAAAACTGACGAGCGGAATGTGAAGAAGGAAATAGGTTATTATCATTTTTCGTTTTAGTTGTTTTTTCTCTTTGTGTTTAAAAAGTAACAACAAAACGCAAACGACCTCTAAAAAAAAGAATGAAACAAAGAGTGACATTGTGGTTGTTAAACAGGGACCCAAAGTAGCCTTATAGAAAGCGTTTAATATTAAGAAGTAAACAGACCAGGTTAATAACACAAATATTATTTTTGAATGATGTGTTTTTAACCAAGAAAGACAATCTTTTAACAATATATATCGATCATGATTAAAGTTGGTTTTAACAGGATATACTTTATCAATTAACCCGTTTTTTCCTATTGCAAAAACATTATTCATTGTCCAATAAAGTACGAGTGCTGAAGGAAGATTATATAACAGTATTAAAAAGACTAGGGCAATGACTATCTGTTGTTTTTGCTGCGTTTTATCTAGGTTTTTCGCATATAAAAAAGCAGCAAATAAATTGACAACTGTCATTACAAAAGGTAGGATATTGATTGTTAGTCCGTTGAAAGACAATAGTCCATCTGGTTTAGATAGATCTTTAATCGGACCAAAAGAAACACCCTCAATCGGTGTAAATTCTATTAACATCCAGTAAGCAGCCAAGAAAAATGGGATTTGTATAACCAAGCCTAATAATCCTGACAATGAATAGAGAAGTGAATAATTATATTGCCTATAAATTCTTTGTGTGTAATAGTACTTTTCTCGTTTGTTGGTAACGTCCTTCAGTTTATCAAGAGCGGGTTGCATTTTTGCCTTTCTGGCCCTTTCCTTGTTTTGAATAATCTCAGCTATCCAAAACAGAGGGAACATCATAATGGTTACCGCTAGGCTGAGTAAAATAATGGAAAAACCATAACTATCAGTTAAGCTGTAGAAAAACGCGAGTATATATTTTAAAAAATCTATAAAAAACATTATTCTATCGCTTTAAAAATGGATACTATTTGTTCAGCTGCTATCTTACCCGAATTTTGAAAATGGAAGATGTGTTTACTTATTATCTCCTTACTTATAACTTTATGCGTGTTTTTGCTAATCGTTTCTGAGATGCTTCTCATGTCTGCAACATTAACTATTTCACCAACATCTTTTAACAAGGCGATTGCTGCAGTTTCACTATTTAGATCAGAGGCTTCGTAACCACCATCTGCCCATTCAAAATTAATAGCTACGACTGGCTTTTTATACGCGAAAGCCATATCAAACAACATCCCTGATGTAATATCACATATCAATAACTTAGAATTGAGTATGCTCTTTTCTCCACTTGTTTCTTTATCAATAATTAAATTGGGATTAGAGCCAAACGAAGAAACTATATCAGCCATTAATTCTTTATCAGAAATCCAAGATTGAGGATGTGGTCGAAATATAATTTTATGACCTCCATTTAATAGGTTGGTTAGCATTTCTTTACCATGAAGTTTGAAGAATGATCGATCCCCCCACGTAGGAGCCAGCAAAATAGAATCACCTTTTTCTAAATTATTGGGTTTAAAGACATCGTAATAAGTACACCCCGCTTTAAATAATTGTTTGGGCTTAGTTTGTCGTTCCTTCTCCAAGTATCTTAAATTAGCTATTTGTGATGAGCTGCTACATAAAACGGAATCATAAAAATCAAACGCAAACTTTTTATAGGCATGAATATCTGTAGGTGAATGAATAATGTGACAATAATGCTCAACATGTTTTGAGCGTTTTAATGAGATTACATCGAGCTGTGGAGTTGTCATAACACACATTTTTGCTCTTAACCTATTTAAAATAAAAATAGCTTGATTAATCTTACCAAGATAATGTGTTTCAACATATTCAGATGACATTAGCAACCCATCATCCCCTTTGTCAGCAGATAGATAAATAATTTTTTGTTCTCTATTAATTAACGCTTCAATAACAGGCTTGTATACTCGCCAATATGCTTTGCCCTCACTAAAAAACACAATTTGTCCAGAAAAATCGGCCAAGTTTTTTTTTCCTGTTGCAGAGATTAGTAATGATGCCTTATAAAAAATGCCTTTAACAGAGTATAAAATAGTTGCTAATATACCTAAGAGAGCACTAATTAATAGACTACCAGTTCCTGGGTCAATATACAAGAAAACTGAACCTATTGTCATTTTAAAACTATTTTTTAGCGATTACTCTAATGAATGTTTCATTTGTGTTTTTAAAAGGCGCAAAACCCTTTTTTTCCTGACAATAAATTAGGGTAAAACCAATACCTTTAAGTTCATTACAAAGAGCATTGAAATCAAGGAATCTTCTATAATGATTTTCGTATACAAAAGCATCTTCTTCGCCAGCCACTTGTTCTCCTTTTCTATATATTTCGTTTTTCTTTCCTCTAACTTCAATACAAAACAAGCCATCTTTATCAAGGTTTTTGAAAGACCATTTCAATACTCGATCCTGTTGCTCCGCGTTTATTGAGTGTAATGTAAAACGAGAATAGACCACATTATATTTTCTATTCCCATCTAACTTAGTAAAATCTCCACTAATGAACTCTAGATTATTAATAGCGCAATATTTATCTCGTAAAAAGTTAATTTCTTCTTCTACCTGATCAATCGCAATAACGTTTAAACCTTTTTCACTAAAATAGATGCTATCTCTTCCGTTTCCACAACCCAGTTCGATTAATGTGGTATTCTTATCACTTATATAGTTATCTACTATATGTTTTGCAAATAAGGAGGGGAGTCTTTCTTCTCGTTGCTTAAAGTAATAAGACCTCCAATAATTTTTATCCATTAATACTTATTTTTTATTTATTGCACGAGCCAAATGAAGTTTAAACCTCATTCAAACTAGGTGATAACGTTTTTTTAGCTGGACAATCAAACCGTTTAAACTCAATTCACTTACTTAAACGCCGTGAAGAGTTCAAATTTACAATTAAATTTCTAAAATACTCTTTACTGAGACTTGATTGCTAGATATGTGTTAATAGATAGTTATTAACTTTTCTTATTGGTACGCCAAAGTTGAATGGCAAAAGATATGGAAAAGCCGAAGCCCCCGGCTAATTTCCGTCGGGCACTATTTTTCCCTTCTTTGGAAAACGGGCCACTCAAATATTTAAAATGTTTATCACCTAATGCAAGATTATAATTTATAGTAACATTAAAGACCATTAAGCCAGACTCACTTTGTTTGTTAGTTGTTCTATAATTGATTCCAATGCCCGTTAATAAGTAGTCTGAGGGTGGAATGTAATAACTCTCTTGTCCACCTGTGTCGTAGTTTTCGTAATTAACCACTGTACTTGAGGAGTGTCTATAAGTCAGTTCTGTATTGAAAAGCAATTTGCGTTTTGAAAAAACATTGAACTTACTGCCGAAAAAGATTGCTGTTCCTCCAGTAAATATTCCCCAAGATGGAGCTTCAAAAAAGTCCAAATGTCGATTAGGACTATACCCAAATCCAAGGAAAGTAGTGCCGAGTCCCCCTTTGGCATAATTGCCCAAAGAAATGGTCCACGCATATTTTTCTTTTAATGTGTCTGGCTTTGAAGATTGGCTAAGGATGATTTATCATTCGAAGGGCAATTGTTGCAGTGTTTTATATGCGCTATTATACGCACTTAATCTTTGTAAAATATTAGTAGTTTGCTGTTCTCTGTAATTCGCGGTTCAATTTTTTTTATATCAAACTCCTTGAAATCATCAAACGCATCTATTTTGAGGTAGATAAATAGATCTATTTTTGAAGGCTCGTTAAACAAAGTAAACTCTTGAACACCTTCAGTATAAGACCAAGCATTCCAATTTATATTGTCAAAATCATCTGAATATCTTTTGACGTAACTTATTATATTTTCTTCTATGGTATAAGAGGTGTCTAGTTCAATATTTACTACAGTATATCCATCATAATAAATTCGTGGAAATCTTGAACTCTTGCAAACATCCCAATCAGTATTTCCAAAATCCCAGGATCCAGTATTCTCAAAATATGAAACGATTACGTTTTCTGAAAAAATCTTGCTTTTATCATCTCTATATTTATCAGGAAATCTACTCAGCGTATCAACTCGTAATTGACTGCCAGGCTGAAAAAGAACCTCTAGATCCCGACAGTTTATTTTTGAAATATCACAGTGTGAATTAAGTTTATTCAAATAATTTAGCTCATGTCCATTATACGAGTAAAAGAAAACATCGAAATCACAAAAATGAACAATCTCGGGCATCAATGGGTTTTTTAATTCATAAAAATCACTTTTTATTCTCCGAATGAAATTTGTATCACTATATATCCTTGGTCCAAGATCCTTTGCCATTTGAGTTTGAGGATTTCTGGTGAATACTACTAGTGAGGTGGAATCATTGATTTTTAATTTATCATCGAAAAAATAGTCTTTATAAACAGCCCCTGAAGTATCATCTGGTAGGTCAAATTCGGGTATAGGCGTCAAAGTATCCTGTCCTAGCAATTGCAGAGAACAGAAGATAAGAAAGATTAATATTTTAAGCATGTTCGCCATTACGTATAACGTTTAGTGTATAGCATGTAGGGTAATAGAAAGCGATGAACTTTCGGATTTGCACTGAGCCAAAACGTTGTATTTTGTTTTTAATTTATTCATTCTTAAAAGCCAAATCAACGATTTGACAGTGTTTGTAAATAGCACTGAACTTTTGTAAACCACCGAACGCCCTATTTGCTATATACAGTGTTAGCGATAGTTTTTCATTAGACGTCCTTTTTCAAAAAACTCAACGGAAAAGCGACAATTACTGAAAAGCGAAAACCACTTAGATTCAATGGGTCTTTGTTTTCGACTACAAATCGATAACCAGCTGTAATTCGTAATAATTCTATAAGACTAAGTCCAATTTCAGGTAAGATACTAAAAGCTTGATTTTTTTTACCAATCCCATATTCAGCTCTTAGTCCATAAGCGATAAACATATATTGTCCTTGCCAACCAATGTAAGGAATGTATATCTGTTCTTTTTCAACCAAACTAATTTCAGTGCCAATTGCAAATCCAGAAAACGCCATAGCAGTTTGCCCATCATTTCTCCAATGATAATAGCGTAGACCAACATCCATAAAGTTTCTTGTGCAATATTCGTAACCTGCGCTAATCATAAATTCATTTGTGTAAGCTTTGTACTCTTTTTTTGCAATGATAGTCGAGTCTGACTGACCCTTACAGATTAGACAAGCCATTAATAAAAACGAAAGGGACAAATTTTTTTATCATTGATTGTATGAAATTATCGCCAATGGTTAGTGTAAAATGCGTTTTAATACATTTTTACACCTTGTTGTGTGGCGTTTTAATTAAAATATTCTTTCAATGCATCTTCGCTAGCTCCATATCGGCCATGTTTTTTGGATTTTTCATCTAAACAATAGATTCCTTTGTCATCCCAGTAATCGTAGTATTTAGCATACACTGCTCTGACACCTAGCGAATCAAAGTGCACCCATAACATTGGGTAATTGTAGTCATGTTTCTCGGTAAACTGAAAGGTTTCACCCTCTTTACTAATTGGTTCATTTAGAATTTCAATTACTTCATTCTTACTCATCCCTAGTTCAATTTGTGAAATCTTTGCGGCTGTTAAATGCTCAGGAGCATTATGCTCAGAGCAACTACAAAGAAGTAATACCAATATTGTTCCTATCTGTAATTTCATATTCATTTTGAACGCAAAATATCCTTGTTTATTGACTTAACTCTAACTCAATTATCAAATCAATGCCACACAACGTTTTGAATAAACGGACGTTTTAATGCCATTTATTTTTTGTTAGCAGTATGTTATTTGCTACTATTGTTGGTATTTGACTAGCATTCTTAAACTTTAAGATAAGAAGGTAAGTGCAATCACATAATGCTCTTTCGTTTTTAGTTTCGGCTGTTGGACTGTCTATAATAACTGTTGAGTAAGTTGTGGTTTCTCCACTTTCACTCATTTTAAAGTCGGTTTCCACAACAGTTGTGTCACTTTCTCCAGTTATTGTAGTTGTTGTTTTAGTTTCTGGAATAAATAGATGAAGCGTGTCCTGATTTAGTTTAAAATCAACTTTCGTTTTTGCACTCACCGAACAATTTAGAATTAGTTCGAGTTTAAGGTTTAAAGTATCAGATTCTAAACTTGCTGATAATATTTTATTCGATTCACTTTTCGTTCTTACACAATCGGAAAAATTTGAATATTCCAGAATCAAATCTTGTCCGAAAACAATGGAGTTCAGAAGAGCTAAAAAAATTGTTGTCAAATATGATTGTGTCATCTTGTAATTATTGCTAACGGTTTATGTATGGAATGTAGGGCATTAGGAATGCACTGCATTTTCGGTTTGCTCTGAGCCAGATTTACAATTTTGTTTTTACATTTTATCGGTTGTAAAGCCAAATTGTAAATTTGGCGGTGCTAGTAGGTAGCTTGGCTCTCTCCAAACCTCTGAACCGCCCTATTTTCTATACATCGTGTTGTAGGTAGTAATTTTATTTTTTAGACAATTCCGTAATTCGTCAACTTTTTCATCTTTCGGTTCAAAATTTTGATACTCTAGAGAGTGTTCAAAAATTATGAACTCCATAGTTTCACCGAAATAAATTTCAAAGCCATTAGTTGAAATCACTTCTGGATTTGAGTTTACAAATTCAACAGTTTTTCTAGTTTTTTCTTCATTATTAAAGACGTGTAAAACAATTTCAGGATTATAAGAATGTATATGCTTTCCCAAAATGTTTTCGGCATAAACTGTATCTATTAGTATATAGTTGGCTTTTATGTGTATGTCGTAAATTGCCTTTCCGATGTGAGGTAGGTTTATTTTATTCTCTTCTGAATGCTCTTCCCATATTGTCCAATTGATTGGTAAACATTTTGCCAACTCCTTAGATAATTTATTTTTGAGATTATTATTATTTACAACATCTATTTGTGTTGAACAGTTTATTAATGTTATTATATAAAATGTGAAAGTTAAAAATTTCATTGTATACTATTGTTTTTTTAAGACAAGGTCATTTTCCATTCCCGCTTCTCCATTAACAAATTTGAGGATTATTGAATCTTGATTATTTAAAGTATCAATCGAGGAACTATATAAGTATGTTCCAAAATTGAAGTAGTGCACGAAAGATCGGTTTGAATCTTCCAGTGTACTTTTTGTAAAGTAGAAGTAATCGGTTCCATTTTCTGAGAACTTAACACTATCTTTCTTTATCTCCATTCTAATATTCCCAGCCATAGGAGGATATGCAGTGGATGGAGAATTTGAATAAATCCATATCCAATTACCATAGAATTGACTGTGTTCTGTCGATGGTCCATTGAATTCATCAGGCAATTCAAAATCAATTGATTCCTTTTTACAAGACGTTATGCTAATAATAAAGAGAATAGCAGTTAAAACAATTTTCATATTGTCATAACGAATTGAATAGTAATTTATTCTATTTAAAGGATATGGTATTTACCATACCCTAATACCTACAACGGTTAGTATATGAAAAGTAGGCGATTTCGAAGCACCAAGCTTTCGGTTAAGAACAAAGTTTGACACGATCCACAAGCTTTGATTTTATTACTATTCCGCCTATTTTTTATATACATTGTTACAAGCTGCCTTTATTATATTTCGTTCAATCGTCACAAGAATTATAAATTTCGTTTATTACTTTCAATCGCAATGAATTCAGGCAAATATTCTGGTGTACATCCTTTTGACACCATTTTACCTTTATAAAGTCCTGTCTTTTCGCCAAGTGCTACACAGCGTTCGCGATATTGTTTTTCGTAAACACCTATCCAACCTGCTAAAAAATTCATTGCCCATTGCACTTCGGGTTGCTCTTTTTCGATTTCTTTTTCAATTTTATAAAGCAATTTTTCACTGTCAGGTTGTGGGTTTCCTGTCCAACGCAAACGACCTTGATAATACCAAAAGATTCGCCTTTTAAGTGAAGATTGATTGTCTTCCCAACTTTCTAATAAAGCAAGTGTCTTTTTGTCTTTGGTTAGTTGGTTTGCCATTAACCAATCAATAAGTTGAAGTTTTTCTTTTTCGTTGTGTTGGTTAATGTCAGCAACTAATTTGTCAATCACTTCTTCTGCAAGAAGTTTTTTGTCTATAATCAAGATTGCTAATTGTCGTGCAAAAAAATGTTCCGTTGACCAAAGTTCAATAGCTAATTGGTGGTCTTTTTTTATCTCTTTCGCAATTTTCCGCAAGTCGCCAAGTTTTGTGTTCTTGTCGCTAATTTGTTTCAGTATATTTTCTGCCTTTGTTGAAAGTTTCATTTTAATATCGTTATTTGACTAACGTTAGTCTTTTAGGTTGCTTGTAACGTGTGTGTAAAAAACATATGTGTTTTGATCCAAATTTAGTAAATCTATAGGACTTTTAATAGTTTTTATATTATTCACTGCTACATGCGTGTATATCTCCGTTGTTCGTGTACTATTATGTCCTAATGGAACTTGAATATATCTTAAGTCTGTTCCATTTTCTAATAAGTGTGTGGCAAAACTATGTCTTAACATGTGAGGTGTAACTGTTTTTTTTATACCTGCTTTGCGACCTGCAGTCTTTACAATTTTGCCAACACTAGTGCCACTGTAAGTTGTGTCAACGGCTCCTTCAAAAAGATAAGTTTTTGGTTTCCATTCTTTATAATAAATTCTCAAATCAGAAGGGAGATGTATATCTGTTTTGTTATAAATATGGTTTTCTCGAAATAAAGGAGCACAATAGAAGAAAGTACGTGTTGGTTCAATGGCAGTCTTAATACGTATTAAAATTCAAAGACTTCATTCGACTCAAAAATAACTTTGTAGTCTCTGTTACCGTCAAAACTTTAGTTCAACTAAAAATTTCTTTTAGGTAGTTTTACTATCTTTGCCGTTTCGTAAAAACATTAATGTCATGGATTTGAATACACTTACAGCAATTTCGCCAATAGATGGGAGGTACAGAAGAAAAGTTTCTGAATTAGCTCCTTATTTTTCTGAATACGGATTGATCAAATACCGTGTTTTGGTGGAGATAGAGTACTTAATTGCGCTTGTTGATTCGGGAATTGCGCCGCTTTCAGATTTTCCGAAAGATAAATTTGACGCTTTGCGAAAAGTATATACTCATTTTTCTGAAGACGATGCGAATGTGATCAAAACCACAGAAAAAACGACAAACCATGACGTTAAAGCGGTAGAGTATTTCGTGAAACAAAAGATGGAGGAATTGGGACTTGAAAAGTACTTAGAGTTTGTACATTTCGGTTTGACTTCCCAGGACATCAATAATACGGCTGTTCCATTGTCAATGAAAAACGCAGTTGAGGATGTTTATATTCCAGCACTTTCAAAAGTGATTGAAAAACTGGATGATTATGCTAAAGATTGGAAAGATATTCCAATGTTGGCTAAAACACATGGTCAACCTGCCTCACCTACACGTTTAGGGAAAGAAATCAGGGTTTTTAGTGAGCGATTAAAGATTCAGTTAAGTCAGCTGATAGAAGTTCCGTTCTCAGCTAAATTTGGTGGAGCCACAGGAAATTTGAATGCGCATAATGTAGCTTTTCCGAATCATGACTGGGTGAGTTTTGCCAATGTGTTTGTATCTAGTCAACTTGGTTTGTCTAGAAGTCAAACAACAACACAAATTGAACATTATGATAATTTAGCGGCGCTTTTTGATGCAATGAAACGCATCAATAATATTCTCATCGATTTAGATCGTGATATGTGGACGTACATCTCAATGGATTACTTCAAACAGAAGTTAAAAGAAGGAGAAATTGGTTCGAGTGCAATGCCACACAAAGTAAATCCAATCGATTTCGAAAATTCGGAAGGAAATTTAGGAATCGCAACTGCTGTATTGGAACATCTTGCAGCTAAACTTCCAATTTCAAGATTGCAACGCGATTTAACGGATTCAACTGTTTTGAGAAATGTTGGTGTTCCTTTAAGTCATGCTTTAATAGGCTTTAAATCTACATTAGTTGGTCTTGAAAAATTATTACTGAACGAACCTGCTCTTGACGCAGATTTAGAAAATAATTGGGCAGTAGTTGCTGAGGCAATCCAAACGGTATTGAGAAGAGAAGGTTTCCCAAAACCATACGAAGCACTAAAAGGATTGACACGTAAAAATGAAAAAGTAACGAAGCAAACCGTACACGCTTTTGTTGAGACGTTGGAGGTGAGTGACGCAATTAAAGAAGAATTAAAAGCAATTTCACCACAGAATTATACGGGAGTTTGATTGTTATTGAGACATTAGATGTTAGAATATAGACATTAGACTTTAGAAATTCCACGAATGACTCAATAGCTATTTATTCATTTTGGAAACTGAAGATTTTATTCTCAATTTTTCTTCTGGTGTCAATTTTAATTCAGTTTTAGCACAAAGTACTTCGAGAATCACAGAGATATTTTCTTTGTATAATCCTGTGTAATGAATACTTAAATAACAATTTACCAGAGCAAAGTCCTACTAAGGACGACATTTCGGAAAAAAGGGTGTCAACCCTCGCAACCCCTCAAATGCAAAAATCCTTTATGGCGGAATTTTTGAGTCAAAAATTGTGACATAAAGACTTTTGAAACGGGAATTCCAAATCGAATTGAAATAACCTTCTTCTTAACTGTTACTCCTTACTCCTGTTTAAAGAATCTTTAACACTCTCCTTCTCCTCATAAGTCAACTTCAAACTACTCGGTTTGAGCTGAGATAAAACGCGATCCAAAAAATCAGAATCAACAGCAAAATTACGACATAGCTTACACATCGCTAAGTGAAATTTAACTTGCACTTTTTCTTTAAAGGAGAGCTTTGTAATCTTTCCTTTCTCAACTAATAATGTAATGTCTTTACAACTTTTCATGGCTATAACCATTTACTTTTTAGGCAGTCGCGCAGTGCAAGTTTTGCACGGTGAACAATCACCCAGAAGTTAGACGATGTGACATCAAATTCATTACATATTTCCTCTCCTTTCTTTTGTTCCATATATTTCGCATAGACAATCCCTCTCCATTGCTCAGGTAAAATTTTTAGACAATCTTCTAATTCTTTTACTTGTTCCTCAGCTTCGATTTCCTCTTCAATTGAAGCGATTTGTTGACTAGGAGCATTTTCTAATATCCAATGACCTTCACTCTTGTCATTTTCACCATAAAAAAAGTGTGAAGCAACATTTGTTTTTTGACTTTTCTTTTTTCGCCAATGGTCTATAATTTTTCGATTTAATATACTGGTTAACCATGTACGTGGTGTACTTCTCCCTTCGAATTTATTGATGGCTCCTAATGCGGCAACAAATGTGTCTTGAATGAAATCTAAAGCAAGATCTCGGTCATTTATTTTTGAGAGTGTGTAATTCAGAAGGTAGTCACTATGTTTATCGACCCATTTCTCAATATCTTTTTGATCATAACCCATCGTTCAAAAATAGAACTATTTTATTTACCATGGTTAATATATAGTAAACTTTTTTATTTTGATGTATTACACATTTAAATTATTATTTTAGTACTATTCAATTTACTCAATTCATGTCACGAATCGTTTTCGTAATTATTTTTGTTTTTTTATATCATCCTTACTCTAGGTCACAAGTGCTAAAGCATTACGATGATTTTGAATTGGAATGGGGAGAATTGTTCCGATCTTCCGGTAATGTTGAAGCATTATTGAAAACAAATGATAACCAGTATTTTAGTCTGGTTAATAAAACAACTGTTTATAATTTTTTTACAGACTATAAAAAGCGTTTTTATATTGAACCTATCGAGGCATTTGAGCCACAATCAAGGAAGAAAGTAAAACTGATTGGGGATGGAAAAAGAACAACATTAGAGGATATTACTACTATCGATAATCAATTAGTTGCCGTTTCCAAAAAGAATTTCTTTTGGAAAAAGGAAACAGGTTTTTATTATCATTTCATAGACCCCAACTTACTGAGTGTCGAATCCAGAGGCTTTCTTCTTGGAAGATACAACTATACAGGATCAAAAAATGGATTTGGCTATATTTCGCTCACGAGTGATTATAACAAAAATCTAGCGGGAATTTTTTATACTATTCCATCTGAAGGGTTTGACTTTCCGCGTTATTCCTTTGGCGTTCTAAATGATCATCAGGAATTGTTATATAAAAATGAAACTACTTTTCCATACAGAAAAAAGAAGTTGAATTTTTTTGATGAGTACTTAACTCCTTCAGGGGACTTTTTTGTTTTGGCCAGAGAATTCACTGAAAACAATAACTCTATTTGGCTCAATGAAGAAGCGCAAAGTCAAATAAGAGTTTTTAAAGTTGAGGATGGAGAATTGAACAACTTCAAAATTAATCAGTCCGAATTCATCTTGTCTGAAATCAATGTAGTATCTGATGAGAATGGAAATTTGATTTTTTCTGGACTTTATTCTGAGGATGAGTTCTCTGGAATTCACGGTGTTTTTTTTATTAAAACCGACTCAGAAGGTGAAATTCTGAATAAAGAGTATCATCCTTTTTCTGTTGATTTTTTGAATTTAGGTAAATCATCTTGGGCTAAAAATAGAGCACTGGAAAATGATTTCAACGGTATGCCTGTGGATGGGTTGGGCAATTTTGTGATGCACGATTTAAGAAAGACATCAGACAATGGTTATATTGGGGTAGCAGAACATTTCGAAATTGAAAAAAGATTCAGTGGTGTAGGAACTCCAGGAGCCAGTAATAGAATAGATACTTATTTTTTCTACGATGATATTTTGGTGTATAAACTAGATAGTCTTGGTGTATTGGATTGGGTGAAACGAATACCAAAATCTCAAAACTCTATAAATGATAATGGTTATTATTTGTCGATTGTTCAGGCGTTAACCGATAACCATTTGTTTTTACTTTTTAATGATAATAGTAAAAACTACGATGATTTGAATTATTATCTCAATTTAGAATTTCCTAAGACAGCAAATTTTAATTTCCGAAAAAACACCATTGCAATGACAAAAATAAACTTGGAAGACGGTTCAATAAATCGGTTTGCCATAGGCGGTAAAAATGAGTTGAGTACTGTTTTGGTGCCAAAACTGTGTATAGAAAACAGAGAAAATAATGAGCTGTTTTTGTATAGTCGAAGTAGTAATAGACAACGTTACGGCAGTATTTTATTCAAGAATTAGAACATTGATTCGCTATTTTTAACATTTGAAAAGTTCAATGTTTATCTATAAATTTAACTTTGTAAAAGTTTTATCTATCAAGAGAATTAATTTAAATTGTACACAATGAGGTTTTTGATTGTTTTAGTTGCATTATTTGTAAGTAACCTAATCTTTACACAGAGAAATGTGACGGATGAAACTATTGGTACGCCGTATATTGGAGTTCAATATGGAGCAAACTTAACAGGTGGGGATTTAGCGGAGCGCTATGGATTCACTAATGCATTGGGTGCAATTGCAGGATATAAAACAAATCGAAACTGGATCTTTGCCTTAGACGGGAACTTTCTTTTTGGAAATGATATAAGAATGGATGGTTTGCTTGATAATTTAAGAGATGATCAAGGCGAAATCACAAACACCTCTGGAGGACGCTCAATTGTATTGCTTTTTAATCGTGGTTTTCATGTGAATGGGATGATAGGTAAGATTCTTCCATTTTGGAGACCTAATCCAAATTCGGGTCCCATGATTCAATTTGGCGTGGGTTACTCTTGGCATAAATTACGAGTGGAAACGCAAGAAGATGATGTGCCTCAATTGCAAGGGGATTATTTAAAAGGATATGATAGATTAACTATCGGGGCAAATACGTCCCAGTTTATCGGGTATAGCTTTATGGCAAATCGAGGAATATATAATTTTTATGCTGGCCTTTATTTTCAGCAAGGTTATACTGTAAATCAAAGAGATGTATTTTGGGATATGCCCGAAAAAGAAGTGTCTAAAGATATTCGTATTGAACATCTCTACGGATTGAGAGTGGGTTGGTTAATACCTATTTATAAGCGTCAACCAAAGGAATATTATTTCGATTAATATGTTGTACAATTTTGGTATCCGGCTTTATGGTATGGGCATTCATATTGCCGCTTTATTTAATGAAAAAGCGCGTAGATGGGTGGCTGGAAGAAGGGGGTACTGGAATCATTTGCCTGATGTAAAAGACCAAAATGTCGTTTGGTTTCACTGTGCTTCTTTAGGCGAATTTGAACAGGGTAGACCTGTTATCGAAAGCTGGAAAAATGAATTTCCGAATGATTTTATTTTAGTTACTTTCTTTAGTCCTTCTGGTTACGAGGTAAAAAAGAACGATAAAATTGCAGATTTTATTACTTACTTGCCATTGGATACTCCCGGTAATGCAAGGAGATTCATTGATCACTTTCAACCCAAGTCTACCTTTTTTGTGAAGTATGAATTTTGGTTGAATTTTATCCGAAAAGCAAAAGAAAGCGGATCTAAACTATATGGTATAAGTGTTTTATTTCGCTCCAATCAACGTTTTTTTAAGTGGTATGGAAAGCAATTTCGTGAAGCTCTACATTCTTTTGACTGTTTGTTTTTACAGCGAGAAGAGAACCAAGTGCTTTTAGAGAGATACGGCATCAATAATACTGTAGTGGCAGGTGACACACGTTATGATCGCGTAGCAGATAGATTAGAATTCAATGTGAAAAATAGATATTTCGAAAAATGGAGATTTTCGAATGAACCAGTATTGGTAATTGGTAGCTCCTGGACTGATGATGAAGCTTTATTGATTCCATTAATTAATAATAATGCGATTAGTTCGAAGGTTATTCTAGCACCTCATGAAGTGAATAAAAGGCATATTGATGAAATAGAGGCATTATTGAGCGTACCCTATCAAAAGTATACCGATTTATCCGAAGAAAACATGCCTCAAGATGACACTCAAGTCATTATTCTGGATTGCATTGGAGTTTTAGCAGAAGCTTATAAATATGGTTCTATAGCCTATGTTGGAGGTGGATTTGGCACAGGATTGCACAATATATTAGAACCCGCTGTATTTGGTTTGCCCGTTATCTTTGGGCCAGAGTTTAAAAAGTTTCCAGAGGCATTTGATTTTATATCTGCAGGGATAGCGAATTCTATTATGAACGACGTAGAGTTCGTAAAAGCGTATAAAGAATTTAGCGATTCAGAAGATATCCAAGGATTGACAAAAACATTTATTAAGAGTAGGGTTGGAGCTACAAAACAAATTCTTGAAACAATAAAAAAGGCGTCCGATTAAGAACGCCTTTCTCTATCAATAATTTATCTGTTAAACTATGGTTCAACGTATACTGTACTAGGTTGACCATCGTATCGAGCGATAACTTTACCACCAGCACTAGTTACTTCCTGAGCATCCATGTTTTTTGATCTTCTAATATAGAAAGTAGCGTTCTCTAATCCTAAGTTCTGCAATTGATTTTGTGTAAGATTGATATCAGTCGCACCAACACCCGTCTGAGTGAAGATTTGAGTATCATTTTCACCAGCTCCATCAATCGTTACTGTAACAACTTCACCAGTTTGAACGGGATCACCTACCCATGTTAACATGTAGTTTGAAGAACGAGAAATAGTATCTAACGTACCATCAAAATCAATCGAAGGTACCATTGTAACAGTGTTGTTAAAAGTATTACCATCTACATCAACGTATTTGAAATCACCTGAATTTTTAACTCCATTATATTCTTTTTCATAATAAGCCAAGGCTTGTTTAAAAGGAATAATATCACCATCAACAGTTATTTCAGCAGGTGATACAAGCTCTAACTTTGTACCAAAGGCATTGCTAAAATGAAAGTTGGAACGAGCGAAGGTTACATCTTGATTTGAATTGTATTCAAGTACATAAGATGCATAGATTTTGTCTTGATCAACAGTGTCAGAATCTTCTTTGTTACAAGAAGTAAATATCAAAAGTGATCCTAAGGCAACAAATAAAAAGTGCTTTTTCATAATAATAGTTTTAGAATAATTGTCAGCAATATTACGAAAACTATGCCAAATAAAAAAAATTAATCTCGTCCTCCTAAAAGATGAAGTAAAGACAAGAAAAGATTGATAAATAGAATATAAAGCGTTAACCCGCCCATTAAGCTCATTTTTTTCCTTTCATCATCAGAGAACTGAGGGTCGTGAGCAATAGCTTTTAATTTCTGCATTTCCCAGGCCGTAAGTCCTGTGAATACGAATACTCCAATGATTGATATTAAATAACCCAGCCAAGAACTACCTAAAAACATGTTGACAATCGCTGCGATAAAAATTCCAATGAATGCCATGTAGAGTAGACTTCCCATTTTAGATAAATCTACGGACGTAGTATAGCCCAGAATAGCCATCGCTGCAAAAGCACCTCCAGTGATAAAGAACGTGGAGGCAATATCTCCCATGCTATAGACAAAGAAAATAGAAGATAAAGAAGCTCCTACGAGTGCTGAGTAAAGAATAAACAAAGCCACCAGTGTTCCCATAGAGAAAGAGCGATATTTTGCCTGAATTAATAAGACAAGACCCAATGGTGCAAACATTACAACATAGAAAACAGGACTGATACTTTGCGTTTCGTAATTAATGAACCATTCAGTAAATAATCCTGAACTAGCCATATAGTATGAAACGGCACCTGAGATGAAAAGAGCCATAAACATAAAAGTATAAACACCGGTAAAGAACTCTTTTACTCTGGCTTGGCTATTAACTGTTTCCGACTGCGCATCTAAATATTCTTCCATATTTTTTAAAATTTGATACTACAAATATAATCAAATTCGAGTTTCTACTTTGTTATGGAGATAAGATTCAAATTTAATTTTATGATTTTTTATAACTGTTGACTGAGTTGATTATTTTTAAAGTAAAATCACTTTGGAGTTAAGCTTAGTTTATCAATCTGTTAAGCACTATTTAAGTGTATAACGATTGAATCATTAGTCTTTTCATTTTAATGAACTGGTTCTATGTGATGAATGGATGTGGGGTAGTGAATTAACCTCCATTTAATAATGTTTGGTTCTTTAAACTCTTTCTTTGCTGAAAGAATTAAAGAATATCAACAATGATAAGTGTAACCGAAGAAAACGACCTGATTAAAAGTTTAGAAAGCGCAAAAATTGTTCAGCTTGGATTACTACCTAAAGAAAGACATTTAAAAAAAGTGTTGAATGATTATTTTGTTTTTTTCGAGCCAAAAGATATCGTTTCTGGAGATTTTTATTGGGTAGGGATAAAACATGGACTAAAATATCTTGTAGTAGGGGACTGTACCGGACATGGTATTTCAGCGTCGCTACTCTCCGTTCTTGGCTTGAATTTATTTGAGTATGTTATCATGAACAAGGGAATTAAGAGAGTAAGTAAAATCCTACAGGAAGTGGACAAAAAATTTATTGAAAGTTTCAGTAAAGAAGCCAACCCTTTTGATAATCCATGGATTGATTTATCCATTATATGTATTGATGAAAAGAATAATAAAGTGCATTTTTCATCGGCAAATAGAAAGTTGCTTGTTGTTGATGGTGATAAAAATATAGAATTATTTAGAGGCAGTAGATATCCAATTGGCGGATGGCAAATAGAGAATCAAAGAACTTTTTCTGCTAACATCATACCTTACGATAAGGGGACAATGCTGTACTTGGGGTCTGACGGATTTCAAGATCAAATGGGAGGAAATCAAAATAAAAAGTATAAATCAAAAAAATTGCACAATCTACTCTCTCGAATCAGTGACAAGTCAATGATGAAACAAAAAAATATTTTGCAAACAGAATTCGAAAACTGGAAAAATCACACTCCTCAAACAGATGATGTCTGTCTTGTTGGAGTTAAACTATAAGGTATTTACCCAGAATGAGCCAGTAATTGGAGCTTTGTTAAAAGGGAGACAGAGTTCTTAGTATTTTTAAAAACACTAAGAATCTTACTGCCACCTATATTTTAATTTATTGCTTCATTACTTTTTTCATTACAACTCCATCTGAGAGTAAGATTTCTATTGTATAAACTCCTTTAGAATGGTCTCCCAAGTCTATTTTTACTTCTTTTTTATTCGTTGTTTTTTCTATAATAACTCTTCCAGAAAAGTCAATAACCTTTACTGAATGAATTAATAAATCATTGCTAATTGTTACTGAATTATTGGTTGGGTTTGGAAAAATTTTCAAGTTTTTTTGATTCACATTTGAAAGACCAATATTATTGACTGTTTCACAAGCCGATGTATCTGTGCATCCATTTTGTGTTACTATAACTGCATAATTTCCATTTCCAATAGCAGTGTAAGCAGGATCAGTCTCACCCAAAATTGGGTTGTAATTTTCATCACAACTTACCCATTGAAAAGTCCCTGAAGACGCATTTGCGATAAGTGTAGGGGAATTATTGGTTACACTTACGTCTGGACTGTTGATGGTAAGGTCTAATGTAATTATTGAATCACAACCTACAGTATTTGTCAGGGTATAAGTTGCAGTATTGTTAGATGAAGTATAGGTATTTCCATCAATCCACTTATATTCTTCACACTCAGTAATGACATCAGTACCCATTGAAGGTTGGTTGATGGTGAGGTTTAAAGTTACTAAAGAATCGCAACCAGCAGCGTTTGTGAGTGTATGTGTTGCAGTATTGTTAGATGAAGTATAGGTGTTTCCATCAATCCACGTATACTCTTCACACTCAGTAATGACATCAATACCCATTGAAGGTTGGTTGATGGTAAGGTTTAAAGTTACTAAAGAGTCGCAACCTGCTGTATTTGTCAACGTAAAAGTTGCTGTGTTGTTATCCGTTGTATATGTATTCCCGTCGATCCATGTGTATGAGTCACAAGCGCTTATTACATCTGTACCTGTCGATGGAGAATTAATAGTAAGATCTAGTGTCACAACTGAATCACAACCTAATACATTTGTCAATGTAAAAGTTGCAGTGTTATTATCTGATGTGTAGGTATTACCATCAATCCACGTATATGAATCACATGCTGAAAGTATATCAGTACCTGAGTTTGTAGTCCCTACATTAAGTGTAATTGTATCGGGAACTGCGGGACAACACCCATTCGCTTCTAACACAAATTTATTTTCACCCAGTTGAAGATTTTGTACTCCTGTATTTAAACTTGTTGCATTATCTATTGTTGCTGCACCTAAGGATATCCATGAAACATCAACACCTGAACTTGTACCTACTAATGTACCTGTACTTGCGTCGCATAAAAGCTGGTCAATACCAGCGTCAACAGTTTGTTCAGGAGTTACATGAACAAATCCTTCATAGATTTCAGCACCTTGACTAATTGTATATCTACCGCCAGTATTGTAAATAGTAGTGTCAGGATTATTTGTACCTGTCGCTGGATTCGCAGCATTTGAGTTAACATCAAAATCCCAATTCGCTACCCCAACTCCAGTGCCTGGTACTCCAGAAGGTAGTATTGTGCTTTCAAACTGTATTGTTTTATTTACACATATAACGCTGTCTTTAATAATTTCAGGTTGGGCAGCCAGATTGAACGCATCATCACTTGTAGAAAGCGGATCGCCAGAGTTTAAATAAACATTAATAGCTTCACCAGGAGCACCATTTCCACCATTTCCACCATTTCCACCATCACCACCATTTCCGCCATTTCCACCACAACCTACTTCTGACCCTGTGTAAGTAGAACCAAATCCACCAGCACCTCCGTTGCCTCCATTTCCGCCGAGACCACCATTTCCACCAGCGCCCGCACTACCTGCATTAGCGAGTGACTGGAGAATAACACCGTTTAGTCCATTATTAACGAGGTAAAGTCCATAACTTGAACCACCACCGAGGCCTCCAGTGCCTCCAGTACCAGCTTGACCACCTCCTGCACCGCCACCGCCGCCAGATCCTTTTCCATCAACACAAAAGAAGCCACCTTCTCCTGCACCGCCACCGCCGCCACCGCCGCCAGCACCACCAGTTCCGTTTGATCCATTACCTGCTACAGTTCCTGGAATCCAAAATCCACCTACGTGACTTCCTGTTGGACCTGCTGAGCCATTCGTGCCATTTGAACCGTTTGCACCAACTTGTCCATTGTTTCCAGACTCACTTGAGCCACATGATATACCACTATTACAACCACTCTCTTGACCAGCGGTTCCTCCAGCACCTAAAGCGCCACCACCGTTTCCACCTACACCACCATCGCGATCCTCACCTCCGCCTGAAGCGCCACCTCCGCCTCCGCCTCCGAAGATTCCTGAAGGTGCACCACCAGCTGAACCATTAAAAGCAGAAGTTGAACCACCAGCACCACCAGCACCACCATTAGTTGTGCCACCACCAGATCCGCCATTACCGCCGCCACCGCCAGAGATTTCGTTATCATTATTTCCATTCTGTCCATTAGCACCAGCGGTACCATTTATTCCATTGGATCCATTTGCGCCATCAGCACCCATTCCTGCATCTCCAGGAAGTAATTGACATCGAGCTATAGTATAATTTGAGCAATTGTTCAGATGCACAGCGTATGTTGAGGTTTGATTATTTATTGCATGATCTGTCGAAATAGTGAGGTCCTGAAGTCTAATATTAACTATATTATTACCGTAAAAAGCTACAAGACGTGGAGCATTTGCAGGCCCCTCCGGATTGAGTGTTGTTCGATTAATTGTTGTTGCACCTGCAAGACTTGTTTTTCTCCAGTTATTTGCTGGGTCAAAACCACCCTCTAGTGTAATCCCGGCCACAAGATTAAGAGGGTTGTCCAAAGAATATGTTCCTATTCCTAAATATATCACATCATTAGGATTAGCTGTTGAAAGTGCACTTTCAATTGAGGAAGGATCTGCAGAAGTTCCTGTTCCATTCCCCGTTGGAGTTACATAAATGATTCCACAAGTTTGGCTGTTTAGGTTAAAAGCTAGTATAGCAATTAATGATAGTGTAGATAATAGTTTCATAAATATTTAATTGTGTATGTGTTAGTGGTTGTAAAAGTAGAAAAAAATGATAAATATTTTGATTATTCGAATTATATTTTAGTATTAATTAGTTAGTAGTTTGTATTTACTATTATTTCTAATGGAGGTACCGTTAGTTAATTTTGTTGAAGCATTCACTATTGTCGTGTATTAACCTAGAACTGAACTAATTTGTGTTTCCGTTCCCTCTGAGAATTCTATATATAACTCTAGTCCTGTTTCTGTTCCAGTCATACAATTCTCTAGATTATTTTGGTTTTCTGCTGCTGTTCTAGCAGAACTCCATACATGGAAATTGTCAAATGAAGAATTAGAGTTTCGATTTAATGTCTCAGAGGGATACCTTATATCTTGTCCAAGATCCAATAGAGATCCCGCGTTATCTAAAATAGTCGTAGCACCATCTGCATTGTCAGCAACCAGCTGACCATCATAATAAATATACATTCCATTCGCATCTGCAACTGTAGCAATATGCGCCCATTCAGCCCCTAAGGTTGGGAATGATAAGCTTTTCCAGGTTTGCGCATCGTTAATAAAATATACCTGCATTGCCTTCCCACATCCAAACATTTGTTGTCTTAGAACTATTCGCTTTCACCTTGATTGACCCATGGAAAAGACCCATCTGGAGAATATACCCAAGCTTCAATTGTTATCTGATTAGTATATGTAAAGAAAGGATTTGAGTTTTAGGCAATGTCTTGCGAAGGACTTGTATTACAGACTCCTTTTTACCAATCTTACGATACAATTCTCCCAGAGAAATGGTTGCTCTTGTTTGCTGCTCTAGGGTACCCTCCTTTTCCAATATTTTATTGGTCTCAAGCAAGTAAGATAGAGCACGTCCATTTTTATCCACCACCTAAAACTGAAAAAAGGGAGGAAAATAATTAATTCTATATGACTGTAATTGGACTCTTCATTCTCGAATCAAGAAAAAATCAATTCTGATATAATTGATGGAAAACTAGCTTGGAAACTCCAAAATTTAATGCAGTTTAGCCTGAATTAAATCAATAAACTCTTTACGAGTACTATCATTTCTTAAGAATAACCCAGTAAACGCAGATGAGGTTGTAGATGAATTTTGTTTTTCAACGCCTCGCATTTGCATGCACATATGATTGCACTCAAGCACAACAGCAACTCCTTTTGGATTAATAGTTCTTTGAATACAATCGCGTATTTCCAATGTTAATCGTTCTTGTACCTGCAATCTTCGTGCATAAGCATCAACAACCCTTGGGATTTTACTCAACCCTACAATTGTGCCATTTGGAATGTATGCAACATGTGCTTTACCAAAGAAAGGCAACATATGATGTTCACATTGAGAATATACTTCAATGTCTTTTACGATTACCATCTCCGAATAATCTTCTTGAAATAAAGCACTTTTTAAAATTTCGTCAGGATTTTGTTTATAACCTTTGGTTAAAAACTGCATTGCTTTGGCAACGCGCTCAGGTGTTTTAAGTAACCCCTCTCTTTCTGGATCTTCACCCAAATCTTTAATTACATCTTTATATATGTCTTTCAGACGATCCGTAATCTCTTCGTTATATTTAAAATTTTCTTCCAAAATCTTTTTGTTTTTAACTAAAATGGTTCATTTCCACCAAAGTATTCGACATAATTATTTTCAGTTTCTTCGAGTTTTATTTTAACCAACTCACCACCAGCTTCTTTAATTGGTTCTTCAATTTGTTCCCATATCTTAATGGCCAAATTCTCAGTTGAAGCTAAAATTCCAGCCATGAAAGGGACGTCTAAGTTGAGGTTTTTATGATCCAGAGCTTCTACAACATGCTCTTTCATGATTTTACTTAAATCTTTAAGATTAATCACAAACCCCGTATCGTCAGAAGGTTTTCCTTTCACCGTTACGAAAATGTAAAAGTTATGTCCGTGCCAGTTCTTATTGCTGCACTTACCAAATACTTCGTCATTCTTTTCTTCACTCCAATCAGGTCTCCACAATTTGTGGGCTGCATTAAAATGTTCTCTACGCGTAATATAAACTGTTTTCAATCTGAAAAAATTTAACCACAAAGATACAAACGTTCAACGAATTGATTTGTTCGAAGTGGAAAAGAATAATTTTTTGTTTTAGATTTCGGAATTAATCAAACTTTAACGCTTTAATCGGAGAAATTTTAGTGACTACGTATGAAGGAATAATTAATACAGCTGTACATAGCGCTAAAGTACCCAAGTTCAAGAATAGAATATACCAAAAATTGAGCTCGATTGGTACGGCATTCAAGTAGTAGACTTCAGGATTAAGTGGAATTAAAGTGAAATATTTTTGAAGTAAACAAATTCCAATACCAATAATATTTCCAATGATCATTCCTTTCACTATAATAAAGATAGCTTGATGAAGAAATATTTTTCGAATTGTCCAGTTGGTCGCACCTACGGCTTTTAGTAGTCCAATGAGCTGTGTTTTTGTAATTATAAGTACAAGTAATCCCGACCCCATATTGATAGTACTCACTAGAATCATCAATACGAGAATGATAATTACATTTAGATCTAAAAAGTCTAACCATAAAAAGATTTCTCCTTCATCTTCAATTATTGTCCTAACGCGTAGCTCAGCTCTATTGTCGTTGTCTTGAAAATAGATTGCCCGTTTTAGTTTGTCTGTAATTTTATTTAGCGATTGGAAATCATCAACTAATATTTCATATCCACCAATATATTTCATGTGGCTACCTTCTCCATCAATGTATTCAAACGTAATCGTTTTACCTCCTTTAATGTCAATAGAAAACTTTGTCCCAGATTCATTGAGATAATTTCTCTGAATTTCACCCATTTCTATTTTTGACGGATAGCAGCTTAAATATTTATTTCCTGAAACTGAAATTTTTAAATAAGAAGTATCTGGGATTGCATTGTTCTCTCCTTTACCGTCAATAAACATCCAGTAATCAGAAGTGATTAAGCGAATTGTCGTATCTTTTCTAGGACAGTAAACAAATCCTTTGGAGTTCTCATACCCTTCACCCCAGTCGTATCGGTAGTTACCATTTCCACCTCGTGCATCAGCATAAATAACAAGGTTTCCGTATTTTGAAACAGTATCAGCTACGCGAATGGAAGATTGAATTCCCCAGTCATTTAGTTTTTGAACACTTCTAATATCACCTAAAACAATTTGCCGATCGAATTCTTCCAGACCAGTTTCAAATATTCCAACTACTTCATATTTTAATTTTACGGGAGTTGATTTAACGAAAAATGTACTTACTTTTTCTCCGACCTCAAGTTTTAGATCCCTCGCAATTCTGGATGAAATAATTATTTCCGACTTTGGTTCTTCATCTTTTACATTTGGTATTCTTCCTGATTTTAAGTGCTTTTTAAAAAAATTCCAATTAAAATCAGCTCCAACTCCTTTCACAACGACTCCATGAATCTCCTGTTGGACTTGAAAGGTATCTATACTCTTAACTTTATACCAATTCGTATCAGGCTCGGATTGAAGTAAGGCTGGTTTGTAAGCGAATTTTTGAATGGCTTTAATATTCGAAATGGACTTGACTTTTTCAACCAATGAATCACTATAGAGAATAGGAGATGATTCAAATGTAGATGATTCTCCAGCTTTCATTATAGTGGCATGTGAACCAAAACCAGTCACTTTGTCTTTTACTTGGTTTTGAAAACCAGTTACAACAGCAATTGTGATGATATTTATTATCATAGCTAGAACGATACTAACCTTCGAAATTCGAATGATAGGTTGGGAAACTTTCTTATCTTCGCTATTCCCTTTGTATATTTTTCGTGCTATGAAATATTCTTTGCTCACAATGATACCTTTTTAACCACTTAATATTGCACAGATGTTTACTTAAAGTATTATGCCGATGTATATTTTAAGGAGAATGTTAATACGATATTTAAAATAACAATCGGTATAATTAAAAATGCTTGCTAATGTACACAATGCGTCTTTGCCTAAAAAGTTTTTTTCTGTTTTTCCTTCTTTCTTGTCAAAGTTCAGAAGAAAATAGAGAATTGGATTTTAATACGACTCATTCAGATTCAATAATTGATACTAGCGGTGAAGAAGTTGCGGTACAAATAAGTGTTGGCGCAGAAAAAATAAATGAAATACTCGAATTAATCGAAGGGAAATCTGTGGCAATTGTTGCAAACCAAACGAGTAGAGTGGGAGATACGCATCTAGTGGATACTTTAATTGCTTTGAATGTAGATGTAAAAGCCGTTTTCTCGCCAGAACATGGTTTTCGTGGAGACGCAGACGCGGGGGAAAAAGTAAATTCAAAAGAAGATCAAAAAACTGGGCTTCCATTGTTTTCTCTTTACGGTTCAAATAGAAAGCCTACCAAAAATCAGTTGGAAGGAATAGATATTGTGATTTTCGACGTTCAGGATGTCGGAGCTCGTTTCTATACCTATATCTCAACTTTACACTATGTAATGGAGGCATGTGCAGAGTCGAATAAAAAAGTCATTATATTAGATCGTCCGAATCCAAACGGACAGTCAATAGACGGTCCTGTAAGAAAGTCAGGATACGAATCTTTTGTGGGAATGCATCCAATACCAGTTATTCACGGAATGACAATTGGAGAATACGGCAAAATGATCAACGGTGAAAAGTGGCTAAAGAATGAATTAGTTTGTGAATTAGAGATTGTGACCTGTGAAAATTACACTCATGATTCAACATATTCACTCCCAATTGCACCTTCTCCCAATCTGAGAAGTGATCAATCGATTGCACTGTACCCAAGTCTATGTTTGTTTGAAGGTACAATAATGAGTGTCGGACGCGGAACAGAAACTCCGTTTGAAGTATTTGGACATCCAGATTTAGATAAATACCCTGATAAATATAATTTTGAATTTACGCCTAAACCAAGCTATGGAGCTAAGCATCCAAAACTCGAAGATAAAAAATGCTTTGGAAAAGATTTATCTGAAATCAATATAGAAAATGGTAAACTAAATCTTGAATGGCTAATAGAATCATATAATGATGTAGATCGAAATGACTTTTTTATAACAAAGAATGGATGGTTTGATTTGTTGGCAGGAACCAATGAGCTAAGAAAGCAAATTGAAAAAGGATTAAGTGAATCAGAAATCAGGGCTTCATGGGAAGATGACTTAAAAGCATTTCGCTTGATACGCAAGAAATACTTGATTTATGATTGATTAGGTATAAAAAAACGGTTTCCTGTAAGGGCGTACGGCCGTACGCCCTTACAGGAAACTGTTTTTTTTTTAGAAAGGTAAATCATCGTCACCTTCTTCAACTAATGTTTCAGCGTTGTCAGATGAAGCCGGTTCAATATCTGGAGGAGTTGGGTTTCCACCACCTTGAGATTTTTCAATTTTCCAAACGTCTAATGAGTTGAAGTATTTCACTTCTCCTTTTGGACTTGTCCATTCACGACCACGAATATTGAAAGTAACATTCACTACATCATTCACATTCATTTCTTCTAATAAATCTGTACGATCTTGTGTCAATTGAAATAAAATATCTTGTGGGTAGTTCCCAGATGCATCTGTAACAACAAATTCTCTTTTTTTGAATTTGTCAGAGATGACTTGCGTGTCATTTTTTACTTTAAGAATTCCAGAAATGGTAAACATATTGTTGTTGTTTTTTATTGATTATTAAATGCCAAAAGCGTTTTCCAAGCTTCTTCAACCTTGTCTTCTGCTAAAAGCGTTTTTGCTAATTTATGTAATTCCTGCTCTAATTTTGCAGGTTCGTCTTCTAAAGTTACAAAAAGATCTGATAACTCAATCAATTTGTGTTCATTAACTTCCGTCTCGTTTGGAAGCTCTTGAACTCCGCCGAGTTTGCCCAAATCGTTTCCAGAAAGTATAGTACTATTTTTAATGTCGGCAGGTATTTGATCGAAACCAATTCCGATGGTTATAATTGGTTTCATAACCTCAAACATTGAGTTTTTGTCTGCTCTACAATACCAGTTTCCACCCATACGAGCAACTAAATCAATTTTTTGTTGATCTATCATTTTATTTTCGTCTAACACATCTTCATTGATGTGAATTTTGACTACTTCACAAATAACTAAGTTTCCTGCTCCCCCGTCTTGACCAAGCTCTTTTACTTCAATAACTTTACATTCAAACTGAACGGGTGATTCTTTAACGCGAAAAGGTTTTACAAGATCTGATTTGATCGGAGTTAATCCACTTTTTACAAATTCGTTCACGTCTTTCTCATAGGGAGAAGAACTTAAACTCATTTGTTCGACGATTTCGTAATTCACAATGTTTATAACACATTCAGGAACTTTTTTCACATTCTCATACGTGTCTTTTGTTGTATTGGTACGTCCACTTCTTGCTGGAGAAAAAACCATGATCGGAGGGTTTGCACTAAACACATTGAAAAAACTGAAGGGCGCAAGATTAGGTGTGCCATTTTCATCAATTGTAGAAGCAAATGCTATTGGTCTAGGACCTACAGCACCCAACAAATAATGATGTAATTTTGGAACCGGAATTTCTTTTGGATCGATCGTTAACATTATAATTATTGTTTTCAATTGCAAAGTTAACGGTATTCTCATTTAATAAAAATCAATTTATCAATTTGTTGAAAAGTCGCTATAGATGTGCAGAAGTATATTTCTTCAATTACTTTTGAGGTGAAATGAAAGAGGAAAACAAAATAGTACTTGAAAAACACATTGTCAGTGGAGTCACAGATGATAAAACAAGGATTTATGACTATTTAGTGGGTAAGTTTGATATTATTTCAACGCGAAAAGGAATTAAAAAAGCCTTTAAAAGAAAACAAATTCTCCTCAATGGTGCCTTTGCCAGTAGCGCTTATTATGTTAAGAACGACGACAAAATAGAGTTGCTGCAACTAAATGTTAGTTCAAATAAAACTTTTCCAATAGAGCTTGAGGTTATTTTTGAAGATGATGAGATAGCGATTGTAGTTAAGCCTGCAGGTTTAATTGTCTCTGGAAATAAGTTTAAAACACTTCAAAATGCACTACAACCAAATCTCAAGACGAGTAGAGCAAAAGATAAACTTCCAACTCCTTTAACTACGCACCGTTTAGATAGTCAGACTTCGGGGCTGGTTATAGTGGCAAAGACTTATTCTTCAAGGATAAAAATAGGAGAAATGTTTGAAAATAGACAAATTCATAAAAGCTATCATGCTATTGTTCAAGGGAAACTTGAAGGTTCGGGTGAAATAAACACAGTAGTTCAGGCAAAAATGGCAAAAACACTTTATCAATCACTGCGAGTCGTTGATTCAGTTAAAAACGAATTCGTGTCACTTATTAAGTTAAGTCCCGTAACAGGTAGGAAACATCAAATTAGAATTCATTTATCAAGTTTAGGTTTTCCTATTGTCGGTGATAGGTTATATGGAGTAGCCGATAATATTTTAAAACATAAAGGCTTGTTTTTAACAGCTACATCGTTAACATTTGAACATCCTAAAACAGATGAGCTGTTAAAGTTTGATATTTCTTTACATGATAAATTCGAATCTTTTTTAAATCGAGAACAAAACTGGAAAGATCGGATAAATACGAAAAAAGAAAATTTATGAATTTTTTTTTGATTCCCCCAAATGTTACCAGTAGGATTTAGCAACGGCTAACGTTAATCTATCGAAAACCTTCTCACCAAAGTACCTGCGATTTAGTTTATA